>NZ_JAEKIA010000022.1:0-702 GCF_016405145.1 Schaalia cardiffensis
GGGGCGCTTGTCAACACTCACCCGCTCATATAGGCCCCACCCCTATGGGGAACGCGACTTTACGCGGTCAGATCAACGAAAAGTCCGGGTCGATGCCACACTTCCTTGCCGGTATCCCGTGTTTGGACTGTGTTGGGGCGAGGCGCTCTCAATGGGCTCTCCCTCTATTGGGCCCTGGCTGCGTAGGGTCGTCACTCAGAGTCAGCTGTGCGCCCGTTTCCTGTTCCTCGTGTGCCGAGTTTCTCGCGAACAGACCGACTTTTCCTGAAGAACACGTTGAGATCCGGCGGACGAACGCGCTCTGAGCGCTTCGGTGGCGATCACCCCATGACCTGGGCATATGTGCTTTAATGGGGGTGGTGCTGGACGACTTGGTTGGTGCTTTTCAGGTCGGTGGCGATAACTCGAATGTTCTGCCTGCTCAGAGGCGGTGTTTTCGGGGTGGAGTCAGAAAGCACCTCGCACCATAAGGTGCATTAAGACCGTCAGCCTGCTCGGCGTGAGCTCATATATCTGGTCAGAAAGCACCTCGCACCATAAGGTGCATTAAGACGAGACGACCACATGTGTGGAAATGGGTTGCATGCTTCCGTCAGAAAGCACCTCGCACCATAAGGTGCATTAAGACGCGAGGGGGTCGGGGGTGGGGTCGCTGGGCTTTTCGCGGCGTCAGAAAGCACCACGCACCAAAAGGTACATTAA
>NZ_JAEKIA010000022.1:712-9828 GCF_016405145.1 Schaalia cardiffensis
TTTCGCGGCGTCAGAAAGCACCTCGCACCATAAGGTACATTAAGACTATACGTATCCACCCTCTCCCGGGTTTTCCCCGAGGTGTCAGAAAGTACCTCGCACCATAAGGTGCATTAAGACATGCAGAGTGTGCGAGCTGACGGTCTTCGCTGTCCATGTCAGAAAGCACCTCGCACCATAAGGTGCATTAAGACTCATTGGCGATGGTTCCCGCAACCCCTTCATAAGTCAGAAAGCACCTCGCACCATAAGGTGCATTAAGACCATAAGCTACCTCCTTTCCAGTAAATGAGGTGCGAGTCAGAAAGCACCTCGCACCATAAGGTGCATTAAGACGGCGGTTAAGCCCACTTGATCACTTCGTCGAAAAGTCAGAAAGCACCTCGCACCATAAGGTGCATTAAGACCTGCGGACTGCGCCTCTCGCCTGGCCTGCTCGGCCGGTCAGAAAGCACCTCGCACCATAAGGTGCATTAAGACCATAAGCTACCTCCTTTCCAGTAAATGAGGTGCGAGTCAGAAAGCACCTCGCACCATAAGGTGCATTAAGACTGAGATGCTACCATCCCCCAATAACCATACTTTGCGTCAGAAAGCACCTCGCACCATAAGGTGCATTAAGACAACAAGACGAGTAATCTGGCCAACAATGTCGGCCTGAGTCAGAAAGCACCTCGCACCATAAGGTGCATTAAGACATCTATGTAGCCTGCCAATACTACTATGAATATGGTCAGAAAGCACCTCGCGCCATAAGGTGCATTAAGACCGCCTAGCCGTTGCCAGCTCTTCAGCCTTAACTGTCAGAAAGCACCTCGCGCCATAAGGTGCATTAAGACCTTTCAGGTAGGGGGCGATGATCGGCCACGCCGGGTCAGAAAGCACCTCGCGCCATAAGGTGCATTTGGATGTGTCGACGATGAGGGAGACGCAGGACACGACCTTGGATCAGAAAGCGCCACGCCCCACGCCTGAGGGACATTCACCCCAGCCTCGCAGCGCCCCACGCTCAGAGGGCAGAAGAAGCCCCTTGCCGTTCAAAATCCAGAAGGAACTGTTTCGCTTCCACGCCGCCCCGGTAGCCGCCGAAGGACCCGTCTCTGCGGGTGATGCGGTGACACGCCTGAATGAAGGGCAAAGGATTCGCCGCACATGCGTTTGCGGCAGCGCGATGAGCCTTCGGGTGCCCGGCCGCGGCAGCCAATTGCGAATAGTTCATCGTCTCTCCGAAAGGAATCGTGGAGAGAATCGCCTGAACCTCGGCAAAAAAACCCTTCGACAAACACCGGTCAAGAGGCAGATCAAAACTTTGACGCTTACCCGCGAAATACTCAGTCAACTGGCGCTTCGCCAAGTCAAGCAGGGGAGTGGCATCTTCGTGAATCTCCTCGTGAAGCACCTGGGCGACGCGAAGGCGAACAGATTCAAAACCCTCCTGCTCAAACGCGATTCGTACAAGGCCCCGATCGCTCCCAATAAGAAGCAAAGCCCCAATAGGGGAATCCATCGTCGCCCAGCTCAGCATTGCCCCAGTTCACTTCCTCTTACGCTCACGCACCCGCATTGAAATCTGAATCGGAGTGCCCTCGAAACCGAACTCCTCACGCAAACGACGCTCAATGAACCTCCGGTAGCCCGGATCAAGGAACCCCGTCGTAAAAAGTACGAACCTCGGCGGACGATTCGACACCTGAGTGCCGAACAAAATACGCGGCTGCTTCCCACCACGCAAAGGATGCGGATGAGCGGCAACAAGCTGACCGAGGAAAGCATTGAGCTGACCAGTCTGGATACGCGTCTCCCACCCCTCAAGAGCAGTCCTCAACGCCCGGGTGATCCGGTTCGTATGCCACGAAGTCTTCGCCGACAAGTTAATGCGCGGTGCCCACGACATCTGCACGAGCTCACGTTCCAACTCAGCACGCAAAGCCAGCTGGCGCTCCTCGTCAACAAGATCCCACTTGTTATTCACAATGACAAGAGCCCGACCAGCATCGACGACGGCCTGCACGACCCGAATATCCTGCTCAGTCAGCGGCTCAGAGCCATCAAAAAGGACGAGGGCGACCTCGGCCTTCTCCAAAGCGGCCTGCGTGCGGATCGACGCGTAATAGTCCACGCCTGTCGTCCGATGCATTTTGCGGCGAATACCCGCAGTATCGACGAACCACCAGAACTCGCCATCAAGCTCGACCAGCTCATCAACCGGATCACGAGTCGTACCGGCCAACTCATTGACCACAACTCGCTCCGAACCGGCCAGAGCGTTGAGCAAGGAGGACTTGCCGACGTTCGGACGGCCCAGGAGCGCTACGCGGCGCGGTCCGCCCTCGGGCATCTTCGCAGCGACCGCGGACTCTTCCGGGAGGACCTCAAGGACCGCGTCAAGCAAATCACCCGTGCCGCGCCCATGCAGAGCCGAAACGGGATACGGCTCACCCATGCCCAGGCTCCACAAGTAAGCAGCATCAGCCTCCTGCTGAGGCGAATCGACCTTATTCGCAGCCAAAACAACGGGCTTGCCCTTCGAACGCAGCATCGTGACAATCCGCTCATCCGAAGCGGTCACCCCGACCGTCGCATCGAGGACGAGGAGGACCGCGTCCGCCAAATCGACGGCAATCTCCGCCTGCTCGGCGACCGAACGATCCAAGCCCTTAACATCAACCTCCCAGCCACCCGTGTCAACCACGGTGAACGCTGTGCCCGCCCACTCGGCAGGGTAGGAGACGCGGTCACGAGTCACCCCCGGAGTGTCCTGGACAACCGCTTCTCGTCGACCAATGATCCGATTGACTAGGGTCGATTTGCCGACATTCGGACGGCCAACGATCGCGAGGACCGGCAGGCCCGCCATGTTCTCCTCATCGGCGTCGAAAACACCCTCCGAGTCGAGGAGAGCAAGGTCTTCCTCTTCGAGTTCGAACATGTCGAGGCTGTGCCTCATTTGGCTGGCACGAAGCTCGGCGTCCTCGTCAAGAGAGACATCCATGGGCAGATCCTTGTCAATCACCCGCCCATCCTAAATCGGAGGGCGGGTGATATGACCAAGGAGTGGGCCTCATCGGGCGGTTTTCCGCCAGATGTCACACGTGAGAACGCAAATCGTAAGTGAGGACCTCGCGGGCGACGGGCACATCGTTGTACTCGTGCTTAATGCCCTCAATGTCTTGATACCACTCCGAGCCCTTCCCAGTGATGATGACAGTGTCACCAGGCTGAGCTGCAAGAATCGCTTTCCTCACAGCATCCCGGCGGCAGGTTATCACCTCCGTCACATTATTAAGGTCCGGGCGCACACTCTTAATCCCCCGCATAAGGTAATCACGAATCGACTGTGGATCCTCAGTACGCGGATTCTCATCCGTCACCCACAAAACATCCGCTTCACGCGCCGCAATTCCGGCAATGACCTCGCGCTTCGACACATCACGGTCACCATCCGTGCCGAAAACAATGACGAGCTTGCCGACAGTGAGGTCCCTCGTCGAACGCAGCGTCCACTCGAGTGCCTCCGGCGTATGCGCATAATCCACAATGACGAGGGGCTGGTTACGCGGCTCGGGGTTGATCTTTTGCATGCGCCCCGGGATCTGCTCTGCCCTTTCAAGGGCGGCAATCACCTCATCCGTGTCATAACCGAGGCTCAAAGCAGCCACGATCGCGACCGCCGTGTTCTGCACATTCACCTCACCGAGGATCGGCATGGCGACCGGGTGAGCCTGACCTTGAGGGTCGACGAGTTCAAAAACGATCTTCCCAAGCCCCTGGTCCGGGTGGACATTGCGGACCGTCCAATCGGCTTCTTCCTCACTCAAAGCGGCGACGGTCGTCACGGGCACGCTCGCCTCTTTAGCTAGACGCTGTCCCCATTCATCGTCCACACACACGACGCCCCGCTTGGAATGGGCGGGAGTGAAAAGCATCTTCTTCGCCGCGTAGTAGTTCTCCATCTCCCCGTAATAGTCGAGGTGGTCGTGCTGGAGGTTCGTGAAGGCGACGACGTCGAAAACAATGCCGTCAACTCGCCCGAAGCTCAAAGCATGGGAACTGGTCTCAACGACCGCTGCACCCAGGCCCTTCTCCAGGGTGAAAGCGAGGAGCCGTTCAACGACCGGAGATTCAGCGGTCGTCTGATCCGAACGGAAACGCAGGTCACCGATGCGAGTTTCAACGGTGCCGCAGATCGCCGGGTCCGTGAACTCGATGCCGAGGGCTGCGCGCATGAGGAACGAGGTCGTTGTCTTCCCATTCGTCCCCGTCACCGCCATCGTCTTGAGCTTCTCAGCGGGCGAGCCGTAGATGTTCTTCGAAACGAGGGCCGCGGCGCTGCGAGGATCAGCGACCACCACAACCGGAAGGTCAACCTCCGCCTGGCGGGCCAGCTCAGCTCCTTCAACGTCCGTTAGAAGGACACTCGCCCCGTTGGCCTGTGCGGCGGCGGCGAAACGCACTCCATGCTGAGTGAGTCCCGGAATGGCAACGAAAACCCACCCCGTTTCGCAATCCAAAGAGGAGACGGTGGCGCCACTAACCTTCAGCTCGTCAATCTGGGAGGTGGAAAGGGCGTTGCCGCGCGCATCAAGGAATGCCTCGACGTTCAGGCCCTGGAGGGCCTGGGAAAGGGGGAGTGGTTCAACTGTGGGGCGGATGTCAACGACAGAAGTCATGGGCCCACTCTAGCGCCCAGACACTCCCGACCCGCTGGCTGCGCACCAGCGGCAGCGCCCATGAATACGTAGACTTCGACACATGCGAGTTCTCACCCGGACCGAAGCCCACGAGCGAGCACACAGCATCGCCCTCGACGAGGTGGCCGTGCACGTCGATGTGCGCGGCGGAGATCTTCCCGGTGCCTCGACTTTCCAGGTTCGCTCCACCCTCAACCTCACCGCCGCACAGGATTCAACTTTCCTTGACGTCGCAGGGACCGTGACCTCGCTCAGCGTCAACGGTCACGTACGGCAATTCCATCAAGACGAGGAACGACTCGCCCTCGAGGATCTTCCCACGGGCACGCCAATCACGATCACCGTCGATGCCGACTACAGCTACTCGCGCACAGGCGAGGGCTTGCACCGTTATGAAGACCCCGAGGACGCTCGGGTGTACTGCTACACGCAATTCGAACCCCAGGATGCCCACCGGGCCTGGCCCTGCTTCGACCAGCCCGATATGAAGGCGCGCTGGTCCTTCACCGTTGATGCCCCCACCCACTGGATTGTCGCTTCGAACTGCCAGGAAGTCTCAACCGAGGCGATCGAAGACGGGGTGCGACACGTTTTCGCGCAGACTCTGCCCCTGTCGAGCTACATCACCGCCCTCGTCGCGGGGGACTGGGCCGTCGTCGACGGGGGAGTGTGGAAAGGGGGAGCCCCCGGCGGCGAGGAGATCGAAGTTCCACTGCGCCTCATGTGCCGCAGCGCCCTCGCCCCCTCAATGGACTCCGAAGATATTCTCGAAGTGACCACAGCGGGCCTCGACTTCTTCCACGAGGTCTACGCAAGCAACTACCCCTGGGGGAAATACGACGAGGTCTTCGTCCCCGAATACAACCTCGGCGCCATGGAAAACCCCGGCTGCGTCACCTTCAACGAGTCCTACCTCTCACGCGAACACCCGACCTTCTTTGAACGCCAGCGCCGCGCCAACACGATCCTCCACGAAATGTGCCACATGTGGTTCGGCGACCTCGTCACCCCCCAATGGTGGGACGGCCTGTGGTTGAAAGAGTCCTTCGCCGAGAACCAAGGAGCGATCGCGGCAGCCAGAGCAACGAAATACGCAGGGGAACGCGCCGCCTTCGTCGTCGGACGCAAAGCCTGGGCCCTCGAACAAGACCAGATGCCGACAACCCACCCGATCGATGCCGATATCCCCGATGTTGCAGCGGCGAAAACGAACTTCGATGGGATCACCTACGCGAAAGGCGCTGCGGTCCTCAACCAACTCGTCGCTTGGGTCGGCGAAGACGCTTTCTTCAAAGGTGCTCGCCTGTACTTCACGCGTTACGCCTACTCTTCGACCCGCTTAGAAGACCTCATCTCCTGCTTGGAAGAGGCTTCCTCTCACGACCTTTCCGGGTGGGTCGAAGCCTGGTTGAAGACGAGCGGCCCCGCCATCCTTTCAGCCTCCTGGCAAACGGATCTCAGCGGTCGCGTCTTCGACTTCACCTTGCGTGACGAAGCTCAAAAGCCTGGCCAATGCCCCCACCGCCTCGAAGTGTCGACCTGGGCGTTAAGGGGAGGGAAACTCGAGAAAACCCATTCCTTTGACGTGCGGATGAACGGCGTTGAAGCGCCGATCGACCCTGAGGGGATCCTCAATGTTTCGGGGGGTCGCTCGCACATGGATCTCGTCGTCGTCAACGACAATGACCTCACCTATGCGGTGCCGCGCCTGGATTCTTCTTCTACCGAGCTCGCCCTCGGATTCATCTCCACCTGTCCTGACTTGATGACCCGTTCAGTCGTCTGGTCATCCCTGTGGAACGCCGTGCGCGATGGCCTCCTCGACCCGGAGAAGTTCGCCTTTTCGGCAATGCGTTGTGCCCTCGACGAAGAAGATGCCTCCCTCGCTGCCGAAATCGTCACCATGGCCCGAAGCGCGATGACCTCCTACCTGCCCTCCTCGAAACGTGCCCCGCTGATCCACGAGCTGTCGAGGACTGCGATCCGCCTTGCCCGCACCCTCAGCGCTGATCGTGCTCGCCCCTGGGTCAAGGCGATGCTCCCCCTGGTCCCCCACGCAGCAAAAGAGGAGACGCTCCTCTTCGTCCGCGAGCTCGCCGAACACAACTCCTCCCAAAGCGGCTGGCTCGCCCGCGCCGCCCTCGCCGCCCGCGACGAAGCCTCACCACAAGACATTGAGCACTGGTTCTTAGCGCATCCGAGCGGGGAGGCTGCGGCGCATCGCATCCGAGCACTCGCAGCAATCCCACGGGGCGAACAACGAGAAGCCGCATGGCAACTCATCACCTCCCCTGAAGTTTCAAACGACCACCTCAGCGCCGCTTTCGAAGGCCTCGCTTTGTCGACCTGGTCGGGCGAGTCGATCGTGGGGCGGGCCTTGGAAGTGATGGAAGAGTTCTGGGGCTCGCACACGATCGGATTGGCGATCCGTTTCGTCAACGGCTCCCTCCTCAGCGGAATAGACATCGAAAACCCGGCGAGCCTCAACGACCTCGTCGAGCAGGTCTCGCAATGGCTTGACTCTCACGAGGACGCGGCCCCCGCCTTGAGGCGCCTCATGATCGAACACCTCGACGACGCGAAGCGGCGAGTGAGGGTCCAGGAGCGCTGGGCGTGAAATGAAAGACAGCAAAGACAGCAAGGACCTTCACGGGAAAGAGCTTCCCGAAAATGACCGGGCTCCAGTGGACCCTGCGGCCTCAATGTCTTTGCTCACCCAGCTCCTCGCAAACCCCCTCGACGCCGGATACACGGAATACGCCGGACATGAGGCGAAACAATACTGGTGGCAGCGCGTCCTTGTCCTCCTCTTCGCGCTCGGACTCGGATTCGCCTCCGTCACAGCAATCACCTCACTGAGAACTGCGTCCGCGCATGACGTCGTCAACGATCTTCGAGACCGCGCACAATCCCAACAAAGGATCGTCGGCTCGCTACAAGACGACGTCCAATCCCTATCCTCACGCCTCGACACTGCAACCGGTGAAGAAGGGGGCGCCTCGAGCCTCGATACGGGCCTCCTCGTCGCGAACTCCCTCGCGCCCGTGTCCGGCCCCGGCCTCGTCGTCACCCTGAAAGATTCAGAATCCGCCGCCGCATTGTCGAAAAGCGGCAGAGGACGAGTGCGCGACCTCGACCTCAACGTCGTCGTCAACGCCCTGTGGGGCGCGGGAGCCGAAGCGATCGCCATCAACGGTATTCGCGTTGGCCCGGGAACCTTCATCCGCACAGCCGGCTCAGTGATCCTCGTGAACATCACTCCCGTGCAATCGCCCTACCTCGTCAGCGCAATCGGGGACGCGAACGCCCTCTCTGTCGCGCTCGTTCGCGACCAAACCGGGGATTTCCTCTCCAGCGCCCAGTCCATCAACGGAATCACCCTGTCAACGGCCGGAGATTCCACACTTGATCTGCCCGCCCTTGACCTGCGTACAACCCGCGAGGCCAAGCCACTCGAAACCGGTAAAGGAGATTAAGGTGCCCGCGATCATCGGCCTCATCGTTGGAATCCTCCTCGGCCTCTACTTCGACCCGACGGTGCCGAGCTGGCTCCAGCCCTTCCTGCCCGTCGCCGTCGTCGCAGGCCTTGATGCTCTCTTCGGCGCAGCCCGAGCGTGGCTCGAAGGCGCCTTCCACGACCGAGTTTTCATCACCTCCTTCTTCTGGAACGTCGTCGTCGCCTGCCTCCTCGTCCTCATGGGCAACCAGCTGGGAGTGGGTTCCGCGATGACAACCGCCGTCGTCGTCGTCCTCGGCATCCGAATCTTCTCCAACACCGCTTCCATCCGCCGATTGATCCTCAAGGCTTGAGATGAGCGAAGACACGACCCCCACCCGGACGGGACACCCTCGAAAAATCCCTTTCCTCACGCGACTGAGCGAAGCGATCTTCGCAGCTCCGCGCGCAATCCACCTGCTCCTCCTGCTCATCTGCGTCCTCCTCGGATTTGCGCTCGTCACCCAGGTCCGTGCCCAGCGATCCGACCCTCTTGAATCATTAAGTGAAGAAGACCTCGTGGTGCTCCTGTCCGAATTGAACGCGCAGGAGAACGCTTTGCGCCTCGAAAGGGCGAACCTGCAAACCAAGGTCGCTGAACTCGAATCCGCCGCCAATGAGCAAGAAGCCCAAGCCGAAGCCGCTCAAGCCGCTGAACTCCAGGCCCGCATCAACGCCGGGGCCGTCCCCGTGCACGGGCCCGGCGTCATCATGAGGGTTTCCGACCCCGAGGGGGCTTTAAGCGCCACCGAGTTCGTCATGACTCTTGGAGAATTGCGAAACGCCGGGGCAGAAGCGATCGAATTGAATGGCATCCGTCTTTCTACACGATCCGCTTTTGTCGGAGCAGGCGGCCAGATCCTCGTCGATGGCACACCGATTTCTTCACCCTACGATTGGCGGGCGATCGGAGCTTCACAGACGATCTC
>NZ_JAEKIA010000023.1 GCF_016405145.1 Schaalia cardiffensis
GGTCGACGCTGGCGGGGGAGAGTTCGAGGTCGTGCGGCTCGGCACCGTCTGGGGTGAGTGAGGTGACGGAGGTGAGCTCGCCGCCGATCTGTTCAGTCAGGTACTTGAGCGGGTAGAAGGAGGCCATGACGGAGACCTTGCCGGAGGCGGTGGAGCCCGAGGCGGCGCCGGAGGCGGCGGAGTCGGCTCCGGTGGAGCAGGCCGCCAGGGACAGGGCGGCGAGGGCGACGGTGGACAGAGCAATGGGTCGCTTGATGTTCATGAAATCCATTCTTCATTGAAGTGAGAATGGTTGTCAAAGTCTAACGGTGTCAGGAATGTTTCACCGGGCCGGTCGATGCGCGCACGACGAGGTCGGGCGTGTATTCGAAACGACCGGGCTGTACCGAAGCGCCCTTGAGCTGCGTCTCCAGGGTCTGGATGGCTGCCCTCGCGATCGCCTGGATCGGTTGGCGCACCGATGTGAGGGCCGGGTCCGTATGCGCCATGAGCATCGTGTCGTCGAAGCCGATGATCGAAGCGTCGCCCGGGACGTCCAAGCCGAGGGAGTGCGCGGTGCGGATCGCTCCGAGCGCCTGAAGGTCGGAGGCGCAGATGATTCCGGTGACGCCCTCGGCGAGCAGTTCCTTGGCCCCGGCCGCGCCTGCCTCGTAGGTGTAGAAGGTCTCGATGATGCGCGGATCGGTCTGGCCGAGCACGGACTTCATCTGGGTGCGGAAGGCTGCGATCTTGCGCTGGGCGGGAATGATGTGACTCTGGCCCGTCAGCAGGGCGATCCGCTCGTGTCCGTGGTCCGCGAGGTGCTTGACCGCCGCCCCGATGCCCGCCGCGTCATCGGTGGAGAAATCGGGCGCGTCAACCCCGTCGCGCGTGCCGTTGATCGTCACGTAGGGGATGGTCAGCTCGATGAGGCGATGATAGCGCTCGATGTCGCCGTGCAGGTCGGCGTGGCGGCCGGAGACGAAGACGATGCCGGAAACCTGGTGATCGACGAGGGTGCGCACGTAGTCGGACTCGGACGTGGAGCCGGGGGTCTGCGTGCAGATGATCGGAATCCGGTTCGCCCTCGAGATCTCGGACTGGAGGAAGTGGGCGTAGGTCGCGAAGACCGGGTTGGTCAGTTCGGGAACGATGATTCCGATGACGGAGTCCTCCGCGGCGCGCATGGTCGCGGGGCGCTCGTAGCCGAGGGAGTCGATGGCGACGAGGACACGATGGCGCGTCTCGTCCGAGACTTGGCCGGTGCCGTTGACGACGCGGGACACGGTCGCAACGGACACCTGCGCGTGCTCGGCGATGTCCGACATGCGTGTGCGTGACTTCATCGGGACCTCCTTGTCGTTCCTCAAGAGTAGTGCCCTGGTCGGCGCGAATGTAACAGAATGGAGAAGTTCCAGAAAATGATTGCGGAACTGCTACAGAAACACTTACATTCGATACCAGTGACACGGACGTCGCGATAGCTGCGGCGCCGGTCCTCGATTCACCATCAGGAGGGGACAATGCGACGAGGCATTGCCATCATGGGGGCAATCGCCCTCAGCGCCACGCTCGCGGCCTGCGGGTCCGCCGACAACAAGACCGCGATGAGCGGCAAGGCCGACGGCGCCCAAAGTGCCGCCGGCACCAAGGGCGAACTCGGCACCATCACCGTCTGGGCCGACGACACTCGCTACCCGCAGCTCCTGGAATTCTCCAAGGACTTCACCGAGAAGACGAAGATCGGCCTCAACGTCGTCCAGAAGCCGACCGCCGACATCACCCAGGAGTTCATCACCCAGGTCCCGACCGGCAACGGCCCGGACGTCATCGTCACCGCGCACGACGGCCTCGGCCAGCTCGTCGAGAACGGCGTCGTCGGCACCGTCGACCTCGGCTCCGCCAAGGCCGACCTCGCTCCCGCAGCCGTCCAGGGCGTCACCTACGGCGGCCAGACCTACGGCATGCCCTACGCCGTCGAGTCCGTCGCGCTCATCCGCAACAACAAGCTGACCCAGGACACGCCCGCGACCTTCGACGACATGATCGCCTCCGGCAAGGCCACCGGCGCCGAGCGTCCCTTCGTCGTCCAGGCCGGTGAGAACGGCGAGCTCGACCCGTACCACGTGTACGCCTTCCAGACCTCCTTCGGCGCCCCGGTCTTCATGCAGGAGGCCGACGGCTCCTACACCGACCAGCTCGGCCTCAAGGGCCCCGAGGGCGCCGCATTCGCCGAGTGGCTCAAGGCTCAGGGCGGCGCGGGCATCCTCGACCTGTCCGTGTCCGCCGATATCGCGAAGCAGACCTTCCTCGACGGCAAGGCCCCCTACATCGTGACCGGCCCGTGGAACACCGACGCCTTCCGCAAGGCCGGAATGGACATTTCCGTCTTGCCGATCCCGTCCGCGGGCGGCAAGGAGGCCCAGCCCTTCGTCGGCGTCCAGGCGTTCTTCCCCTCGGCCAAGACCGAGAACGGACTCCTCGTCTCCAAGTTCATGCAGTACATGGGTACCAAGGACGTTCAGCAGAAGATGTTCGACCTGGGCGGTCGCGTCCCCGCGATGACCTCCGTCGCCGAGGGCATCTCCGACCCCGATATCAAGGGCTTCGCCGAGGTCTCCGGCAAGGGCGTCCCGATGCCGGCCATTCCCGCGATGTCCGCCGTCTGGGAGTTCTGGGGAGCCACCGAGGGCAACATCGTCGCCGGCAAGGAGGCTCCGGCCGATGGCTGGACCGCGATGGTCTCGAACATCGAGAACACCATCAAGAAGTGATCTGAGCGCAGTCCAGCCGATCGGCTGACCGCTTCCACGGGGATCCCGGACGCCCCGGCGTCCGGGATACCCCATAAGCAGGACCTGTCCGAAACATGCGTCGACGAAGACGCCCTTCGGATAGTGTGGTATACACCACCCCTCCTATCTGAAGACACCTCCCAACGGATCCGGAGTCCCAGTTATGAGTTCCTCCACGTCGGCGCCGCCCAGCGCCGAGAGCACCCCCGCATACAAACCTTCC
The DNA here is from genome assembly GCF_016405145.1 of Schaalia cardiffensis. Taxonomy (GTDB): domain Bacteria; phylum Actinomycetota; class Actinomycetes; order Actinomycetales; family Actinomycetaceae; genus Pauljensenia; species Pauljensenia cardiffensis. The sequence continues at coordinate 2,998 of NZ_JAEKIA010000023.1, forward strand.
CACGCGCGCGACGTCACCAAACCGGGCTTCCTCATCAAGCTCGTCCTCATGATGCTCGTCGACGCCCTCGGCGTGTACGGCATCATCACCGCCGCCTTCGTCCAGTCCTGGACGATCGTCGCGATCCTCGTCGTCCTCCTCGCCATCGTCAACTACGTCTACTTCTCCAAGCGGATGATCCCCGGCAAGTACCTCGTGCCCGGCCTCATCTTCCTGCTCATCTACCAGGTCTTCGTCATGGGCTACACGGGCTACGTGTCCCTGACGAACTACGGGCAGGGCCACAACTCGACGAAGGCCGACGCCATCGAATCCCTCCTCATGACGAACACCGTTCGCTCCGAGGGATCCCCCGACGTCGTCACCGCCGTCCTCGACCGCGGCTCCAAGCTCGGCCTGGCCATCGTCCACCCGGAGTCCGGCGACGTCCTCGTCGGCGACTCCACGACCCCGCTCGCCAAGGTCGACGGGGCGAAGGCCGACGAACTCTCGATCACCGAGATCCCCGGCGAGACGATCCTCGGATTCGACCAGCTCGTCACCCGCCAGAAGGAGGTCGCCGGCCTGTCCGCCGCGGTCAGCGACGACCCCAACGAAGGATTCTACGTCACCTCCGACGGCACCAAGGGCTACCTCGCGAAGTCGATCCTCACCTATGACGAGGCCGCCGACACGATGACCAACGCCCAGACGGGCGAAGTCTTCAAGGCGGACGAATCCAAGGGCCTCTTCGTCTCCGACGCCGGCACCGAACTCAAGCCCGGCTGGCGCGTCTTCGTCGGATTCTCCAACTACGCGAACGTCTTCGCCTCGTCCGACCTCGCGGGCCCGTTCTTCAAGGCCCTCCTGTGGTCCTTCGCATTCGCGGTCCTGTCGGTCCTGACGACCTTCGCGTTCGGCCTCTTCCTCGCCCTCGTCTTCTCCGACGAGCGCGTCAAGGGCCGTCGCATCTACCAATCCCTGCTCATCCTCCCGTACGCCTTCCCCGGCTTCCTCGCCACCCTCGTATGGCGCGGCATGCTCAACGAGAAGTACGGCTTCATCAACAACGTGATCCTCGGCGGCGCCGACATCCCGTGGCTCACCGACGGATTCCTCGCGAAGATCGCGATCCTCGGAGTCAACCTCTGGCTCGGCTTCCCGTACATGTTCCTCGTGTGCATGGGCGCCCTGCAGTCCCTGCCCAGCGACTGCATGGAAGCCGCGAAGATCGACGGCGCCTCGGCGCTGCGCACCGTCTGGTCGGTCAAGCTCCCGCTCGTCCTCCAGTCGACCGTGCCGCTGCTCATCGCCTCCTTCGCGTTCAACTTCAACAACTTCTCGCTCATCTACATGCTGACCAACGGCGGCCCGAACTACCCCGGCCTGTCCGTGCCCGTGGGGGAGACCGACATCCTCATCTCGATGGTCTACAAGATCGCGTTCGAGGGCGGTAAACCCGACTACGGCCTCGCCTCGGCCATGTCGATCATCATCTTCATCGTCGTGGGTGTGATCGCCTGGCTCGGCTTCCGTCAGACGAAGGCATTGGAGGAACTGTGATGAGCACGAATACCGCAGCCAAGAAGGAGAAGCTCCACACCTCCCTGACGGGATGGCGATGGGTCGCAGAGGTCGGCTGGCGCCACCTCGTAGGAATCGCAGTCATCATCTACTGCGTCATCCCGCTCCTGTACGTCCTGTCCGTCTCGCTCGTGCCGAACGCGACGCTGACCGGCTCGAACGAACTGTTCAGGACCATCTCCGCCGACAACTACACGGCGCTCGGAGAGAGGAACGGCGGCCAGTACTGGCACTGGATCCTCAACTCGCTCGTCGTCTCGTCCCTCACCGCCATCGGAACCGTCCTCATGGGCGCGGCCGCGGCCTACGCATTCAGCCGCTACCGCTTCAAGGGGCGTCGAGGCACCCTGACGTTCCTGCTCCTCGTCCAGATGTTCCCGCAGATGCTCGCCTTCGTGGCCCTGTACCTGCTGCTCCTGGGCATCCAGGACGTCTTCCCGATCATCGGCTTGAACTCGAAGCTCGGCCTCGTCGCCGTCTACCTCGGCGGCGCCCTCGGGGCGAACACCTTCCTGCTCTACGGCTTCTTCAACTCGATTCCGCGTGAACTCGACGAAGCCGCCGAGATCGACGGGTGCTCCCACGCCCAGACCTTCTGGACGATCATCATGCCGCTGGTCCTCCCGGTCCTCGCGGTCGTGTCCCTGCTGAGCTTCATCTCGTCCTTCGGCGACTTCGTCATCGCCAAGGTCGTGCTCCAGCAGCCCGAGCAGTTCACCCTCGCGGTCGGCATGTTCAACTGGGCCTCCGACGAACGCAACGCCCCGTGGGGCGTGTTCGCCGCCGGCGCCGTCGTCGCCGCCGTGCCCGTGATCCTGCTCTTCCAGTACCTGCAGAAGTACATCGTCTCCGGCCTGACCGCCGGAGCCGTCAAGGGCTGATCGCTCGATTCGACGAGGGCGGCGGGCGGAGCCGAACGGCTCCGCCCCCCCCCCGCGTCGACACGGCTCCGCCCTCGTCCTCGCCCCGATCCCCAAGGACCGCCATGACGACCCAGCACCGAAATACCGCCCTCGCCCTTCCCGACGCGCCCGTCCCGGACCCCGCGGCGGTCATCGCCGGTGAGCGCTGGCGCATCCAGGTCCTCACGTCGCGCCTCATGCGCATCGAATGGTCGCCGAGCGGCTCCTTCGAGGACCGCGCCACCCAGATGGTCGTCAACCGCGCCCTCGACGCCCCCGCCCCCGCCTCCCTCCACGTCGAACGCGGCGTCGGCGGGGGAGTGCGCATCACGACAGACGCCATGACCCTCGACTACGACGGCGCCGAATTCAGCCCCGCCGGCCTCGTCGCCACTGTGCGCCGCTCGCGCCAATGGGGCGCCGAATGGCGCTGGGGACCCGCCCGCGAATCCACCGACCCGCTCTACCGGAACCTGCGCGGCACCGCCCGCACCCTCGACGAGGTCGACGGCCGCTGCGACCTCGAGCCCGGGATCATGGACGGGCGCGGCATCACCGCCCTCGAGGACACGACCCTGCCCATGGGCGAAGACGGCCGCTTCGAACCTCGCGAGGACGGAGCCCACGACCTCTACGTCTTCGCCTACGGACGCGACTTCCGCGGCGCCATCGCCGACTTCTACCGACTCACCGGCCCCCAGCCGATCCTCCCGCGCCACGCCCTCGGCAACTGGTGGAGCCGATTCCACCGCTACTCCGACGCCGACTACCGTTCGCTCCTCGACGACTTCGACGCCCACGGCGTGCCCCTGTCCGTCGCCGTCCTCGACATGGACTGGCACCTCGTCGACATCGACCCCGACCTCGGATCCGGGTGGACCGGCTTCACATGGAACCGAGACCTCTTCCCCGATCCTTCCGCGTTCGCCGCAGACGTCCACCGCCGGGGCCTGGCCCTCACCCTCAACCTCCACCCGGCCGACGGCATCCGCGCCCACGAGGACGCCTACCCGGGCCTCGCCGCGCGCTTCGGCATCGACCCCGCGACGCGGCGCCCCGTCCGATTCGACGCCACCGACCCGGAGTTCATCGACGCCTACCTCTCCGATGTGCTCGCGCCCCTGGAGGACGATGGCGTCGACTTCTGGTGGGTCGACTGGCAGCAGGGCGCGTCGACGAGCGTGCGGGGCCTGGACCCCTTGTGGGTCCTCAACCACGTCCACGTTCTCGACAACGCGCGCCGACACGGTGGACGGGGCCTCACTCTCTCGCGCTACGCCGGGCCCGGCTCGCACCGCTACCCCGTGGGCTTCTCCGGCGATACGACGATCTCCTGGGCGTCGCTCGCGTTCCAACCCGAATTCACCGCGACCGCCGCGAACATCGGCTACGGCTGGTGGAGTCACGACATCGGCGGGCACATGGGCGGCGTCTACGACGTGGAACTGGCGACCCGCTGGGTCCAATTCGGCGTGTTCAGCCCGATCATGCGCCTGCATTCGACGGTCTCCGAGTTCGCCCGCAAGGAGCCGTGGACGTTCCCGGCGCGCGAGGAGGGCATTCAGGAACGCTTCTTGCGCCTGCGCCACCGCCTCGTGCCCTACCTGCATTCCGAGCAGGTCCGCGGCCACGAGGACCTGTGGCCGCTCATCCAGCCGATGTACTGGGAGGACCCAGAGCACGTCGAAGCGTTCCGCGTGCCCAACCAGTACATGTTCGGCCGCTCCATGACGGTCGCCCCCATCACCTCGCCGGCGGACCCCACCACGGGGCTCGGGGCGGCGAAGGCGTGGCTGCCGGACGGCGAATGGGCCGACCTCTTCACCGGCCTGGGCTACGCCGGGGGCCGCGAACGCCTCCTGCACCGCCCGTTGGAGACGCTGCCCGTCTTGGCGCGCAGGGGCGCGGTCCTTCCGTTGGCCGGGCGCTGGTACGAGGCCGGCGCCGTCCCGTCCGGCGTCGACCTGCCCGAAATCCTCGAGCTCCTCGTCGTCGCCGGCGCATCCGGAGAATACGAGCTCATCGAGGACGAGGGCGTGCGCGGCGGCCGAGTCGCGAGGACGATCCTCGCCTGGGACCAGGGAACGGCGACCCTGCGGATCGGGGCCGCCGAGGGCGACGGCGACCTCGTGCCGGGAGAGCGCACCTGGAGGGTGACGATCCTCGGCGCCGGGGACCCCGCCTTTGCGGGTGTCGAGGGCGCCGAAGTCTCCGCGACCTCGTGGGACGCCGAGCGCGGGGCCTTCGTCGTCGACCTCGCACCGACCTCGACGGACCGCCCGATCACCGTCCGCTTCAGCGGCGTCGACGCCGGCGACGCGGTGGGCCGGCAGGAGCGATGCCTCCGGCTGCTCGCCGACACCCAGATGAGCAACCCGGCCCGGGAGGCCCTGTGGAACGAACTGCGCGAGGCCGACCCCGCGCGCGCCCTCGTCGCCCTGGCCGCCCCCGAGGTGCCGGACGCGCTGCGCGCCGCCCTCGCCGAGATCATCGGCGCAGGCTGAGGACGGTGCCCACGGGCGGGGCCGGTGGAATGGGGGGCGGGCGCGCTCCCTGTAGACTCGATCCGGTGATGCCGCATCAGCCAGGTGCGGCCATCATGTGCAAGGAGCATCAAGTGGCACAGGGCCCTTCTCGCCTCGAGTCCGTCATTAGCCTCGCGAAGCGCCGTGGCTTCGTTTTCCCCTGCGGAGAGATCTACGGAGGCA
>NZ_JAEKIA010000024.1 GCF_016405145.1 Schaalia cardiffensis
GGTCGACGCTGGCGGGGGAGAGTTCGAGGTCGTGCGGCTCGGCACCGTCTGGGGTGAGTGAGGTGACGGAGGTGAGCTCGCCGCCGATCTGTTCAGTCAGGTACTTGAGCGGGTAGAAGGAGGCCATCACTTTGAGTTGGCCGCCGGTCTCCGGCGTTGAATCGGAGGGGGTGGAAGCTGTGGGCTGAGAGCATGCGGTGAGGGAGGCTGCGGCGAGGGCAGCCGTGGCGAGCGCCAGGGAGCGTCTGATATTCATGCCACCAGTTTCTTATTAATGGGAATCGTTGTCAAAAGGCAAGGGGTGTTGCATTGCTCTCGCTTTGCGCTGTTTCTTCAAGCAATTGCCTGCTCAATCGTGGAGTAGGGCTCGAAGACGCGTGAGACCGAGGCAGAGGACGAGGCTCCCCGAATCTTCCTCGCTCATCTTCGAGCTGCTGCCCTCGGACCTGGTGCACCGTGCCGTTCTTGAGCGGAGTCACTGTCATCACTGCATTGCGCTCTTGTCGTCAATCAGGATTGGGCCCGAAGAGGCTGAGGAGGAGAACTCAAGGCCAAATGCTACGGAAAGTAGCGAGAATTCGGGCTGATGTCAGCCAGAGTTGCTTGTTTCGCAAGCCCTGTTTGACGAACATTGCCGACGATGACTCATCCGACTATGACGAATCTGACCACGACGAAGGGAAGAACAATGAGCCTCGAAGCACGAATCAAGAACCTGAGGAAGCAGTCCGGCATGTCGCAGGAGAGCATGGGCGAAAGGATCGGCGTCTCCAGACAGGCCATTACGAAATGGGAGAACGGCACGGGCGTGCCCGACGTGTCCAACCTGATCGCCATCGCCGAACTCTTCCAGGTGTCCCTCGATGAGCTGCTTTCCGGAGAAAAGCGTGAGAGGAAACAGAGCGATTACCTCTTCGAGAGCAGAACCGAGTACGACCTCGATGGCGTGAAGGACTTCGATATCAACCTGGGTGGGGCCCATACGGTGACGATGAACTCCTACGAGGGGGAGAAGGTCCAGGTGTCCCTCCTGTCGAACGTCCTACGGGGCATTCAAGAGGACTACAAAGTCAAGATCGACGACAACAGGAGGGGCATCGATATTGACCTCGTGCGTCTCAAAGGTGCGAGCGAGGCTCAGGCGAAGGAGGGGCTCACGATCCAGATCCTCATTCCGCAGAAATATGCCGCGAACATCGAGCTGGCCGTGAACGCGGGCACAGTCCAGGTCAGTGGACTCGACAGCGACAAGGTCGAGCTGGGAGGCAAAATCTCCGAAATCGTTGTGCAGGACAACAGGGGAGTGTTCGAGATTGATTCGAATCTGGACATGATCGTGCGAGTCGTGTCGCACGAGGGAGGCATCGAGATTAACCAGGTCTCCGCCACCTCGCGCATTCTCCTTCCCTCCGGCTACGCGTTCAGGGCCGTGCGCAAAGGCATCGCGACATCGATCTCCTATGAATGCGACGGCAAGCCCGCCGAAAACTTCTCGAAGGATGATGCCGAGAACTACATCGAGTTCAACGGGATCACAAGTGAACTGGTCATCGACATGCCGAGCCTCGCATCAGCCGCGCTCCAGTAGTGACCCCACCCAGCGAGCTCCATGTGCCTCTGTATTCGCATGCACATGGACTCGCTGGCTTCTCACCATAGAGGGATGCTGAGTACCCCGCTGCTTTCCCCTTCTCTTGGGCATTCCTTTCCCCCAGTGAAGGTGTCGCCGCGATGCGCTCGTACGCCTGGCAGAGCCGCGGGTGTTCCTGTCCCAGGTGGATGTGTCTGCTGTTGTGAGCGTGGAGGCGATTGCTCTGGGGGTGAGCCCAAGCGGGTAGCGGCGCGAGAGCTGGGGCTTGACGTCGTCGAAGTCCCTGAGAACGAGTACGCGATCGTCAGGCTCGAGGGCCCGGTCCCCGAGTGCATCCACCGAGGATGGAGGTACGTGATGGAATCGTTCCTTCCCGAGCATGGGTATCGCCACTCGGGCGCTCCGGACTTCGAAGCCTACGCTCCCGGGGATATACGTGCGGTCGACTACGAGATGGAGCTGTGGGTACCCATCGAGAAAATGTAGGGGGTGGCAGCACCCCTGAACAGTGCGAGCCACTGGCTCCCATGGAGCGAAAACGAGCGTCGGTTTTGAGCACTCTCTCCTTCGTTCACCACAGTCCGGGCGCAACAGATTCCACGAACGAGGGCGCACCGCCGTCGCCAGATGGAAGCTCCACCACAATCAGCATCGGCTCATGTCTTTCAAGGCTCCCAGCGGCTTGTGGGTGCTGAGAACTCGCCTTCGGGGGTCAATCGGCTGTGAGTGCGCTGCGAACGCCGCATCCGGCCACCTGAAGAGGTCCCTCAACAATGGGCTCACAGCACCCCTCTTCGCCTCGGCTCGCATCAATCCGCGACACCCCGATTCCTGTTCCTTGGCCGTCGTCTCATCCTTCGAGAAGGAGCAGAGGGTGTCTGCTCCTGCTCACTGAGGAGGGGGCGAGAGTGTTGTGGGAGTCGAGTGCTCGCGTGGACGCAAACGAAGGGTTGCGCTCCGTGAATGAGAAGAGGGTGAGCTTGGGCGGAGGGCTCAGGTGTGTGAGGGGTGAGTGCACGCCGCCGGGCAGTCTCGCAGGTGTCAGCGCGGGGGTGTGGGTGCGGTCGATCGCAACCTGCGTGTAGGGCAGGAGAGTGGGCGCATGGAGTCCCATTGGCATATGGCTACAGTGGTCCACAGGGCCGTAGAGGCGAGACGACAGATTCGAGGGGTGAGCTATTCGGACTGTATTCAGTCAATTCAGACACGTTGGCGCCGTCTTCCTGCTAGTATGGCACTGTTGGAAGGACGGTGTCGTGGTGAGAGTCTTAGATTTCGTCAGCGCTAGGGGTGCCATTCAGAGGCTTGAGGGTCTCTCATCTGCCAATTCAAAGGCCCTGGAGGTCGTCGTCGGCATGCTCGACGCGGAAGGTCGTGTCCTGGTTTCTGAGCTGTTTGAGATGCTCTACCCCTATGAAGACAAGACTGGGAACCTGAATCGGAATCTCAACCGGCTCATGATGGCTGTGAACAAGGTTGCCGAAAAGCAGGGGGTGGCCTTCAATATGTGCATCACTCCTAGCAAGCGCGGAGGAGCTAGCTCTCGATGGGTGTGGTTCGAGGGGCCTGAGTTGGAGAGTCCCCAATTTGATGCGGACGTCCTGAGGGCGATTCCTGAGGACCAGCTCGCAGAGCAGCGGGCTGTTGAGAGCGGGGTGCCGACGGTCGTGCTGCTGACATTCAATCCGAATGAAACTCGGGCAGTGTGGAAGGAATTCACAGGTAGCGAGAAAGAACCGGACCGTCGCGTGGTCCGTGGTGAACGGAGCTACTATCACCTCGCGGACATCAGCGGAATGCGAATCATTCACGCGATCTCGGGACAAACGACAGGGGAAGCGCAGTACGCAGCCATAGAGGCGGTACAGAATTGGAACCCGACTGAGGTCTACGCTGTGGGGATTGCCTTTGGTGTTGAGCCTGGGAGGCAACAAATCGGTGATGTTCTCGTGAGCGAAGCGATCCTCAACTATATGCACGTCCGGGTCGAGCCCAACGGCCATGATACGCAACGAGGACTTCCCAGGCCCGCATCAGACGCTCTTCTGGCCAGGGTGCGGGAGCTGGAGCATGCCCGCAGGGGACAGGAGGGGTGGCCGAGAATTCATCAAGGCCTCGTGCTGAGTGGCGATGCCCTGGTAGACAATAAGGAATATCGGGATGAGCTCAGGGCGAGACATGCGAGTATTGTTGGCGGAGAAATGGAGGGCTCCGGCATCGAGCGGGCATGTCGGGAAAAAACTCGCTGGTTGCTGGTTAAAGGGATCTGCGACTGGGCGGAAGAGAAGAATAATCCACATAAGGAACGAGACCAGAAAATTGCAGCCGAGCAAGCTGCAAAGGTTGTTCATGCCATCATTGAAAGAGGGACAACCGATTTACCGGCGCGCCGCCCTGTGAATTTAAGTCCGAGTGTCGCCACAATGGGAGATTTTGATCCCGTCTTCGCAGGCGGAGGCTTCATTGACGATCCTCGAGCGATGCCTGTGAGTTTGGACAAGCCGGAATCGACTCCCATTGATGAATCCGGACGGCCAATTCTGGAAGCCCTGCTCGAATGGGTGTCAGACCCGAAGGGGGAACAGTTCTTCGCTCTACTTGGCGAGTACGGCATGGGAAAAACGGTGACCTCCCAACGTCTTGCCAAAGAGCTGGAGAAACAACGAAAAAATGATCCGACCCTTCCCATCCCCCTCTACTTCGACCTTAAGAAGATCATCAGAGCAGACGAAGCTTCCTCGCTGAGAGCGACCGTGGAGGTCTGTATGCGCGATGGCTGGCTCCCCAAGGAGTCGAAGCACTACACCTGGGATCGATTTGTCGCATGGTTGAGCGACTCACCTTGTCTGGTGATTTTCGATGGGCTCGATGAATTGCTGGTCAAGTTCAATGAAAGGACGGGACTGGCTTTCACGCAGCAGCTCCTCGGCGTAATCGACGTTGTGCCTTCAGAACTGAGATTGCAAACCAAAGTCATGCTCACCTGTCGGACGCAGTACTTCCCTACTCTCAGGGCTCAGCAGAATCACTTTCTTCTGCGGGACAGGACCGACCTTACTGCACAGAGTTATCGGGCAATGACTTTGTTGCCGCTGACTGAAAAACAGGTGCGAAAGTACCTAGAAGCAGCAGTTCCGTCCATCCCGGTTGATGTGGTGATGGAAACCATCAGAAATGTCCACAATCTGAGTGAGCTCTCGGAGCGGCCGTACACGCTCAAACTCATTTCAAAACAGATTCCAGAACTCGAGGATAGGCGTGCTTCTGGAGAGCCAGTATCGGGAGCCACCCTCTACGAACTGATGACAGAGAAATGGCTTGATCGTGATGACCTGAAGCACTACATTTCGCGCGAACATAAGCCGCTCTTGGTGATGGCTCTAGCCGCACACTTGTGGCGCTCTGGGACGAGTCTGCTCCCGGTCTCAGAGCTGCACGACTGGTTTCATGAGTGGGTGGCCAGCGAAGCTCGGTTCCAGAGACGCTATTTGAATGCCGACCTTGAACGTCTCGAGGAGGATCTCAGAACCGCCACTTTCCTCAGTCGTGAAGACGCGCCTATTGCCGGCTTCAGATTCGCCCACACCTCCCTGTTTGAGTATTTCCTCGCCCGGCACCTCGCCGAGAGTGCACAGCGGAATGCGTGTGAAGGCTGGAAGATTCCCGTGCCCAGCCGTGAGACGCTCACCTTCCTCGGTGAACTGCTCCAAACAGAGTATTCCAATGCTCTTCAACACCTCACGCGTTGGCGGACCAGCTATCGGCCACAGGTGAGTGAGCTTCTCCTTGCCTACGCCCTTCACGCTCATCGGCAGGGACTTCCAATGCCCCCTCTGCGGGGGATCAAACTTGATGGCGCTCAGCTCGATGAGATCGTGATTCAGGGAAGCGTCAGTAGGCAACTCGACCTCACGGGCTCCAGCTTCGTGGGTTGTTCCCTAAGGCGAGCCGTCTTTCAGGAGGTGAATCTGAACCGTGCTGACTTCACGGATGCTCGTTTGACCCAGGCGACCTTCACCAACACCCGCAGTAAAGGCGCGTTGTGGCCGTTGGGCCATCCAGGGGCCACGTGGACCTCTACGGGGGAGAAAATGACGAGTGTGCATCAACACGGGGAGATTATCCTCTCAGCGCTCGGCTCTGGTGCGCTGGCTTTATCGGCTGATGGTTCGCGTGTGGTCACCGGGGGATGGGATGGGTCTGTTCGTGTGTGCGATGCGGATTCTGGTGAGACTGTGAGTGTGTTGGAGGGCCATACATCCCCCATCAGATCGGTCGGTGTGTCGGCTGATGGTTCGCGTGTGGTCACCTGGGGGGGGGATGGGTCTGTTCGTGTGTGCGATGCGGATTCTGGTGAGACTGTGAGTGTGTTGGAGGGCCATACATCCCCCATCAGATCGGTCGCTGTGTCGGCTGATGGTTCGCGTGTGGCAGCCGGGGGGCGGGATGGGTCTGTTCGTGTGTGGGATGTGGATTCTGGCGAGACTGTGAGTGTGCTGGAGGGCCATACATCCTCCGTCGAATCGGTCGCTGTGTCGGCTGATGGTTCGCGTATGGTCACCTGGGGGTGGGGTGGGTCTATTCGTGTGTGGGATGTGGATTCTGGCGAGACTGTGAGTGTGCTGGAGGGCCATACGTCCCCCGTCAGATCGGTCGCGTGGTCGCTTGATGGTTCGCGTATGGTCACCTGGGGGGAGGGTGGGTCTGTTTGTGTGTGGGATGTGGATTCTGGTGAGACTGTGAGTGTGTTGGAGGGCCATACGTCCTCCGTCGAATCGGTCGGTGTGTCGGCTGATGGTTCGCGTGTGGTCACCTGGGGGCGGGAGGGGTCTGTTTGTGTGTGGGATGTGGATTCTGGTGAGACTGTGAGTGTGCTGGATGACCATAGGTCCCGGTCCTCCGTCGAATCGGTCGCTGTGTCGGCTGATGGTTCGCGTGTGGTCACCTGGGGGCGGGAGGGGTCTGTTTGTATGTGGGATGTGGATTCTGGCGAGACTGTGAGTGTGCTGGATGACCATAGGTCCCGGTCCTCCGTCGAATCGGTCGCTGTGTCGGCTGATGGTTCGCGTGTGGTCACCTGGGGGCGGGGTGGGTCTGTTTGTATGTGGGATGTGGATTCTGGCGAGACTGTGAGTGTGTTGGATCGCGATACGTCCTCCGTCAGATCGGTTGCTGTGTCGGCTGATGGTTCGCGTGTGGTCACCTGGGGGGAGGGTGGGTCTGTTCGTGTGTGGGATGTGGATTCTGGTGAGACTGTGAGTGTGCTGGAGGGCCATACGTCCTCCGTCGAATCGGTCGGTGTGTCGGCTGATGGTTCGCGTGTGGTCACCTGGGGGCGGGATGATTCTGTTCGTGTGTGGGATGTGGATTCTGGTGAGACTGTGAGTGTGTTGGAGGGCCATACGTCCCCCGTCAGATCGGTCGCGTGGTCGCTTGATGGTTCGCGTGTGGCAGTCGGGGGTTTGGATGGGTCTGTTCGTGTGTGGGATGTGGATTCTGGTGAGACTGTGAGTGTGCTGAGTGCGTTGGATCGCGATACGTCCTCCGTCAGATCGGTCGCGTGGTCGGCTGATGGTTCGCTTGTGGTCACCTGGGGGGAGGGTGGGTCTGTTCGTGTGTGGGATGTGGATTCTGGTGAGACTGTGAGTGCGTTGGTGGGCGATACATCCCCCGTCAGATCGGTCGGTGTGTCGGCTGATGGTTCGCGTGTGGCAGTCGGGGGTTTGGATGGGTCTGTTCGTGTGTGGGACGCAAAGAGTAGGAAGCTACTGAAGACGGCCGTTCATACACGGAGTGAGCCAGGGTATCCGGCTGGCTTCGCCTCATGGCGCCCAGGCCTTCCCGTGATCGACGTGGTCGAGGGGGGCGCATGGCGTGACCTGTGGATTCGCGATGAGAATAGTCGTGTGAGTCGCCCCGTCATTCCCGGTGTATCCCACGAGCCTCCTGAGAACTGAGTGAGCACCCCCGAAACCTCAGGTACAGCAATCTCCACGCATTCCCAGCCTTGCCCACGTGCGCAGCCGGCATGCGGGGCTCTTCCTAATCTTCGATAGGATCAGGAGGTCAATGCCGCGCCAGCCAGGTGCGGCCATCATGTGCAAGGAGCATCAAGTGGCACAGGGCCCTTCTCGCCTCGAGTCCGTCATTAGCCTCGCGAAGCGCCGTGGCTTCGTTTTCCCCTGCGGAGAGATCTACGGAGGCA
>NZ_JAEKIA010000025.1 GCF_016405145.1 Schaalia cardiffensis
TTCCAAAGGCTCTACCCCCCACCCCCTTTTTTGTGGTGTGGTTGCGGCGGTTTCCTACTCTCCCACACCCTGTCGGGTGCAGTACCATCGGCGTTGTTGGGCTTAGCTTCCGGGTTCGGAATGTTGCCGGGCGTTTCCCCAATACTATGACCACCGCAAGTTTGGTGTATCCACTCCCCACCCCCACAGGCGCGTGGTGTGCGCGTGTGTTTTGGGGGGTTTGTGGGTTGGATGTGATTCGTATAGTGGTTGTGAGCACAAGCGTGTCGTGTTCCCCCATTGTTTGTGGGGGGGTTGTGTTTAGTGTTGGCCGATTAGTACCAGTCGGCTTACGAGCACATTACTGTGCTTCCACCTCTGGCCTATCTACCCAGTAGTCTGCTGGGGGCCTTCACACCCCACGAGGTGGGGTGTTGGAAACCTCATCTTGGAGCAGGCTTCCCGCTTAGATGCTTTCAGCGGTTATCCTTCCCGAACGTAGCTAACCAGCCATGCACCTGGCGGTACAACTGGCACACCAGAGGTTCGTCCATCCCGGTCCTCTCGTACTAGGGACGGGCCTCCACAAGTTTCCTACGCGCACAGAGGATAGGGACCGAACTGTCTCACGACGTTCTGAACCCAGCTCGCGTACCGCTTTAATGGGCGAACAGCCCAACCCTTGGGACCAACTCCAGCCCCAGGATGCGACGAGCCGACATCGAGGTGCCAAACCATGCCGTCGATATGGACTCTTGGGCAAGATCAGCCTGTTATCCCCGGGGTACCTTTTATCCGTTGAGCGACCACGCACCCACGTGCCATGGCCGGATCACTAGTTCCTGCTTTCGCACCTGCTCGACCCGTCGGTCTCACAGTCAAGCTCCCTTGTGCACTTGCACTCGCCACCTGATGACCAACCAGGCTGAGGGAACCTTTGAGCGCCTCCGTTACTCTTTAGGAGGCAACCGCCCCAGTTAAACTACCCACCAGGCACTGTCCCCAACCCGGATCACGGGCCGAGGTTAGATGACCGCTTGAACCAGAATGGTATTTCAACTTTCGACTCCACACAGGCTGGCGCCCACGCTTCACAGTCTCCCACCTATCCTACACAAGCCCAAGCGAACACCAATACCAAGCTATAGTAAAGGTCCCGGGGTCTTTCCGTCCTTCTGCGCGAAACGAGCATCTTTACTCGTAATGCAATTTCACCGAGTTCACGGTTGAGACAGCGGAGAAGTCGTTACGCCATTCGTGCAGGTCGGAACTTACCCGACAAGGAATTTCGCTACCTTAGGATGGTTATAGTTACCACCGCCGTTTACTGGGGCTTAAATTCAAACCTTCACCACACGAGTGTGGTTGAGTCTTCCTCTTAACCTTCCAGCACCGGGCAGGCGTCAGTGCGTATACATCGCCTTACGGCTTCGCACGCACCTGTGTTTTTGATAAACAGTCGCTTCTCCCTATTCTCTGCGACCCCCAGCCACACCACCCACGCAAAAACGGTGGGCGCATCGCCAAGGGTCCTCCTTATCCCGAAGTTACGGAGGAATTTTGCCGAGTTCCTTAACCATGATTCACTCGAACGCCTCGGTATACTCTACCTGACCACCTGAGTCGGTTTAGGGTACGGGCGCGTAACACCCTCGCGTCGAGGCTTTTCTTGACAGTTGAGGATCACCACCAGACACCCCACACGGGGCACCCCCATCAGTCCTCACCCCTTCATGTTCCCCGGATTTACCTAGGAAACGGGCCACAACCTTAGACACACACAACCAACGGTGCGCGGCAGCTACCTTCCTGTGTCACCCCTGTTAACACGCTTACCTACAACAATCAGGGCCCCACAACTCCCACAACCACCACAACCCGAAAGCTGTGACAGCACGAAAGCAAATGGTTAGCATAAAAGCTTCAGTATTGGCGGTTGTTACGCGGTACCAGAATATCAACTGGTTGTCCATCGACTACGCCTGTCGGCCTCGCCTTAGGACCCGACTAACCCAGGGCGGATAAACCTAGCCCTGGAACCCTTAGTCAATCGGCGGACGGGATTCCCACCCGTCATTCGTTACTCATGCCTGCATTCTCACTCCCACGCGCTCCACCCACCATTACCAGCAGGCTTCACCGCACGCAGGACGCTCCCCTACCCACCCACACCACCACACGACAACTACGCTGCCCAGGTGTTACACGTGTGAGTGCCACAGCTTCGGCGGTACGCTTAAGCCCCGCTACATTGTCGGCGCGAAACCACTTGACCAGTGAGCTATTACGCACTCTTTCAAGGATGGCTGCTTCTAAGCCAACCTCCTGGTTGTCACCGCGATCTCACATCCTTTCCCACTTAGCGCACACTTAGGGGCCTTAGCTGATGATCTGGGCTGTTTCCCTCTCGACTACGAAGCTTATCCCCCGCAGTCTCACTGCCATGCTCACACCTTATGGCATTCGGAGTTTAGCTGACGTCAGTAACCCACAGGGCCCATCGGCCATCCAGTAGCTCTACCTCCACAAGGCAACACACAACGCTGCACCTAAATGCATTTCGGGGAGAACCAGCTATCACGGAGTTTGATTGGCCTTTCACCCCTACCCACAGTTCATCCCCCAGGTTTTCAACCCTGGTGGGTTCGGTCCTCCACACAGTCTTACCTCTGCTTCAACCTGACCATGGGTAGATCACCCCGCTTCGGGTCCAGAACACGCGACCAACGCCCTCATTTCAGACTCGCTTTCGCTACGCATACCCCACACGGGTTAAGCACGCCACGTATCACTGACTCGCAGGCTCATTCTTCAAAAGGCACGCCATCACCCCACAAGGCTCTGACGGCTTACAGGCACACGGTTTCAGGTACTATTTCACTCCCCTCCCGGGGTACTTTTCACCATTCCCTCACGGTACTATGCACTATCGGTCATCAAGGAGTATTCAGGCTTACCAGGTGGTCCTGGCAGATTCACACGAGATTTCACGAGTCCCGCACTACTCGGGCACCCATCCAACACACAACCGCACCGGTACGCCTACACGACTCTCACGCACTCCGGTCACCCATCCCAAGATGTTCAACTCCCAACACGATCACATGCCCCCCTCCGGCAGAAGGAAGGAAACAGACAAGCCCCACAACACCGCACACGCAACCCCCGCCGAGTATCACACGCACACGGTTTAGCCATCCTCCGCTTTCGCTCGCCACTACTCACGGAATATCTTTTCCTACGGGTACTAAGATGTTTCACTTCCCCGCGTTCCCCCCACCACCCTATACACGTTCAGATGATGGTAACCAAGCACAACCCTGGTTAGGTTCCCCCATTCGGACACCCTCGGATCAACACTCGCTCGCCAACTCCCCGAGGCATATCGCAGGCCGCAACGTCCTTCATCAGCTCTTGATGCCAAGGCATCCACCGAATGCCCAACAAAACTAAACAAAACCACAAAACAAACAAGATGCTCACAACCACTATACAAATCACAAACAACCCACCACACCACCAACCCCACACACAACACGCAGAGCCAACAGCAAGCCACACACCCCCACCACAACCCCAACAAAAAGAAGAAAAAGAAGAAGAAGAAGAAGAGGGGGCATCACGCCCAACAGGTATTGAACGTGAACCCGACAGTGTGTCCATCAAAAATGCCCAACCCCAAACGCACCCACACCCACCACCCCACAACAGGGCAGCACACACATGCAAGCACAAGAAACACCCACCCACACCACCAACACATGACAGCATGAAGCGAGCATCCCCACAACGAGGCTCCCTAGAAAGGAGGTGATCCAGCCGCACCTTCCGGTACGGCTACCTTGTTACGACTTCGTCCCAATCGCCAATCCCACCTTCGACCACTCCCCCCGGACAAACCGGTTAGGCCATGAGCTTCGGGTGTTACCAACTTTCGTGACGTGACGGGCGGTGTGTACAAGGCCCGAGAACGTATTCACCGCAGCGTTGCTGATCTGCGATTACTAGCGACTCCACCTTCATGGGGTCGAGTTGCAGACCCCAATCCGAACTGAGACCAGCTTTAAGGGATTCGCTCCGCCTTACGACATCGCAACCCTCTGTACCAGCCATTGTAGCATGCGTGAAGCCCAAGACATAAGGGGCATGATGATTTGACGTCATCCCCACCTTCCTCCGAGTTAACCCCGGCAGTCCCCCACGAGTCCCCACCACAACGTGCTGGCAACATAGGGCAAGGGTTGCGCTCGTTGCGGGACTTAACCCAACATCTCACGACACGAGCTGACGACAACCATGCACCACCTGTACACCCCCAACCAAATGCCACCACATCTCTGCAGCGTCAGGGCGCATGTCAAGCCTTGGTAAGGTTCTTCGCGTTGCATCGAATTAATCCGCATGCTCCGCCGCTTGTGCGGGCCCCCGTCAATTCCTTTGAGTTTTAGCCTTGCGGCCGTACTCCCCAGGCGGGGCACTTAAAGCGTTAGCTACGGCGCAGAAACCACGGGTGGCCCCCACACCTAGTGCCCAACGTTTACAGCGTGGACTACCAGGGTATCTAATCCTGTTCGCTCCCCACGCTTTCGCTCCTCAGCGTCAGTAACGGCCCAGAGACCCGCCTTCGCCACCGGTGTTCCTCCTGATATCTGCGCATTCCACCGCTACACCAGGAATTCCAGTCTCCCCTACCGCACTCAAGCCAGCCCGTACCCACCGCACGCCCCCAGTTAAGCCAGAGGATTTCACGGCAGACGCGACCAACCGCCTACAAGCCCTTTACGCCCAATAATTCCGGACAACGCTCGCGCCCTACGTATTACCGCGGCTGCTGGCACGTAGTTAGCCGGCGCTTCTTTACCCACTACCCTCACCACAACCCAAAACTGCGGCTTGACCATGAGCGAAAGAGGTTCACAACCCGAAGGCCTACATCCCTCACGCGGCGTCGCTGCATCAGACTTGCGTCCATTGTGCAAAATTCCCCACTGCTGCCTCCCGTAGGAGTCTGGGCCGTATCTCAGTCCCAATGTGACCGGTCACCCTCTCAGGCCGGTTACCCGTCAAAGCCTTGGTAGGCCACTACCCCACCAACAAGCTGATAGGCCGCGAGCCCATCCCCCACCAAAAACACCCAAAAGCATCTCTTTCCACACACCCCCATGCGAAGACATGTGAATATTCAGTATTAGCAGCCCTTTCAGACCGTTATCCCAAAGAAGAGGGCAGGTTACTCACGTGTTACTCACCCGTTCGCCACTAATCAACGGTGCAAGCACCGCATCATCGTTCGACTTGCATGTGTTAAGCACGCCGCCAGCGTTCGTCCTGAGCCAGGATCAAACTCTCCGAACAAAAACAAAAAACGTCAAAGCCCAGAAAAACCCACCACACCACAACAGCACAGCAGGCAATCCCAACCAAAAACAACTCAAAAACAAAAAACAGGCATAAAAAACAAACACACTATCGAGTTCACAAACAACACCC
>NZ_JAEKIA010000026.1 GCF_016405145.1 Schaalia cardiffensis
AAACGTCAAAGCCCAGAAAAACCCACCACACCACAACAGCACAGCAGGCAATCCCAACCAAAAACAACTCAAAAACAAAAAACAGGCATAAAAAACAAACACACTATCGAGTTCACAAACAACACCCCACACCCAACCACAACACCCCAAAAAGGCACCACAACCAGGCAAGGCAACCACCACAACCCCACAACCAGGAACCGCAGCAACAAAACACAAACCTACACACCCCCACCCACCCACGTCAAACCCACACAACGTAACACCCACCACACCCACGAGTAGCTACGAAGAGACGGGGCGCACCCTCTTAAAAGGTGTACGCCCCGTCTCCACAATAGAAATGCGCGCCCTGAAGCGGAATATCCACATCCGATTCAGGAGATCAGCTCATGCCGCAGTCGGCGCAAGAGCGTTATCCACCGGCAATGGACAACCACCCCTGCGCTTCTTTGCCGCTATGAATGTGACAAGAATTGCAGCTACGGTCCAAAGGAAGAGGATCATGAGCGTCTTTTCGATTGTCCCGTCAACGCCAGCCCCTCCCGAAATGAGCGCACGGAAAGAGAGCTGTGTGTAACTCATTGGCAAAAGAGGATGAATCCACTGGAAGAAGCGGGGCGCGGTTTCGATCGGGAAGGTCGCACCCATGGAGGTGATCTGAAGGCTCAGGAGAACGATAGATAAGAAGCGTCCTCTGAAGGCGAAAGCCGCAACGCACGCCTGATTCACAGCCACGAAGCACAACGATGTGGCGATCGCCATTGCGCATAGTCCAAGGATGTTCGCTGCATGAAGCTCACCGACGGCATTCACCACAAGCATCATGATGACGGCTTGCCCTATTGCCAAGAAGAGTGCTGTTGCAGCCGGGCGTGTTGCCGATTTCCACCACCGTTCTGCGTGCGGGCGCTTGTCGAGCGCCGGAAGGATGAGGAAGAGGGCGATTGCACCGACCCATAGGGACAAAGACATGAACATTGGGGTGAATCCGGCACCGTTGTTCACGACGCCATTCAAGCGGTCCGATTCAACATCCACGAGCTTGCCAGCAACCTCAGCACTATGGCTTCGCTCAGCCTCGTTGAGAAGAGGAATACGATTCGTTCCTTTGTCGAGTTGTTCCGAGAGTGTGCCGCTTCCTTTCGCGAGGGTCGAGGCTCCGAGTTGGGCCGTACTCATTCCATCAGCGAGGGCGGAAGCTCCCTGTGCGGCACTACTCGTCCCCTGCGCGAGTTCATTGAGGCCTGAGACGAGACCTGATGTGTTCGATGCTGCCGAGCTGCTTCCTCGTGAAAGTGATTGAAGAGCTTCAAAGATCTGCGAGGTACCGTCCGATATTCTTTGAGCTCCCGCATCCACAGCTTCGACACCAGAAGCGAGGTGCGGAGTTTTCGTTTCGAGGTCACTCAGGCCCTGTGACACCGCGGATAGTCCACTGTTGAGCTGATGCGCGGCCTCGGACAGCTCCGAGGAGCCCAGTGATAGCTGGGAGGCGCCCGTTGCAGCAGCACCAACGCCCTCGGAAACGCTTTGCGCACCAGAGACGAGCTGGACAAGCGCCTCGCTCATTGATGCGAGCTTCTCATTGAGCGTCGTATCTGCTGCCACGAGGGCGGTGTTGAGCTGTCGTGCACCATGATTCAGATTCGGGGATTGCGCCGATAGCTCGCGCAGGGCTTGGCAGGTCGTTGATTGATCGGCCGCAGCTGCGCATGCTGCAGCGAGTTGATCGACCGTCCCCGAATAGGATGCGATGCTTGATTCGAGCTGCTCACCGCTTTGAATGGCAGCGCCCAGAGAAAAGCCGTCCATTTCCATCAGTTCGCTGTGTACAGTCGCTAAGCCTCCGGCGACGCTCGCCGCCCCCTCCTTCAGGCTTGGGGCACCCCCTTCAGAGCGATTGAGTGCATCGTCGAGCCTCTTCGCCCCCTCGTTGATCGCTGCTGCGCCCTCGTCAATGGCTCCTGATGCATTGAGTGCCGAGGACGCTCCCGAAGCGAGTTGCCCGACACCCGAGGCCATGTGCCCTGCCTGCTCTGTGAGAGAAGCCGTGCCGTCGGCGAGGCGGACAGTAGCATCGGCGAGATCGCCAGATCCAGCTGAGGTCTGTTGCGCTCCTTCTGCGAGCCTGTTCAGTCCCGAGGAAAGCTCAAGCGCCCCTGTGAGGGCTGCGTGCGCGCCGGTGTCGAGGACCTCCAGACCACTAGTCAGTGTCACCGATCCTGTCTGGAGATCAGCGATGCCAAGGCTGAGCGTGTCGCTGCCCTGCTGGAGCGTATCCGCACCCTCTTGTGCTCTTACAAGGCCTGTTCTGACGCTCTGGATCGAAAGGATGAGATGATTTGCGATCCGCGTGGCTCCATGCTCGTTAATGCGGTTCGTCATCTCCTCAGCCACGCTCTGCGCCATGGTGCCGGCCAGATAGTTGATGGAGTCATCGGTGACGAGCCTCAGTTCCTGCGTTGTGGCTTCGTCGCGTTCATCGGTGGCAAGTCTCGATACGTTCTTCGAGAAGTCTTCGGGGATGTAGAGGATCGCACGAACATCCTCGGTCCTCATCCTCGACTCAGCCTCCTGTGCGCTCATCGCTTTCCAGGTGAAACCGACATCTTCTCCTTTGCGCGGTTCGAGAAGCGCAGATTCGAGCTCTGAGCCCAAGGAGAAGGTCTCTTCCTCGCCGTTGACGAGTTCGGCTGTAACAGGAGAATCAGAATTGACGATCGCCGCAGTCATCGTCCCAAGACGATGCGTTGGATCTTGGTAAGTCAAAGTGAGAAGTCCGGCATACAGCAGGGGGATCACGAGGACCGCAATGATGACGATGGTGTTCCCAAGGTGGGATCCGTTCAGCTTCTTCATGTGCATGACATCCCTTCGCACGATGTTCACAGCCAAAGGTGCGAGCCTGAAATCGCGCCAAGCAAAACGATACACATGTGTATCCATCACTTCAATACAGACCTGTATCCTTTGGATAGTGTGAGTGAGTCCAGCAGCAAGGGCGAAGAAACCCTACCGAGTAGCGCATGGAGGAGACGTAGTGACGAAGCAGGCCAGTACGCCCCCGCTCCACGTTGGGCACACAATCTCTGCGCGCAAGGCAACGCTCAAAAAGCTCGCATCGATGCCCCCGAGCGATAGGCGCGCCGAAACCCAAGCCCTTCTCCTCGAAGCTGGCCGTCAGCTCTTCATCGAACAGGGCATCATGGGAACCAGCGTCAAAGATCTCTGCAGCCTCGCAGGATTCAGCCGCGGCGCCTTCTACTCCAACTTCTCCGACATGGAGCACTTCATCGAACGCCTCGCACACGAGCAATGGAGGACCATTACCGAGGCCGTGGACGAGTCCCTCGAAGCCTTCCTCAATTCTGAGCGCCTACCACTCGTCCTCGATTCGAAAAACGCCACGGAACTAGCGAGCCGTTTCCTCGAGATTATGCCGATATCACGCGCCTTTCATCTCCTCCACACAGAGATCGTCAGCTACTTAGCACGCAGCTGCACAGCGAGAGAGGAAATGCGCATCGAATACCGAGCTTTCAAAGAACATCTCGGACGCGCTCTGAGTTCGGCTCTCGAAAAAACCGGCAGGCACTGCATTCTCTCCCCGATTGACACGGCTGAACTGTTCTTGGCGTGTGCCGAACGTTCAATGTGCATTGGCCTGGCGGAGCGGGATGATGATTTGAAGGCGTATATCGAAAGGATTGCGCCAACGCTGCTTGTGCAGTTGACGGTTCCGAGCCATTAGAAGCATCTGGGTTCTTCGGGCTGGTGCCGTGTTTTGTGTCTTCTTCGACGCGTTGTGCTCTGTGTGTGTTGGGTGGGGTTGTGCGTCTTTGCAGTAGTAATCCGGGTTTGCACCCGGTTGTGTGTTGGCGTGTCTGGTGCACCACTTGCAGACATTGGTGTGTGTGAAAGAGGGGTGGGGGGTGGAGCATCGGGAA
>NZ_JAEKIA010000027.1 GCF_016405145.1 Schaalia cardiffensis
TCTCGTAGGAGATCGGGCCAGCCTTGAGCCGCCGATCCCGCACCCACGTTACGAAAGACCTCGAGCGGGTCGTTCCCCTGATCAGCGGTGAGCAGCAGCCCCGCGGCGGCCGGTGACAACACCCCCCGGACCATTCAAAGACAGGGGCAAAACATCATGCCGACCACCGCTGGCCCAGCCACCGGCACTCATTCACCGGCAACCACCAACAAGGTAACGGGCTCATCCCCGCTCACGCGGGGAGCACGTGACCCCAGAGGTAATCGCCGCCCTCGGAGGCGGCTCATCCCCGCTCACGCGGGGAGCACCTGTTCCTGGTCCATCAGCCAAGCGCTACGCGCGGCTCATCCCCGCTCACGCGGGGAGCACTACTGCGGGACCCCGGAAGCCGCGTCCCTCTCCGGCTCATCCCCGCTCACGCGGGGAGCACCAGCTGGGGAGCCGACTGAGGCGGCGCGCGGCCGGCTCATCCCCGCTCACGCGGGGAGCACATGTGGCTGAACATGCGGTCCCCGGCCTCGTTCGGCTCATCCCCGCTCACGCGGGGAGCACGGTATCAAGACCGGCACCCGGTTCCGCCAAATCGGCTCATCCCCGCTCACGCGGGGAGCACGGCAGCAGAGTAATCATCCCAGGAAAGGTGAGCGGCTCATCCCCGCTCACGCGGGGAGCACCACTGGCCCAGGATCAAGACCCGCAGAATCAGGGGCTCATCCCCGCTCACGCGGGGAGCACGAATGTAGCCCGCGGCTCGAGCATCCGTGTCGCGGCTCATCCCCGCTCACGCGGGGAGCACTCAGATGCTATGTGGATTTCCGGCGGGAGAGGAGGCTCATCCCCGCTCACGCGGGGAGCACGCCATCGTCTTGAAGGACGACCCTGCGAGGGGCGGCTCATCCCCGCTCACGCGGGGAGCACACCGAGGAGGCCACTCCGACGTCTCCGTCGCACGGCTCATCCCCGCTCACGCGGGGAGCACTCTTCGAGGTCGTGCAGGCAGTTCCTCACGGTCGGCTCATCCCCGCTCACGCGGGGAGCACATTCGGTCAATGATCGGCAGCGTCCGCGATACAGGCTCATCCCCGCTCACGCGGGGAGCACTCGTTTCGTCGATCTGCCATGTGTTACCGGCGAGGCTCATCCCCGCTCACGCGGGGAGCACTTGAGAACAAACAGTCAACTGTTCTTCAAAATGGGCTCATCCCCGCTCACGCGGGGAGCACTTTATGCCGATCTTGCGAAGCACCAGCAAGAGCGGCTCATCCCCGCTCACGCGGGGAGCACGTCCGCATCTACGCCACCGCCAAGACAGGGGCCGGCTCATCCCCGCTCACGCGGGGAGCACGGGAGCAACGGCCTCGATGTAGGCCTTGGGGTCGGCTCATCCCCGCTCACGCGGGGAGCACGCCGCCTACGTCGGAGGCGTGCCCGTCAGCGACGGCTCATCCCCGCTCACGCGGGGAGCACGAAGGTGACGGCGCTGGTGGCCAGGGGTAGGAGGGCTCATCCCCGCTCACGCGGGGAGCACCGCGCAGCATCGGAACGGTCCTCAAAGACCTCAGGCTCATCCCCGCTCACGCGGGGAGCACTGTGGGCTGACGCGGTTTTGCAGGAGAGTGTTCGGCTCATCCCCGCTCACGCGGGGAGCACTTAGTCGCCTGCTTCTTACCAAACGAGAACAACGGCTCATCCCCGCTCACGCGGGGAGCACGAGTCAGCTCAGTTGAAATTGATAACGAGCGACGGCTCATCCCCGCTCACGCGGGGAGCACGGCGAGCGTGAAACGAACAAACGCTATCCACTCGGCTCATCCCCGCTCACGCGGGGAGCACGTCTCACGAGACCACTCCTGCGATCCTGCCCAGGGCTCATCCCCGCTCACGCGGGGAGCACCTGCAAGGCGTCTGGGAGGGCCTGAAGTTCGGCGGCTCATCCCCGCTCACGCGGGGAGCACGGAAGCGGTGGGCGTTCCTCGCGGTCGCCCTCGGGCTCATCCCCGCTCACGCGGGGAGCACCGACACCCGGCGACTCCTCGAGCGATCCCTTACGGCTCATCCCCGCTCACGCGGGGAGCACGCGAGGACGAGGTCCTTACTCCTCGATTGACTAGGCTCATCCCCGCTCACGCGGGGAGCACGCATCAAAAGATCGACCGACCGAACAAGCCGCGGGCTCATCCCCGCTCACGCGGGGAGCACTATCGAAAAAGGTGCTTTCTACACACGAACAACGGCTCATCCCCGCTCACGCGGGGAGCACGCTGGCTCCGAGCGGATGGGGGTAAGTGTGAGGGGCTCATCCCCGCTCACGCGGGGAGCACACCGCCAATACGGCGGATCATCAGCTCGTCGACGGCTCATCCCCGCTCACGCGGGGAGCACTGCGGTGTGCGGCGGGCCAGAGGATTGCGCCGGGGCTCATCCCCGCTCACGCGGGGAGCACCTCGCAGCCTCCGGTGCCTCCGGTGCCTCCGCCGGCTCATCCCCGCTCACGCGGGGAGCACATCCGCACTCAGGACGCCCGTGCGCGGGTCATCGGCTCATCCCCGCTCACGCGGGGAGCACGTCCAACTCTCGGGAAGTAGTCGCGTCGCGATCGGCTCATCCCCGCTCACGCGGGGAGCACGTTTCCGCTTGCATGGACTCGATGGTGATGGTGGGCTCATCCCCGCTCACGCGGGGAGCACTGCCTCATCGGCCAGGCCCGCTGACACGGCCTCGGCTCATCCCCGCTCACGCGGGGAGCACGAGCCGGGGAATGCGAGGCCGGAGGTCGTGGACGGCTCATCCCCGCTCACGCGGGGAGCACCACGCCAAGGAAACTCGGCCCCGGAAAGCTGACGGCTCATCCCCGCTCACGCGGGGAGCACTCATGCTGTTCGCAGCCATGCGCAGGACTGGAAGGCTCCTCCCCGCTCACGCGGGGAGCACGGATTAAGCGAGGACCAGCGGGGGTGCGGCCTCGGCTCATCCCCGCTCACGCGGGGAGCACTCGCCAAAATCCTTGCTAATCGGCAAGCGGAGCGGCTCATCCCCGCTCACGCGGGGAGCACGGCCCCTCTTGAAAGGACATCCCTAATGCCTACGGCTCATCCCCGCTCACGCGGGGAGCACCTGCACCACGCGCATTACCAGGTCGCGTAGCTCGGCTCATCCCCGCTCACGCGGGGAGCACGATGGAATCGCCGGCGACGGCGGCGCGAGTCAGGGCTCATCCCCGCTCACGCGGGGAGCACTGGGGCAGATTGTCGCCAAGGGCAGAGAATTAAGGCTCATCCCCGCTCACGCGGGGAGCACCGTGACAGTCGATTGGGAAAGTCGCGTCAAATAGGCTCATCCCCGCTCACGCGGGGAGCACGTCAGCCAAATCGGCTATGTCATCGGCGTAGTCGGCTC
>NZ_JAEKIA010000028.1 GCF_016405145.1 Schaalia cardiffensis
TCGACACCATGGACAGGGCGTGGCGGGTGGGCCCGCCGACAGCGAAACCTCGTAGATACCAGCCGAGGTGCTTACGCATTTCACGCATCGCACGAGCCTCATCCCCCTGGTCTTCGACGACCCACCTCGCGTGCTTCTCGATGATGGCGACGATGTCGCAAAGCGGCGGGTCGGCGAAATCCGGGCCTCCCATCAGGGTCGACACGAGGTCGGTGAAGAGCCAGGGGCGCCCCTGGCATCCGCGGCCCACGACGACCGCGTCGCACCCCGTTTCTTGCATCATCCGCTGTGCATCAGCGCCGGAGAAGACATCACCATTGCCGAGCACCGGGACGGGGATCGTGTCCTTGAGGCGGGCGATCGTCTCCCAGCGAGCCCTCCCCGAGTAGTGCTGCGTCTGGGTGCGCGCATGGAGCGCAACCGCCGCGACTCCGCGATTGACGGCCGTGCGCGCGGCATCGAGGTAGGTGATGTGCTCGTCATCAATGCCGATGCGCATTTTCACGGTCACGGGAACGTCTTTGCCGGTCCTGCTCCCCGCCCTTTCGGCGGCAGCGACGACCGCGTGAAGGAGATCGTCGAAAAGGTCCTTCTTCCACGGCAGGGCAGCTCCCCCACCCTTGCGGGTCACTTTGGGAACTGGACACCCGAAGTTGAGGTCAAGGTGATCGACGAGCTCACAATCGATGAGGATCTCGGTCGCCTTCGCCATCGTCACCGGATCCACGCCGTAGAGCTGGATCGAGCGGACTCGCTCCGAAGGATCTGGACGAACCATGTCGAGGGTACGGCGGTTCCCCTCGACGAGGGCGCGCGAGGTCACCATCTCCATAACGTATAGGCCCGCGAAGGCATCAACGCCGGGGGTCGCTTCACGCTCACAGGCCGGGTCGCCCGGGGCGAGGCGGGGTGGGAGCCCCCTTTCGCCGAGTTCTCGGCAGAGTCTGCGGAAGGGCGCGTCGGTCACTCCCGCCATCGGTGCGAGGACGACGGGAGACCATATGCGCAGCGGCCCGATCTCCAGGGGGGAAACCGGACCGTGCGCGAGTGATTCCAAGGCCACTTAGCAGGCGCCGAGCTTGTCGATGAGCCAGCTCTTGACTTCAGCGAGCGGGATGCGCTCTTGAGCCATGGTGTCGCGGTCGCGCACTGTCACCGCCTGGTCCTCGACGGAATCGAAGTCGTAGGTCACGCAGTACGGGGTGCCGATTTCGTCCTGGCGGCGGTAGCGGCGGCCGACGGCTCCGGCATCGTCGTATTCGACGTTCCAGATCTGACGGAGCTGCGCGGCGAGCTCCTTCGCGGGCCCCGTGAGCTG
Source organism: Schaalia cardiffensis (assembly GCF_016405145.1). GTDB lineage: Bacteria > Actinomycetota > Actinomycetes > Actinomycetales > Actinomycetaceae > Pauljensenia > Pauljensenia cardiffensis. Next base: position 1,319 of record NZ_JAEKIA010000028.1, read on the forward strand.
TTCCTTGCGCGAGAGCGGGAAGACGGCGACCTTGACGGGTGAGAGGCGCGGATCGAGTTTGAGGACGACGCGCTTGTCGACCCCGCCCTTCGTGTTGGGGGCCTCGTCCTCGTGGTAGGCCTCGATGAGGAAAGCCATGAGGGAACGGGTCAAGCCCGCGGAAGGTTCGATGACGTAGGGGGTCCAGCGTTCGCCGCTTTGCTGATCGAAGTAGTCGAGCTTCGATCCGGAGTGCTCGGAGTGAGTGGAAAGGTCGAAGTCGGTACGGTTGGCGATCCCTTCAAGCTCGCCCCACTCGCTGCCCTGGAAACCGAAACGGTATTCAATGTCAACGGTGCGCTTCGAATAGTGCGAGAGCTTCTCTTGGGGGTGCTCATAGAAACGCAGGTTGTCAGGATCGATGCCGAGCCCGACGTACCAGTCGCGGCGGTAGTCGATCCAGTACTGGTGCCATTCCTCATCCGTGCCGGGGGCGCAGAAGAACTCGAGTTCCATCTGCTCGAATTCGCGAGTGCGGAAGATGAAGTTGCCGGGCGTGATCTCGTTGCGGAAGGACTTGCCGATCTGGCCGATGCCGAAGGGCGGCTTCTTGCGTGAGGCAGCAGCAACGTTCCCGTAGTTCACGAAGATGCCCTGCGCGGTCTCGGGGCGCAGGTAGTGCAAACCCGCTTCGTCATCAACGGGGCCGAGATAGGTTTTGAGCAGGCCCGAGAAGGAACGAGGCTCGGTCCAGGCGCCGGGCTGGCCGGTCACCGGATCGGGCACCATGTCGAGGGTGACGGTGTCGGGATCCAGGCCCTTGCGCTCCGCATACTCTTCGATGAGTTGATCGGCGCGGTAGCGCTTGTGGGTGTGCAGCGATTCGACGAGCGGGTCGGTGAAGGCTTTGACGTGACCGGAGGCGACCCAGGTTTCACGCGGGAGGATGACCGAGGAGTCCAAGCCGACGACGTCTTCGCGCCCGCGGACCATGTACTGCCACCACTGCTTCTTAATGTTCTCTTTCAGCTCGACGCCGAGCGGGCCGTAGTCCCATGCTGAGCGGGTGCCTCCGTAGATCTCTCCGCAGGGGAAAACGAAGCCACGGCGCTTCGCGAGGCTAATGACGGACTCGAGGCGAGAAGGGCCCTGTGCCACTTGATGCTCCTTGCACATGATGGCCGCACCTGGCTG
>NZ_JAEKIA010000029.1 GCF_016405145.1 Schaalia cardiffensis
GTCCTCCACGAACTCGGCGAACTCGGCCCCCTCCTGGACCGAGAGCTCCACATCGGATCGGGACACATCAGCTACGACGGCGCACCCCACGTCCTCGACGACCACGAGCAGCACGCAGACGAAGGCGTCATCACCTTCACCGTCGGCCACCCCCTCGAAAGGGCGATTGAGCTCGAAAACACTCTCGTATCCGCATTCGGATTGACCAGTGCCCGCGTATCCCTCTCCGACCCGACCGTCTCCATCCGCGAAGTCACCCGTCTGGGCGCAGATCTACTCGAAGAACTCCTCGACGACGACTCCGTCCTCGCCGTCACCAATGGTCGTACCGTTGCCGAAGTGGCCCAATCGCTGCCGCGCAGGCGGCGTCCGAATATGACCGTCGTCCAAGCACTCGGGGTCATCGCACACGACAACCACCTCATCGACTCGCACGAGATCTGCCAACAATTCGCCTCCTCCCTCGGAGCGCCCTACCACACCCTCCCCGCGCCGCTGGTCGTCTCGAGCCAGCAGATGGCCCAGGCACTGCACCGCGAGGGGAGGGTCGCCACTTCCCTGGCGATGGCGTCGCACGCCGATGTCCTCATCACGGGAATCGGAGCGACGACTGCCACCACAGACGGTGCGATCTTCAATGACTACGTCAGTGCCGACGAGCACAATGAACTCCTCCGCTCGGGCGCCGTCGGTCATATCGGCGCCCACCACATCAATGCGAGGGGCCAACACATCGATCTCGGTTTCTGTCAACGACTCATCGCCGTCCCCTTCGACAGGCTGCGCGAAATAAACAATGTTGTCGCCATCGCGTGGGGCGCAGAAAAGGTCCCGGCGATCCGCGCGGCTCTCCTGTCAGGGGTGGTCGATCACTTCGTCACCGACGCTGCCACTGCTGATCTTCTCTTCGAGCCCTCACTCACGTCCAACGCTCCTGTGCCGCGACGACGCGGCGCGGTGTCGTCAGGCTGATCGCCGAAGAAGGCTGTCCCCTTTCAGTCGCCCCTCAGTCCCCGCTCAACGAGGTCGAGGATCGTCCTCGTCTCCTCGACGGTGAACTGCCCGGGCGCCGAGGATGCGCCGATGGTTGCGAAAGTGGCGGCTGAGAAGAGAACGGACCCGCCGATGCGGGTGAGCGCCCCTGCGTCGCCCATGCCGATGCCGATGACGGGGCGGTGGTGGGCGCGGTGCGCGGCGATCTGCGCGCTAAGGACTCGCACCGCCTCCTCCGCGGTGGTGACGCGGCATGCGACTTTGAGAACATCGGCTCCCGCGTCGGCCATACCCGTGTAGAGGGCGCCGAGCGCATCATCGGTCGGTGTCTGCTCGAAATCGTGAGAGGAGGCGACGACTGCGGCCCCGGCCTCGTGGGATTGGGCGATGAGGGCGCGGGCACCCGTCCTCGCGATCTCCACGTCGACGGCGTCCGCGAAGCGCGCGAGGAGGGCGACGAGGCGGACGTAGTCGCCGTCCTCCACATCAGCTTTCCCCCCTCGGCACTGGTGCGGATCGTTGCGAGGACCGGAACCGGCGACTGTGACACGGCCTGTTCCCACGCCGATTCAATGGCGGTGGCAGCTGTGGCGAGATCCTCCAGGGCACCGAGGAGCGGGTCGATGCGCCATTCGACGAGGTCGAGCGGGTGCGCGTCGAGCGCGGCGATCTCATCTGCGAGCGCCTGCGGCGTTCGACCCGTGATGGGCGCGATGATGCGCGTCGGCCCGTCCAGAGTGCACTCCCCGCGCCGGTCGCTCCGGCCGATTCGAACGATTCGATTCATCTCATCCTCCATTCGCTTCGTCTTCGGCGAGGCGGAGCAGGTCCCGCTCGGCATCGGTGAGGACATCCGAGCAGAGCCAGCCGTCGGGCAGATGCGGGGTCTTCTCCCCGCCTGCGCGGCCGCGTTTGCCGGTGGCCGCCTGCGGGTAGGGCTGATCGAGGTCGAGACCCGCGGGCATGTCGGACAGCTCGGCGAGGCTCGACACCATGGACAGGGCGTGGCGGGTGGGCCCGCCGACAGCGAAACCTCGTAGATACCAGCCGAGGTGCTTACGCATTTCACGCATCGCACGAGCCTCATCCCCCTGGTCTTCGACGACCCACCT
>NZ_JAEKIA010000003.1 GCF_016405145.1 Schaalia cardiffensis
CGTTCGCGTTCATCGGCGCTCGGCAGATCGGGCACTTGGGGCGCTTGTCAACACTCACCCGCTCATATAGGCCCCACCCCTATGGGGAACGCGACTTTACGCGGTCAGATCAACGAAAAGTCCGGGTCGATGCCACACTTCCTTGCCGGTATCCCTGGAATGTCGCTCTTGGTCAAGCACTCATGCACGACATCGCACACTTTGAAATCGCGCTGCGGAATGCCTACGACGCAGCTATAGGAACACGCTGGTCAGGCGGTGTTCATTGGTTGCTGGATTCTAATTCACCGGCGGTGATGCCGATCTGGAGGATCAAGAAGGATAGATCGGGTCTCAAGCGCGGAAGCGACGTGAACTATCGGAATCGTCGTGCCGTTGACGACGCGATACGGAAGTGTGGTGGTGCAAAGGCGACAGCAGGGAAGGTGATGGCAGAGTTGAGCTTCGGTTTTTGGAGACACCTAACTTCTGCATCACATGAGAAGACCGTATGGGTTCCGTATCTCCATCACGCGTACCCACTGCGAACCGACCGTGCCACTATCGACATGATCATTGGCGACATCAATGATGTAAGAAACCGGATTGCTCACCATGAACCGATTTTCGATCGGTGGAAGAAACCTAGTCAGGAGCCGGACATTATTCATGAGAGCCTAATGGAAGTCTTCAAGATGATTGCTCCTGATGCGGCGGACTATGTCAAGCAATCATCAACCGTAACCAAGGTATTCGGACAGCGGCCTTGATTTGAGTGTTGTTCCTCGGATTTGCTGTAGACCGTACTACTCGGTTGGGGCTTTGTAGCCACAGAATACGGCAAGCAGCGACGCACGGCTAAGTTCGGCACGCAGGAGTTTGTCCTTAACTTCGTTGAAGGTTACGACAGCGAGGTTCCCATCTGGGTAGCAACGGAGTTCATGACGATGGGCTGCCTGGTCAGTCTCCTGGATCTCGTGGCTCCTACGGACCAGCGCAGGATCGTTCGCGAGCTGAGCGTGAAAAACCAGGAGGTCCTCTGAGGGTGGCTGCGAGCCTTGAATGTGTTGCGCAATCACTGTGCCCATGGCGATCGCGTGTGGAATCGTAAGGCTGTCTTCCAGTCGGATCGACTCAACCTTGCCATGTTGGAGTTCCCAAATCTTCTTGCACACCTCCAAGCTTCCACGAAAGCGCCGGTGGACCACCGCGTGTGTTTCCATGCGGCTACCTCCGCCTACCTTCTGAGAGCGTTTGACCCGAAGACTTCCTGACCTGCCCGCTTCGTTGATGGCATGGCAACCTTTCCTCAGTCGGTTGAAGCGCTTGGTCTGAGCGCGCAGAGCACGATGGGTTTCTCTAAAGACTGGCGCAGTCAGAATCTCTGGCGATAACGAACTCGCTTATGTTCATCGCTGTTTGAACAGCCCTACTTCTCTGGAGATGGCGAATCTTAGATTTCAAATATGGCGGATTATCGATCTCGCGTGGCAGACAGCGAGTTGCAGCAGCGGATGTCGGCAACTGGTGCCGTACTGATCAACGGACCGAAGGCCGGCGGATAGACGAGAACAGCGCAACGCGTAGCGAAGACCGTCCTTCGGATGGATATAGACCGTGCCGCCCGTGCCACCGCTCAGATCCAGCCCGAGCAACTGTTCATGGAGACTCCGCCGATTGTCTTCGATGAATGGCAGGAGGTCCCAGAGTTGTGGAATCTCGTGCGTCGTGCCGTGGATGACCATGAAGGAAAGGGGCTCTAGATCCTGACGGGCTCTGCGCGCCCACGGGACAACGCACGCATGCACTCAGGGGCCGACCGGATCGGGCGCCTCCGAATGCGGCCGATGAGTCTGTTCGAGACACGACACTCCAGTGGACAGATCAGCCTTAAGAGATTTCTGATTGGTGAGGATCCGAGTGGACGGGCAGAGCGGCTGACAATTCATAATCTGCTTGAACGAATCGTTATTGGTGGTTGGCCGGATCTTCTGGACGCTACTGAACGTGCAGCCCGAACTTGGTTGCGCGACTACCTTCGCAATGTCGCCGAGGTCGATGTGCCTGGAATGGGACTGCGTAGGAATCCCGCCAACATCGAAAGACTCCTGACCTCTCTGGGACGATCCGCGGCGACGCCGCTCAACCTTACGGCCCTAACCCGCGATGTGGGGAGGGCCACGGGGAGCGGTCGCATCAGAAACGCTGTCCAACTACCTCGACGCTTTGGACAGACTGATGCTGGTCGAAGCGATTCCAGCCTGGCAGCCGCACATGAGATCTCGAACCCGACTCCGCACAACACCGGTCAATCACTTCGTGGATCCTTCGCTCGGGGCATCGGCACTCGGTCTGGGAGTTGACGAGTTGTCGAAAGACCTCGAAGCGGCGGGACTGCACTTCGAATCACTCGTCGCCCGAGACCTTCGGGTCTATTCACAACCGCTCGGAGCGGCGCTCTCATCTTGGCGTGACTCTCGGACCGGTGCGAAAGTCGATATCGTCCTCGAGCTTCCCGACGGTACGTGGGCTGGCATTGAGGTCAAACTGGGGGAGAACGCTGCAGATGAAGCCGCTGCCTCCCTGTTACGCATGGCCGCCAAGATCGACCATGACCGACACGGCTACAAGCGAGCGGACGGCGTCTGCGTCGTTCCCATTACCGCATTGGGCCCATGATCGGAGTGAATGACAGGGAAGGTTTCCATGCGGATCATCCCGGACGCGCCTAAGAATGCTGAGACGCCCCGCTGAGACCCTCGTCGTGGTCGGGCATGGAGAATTCCGCTTTTCGACATGAGTGGGCCGATTTCCTGCCATAACTCGCCCTCTTCGGCGTCAGACAGAAGGATGCGGCGAAGGGATGCGATGGTCATGACGGGCATGTGCATACGGCGGACGTTGATGATCATCGTGGAGTCCTGAAAGTAGGTGTTCATACGGTCGAACGCTGCGCTCATCTCATCCAGCCGTGCACGCTCGCAGGACAGGCGCTCGCGATGATTGGACGTGGTGATGCGCAGACCCTCAGGATCACCACGGTTCGCCATGATCTCTCCGATCTCATCGAGCGGAAGCCCCGACGCTTCGACACGGGGCTGGGTTCGATGAGCACGCGTGCTACCGTGACGGCATGATCGCGTGAATCCCCTCGGCCCAGTCCGACACCTTCCCCGTCCGCATCGATGCACCCAGGAGCACCCGTGCCCGCGATCACCCTGACTGACCTCACCTTCTCCTACACCGCTGACCCCCTTCTTGAGGCCGTGTCCTTTTCCGTCGTCAACGGGGAGCGCGCGTGTCTCATCGGGCCGAACGGCTGCGGCAAGTCGACTCTCCTCTCTCTCGTCACCGGCGACCTCGTCCCCAGGTGCGGCAGCGCTGAGATCACGGGAATCAAGGGCGGGGCCGCGGGCCTGCGACGCGCCCCGGACGTCCACGCGATGACCGGTACCGTCGGAGACTGCCTCGATGCGGCGACCGCGCCGATCCGCGCGCTCTCCGCACGATTCGAGGAGGTGAACGCGGCGCTCGCCTCAGGTCCGTCCCCGGCCGAGGAACGGCGCCTCAGCCGTGAGTTCGACGAGCTCCTCGTTCACATGGAGACTGCCGAGGCGTGGAGCCTCGACGTTCGCATCGAAACGACCCTCGCCGGTCTCGGCCTTTCCATCATCGCCGGAAAAACGGGGCGAGCCCGTGATCTTGCGACCCTGTCCCCCGGCCAGCGAGGTCGACTCGAACTCGCCGCCACCCTCCTCGCCTCGCCCTCCGTCCTCGTCCTCGACGAGCCGACGAACCATCTCGACGCCGAAGCGGCCCGGTACCTGTCGGCCCTCCTCAAAGCCTTCGAGGGGCCGATCCTATTCGCGAGCCACGACCGCGCCTTCATCGATGAGACCGCGACCGTCCTCCTCGACCTCGACACCGCACCCTGGCAGGCGCTCCTCACTGCGACCGGTCAGGCTCCGCTTGCGGGCGTGCACCGCTGCGCAGGAGGCTACGCCGACTACCTCGAGCGCAAGGCGAAGGCTCGCGCCGGACATGCCAAGCTCCACGCCGCCCAGCAGGAGGAGAAGAAGTTAATCCGCGTGCACCGGCGTTCCGCCGAGGACATTCAGAAGGGTGGGATCCGACTCAAAGAGGCAACACCCTCCCAAAGGAAATTCTTCGCAGACCGAGCCTCAAAGACGATGACGCGCAGGACCCGAAACGACGACAGGAAGATGGAGGCCCTGGAGTCGCGCGAGGTCCGCAAGCCCCGCGAATACCTCCTCTCAATGGACCTGCCGCCAGTCAGGGAGGCGAACGCTTCCGTCGCTGTCGCGATCCGACACGCAACCGTTCCCGGCAGACTCGCGCCCATCACTTTCGACGTGCGCACGGGCGAGCACCTGCTCCTCACCGGCCCGAACGGCGCCGGCAAATCGACGCTCCTGCGGTGGATCGCAAGAGGCACTGCTCCGACCGCCGATTCGACCGGCTCCATCGACCTCGACGGGCGACTCGCCCTCGTCCCCCAGCGGCTCCCCGAAATGGGTGACCCCGGCCTGGATGCCAAGACCTGGGAGTCGGGCATCGGCGAAATCGGTGCGGGAATCCTCCACCCCTCGATGTGGGCCCGCCCGGTCGGTGAGCTCTCGGCGGGGAATCAGCGGCGCGTTCAGCTCGCCCTTGCTGTGGCCGCAGCTCCCGAAATCCTTATTGTCGACGAGCCGACGAACTACCTCGACCTCGATTCGATCGAAGCCCTGGAAAAGGCTCTCGCCGAATGGAACGGCACGCTCCTCGTCGCGAGCCACGACCGCTGGCTCCTCGAGCATTGGGCAAGGGAGAAGATCGAGTTGGAGCCTGCGGTGGGAACACGGAGTCCCAATCGTTCCGATTCGTGAGACGGCGGGTCGCCGATTTCAGGAATGATGGATCGTCCACTTCGTGTAGTGGACGACACACCGCAGTAGCGCATGTCGTCCATTGGCTCTACTTCTTGTGACCGCACGACAGCTCTTTCAAATGTCAAGCGCTGAATCCACACTGTCGTACAAAGAGGAACCGATGAGCACGGTGGACTGTACATGTGGATGATGAAACGAAGAAGCGTACTGCAACGATCGCTGAGGACTTCGGGTTCGATCTGTCTTCGGTCACTCGGGCGTTTTATCGGCAAATCGTGCGTGAAAACAGGATCCTTCACCTAGAGTTACGGCGAGCTAAATCGGGAATCGCGTGCTGCACTCGCGAAAGCCAGGAGAATCGCTGCGCGGCACATCTCGCTATGCCGACGCCGAGGAGAGGCTCGACGCGCTCGACATCTGAAGTGCCCACGTGTTGCGTCCGGAGCACGCCTCGCAGTTCGAACCTGACATCAAGCGATTGAAGAAGAAGTGCGTTGACCTCACCTGCTCAAGGGTGTTGTGCGTTTGCTCCTCCTATTCCCATTCTCTTTTCGAAACAGGCGAGCCTACACCGCGACTACACCATCAAATTGGAGGAGCGAGTAGCCACAGGTCCACGGCAACTGCCTGAGAGTCCGAGTTTTCGTTTCTGTCCACAGCTTGTGGGAAGTGGTGGAGTTTCTCTGGTGGCTGCTTTAGCGTGTAAAGATGACACGCTCATTCCACGCTGCCCGGCTGCTTGTGTTCGTCTTGGTGTTCTCGGGCCTCGCGATGCTCTCTGGCTGCTCGCTAGTCTCACCCAGCGGTGCTCAGTCAGAGTCTGCCGCACAGTCCGCCGATGTCGTGATGTCGGGCGATTACATCCTCAACGAGGACGGCACCCTGAGGAAACCGCATGTCACTCCCTCAGTGCCGACGATGGACAAGGCGGCTTTGCAGTTCAACGAAATCGGAGCAGCTCAAGCCGCATACCAGTTCGTTGAACTCGTCGAATACGCGTGGACCACGGGGGACACACAACCACTAAGCGACTTTTCCGAAGAGCGCTGCACCTTCTGTCAGTCAACGATCGAGCAGATACAGACTCTCTACGAGCAAGGCGGATGGGTGAACGGAATGAGACTCACCGTCACAGAGAAGACACTCAACGCTCCCATTGACGAGAGCACTCCTAAGGGAAGTGAATACGCGAACTCATATGCCGTCTCTCAGGTCGTCGAGACCAGCGAATTCGACTTCTTTGCTTCCGGACGCCTCAACCACAATCCTGCAGCTCGGAACACGATGGAGCTCTTCATTCATTGGACCGGCTCCGATTGGAAAGTGGCCGCAGGAAGAATCCTGGATGAATCTGAGTGACGCAATGAGCAGAATCCCCAAGCCCCAGCATCTCGCGATAGTCGTGAGTCTCGCATGGATTGTTTTCTCACCTTCAGTGGCATATGCAAACGACGGAATTAATCTCAACGTATGGGGACAAGGCGATGAAATCTCCGCCGAGGGAAACGTTCGACACTATCAAGCGACCCCTGTACCCGATTCCACCCCCGCTGTGCAGGGTCCTGTTTTCAGTGTGGGTGATGGCATTGAGGTGGATGTTTCTTCGGCGGATGAGTGGAATCGGGCTCTTGAAGAGTGCCTCGCCCACGCCGCAAACGGGCCGATCCTTCTTCAACAATGCCGAATCATCCTCGGACTCGAACACCCCCAAACAAGCGAAACCCCAGACTCTGACCCTGCCACGAGTACTACTCCCAGCGTTGAATCCCTCTCCCCCCCCGCCAGATCATCAACTACGCGCACGCCCAACACACCATCAATGGTGCAGGGCTTGCCTGGCAACCCAAAACAAACGCCCTCGTCGGACTACCCACCCTCGTGCACGTCACCTCACCCACACAAAACACCACACTCAGCCTCTTTGGCCAAGCAATCTCCATCGCTTTGGAAGCCTCACACTTCTCCTACGACTTCGGAGATGGCTCCCCCACCCTAGAAACCACCGACCCGTCGGCTCCCTATCCTGTTCAAACCCTCAACCACGTCTACACCCAAACATCACCCGGGCGCATCATCACCCTGACAACAACATGGAATGCGACCATCACCTACCCTTCTGGGCGCAGCGCCTACCTCGCCAACGCCCTGACCAGTACGGAAGCCTCTACCCCCATCACAATCCTTAGAGCGACAATCAACCTCATCCCCTCCGACAAATAACCACACCACACCACCACACCACCAGACACATACCCACACCACAAATAGTCGGGAAGCGCGCTTACTTCTGGAGGAAGGAAACACTTTCACCCGTGATCACCGGAGGCTTCGCGAAAGCACCAGGCACCCCGCGAGGCTGAAGCGACGCCCTCTTCATGGAGAAGGACAAGACCTTAGCGTCGCAAGAAACACCCGAGCGAGCAGAAGCATTGGCTTCGGAAGAGACACTGACCTCAGGAGACGTATGAGCGGGTACATACCTCGGGTTCACCTCTCCACCCCGCACACCCACATTTCCGCTCTGCGCACCCACGCTCTGCCTACCCTCACCACCGCCCAGCACACCCTCACCGCCACCCTGCACGCTCTCATTTCTGATCTGCACACCCCCACCGCTGAGCCACGCGTCCTCGTCTCTGCGCTGCGTGTCCTCGTTTCCGATCCGCGCACCCGTGCCTCCGCCCTGGGCAGCTTCACCGCTGCACTGCTCACTCGGTATCGCCCGACTCTATTCCCAGCTCAGGACTCATTAGATGCGTGTGAATGACTTTTCTCTTCGCGACCCTGGCGACGAGCTATCGCTAGCCCCTCGTGTGCCCGCTGTTCCTTCTTCCGCCCCGAGCCACGCAGGCCCGAGGTCGCAAGACTCTTCAGCATGTCGAGGATCGCGGCCCGCACCTCTGGATCGAGGGCGGCAATGCGATCCCGGACTGCCGGGATGCTCTGCTGCCAGGACTCCACGAGATCGGTGACGGTTTCGACCTCGGGAAGCGTAATGATCGAATAGATCGCGTCGACGAGGAGCTCGCGCTGCTCGGGAGAATGGTCGAGGAGCCAGGACGAGAGGATCGCATCAATGCGGCGCGCATCGAAGCTCAGCCCGTTCGCCCTCGCAAAATCCTTCCCCTCCACGACCCAGGAGAAGGGATCATGCTGGAGAGGTCCCAGATTCGTGGACTTCACGACCGTGTACGCATAGGACTGGTCGAGGAACATCCCGACGATCGAAGACTGCGGAACGGTCCTGTCGACGCGCTCCTCGATCGCGCGAAACCCCGGTTCGGCGAGGATCTCCGGCACAAAGCCCGGTCCGTCGTGGGAGTAGACGCGAAGAAGTCGATCGCCCAGCAGCTCGGCATTGCGAGCTGCCGCATAGATTGCGAGATTCCCGCCCTTCGAATGACCTCCGACCAGGAGCTTCGCATCCGTCCTTGACGCGAGGGCCGTGAGGTAGTCGGCGGCGCATTCCTGGGCGGGCACGGGTGCCGCGAAAGTCATATTGAAGTCTTCCTTCCACCCGACCAGGGTCCGGTCGGTCCCACGGAAGGCGACATACAGAAGATCGGGGCCGAGGACGTAGGCGCAGGCGGCGAACTGCTTCTGCTCCGCATCGTCAATATCGTCAACGCAAAAGCATTGGCGGATCGAGCGGAAGCGTGGGCTCGCCGCCATTGCGAAGAGGAGCCGCTTGCACTTCTCCGGGTCCCACACGGTCCAGAAGAAACGGGGAAAGCACTCGGCGCGCAGGAGATCGCGAAGCTCGACGCCTCTTTCGGTGGCCGCTTCGGGAAGGTCGGGCAGGATGCGGAAGTAGGAAGCCCAGGACAGGATCAGCGAATCCACGGGTGTGAAATCTTCGGCCGCGATGGGCGTGAGGGAGCGTTCCACGTAGTCGACGATGTCTTCGTTCGCAGCCACGGTGTCTCCGATCTTCCTCGGCCGGGTTGATTCTTCAGCCTATCGCCGAGGGCGGGCTGTGAGCGTGGTGAAAGGCCGAGGGCCGGGGGACGGGTGCGGTGAAAGGCCGGGGGTGTGGGTGCGGATGCGGGAAAAACCGAGGCTAGGGAACCGGTGTGGGTTTGGGGAAAGGCCGAAGCTGGGGTTCCGGGCTGCTGAAATGTCGAGGTCAGGATGCGGGGCGTTGAGAGGCTTGAGCCGGGGTGGGGGTAGTGAAAGGCTGGGGTGCGGAGGTGTGGCAAGGAGGAAAGAGCATGAGATTCGCTCCTCCCGATTCAGGTGTTGCCCACAAGCAGTTCCGCGACGATAAGTGAGGACGCCGTCCCGACTAAGGCACCCGCGACCACATCGGAAAACCAATGCGCCCCCAGATACAGGCGCGTGAAAGCAATGAGGACGATCAGAGCGATCGCGCCCGCAATGACGAAGCCTGTGATCACTCGGCCCTTGAGCCTGGGGACGGGCCCGCCCTCGTCGTTCGGAAGACGATTCCCAAGGTGACGAAGTATGAGGATCACCCCCGCAACACAGGCCGCAGCGACAGCAGTTGTATGCCCGGAAGGGAAGGAGTAGGAACCTTCCACAACGAGGCGCTCGGGAATGGCTGGGCGGATGCGTTCGATGAACTCCTTGATGAGCGCAGTGATCGCCGAGGAGGACACCATCGCCGCAGGAATGACGAATCCTTCCCGCCAAGAACCGCTGAGCACACGAATCACACAACCTAAGACGATCGTCCACGAAACCGCAAGCAGTGGTGCGAACACATTCGTCACAACCAGCATCACCTGTGTCAGTGCAGGAGTACGCACGGCGACCAGCGCATCCAGGATGCTCCGGTCGAGATGGGCGACTTGGGGAAAATGAACGACGAAACCGAATAAGGGGACGGTCAGCAGCATGAGGATTCCCCAAAGGAAAAAGCGGGGAGTGGTCGTGCTCGCCGGGACAGCGAAGGACTCCGCAGAGTCCGGGCACTGCTCTTCTGTCTCGTTCATCGGACATCCCCATCGACGTAGACCCATCTGCCCGCGCGACGAAGGAAGCGCGAGCGCTCGCGCATCGACTCCACAGCAAAGGAGGAGAAGACAGGATCGAACGGGGGCTCGTTATCTGAAGGTGAAGAGCCCTTTCCCGAAGCCGAGGAGTCGGATTCGGCGGGCGAAAAGGCAGCACCGGAAGCTGAGGATGCGGTCCCGGCGGTACCCTGCAAAGCCCCGGAAGCCGGCACAACCCGGGAAGAATCCACAGATTTGGCGAAAGAGCGCCACGAGGCGATGAACTCGACAATCCCCTCTGAATCGTTCTCGCCACCCCCGCTGAGGTCCACGATCTGCAAGCCGAGCCACTCAATCTTCGGATCACAAAAGGGCGGGGCCGGCCTCGTCTTCGGATGCCAGGAGCGGAACAGGTGATCCTCGTCGCCAAGCACATACGCCGAATACCGTGACCTCATGAGGGCGAGGGCGCTCGGCGCCGCCTCACCTGCGAGGATCGGAGAACAGCACCCTCCAAACGACGCGCCCGAGCAGCAGGGGCAAGGATCGCGCGGCGAAGGCAGAGTCGTCATGCGTGCCAGGGTATCGCGCCGCTACGAAAGCGGCGGATTCCAGCTCATGACCAGTAATCCTCACAACCATTCGTCTGCACAACTACTCGTCTTCGCAAGCAATGGCCGTTTGCCCTCGTCTTCACAAGCCGTGGCCGTTGGCCCTGCTTTCGCCTTTACCCTCCTCCTCGCCCGGAGCCACCGCCCTTCAAAAAATGCGGCGAGATGCAGCGCGACGCTTCGCGGGCACCTCCAAGGCACCCAAGAGGTCAAAGCCCTGAAGCCGACTCCCCGGTGGAGCCGAAAGAACTCAATCGTTCAAAGCCGCCAGCCAACGCTCCGCATCAAGGGCCGCGCGGCAACCGGAACCCGCCGCCGTGATCGCCTGACGGTAGCTGTGATCAACGGCGTCACCACAGGCGAAAACACCTTCAACGCTCGTGCGGGTCGAAGGCTCCTCAACTGTGATGTACCCGGCCTCGTCCAAGGCGACATCCTCGGCGAGGAAACCCGTACGCGGCAGGTGGCCGATCGCGACGAACACGCCATCAACGCCGATCTCGCGCATCGACTCATCCACAGTCGACTGCAAACGCAGGCCCGTCACGGCCTCGTCACCGAGAACCTCATCGACAACCGCGTTCCACTCGAACTCGATCTTCGGATTCGCCATCGCCCGATCCGCCATCGACTTCGAAGCGCGCAGCGCATCACGGCGGTGCACAACAATGACCTTCGAGGCGAAATTCGTCAGGAAGGTCGCCTCCTCCATCGCAGAGTCGCCTCCGCCGATCACCGCGAGAACCTTGTCTTTGAAGAAGAAGCCATCGCAGGTCGCGCAATAGGAGACGCCGCGGCCAGACAGGCGATCCTCGCCCTCGACATTCATATGACGGTACTCGGAACCGGTCGCGAGGATCACGGAGCGCGCATACAGGAGCTCATCATCAAGGGCGAGGACCTTCACATCCCCCGAAAGGTTCACGGCGGTGACATCCTCGTAGCGGATCTCAGCACCGAACTTCTCGGCCTGCTCGCGCATCTTGTCCATGAGTTCGGGCCCCTGAACACCTTCGGGGAAGCCCGGGAAGTTCTCAACCTCAGTCGTGTTCATGAGGGCACCGCCCGCGCTAATAGCACCCGCGAGGACAAGCGGATTCAAGCCCGCACGCGCCGTGTAGATCGCAGCCGTGTAGCCCGCTGGGCCAGAGCCCACGATGATGACATCGTGGACCTTCGCGCCCTCGGGGAGTTCGGAGGAGGGACGAGGCGCGGGAAGCGAGGCCTCTTCAGAGGGCTCAACGACGGGCGCGGTGACAAGACCGGGAACGAGATTGAAGGACATATCAATCCCTTTCTCCGCCTGAAGGCGGACTACCTGAGGGGCGGGCACCTGAGAAAAAGTGCCTGCCTGCAGGGACTATTGGACGGACAGTTCAGAGACCCACGCCCACTCGTTCCCGTCGACCGAGGTCGGCATGGACCTGAAGGACAATGCGAGCATCGAGGTCTCAACGGGCTGGGGGAGCTTAATCTCCGTTGAAGGAGACAACGCTGAAGTCGTGAGTTGTGTTCCGTTCCGAGGATTCGAAGGGTCAGTGACATTGCGCACGACAAGTTGTCCGCCCGAAGTCGAAGGATCCATCTCAAGGGTCACGGATGAGACTGTCGCAGTGCGTTCAAGCTTCACAACAAGAGTCACAGCAGATTCGTCAAGGAACTGATTGTTCTCGAACCAGCGCGAATGCCAAGAGGTCGAGGAGTCGCCGTCAATCATCGCGACGGCCTGCTCGGGGTGATCCCCCTGATCGTCCGACCAGGACAGGACCGAAACGGAGCTGATCTTCGGAGCGAGTCCCTCTGCAGAATCGCCATCTTCCTCCGAGCCGTCCCCAGCGCCATGAGCCGCCGATTGAGCATCGGCGAGCGACTGTGCGAAATCAATACTGTTCACGGGTGCGAAGGCTGTGGTGAAGGACCAGAACGCGGCAAGGATGGTGAGAACAACGGCAAAAATGAGGGTCGGTTTCGTCGGGTCGATTAAATGTCCCTGCCCGGGAATCTTCGAAGAGCCACCCGACGCACCTGCGATGGTCGGGATGGCGCTCGTCTCTTCGAGGGCACCGGAAATCAGCGTGGGGGTCGTGTTGTGGCGTTTCGAGGACTGCCCCTTCGAGGGATCCTTGCTGCCAGATTCTGTCTCGAAGACCATGGGCTCCTCGAACTTCTCTTCTTGGACGGGCTCTTGCGCAATCGGAGCTGGGATACCAGTGCCCTTCGTTGTGGCGCCGCTGGAAGCGTTTTCCTCGTCTCCTCCGGCAGGGGCGCTGGCGGGGTGGGGAGGGGCAGTGGTGGGATGGGCAGGGGCAGTGTCGGGAGGGGAGAGCGGGTCTCCATCTGCGGTCCCAGCCTGCGAGTTCGCTCCTTGCATCTCAGCTCCCCCATCCTCGGGGGCGGGCGGCATCGGGGGAAGCGAGGAGTCGGGTGGAGGTGGAGGCTGGGGAAGATCCTCAGCAGGCTTGTCCAGTTGCGAGGAGCGAAGCGAGTCCTTCGCCGACACGATCTTCTCGCGCATCTTTGATGTCCAAGCAGAAGCGCTGGAGACCACTGTCGAGGCCCACGCCTCCTTCTTTGACGCAGGAGAAGCAGCCTCCTCAATCCCCTCGTGCACAGGAGAAGAAGACTCCTTCACTTCATCTTCTAAAGAGTGGAGGACCTGTTCAAAGCTCGGCAGGGGTTCTTCAGGGCAGGAGCCTTCCCCTGCGCTGTGCATCGCGTCCTCGTCCATGAATCCCCCAATGTCGTTGCGGTGGTCGTCAGCCATTATCCTCGACCTTCCTCGGACTCGTCTGAAGCGGCGCGGCGAGGAGGATGCGCACCCCGTTGGGAACCTTGAAGCGGGCGAGCAATGGGGCGATCGTGCGAGCCGACTCACCTGGGGCGATGAAGCGAAGCGCGATCAGATATCCGAAGGAGGCGATCAGGGTCACGAGAAGCATCTTCCCGCTCGCAATGCCGATGCGCGCCGAGGTCGATTCCACGATCGTGTGAACGCCCACAGCCCACAAAGCCCCAAACGCGAGCAAACCGGCGATAAGAGCGGAAGCGAAGAAGGAGGAGTACGAGCGCAGCAGTGACGCCTTGTCGACGAATGCGTTGCGCTTCGACACCCAAGCCACGGCGATGACACCCTGCACGAGGCGGCATGCCGTTTCACCGAGGGCGGCGCCGACAACCCACCAGGTGGCGCCCGTCATGAAATACATGCCCCAGCCGACGATCACCTGAATGATCGTCGGACCGATGCCCATGAGGAACACAGGTTTCACATCCTCGTAGGCGAAGAAGACTCTCTGGCTCATGAGGACCATGCCCGTAGAGGCAACGCCCGGCATGAGTGCCGCAAGGATCCACGCATACCCGGCGATGATCTCCTGATTCGAATAGGAGGGCAAAACCATTTGCGTCATCGGAACCGAACCCGCGATAAGGATCGCGGCGGCCAGCAGAGTCAGCGAGGTGATCGTGCGGACGCCCATCGTGTACTGTGCGGCAACACCCCGATCATCGCCATCGGCCACGGCCTCGGCCATTCGGGTGAATATCGCGGTCGTGAGGGACACGGTGATGAGCGACTGGGGGAGCATGAAGATCATGAAAGCCGTCGCGTAGGCGCTGATCCCCGCGAATACTCCGTCATGGGTTTTCGCATAGGCATCCGCGAGGGCCGCCAGGTTATTCGTCGATAAGACACCGACCTGGCTGACCCCAAGAGTCGCGAAAGTCCATCCAGCGACCTTCGAGGTGGAGCCGAAGCGAGTGCCGCGGAAGTGGAAGTCCGGCGTGAAACGGATTCCCGCGCGTTTCATCGGCACGAGAAGGATCAGCGCCTGCGCGATCACGCCGAGAGTCGCCGAACCTCCCAAAAGCCAGAACTGTGCGGAGGTGAAGTCCGCGACCTCAATACGGTCCTCCGAACTGCCCCAGATCGCAAGGAAAGCGCCCAGGCCCGCAATCCCGACAAGGTTATTGACGACCGGCGCCCACATGTACGGGCCGAAGACGCGGCGAGCGTTGAGCAGCTCACCGAGCAGGTTGTACAAGCCGTAGAAGAACAACTGCGGCAGGCACAAAAGCGCGAAAAGGATCGCGAGGGTGCGGATCTCCGAGTCATAGCCCGCGGCCGTGATGACGACGAGAAGAGGCGCGGCGACCATCGACAGGATCGTCACAATGAAAAGCAGGGTCCCTGCGAGAGTGAGGAGACGGTTCACATAGGTTTCACCATCGTGCTTGCGCTTCAAGGCGCCCACGATCTGGGGGACGAGGACGGCGTCGAAAACACCGGAGGCGAGGAGATTGAACACCGTGTTCGGCAAAGTGTTCGCCGTCTGGAACGCGGCTGACACGCCACCGCCAGCAGCGCCGATCGCGGCGAGCAGCATGATCGAACGGACGAACCCGAGGATGCGCGACACCATCGTGCCGGAGGCCATGATCGCACTGGCACGCAGAATCGACGAGCGCTTCGCAGAGGGGCTTCGCTCGGGGGCCGTTTCAGAGGTCATCAGCTTCCCATCTGCTGGTCGATTGTGTTGGAGTCCCCGTCGGGGGTGGAGTCGGTTTCCAGGGGATCATGCTCTTCGGTAGCTTGAGGCGAGCCCGGGCTCGCAGTACTCTCCTCGTTTCTCTTGTCGAGACGTTGACGAAGTGTTCTCACAAGGCCAAAGATGAAGAGGAGGGCGAAAGCTGCCGCTGCGCTGATCGTGATCGCATCCTCCCAGCCTGCGCGCAAACGCACGAGGACCTTCCGTGAATCCTCAAGGACCGAACCATCGGGAGTCGTAATCCGATACGTCACTTCCACATCGCCTGAACCGATAGCTTCAACGGGAACAGTGACGGTCGAGACTGCGCCTGCGAGGAGCGTCACTTCAGAGGAGTGGGCGATCCTCAGTCGCGCATCGGAGGGCAGGAGAGTCACCTTCACGGTGACATCCAAAGGCAGATCATTACGGACCCGCACGGGAAAATCCGCGGACTTGTTGATGAGGTTCACGGCCCCCGCAGGTTCTGTGGCGACACGTGAACGCAAACCCGAGACTCTCGCAGAGAACTGGGAGGCTGCGGTGAGCTGCTCGTCGGGTGAGAATCGTGCTGAGATGACTGGGAGGATCTCACCCTCGATCTCCGCAAGAGCTTCCTTCGGGTCGCTCGTCGCATTCGCGAAAGAATACGCCGAGATGAGGGCGTCGCTCAGAGTGGAAACGGCTGTAGCTCCCTCCCAGGACAGTGCACCCGGCTCAACGATCATGCGTTCCACGTCGGTCGGCTCAGACTCCGCGATATCTGAAAAGCTGATTCCCGTTACCCACGGCGAGTCGAAAAGAGCACGGACCCTGACCGCAAGATCCGCGTTCGGAGCGGTGGAACGATCGGAGGTGAGGAACACGGTTCGCGAAGAAGACGGACGATCATGGGCGATGATCGCGGTGATCGCCTGGAGGGCCTGTTCGGCATCAAGCTCATCGGCAGTGTTCGTCGTTTGCCAATCGAGGATCTGCGAGAGTGAAACGTTTGGGATGAGGACCCTCGCGCTCTGCTCACTCGCCCCTCTCATGGAGATTTCCCCTGTGGTCGTGTCCACTTCTGCGAGGGCAAGTGAGGTGAAGTCCAAGTCCTCATCGGGTTCGAGTCGCCCGAGTGGTGCGATGCTCACCCCATTCTTCGCGGCTTCGAGTTGCCAGGTCCCGAAGGTGTAGGCAGAGGGCCAGGCGACATGACGAATGATTGAAGCCGGAGCCGCGTCCTCGTCCTCGGTGTCCTGCGAATCCTGTGAAGGAGAAGCGGGGGGCATCTGCTTGTCGTTGTGCACTCCGTTGCCCTGGCCGTTTGCGTTGACGTTGCCTCCTTGTGATTCGCTGGAATCAGAGGAAGAGGAGGATTGCGCCCCGGACTGAGAGCTTTGCGAGCCTTCGGGGGAGGCCTCGTCATCGGAGTTCTTGGCCGAAAGTTTGCGCAGCTCCGCGATAGATGCAGGGAAGCTTTCAATCGATTCTGTCAAGCGCGTGCTCAACTCTGAATTCCCCGCCAGAGTGACAGTTCCCGGGTCGGCGTCCCCCCTCGGCAGGGCAACGATCTCACGACCGGGGGTGAGAAGGGAGCGGAGGAAAGCCTCATCGGTTTTCACCTTCTCACGAGTCTTCTGCTCAGTTATCTCCTCATCCTTTTGAGGAAGGGAGGGTAGGAGCGCAGCATCCATCGCGAGAGTCGCCCCCGGGATTGAGGCGATGGCAAGCGCTGCGCGGCGTTCCTCCTCCTCTCCCTCAGTGTTGACCGAAGTCCAAGGAATAAGAGCGCTGAGGCGCGAGGGAGCGAAATCAGCCCCGGAGTCCCAAAGTGCGATCGTTGCATCCCGGCCCGAAGCGCCATCTGAGAAGACCTCAACGGTGAGGGCCCGCGGACCCCACGCGGATTCGTCGTCGAAAGGCAAGTTCTCAGCGGAAATACGTAGTTCGAAACGATGAGAAGCGTCCGCCTCAAGGTTCATTTCAAGATTCGTCGCACTGATCGTCGACCCGATCTGCGCATCCACATCGAGTTCCTCTTCGAGATCCATCACGGACGAGGGGGGTGTCGTCGACATGGATACGAGGATCGCGGGAGTTGTGAGGGTGCGTCCTGAAGTGTTTCTCAAGGCACCCGAGATGACCAGGTCCTCATTGTTTTTCATCACTCTCGGCGAGAGTGAATTGATCGACACTTCAATGCCATGAGATGAGGAGGCTTTCGCAAAAAGTGAGGGGCGCGATTGAGGATCCGAGACCCCTGGCAGGGACGCCTCTTCATCGGCGAGGGCGGGCGCTGGAGCGAACACGCTGATGATGAGCAGGCTCATGGAGATCAGCACTGTGATGAGAGCAGGACGAGCGCGCCGCATTTACAGTCCCCGATACAAAAGGTCGAGGGCGATCGCCACGATTCGCCTCTCATTGGGGTATGCGAGTCGATGGGAGCTGTCCTTCAAAGGAATCCAGGCGGCTTCCTCGGCCTCGTGATCCGGGTCGTGCTCAACGGTGATGAGACCGGACTCGTAGCCCATCAGATAGTGGTGGACAACCTTGTGGACGCGGTGGTCTGCTCCGGAGAACCAGTAGTCGATGCTCGCGAGGTGACGGATGATCCTTCCATGAATACCGGTCTCTTCGGCGACCTCGCGCAGGGCGGCCTGCTCGGGAGTTTCACCCGCTTCGAGGTGGCCTTTTGGCAAGCACCATTCAATCCGGCCTGCGCGGTTGCGCCGGGCGATCAAGGCGGCGTAGGGGATCCCGTCAACGACATCGACGACGATGCCTCCTGCTGAAGTCTCGGAAGAAACGGGAAGGTGAGGCGAATGAGAGTGGGATGCGTGCGAAGAGGGACGACGACGCGGGGGGCTGGGAACCCCCTGTCGAAAGTTCGTCGGTCTGGCAGGCATGAGTCCACTCTAGTCGGCGAGAGGCAGGGAGGCGCTTTGCCCACGCCAAGTCGGATTCGCCACGCCCGTTCGGAGCATTCCGTCACCTCAGCACGCTGTTCCTGCGCCGAGTCGGATTCGCCACGCCCCTGTGGGATGCTTCGATCAGGGAGACGCAGACGAGATGAGGCTTCGAGTGTGTCCTCGGGTGCGCGTCTCCTCAGGCGCCTCTCGCCCTCCTAGCTCATACTCCCACCTCGACCAGCGCTAAATGCTCCCGCTTCGAGTGGCGCCAGCTCTGGCCGTTGAGGCACTCTCTCGCCCTCGTTCCCGATACTCCCACTTAGGGGCAATTGAGGAATTCGTGTACGGGCAGTGGGTGACTTCATGCTCCATTCGCCCTCGAGCTCGTGGCCTGCGGGCATCAGGTCATGGCATCCTGAGAGGTGATGAGCCCGAAAAACCACGTTCCCCTCGACTTAGATATTCCGACACTGCTGGCGAATGCGCAGCGAACCTTTGGCGCATTGCCGGAGGAGATCTTCGACCTCGGCCGCGTTTTCGAGGCCGCAGGCGAAGAGATCGCCCTAGTCGGAGGTCCCGTTCGCGATGCCTTCCTCGGTGTTACGCCGAACGATTTCGACCTGACGACTTCAGCAAAGCCTGAACGCACCGAGGAGCTCCTGGCGCAGTGGGGTGCGGCAGTATGGGACATCGGCAAAGAGTTCGGCACGATCGGCGGGCGAAAGAAAGACCTGGTCGTCGAGGTGACGACCTACCGCAGTGACTCCTACGAGGTCGGCTCGCGCAAGCCCGAGGTCGTTTTCGGAGACACCCTTGAAGGGGACCTCACGCGCCGCGATTTCACGGTGAACGCCATGGCCATGCGCTTGCCGGGGATGGTCCTAGTGGATCCGCATCATGGTCTTGAGGACTTGGCTAAGGCTCGTCTGCGCACCCCCGTCACCGCCGAGCAGTCCTTCGATGATGACCCCTTGCGCATCATGAGGGCTGCACGTTTCACGGCTCAGCTCGGCATTGATGTCGACCTCGATGTCATGGAGGCGATGGAGGTGATGGCCCCGCGACTGCAGATCGTGTCAGCGGAGCGGATACGCACCGAATTGGAGCGTCTCATCGTCTCGCCCTACCCGCGTCGCGGCCTCGAACTCATGGTCCACACTGGTGTGTGTCAGATCGTTCTTCCCGAATTGTCTGAACTGGTGTCCACAGTCGATGAGCACAGGCGCCATAAGGATGTGTACGAGCACACGCTCACCGTCCTCGAGCAGGCCATGGATCTTGAGACAGACGAGGACGGGCCCGTCCCCGCCCCCGACTTCATCTTGCGTTTCGCGGCGATCATGCATGATGTGGGCAAGCCGATGACTCGGCGCTTCGAGCCGAACGGCACAGTGTCCTTCCACCATCATGAGATCGTCGGTGCGAAACTCACGCGCAAGCGCATGAAGGCCCTCAAGTTCGATAAGGCCACGACTGAGGCCGTGTCGACTCTTGTCGCCCTGCATTTGCGTTTCCATGGGTACGGGGAATCCGCGTGGACGGATTCAGCGGTGCGTCGTTATGTCGCTGACGCCGGTGAGCTCCTCGAACGTCTCCACCGCCTCACTCGCGCCGATTGCACGACCCGCAACCGACGTAAGGCGAATATGCTCTCCGCCGCTTACGACGACCTCGAATCCCGGATCGCGACCCTGCGCGAGCAAGAGGAGCTGGATGCGATCCGACCTGATCTTGACGGTCAGGAAGTCATGGAGATCCTGGGCCTTCGTCCCTCACGCGCGGTGAAGATGGCGCTTGAGTTCCTCATGGGCATGCGTATGGAGAAGGGGCCGATGGGGAAGGAAGCGGCCCGTGAGGCTCTCCTCGAGTGGTGGTCTTCGGAGGAGGTACGAGAGATTGCTCGCGAGTACGAGGAGCAGCAGGCGCACTGGGAGGCGATGGTCGCCCAGAAGCGCCAGAAGAAGGCTGCGGCGAAGGCGAAGCGCGCGGCTCAGGCTCCTGAACATGTGAAAAACGGCGCCCAAGACTGAAACTCACAGTGTCAAATTTGCAGTGATATCTGCAGTCTGAGGGAAGAATTTTCAGTGATGCGTGAAATCTGAGGGGAAACACTTTCAGTCTTGCAGTGTCAGTGAGAGTCCGCCTCCACGAGGACCAGTGCACCTCGAGATAATGAGGACTACCGCACCTCGGGATAATGAGGACTACCGCACCTTTGCACGCTCACGATTCTCGCTCCCGCCACTTCTCGGGCCACGGGCCAGGCAATGGGCCTAGTCCCACTTTTGCGCTCCCGCCACATTTTGAGTCGGGGTGGTCCAGGTGATGAAGGCTTACCCATCTTCGTCTTCCCACCGACTCTTGGGCCGTGGGGTATGTGACGGGGGAGAAGCAAGGAGGGTTGGCGAGAGAAGACCGTGGAAGATACAGGCGCGCGGACCACAAGACCCGGGCCGTGCTGCGCGAGGGTGACCTCGGCCGTAGGGTGGTGACAAGCCGAAACCGAGGAGCAACACGCATGAGCGCATTCACCCCACAACCAGCCTCAGCTGATATCGGAGTCTTCGGACTGGGAGTGATGGGAGCGAACCTCGCCCGCAATCTCGCTCGCAACGGCTACGCAACCGCGATCTTCAACAGAACTCCCGCGCGAACCGAAAGGCTCATGGCCGCGCACGGCGACGGCTCAGAAGGCGTCTTCGTCCCTGCGAGCGAACTCGACGACTTCGTCGCCTCCCTTTCCCGCCCGCGCGTCGCGATCATCATGGTGAAGGCCGGCCCGGACACGGACATCGTCATGGAGCAGCTCGCCTTGCGCATGGAAGAAGGCGACATCATCGTCGACTGCGGCAACTCCCTCTTCTCCGACACGATCCGACGCGAGCGCCGCGCCCGCGAACTCGGCCTCCACTTCGTTGGCGCAGGAGTCTCCGGAGGTGAAGAAGGTGCCCTATGGGGACCCTCGATCATGCCCGGAGGCACGATTGAGTCCTACACGCGCCTGGGCCCCATGTTCGAAAAGATCAGCGCCCACTACGAGGGCGAACCCTGCTGCGCCCACGTCGGAGCCGACGGCGCAGGCCACTTCGTGAAAATGGTCCACAACGGCATCGAATACGCCGACATGCAGGTCATCGCCGAAGCCTATGACCTTCTTCGCAAGGGACTGGGCCTGAGCCCCGCGCAAATCGCCGAGGTGTTCTCAACATGGAACGAGGGCGAACTCGACTCCTATCTCATCGAAATCACCGCCGAGGTCCTGCGTCAAAATGACTCTCATAGCGGCTGCGCCCTCGTCGATGTCATCGTCGACCAGGCCTCCCAGAAGGGCACAGGCAAGTGGACGGTACAAACGGCACTGGATCTGGCCGTGCCCGTGACGGGAATCGGGGAGGCGACATTCGCGCGCGGAGCATCTTGCGCCACTCCTCAGCGTGAGGCTGCCCGCGGTCTTGACGCCGCAGCACTCCCACTGACGATCAGTGAGCCCGATACTTTCATCGACGATGTGCGCCGCGCCTTGTTCGCCTCGAAACTCGTGGCCTATTCGCAAGGATTCGACGAGATCACCGCTGGAGCCCAGGTTCATGAGTGGAGCATCGACAAGGCCGCGATCGCACGGATCTGGAGAGCAGGATGCATCATCCGGGCGGGATTCCTCGACGACATCGCCTCCGCCTACGAGGCGGATCCTGAACTTCCCCTCCTACTCGCCGCCCCTCCTTTCGCACAGCGCTTCGAGCACTGCCTGCCCTCTTTGCGTCGGATCGTTGCGCTCGCGGCCACATCCGGAGTGCCGATCCCCGTGTTTGCATCCTCCCTGTCGTACTTCGATCAGATTCGCGCTGAGCGTCTTCCGGCCGCGCTCATTCAAGGGCAGCGCGACTTCTTCGGCGCGCACACCTATCAGCGCATCGACAAGCCGGGAACCTTCCACACCCTGTGGGCTGAAGAAGGTCGTCCCGAGGAGCAATGGGACTGATCCCGAGGAAGAGGCTCCAGAGCGGGGCTGGGCCAGTGAGTGTGGATTCTGATGCTCCGCACGGTCACAAGCAGGGGGGAGATGTCCAGGTCCCTCAGTGTGAGCCGGGATGCTCCGCTTGCAGTGTTTCGTTCTCTCAAGGCCAGACGATCCCGATTGCGAGCGTGGGTGAGCCGTCATTCATCTGCTGTGAATAACGATTCCTAACGTTGGAACTGTCACGAAATCGGCAGATTCACGGCTTCTGGCCCTACGCTGGAGTGCAGACCCAGCTGAAAGGTTGAATTCGTGGCGAGAAACGATGGGAAGAAGAACTGGGACGAGATCATGGGATCTGATCCTTCGAGCTCTCTCCCGCCTAAACCCTCCAATGTCCGGCGCTCAATCATCAATGGGGGCCAGACAGCCCCCTCAAGTGCTCTGCCCGGCGGCGTCCCCGAGTTGAGTCTTCCTCCTCTGCCCCCCGAATCATTCGGTGCATCCCAGGAACGGGGTGCCTCAGCTGTAGCGAACTCAGGGAAGGCTGCAGGCAGAACAGCGAAGAAGGCCCCGGCCTCGGCGAAGAAAAAGAGAGGTCTGGGCAAGAAGATCGGCCTCGGTCTTTCCTTCACTTTTCTTCTCGCTTTGATCTCAGCCCTGGCGGCGTTCCTCTACATGTACACGAGCTTGACCGTTCCGGCGGCCTCGGACTTGGCGCTCGCTCAAAAGTCGACGCTGTACTATTCCGACGGCTCGACTGAGATGGGCTCACTCGGTGACGTCAACCGAGAAATCATCGACCCCTCGACTCTGCCCGACTACGTCGGCAAGGCGGTTGTCGCATCGGAGGACCGCACTTTCTACAAGAACTCTGGCATCGACTTCAAGGGTATTTTCCGTGCACTCTTCACCAATGTGGTGACGGGGTCGCGTCAGGGCGGCTCGACCCTCACCCAGCAGTACGTCGAACGATATTACGTCGGTGAAACCACCTCTTCTTACAGGGGAAAAGCTGAAGAAGCGGTCCTCGCGATCAAAATCAACCGCGAACAGTCCAAGGATGAGATCCTCGGCAATTATCTCAATACGATCTACTTCGGTCGCGGCTCCTACGGCATCGAAGCCGCTTCTCAGGCATACTTCGGACACCCGGCCAGCGAACTGAGCCTCAGCGAAGCCGCGATGCTTTCAGGAATCATCCCCGCGCCCTCGGCTTGGGATCCGGCTGAGGATCCGGACAAGGCGAAAGACAGGTGGGCGCGCGTCCTCAGCCTCATGGTCGAGGACGGGTGGATCAGCCAGTCGGAAGCGGATGCTGCTTCTTTCCCCGAGACGATTGATCCTCTTCAGGTGGAGAGTGAGACTTTCGCCGGTCCGAACGGTTACCTCATTGAGCAAGCTCGTTCGGAACTCATCGCCTCCGGAGCTATCGACGAGACTCAGATCGCCAATGGTGGCCTGAAGATCGTCACGACGATTGACCGGGCGAAGCAGGATGCGGCAGTGGCGGCCGCTGAAAGCATGAAACAGGTCGAGGGCTGGAACCCCGACACCATGCATGTGGCATTGTCTTCAATCGATCCGAATACGGGGGAGATCGTCGCCGAATACGCGGGTTCGGATTACTTGGAGCGCCAGCAAAACGCCGTGACTCAGGACATCGCGATGGCGGGCTCGACTTTCAAGCCTTTCGCTCTGCTTGCGAATGCGCGTGCCGGCGGCTCAGTGAATGACACCTATTCGGGTCGTTCCCCTCAGCGTTTCGACGGTCTGTCGGAGCTTGTAGAGAATGACGGCGGATACTCCTTCGGGAATGTCGACCTCATCAAGGCGACGAGCTACTCGATCAACACCTCCTATGTCGCCTTGAACAAAGACATTGGACCAGCAGCGACCATGCAGGCGGCGATTGACGCGGGAATCCCGGAGGAGACCCTCGGCCTCGATCGAACTCTCCTCAACGTTCTCGGATACGCTTCGCCCCACAATATTGACCTCGCGACCGCCTATTCGACGATCGCGAACGGCGGTGAACGCGTCAACGCGCACATTATCCGCTCGGTAACCGGTCCAAGAGGCAACGTCATCTACACGGCTCCCACGGACAAAAATCGAGTGTTCTCCGTCGAGGAGGTCTCTTCGATCATGCCTGCCCTTGAGGCGGTGACGAAGGGGGATGGCACCGCATCATCGGTTTCGCAGGACCTTCGGGGCTTCACAACGGCAGGCAAGACCGGTACCGCACAAGAGCAGCGCGCCGCTCAATTCGTGGCTTTTGTCCCCGGCCTCGTGTCCGCCGTGTCGATGTACGGGTCCGACGAGGACGGGAACTCCGCCCCTCTGCCGAACATCGGGGGACTCGACCAATTCCACGGCGGCGACTGGCCGGTTGATGTGTGGACCCAGTACATGCAGACAGCTGTTGAGGGAATGCCTACTGGTGGTTTCGACTGGTATGTGAAGACGAACAGGAACTCGAAGTCTCGTAACGATTCCCAAGATGATGCGCAGTCGGCAGCCTCCGCAGGAGATTCTTCTGGGCAGCGATCCTCAGAGCAGGGCTCCGATTCCGGCAGGCCGCAGGAAGGCCAACAGCCTTCACAAGGTTCGAATCAGGGGTCTCAGAACCCTGGTCAGAACGGCCCGAATAACCCAGGTGGGAACACTCAGCCTGGACATGATGGGCACGGCGGGCATGACGGGCACGACGATGGCGCGGATAACCCTGGGCACAATGAGGGTGGTGGAAACGGCGGCGGAGGCGCAGCAGTCGAACCCTAGGGTGTGCACCGGGCAGACCTGAGGCTTGTGTGCCTACGAGCCTCAGGAGCTGCTGGGCTCGGTTGATGCTGAGGGCCGGTTGAGGAGCCTTCTGTTCACGAGAACCCGGAGCTGTTGCGCTGTGCGGTCTGCACGTGTGTGCTCTTGAGCCTTGTGATGAGGAGGTTGTCGTTTGGTTTCAGTCGGTGTTTCGCCCAGGCTCCTGGTTTTTCGTCAGATTCCTGTCGCAGGGCATCTACTCGCACCTGGAAAAGTGGAGCTGATGCCGACCATGACTTTTCGTTTGGTTGCGGCGTTTGCTTGCACTCGGATAGGTGGAATCGGAGGCAGTTTTCGTGGCGCTCGCTTTGTCTGGTTTCAGGAGTGGCAGTGTCCATTCCTTGTGCTTCTAGCACCCTTGGGGTTCTGGCCTCTTTGCCCGCTGAGCATGTGGGGAAGCCTCTAAGGGTGTCGAAGGCTATTTGCGCGTGGTTCCTCAAGATCCTGACTGCCGAGACCAAGGACAGTGCTGCGTCGTTTTGCAAGCATGCAGCTGTGTTCTTTAGGTTCCTGGGTGCCTGCGTGCGGTGGTTGAGGAGAGGCAATGGTGTCTGCCACTTACTGCTCGGGTCTCTTCGCACTAGTCCTGGACGAGGGTGTCAATCACAGGCGCACTGGCCGCTGCCGACCTTAGAGCAGTGGCACGGTTGATTGTTTCACCCCACCCCTTAATGGCGAGTAATTCCCGCTCCCGTAGACCAACGTTCGTCCGTGTTTTATCCCGACCCCTGCATGGTGAGCGGAGCTACGCGCGCACGTGGTCCAGCAAAAGCTGAACATGGTTGCCTAGGGGCTGCGGCTCCGGCACGAATCGTCGCGATCCCCCACGCAGCCTTCGAGGGCTAAATCCTCACCGACGGTGTTCACAATCGCACTGGCAGGTACGCGAATACCTGCCTGAGGGTGCTTTCATAGAGTTTTGGTGCAGAAACATGAGCGGAAGTGGAAGTCAAGGCACGCTTGTATGAGTGAAGGATCTTGAGAGTGAGGGATTCCTTAAGTTCTGCTTGCGTGGGCGAAGGGATCATGAGTGGAGGGTAGAGTCGCGGCAGCGTGAGTGGAGGGGATATAGCCCCTCCACACATCGCCAAAACCTCCTTTTATGGGTGAGTCCCGCTGTCAGGCGACCTTACTCCCTCCCCTTGCTCAGCTATTTAGAACAGCAAAGCCAGAAACAGCCCTCATCGGAAGATCCCTCCTCTGAGCAACAGACCACACCAGATTCTCTAGCGTCACACCCTGATCTGTTCCAGTCAGGCTCATGAAAAGTGGGGGGGGGGGGGGGGGGGGGGGGGGGGGGGGGGGGGGGCCCCCCCCCCCCCCCCCCCCCCCCCCGCCCCCCCCGCCCCCCCCCCCCCCCCCCCCCCCACTGCGATCAGGGAACTATGCTCGCACTCGTCGACGCACAAGCGCACCCAGACCAACGAGACTCATGAGACTTGCAGCAAAGAGGACGGGAAGACTATCTGCGCCGGTCCTCGCAAGCTCTTTCGTGGCCTTTCCGGAGGCTGACGAGAAGGAGGCGTTGTCAGTGTTCGAAGAAGCGTCAGTGCCTGCGGGCGATGACGAGCTCGCCTTCTCAGCTGTCGTTTTGTTCTTCACAGTGATGGGCGTTTGAGCGGTCTTCTTCGAGGTCGTCCCAATGAACTTCACCGTGTGGCTGCCAGCGGGTACATTATCGGGCACCACGAAAGTTCCGGAGGCGTTACCGGAGGCATCAGCTCTGATCGTGCCAAGTCTGATCGGGTCGGAGTGAAGCCAGACTTCGACCTCTTCATCAGGATCGAAGCCGCTGGCGGAAAGCTCGAGGGGAGCCCCGATCTCAACATCAGACTGAGTGAGCGTGATTCTCGGTTCTGCAGGAGGATCCGAGGGTGTTTCCGGTGTGGGCGGTTCCTCTTGTGAGGTTTGAGGTGTAGACGGTTCCTCTTGTGAATTCGGAAGAACATTCACTCTGGAGTACAGCCGCAGGCGACTGGAACTGCGGGCCTCAAAAAACGATTCGACAGATGAGCACGTGAAATGAAATGACACCGGAATCGTGCCGGGCTCATCAGGCAAAGTGAAGGTCGCGGTCCAAGAACCGGTATCGACATCATGCGTCACATGAGTGGGAGACGGGAGATCGCTTCGACGTGCGGGTTCTTCAAAGAGCATCCACGCTTCGAACTTTGTTGGGAAGTCGGCAATACATCCGGTTCCACTCAATGTCAGAGTTTCCCCTGGGTTCACTGCGTATTCTTCTTGAGGATCAGTGATGGCGAAATGTGGAATCTCGCATGGCCCCTCACTGAGGGAACCGGAGGAGCAGGATTGATCAATATGAGAAGAAATCGGGTCGATTGTGGCTGCGGAGGCGGCACCTGAGAAGAGGAGGCCGAGCGTCAGCGCAGAACCGAGCATAAAACGTAAGGACGAAGCGAGTGGCATCAAGACAATCTTTCAGAAAACGCGTACAAGAATACTGTCAATCTACAATAAAGCAGGCCCTAAGGGAATGTGCTCAATGGTGAACCGCTCAAAGTATCAGTCGGATTCGCCAGCGGAGGTAGCTTGTGCTCGCGTGCCTTGCATCATGGTAAGAGTATTCGACCCCTGGGCCTGTGTGGCACGCTTCGAGTGGTGGTTGCAAGGGAGTTTTTGTGAAGGGGCGCAGCCCACTGCTCAGCAATGAGGATGAAAATATGACGTTTTCCGGCAGTCGGCTCGCTTTGAAATGGAAGAAGCGTGCGCTGTGGCATCGTGTAGATTTGAAAGGAATGTAAGGGGCCCTCGATCCTTGCGGATCGAGGGCCCCTCATAAGGTTCAGCGACTCGAGGTCATCCCCTTCAAGTCCAGCACGCAGCCTCGTCCTCGACCACTGAGGCGCAGACGAGACTGTGACGCGGGCGAGGAATCACTCGGCGATGACGCGAACCTTGAGCTTCGCAGTGACCTCCGGGTGGAGATTCACGACGACGGTGTGATCGCCGGTGGACTTGATCGGCGAAGCGATCATGACGCGACGACGATCAATGACCTTGTCGAGCTGAGCCTTGACGGCCTCGGCGATCTGGGCGCCGGAAACAGCGCCGAAGAGACGACCGGAGGTGCCGACCTTGCCGGAGATGACGACAGGAGCGGCGGCCTGGAGGGCGTCGCGCAACTCGCGGGCGTCATCAATGGACTCGATCTCGTGACGACGACGGGCGGCAGCGATCTCGTCGATCTGCTTTTGCGCGCCCTTCGTCCACTTGGTCGCAAAACCGCGGGGCACGAGGTAGTTGCGGGCGTAGCCGGACTTGACCTCAACGACCTCGCCGGCGTTGCCGAGGTTGGCGACGTCGCGGGTGAGGATGAGCTTAGTGGTAGCCATGCGAATTTCCTTCCCCGATCAGCGGCCGGTCGACGAGTAGGGCAGGAGCGCCATCTCGCGGGCGTTCTTCACCGCACGGGCAATGCGACGCTGCTCCTGGACGGAGACGCCAGTGACGCGACGAGCACGGATCTTGCCGCGATCGGAAATGAACTTGCGCAGGAGCGCAGTGTCCTTGTAGTCGATGGTCTCAATCTTGGCCGACTTGAGGGGGTTGGCCTTCTTCTTGATGGGCTTGTTGCGAAGTTGAGGCTTCGCCATGGTGGTCTCCTTGGATCCGGGTGGACTATTCATCCACCCCAAGATGTGATGTCAGTACGTGCTCGGGTCGGCCGTGGCCGACACCGATCAGAACGGCGGTTCGCCGAAGGCAGCGTCACCCTGTGAGGATGCGCGCCACGGATCGTCGACGGTGCCGCCGGCAGGAGCGCCGTAACCGGCATTCGAACCCCCGTAGGAGCCGCCCGCAGGGGCGCCTCCACGGTTTCCACCCTGATATCCGCCTCGGCCCTGGTCGGAACGCTCATTGCGTGAAACCTGGGCGCGCGCCCAACGGAGAGAAGGGCCGACCTCTTCGACGCGAAGTTCGATGACGGTGCGGTTCTGGCCGTCCTTGGTTTCGTAGGAGCGTTGGACAAGGTTGCCCTGCACGATCACGCGCATGCCTTTGCGGAGGGTTTCACTGATGTTCTCAGCGAAATCATTCCATGCACTGCAACGCATGAAGAGGGCGTTTCCGTCGCGCCACTGTCCGGACTTCGAGTCATACTGGCGAGGCGTCGAAGCGACGGTGAAGTCGACAACAGCCTGACCGCTCGGCGTGAAGCGAAGCTCAGGGTCAGCGGTGAGGTTACCGACGATCGTGATCTGGGTATCTCCGGCCATTTCAACTCCTCGGGCTAAAGGGTGGGTGGGTTTGAGTGAATGCTCAGTGGGCGTCGGGACGCAGGAGCTTGGTGCGCAAGATGGTCTCGTCGAGACCCATGCGACGGTTGAGCTCGAGCGCGACATCAGGGGTCGTCGTCATGTTGATGACAACGTAGATGCCTTCGGAGCGCTTGAGGATGTCGTAAGCGAGGCGACGCTTGCCCCAGATGTCAACCTTGTCGACCGAGCCGCCGTTGGCGGACACGGGCGCGAGGTACTTGTCCATCGTGGGGGCGACGGTGCGCTCATCGATCGAGGGATCGAGGATCACCATCAGTTCGTAGTTACGCACGGTGAGTACCCACCTCCTATGGTCTTTGCGGTCACGGACGGTCCGTGACAGGAGGGTCATGCGTTCACAGACGAGGGTTCGTCTGCGGTGGAATGCCCTTGCGGGAGCTTGGACAATCCAGGGATCCAGCTTAGTCGTCGCCCAGTGGAGTGCGCCACCCTGTCCGGAGAGTTCTGGGCCACGTCCTGTCGGGGAAGCTTCTGTTTCTCAGACTCGTGGAGTGCTCGAGGCGGGTCGGTGGCGTGTTGAAGGAGTTCTTGCTCGCGCGCTTTGAGGGTGCTCGTGCTTTTGGTGCACTAGTGGAGGGGGCGGCGGGGTCTTCTCGGTGTGCGGGTTCTGACTTTGCGTTAGTGGAGGCGATGGCGTGTTTTGGAGGGGTTATATCCCCTCCACTTGTCGCGAACCCCTCCACTTGTCGCGAAGCCCTCGATCGAGAACGCACGACCCGGGGTTGGCGGTCGATGAAGGCAAGGTCGGACTCCCGGGCTTCATACAAGGCCTCGGGTTGGCGCTCAATGAACGCGAAGCCCAAGGCGATCAGCCCTCCCTCAGGGATGAATCCATGGATCCGAGCAGGCCGGAGCGCGACCACCAGGTCCTCCACATATTCGTCGCCAGGCGGGCACCCATGTAGACCAGGGCGTACGCGCCCCATGCTGCCGCGACCACTTCGATACTGCCCGCACCTTCGAGGCGCCACAGCTCGATGAGCCCGAGAACCGGCAAGAATACGAGAAGCTGCCCGATTCCTGCGATCGCGAAATAGCGGTTGTCGCCAGCGCCGAGAAGCACACCATCGAGCGTGAAGACGACGCCCCCCAAAGGCATGCCGACGCAGCAGGCGATGAGTCCCCATCTCGCGATCGGGCTTACCGAGGAACTCGCGTCGAAGAGGAAGGGGATCCACGGCGAAAGAACAGTGATGACAATGCCGAGTACGACCCCGGCTCCCGCACCCCAGATCGCCAGGACTCTTAAGAGTTCTCGGAGTTCGTTGAGCTTCCCGCGCCCGAGGGCGAGGCCCACCATTGACTGGGCGGCGATCGCCAGCGCATCCAAGACGAAGCAGATGAGAGTCCAGATGGCCAGAACGATCTGATAACCCGCAAGAGCCTCAGATCCGAGCTGCGATGCCGACCAGATCGTTGCAAGGCCTGCGAGGCGTAGTGCCAAGCCGCGCACGATCAGAGGCGCACCGTCGAGCGCGGAACGCGCGATGCCGCTGCCGCTCGGACGCAGGGGTGCGCCGACCGATACGGCTTCACGCCTAAGGATCGCCAGGTACACGGCCGCCATGAGGAGTTGAACGATCGACGTGCCCAAGCCGGAGCCGATGACGCCGAGGCCGAGGCCGAACATCAAGACGGCGTTGAGCCCAATGTTGAGGATGGCGCCGATGCCGGTGATGAGCAGGGGAGTGCGGGTGTCTTGCAGTCCGCGCAGTGTCCCGACAGTCGAATAGCCGATCAGCATGCCGATCAGGCCAGGTGCGCTCGCCCGCAGATAGGCGACGGCCTCGTGCGCGACGGAAGAATCTGTCGTCATGAGTTTGACGAGGGCGGGGGCGAGTGCGGCGAGAAGGACGGCGACGATGAGGCCGAGCAGTGCGGCGAGCCAGGAGGCGTCGATTCCGGCGCGGATCGCGCCTCGTCGGTCCTTGGCGCCGAGTGCTCGAGCTGTGAGCGAGGTTGTGGAATACGCGAGGAAGATGAACAGGATGGTGAGAGTTTGGAGGATCTGGGAGGCGAGGGACAGGCCTGCGAGTGAGGCTGTTCCCAGGTGGCCGATCATCGCGGAGTCGATGAGAGTGAAGAGAGGTTCGGCGACGAGTGCACCGAGAGCTGGGACCGCCAGTGTGAGAATTTTCCTGGTCAACCCAGGTTTAGCTTGTGTGTTGGAGGTGCTCTCAGGAGCAGGAAGCGAAGCTTCAAGCTTCACTTGAGAGTTAGGGGATGGGCTATCGGTTCCGTCCACGAATGTGGCCTCCAATTTCAATCCACAATCTGTGTACACACTTGTGGACAAGTCTGTCATCGGGGGAATGGCATGAATCTGCCGTGAAAAGTCCGAGGGGTTTTCACGGACGCAGCGCAACACACACCGAGCGTCCACAGGGGATGTGGACGACGCGCCATGTTATCCACACGCCATCCCCAGGTTATCCCCATTCGAGTTCAGATCGAGAGTGGGAGTTCTCGCGTCGAGACGATACCCTCGCGTGTGCGCGTGACCATGGATTCAGGGTCTGACGCGGACTCGCACTGAGGAAAGGCGCTCAAGCCACGCCCCTTTCCTCAAGGTGGTGAGCCGCATTCTCGCGTGCGTCGACTGTAGAGAGGATCATCGTGGCGGAAGATTTTGATCGCACACCACCACAGGACATCGACGCGGAAATGTCGGTCCTCGGATCGATGATGCTCACCACTGATGCGATCGTTACTGTCACAGAGGAGATTCGCGGTTCCGACTTCTACATGCCGAATCACGAGATCATCTTCGATGCGATCGTGGACCTCTTCGGTCAAAACGAACCCGCCGACGCGATCACTGTTGCAGGGTATCTGCAGCGCGAAGGCACTTTGTCCAGGGTCGGTGGCGCCCCCTACTTGCATACCCTCATCGCTTCGGTGCCGACTGCGGCGAACGCTGGTTACTACGCGCGCATCGTTCGTGAGCGCGCGATCATGCGTCGCCTTGTCACTGCGGGCACGCGCATCGTCCAACTCGGTTACGCCGAGGCCGGTGGCGAGGTCGAAGAGATCGTCGAACAGGCGCAGTCCGAGATTTATGCGGTCTCTTCGGAACGCACCGCAAGGGACTACGTCGCCGTAGGCTCTATGACTCATGAGCTGCTCGAACACCTTGAAGACATTGAGAAGTCCAAAGGCAAGCTGCAAGGTGTTCCCACGGGATTCAAGGAGCTTGACGACCTGACACAAGGGCTTCGTGGCGGTCAGATGATTATCGTTGCCGCCAGACCCGCTATGGGCAAGTCCACTCTCGCCCTCGACTTTTGCCGCTCGGCCTCGATCAAGCATGGGATCACATCCCTGGTCTTCTCCCTTGAGATGAGTCAGCAGGAGATTGCGATGCGAATGCTCGCTGCAGAATCAGGAGTGTTCCTGTCCAAGATGCAGGCGGGCTCGATGAATGACACCGACTGGAAGCGTGTCGCCAGAACGATGGAGAGAGTCTCCGACGCCCCCTTGTATATCGACGATTCACCGAATATGACGATTACGGAGATTCGTGCGAAGTGTCGACAGCTCAAGCAGCAGCACAACCTCGGCCTCGTGGTGATCGACTACCTGCAGCTCATGACGAGCGGCCGACAGGTCGAGTCTCGTCAGCAGGAAGTCTCAGCCATGTCGCGTAATCTCAAACTCCTCGCGAAGGATATTGGAGTTCCGGTGGTTGCCGTCGCGCAGCTCAACCGAAACTCCGAGTCGCGCAATGACCGCAAGCCGATGATGTCTGACCTGCGTGAATCTGGTTCGCTGGAGCAGGATGCGGACATCATTATGCTGCTGCATCGTCCCGATTATTACGACAAGGAAGACCGTCCAGGAGAAGGCGACATCATTGTCGCGAAGCACCGTAATGGTGAGACTGCAGTAATCCGCACCCTCTTCCAGGGTCACCTCTCGCGTTTCGTCAACTACAGCGGTCGCGAAGAGCCGCACAATACGCGACAAGACTGAGCGTCGCGCGCCTCTGCGTGTGCCGATCCGCTGAGGGGTAGGAGGGGCGTGAGGCTTGGCGTGCGATGGGGGCTGTGGTGCTGAGTGGAGGCTGTGACGACAAGTGGAGGGGTGATATCCCCTCCACAATTCGTCAACCCCTCCACTGATGAGACTATCCCCATCAGGGTTTTGGCTTGTGTGGAGAGAGTCGGATCGACTGTGTCGATTGAGGAGTCTTCTCTTCCGATGTCTTGCTTGAGGATTCTCCTGTTCCAATTTCGGGGCTGAGACCTGAAGGAGGATGAGGGTGGCACGGGTTCCACATCGATAGGAGAAAAATGGCAGAGCGAAAGGCTGCAATGGGACTAGCGGCAGAAATGTCTCTACAGGATCGACGTTTTGGGCGCAAATGGGGTGGATGTCATGGGGTGAAAAGGCAAAAGAAAAAGCGCGACGTCACAGGCGTCGCGCTCGTCATGCGGGGGCGCGCTGCGTGGCGCGCCCCGGATTATCGGTTCAGTTCTTCTCGTTGCGAATCGCGTAAGCGGCGGGAGCGAAGAGAACAGCGGTGAGGCCAACGAGAGCAGCGATGACAGCCGAAATGGTCGAGGAGGCGTTGACGGCGGCGAAAACACCGAGAACGGCGAGGAGGACAACGGCGATGATGACGCCCGCAGCGTTCGCCTCGCCTTGCCAGCTGGCGACGGCGATTTCAGACTTCACGATGTTGTTCATGGGGTTCTTCTTTCGAGTCAGTGCGCGAAGCACTGACTGTGCCCCGCACAGCAGTGTGTCAGTGTTGCATCCCCGATTCCGGAAACGTTTCCATCCCCTCGGATCAGCGGTTATAACGTTACCAGCAGCACCAATTCCCTATCCATCTTTGCGCCTGATTTCACATGCTCACATTCACTGATCCGAGCCTGTGATGAGGCTCGTTACGGCTTTGGAGTTTCGAGGCCCATGATGCACCGTGATCCGAGTGCCTGGGTACCTCTTTGCGAGTCGCAATCGTCGCTCTGAATGGAGTCGCAATCGCCGCTCCGAAGAGGAAAATCCCCTCGGCGCGCGGCGCGAGGGGATGGTGATCCTGTTTTCTGCCGTCAAAAGGCCGATGAGACTAGGCCTTGGTCGGCACTGGGCCTTGGTCGACACGGAGCCTGTTTGACAGGGACCTTGATCGACACACATGCCTGCCAATGGGATCTGACGCTTGTCAGCACAGGCGCGTGCAGCCTGGAGCCCTTGCCGAATCAGACGCGGACGGCATCAGAACTGGAAGAGATACTCAGGCGAGACGCTGGATGTTCTCCGCCTGAAGACCCTTGGGGCCCTGAGTGATGTCGAACTCGACCTGCTCGCCCTCGAAGAGGGTACGGCGGCCAGATTCTTGAACAATGTTGGAGAAGTGAGCGAAAACGTCGGCGGAGCCATCGCTGGGGGTGATGAAGCCGTAGCCCTTTTCGTCGTTGAACCATTTCACGACACCAGAAGTCATGGTGTTTCCAATCTGCAGGCCCATTCGGGCGTTTCCCCGGCCCAAGTCGGGTTCCGGGATAGTGATCGAAGCTCCTGCAAACACCGACGAGCGAGTATCGCAATGAATCCGAGTTACTACGGCGTCAACGCTACAGCATGGGGGAGACTCTCACGTCATCACTACGGGCCGATCAGGACACACTTGCACGACCTACCTGTGCTCCACGTCGCGGATATCACCGAGGATGATCCGATCAACGAGGCCGGGGGTGGAATCTTTGACTCGTGTAGGGCTTGCTGAAAGAGATTACCGACGAATCCCAAAGGCTCTCTCGAGGGTCTTAAGCGAGGGATCGCTTGAACTGAGTCCATGCGCTGTTGAAAAGCTCGAGATTGTGGTGTTGGGGAGCGAGTGATCCGGAAAGAGACCGGAGGTGAATAAGACCGGTGCGAGCAAAGAATGGTGCGGGCTAGGCCCAGTGTGAACTGAGATGGAGACGGGTGAAGGCCTGTGTGAACTTGGGACCGCGGGGACGAAGATCATTGCGAGTTGAGGGTGAGGTGGGTGAAAGCCTGTACCAAGGAGAGTCGAGGTAAAGGAAAGGGGAGTGGGCTCAGGCCATGTGAAAAAGGCGACCCACAGGTTCAACCATGAAGAATTATCATGAGTAGCTCAATGCCGCCGCTTCATCGCGCATAATGCACTGAGTTTCCCGCAGAATCTTGCGGGAAAACTGGTGCGCGAGGGGGGAGTTGAACCCCCACCCCATCACTGGGACACGGACCTGAACCGTGCGCGTCTGCCTATTCCGCCACTCGCGCGTGCGTTGAAAGGTTACGGGGGAGGAGGTGAGCACGTCAAATGAGAACGCGTTTTCGGACGGATCTGCGCTCAGGAGCCGCCAAGATCAACGAGGACGTGGGCGGCGATGATCCCGGCGAGTGCGAGGGCACTCAGCACGGCAGCGACCCCGTCATTGAGACCCAGACGCACAGGCTCCTGGGGTAGGGGATCAAGGCCTCCGCGCATCGACATTGCTCTACCGGTGTCGCGGGCAGAACGAGAAGCCGCTGAAAGGACCGCGGTCGTCACGTCAACACCAAGACGGAGGGAAGAACGAAAGCCCATGCGCGTCCATTCACCGCCCATGCGGAGTTTCGCCGCGTCAACGACTGCTTGTGACTGCTCTGCGAGGACGGGCATCGCCGTGAGTGCAAGCCCCATGATGCGCGCCCATTCATCGACAGGAGCTCCCAAGAACCGCAAAGGTGAGATGAGGCGACGCAGAGCCTGAGCGATCCTCGCGGTCGAAAAAGTCCACAAGAGCAGGGCGCTTCCCCATAGGAGCACGAGTGAGAGCGCAATGAGACGAACGAAGATGAGGATCCCACCATCAATCGATGCGCCGATCATGCCGCCGATGAGCCCCGACCAGAACCATATGGGTGGAATCGGGACCGCCGAGAGGGGAACGCGCCCGAAGATGCTGGCAAGAAGGAGGAGGAGCGCAAC
This sequence comes from Schaalia cardiffensis, assembly GCF_016405145.1. Taxonomy (GTDB): domain Bacteria; phylum Actinomycetota; class Actinomycetes; order Actinomycetales; family Actinomycetaceae; genus Pauljensenia; species Pauljensenia cardiffensis. Next base: position 35,889 of record NZ_JAEKIA010000003.1, read on the forward strand.
GATCCCGAGGGTCGGCCATTTCGGCCACACCAGCACGAAGGTGGTGAGGAGTGTCCACGCGAGGATCAACACTTCGGGTTGGACCCTCGACAGGGGTGAGGACCAGGGCAGGAGGCGCGGCATGAAGAAGCCGATTCGGCGACGCTCCTTGGGTTTCGGGCGTTTTGCGAAGTCCCTGGCCCTTGTGGGTCGGCTCCCCCCACTCGCTCCTCCCTCGGTCCCGGCCTCAGCCTTGTTGGGCGCGACTTGGGCGCTTCCAGCCTCGGCCTGAGCCTTGTTGGGTGCGACTTGGGTGCTTCCAGCCCTGACCTGAGCCCTGTTGGGCGCGACTTGGGCCCCTCCAGCCCCGGCCTCGGCCCTGTCGGGTACGACCTGGAATCTGGAGCCGACGTTCTCGCCCTCGGATCGGCCTTCCCCTGTGACGCGGCTTCCCTTCCGACTCAGAGGCGATTCTTGAGGTTCCTCGTGGCTCATGAGAGAACCCCCTTGTCCAGGTGAAGCCTGCGATCGCACAGGGCTTCCAAGCCTTCGGTGTCGTGTGAGATAACGACGATCCCAAGCCCCCGAGCTTTCCTCTGGTCCAACACGCGCACGAGAGTTTCCCGAGAATCCGCGTCCAGGCCGGCCATGGGCTCATCGAGGACGATCGCCTTCGGGCGAGCAGCGAGAAGACCCGCGAGGGCAACCCTGCGCTGTTGCCCACCGGAAAGCTCATCAACGCTCCTCGAAGACAAAGAAGGATCGAGGCCGACCTCCGCGAGAGCTGAAGCGAGGAGATACTCCGCTTCCACAGGATTGAGGAAAGCCCCTTTCCTTGCGCTTGCGCCTCGATGAGGATGTCCCGAAGGGCTCGTGCCGACCAAGGGGCCGAAGCCCGCGGCGGAGAGAATATCGAGGCCAACGCTCGGGCGTTGCAATTGGAGGCGGGCGAATTGGCGAGACAGGGCGACCTCGCCGACGCGCAAGTGCACCGGCTGTGAACCGAGAGTGCATCGGCCTCGAGACGGCCTCATCAGGCCGGTGAGGATTCTCGCGAGGGTCGACTTGCCCGAACCATTCTCGCCGGTGATGAGGATCGATTGGCCGGGGGAGACGAAGAAGGAAACTTCGGAAAGGACCTCGCGCTCCCAGGGCGTGCCGGGGTTGTAGGCATGTCCGAGGCCGCGCGCCCACAGGTGCTCGACCTCCCCATGATCAGAGGGGGAACGAGGGCTGAGGCGAAGGCTTGGAGGTGCTTGAGTCTCTGGCATGTGTGCGCGCGAGGGCTCTTTCGCATCGCCCCTGCTCGCAGGATCACGGTGACCCTGTGTGTAGGCGCGCGCCGGCTCTTGAGAGGCAAGCGCTCCGAAACGAGGACGATGGGGAACGCTGGGAGATCCAGCTTTTGCGGCCTGCACATCTGCCATGGCATCGGCATCTACCGTGGCTTGCGCATCTGCGCCTCGCACTGAGGCCTCCCGCGCAGCCTCGGTTCTTGAGGCTGCTAGTGGCGCAGAAGGAAGGGGAAAGGCTGAGGGGAGCGGAGGCGCAGAAGGAAGCGAATCCGCAGAGACAAGTGAATCAACAGAGGCAAGCGAATTCGCAGAGACAAGTGAATCAACAGAAGCAAGCGAATCCGTTGACGGGAGCGGAGGCGCAGAAGGAACAGACGAGGCTGAAACAGGCGCAGAGGAATCCTCAACGACTCGTCCCCCTTCCAAACGGATCACACGCTCGGCACAAGCGGACTCAAGCGGATCGTGGGTGATGTGCACGACTGCGGTCCCCTCAGCTGCCAATCCCCGAAGAATCCCCAAAAGCTGGACCCGCCCGGCCGGGTCGATCATCGCGGTTGACTCATCGGAGATGAGGAGCTTCGGTCGTCTTGCGAGAGCACCCGCGAGAGCAAGACGCTGCAATTGCCCACCAGAAAGGCGACGCGTCTCCGAGTCTTCCAATCCCGATAAACCGACCCTGGCAAGAAGCCCGGGAAGATCAACAGAGCTGCGCTCTTCGGGACTCATCCCCCAGTAGATGTCCTCAACGACAGTGGTGCCCAGGAACTGCAACTCACTCCTTTGAGCGACGAGGGCGGTGCCGCCGAACTCCCCAAGCCCTGCCCGTCCCGGGCGAATCACCCTTCCTGAACTCGGTTCTGCGCCTGCGAGCACCAGCGCCAGAGTCGACTTCCCGGAGCCGTTCGGCCCGAGGACGACGGTGAAACCCTCGTCGATCTGCACGGAAAGATCAGTCAAGGCGGCTTTGTCGGCGCCCGGATAGGTGAAACCCACGCCCTCCAACTTCAAAGGAAGGGGCGCGATCTGTGAGGCTGTGGCCGTGGAGCCTGAGCCTTCGGGCGCGAAGAGAGGATCCCATTCTCGAACAATGTCAATGCGCCTCAAAACCCTCGTGAGAAGCCAATATGCGGCGAGCGCGAGCAGGAAGACCCACAGGCCCGAGGATGCGGGGATCCACGTCCACCAGTATTCGAGCATGAGCTCGACCCATGAGCGCGCCAATTCGACTGAGGGCGCGAGCGCGGGCACACCCTCCAGCACAGTGAAGTAGCCGTTCATTGAGGTGCGCGTCGAGTCAAGAAGGAGGGTGCGTGACTCTTCGAGGACGCTGAGCACACCCCAGGTGATTGCGGCGCCTATAACCCCGATGCCGAAAGCCGTGAGGAACACAAGGAAACTGCCCGCACCCTTGCGGTGAAGAAAACCGACGACCCAGCCGACGAGGACGGTCTTCGTCACCGCCCACGCCGTCGGCAATCCCCCCACGCCCGCTGACATGAGGATCGAAACGATGAGGGCTGCGAGGCTCGCCCTCGTACGCAAACGAGAGCTGATCATCGCGATCGGAATGGCAGCGGCGACCTGGAAGAGAAGAGTGAAGATGGGGAGCGCAGATCCGAGGAGCCCGAGGACGACCGTCAAGCCTGAGAGGATGCCTGCGGTCGCGATCTCCACGGGCTCAAGGGGGGATCGTCGTTTCGCCATACTCCCAGTGTGCCGGGTCGACCCGGGATCGGCACATCCTCGCTCAGGAGCACACGGCCCCTCCTAGCAGATGAAGCAGAGCTGCGCCGTCCTCGCCGCCAAGTGGGCTGAGAAAGTTGAAGAAGCCCCCAAGCCTGTGAGGAGTGACATACCCTGGTGGGCGTCAGTGACAGAAGAGACAACGAGGTCTTGACCAGTGCCCCGCACCAAACGCTCGCACATTCAGGTGAACCCGCGCTCCGCGCAGAACATGACGACTCGTCAGAAGAAGCCGCACGGGCCAAGCCCCGTGAAACTCTTCGGACAGATCGGCGCACTCGGCGCAATCATCATCTTCCTCTTCGTTCAACTCCCCGGCCTGGGAGTCGAAGGTTCGAGGATGTTCGGAATCTTCATTGCCGCGATCCTCCTGTGGGTCACCGAAGCGGTCCCATTGGCCGCAACCGCGACCCTCGTGATCTTCCTCGAAGTTCTCTTCGTTTCCGACCATGCGATCCTCCATGTCGCTGAAGATGCCCCCAAGTACACGAGCTTCTTCGGAGCCCTCGCGAACCCGGTCATCATCTTGTTCCTCGGCGGCTTCATGGTGGCCGATGGTGCAGCGAAGTACAAGGTCGACCGGGCCCTGTCCGCCGTCCTGCTCCGCCCCTTCCTCGGCAAACCCCGATCAACGGTCATGGGAGTCATGCTCATCACCGCTGTCATGAGCATGTTCATGTCGAACACGGCAACAACCGCGACCATGTTCGCCGTCATGATGCCCGTCATCATGGGCCTGCCCGAAGGGCGGGCCCGCACCGGCATCGCCCTGTCGATCCCCGTCGCCGCGAACGTCGGCGGTATGGGCACGCCCGTCGGCACTCCGCCCAACGCGATCGCCCTCGGAGCTTTACAAAGCGCCGGAATCTCCGTCACCTTCCTCGACTGGATGCTCGCCGCCGTACCCCTCATGCTCATCACCCTCGCGATCTCTTGGGGATTCATCGCCTGGCGCTACATCCCCAAGGACGCCGTCTTCAGCATCGACACGAGCGCGAAGTTCGACACGAGCCGCAACGCGAAGATCTTCTACGCGACCGCACTCGTCACGATCCTCCTGTGGATGACCGAGGCCCTCCACGGGGTTTCGGCGAACATCATCGGCTTCCTTCCCGTCGTCGTCCTCATGCTCACGAAAGTCATGAGCGGCGACGACCTGCGCGCCCTCGACTGGCCGGTCCTCTGGCTCGTCGCCGGAGGCATCGCCCTCGGTTCGGGTGTCGGCGCGACCGGCCTCGACAAGTGGCTCCTCGGTTCAATCCAATGGGGCGCGATCCCGACGATCGTCCTCGTCCTCGTTCTCGCCCTCGTCGGCTGGGTGACCTCGAATGTCATCTCCCACTCCGCATCCGCGAACCTCCTCGTCCCCATGGGCATGGGCCTAGCCGCAACGATCTCCACTCCCGCTGCGGAGATCGCGATCGTCCTCGCTCTGGGATGCTCACTCGGCATGTGCCTGCCGATCTCGACCCCGCCGAACGCGATCGCCTACTCGACGGGCACGACCCCGACTCGTGAAATGGTCATCGTCGGCGTCATCGTCGGCATCATCGGCGTCCTGCTCCTCTCCTTCGTCGCACCCCTCACCTGGGGTCCGCTCGGGGTGATCTGAGATGAACGAGGAACGGGGGCTCGCTCCCCCTGAGGATCGGCACGAGCGCGTGTGGGAGAAGACGAATGTCCGCCACGGCGGGCACCGGGTCGGCCACAGCCTCCACATCCTCGTGATGGGAGACGACTCGCGGGGCTTGGCCCGAGCGCTCAGCGAAGACATGGCACTCGCATTCCCGAACCTGTGCCTCGACCGGATCGACGGACCCGAGGACCTCATCCACTACGACTCGACCCTCAAAGCCGACGACCACGTCGTCCTCGGGCTCGTCACCTCCGAGGTTGAAGACATTGACGCCGCCCTCGAACTCGTTGAGGAGCGGCCGATTCTTGCGCCGACGAATTGGCTCGTCGTCACCGATGAAACCACCCACTCCGATCTTGCGCGCTCAACGACCTCCGGTCGGCTCGCCTCCCTCGTGTCGGTCCCCTGGACGGTCGAACTGCTCATCGGCCAGTCCTATTCGGCGATGGTCAACCACCTCAAAGGAGAGGGGCGCACGCCAGAAGAGATCCTCGAACTCATCGGTGAAGCCCCTGCGAACGCCATCCAAGGTCCGATCCTTGAAGGCCTCGATTTGAAGGAAGAACAGGTCGTGCGCCTCCTTTTGGAAGGTGTTGAACGGGTCTTAGGGCATCGCCCTCGACTTGTGATCCCTACGGGCACAGAACTTGCCGTCCAGGGTCAGCCCGTGCGCGCAGTTCACCTCGTTCTCGCTGGCGACGTGTCCTTGCACCGTGACGGGTTGCGAGGAGAGGTCCTCGCGCACCATGCGACATCCGGGCCGTTGATCGGTCTCGTGTCTCTGGCCCGCGGCGAAAACGCGTTCTTCACAGCTGTGACGACCTCGACCGCGAGAGTCGTTCGCCTGACGAACGAACAATTGGAAATCGCGCTGCTCAGAGAGCCCGCGCTCGCAGCGCCCCTGGCGGCCCTCGCCATCCAATCCCTCACTCGCCGACTTATGCGCGCCGAAGACCTCCACTTGGAGAACGCCCTCCTCGCCGCCGATCTTGAAGCGCAACGCACAGCCTTGGAGAAGGCACTCGAGGACCTGCGGGCAACGCGCGAGCAACTCGTCGAGAAAACCCGATTCGCGATGCTCGGCGAACTGTCCGCAGGGATCGCACACGAACTCAACAACCCCGTGACCGCCCTCGCACGCGCAGCTGAACACTTAAGCGAGGACGTAGACAGGGTCCTTGCCGCCGTGGCCTCACTCTCACAGGCCCGCGAGGCCATGCATCGGGCACTCGAATCCTCGCCGCGACCCACCTCCGAGGAGCGCGAACTCGTGAAACTCCTCCTCCCCGAGGTCGGCGGCGACAGGCGCCTGGCCAGGCGGCTCGTCCTCGCGGGAGTCGTTGACCCTGTGCGCGCCCGAAGTTTAGCCCAAGTCGGCGAGTCCACCGTTGAGGTCCTCGAATCGGGGGCGAGGATCGGCTCCTCCCTCCGCTCCGTCCTCGCTGCCGCTGAGCGGGTCATCGACTTGACTCGTTCCCTGAAGGGATATGCGCGTCCAGATGCTGCAGATTTTGAAGCCGTTGACGTGTCCGCAGGTATTGACGATGTTCTGCGCCTGACCGACTACCGGCTCCGCGGGGTCGAGGTCATCCGAGAGGGCGGGCCCCTTCCCCCTGTTCTCGCTCACCCCTCGAAGCTTCAACAAGTGTGGACGAACCTCATTGTGAATGCGGCAGAGGCGATTGAGGACGAATGCGAAGACCTGGAGAAGCGGAGAAAGGCCGGAGAAGAGGCGCTTTTCGCCCGTGGAACCGCCCCCGCGCAGATCCGGATCCTCCTTGAAGACGAAGGGACGTTCATCCGCGTCACCATTGAAGACAATGGCCCGGGAATCGCCCCCGAGATCGTTGAGAAGATCTTCGAACCGCATTTCACGACGAAAGCCGGTCGAGTCCGCTACGGGCTCGGCATGGGAATGTCCATCGTCCACTCGATTATCTCCGACCACGGCGGCCGCCTCACGGTCGAATCCCAACCCGGGAGGACGCGCATGATCGTCCGCCTTCCCGCGATGAAGCACGAGAAAACGCCCAAGGAGGAAACACGATGACCCTTGCGATCCTGTCACTCGAAGACGAGGCGAACGTCCGCGAAGCCCTCGAACGCGACCTCGATGACTTCTGGAGACACGTGCGCCTCGAAGTTGCTGATGATGCTGATGATGCGTGGAGCGCCGTCGAGGACATTGTTGCCGACGGGGATGAGCTCGCCCTCGTCCTCTCTGACCATCGCCTGCCCGGAAAGTCCGGCGTCGACTTCCTCGTAGAGCTTGTGAAGGACCCGCGTTTTTCCTCGACGAGGACGGTACTCGTCACGGGCCAGGCGGACCAGGATGACACGATCCGCGCACTCAACGAGGCGGGACTGGACCATTACATTGCCAAGCCCTGGGACCCGGTGAATCTGCAGGAGGTCGTTCGACACCAGCTCACGGATTTCGTCCTTGAAGCGGGGATCAATCCGCTGCCCTACCTTCCGGTCCTTGACGGTGTGCGTGTCATGGAGGCGATCCGCTAGGCGCGACGCGGAGGCCTTGGGCGCGACGGGTGCGAAGAGCGAGGCGACCCGCCAGGCGGGACACATCACTGTGCGTTTTGATCGAAACAGAAAGCCGGGCCCTCAAAACCAGAAGCACCGAGGATCGCGAAGATCTCATCCATGAGCCTGACCGGGGTCGTCTGACCGGAGGCGACCTCCTCGTGGCGAACTTCGATCGCCGCCATCCCATTGAGATCGTGCACTGGCTCCGTGTCGAAACGCGAACCCAGGAGGATGTTCGCCTCTTCCAGGTCCTCGGGCGAGCCGAAGAACCAGGTTGTTGCCGTGCGCCGACCCTCGACCTCGCCAACCCACATGTGCGTTAAAAGGATGCGCCGGCCTTCGCGGGGGAAAACCGAGCCGACGCGGGAGAATAAGGCGATTGAGCCCGAGCCCGGACCGAGGGAGTCCTCGAGCAGCGCATAAGCGTAGGCGCCGATGCCCCGCAGAGTGAGCGCGTCAGCGAGCCGGCCGAGAACCTCATCACCGAAGGGCTCGTCTTGAAAAAAGATGCCCTCACCGCGAATCGGATCGCCAGAACCGAGGATGGAGATCTCGAATCCGGCGGCGGCGAGTGCCTCGCGCACCGCTTCAACATCGTGCTCGGGGAAGGGATGGAGCACAGCCGCGTTGGAGCTGTGACGCTCGATGAAGACGTAGGTGGGAAAGCCGGGGGAGCGAGGCATGACTCCATCGTAAAGCGATGTCCGTCAAGCGACGCTCCCCGGCCTCGAACTCCGGGGTGTCCCCTGTGAACACCCCGGGCTCATTGAGCTTCACTTCACTCCAATGCGAAACCCTGCTCATTGAGGACCTCAAGGATCGGGGAGACATGAGCGCCGGCCACACCGATCGTGGTGCGCACCAAAGTGGAGAAGGACTCGGTGCGCTTCGAGGTGTCGCGCATGTCGTAGTAGTCGGTGATGATCTCGTCATAGTCGGCGATCAGCTCCGAGTAGGAGTCGACCTTCGGGTAGGAGTTCTCAGCGACGATGACCGACAGCGGCAGACGCGGCTTGAACTGCGGCTCCTGATCCGGGTGCCCCACGAGGAGGCCGAGGACGGGGAAGGTGAGTTCGGGCAGGCCGAGGGCTTCGATTACGGCTCGCGGATCGGCGTGGATGGAGCCGAGATAGCAGGTGCCCAGGCCCATGGACTCTGCGGCGACGACGACGTTCTGCGCGGCGAGGAGCGCGTCATGCAGCGCGGTCAGCAGCAGGTTCGTGCGATGCAGGGGCGCATTGTCGACTCCGCCTTCTTCTCGGATGCGCGAGTTGCGGTACTGGTCGGCCACGAAAACGAGGAGTTCACCGCGGGTGCCGCCCACGTAGGGCTGTCCCGATGCGGCGTGCAGGCGCTCGCGGACGACGGGGTCGGTGACGCGGATGATTGTGGTCTGCTGCAAGAAAGAGGAGGAGGCGGTGTGTCGGGCGACCTCGTAGAGAGTCGTGAGCTCATCTTCGGTGAGGGGCTCATCCGTGAAGGCGCGGATCGTGCGGTGGCCCATCTGGGCTTCGATCGTTGAGTTCTCGATAGGTGCGCTTTCGCGCTTGTTCAGGGAGTTCACGCGTCTTGTCCTTTCCATCGGGCTGGCGCCCGATACGCAGTATGGGAGATGTGATGCGGGGTGTGTGGATGCGGGTGCGGCCACCCCTGGGTAGCTCCATTGTCACCCCCAGCATGGGCCTTTGGGGCCTCTCGGGCGAGATGGCTTCGACACGAAGGGGCTGAGCTCAGAGTCCGTCGTATCCACAAGGAGATGAAGTTATCCCCAGGTGTGTACACACCTGGGGATAAACAACAGACGTGTAATTCACAGCTTTCTCGCGCCATGAAAACCGCCTAAAACAACCGAAAATTAGCTGAGCACACCGAACAGCACCTTGTAGATCAGTGTGATGAATGCACACATGCCAAGGAAAACTGCCCCGGTCATCAACATGGCCTGAGACTCTTGCTCCCTCGCCGTTATCCCCCCTTTCGCCCGACCCTGGCGGATCAAGAGGAAAGCGACGAAAGCACCGACGATCAGGCCGCCAAGGTGGGACTGCCAGGACACATTCGACGCAATGAAGCCATACGCCAGGTTGGCCGCCACGAGCACAAGGACCGCCCTCGTATCCATGCCCGCCTCACGCTGGACAACGAAAAGTGCGCCGAACAGGCCGAACACCGCGCCCGAAGCTCCGACCGTCGCCGTGTAAACCGTGGAGGGCTGGACCAACACCCACATGAGGACGAATGCGGAACCGCCGATCGCAGAGAGCAGATAGATCGCCGCGAAACGCCAATGCCCGAAGATCTTCTCAAGGGGAGAACCCACCCAGTACAGGGCCAACATATTGAGGAGGAGATGGACGATTCCGCTGTGCAAGAAGGCCGTGGTGAGGAAACGCCAGGGCTGAATAGCTGCAAATGCCGGACTGAAGAGAAACAGACGTTCAACACTGGGGAGCATGAAGCCCACGAGCGCGAAGAAGGCGCACAGTCCGATCAGAGTCTTCGTCACGCCAGGAGTGGCCGAAGAGCGCGAAAAGGTCGGCGTACCTGCGCAGTCCACGCACAGGGCACGTACCTCCGTCGGAACCAGGCAGGCCACGCACATCGGTCGATTGCACCTCTTGCAGTAATCGACCGATCTCACGCCGGGATGGCGCGGGCATTGAGGCGCGGAGGAGGGATCGGAACGTTGACCGTACTGGGGTACCGACATGGCGTTCTCCTTGCGGGGAATGATTCGACACAACACATCGACGAGGACGATGCCGGGGCGAGGCGCAGGCCTCGCCCCGTGGATCGCGCTCTGCGAAAGATCACTCGGAGATGGTCACCGATTCGATGACGACATCTTCGACAGGACGATCATTAGCGCCGGTCACAACTGCGGCAATCGTATCGACGACATCCTTCGAAGCCTGGTCGACAACCTTGCCGAAGATCGTGTGCTTGCCGAAAAGCCACTGAGTCGGGGCGACGGTGATGAAAAACTGAGAGCCGTTCGTACCGCGACCCATGCGCTTGCCCGCGTTCGCCATCGCGAGAACATAGGGGGAATCGAAGGTGAGCTCAGGGTGGATCTCATCATCGAACTGGTAGCCGGGGCCACCGGTGCCAGTGCCGAGGGGATCGCCGCCCTGGATCATGAAACCGGAGATCACGCGGTGGAAGATCGTGCCGTCGAAGAGCGGACGGGAGGTCTTCTGACGGGTGTTCGGATCAACCCATTCGCGTTCGCCACGGGCAAGGGTCACGAAATTATGGACCGTCTTGGGAGCGTGGTTCGGGAAAAGTTCGACGAGGATATCGCCCTTATTCGTATGCAGTGTTGCTTCCATGCCTCTCATCGTCCCAGATTCACTCTTATCGGGCACGAGCTCGGCGCACCGAGAGTGCTTCAGTGGGCTGCAGATCACACAGCTTCGTAGCACAATAGGACAAGACGGCGCATCCGCGCCGAACCCCATCTGACGGATTCGGAGACATCATGGCCAATACGCCGAACTTCGATGCGGACAAGCTGCGCACCGAGGCGCTTCAGCTTCGCGACGCCGTTGCCGTTACGGCTGGTCGCATGGCCGTTAAGGCCGCCGACCTCGCTGAGCAGGGAGTCGACTGGGCGGCACCTCGCGCCCAGGCCGCCCTGGAGACCGCGATCGAAAAAGCCACACCCGTCGTCGAGGACGCAAGCGAGCGAGCTCAGGCCGCCGTTGAGCGCGCTCGTCCTGCTCTTGAGCACGCGCGCGCCGAGCTTGTTGACGACTATCTTCCGCGCATCAACCGTGCAGTCCACGAGGGCGCCGAAGCACTCAACACTGAGGGAGCACTCGTTGATCGCGCCCGTCGCGCCACGAAGGTTTCGCAGGCAGCGCTCCTTACCCCGACGAAGGCGCTTCGTCCGAAGAGGCGCTTCCTTCGCGCTATCGGATGGACTGCTCTCGCGGGCACTGTCGCCGGCGTCGGTTATGTCCTGTGGAAGCGCAGTCAGCCGATCGAGGACCCCTGGGCTGAAGAGTACTGGGCCGACCTTGAGACTGATTCCTTCGTCCCAGCTATTGAGGCTGAGGAGATCGGCGACTTCCCCAAGGAGTAGGTCGAGGAGTATCACGACGAGCGTGAATGCTGCGTTTGGTGAGCTCTCCCTCGTGTGAATCGCATCGTGCCCGGGCGTTGAGCCCGCAGACGCTGGAGGCCCTGACGGTTCCGTCAGGGCCTCCAGCATGTGTTCAGCCATGTGAGGTGAAGACCCGATGTGACTCGGAACTCGGGGGAGGCTGCGCTGAAAACCAACGCAGCCTCCCCTCGAATCCTTTAGCCCTGAAGAATCGTCCGCTTAGCCGTTAAGGAGCGTCCGCAGGACCTGGCCGACGCCGTCCTCGTTATTCGAAGGAGCCACGAAACGCGCGGCCTCGATAACATCGGCGTGAGCGTTGGCCATCGCGAAAGACCACTCGGCCTGAGCCAACATTGAAAGATCATTGTGGAAGTCGCCGAAAGCGGCAGTCTGCGCGGGAGAAACGCCGATCGTTTCTTGCAAAGCCCTGAGGGCGCGCCCCTTGTCAACGCCGCGAAGCTGCAGATCCGCCCAGTTCAGACCCGAAATCGCGAACTGGTGAGTATCGGCGAAGAGCCCCAGAGTCTTCTCGGCGATCGGAGTGACTTCCTCAAGGTCGAGGACTGCGAGCTTGATGACATCGTCATCGATAGCGCCCGATTCCATCTTCGCCACGACCTCGTGCTGGTCTGAGACCTTGAGGACCCGGTGATAGTAGGGGTCGACCTGGGAGGTGAATGGCTCATCATGTCGTTCGATGTAGGCGAATTGCTTGCCGCACAAAAGCAGGCCCGCATTGCGCCCAGCCTTGACCTCTGTGCGGACGAGATCGATTGCGCGACTCACGGTCTCATGATCGAGAGGGCTTGAGGAGACCTCAACTCCATCCTTCATGACGATCGCCCCATTCTCGGCGATGACTGTCATTCCGGGGCGGTTCGGGAACATGTCGAGAAGGGTCCACACCTGCCTGCCAGAGGCGGGCGCGAAGACGATGCCCCGCGAGTCGAGTTCATCGAGCAACTCATCGAGCTTGGGTGGGAATCGCTTCTGGTCGTCGAGGAGGGTTCCATCCATGTCGACACCCACGAGCCGAAGCTCGCAAAGCCCGGCGTAGGCGGACAAGTCGCTGGGAAATGGCTCGGTCATGCCGTGATTCTCGCTGATTCTCATATCGTGCGCGCAGCTTTGGCGCTCTAGATGTGCAGTGCCTTTTGAGAGCATCTCGGGCGCTGTGGCAAGGATTGCTGTGACGCCTGAGGTATGCGGCGCCTCTGGTCTCTCCGTCGAAAGAGTACAGGGACCCTTCGTGTGCTGGCATGCACGGAGAAGGCCCCCGCAGGTTCACAGAGAAGAAAAGGGGAAGAAGATGCGAATCGTCGAATGGGTGAAGGTCCGCAGGTCGAAGCTTCAAGGCCCGGAGTGTCCGTGGTGTGAGGAGATCCCGCTCGAAGCGTGCCCATCGTGCAGCTCCAATCCGAAAGGGCTTCACTGTCCAAACTGCTTCCGCTCACTCATCTGCCCGGTCCATCGTCAGTACTGGTGGGTGTGATCCCCAAGGGACTGGGCGAGCATGGTGCCACTCTCCACTGAGTAGTTGGTGATTCGCCTCGTGATCCCCGGCTGTGAAAGGAAGACAGGAACCGAGAGAGACAGGGGAGTGAGGCGAGTATCGGCCCCTCCTGTGGGAATTCTTCAGCGCGGGGCCAGCCGGAGACGAGGATGAGGCGCCCGGGTGTGAAAAGACCCGCCTGCGTAACAATCGCAGGCGGGTCATCGAAATCAATCCGAGAAGCCTAAGGGGCGATCAGCGCCACTTCAGTGTCATGAGGAATCCGACCATCATGATGCCCAGGCCGATCACCATGTTCCACCACGAGATATTCGGGATCGGATAAGCGCCTGAGGAGATGTAGTAGACCATCAGCCACACGAGGCCGAGCAATAGCAATGTCACGAAGGCCGGTGCCCACCAGCGGGGGCTCAGCGGAATGCCTTCGGTCCACGAGTGGATCTCGGTGTCGTCCGAGACCTCACGCCCATCCTTCTTGCGCTTCTTCGACTCGGCCACGTCACTCCTCAATACTCGGGGCGTCCCTGTGATGCGTTGCGGGAACGACACTGCTCGTAGCGTAGTCTTCCCCATAAGACATGTGAAAGCGCGACACGGGAGAGGCCATGAGCGGCGAAGAGCACAGGGATGAAAATCTCCTCGGCTCTCCCGTGCCCTCCGGTGACAAAACCCCTCTCCAAATATCGCCTGAACAGGCTGAACAAGCGGATGCGCAGCATCTCAAGGCTGAAAACGACACCCGGGGAAACGCGGCCGTAGAAGAAACAGCTCGTGGGAAGACCCCCGTCCCAAAGTCGCAAAAGGCTTCTGCTCGCCACAACTCCGCCCCTCACTCATCTTCCCTCGCTCCACACAAGCCCTCCTCGGCTCGCCAGCATGGCGGCGCTCATTCGCGCCCCTCAGCCCGCCACAGCTCCTCTTCTGACGCGCGCACATTCCCTTTTTTCTCCAAGAGGCCCAAGCTTCTCACAAACCTCACCTCCTCTTCGCTGCGAAAAGGGATCTCCGTCCTCGTAGTGACACTCGCATCGGGACTCCTCTTCACGATTTCCGCTTCGCTTGCGAAGACAGCCCCCCACTCCGACTCGGACCTGATCGGCCTCGTGCGAACCTCCCAAGCAGAGGTCGGGGCCCTCGAGGAGCAAGTCCTCGGGCTCAAAGCAGAAATCGATAGCTACACGAAAGCCTCCGAACAGCCAGCAGCCACCGTCCCCGCCCTCGCATCCCAAGCGGTGCGCGGGCCCGGGGTCACGATCACACTGACCGACGCCCCACCCGACTCCCTCTCCAGAGGGGCTGCGCCAAACGACCTCGTCATCCACCAGCAGGACATCGAGGACGTCATGAACGCGCTGTGGAATGGTGGCGCGGAAGCGATGACTGTGCAGGACATCCGAGTAACCGGCAGGACCGTGATCCGCTGCATTGGGAATGTGATCCTCGTGGACGGCGACTCCTTCTCACCCCCGTATGTGATCAAAGCAATCGGTGACCCGGCACAACTGCGCAGGAAGGTTGACGAGAATCCCCGTATCGTCAACTACAAGACCTATGTGACGCTCTACGGCCTCGGTTGGGAAATGACGACCGAGGACGAGCTGCGCCTCCCTGCGGCGAGCGCAGATTCGACGAACTCTTACGCACAGGTGGTGGATTGATATGACGGTACCGCAGCATGTCGCACGGCGGGTGACTCGAGAAAGCTCCTCCCCCTCCATAACGCTCGTGGGAGTACTGGGGGAACTTTTCATCACCGCCGCTCTCGTGCTCGTCGGTTTCGTGTTCTGGCAGCTCTACTGGACGAGCTATCAGGTCGCTGGACCCGTCAATGAAGCGATTCACTCCTACTCTGAGGCGCACGCCCCCGCGACGAGTAACGTCGGTGAGCGTCGCACGAGCGCCCCTCCGGCATTCACACAATCACCGGGAATGAACGAGGTGTACGGACTCGTGCATGTGCCCAGCTGGAATTGGATGCGGATCCCGCTCGCAGAGACGACTTCCCACGCGGTCCTCGACCAGGGATTCGCCGGCCACTACAAGGAAACCGCCCAGCCGGGAGAGATTGGTAATTTCTCCATCGCCGGTCACCGCCGGACCTACGGCAACAACTTCCGCTGGATCGACCGTCTACAGGACGAGGACAAGGTCGTCGTCGAATTGGACAACTACTACATTGTGTACTCCGTGAAATCCCGGGAAATCGTTGAAGCCGATGATGAGACGAATACTCGTGTCATCGCGCCTGTCATTGGGGATGTCTCCTGGACGCAGGCCCCCACACAACGGTGGATGACGATGACGACCTGCCACCCCGAATATGGCAATTCACAGCGCTTCATTGTCCATTTGAGTTTCGAGTCGTGGACCCCGAAGGACACTGGTGTGCCCGCCGAACTCGCCGAAGAGCCGGCCGCCTGATCGCCTAGGAGAGGAATCGAATCGTGTACGCGTGGATCTTCCGCCATCTGCCCGGTCCGAAGTGGCTGAAAGTACTTGAGTCTGCTGCGCTGATTGCGCTGATCGTCTGGGTGCTCTTCACCTATGTGTACCCCTGGGTCCAGCTGTTCTTCGGCCTGGGTGGCGCCGACCTTTGAGTTCCCTCATGAGAGGTACGCTCCTCCTTCGCCCTCGATCCTGATGACCGAGGGCGAAGGAGGAGCGAGTCGAGAGCACTGAACTCGAGGGGTGCGCCTCCGTGGCGGCGCACTTCGAGATCAGCCCTTCGGGCCTTTCATAGGTGGGAATTCATAGGTGACCTAGCCGTTGTTGTTCTGTCCCGGCTGATTCTGGTTCTTCGGCTTGGGGCCCTTCGACACGGTGAGAGACACATTCGAGTTCTGAGCGACAGGGGAACCCTCCGCCGGGTTCACCGCGATGACAGTACCGGCGGGCTGATCCTCGGAGTACTCCTCGGTGACGGTGACGCTGAGTGTCAGCCCCTGGAGCGCTGCGATGACGGAGGACTTGTCGTAGCCGACGATGGTATCGGGGATGGTGACCTTCCCGGAGGAAAGAGTGATGGACACGGACTCGCCCTTGTTCACGCTTGTCCCGGCCTCGGGTGAGCTGAAGAGGACGAGGCCCTCGCGCTGGGATGCGTCGTCGGAGGTGAGGACGGAACCGACTTTCAGGCCCTTCGCAGCCAATGCCTCACGCGCCTGATCCTGCGTCATACCCGTGAGATCAGGGACCGCAACAGACTTCGTGCCGGAGGAAACGGTACCGGTGATCGTCTGCCCCTTCTTCACCTTGCTGCCGGGTGAAGGATTGACCTGTGCGATCTTGCCGTTTTCCACGGTGTCTGAAGCGACTTGGTCGGAGGAGAGCTGCCAGACTAGGCCAAGGGCTTCAACCGCTTGTTTCGCCTCTTCAGGACTCATGTTGATGAGGTTGTCGGGAACGATCACGGAATCGGAACCGCTGGAGATTTTCGCTTTGACCGTGGAACCGGGAGCAACCATCGTTCCAGAGGGCGGGTCGGTCTCGACCACGGAGCCCTCCGCGACGGTGTCAGAGGGGACTTTCTTCGGATCGATGGTGAAAACAAGACCCACAGCTTCAACCGCTGCCTGAGCGTCCTGCTGGGTCATATTCACGAGGTTGTCGGGAACTGCGACTGTCGCATTCGACTTCGTCGTTGATTGCAGGGCGTACCAGATGCCGCCGATCAGTGCGAGAGCGACGAGGATGAGAATGGCGAGGACAAGAACCTTCTTCTTCGACTTCTTCTCCTCGACCTCCTCGGGCTCTTCACTCACCGGGGCGATCGACGAGGTCGCCGTAGCGACGGGCTGGAAGGCGGTGGAGGGCAAGGTCTGCGTGGGGGTGCCCTGAGCGGAGCTGCCCTGTGTGGGAGTGAGAGTCTGAGTCTGCGCCCACACTGCTGTTTCAGGAGCGTTCACATTGCCCCCACGTGAAGCTCTCATGAGGTCAACGAGCATTGATCCGGCGGAGGAGTAACGCTGTTCACGGTCCTTCGCAAGGGCCTTCATGACGACACGGTCGAGGGCTTCTGGGATGTCCGGGGTTACAGAGGAGGGGGTGGGTGGCAGCTGCTGAACGTGCTGATAGGCCACGGCCACTGCGGAATCCCCAGTGAAAGGCGGTCGGCCGGTGAGCAGTTCGAAGAGGACGACACCGGTTGAGTACAGGTCTGAGCGCGCATCGACTTGCTCGCCCCTGGCCTGTTCGGGCGAGAGATATTGCGCGGTTCCAACCACGGCGTTCGTCTGCGTCATTGTCGCCTGAGAGTCGGTCAGGGCTCGGGCGATGCCGAAGTCCATGACCTTCACTTTGCCATCGCCGGTGAGCATGATATTGCCCGGTTTGATGTCACGGTGGACAAGGTTTTGGGAGTGAGAGTATTCGAGCGCTGAAAGGATGCCGGAGACGATGGAGATCGCTTCGTTGATCGGGACGGGAGTGCCATCGGAGAGGAGTTCCTTGACGGTATGTCCTTCGACGTACTCCATGACGATGTAGGGCACCGAGATGCTGCGTCCGTCCGGGCCGGTGACGGTTTCTTCACCGGTGTCGTACACGGACACGATATTCGGGTGATTGAGGGAAGCAGCAGACTGCGCCTCCCTGCGGAAGCGCGCCTGGAAAATGGAGTCCCTCGCCAGGTCCGAGCGGAGCATCTTGATCGCGACGATCCTCGACAAGCGCGTGTCGAATCCGAGATGCACCTCGGCCATTCCGCCGTGGCCGATAAGAGAACGCACCTCGTAGCGGCCTGCTAGACGGTGTGCCATGGGCTCAGCCATGTGGGAACCTCCTCGAGGGTGGGGGCTGTGGCGCCGATTATCGACGACAGGGAACCGAGCAAGTGGTAGAGCGCGAATCCGCCGAGGGCAAGAAGCGCGAGGACGAGAAGAAGGACGAGGGCGAGGCGCAGAAGTTTCCGCGTCAAAGGAAGCGGCGGTGCGACCTGTGAACGATTGTACGGCGTTGGCGCGATCGGCCTCGGCACGTGAGAGGCGATGCTGTTGCGGGACACAGAACGCCAAGGCGCGGCTGCGGCTCCTCCGGGCAAAGCCGATGGGTCGGGATAGGTTCTTCTCCTTGAACGTGAACGCCGCAGGGGCGGAAGAGTTGCCGGGTGCTTCTGCGCTTGTTGAGCGGGGGAATGGTGGGAGGAAGCTGGGCGAGCATCGCCCTGGTGCGGGAGACTGGGAGTAGCACCCTGCTGAAGGTAGGTGGGGTGAGCGGCGCCTTCTTCGGGGGAAGGCCTGCCATGAATATCTGCCATCTGGCGCGCACGGGCACGCTCATTCAAACGAGCCATGAGCATGGCGCGGCGTTCCTGTGCAGAAGCCGACCCAGACTCTGAAGCATCCGCGTGGGCGGATGGGGACGAACCTGGAGGAACCTGGGCCGCACGCTCATTCGCAGCAAGCTCATTCGCAGGAAGCGGAGAGGGAACGGGAGCAGTATTACGACTGGTTGAGATCTCAGGGACAGGAGGGGTTGCCGGAGAATCCACAGGCTCATCCAAAGCGGCAGGGACCCGGAGAAGATCCTCGGGAAGAGTCCTGCGCTGAGTGTGAACAACCGGTGACACCGCTGGGAAAGCGGCACGAGGAGTGGATCCAGAAGGATCGGGCAGGGCATGTGGTTCAACGCTGATCCCCATGGCCTTCGCAGCACTCGACAATTCCCGAACCACGGCGAGACCCGAATCGGGGCGCTTTGCAGGGTCCTTTTCCAAAAGATGAAGGATCACATCGGCGAAGGGCCTGGGGACGTCGTTCGGTAGCGGCGGAACAGGATCATTCACATGCGAGAAGGCGATATCAACCTGAGTATCCCCGGTGAATGGCCGATGCCCCGCCGCAGCCTCATATGCGATGACCCCGAGGGCATACAGATCCCCAGAAGAGCTTGCCCTCTCACCCATCGCCTGCTCAGGAGGCAGGTACTGGGCGGTGCCCATCACCATCCCCGCGGCAGTCAGATCAATCTGATTCACGGCCCGTGAAATGCCGAAGTCCGTCAGCTTCACCATCCCATCAGGACGGACAATGATATTCGCCGGCTTGATATCACGATGAACAACCCCAGCTTTCGCTGCTGCCCCGAGGGCCATGGCGATCTGAATGAGAATCGGGAGCAGATCCACCGTCTGGATCCTCGAGCCGCCACGCAGGTAATGAGTGAGCGGCAGTCCCTCCACGAGCTCCATAATGATCCAACCGCGCCCGTTCTCCTCCCCGGAGTCTTGCACATTCGCAATATTCGGATGCTGAACGCTCATCGCGTTCAGAGCTTCAATACGCAGACGCGACAAAGACAATTCCTCGCCGGCGAACTCAGAGCGCAAAACCTTCGCCGCAATGAGCCGACCAGTAACAGAATCGCGCGCCTTCCAGACCTCGCCCATACCACCTTGAGCGATCGGGGAGAGTAGCATGTACCGGCCGCCGAGCAGCTGGCCGACGCTTGCTGTGGGATGAGTGCTCATCGCAGCCCCGCTTCCAAAAGGGAACGGGCGATCGGGCCAGCGACATCGCCGCCATGAGGTGCAGGATCCGCGTCATCGCCCTCGACGATGACCGCGAAAGCGATCTGTGGATCATCAGCGGGCGCAAAACCCACGGCCCAGGCGTTCGCTTTGCCGTCGATCCCGGTTTCTGCAGTGCCGGTCTTCGCGGCGACCTGAATATTCCCCATCGCCATTGACTGGCCGGTACCGTAGGGCGCAGAGACGACACCCTTCATCATTTCAGTGATCGACTGTGCAATCTCCGGCGTCACCGCCTGTCCAGCGGAAACCGGGGAAGTCTGAGAACGGACCACCAGGTCCGCGTCGACGACCTGGGAAATGAGGTAAGGGCGCATCAGCGTCCCCTTATTCGCAATCGCCTGGGCGACGCGCGCCATCTGCATGGGCGTCACCTGAACGGAGAACTGGCCGATCGAGGACATTGCGAGTTGTGCGGCATCGGTCTGCTCGGGGAATACCGAGGGCGTGACCGGCAGGGGGATCGACTCAGCACTGCCGAAGCCGAAACGGGTGGCAACATCCGCGAGTTGCTCATGGGTCAGGCTTTGGGAAGCGATGACGAAGCTCGTGTTGCACGAACGGGCGAAAGCTTCCGACAGGGTCGGCTGCCCATCCCCACAGGTCTGCGACTCAATGTTCGACACGCTTGTCTCCGTGTTCGGCAAGAGCGTCGAAACCGGGGAATCCAAGGGGGTGTCAGGGTTTGCGACGCCGTTTTCCAGGAGCGCTACCGAGGTGAGGATCTTGAAAGCTGAACCCGGAGCGTAACGATTCCCACCGATCGCGCGGTTCACGAGTGGATCATTCGCATCTTCGAGGAGCGCCCTGTGTGCTTCCTCAACGACTGCGGTGTCGAAAGCCGCCAGAGCATTCGGATCGTAGGAAGGTGAAGAATACAGCGCGAGAACGGCTCCGGTCTTCGCGTCGAGGGCGACAACTGCGCCCTTGCGTTCTCCGAGCCCCGCTGCCCCTGCCTCTTGGATCGCAGGATCAATCGTGAGGACAAGGCCTCCGCCCTGACGGTTCGCCCCGCTGAACAGGTTGCGCAGGCGCTGGGCGAGGAGGGCTTGGGCCTGCCCGTCGAGGACGGACTCAGCGGCGGCCTCAAGCCCCGTGGCCTGGGAGAAGGCAGGGGAGAAGTAACCAGTGATGGGCGCATACAGCGGACCATTCGCATAGGAGCGTTGGAAACGCTGAGAGTCCTCCATTTTTGAAGAAGAGGCGATCGCGGTGCCATTGACAATGATGGGGCCGCGATCGGTTTCCGCTGCGTGAAGGATCGTGCGTTCATTACGCCCATCGGCATTGAGACTCGGAGCCTGGAAGAAGTGCGAGTTTGTCGCAGCTAAACCCAAGAAGGCGAACATGACGAGGATGACGATGAAGAGTCTTCGCAGCTGCTGGTTCATTCGCTCGCCTCCGCTGCTTCAAGGGACGGGTGAATACCGGAGTTCCACGGTGCGGGGGATGCGGCGCTTGGACGGCGAGCTGCATCAGACAGGCGGAGTAAAAGGGCGATGGTCAGCCACGATGACACCATCGAAGAACCGCCGGCCGCGAGGAAGGGAGCGGTCAGACCCGTCAAGGGGATGAGGCGCGTGATTCCTCCAAGGACGACGAACACCTGGATCGCCAGGGAGAACGACAAACCTGTTGCGAGCAGTTTTCCAAAGCCGTCACGAACAGAGATCGCTGTGCGCAAGCCGCGTTCAATGAGGATCAAGTAGAGGACGAGGATTGCGAGGAGTCCTGTGAGGCCAAGTTCTTCGGCCAGGGAGGACAGGATGAAATCTGAGTTCGCCAGGGGGACGAGCTGCGGGTAGCCCCGCCCCCACCCGGTTCCCATCAGACCGCCGGAGGCCTGTCCGAAGAGTGATTGCACGAGCTGATAGGAGCCGCCGACCTGCGTATATACATCCTCGTCGAGGGCGTGCAGCCACACGTGGAAGCGGTTCGCAACATGGGGGAAGACCTGGACCGCGACAAGGACTGCAGGGGCGAACATCGCGAAGCCAATGACGAGCCAGGATACGCGATTCGTCGCCACGTACAAGATCGCGACGAAAAGTCCGAAGAAGAGAAGAGAAGTGCCCAGGTCCCGCTGAAGGACGAGGATCAAAATACCGATCAGCCACACCACAAGAATCGGCCCCAGGTCGCGCGCCCTCGGCAATCGCATTCCGAGGAACTTTCGCCCCCCGATCGCAAGATTGTCCCTATTCCTCACCAGGTATCCGGCGAAGAAGATCGCCAAAGTGATCTTCACAAGCTCACCGGGCTGGAAAG
The DNA here is from genome assembly GCF_016405145.1 of Schaalia cardiffensis. Lineage (GTDB taxonomy): Bacteria > Actinomycetota > Actinomycetes > Actinomycetales > Actinomycetaceae > Pauljensenia > Pauljensenia cardiffensis. The sequence continues at coordinate 57,501 of NZ_JAEKIA010000003.1, forward strand.
ACACTCCGGCAATGCGGATCCACACTCGCGCCCCGTAGGTCTCCACTCCCAAGCCGGGGACCATGGGCAAAAGCAGGAGAAGCAGCGACAAAAAACCGAAGGTGTAGGTGAAGCTGCGCAGCCTGCGGTGATCCTTCACGAGGACGAGCACGATCGCAGCGAGGATGATCGCGACTCCCACGAACATCAGCTGACGCATCCCCACAACCGCTTGATCGAGTTGTTGGTAGGACTGGTCAAGGCGGTAGATCATCGCCAGGCCCAGACCCGTGAGCGCGACCGCGATGGGCAGAATCACGGGGTCGGAATAGGGCGCGAGGAAACGGATCCCAAGTTTCGCGATGAGGGAGATGGCGAGGAGGATTCCGATGTGTTGCAGGAGATTCGCTGGAAGCGCTCCCGTCCTGTTGATACTGGTCAGTGCATACCCGCCAATGCCGACCGCAAGGGCGAGCAGCAGGAGGAGGAGTTCGAAGAATCGACGCGGGCGCGTCGGGGCGATCGTCACGGTTGCCATCAGACCTTCACCGTGCTTCCCGACAGTCCGCTGTCAATCCTTGAATGCACAGACTGCACTCTATCGGGGGAAGTACTCGTCCCGGACTGTGAGTTTTCAGTGCCCTCCCCGCTCGTCTTCAATGATGAGCGCAACTGCGCGAGGTACTCGTCGATCTGTTCACGAGAAGACCTCATGACGGGATCTTGGAGACGTTGACGGTCCACGGGGGACAAGTCTTTCAAAGCAATATCCGTCACTTCGATCGAATGTGAGAACTCCCAGGGGCCCAAGGACTGGGGGATCCCCTGGTGGACGACGACGTATCCGTCCTGGCCGATCACGTAATACTGGCTCTGAGTCCACGCCCATCCGCCCCAGCCCGCGACGGCGAGCACGAGGGCCACCAACGCGGTGATAAGGAAAGGGAGCCAGGGCCTTCGCTTCTCTTCAAGATCGAGGTCGTCCTCGTCAAGGTCGCTGTCCTTCTCTTTCCCGAGGGCTGCGGCGCGGGCGGCCGCACTCGAGCCTCCGCGCGAAGCGGCGTTGCGGTCGAGGGCTGCGGCTCCAACGATCTGTGGGGGCGCAGGGGGGAAGGCACCGGAATTGACGACGTCTGCGACGACGCAGGTGACGTTATCAGGGCCGCCGGCGCGTAAGGCCAGGCGGATGAGTTCTTCAGCGCACTCTCCCGGATCCTTGATCTCGGCGAGGACCGAGCCGATTGTTTCTGGGGAAACGACTCCGGATAAACCATCGGAGCACAGGAGCCAGCGGTCGCCGAGAACGGCTTCGCGCATCGTCTCATCAGGAGTGACATCCGCCTGCGAATCACCGAGGATACGCAAGACGACATTACGATTCGGATGATGCTCGGCCTCTTCAAGGGTGATCTGCCCGGTTTCGACGAGGTATTGGACGAAGGAGTGGTCCGTCGTCACTTGCGTGAGGGCCGCACCTCGTAGGACGTAGGCGCGAGAGTCCCCGATATGCACCATCGCCAGTTTGTTCCCTGAGCGCATGATCGCAATGCACGTCGTGCCTAGGCCTTCGAGGTCGGGGTCGCGTCTGGAACGTTCCGAGAGCTCATCGTGCGCATCCATGAGGGCATCGCGCAAGAGGGCCAGCATTGAGTCTGCAGTGTGGGTGTCGGTGTCGAGGGGGACGAGGTGGGCGAGGGCGACGGAGGAGGCGATATCCCCACCCGCAGGTCCTCCCATACCATCGGCGAGGACCAGCAGGTTCGTACCGGCATAACCCGAATCCTGATTGTTCGAACGGACAAGGCCCACATCGGAGCGGGCCGCTGCGTGGAATTCGACCGCTGGCGTCGCCATGTCACTTCACCAGTTCGAGGGTCGTTTGCCCGATGCGAATAATGTCCCCTGCTGTGAGGAGTCTCGGTTCAACGAGCCTTTCATCGTCGACATAGGTCCCATTACGGGAACCAAGGTCTTCGATCCACCATCCGCGCTCAGAGGGTTGGAGGCGCGCATGACGACTGGAGGCGTACTCGTCTTCGAGCACGAGAGTGCAGGCGGGGCTCCGCCCGATCACGACGGGCGCGCCGCTCAGGGGCAGCATCGTTCCCACGAGGGGGCCGCCGGTCAGGAGGATGTGATGAGGGGTTTCGCTCACGCCCGGTTCCTGACGTCGGCGCTTACGCGAGTCTCGACGACGCTGATCAGCTTCTTTGCGTCCTTTCCCTCGCGGAGTGACCACTGTGCCGAAGATGTCCCGGCGTAGTGTGTGTACAGCGCCGAGGACGAGGAGCCACAGGAGGATCAGAAAAGCGAATCTGAAAACGGTGAATGCAAGATCTGTAGTCATTGATCACCGTCCGAGTCCGGGTGGGTCCAGAAGTCGATGGGGGTCCGACCGATCACGATTCGATTCCCATCGAGCAGGGTCGCAGCGTCGATCTTATGGCCTTCGACGAAGGTGCCGTTCGTCGAACCGAGATCAGTGGCGATCACGCCGGTCGGCGTGATGCGCAATTCAAGATGGCGACGTGAAACACCCGAGTCGTTGACGACAATGTCGGCTTCGGTGCCACGGCCGATAACCGTGACGGGTTCGGTGAGGAGCCACTTCTCACCGTCAACGTCAATGATCGGGTGAGCGGGGGAGGGTGAGGACGCGGTCGCCGGAGCTGCGGGGCCCCGACGGTTCGAAGACTCGACGCGAAGCTGGCCGGTCTGCTCGGTGTCATCCACCGCGAAGTCGATGTGCACGGGGCCCAGGAGCGCATACCCATTCGCCGTGGCATGCTCGGTGGCTTGGAGCGCGAACTCGTCGGCGAGAATCTCCAGATCCGCTTCGAGTGAAGCGAAGTCGGAGCGTGCCGCGTAGACGACGAAGTGGTTGGCCGCGATCGTGCGTTCAGGCGAGAGCTCCTTCGCGGAGTCGTCCATTGAACGACGGATCGCAGAGTTGACGTCAACGGGTTTGATCCCCGACCGGAACACGCGCGAGAAGGCGCTGTTGACGCCTCTCTCTACGGCGTTCTCGAAGCGGTCGAAGATGCTCATGGTGGTACTCCTCTTTTCTTCCCGCGCCGTGATGGTTGCGCAGAGCGTTCCTTCGCATGAAGCGAAGGCGCGGATCAGAAGCAGGACGCACCCGATCAGGGACAGTTTAACCGTCAAGGTGACCTTGAGGGGATTCACAACGAGTGCGCTGTCGGGAAATCGGTGCTTCTTCGCGTGAGAACACGGGCTGTTAAGGGGTGGAACTGGACGGAGGCCCGCAGACAGGCCGGGCCTCCGTTTCGTTCGAAGAGGATCAGAAATCCCAGTCGTCGTCCTCGGTGTCGACGATCTCCCCGATCACATAGGAGGAGCCGGAACCGGAGAAGAAGTCGTGGTTCTCATCGGCGTTCGGGCTCAGGGCCGCGAGGATCGCCGGGTTCACGTTCGTCTCATCGGAGGGGAACAGGGCTTCGTAGCCGAGGTTCATCAGCGCTTTGTTTGCGTTGTACCGCAAGAACTTCTTCACGTCCTCGGTCAGACCGAGCGGATCGTAGAGGTCCTCGGTGAACTGTTCTTCATTCTCGTAGAGCTCGTACAGGAGAGAGTAGGTGTAATCCTTCAGTTCATCGCGTCGCTCCTGAGGCGATTCGGCGACGCCCAGCTGGTATTTGTAACCGATGTAGTAGCCGTGAACGGCCTCGTCGCGGATGATGAGGCGGATCAGGTCAGCGGTGTTCGTGAGCTTGGCGTGCGCCGACCAGTACATCGGAGCGTAGAAGCCCGAGTAGAAGAGGAAAGACTCGAGCATCGTCGAGGCGACCTTACGCTTGAGCGGATCATCACCCTCGTAATAGGACTTGATGATCTCAGTCTTCTTCTGAAGGGGCCCGTTCTCCTCAGACCAGCGGAAAGACTCATTGATCTCCTCAGTTGACAGAAGAGTCGAGAAGATTGAGGAGTACGACTTCGCGTGCACGGATTCCATGAAGGCGATATTCGTCAGGACCGCTTCCTCGTGCGGAGTGCGGGCGTCGGGGATCAGGGAGATCGCGCCGATCGTACCCTGCAGGGTATCGAGGAGAGTCAGGCCCGTGAACACGCGGTTCGTCATGAGTTGCTCGGCGGGGCGCAGGGTGTTCCACGAGGGGATGTCGTTCGAGAGCGGGATCTTTTCGGGCAGCCAGAAGTTCCCTGTCAGGCGATCCCAGACCTCGAGGTCCTTCTCGTCTTCAATGCGGTTCCAGTTGATTGCCTCGAACACCGACTCAGCGCTCACTCGTCCTCCAAATTGTGATTCGGCGCCGCAGCGCCGCGTACCGGCAAGCCTACCTGCGAGCTCAGAGGAGAGGGAGATGAGCCTGTGCCGCGTTCCTCACCTTCTCCTCGCAGTGCGAGTGGAGGGGGTTGCGAGTGGGCGAGTGTCGTGTCGGTGGCACTCTTCTTCCCGTGCGTGTTCGTGGCTTCCCCGAATCGTGAGTGGAGGGGTTTGCGGTAAAAGGAGGGGTTGTATCCCCTCCACATGTCGTCAACCCCTCCACTTGGTTGGGGCACCCCCTCCGCTTGGTTAGAGGCTATGTGTCTACTTGCGCGGGAGACCCTCCACTCAGGTGGGGGAATGGCTCCACTCAGGCGGGATCCCGCTCAGCCAGTGAACGCCTCCAAGGAAGTGGGGGACTCAGTCGCGAAGGAGCTCGAGAAGATGGGCGAAGACCTTCCCAGAAGAGGCGCGAAGGCCGTCATGCTGGTATTCGTTCGTGATCCAGGTCCGGGTGTTGCGAACCGTCTGGGCGGTCGCAAGGGAGAGCTCGCGCGGGACGAACATATCCTCCTCGTAGACCGCGGCGGCGATCGGAACCTCGTTGGCGGCGAGGCGCTCGGGCGAATACACCGCAGGCCAGTCCGTGCGCGCAGCGAGGATATCGCTCGTACCCGCCAGAGGGACGAGGGCGAGGTCCTCATCGAAAATGCGGCGCATCATATGCTCCCCGGTCAGGTAATACGGTTCGGAGGCATCCAAAGGATCGGCATCCTTGGCGAATCCGGGCACTTCCTCGGCAAGACGATCAGCCGACCAAGCGGTCGCCGTTCCCGCAAGCTCCGGAGTCGCACACGCGTAGATCGCCTCCTGGAGCACGCCGTACATGGGGTTCATCGCGACCTCCGCGGCCACGCCCTCGAGAAACTCTAAGGAGAGGCGCCGCTCGCCGCGAAGCGTGACGAAGGGGCCTTCGAGCAGATAGTGCAACATGTCCGTTCGGCTTTGCATCCCCAGGCTCATACCGATCATGCGCAAGCGCTCGCTCGAGAGGCGCTCACCCGTGGGCAGCAGCTCCTCCGTGTCCCGCACATGGGCTGCGACCTCGCGGATCTTCTGCTCGTCACCCGGGTAGCGCGAGAAGTAGAAGCGGTTGCGCGCCGCAGTCTTCTCATAGCTCAGACGGTAGATGTCATCGACATGGACGAGGCCGGGAAGGCCGCCGGTCACGAGGGAGGCCTCGACGGCCTCCGGCGCGGTCGACAGGTAGGCGAGAGTGAGGAAACCGCCGTAAGACTGCCCGAGGGTCGTCCACTTCGCGCCATCGGTGATCTCAGCGCGGAAAGCCTCGGCATCTTTGATGATCTGATCTTGACGGAAGAGCATGAGATGGTCGGCGCGAGCCTGATCATCGGTCAACTCCTGGAGGGCTTGCCAGTCCATACGAGTGGACTGGCCCGTGCCTCGTTGATCGAGGAGCACGACGCGGAACTCCTTGAGCGCCTCGCCGATCCACCCATCGCGGAAGTCTCCTTGACGCGGCCCCTTGCCGCCCGGACCTCCTTGGAGGAATACGAGGTGCGGGAGCTTTTCCCCGCCCGGGCGGATGATCTCGCGGGCGAAGATCTCGATCTTGGGGTTCGTTGGGCTGAGCGGCTTCGAATGATCGAGGGGGACCTCAAGACGATGCTCGTGGACGGTGCAGGAATGCTGAACGTAGGTCGTCGTGCGCATGGGGGAAGCCTAGCCGTACTCTTCACGGAGCTTGGGTGCGGCGCGCATCGCTTCGGGTGCTGTGCATCGCTTCAGGTGCTGTGTATCGCTTCAGGCAGCGCCCAATTGTTCAACAGGGTGGCGCCCAGTTGTTCAAGAGGGCGGTGTCCAATCATGCAAGAGACAAGGGTGGTCCTCTTAGAGGTTGATGAAGAGCACGTAAGACAAGGTCCCCGCCGCAATGCTCACCATCATGCGGCGCCCGCCCAGCAGATGCGCCGCCACTGTGATGGCGCTCGCCGCGATGGTCGCCCAAGCTTTGCCCGGTGCAGAAACGAGGCTGGACTGGACGGAGACAATGGCGAGGACGAAGAGGATCCCCGCGGGCATCCACACTCCCATCGTCCGTACGAAACGAGACTCGCGTAGCGGCTCCAGAATAAGGAAGGGAATGGCGCGCAAGCCGAGGTCGACGAGGAAGACCACGAGGAGCACCGCGAGGATGTATCCGAGCGTCGGAGTCATGAGCGCACCTCCGGCTCACCCTCCACTGATTCGACGCCGTCCGCACGGGCGGGTGAAGGGACGTTGTCCTCGCCTAGGGGTGAGGCGACTCGATCCCCGTCCGCACAGGCTTGCGAAGCGCCCTCGTTCCCATCTGCGCAGGATCCGGCGTACTCCGTGTCGGACTGTGAATCGGCGTCGCCGTCCTCCTCAAGTGGGTGAAGGCCCTCGTCCGCGCTTGCAGGAGTAAGGCCCTCGTCCGCGTGTGCCGGAGAAGGGGCCTCATTGAGCAAAGAGAGGTCCTCGTGTGCCGGAGAATGCTCCTCGTCGAGCAGGGGAAGATCCCCGCGCGCCCTCAGCCATACGAATCTCGCAGCCAAAAGTCCCACGAAGATCAGCAGCGAGGTGATGAGCCATTGACTCGGAGCGATGAACCAGGCGAGCGTGAGGGCGAGACTCGCCAAGAGGACGGAGGGAATATCCGACAGTGAGCGCGCCGCCTCCAAGGTGAGGGCGATGAACATGGCGACGAGGGCGAAATCGAAGCCCTCGATGGATGCGGGGATGAGGGAACCGAGTGTCAACCCCGTCAACCCCGAACACATCCACAACCCCTGCAAGAAGAGCTGCATGGTGAGAATGCGGGTGTGCGTCCACCCGGGGCGTGACAAGGACAGCGCATAAGCCTCGTCGACCAGCGCATACGCCGAGTAGAAGCGCCCGAGCTTGGTGCGCACGAGCGAGATCGGGAAGGAGAAGGCGTAGAACAGGTAGCGTGAGTTCACGAGGAAGATCGTCACCGCAATGGAGGCGATGGGAGTTGCCGAGGCGATGAGGGAGACGAGGAGGAGCTCCGCCGATCCGGAAAAGGCAGCGATATTGAGGGCCACCCCGATCCAAGGGGGCAGACTGGTCTGCGAGATCAGCAGGCCGTAGGCGATGCCCAGAGGGACGTACCCTAATGCGACAGGAGCGGTGATCCGCACGCCCTCGAGGATCTCGTGACGCTTCGACCTTGCAGGTGCTGGAGCTGAGGCGGGCGCCCCTTGAGCGGGGTCGAGCGGCGGCGTGGCGGAAAGGGACATGAGCCCATTGTGTCTATGCCGCCCGATGGGGGCCAGCGGCATCGTCATGTGGACCCTCCACACCTTTCGCAGCCTTCACAACATCTTTCGCTCCTTCACACCTTTCATGTCGTCAATCATTGTTCGAAATCCGTGATCGCTGAGCGTGGCGCCCTCTCACTCCTGTGTCTTAGGCTCCTGTCCGCCTCCTTGTGTCCCTCCGTCTGTTCTGGCCTCTGCTCGCCTTGTTTGGCCCCTGCTCGTCTCGTTTCGTTCAGGAGTGTCCTGCTTCGTCCCCGCTTTTCGCGCTCGCGGTGACCTACGCGCCCTCGACTAGCATGACCCCATGACAATCACCGCAGCCGCAGACGGCTCCTCGCTCGGAAACCCCGGACCCGCAGGCTGGGCGTGGGTCGTTGACGAGGACCGCTGGGACGCGGGCGGATGGCCCGAAGGGACGAACAATCTCGGTGAGCTCACTGCCATCCTCGAAGTACTCAAAGCGACCGAGGCCGCAGGCCTCGCGGGCGAAGACCTGCATATCCTGTGCGACTCCCAGTACGCGATCAACGTCGTGTCGAAGTGGAGGATCGGCTGGAAGAAGCGCGGATGGGTCAAAGCCGATAAGAAGCCGATTAAGAATCTTGAACTTATCCAGCAGATTGACCGTGCCATTGAGGGGCGGCGCGTCACTTTCGAATGGGTGAAGGGCCATGCCGGGCATGCGCTCAACGAACTGGCCGATGAGCACGCCCGGGCCTGCGCCGAAGAGTACCGGGCGGGCAAGGTTCCCTCCCGAGGACCCGGTTTCTCAAAGTCTTCGACCTGCGACGAGGACGAGGCCCCTGATCAGGTGAAGGCTCTGGATGCGGGCGGTTCGGAGCCTGCGCTTGAGGGAGCGCAGGCGGTGATCGCCCTCGAAAAGAGGATGATCCTCGCGTGGACGAGGGGTGACGCCGAGGCTTTGAGAGGCCTCGAGGCCGGGGATACGACGCGGATTTGGCCGGATGGGCGAACCTCACAGGGCATGGGCGGCCCTGCTCCGGCGGGCCTGAGCGTCAGCCCAATGAATGTCGTCGAAGCGGGCGGCGCCTGGTGCGTGCGCTACACGATCCGTTTCGAGGGCGGTTCCAGCGCCGAAACATCCCTCTGGACACCCACTGACACTGGCCTGAAAATCCTCCTGCACCAATCGACCCTCGTCTCCGAGAGGTCCCGATGACGCTGATGCGACCCCTCCAGGAGATGCCCGAGGACATCGCCCACCTGCTCGGCGAATGGGGGCTACGCCAGGACTACGATGCCCGCCCCGCCTACCAGCGCAATGACTACCTCGCGTGGATCGCGCGCGCCAAGCGTCCCGCGACTCGAATGAAGCGCATCGACCAGATGCTGAGCGAACTGGAGGCGGGCGGCGTCTACATGAAGATGCGGCACGCGCCCTCCGAGCGCTGACTGCGCCCTTTGCGTCCGGTCTGGCTCTGCCAGCCGTGTCGGACTCGTCAGTGAGGGCATCGCCACCGAGGCGCGTGTGTCAGATGCGAATTGGGCTTTCTGAGGGAGGAGAACGAGTTCCTGCTCAGGAGATGCGCATTCATGGTCATCTTCATCTGCTCGATGTTCAACAAGTGGTACTTGTTCGAAATAAATCATCTAGCCATGTTCAACAAATGCACATTGTTGAACATGGCTAACCCTCTTATGTGCAACAAGTGCCTTATGATGAGTGTTGTGGATCTTGAAATGTTCAACAACAGCGCCATGGGTGAACTCGTTGAGATCAGCGGCTCGGATCCGATCTCGGGCTCATGGACGCATAAGGCCTTCATTCCGATCCCCCTGAGCGACGAAGAACCGCCCCTGTCCGCTCAGAGTTACCGTGAAGTCGCGGCAGCCGGGCGTGAACTCGCCTCCCTTGACGCGACAGCGCGTCAGCTTCCACAGCCATACCTCCTTCGTCTCCCCTCGTTGCGAGCTGAAGCGCAGGCGACTTCAGCCCTGGAAGGCACATACGCTCCTTTGGACGCCGTGCTCACAGCAAATGAAGCCGCCCCCACGAGTGTGGAGATGAGGGAGGTCCTCAACTACGTCACCATGGCTGAGACTGGCTATGCCTGGGTCGAAGAAGGACGTCCAATCACCCTTGGACTGTTGGAGGACCTCCAAGGGGCTTTGATGCGGGGGACTCCTCTGGAAGAAGAGTCCGGTCACTTGAGAGAAGGACAGGTGGTCATCGGACGACGCGACCTCCCAGATCCGCACGATCCTGCGATCAAGGGCTCCCGTTTCGTGCCGCCCCCTCCTGGAGATCGCCTGCGGGCCGGAGTCGAATCCCTGCTCGCATGGATTGAAAGGGATCATTCCGGCAAGATCGACCCCGTCATTGAAGCCGGAATGGCTCACTACCAGTTCGAAACTCTTCACCCCTTCCGTGATGGAAACGGCAGGCTCGGACGCTACCTGATCGTCCTCACCCTGCTTCGCAACCACTTGCTCTCCGAACCGACGTTGACAGTCTCCCCCTGGTTCGAAGCAAGACGAGGCGAGTACTACGACCGACTCCTCGCAGTCAGCACCGAGGGTGATTGGGATTCCTTCCTATCCTTCTTCGCCAGAGGCCTGGCCCACTCGGCGCGTTCGACCCGAGAGCTCATGCTGGCGCTGGCGGACGTCCAAGGGCGTCTGAAGGAGACCGTCAGCGCCTCGAAGTTGCGTTCGGCGAAGGCACTCGAACTCGTCGATTTTGCGGTAGCAAATCCGTCCTTCACTGCGAAGATGGTTCAGCGTGCGGTGGGCTTGTCGTATTCGCGAACGAACAATCTGATCGGACAGTTCGTCGATCTGCGGATCCTGGAAGCCCATGAGGGCGAGGGGAACCAGCGCGTCTTCTGGGCTCCTGAAGTCCTCCGCATCCTTTTGGCGGGGCGCAATCGATAAGACCGTGCAGCAGGGGGTGAACAGCAGGTCGCCGACCCCTCAAAGAGGTTCGGGCCCCGATGAAGGGCTCAGGCCCCGATCCCCACTTGCCCAAGGGCGAAAGCAAACTCTTCTGCGCGCGCCGCCCAATGCCCCTCACGACCCGAGGGGCCGGCATGCCCGGCGACCATCTGCGTGCGCAGCACGATCGGCCTGGCGTGAGCGAGTTCGGCGTCCTCGTGAGCACCGCTCGCCTCTCGCAGACGCAGCACCCACTTTGTCGGCTCAACGAACTCAACGCGCGTGTCATTCACCGAGGTCGTCGCCATAACCGCCGGAAGCTCAACCCCGATCGGCACATTCTCATAGGGGGTGTAGCCCCTCATGAGGGCATAAACCTCGGGGCTTTCAATGGGATTGCCCCACTCCTCCCACTCGCCGATCGTGAGCGGCAAAGAAGGATCAAGGATCGTCGTTAGAGCATCGACGAAGGGCACTCCCGCGACGATCACGCGGTAGCGATCTGGCGCCATGTTCGTCACCGCGCCCATGAGAAGACCTCCCGCGCTGCGCCCTTCGCCAATGAGACGCCCCTTCTGGACCCACCCGGAGGACACGAGCCACTCGCCCACATCAATGAAATCCGTGAAAGAATGGGGTTTTGCGAATTCTTTGCCGTCCTCGTACCAGGCGCGACCGAGCTCACCACCGCCTCGAACATGAGCGATCGCGAAGACAAGGCCGCGCTTAAGGAGCGGCAGACGCAGGATCTCAAACTCAGGGTCATAGGAGACCTCGTAGGCGCCGTATCCGAGCTCCCAGCCAGGGTTCGTCCCATCAGGCACGACATCGGCCCGGTGCACCAGCGTCACCGGGATCTGCGTCTTCTGGTCACGGGCCCGAACCCACACGCGCTCCTCGACGTAGGCGGAGGCATCCCACCCCGGGGCTTCGGCCACTTTCAACACCCGCTCCTCTGCGCTTCGCGGATCCACCTGCACGACGCGCGGCGGCTGGATCTGCGATTGCACAGAGACGCGGAAGAACTCATCGTGAAACCTCGGGCCGTTGATGGACTGGATCGTGCGGACAGGCACATCCGTTTCAACGAAGCGGCCCGGCCCCCAGGCTCTGGAAATCTCCTCAGCATCCAGGAAACGAGGACGAGGCCCCTGCCCCTGCCCGAGAGGCACTTCGCGCATCCTGTACTCGAGCTGTGTGAGCGACGCGGAACGCATTGTAAGGACGCAGAACCCGGCATAGGCCTCGACGTCGAGGATCCTTTCACCCACCTCGGGCTCGCGCAGGCAGATCCAGGTCGAAAAAGGCGCGAGGACGCGGTCGGCGTCGCCTGCAGCCCAAGCGACGCTCCCAGGGGTCGAGGCTGTGTTGTCCTTCTTGGCGTGCCCAGAGGTGGCGAGTGAACCCGAAGCAGGCTCTGTGCCAGGTGCCCGATTCCCCAGAGCCGATCGGGAGAACTCCGGGCCCACGGTCTCGAAACGATCCTCAAGATCAACGGGGATCGGCGCCGCAGCCAAAGAGCCCTCCCGCGTCGACGCAGTGTGAACAATAAGGAAGTGATCGCCCGCAGACTCGAGGGACACCATCACCCCGGGCCTCGGCTCGACGATTGGCAGCGGCCTTCCGCACGGAGTGAAAGGCGACCACGCCCACGCCTTCCCGGAGGTCGACGATACCGATGCGATAATGCCAAGATTCGGGTCTGCGCCAGTGGAGATGCCCATCTCGAAACGCTCATCCGGCTCAACAAGGAGTAGACGGTCCTGCCCCTGAGCGGTCCCAAGGCTGTGATGCCAGATCTCGCATGCGCGCCAGGCATCATCCACCCCGACGTAGATGAAGGAGGAAGAATCCGCGGCCCAAGCGAAGCCATAGCCGGCATCCACCACGGCCTCGTCCACGGTCGTCCCACTTGCGACCTCGCGAATCAGCCACTGGTATCTCTCATCCCCGGAAAGATCACGAGCCCAGGCGATGAAACGACCATCGGGGCTGGGCACAATATCGGCGACGCGGAAGAACTCATGTCCCGCAGCCTGCTCGTTCTCATCCAAAACGAGCTGCTCTCCGGGCAAAGGGGAGTTCACGGCGGGCTTTGGGGGAAGCGAGTCGGCGCTCAGCGGCGCACTCGGATCTCCGATCGCCCTCACGCGGTGGTGGGTCGCGTAGGACGCGCCTTCACGCCACCGGTGAAAGTACCAGAAATCGCCTTCGCGCACGGGCACGGACACGTCATCAAGCGCAGCATGCCCCTTCACCTCGGCGGCGATTCTCTTCGCCAATCCCGCGGTGGGTGCGCAGATCTCATCCGCCCACGCATTCTCCGCGTCGAGGTGTGCCAGGACCTCGGCATTGTCTTCGTCGCGCAGCCAATCCCAACCGTCGTCGAAGTGATCGCCGTGAATGTCGCGCACGCGCAAACCGAACTTCTTTGGGGCGCGGGGAGGGCGGGTCGTTTCAGTCATGGCCCGAGACTACCGAAGCCCTCGGGCATCTTCGGACTCGGAGAACGGGGCGGCCCTCGACACCACAGCACAGGTCCGTGAATCGGAAGGGTCTGGCGGAGCCGTATCGGCATGGGGTGTGCCAATCCGAAGGATTTGAGCTGTCAGCACCACACCTCAGCTCTCTTCTTCCGGTACAGATTGGAGGAGGAGCTTCACTCATCCGAATGCCCTTCATGCAGAAGAGCCCCCAGGCACAGCAGCCCACAGATGAGCCCACGCACAAATCCCCCTTCATACAGGAGAACCCCTGGCCCACACTCATCAAATAGAGCCTCGTTGAGCGTCCTCCAAGCTGCGGGAATAGGCTCGATGGGTGTCCGAAGCGATGAATGTCCCAGAATCCACGCCCGCGCCCACACAAAGCGGCGCGGGGAATCTTTCAGAGCCCACCTTCACTCCTGCGAGACGAGGCGCGCACGAATCCTCGATGCGCCTTGAAGAGCATCTCTGCCAGGAGAATGGAGGAACGCCTCGGAGCAGGAACGCAGTCGACCCGGGTCTTGCACCGAATGTGCTCGACACAGCCCTGGTTTTCGAGGGCGGAGGCATGCGCAATGCCTACACGGCGGCAGTCGTGGCGGAGTTGCTCGCTCAGGGAATCCACTTCGGCCACGTGTCGGGCATCTCGGCTGGCTCCTCGCACCTGTGCAACTACGTGTCCAGGGATGCCGCGCGCTCGCGCCGCACCTTCGTCGACATCGTGGATGACCCGGATTTCGGGGGCTTTTCGCACTTTCGTCAGGGGCGCGGCTTTTTTAACGCGGAGTACATCTACGAGCGCATCTGCTACCCCGAGGGCGCGATCCCCTTCGACATCGACACTTTCGCAGCAAGCCCGGTGAAGACCCGCGTCGGAGCATTCAACGCCTCCCGAGGTGAAATGCGCTGGTTCACGAAAGAGGAGATGTCCACGCTCGAGACTCTGGGGCCGAGGGTACGCGCCTCCTCCACCCTTCCGATCCTCATGCCCCCGGTCATCATTGAGGGCGACACCTACGTCGATGGTGCGCTCGGCCCGAATGGCGGCATCGCCTTGGATGCCCCGATGCGCGAGGGCTACCGAAAGTTCCTCGTGATCGCGACTCGTCCGCGCAACTATGTGAAGGGCCCGCTGCGGCCCGCCCTCGGTGCGGCGCTCAAAGCGAAGTTCCACACGCTGCCCACCGTGTACGAGGGCGTGGCCCGCCGTCCCGCACGCTACAACGCGGCGCGCAAGAAGATGCTCGAGCTTGAGGCCCAGGGGCGCGCCTACCTGTTCTTTCCCGAGTCCATCACCATTTCGAATACGGAAATGCGCAAGGAGCGCCTCGAAGCGAACTATCTCGCCGGTCAGGCGCAGATCCGCAGGGAGATGCCCGCGATCAGGAGGTTCCTCGGGCTCTGAGGGATCTGGGGAGTTCGGGTGCTCTGAGGGGGTGCACAAGCGTCGAGTGCTCCGAGAGGTCTGGGGAGTTCGGGTGCCTGCGCTCCCGGGTGCGAGGCCTTGCGTAGTGGGGAAAAGAGGCGTGTGGTGCCTTCGCAGTTGTCGCAGATGGTGGGCCCTTGTGTGCGGGGAAAGACCACGACCACGACCGGATAGCGGAACGCCCCGGGGGGTGGGCCGTTGTGTGCGGGGAAAGACCGGGAATCCCGTATCGGATTGCGCTTCCCGGGGTGTGAGGCCCCGTGCGCCTCGTACTCCCCGTGCGGATTGCCCACCTTCGTTCTCCCCATGCAGATGCCCCCGCCCCTCGTGCCGCAGTCGCAAGCCACTATACGTCGCCCACAGGCATGCAATCTTTCGCAGGCGATGTTCTCTCAGCTGATCTCCCCTATTGAATTCGCAGCCCCCGGTAGCGGTTGAGTGCGGCGCCAATGTCGACCATGCGCGGACGTGCGAGGAACGCGGGATAGGCGCGCGCCCCGGCCTTCGTCACCGTGTCCAGCCCCTCGGAATCCAAGCGCCGCTGGAAACGTTTGAGCAGATCAGGCAATGCCACCTGAGAGTTCGCGAGTTCTTCGAGGATCGTGCGCATCGCCCAGGCGATCGCCTCGGTCTGCCCCGGATCAACGATCTGCTCGAGGTCAAAGAGGGAGACACTGCGACGGTCGAGAATGATCTCGTCAAGACCCGAGGACTTCGTCTTGGGGCGCTCCGTGTTCGGGCGCTGACGGATCAGGACACGATGAGTGGGCATCGTGAAGGCGTCCTCGTCATCAAGGCGGCGTGGCATCGCAGCCACGACCTCTCGGGCGCGTTCACTCACGTCGAGACACCGGTAGGAATCGAGCATGAGGACCCTGTCAGCCACATCGAGATAATCACCCGAGCCGCCCATGACCATGATGGTGGACACTCCCGATGTGGCGAGCGCCCCGATCCTGTCGACCAGCGGCGTGATCGGCTCCTTCTCAGCGGCAACGAGAGTGCGCATACGCTCATCGCGAATAAGAAGATTCGTTGCGGAAGTGTCCTCATCAATGAGGAGCAAAGGCGAGCCGAGCTCCACTGCCTCCATGATCGCGGCCGCCTGCGAGGTCGAGCCGGAGGCATTTTCAGTGGAGAAGACGCGGGTGTCGGCGCCGGTCGGCAGATGCGTGATGAAGGCAGAGACATCAACCGCAGTGACCGCACGGCCATCGGCGGCCCGGACCTTCATCGCATCCGGAGTTGTGGCAACGAGTTCACGCCCATCGCCGGGGATGTGCGCGTAGACGCCGCGTTGCAGGGCGGACAGAAGTGTCGACTTGCCGTGATAGCCGCCGCCGACGATGAGCGTGACCCCCGGTTCGATCGCCATGCCGGTGATCTCGCCCGCATGGGGCAAGGTGACGGCGCAGCGCAAGGACTCGGGTGATTCGAAGGGGACTGCATCTTCCATGGGGGACTGCGAGACCCCAGATCGCCTCGCCAGGATTGATCCCTCGGCCACGAAAGCCACCCAGTTCTTCTCCACGAGAATGTCTTGCAAGGCCCGGTAGTCCTCGTACACGGCAATGTGCGTGAGAAGCGCGGAGCGTTTCGTAGTGGTCGCCTCGTCTTCGGAGATGAAATCGAAGGCATCCATCACGATGTTCGGGACATCGACATCGAAAATGCGGGCAGCTTCACGCCCCAAGATTGAGCGGCCGCGCGCGGGCAGCTGCACTTGGAAACGGATCTCGACGCGGTCAGGCATGACCGTGACACTTGAACGCTGCAAGATCTCCTGTCCGGGGCGGGCGATGCGGACCGCTCCACCGCGGGCGCGCTCGGCGATGGCGGAATCGAAGGCTCGTGCAAGAAAATCGGCGGTCGCCAGCCGGGAGCGCCCATCACTTAAGGCCTCTTCAGGTAGGCCCATTGTCTTTGGAACTGTGATCGCGCGGATCGCCGAGGGCGGGGCGTAAGGATCGGACTGGACACGATCGATCGAGAGTTGGAAATCGCCGTAATCCCAATCCCCGATCACTGACTTGTAGGAGCCGTAGGGTCGCGAGTCCATGCGGCGAAGATCGGCGAGAAGATCGGCATCTGAACCGGATCGGCGGCGGAACTGATCAGAATCGTGGCGAGGCGTCATGCATTCAGCGTAGCGGTGCCCCCGAGCGCGAAAGCTCAGGGGCACCAGGCTTGTGGCTGAATCCTCCCGCTTCGGATGAGAAACGGGAGGATTCAGTGTGATTCTGCGTGGAGCGCGGAGCGCAGGCTCAGTAGCCCGAGGCGCCCGCTGCGATGCCGAACATGATCACTCCGATGAAGAAGAGGATGCTGAGGGCAACAACAATGATCCAAATCCACGTTCCAACAAGACCGAGGATTCGGCCGATCTTTGCATTCGAAACGTAATCCTCAGGGATTCCGTTTGCCGCAGCCTCCTTGATGATGGAGTTGCCCCAGATCCATGCGGGAATCGATCCGAGCAGACCGATCATGACAAGACCGAGAATGCCTAGGATCAGGCAGACCATCGAGTTCGAACGCAGGCGCTCGGCAAGAGCCTGCGAAGAAGTGGAGTACTGGCCTTCCATGGGCTGAGCGTAAGAAGGCTGAGCCGTAGCAGGCTGCCCGTAGGCGGGCTGGCCGTAGGGAGCCTGCGGGGCGCTTTGTCCTGCGGGCGTTTGACCGTATGTCGGCTGCGAGTAGGGGGCCTGCCCATAGGGGGTTGAACCCTGCGGGTATTGGGCGGGCTGTGCGGGCTGGGTCCACGCCTGCGAGTCGCTCATCGCAGCCGGTTCACTGTTCGGCATGACCGGAGTGCTGTCAATGGGCATCGGGGTCATCGGCTGTGATGCAGCGGCGAGGGTGGGATCCTGCGGGAAACCATTGGCCTCGTCGTTGTTCGCGGGAACGGGAGTCGGAGTTGACATGATGCGCCTTTCAAATTCGACTGTCATCCCGATCGTAGGGGGTGAGAGGGTGAAAGCGACAGGAGGGATCACCCTGATTCGTCCCGGATCAGGCTTTCAGCGGGTGTTACAAGGCACTTGAAGTGATGAAGATCATAGTTGAGTGGGGGTGGGGAGGAGATTCTGTGTCCGCTCTTCTCCGATCGTGCTTTCGTCGGCTTCTCATGGCCGTGACCCGTGTTGAAGGCACGCTTCAGGGTAAGGGGCTGTCCCTGGAGGCGGGGCGTTCGCTGCTCAGATCAGCGACGTGCAGGCCGCAGCGGAGGGCCGCCCCCGGATGCGGCGGGGACGTTCGTGGCCCCTCCTCGGCACGTCGCTCGCCCCCAAGACCACTGACTGGACATGAGGGCGTTTCAGTGAAGCTCCCTTCGCTGCCTCTCGCGCGATCCCCGCTCCCCAAGACCAAAGCCCTGCCCTTCACAACCGAAGTCCCGTCCTCGTCAATGAACGAGGACGGGACCAGGAGCTGAGCCAGAGGCGTGAGATCGGCTGGAGTGGGGCCCTAAGCTCGGCTCGGCAGAGAGCTTGACCTAAGTGGGGTCGTAGGTTCGGCTGGGCCGAGAAGCGGGAGCTCAGGAGGAACTCGCCGACTCTCGACCCCGGAACTCAGTCGACGAGCACCTGGGCGCTCAATGGCGTCCGATTGCCGAAGCGGTGGTTGGTGATGGAGATCGCCTGCTCATGCACGAAGGGAAGGATCTCAATACGACCCGCGCCGGTAATGGGGCCGTCCCAGATCGCAATGTCGATCGACCCCTTGAGGGCGGTGCGCAGAGCATCGCCATCCTCTGCGATGAGACGAATCCTCTCGTCGAGGCCGACGCCTTCACGCTGGAAATTCGAAGCGAAAGACGCGGAATCCTCAATCGAATGCTCGACACTGTAGCGGTCGAGGAAGGAATCAAGTTCCGAAGGAATCGGACGCGCCGTCGAAAGATGGAGCGACATCGGCATGTGCCCGCCCCCGGAGAAGAGCCTCTCGAAACCGAGCGCATCCTGCGCCCGGATGTGCCCGAGAGCAAGACCGGCTGAAAGGACACGCAAGATGTCCTCGAGCTTAGCGGTGGCGCCCGCCCGGATCGTCACCGGGAGGGGCACGTAGCGCAGGATGTTCCTCTCCGCGGGAACCTGTGAAGGATCGTGGAGGACATCGAACTCAGTGGCTGCGGCCAAAGAATCCGAAGCGATCGCCTGATCGAGCCGGGCGGCGGCCTCCTCATCGAGGAGTCGGTGTCCAAGTGCGGCGAGCTCCGTGAGCTGCGGCTTCCTCACCATGCCAGAGCCCTGAGCCGAGGCCGGGGCTGCGACGGGGGCCGGAGTGAAGTCGCCGAAACCGAAGAGGTAGTTCGGGCCGCCCGCCTTCGCGCCCTCGCCGACGACCGAACGCTTCCACCCTCCGAAGGGCTGACGCTGCACGATGGCACCGGTGATCCCACGGTTCACGTAGACATTGCCAGCCTGAATACCGTTGAGCCACAGATTGATCTCATCGGGATCAAGAGAGTGCAGACCGGCGGTCAGACCATAATCGGTGGCGTTTTGCGCCTCAATCGCCTCCTCTAGGGTGTTGACGCGCATAATGCCGAGGATCGGACCGAAGTATTCGACGAGGTGGTACTCGCTGCCGGGTTCAACACCGGAACGGACCCCCGGGCTCCACAGGCGGTTCGTCTCATCGAGGCGACGCGGGGTGATCTCCCACTTCTGCCCGGGCTCCAGGGTCGTCAGACCCCGCAGGAGCTTCCCAGTGGGTTCAGCTGCGAGAGGACCCATCTGGGCGCTGAGATCATCGGCCCAAGCGACCTTCAAAGAACGCACGGCGTCGAGCAGCTGATCGTGCACCCGCTTGGAGAAGCCGACGCTTCCCACGAGGATCACATAGGAAGCGGCCGAGCACTTCTGCCCCGCATGACCGAATGCGGAGTTCACGACGTCCTTTACCGCGAGGTCGAGGTCGGCTGAAGGTGTGATGACGATGGCGTTCTTGCCGGAGGTCTCCGCCATGATCCGCATCTTCGGATCCCACGAGCGGAAGAGTTCGGCGGTTTCGGCGCCTCCGGTGAGGACGACCCTTTCGACCGCCTCATGAGTGAGGAGGGCCTTGCCGAGTTCGTTCTCGCCGACATCGACGAGGGCGAGCACCTCTTTGGGCACTCCGGCCGCCCAGAGGCATTCCGCGACGAGCGCGCCGCAGCGCTTCGCCTGGGGTGCGGGCTTGAGGATGACGGCCGATCCGGCGGCGAGGGCAGCCAGAACTCCGCCCGCGGGGATCGCGAGGGGGAAGTTCCACGGCGGAGTGACGAGCGTGAGGGAAACCGGATGGAAGTGCGCTCCATTGAGCGTGTCGAGGTCGAGTGCGGATTGCGCGTAGTAGTGCGCGAAGTCGCATGCTTCGGAGACTTCAACATCGGCCTGTTCGAGGGACTTGCCGAGTTCGGAGCCTGCGACCTCGATGAGGTCTGCGCGCCGACGGGCGAGTTCAACGCCCGCGCGGTGCAGGATCTCCGAACGTTCGGCGGCGGGCTTGGCGCCCCATGCGGCGCCCGCCTCGGCGCTTGCCTTGACGAGGGAGTCGAGGACAGCGGCATCATCAATGAAAGCTGCCGTGATCGTGTCAACGCCAAGAGTTGAGGAGGGGATCCTTTGCGCGATCTCGCGCGCCCAGGACAGGTTCGCGGGCAGGGCCGGATCGGAGTCGGGGGTGTTCGTGAAGGTCCAGGCCCCCTCGCTTTCCTTGAGTGAGGCGGCAAGATCTTCGGGGGTTTCACTCAGACGGTTCTGGGTGCGGGTCGGGCCGACGCGGGACTCTCCCTCGGCGTTCATCTGCTCGACAGCTGCGAGGAAGCGGGAACGCTCCTTCTCGAAGGCGGCCGGGTTGGTGCCGATCTCGAAGATCGACGCCATGAAGTTCTCATCAGCGGAGTTCTCCTCGAGGCGGCGCACGAGGTAGGCGATTGCGACGTCGTACTCCTCGGGATGGACGACGGGAACGTAGAGGAGGAGGTTGCCGACCTCTTCACGCACAGCGGCCGCCTGCTGGGTGGCCATGCCGGAGAGCATCTCGATCTCAACTTCGGAGGTGACTGCGCGCTCCTTCGCGAGCTCCCACGCGGCGGCAACGGTGAAGAGGTTATGACCGGCGACGCCGATCTGCACATTCGCGGTCCGTTCGGGGTGCATTGCCCAATCGAGGATACGAATGTAGTTCGCGTCCGTCGCCTGCTTGGATTCCCAGGTCGTCAGGCTCCACCCGCGCACTTGCGAATCGACGCGCTCCATTGCAAGGTTCGCGCCTTTCACGACTCGGACCTTGATGGGGGCTCCACCTCGGGCCCTACGAGCCGCCGCCCATTCTTGAAGGTCCTGCATTGCGCTGAGAGTGTCGGGCAGGTAGGCCTGCAAAACAATGCCGGCACGTAGACCCAGGCACTCTTCGCGGTCGAGGATCTTCTTGAAGACGTCGATCGTGATGTGCAGGTCGCGGTACTCCTCCATATCGAGGTTGATGAACTTGCCCCCGGCTTTCGCCGCGTACTGGTAGAGGGGGAGGAGCTGGGAGACGGCGTGGTCGACGACCTGCTCGTATCCCCAGGGATTGTGGGGGCCGGTGACGGCGGAGACTTTGAGGGAGACGTAGTCGACGTCGGGGCGTTCGAGCAGTCGGCGGGTGTCGTCGAGGCGTTTGCGCGCCTCCTTCTCGCCGAGGACGGCCTCGCCGAGGAGGTTCATGTTGAGGCGGGCGCCCTGGGCGCGCAGGCGCTCGATCGCTGGGCCGAGTTTTTCGTCGGTGACGTCAACGACGAGGTCGCCGACGAGACGAGCGAAAACCTTACGGGCGGCGGGCACTGCGAGGCCCGGGAGGAGACGACCGGCTTTCCCGCCGATCAGTGCGGGGGTGCGCAGGTACCAGGGGAGGAACTTCGGGTTCTTGTCGCCCAATTCGCCGAGGTGTCGTGCGGCGACGTCCTGGTCCTCCGGGCGGATGACGCCGTCGACGAAGGACACGGTGTAGTTGAGGCCGTCCTCATCGTCGAGGACGCCTGCGAGGAGTTTCGCTGCCGGGTCGATCGGGTAGTCCGTTGAGGCGCTCGCCCAACGGCGTGCGGTCTCGAGGGCGCGATCGACGATCGTATGGAAATCGGTGTTGGCGGTCATGGGGCGCTGTTCCTTCTATGCGATGAGCGGTGGAGAGACGAGGGGGAGGGGACGATCCGAGAACCGGGGCGTCGGGCGGGGACGGGGAGTGCGGGTCCCTCAGCTGTGGGGCGGTGGAGTTTTCGAGCGGCTCGGCGGGGGCCTTCGAGCCTCGGGCAGCTCAGCAAAGCTGGGGCTTTTCTCCCCACGAGCTGG
Organism: Schaalia cardiffensis; assembly: GCF_016405145.1. Taxonomy (GTDB): domain Bacteria; phylum Actinomycetota; class Actinomycetes; order Actinomycetales; family Actinomycetaceae; genus Pauljensenia; species Pauljensenia cardiffensis. Next base: position 79,166 of record NZ_JAEKIA010000003.1, read on the forward strand.
GAGTTCAAATTCCCCGTGTGGCGGCGATGACCTGATCCATTTCTTCTTGAATTTCAGCATTGGGACGGTAGCTCGCCTGAGAAACGAGGATGGCCGCGAGGAGGCTGAGGAGGAAACCGGGAAGGATTTCATAAAGATCGAAGATCCCGCCGGGCCCGCCGGAGATATTGCCCCAGATGCCGACGACGAGGGCACCGGTGATCATTCCGGCGATTGCGCCCTTCGCGGTGAGTTTCCTCCAGTAGAGGGACAGGAGCACGATCGGCCCGAAGGAGGCTCCGAATCCTGCCCATGCGAAGGCGACGAGGCCGAGGATTGTGTCCGATCTGGGCCAGGCGAGAGCGGCCGCGATGAGTGAGACGCTTCCGACTGCGAGGCGTCCGGCGAGTACGCCATCGGCTCCGGACAGTTCCCTCTTCGTGAAGGCGCGGTAGATGTCCTCGACAAGGGCGGAGGAAGTGACGAGGAGCTGACTGGAGATGGTCGACATGATCGCCGCGAGGATCGCAGCGAGCATGAAACCGGCGATGAGTGGGTGGAAGAGCATCTGACCGAGGGCGATGAACACACCTTCGGGGTTGGCGAGCTCACCTGTGTCATGCTGGTAAACGGCGACGCCGACGAGGGCGGTGAGGCCCGCGCCGAGGGTGGAGAGAACCATCCAGCCGATGCCGATTCTGCGTCCCTGCTTCGCTTCCGCGACGCTGCGCAGGGCCATGAAGCGGACGATGATGTGGGGTTGGCCGAAGTAGCCCAGTCCCCAGGCGAGGGCGGAGACGATTCCGAGGATCGCGGCCCATGAGAGCGCACCATTGCCGTGGGTGAAGGACAGGATTGTTGGGTCGACGCTGTTGACCTGCTCGATGAGTGCGCCAAAGCCTCCGACGTGGGTGATGCCCACGATCGGCACTGCGACGAGGGCGATGAGCATGATGAGGCCTTGGACGACGTCGGTCCAGGAGACGGCGAGGAAGCCTCCGACGAGCGTGTACAAGACGGTGACGGCTGCGACGATCACCATTCCGAGGTGGTAGTTCATGCCGAAGGAGGATTCGAAGAAGGAGCCGCCTGCGACCATGCCCGAGGAGACGTAGAAGGTGAAGAAGATCGTGATGACGATGCCCGCGATGATGCGAACGCTTTTCGAGGTGTCGCGCAGGCGTTCTCCGAGGAAGGAAGGAATCGTGATGGAGTCGCTCGCGATTTGCGAGTAGGCGCGCAGTCTTGGTGCGGTGAACTTCCAATTGAGCCAGGCGCCGATGGTGAGGCCGATGGCGATCCAGCTTTCGAGGAGGCCAGTCGCGTAGAGTGCGCCGGGAAGGCCCATGAGGAGCCATCCCGACATGTCGGCGGCGCCGGCGGAGAGGGCGGCGACGGCGGGTCCGAGTCCGCGTCCGCCGAGCATGTAGTCGTCGAGGTTCTTGGTTCGGTTGTAGGCGAGGAGGCCGATCATCACCATTGCAACGAGGTAGATGATCATTGCGATCGCTTGGAATGTCGCTGTGCTCATAGGTCGTCCTTCCTCGGAGCATCCATAGGGGTGTGAGTCCAGTTCGCGCCTTTGTGAACTGAATGCCTGTGCTGGTGCCGGTGGGCTGGGCTTGATTCGCGGCAGTCTTTAGGAACGGCGACAGCCTAACACTTGGGACCTAAGTCACGCACTAGTTTTCCGCAAAGTGAGGGAATCTCAGGAGAAGAGACGAACAGAAGAGCTTCTCAGGCTGTTGACAGGTGAGTTCGTCACGCGAACTCGGCTCAAATCGCGCACTCCACCGCATGTGGGTCGAAGGTCTTAAAGCATGCCCGTTTCAAAGCTCAGCAGATTGAGGCACTCTGCAACAGCGCGACTCCGTCCTCGTCAATGAACGAGGACGGAGCCAGGGGAGGCATCCCGTGCTGGCCTCTTGGGGTGCTCGCCAATGGTGAGAGCAGAGCAGCGCCAGAGGAGCGGAGGGCGGGTCAGAGCATGCAGGACACGCAGCCCTGAACCTCGGTGCCTTCGAGGGCCATCTGGCGCAGGCGCATGTAGTAGAGCGTCTTAATGCCCTTGCGCCACGCATAGATATAGGACTTGTTGATGTCGCGCGTCGTCACAGTGTCCGGGTAGAACAAGGTGAGGGACAGGCCTTGGTCGACGTGCTGCGTTGCAACCGCGTAGGTGTCGATGATCTTCTCGGGGCCGACCTCGTAGGCGTCGACGTAGTAGTCGAGGTTCTCATTCGTCATGAAGGGCGCCGGATAGTAGACACGACCGATCTTGCCCTCTTTGCGGATCTCGATCTTGGAGACGATCGGGTGGATCGAGGAGGTCGAGTTATTGATGTACGAGATCGAACCGGTCGGCGGGATCGCCTGGAGGTTCTGGTTGTACATGCCGTAGCGCTTGACCTCGGCGGCGAGGGCGCGCCAGTCCTCGGGGGTGGGCACGTGGATCGTCGACTTGGCGAGGAGGGCCTTGCAGGTCTCGGTCTTCGGCGTCCAATCACCGTTGATGTACTTCTCGAAGTACTCGCCGGAAGCATACTTCGAGTCGGCGAAGCCTTCGAAGGATTCGCCGCGCTCCTTCGCGATGAGGCAGGAGGCCTTGATCGCCTCATAGGCGACGGTGAGGAAGTACATGTTCGTGAAGTCGAGGGCTTCCTTGGAGCCGTACATGACGTGCTCGCGGGCGAGGTAGCCGTGGAGGTTCATCGCGCCCAAGCCGATCGCGTGGCTCATCGCATTGCCTCGGGCGATCGAAGGGGCCGACTGGATGTTCGAAAGATCAGAGACGGCGGTGAGCCCCCGGATTGCAGTCTCAATGGTCTTCGAGAAGTCCGGGGAGTCCATGGCTTTCGCAATGTTGAGAGAGCCGAGGTTGCAGGAGATGTCCTTGCCGACGTGACTGAAAGACAGGTCGTCGTTGTAGGTCGAGGCCTCGGAGACCTGGAGGATCTCCGAGCACAGGTTCGACATTGTGATCCGGCCCTTGATCGGGTTCGCCGTGTTCACCGTGTCTTCGAAGACGATGTACGGATAGCCGGATTCGAATTGGATTTCCGCAAGAGTCTGGAAGAAACGGCGGGCGTTGATCTTCTTCTTGTGAATGCGACCATCGTCAACCATTTCACGGTACTTCTCGGTCACGGAGATCTCCGAGAAGGGCACCCCGTAGACCCTCTCCACGTCATAGGGGCTGAAGAGGTACATGTCCTCGTTGTCTTTGGCGAGTTGGAAGGTGATGTCGGGGATGACGACGCCGAGGGAGAGGGTCTTGATGCGGATTTTCTCGTCGGCGTTCTCCCTCTTCGTATCGAGGAAGCTGAGGATGTCAGGGTGGTGCGCATGCAGGTACACGGCACCCGCTCCCTGGCGCGCGCCGAGCTGATTCGCATAGGAGAAGGAATCTTCGAGGAGCTTCATTACGGGCACGACGCCGCTGGATTGGTTCTGGATCTTCTTGATCGGTGCCCCGGCCTCGCGCAGATTCGTCAAGGACAGTGCCACGCCGCCGCCGCGCTTGGACAGTTGCAGGGCGGAGTTGATGCCGCGCGCGATCGACTCCATATTGTCCTCGATGCGCAAAAGGAAACAGGAGACGAGCTCGCCTCGGGCTTTCTTCCCGGCGTTGAGGAAGGTCGGGGTGGCGGGCTGGAAGCGCCCCGTCATCATCTCGTCAACAAGGTTCTGGGCGAGGTCGAGGTCTCCTCGTGCGAGGTAGAGGGCGACCATGGAGACGCGGTCCTCGAAGCGTTCGAGGTAGCGCTTCCCGTCGAAGGTCTTGAGCGTGTACGACGTGTAGTACTTGAAGGCGCCGAGGAAGGTCGGGAAGCGGAACTTGTGGGCGTAGGCGCGTTTGAACAGCGCCTTGATATCCGCGAAGTCGTATTGGGCGAGGACTTCGGCCTCGTAGTAGCCCTCCCTCACGAGGTAGTCGAGTTTTTCCTCGAGGTCGTGGAAGAACACCGTGTTCTGATTGACGTGCTGGAGGAAGTACTGGCGTGCGGCCTTGCGGTCGGCCTCGAACTGGATGTGCCCGTTCTCGTCGTAGAGGTTCAGCTGAGCGTTGAGGGCGTGGTAGTCGAGCTCAGGGTCGAGGATTTCCTCTACTCCTGTGTCGGTGAGATTCTCTGCCAAAATTCTTTCAGTCCTTTACGAACTCGGGAGACATCCTCGGCGGTTCCGAGGAGTTCGAACTTGTACATGTGGGGGACACCCAGTTTTGCCGCGACGATATCGCCCGCAAGACAGTATGCGGTGCCGAAATTCGTGTTGCCCGATGAGATGACGCCCACACAGTGGGAGCGGTTTTCTGGGTTGTTGAGGAAGGCGATCACCTGTTTGGGGACTGCGCCACCGAGATTGCCTCCCCCGTAGGTGGGGACGATGAGCACATACGGCTCTGTGACCTGCAGTGGTCCCTCGCTTTTGCGCAGGGGGATGCGATCCGCGTCGAAGCCGAGTTTTTCAACGAAACGGTGGGTGTTGTTCGTCGCGGAGGAAAAGTAGACGAGCTTCACCACGGGGACTCCTTGGGGATCTGAGGGGGCCTGAGCTTTTGGCGTGGAAGCAAAAAGAAGAGACGCGCAGGGGCAAAATGCTCTCAACGGTGGCGCAGTCCGGGCCGAGCCTGAAGCGCGGGGCGCCTGGGCTGCGGGGTCCGGGTGGTCGTAATCTGAGGCGCTTCGAGTTTCCCGCAAGCCTGAGGGTTTCGGATAATGCGACTCGGGTGCACCCACGCGACTCGGGGTGTCACTCGTTTCGCGCCTCGGCGTGCGGAGGGGAGTGGCTCGGTGCATCACAGCCCGGGTGGGCTCTTCAGATTCGAGGGGAGAGTGAAGAGCCGGATGCTTCTCGTCCCGGTCCGCTGAGCAGACCGGGACGAGAAACAGTGATCAGGCTTGGCCGACTGCGAGAGATGCGGAGTCGAGGTGGGCCGCGACGGCGGCCTTGATACGGTCGGGGCGGAAGCCCGACCAGTGCGAGTCGCCGGCGACGACGACCGGAGCCTGCTGGTAGCCGAGGCCCTTGATGTACTCGAGGGCGTCAATGTCCTCGGTCACGTCAATGCTGCGATAGTCGATGCCCTGTTTGTTGAGGATACGGTAGGTTGCGTCGCACTGCGGGCAACGGGGCTTCGAGTAGACGGTGATCGTCATCGGTATCTCCTCTAGGGCTATGAGACGGGGCTGGCAAGCCACGAATCGGTGGTGTTCGTCGTTTTGCGGAAGGTCGCTGTGAAGTTGTCTCAACACTACACCTTGTGGCACTTCGTCTCCACGAACACAAGATGTTGTGTTCCTTGCTTCTGCGTATTCTCTTGTGGATACTGCGCCCCAGATCTGTAGGAAGGGTGTTGATGGGGGTGTGGATTCTTCCCCTCATCCTCGCTGCAAGCACGGGCATCTGCGTTCTGATGCTCCACGGAAGGGGCTCAATTCTGCGGAAAATAACATGCGTGTGATTCTTCGTCAGAGTATCCACAGGTGTGGAGGATTGCTACGCACAACAGTGGAAAAGCCTGTGGATAACTGTGGATGTGGATCTGTGGAGACAACAGAAAAATCCTCGACGAACTCGGCGTGTCTCCTTCCCGGATACACGATCCCGATCTGAACTCGACACCTGGAAGCGGAACTCACTATCCCTCAGATCGGGGGCGCCGCGCTTGGTCCCCAGACCTCGAGCAGCCCGTCACCTCATCCGCTCGAGTGCCGAAGCCTTACCTGACCCCCAGACCCAGGGGTAGAGCCCGACATGAAACGGAGGGCGGCACCTCCCCTGCGCCTGACCCCCAGACCCAGGGCAGAGGCCCCATGTGAGATCCACGATGCGGGTGCAATAGCACTTCCCGACGCGCGTTGAAGGGCCCGTGTCTTGTTCAGACCCTCATCCGTGTGGAACAGGTGCTCTGTTCAGCACTCGACGACGTTGACGGCCAGCCCGCCCTCGGAAGTCTCCTTGTACTTCGAGAGCATGTCGTTACCGGTCTGGCGCATCGTCTCAATGACAACGTCGAGGGACACCATATGCCGCCCATCGCTCCACAGGGCCATGCGGGCGGCATTAATAGCCTTGACCGCGGCAATCGCATTGCGTTCAATGCAGGGGATCTGCACGAGTCCCGCAACCGGGTCACAGGTCAGCCCTAAAGAGTGTTCCATGGCGATCTCCGCCGCGTTCTCCACCTGCTCAGGCGTGCCCCCCAGGGCCTGCGCCAAGCCCGCTGCCGCCATCGCTGAAGCCGAGCCCACCTCTCCTTGACATCCGACTTCTGCGCCCGCGATCGAGGCATTCGTTTTAATGAGCGCACCGATCGCGGTTGCCGCCAGGAGGAACTCGTGGACCGCGTGGCGCCTGCGGAGCGCGGCCTGTGAGAGAAGAGAGGAGGAGTCCTCCTGTTCCTCGCGAATCGGATGCACGCCGATCCTCATGTGCTTCAGGGGAGCGCTCGCCCGTCCGAGTCCACTCGGAGCCGAGGGCGTGCCCCTGTCCGCCCCGGCCTCGCGACAGTAGAGGACGAGGTAGCCAAGGACTGCTGGGATCACTCTTGCCGCCCCATTCGTCGGCGCTGTGACAACGCGGTGGCCCGCGGCATTTTCCTCATTCACTGCGAGCGCGAAAAGGGTCACCCAGTCCATTGCTCGCATCGGATCTTCGGGGGCGCACACCCAAGGGGAGGACGAGGCGGTCACGCCCTCGCTGGAAGATGTGCCTTCGAAGAGCCTTGTGGCGAGGCCCTGAGCTCGGCGCGGCACATCCAATCCGCCGGGCAGGATTCCGCTCGTAGAAGTCCCGGCGTCCACGCACTCGAACATCGTGTTGGCGATGAGATCGAGATAGTCGTCGAGTTCCTTGCGTGGGCGCACCGCCTCTTCGTTTCGGCGCACGAGTTCGGCGACCGAAAAGCCCGAGGCTTCGCAGGCTGCAAGAAGCTCTGCTCCAGTGGTGAAGGGGTGGGGTGCGGGCACATCCATATTGAGAGCCGCTTGCCCTGCGGCCAAGGACTCGACCCCGAGCGGGTCCTCGGTAGTGTGGACCATGACGAAACCGCCGCCCACCGAGTAGTAGGTGCGCTTGAGAATGATCTGCTCTTCGCGCTCCGCGCTCGGGTGGAGGCCGTGAAGCTCCGAGTTCGAGGGGACAGCGTCTTCACCTTCTCCACCTGAAGAGTGCTCCTCGCCTCGCGTGCAGGTTCCCTTCCTCCTCCAGGCCGTGAGGGTGAGGGCATTGACGTGGTAGGGCAGGCGGGTACGAGGAATGAATCGGATGTCGCTCGCAATATCGAAGGGGATGGTGCCACCTCCTGACAGGGGCAGGCGTGCGGTGGCGGCAATAGTGGGAAGGAGGGACTCGACCTCGTTGATGCTCACGCTTTCGGGCGCGTATCCGGCCAGGCCGAGCAGGACCGCGCGGTCGGTGCTGTGCCCGCGCCCCGTCGCCCCGAGCGAGCCGAACAAGTCGATGGCGATGCGAGCGGGGGCGCGATCGGGATCGGCGGCGGTGTCGAGGTCGGCGAGTTCCACGGCGAAGGCGCGCCCGGCCCGCATCGGGCCGACCGTGTGCGAGGACGACGGGCCGATGCCGATGCGGAACATGTCGAACAGGGAGAGCGGGTGGGCGGCGTCCTCGGCCGCGACCTCGCCGGACACGAGAGCCGCGGGCGTGGCGCGCCCGGCGTCGAAGCGCTCGAAGGAGGCGTCCGCCTCGAGTGCCGGGCTGTCGGCGGGGGTCATCCGTTCATCCATGCCGACCATTGTCCGTCCTCATGAGGGTCTGCGTGTCTCTATCGCGAGGCAGTGCCCCCTCCGAAACCCGTCCTCTTTCTCCGTGAAACCCGTCCGAGGGCGAATGCGGCGCGGCCCGTAGACTTGGAGACATGACCGAACCCCTTCGCCTGCCCGAACGCGTGCCCGTCGACGCCGTCATCCAATGCGCCATGGACATGGAGGCCGCACCCGTCCTCGCCGCCCTCGACCCCGCCGACGCCGACGCTCCCCAACGCATCGAGGTCGGTCACGAGGGCGGGGCCGTCCGCTCCTTCACGCTCGGGACGCTCGCCGGGCGCCGCGTGCTCGTCGCAGTGTCCGGCATCGGCCTGGCGAACTCCGCCGCCGCGACCGCCCGCGCCCTCGCCCTCGTCGACGCGCCCATCGTCATCGCCGCCGGAACCACCGGGGGGCTCGCCCGAGACATCGAAGTCGGGCAGGTCGCCGCCGGAACCTCCACGATCTACGGCGCCGCCGACGCCACCGCCTTCGGATACGCGATGGGCCAGATCCCGCAGATGCCGGTCGACTACAGGTCGTCGGACGAAACCGCCGCGCGGGTGCGCGCCCTCGCCGACTCCTTCGACGCGCCGGTGCGGATCGGGCGCGTCGTATCCGTCGACTCCTTCGTCACCGCGCCCATCGCCGACCCGGTCCGCGCGAAGTTCCCCGACGCCATCGGCGCCGACATGGAGACCTGCGCGATGGCGCAAATCGCCTGGTCGTGCGGTGTCGACTGGGTGAGTCTGCGGGCCGTGTCCGACCTGTGCGGGCCGAGCGCCGACCAGGACTTCCACATGGATTCCGAGGCCGCCGCAGAGATCAGCGCCCGCGCGGTCGCCGCCTACCTCGCCCTCGCCTGACCCTCGAACCACGCACAAGTTGATGCTCGAACCACGCACATCTTGTCCGCCCCGCCCGTCCTTCAACGCCAAGGAGCCCCGAACATGACCCGAGTCCTCATGGTCTGCACCGGCAACATCTGCCGATCCACCATGGCCCACCAGGTGCTCGCCGAAGCCGTCGAGGCGGCGGGCCTGGACGCGCAGATCCACGTCGATTCGGCCGGGGTGTCCGACGAGGAACGGGGCAATCCCATCGACCGGCGGGCCGCTCGGGTCCTGCGCGAGAACGGGCACGACGTCCCGGACCATTGCGCGCGCCAAGTCGGCCTGCACGAGCTCGGCGAGTGGGACCTCATTCTCGCGATGACCGGGCACCACCTGGCGGCGCTCAATCGCCTCCGCGACCGGGCCGGACTGCGCGGACAGGATCGCCCGGACATCCGGCTCTTCCGCGACTTCGACCCGCAGGCCCGGCCCGGCGACATGGACCTGCCCGACCCCTGGTACGGCGACTACTCCGACTTCGTCGAGACCCTCGAGGTCATCGAGCGCACGACCCCCGCAGTGCTCGAGCATCTTCGCGGGCTCTGAGGAGCGCAAGGGCTCTGAAAGGCGTCGCCCGAGGCCGAGCTCGACGGACGCGCGCGAGCGGATGTGCGTGGTTCGAGCCTCAACTTGTGCGTGGTTCGAGGGTCAGACGAGGGCGGAGGCCTTCGTCTCGCGCAGCAGCAGGCCCGAGGCCATCGCGAGGGCGAAGGCGCCGGCGAAGACCGTGAACACGCCGGCCGTCGACATGTGCTGGAGCAGCACCGGCACGGACAGCGGCGCGGCGATCGACGCCAGGCGCCCGAAGCCGGCCGCCCACCCCGAGCCCGTCGCGCGAATCCCGGTCGGGTAGACCTCCGGGGTGACCGCGTAAACCGCGCCCCACGCGCCGAGCGCGAAGAACGACAGGACGCATCCGGCCGCGATGATGCCCGCCGGGCTCGACACCATGGAGAACCAGAACGCGCCGACGCCCGCTCCGGCGAGGAACGCCACGAGGGTTGCGCGTCGGCCCCACTTCTCGATGAGCCACGCGGCCACCAAATACCCCGGGATCTGCGCGAGCGTGATGATGAGCGTATACCCGAAGGACTTGGGCAGGTCGATGCCGGACTTCACGAGCAGGCCGGGCAGCCAGATGAACGCGCCGTAGTAGGCGAAGTTGAGGAAGAACCACACGCCCCACAGGCCGATCGTCCGGGCGAGGAACACCGGGTGGAAGAGGGCCGCCACGCCCCGGTTCGCGGCCGCGATCTCGCGTTCGGCCTGGGCGCGGGCCGAGGGCGCAGCAGAGCCGGAATCGGCGTCCGAAGCGGCGGGGGTCGACCCCCACAGGGGCGTGCCCGCCTCGAACTGGGCGACGGCGGCTTCGGCCTCGTCCTCGCGACCCTTGCGTTGGAGGAAGCGGACGGATTCGGGGATGGAGCGGCGCACGTAGATCGCGTAGAGCGCGGGGATCGCGCCCAGGCCGAGCGCCCAGCGCCAGCCGCCCGCGGCCGGGACGATGAAGTAGCCGATGAGGGCGGCGAGCAGCCAGCCGAGCGCCCAGAACGCCTCGAGCAGGACGATGATGCGCCCGCGGATCGCGGCGGGCGCGAACTCGGAGACGAGGGTCGAGGCGACGGGGAGCTCGGACCCCAGGCCCAGCCCGACGATGAAGCGGAACACGAGGAGGACGCCGAGCGACGCGCAGAACGCTGACGCGCCCGTGGCCAGGCCGAAGACCAGCAGGGACAGGGCGAAGACTTGCTTACGCCCGAGCTTGTCGGCGATGAGGCCGCCGAGGGTCGCGCCGACGGCCATGCCCGCCATGCCGATAGACGCGATGAGGCCGGACTGGCCGGGGGTGAGGCTCCATTCCTTCGCGAGCGCCGCGATGACGAAGGAGATGAGTCCGACGTCCATGGCGTCCAGGGCCCAGCCGATGCCGGAGCCGATAACGAGTTTGCGGTGGGCGGTGTTGAAGGGGAGATGGTCGAGGCGTTGGTTGCGCGTCGCAGTAGCCATATGACCAACCCTAGACCATCTCCGATGGGCGGATGTGCACGCGTCCGCGGGGGACGAGGTCGATCGCCTCCAGCCTCGGGCGCCTTTCCGCTTCAGGCCGGGCCTGGGAGATCGTCGGCGGTAAATCGTGCAGGTCGAGGGCGCATCCGTGCGGACCCGGCGCGTTCCGTCATACGGTCGGATGGGCTTAGCGTGCGCCGTCGCTATCGGCCGAGCCCCGCCCGCCCTCGTCGCCCGCCGAAGCACCTCCGCCGCTCAGGGACAGGACGTAACGGCCGGGCGCCGCCGCGAACGCTGCGACGGTGAAGACGAACGCGGCGAGGCCGGTGGCGATGAAGATCCACTCGATCGGCACGCGGTCGGCGAGCGGGCCGAGCACCGTCATTCCGGCGGGCATGGCGAGCACGGCGACGATGCTCATCAGCGAGGACACGCGGCCCATGAACTCCGGTTCGACGGTGGTCGCCACGAGCGTCATGACCGGCGCGGAGAAGAAAGGGATGGCGATGGCGACGACGACCATGATGGCGAACATCGTGTACAGACCGATCGTCCTGCCGAGCAGCGGGGTCAGGCCGAACGCTGCGCCGAGGAGCCCGAAACTCAGACACGAGACCATGAGCATCCGCCCTTGATGCCACTTCGCCGGGAGGATCGCCACGAGGATGCCGCCGATCCCCATGCCTGCGGAGAAGGCGACTTCGATTCCCGTCAGCGCCCAGACTTCGGGGGTGAAGGAGCGGGTGATGAATAGGGGGTCGAGGAAGGTCGGTGCGACGACGAGCAGGTAGATGACGGTGAACAGGACGAGCAGCCAGGCGACGACGCGGTGCGAGCGGACGTAGCGGATGCCGGCCGCGAAGTCCTGGACGAAGGACGCGCCCTCGGCCGCGCCGGAACGAATGGTCGCCACCGGGATGGTGAGGACGATCGCGACGCCGACGAAGGCGGTCACAACGTCGATCCAGAAGGTCGGCACGAGGCCGCCCCACGCGTACACGGCGCCCGCGACGATCGGGGAGAGCAGCATCATCGCCGAGGTCACGGTCTGGTTGATGCCGTTGACGCGCATGAGGTGCGCCGCGGGCGTGAGCTGAGGGAGGAGCGCCGAGACCGCGGGCTGTTGGAACCCCTGGCCGACGGAGCGGACGGCGACGGCGACGAGGATGAGGGCGAGCGATGCGCGCCCCAGGGACATCGACACGGCCAAACCGAGGGTGACGAGGGCGATGAGGGTATCGGACACGGCGATGACGGTGCGCCGGTTCGTACGGTCGGCGAGGGTTCCGCCCGCCAGGGACACGATGGCCTGGGGGACGAACGCGACGAGGGCGTACAGGCCCATGACCCACCCCTGCTTGAGGGTGAGGGTGAGGTGCCACATGATCGCGTACTGAACGATGTTGGACCCGAACAGGGAGATCGTCTGGGCGGTGAGGAAGAGGGCGACGCGGCGCTTCCACCCGGGGTCGGGCTCGACAGGCTCGGTGGTGGCGGTTGGCGCCGACATGACGCTGGGCGCGACCGTGCTCGGTTCGTCGGGCCCGAGGGCGGGGCGGGGATCGTCGCTCACGGCGCAACACTAGCAACGGGTGCGGGCGGCGGCTCGGCGAGGGAGGGCCCGCCTGGTCATTGTGGCGAGGGCGGCCCCGCTCTCGTCCTCGATCCATGCCTCCGCCGCGCCCTCATGGCGAGTGGGCCCGTCCCTGGTCCTCCTCTCACCGCGCATGGATGGAGGGGTTGACGAAAAGTGGAGGGGATATAACCCCTCCACAACTCGTCAACCCCTCCTTTCACGGGGGCGCGGCGCAGGACGAGGTGGCCAACGGCGTTCCTCGTCCCCCACAGGTGCGATGCACGGTGGTTCGCTCCACGAGACCCGGTTCAGTGCACCAACGGGGGATCATCACAGGGGCCATGCCCAACTTGTGCGTGGTTCGAGGGTCAGAGGTCGGCGGAGACGATCGCGTCGGCGCGGCCTCGGCACTCGTTGACGAGGGCGATGTTCGGCGCATCCACCGTGCGCACCCAATGCGCGGCCTCGGCGGTCTCGCGCCCGAAGGCCTCATGGCGGGCGATGAGCCGACGGTAGACGAGCTCCTCGGCGGTATCGACGTGGACGAGGAAGTCGATGCGCTCGCGCGCCTCGCGCCAGCCCGGTGCATCGAGCCCCAGGTAATTGCCCTCCGTGATGACGACGCCCCGGGCGGGCAACAGGATCGACGCAGCCACGGGTTCATGCAGGTCGCGCCGGTAATCGGGGGCCAGCACCTCGCGGTCGCCCGCCTGGACGCGCGCCAGCAGCGCCGCGTACCCCCACACGTCGAAAGTGTCGGGAGCGCCCTTACGATCATGACGATCCAGCTCGTCGAGGACGGCGTTCGACAGGTGGAACCCGTCCATCGGCGCGATCCCCGCGACCTCGACCTCGGCCGCGCCCTCGAGGATCTCCGCGACGAGCTGAGCGACCGTCGTCTTACCGGTGCCGGGCGGGCCGGTGATCCCCAGGACCCGGATCTCCTCGCCGCAGGCGAGGCGGTGCAGAACGAGGTCGGCGATCTGCTGGGCGACGTTCAACGACGCGAGCGCCCGCTCGCCGCTGTGAGCTCGCGGCGCCTCGACCTCGGCCCCATCCGCCCCGGCCGCCTCGCCGAACGCGCCCTCGCGCACCGAATCGCCCTCGTCATCGGCGGACGAGAACGAATCGAACTCGGGCGCGGGCGTCATCGCGAACGCCTCACGCGGTGATGGTCGGCAGCGTCGACCAGGGGAAGTTGATCCACTTGTCAGTGTGGCGCCACACGTAGTCGGGTTCGATGATTGACACGGGCTTCTTGTAGATGACCGCGCAGCGCGCATCAACCTTCACCTGGGTCTCTCCGTCGAGGGAGAGACCGTGCTCCTTCACGAGGTCCATGACCATCTTCAAGGTCTTGCCCGAATCCGCGACGTCGTCGACGATGAGGACCCGCTTGCCGTTCATCGCGGACACATCCATGAGCGGGGGGAGAAGCTGAGGCTCTTCGAGGGTCTGGCCGACCCCGGTGTAGAACTCGACGTTCATCGTGCCGCAGGCCTTGACATCCATCGCGTAGGAGACCGCGCCGGCGGGGATGAGACCGCCTCGGGCGATCGCGACGATCAGATCCGGGATCCACCCGGAGGTGATGATCTGCTCGGTGAGCTCACGCGATGCCTCACCGAAAAGCTCCCACGTGAGGATCTCGCGCTCCGGCGCGTCGCTGGCATCTTTGCTGGACTCGAGGCTCATCTTCAGCTGATCGGTCATGTCGCTCCTGTGGATTGAAATCTGCGAAAGTCCCATCGGACCGGAGGGCCCGCATAGGCAATAGCCTAGTCCCCGAGCCCAGTGCCGACGTGACGCGCCGCATCGATCCAGGGGTGGTCGAGGGGAACCATCTTCACCCGGCCCGCGACCTCTTCAAGGGGTACGGGCACAGCCTTTTGAGCCTGCGAGGCGACAGTGAAACCGAACTCGCCCCGAGCAACAAGATCGGCCCCCGCCCCTCCGAGAAGAGTCCCCAGGAGACGATCCTGCGCATCGGGAGTCCCGCCTCGTTGCACATAGCCCAGGATGGTGACGCGCGATTCAAGGCCAGTCGCCGCCTCGAGCTTCTCAGCGAGGGCGTAGGCGTTGCCCCGGTGGGAGGCGAGGACGGAGGCGCGGTGTTTCTTCGCGGCAGCCTTGCCCTCAGGGGTGTCCGCCTGCTTGATGAGGGATTCTGCGGCGGCAAGTTCAGCTGCTGCTGACACGTCGCGGGCGCCCTCGGCGATGGCGATCACGGAAAAGTTCGCGCCGTAGCTGGCGCGCATTTCAATGGATTCAACGACCTTGTCGACGCTGTAGGGGATCTCGGGCAGGAGGATGATGTCGGCGCCGCCCGCGATGCCCGAGCCGAGGGTGAGCCAACCGGCGCGGTGACCCATGATTTCAACGATGATGACGCGGTGGTGGCTGTGCGCCGTGGAATGGAGTCGGTCGATCGCCTCGGTCGCGATCCCGAGCGCGGTGGAGAAGCCGAAACTCGTGTCGGTGTGGGCGATGTCGTTGTCGATGGTCTTGGGCAGGTGGATGACGGGAAGGCCTGCGGCCGCGAGGCGCTGCGCGTTCTTCGCAGTCCCGCCTCCGCCGATGCAGACGAGGGCGTCGAGCCCGTCCTTCTCGCAGTTCTCGACAATGGTGGGCACCATGTTGCGTACTTCGCCGTCCACCATCATCTTGTGGACTTTGTCGCGAGAGGTCCCCAGGATGGTGCCGCCGAGGGTGAGGATCCCCGACAGGGCTTTCGAGTCGAGACTGAGGAATCGGTTCTCCGCGAGTCCTCGGATGCCGTCCTGGAAGCCGATGAGCTCCATCCCGTAGTGGCCGATCGCGGCCTTGCCGAAGCCGCGGATCGCGGCGTTGAGGCCAGGGGAGTCGCCTCCTGCCGTGAGGATGCCGATGCGCTGGGGCTTTTTCGAGGATGGGGCTTTTGACTTCGACATGGCTGCTCCTCAAGGGGGACGTTCAATGAAAAGGGGCTTCCGGGTGATGGACACTTCCCACAGGAGGTCTACGAGGAAAGCCTCATCATTGATTCCGGCGGCGGATCTTGTTCGAACTCCCCTCTCACAGGCGGGTCGTGCGCTGAAGGAGGGGGAGACGAAGCGCTACTTCTTCGAGACGATAAGCCCGATCTTCGGTCTCGGCGCGGCGAAAGAGTTGATGTGCGCATCCGAGGCATAGCCGAGGGCGAAGCCCGTCAACAACTTGTAGTCCTCGGGAACGTCGAATTCGGCGTCCACGGGGCTGCGCCAGAACGACAGGAGGCCCAGCGGGCATGAGTCGACGCCGCGGACCTTCGCTGAGAGGAACAGGGTCTGGAGCATGAGACCAGCATCCATTGCCGCCCAGGGCATGAAGTCCCCTCGCACGAAAACGAAACCGATGATGGGCGCACCGAAGGCCTCGTAGTTGCGGCGACTGAGTGCGTTACGGCGCTCGCGGTCTTCGCGTCCAATGTTGAGATGCCCGTAGAGTTTCTTGCCGAGGTCGACGCTGCGAGCGCGCAACTCATCGGGGTAGGGGCGCCATCCCTCATAGTCCCCATCGGGCAGTCCCTCGGCGGGGCCGTTCGCGTTGGCGTTCTTGTCCTTCGCCATCTGCGCAAGCCATTTCTTCCAGGCCTCGACGTAGGCGCTGCGCAGACGATCCGCCTGTTCGCCGCTGGCCAGGGCGAGCATGTAGGGGCGGGTGTTCGACCAGCTCGGCGCATTGCTCACGTCCTCGAGGATCGAGTCGAGGACATCGGAGGCAATGGGGTCTGGAAGGAAGTCTCGGACCGAGTGACGGGAAGCTGCAAGGCTGGAAAAGGCGGCGGAATCCATGAAATCACTATACGTTCACAAGACTCACTTGTGAGACTGTTCACACAAAGAGGGGGGTTGGAAGGTCTGCATCTTGCTGAGATGTGGAGAGTGAGTGAACGATTGATTTAAAAATGCATATTTGACTCAGGTGATTCAAATATGCAATATGAGTATCATATGATTGATGTTGTCAACTATCTCCACGAAGGCCTCCAAGTCGAGGTCGTGGAGCGTTCGTGGCCAGGTGAAGCGAAGTTACCGCTTCACCTGCGAGACGTGGCCAACTACTCCCTTTGTGTTCTCGGGAGGTGGGACTCCGAGTCCGTTGAGGACGGGAGCTTCGTGCTCGCCCGTATGAAAGAAGGAGCGACTCTGCCAGAGTGCAAGAGAGTACACAGAGTTGTCTCAAGCATCTGCGGTTTACCCACCGTCATCTGCGCCCCCCTTGAGTCTCGGCAACGGCAAGCACTCGCCAGTCAGGGGCTGCCTTTCATCACCCCTGGACTGCAGATCCATATGCCCTTCCTCGGAATGACTCTGAGTTCACGCGCGCCTGCGGGTTTGAGAGTTGGTCGGCAGTACAGGGAAAAGCTCTCTGCCCGTGCACAAACCGCTGCAGTATGGGCTGCGAGGAGTGAAAGGTGGGTATCTCTTTTCGATATGCGCCAGGCTTCGGGTTTGCATGCCAGTGATGCCAGTCGAGCAGTCGAGGAACTCGTTGACCAGGGAATCGCAGACAAAACCCGTGAAGGTCGGATGGTCCAGTACTCGATTATCGGTGGTCGTCATCGAATGCTCGATGAGAAACTCTCTGTCTTCGACACTCCGGTGCTTAAGACCATCATGGTCCGCTCCGACCCTTCTTTCGAAGTATTTCCTTTGGGCGGTGAGAGTGCTCTTGCGGAACGCACGGACCTGACTCCTCCGAGGGTGACGATCCGCGCAGTCTCACACCGTGACGCGCGTGCTCTGACATTCATCGAGGCGTTCGAGGGCGAGTACCCGGATGAGCAAACGACACTTCTTCAGATTTGGAAGACTCCGCCCTTGTTCGGGGATTCTGCAGATCGGCAGATCGATGATGTTTCTCTGGGTTTGTCACTGAGCGCAGGCGATGAGCGTATTGAGCAAGCACTTGAGCAGCTTTTTGGGAAGGAATATCTATGGCCGTGCATGACAGCCTCGGCCTAAAGGTTTTTGCTCGAGCCTTTCGAGGCCTTGAAGGCTCCTACGCCCTCATCGGAGGAATGGCCTGCACAGTTTTGATGCGCCAGGCTGAACTTGACTTTCGCGCAACCAAGGACTTCGACACGGTGCTTCTCGCAGATGGTGATCTTCAGGCGGTGAGCACGGCCGTCTGGCGGCTCGTCGAGGACGGAGGGTATTCGATTAGGCGAAGCAGTGATGGTGCGCCGATCTTCTACAGGTTCGACAAGCCCCAGCACGCGGGATATCCGAAGATGATCGAGCTGTTCTCAAAGGTGCCAGACTTCCTCAAAGAGCACGAAAGAGCGATCAAAGCACCAGTGTTTGCAGGCGACGAGGTATCAAGTTTATCCGCGATTCTTCTCGACGAAGATTACTACGAGTTCCTCTTGTCTGGCATCATTCCAGTTCACCTGGATGATTCGACTGATCGCGTTTCTGTTCTGGAAGCGGACAGACTGATCGCATTCAAAGCGAAAGCATTCCTGGACCTCTCCGAACGTCAACGTGCTGGGGAAACCGTTGATAAGAAGAACATCAAGAAGCACAAGAACGATGTCTTCCGGCTGGCGCAGCTTGTGGTGCCAGGGACTCGTCTCCTTGCGCCCTCGAGCATTGCAGCTGACGTCGGTTCATTCCTCGAGGCCATGCGGGACGAAGACATCAACCTCAAGGCTCTGCTCGGCAGCCGCATCAGTGCAGAGGAGGTTCTTGCAAGCATCGCCGACATGTACGGACTGTGATCTGAGTGTGAGCCTCCTCAGCGTCGAGCCCTATCAGAAGCTGAGGTTCTTGCGGATCTGACGCAGCTCTCGCGCATAGGCTCCGCCGGGCACGGCGGTCACGCCCTCGTACTCCCAGGTGAGGATTCTGGCGGGATCGAAGCTGGGCGAGCAGGAGGCGCAGGCACTCACCCTCCTGGGGGCGCGGAACAATCGGCGTTGCGCACCGCAGTGCGGGCAGGTGCCGACCCAGGGTTCAGGGGGAGTGGGCAGGGAGGAAGGCAGGCGGGCAGTGTCGGGGGCGCCGAGCATCCTCGCGGTCCTCTTCCACAAGGCATCATGATGGTGCTGCGGTCCGACCAGTGCGTGCGCGATCTCATGCAAGATGACACCCCTGACCGTGTCCGGATCGTACAGATCCGTCAGCGGAGCGGATAAGGTGATCGTCTTCGTCCGGTGCGTGCACGATCCGGCCCTCCTGCGGGCAAAGTCAAAACGGAAAACCCATCCGTGCAGTTCGGAGGCTTTCATGAGCAAGAGTGCCTCACGCCGGGCGATCTCACGGTCCACGATCACACCGACTCAATGAGGGCGGCGACCCTCTTGAAAGACACTTTGTTCGGAGTCCCCAGCTTCTGGGCGAACACGGACACTCGCAGTTCTTCGAGGAGCCATCGGGCAGAAGAGATCGTCCTCGCCGATCTGGAATCGTAGGGACGGTGAGCGGCCAGGGCTTCGGCCTCGGCAAGGCTCGCTTCAAGGGTGTGCAGGCGATCCATATCCTCCAGATCTCGTTGAAGAGCGCCCGGTGAAGCGCAGGCCCTCTCAATGCGCACGGCCCCGGCGCGCAGGTAGCGGGCCAGGTGGGGTAGTGCGGACATGGGCGTTTCTACGAGGAAGCCCGGGTGGATGAGGGCATGCGTGTGCTCTTCGACTTCGGCGACGATCGGACGCATGGAGGCTTCACTGTGGCCGCGGATCTGAGAATCGACTTCGGACTGGGCTTCCATTGCGCGGACCACATGCCCAAGAATCTCGTAGACCCGGTCCTCGTGGATGTTCCGGCAGCGCGCGACTAGCTCCTCAAAGGCTCCGGCGTCGCGGATCGCTCCTGGCCCCGCCTCCCCGCTCAACTCATCGACGAGGGAGAGAGCCGAGGCCAATTGCGCATCATCGACGAGGGCGGCCGTGTCCTTGTAGGGCGAGGCCGCGAGCATGAGGGCTTGGCGTCCCGTCCAGCGGGTCGTGACGCGGGTCCGCTGGAGGCGAAGCCTGAAAAGGAGCAGTCGAGCAAGGCCTTCTCGGTGTTTGCGCTCCGCTTCGTGAGGGTTCGCCATGACACGCACTCCCGCAAGCGGATTCGCAGCATCGCCCTCGGCGACGAGCGCAGGGAAGGCCCTAAGGGTCGCCGAGGAGCCGGGGGATTCAATCGAACGGGGAAGGGGTGTTTCGGGGAAAGCGGTGAGGGCTTCGAGGTGAAGGCCTGCGGACATGTGGCCGTGAGGAGCTGAGACGCTACGAGATTCGGCGTGCGGGGCTTTGCCGCCAGGCGTGCGTGGAGCCGACGCATGGTGTGAAGAGGGGTCTGTGGCCTGTGGGCCTTGAAACTTGTGTACCCGGGTGGAATCAAGGTCTGCGAAAGTCCCCTGGCCTGAAGAGCTGTATTGACGAGCGGTCTCCTCTAAGGAAGCGGCGCTGTGGTCTTTGAGGTTGGGAGTGCCATTCTGGCCTGAATAGCCCTTCTGGCCTGAAACGGCGTGGCCGCTGGGGCCGGGAGCGCTGAGCGCCGAGGAGGCAGTGGAGCGAGCGCGACCTCGGCCTCGACGCCCGGAATGATCACGAGAAGCTTCGAGCATCGCTTCGGCGACCGCTCCTCTCACCGCCGAACGGATGGCCTCTTCGGCTCGGCTTGCCAATTCGCGCTGAAGATGGACGAGATCAGTGCCAGCGCCGATCTCGACGCCGTGGGAATCGAGGACGACGAAGGTCATGAGCAGATGAGGGGGAAGCTTGCTGCGAGCATGCGACAGATCCGATTCAGACAGTTCGACTCCGCGCAGGACTCGGATGGCAGTCGCGAAAGCCTTCTCAAAAGCTGGGCGCTTGTGGGACCAGTCGATTGTGGAGGGGCCCGTGTTCGGGGGATTCGAGGCCGTCACAGCAGCGGAGTGAGTGTGGGGTGCAGCGGAGTCTGTCTGTGCCGCAGCAGAGCCCGGCAAGCTTGCAGCGGAGCCCGGCTGGTCCGTGGCGGAGTGGGAGGCTACGCTCCTTGGGGCCGAGTCCAGCACTGTGGGGGCTGAGTCCGCTCCTTTCCCAGCTGCGCCATTTCGCCCAGGGTTCTTGTGAGTAGAGGATTTGCTCTGTCCTGAGCGGCTCGCATGCCCCGTGGACTGACTCCAGCGGGCGAGGCGATCCATTGCTGCGCCAAGACTCATCGGATCCGGGGCCTGTGCATCCTCCTTCTTGGGCGCTTGCGACCCAGCTTCGAGGGGGTCGAGCGTGCCCGCAAGAGCCCTCTCAATCCATGCAGTGGCTCGAGCTCCGACCTCGGGCGCGGGCGCGAGGAGGCGGCGCTTCGCCTTGGGCAGAGCGCGGATCATCTCTGTGATGAGCTCTTCGCGCATTCCGGGTACGAGCCAATCAGTGCCCTCATCGCTCACCCGCTCGAGCACCTCGATCGGGATGCTCAGCGTGACGCCGTCACGTGAGGAGCCGGGGGTGAAGGCGTAGGACAATTCGAGTTCGAGCCCCCCGCTTTCCCAGGTGTCCGGGAAACCATCACTCGCTTCTCCGACTCCGCGCGGAAGCAGCAGGGAGTCCGTGTAATCAAGCAGCTCGGGATGGCTTCGCCGCTCGTTCTTCCACCAGCGGTTGAAGTGGGCGGCAGAGACGATATCGTCTGGGATCAGCTCGTCGAAGAAGACGAAGCGAGCCTCTTCATCGGCGACGAGGCCGTGGGTGCGCGAGCGGCGTTCAACTTCACGAGCCTGTTCGACGAGCTCGTCATTGTGGGCCTGGAAGCGATGGCGTTCACGCCATTCCCCCGCCACGAGGGCGTGGCGGATGAACATTTCGCGCGCCAACTCGCGGGCTGTAAGAACTGAGTGCGCTGTGAGATGTGGCTGGGCTTGTGGAGTAGAGGCCGAGGGCGCGGGCGCCGAGGGAGGGGGTACCGACTCGAGTTCGGCCTCATTCTTCGGCGCGGCCTGTGCTGTCGCCTCAGCGCGTGTGTCCGCTTCTTCCTCGCGCCGCGTGCCCGCTGGTGGCTTGCTCCGTGCCTCCAGTTGCGGTTCGTTCGGTGCGCCCTGCTTTCGTGGGGCTTGGCAAGAGGGATCTTCGACTGTGTCCTTCCCAAAGCCTCGCGCCCCTAAATCCGCATTCGCTCCGTCGACCCCACTCCCGGAGTTTGCAGCGCCTCCGAGTGTTGCGATGACCGCAGAGTCTGTGGCGCCCTCGGAAGAGGAGGAAACGCCCGGGGAAGCAGTCGCGGAAACAGCTGAAACCCCGGAGACATCAGAAGCGGAGAGGGCTGCGGTCCCGGAGAGTGAAACAGGGGCGGAGACAGCGCCCTCGTCTTGCGCACTTGAAGCGTCAGGCTCGTCTTTCCCTGCGCAAGCCAGAGCCATCGCCAGGAAATCACGGCCAACAGAGCCCAACTCCCGGCTCGATCGACGCTCATCACCGGCCCCCACGAGGCCCTGCGCAAGACCGGCAAGAGTCCCCGCAGTGACCACCCCAGAATTGCGCGCCCCGCCCTCGTCGATCACACGGTCCCCGAGGCGGCCGAGCAACACCGGGCGCTCCGCGACCAAGGTCAAGCCGTAGAGCAAGAGCTTCTCCTTCGCCATCGCCGCGCCCTTGGAAGACGACCAGTAGGGTTCGGAATAGACGCGCTTCAAAAGATGAGTCGCGAGGGGCTCAACCCACGCCGGGTCGATGCGCGCAACCGTGCGGGCGAAAAGCCGAGAAGTCTCCACCAGCTCCGCCGTCATCACCCACGCCGGATGCGAGCGGGCAAGCCCCGAACCCGGCCAAATCGTGAAGCGTGCTCCTCGCGCCCCCTGGTAGTCGCGCTTCGCCTCGTCCCAAGAACCAAGATTCGACAAAAACCCGACAAGCATTGAACGGTGCACATCATCGGCGTCAACCGTCCTCGACCCCTGGGTGAAAGCGACGACCGCGCGAGCCGCAGCATCTTGCGCTCCCCCGTACTGAGCGGCCTCAATGACATCTGCCGGAGAGGGGAGCGCCAAGGGATGCACGATGAGATCCAAAGGCCGCGCCATCTGCTGGAGCTGGACGACGACATCCCTCCACTCGCGGAAACGCAGGTAGTGCAAGAACTCCGCGCGGCACAGTCGCCGGAACTGCGAGCCCGACAGATCACGCTGCTGAACATTGAGGTAGCGCCACAGATTCAGGTAGGTGATGAAATCCGAATGCGGGTTCGCGAAGCGCGCATGCGCCGCATCCGCAGCCTGCTGATGTTCAAGAGGGCGCTCGCGAACATCCTGGATCGATAGGGCTGCCACGATCACGAGGATCTCCGAGGCGCAGCCATTCGCATCGCCCTCAAGGAGGATACGGCCGAGCCTCGGGTCGATTGGCAGGCGTGCGAGGTCGCGGCCGATGGGGGTGAGGCGATGCGTGGTGCGGCCAGAATCGTCCTTCTCCTCGCGAAGCGCCCCGATTTCAACAAGAGAGGCGACCCCGTCTCTCACGGCCCGGTGTTCGGGGGCGTCAAGGAAGGGGAAGTCGGCGACGGAGCCGAGGCCGAGGGCCGCCATCTGCAAGATCACGGACGCGAGGGAGGTACGGAGGATCTCCGGTTCAGTGAAGCGCGGGCGCGACTCGTAGTCGCCTTGGGAGTACAAGCGGATTGCGATGCCGTCCGCGACGCGGCCGCATCGACCGGCCCTCTGGTTCGCGCTGGCCCGGGAGATGGCTTCGATGGGGAGGCGCTGCACTTTCGTCCGGTTGGAATAGCGCGACACTCTCGCAAGCCCCGGGTCGATAACGTAGCGGATCCCCGGCACCGTCAGGGAGGTCTCGGCAACATTCGTCGCGAGAACAACGCGGCGCAGGCGGTGCTCTTCGAAGACGCGATGCTGCTCGGCGGCGCTCAGACGAGCGAATAGGGGCACGATCTCGATTGAGCCGGGCAGAGCTTTCGCGGTGTCTCCCGCGCGAACACCGCGCGTTCCGAGGTGATCGAGGAGGGCCTGCTCCGTATCGCGAATATCGCGTTCGCCCGGAAGGAAAACGAGGATATCCCCTTCGCCCTCGGCGCACAGTTCATCAACGGCATGGCAGATCGCGCTTTCAACATCAATGTCTTCGCCCAAGCCGTATCCGAGGGTCGGCAGATCATCATCAAGATCTTCGAGGACGAGCTGGGTGGCGTCCGGCTCGGGGGTGAAAACGAAGGCTGAATCATGAATGGAGGCCGCATGATGTGTGCAGGTCGTGTCGTCCTCGGTGGCTTTTGCCAGGGGCTGCTCGGTCTTCAAGGCTTGCTCCGAAGGAGGCAAGCTGAGCGGGCGGGCAGCGAACCCCGAGAGTGAGGAGGAATCCTCAGCGGATGAGGAGGATTCCTGAGAACTCGTCGAGGTCGAATACGAGGAGACAGCATCGGCGGCGAGGGGTCGGTATCGGATCTCGACGGGGAAAGTCCGGCCGGACACTTCAATGACAGGTGCAGGCTCAATGAGGTGCCCCCGCCCCGGAGTGCCTTCCCAGCGGCCGAAGTGCTCGGCGAAACGGGCCGAGTCGATCGTTGCCGAAGTGATGATGACTTTCAGGTCCGGGCGGGCTGGCAGCAGGCGTGCAAGATATCCGAGGATGAAGTCGATGTTGAGGCTGCGTTCGTGCGCCTCATCAATGATGAGCGTGTCGTAGCGGCGCAACAGTGGGTCGGATTGGATCTCCGCGAGGAGGATGCCGTCCGTCATGAGTTTCACGAGGGTCGTTGGGCCGACCTCGTCGGTGAAACGCACCTGGTAGCCGACGACCTGGCCGGGCTCTTTGGAGACTCTTTGCCCGAGCTCTGCGGCGATGCGGTCCGCAACCGAGCGGGCAGCGAGCCTGCGGGGCTGGGTATGACCGATCATCCCGGTGACGCCTCTGCCGAGTTGGAGGCAGATCTTCGGCAGCTGGGTCGTCTTGCCCGAGCCGGTTTCACCGGACACGATGACGACCTGGTGGTCGCGGATCGCGGCGGCAATCTCATCGCGCCGGGCAGATACGGGCAGATCCGGGTAGTCGATGACGGGGATCGCGGCTGCGCGCTCGGCAAGGCGTTCAGGGGTGAAAGGCTGGAAGGCTCGGGCTCGCTCTGACTGGGGGCGTCGGGTACGACGGGTTGTGCGAAGCTTGTCGCCCCTCTCGTTTTCCTTACGTCCTGCCCCACGGCGCTCTTGCGTGCGCTTCGCAAAATGCGCAGACTTCTTGGTATTCCTGCGCCCGCGGTGCTGTTCGCGCCACTTCGATGCTTCGCCCGACTGCAATGTCCCGTCCTGCTGTGTTGTTCTCGCCTGGGGTGTTGCCCCGACCCGAGGTGTCTTAGCGGGGGCCTGGGATGCCTCTTTGGTGGCCTTGGAACGGGAGTCGCGGGGTGTCTTTGAGTCGGTGTGCCGACCTGGGCTTGGGGTTGGTCTTCCGGTGATGTGCGGGCGCGACCCCTTCGGCCCCGCTGGCTCGCGAGGGCCGGGGGCTTTCGAGGAATCGGGGGCATCGGGCACTCTGAGAGTTTAACGGTGACAGGGCCCGCGGTCGTGACGAAGACGGTGCACAGGCCGGGGCGCTCGCCTCATCTTTTTGAATGTCGGGCGAGGTCGCGGTGCGTCGAGTGACGGACTTGCGTATTCGTGGTGTCAATCTCCCACGGTCTCGTCGTGTACATCGGTCTTCCGTATCGTTGATCGGTGATACTCCCGTGAAGTCTCTAGGTTCTAGTGGTGGTTGCAACAGGGTCTTTGTGAAGGAGTTCGTTGTGGCGGGTCGATGACCATGTACGGGAGGCGCGCGAGGAGGTCATTGCGGCTATTGCCGACCGACGGGAGGAGCTTCTCGCGAGTGCCTACTATGAGCGCGCCGATGAGTCGGCACGCAGGAGCGTCGTCACCGAGATCGATTGTGTGATTGAGTCGGTGTCACGGCAAAGCGATATTTCGATGATTCATCAGACTCAATCGGCTTTCGAACGCGATCGGTACACGGCGATGATTGAGCGCCTCGACGCATCCACTCACGATGACGGACAGGAGCTGGCTCCGGTGAAGTCCGTCGTTTCGATTGCGACGATCAGTGCCAAGAGCGGTTCGGGAATCCTCGACACGGCCGCCGACGTTGACGCATATCTTGCGGCCCTGCGCAGGGCACTCATGTCCACTCTTGATGACGGGAAGCGAATCGTACTCTGATGGAGACTGCACCTTTGAAGTCTTTCGCTACATCTGCGCGCAAGGAGCTCCTCCGTGAGGTCGATGCGCGCCTCACTGCGGTGCTCGCCCCGGGATCTTCCGAGCAGGTCGAGCATCCGTCGATCGTCAATTCCCTTGAGGACGCGATCGCTCAAGCGGGTGGAGGTCACAACGGTCGCAAGCACGTTGTCGACCGAGCTGCGTATTTGTGGTTCAACCGGGTCAGCGCGCTGCGTTTCATGGATGCGAACGGCTACACGGGGATCGCTGTCGTCTCACCGGCAGCCGATCAAGTTGGTCAGCCTGAGGTGCTCGCTCTTGCGAAACGTGGCCAGGTTGACAGCGAGGTTGTGAAGGCTTCAGAGGCGGCGACAGTCTTCGGGCTGCTCAGCGGTTCTGTCTTGCCGAGTCCGGGCGCTGAGGCGTACGCTCTCCTTCTGAGGAGCTACTGCCGTTTCTGGAATCGCGCGATGCCGTCAATGTTCGAGCGCGAGGGCGATTTTTCTGAGTTGCTCATTCCGAGGAGTCTTCTGGCCGAGGGAGCGCTCCTTGATCGCGCGTGCGCTGTGTTGACACCTGAGGTGTGCGAAGACGTCGAGGTGATTGGCTGGCTCTACCAGTTCTATATTTCGGAGCGCAAAGATGAGGTTTTCGCTGGTTTCAAGAAGAAAAAGAAGGTCGGCGCCGATGAGATCCCTGCTGCTACTCAGCTCTTCACTCCTCATTGGATCGTCCGCTATCTCGCGGAGAATTCGATCGGGCGATTGTGGATGCTCAACCATCCGGGGTCGGCACTGATCGAGCGGATGGAGTACTACATCGAGCCGGTCGACGAGGAGAGGGACTTTCTCCGTATCTCCTCTCCTGAGGAGATCTCCGTCATTGAAACTTTTATGACACGCTGGATACAAAAGCGCGCGAACTACGATTTAGCCGCCTGACTGGTTCACTCCGCAATCCATGTCAATTTGAGAGAATGCCATCCAACCGACGACTTAGGGGCAAGTAATGACTGGCGAAAATAGGCAGCTTGATGCAAAGGAAATAAGCGTCGGCAGGCTACTAAACGATGGAGACTACGAGTTTGTCATCCCTGAATACCAACGCCCTTATGCCTGGGGCGTCGAGGAAACCCTGCAGCTCCTTTCCGACTTGCTTGGGGCGTTGGAGCGTGACACCGATGATCCTTACTTCCTTGGTTCCGTCGTCTTGGTCAAAGACCCTAACAACCCCCGCGCTGAGGTCATCGACGGGCAGCAACGACTGACTACCCTCACCCTTCTGCTTTCGCTTCTACGAGACCTGGCTACCGATGACGAATTGCGTAGAGACATCCACAGGCTCATTGAGGAACCGGCCGTTGGCTGGGAAGACAAGGCTGCGCGACCCCGCTTGGCGCTACGTCCACGCGACAACCAGTTCTTCTTAGAATATGTCCAACAGCAGGGCAGCACTCTCGGGTTGGTTGGACTGAGCAACAACATCCCGGAGACGGACGCCCAGCGCGGTCTGCGCGACAACGCCAAGGCACTCTACGAGGAGTTGCAGAACCTTACTCCCGAACTGCGCAAAGATCTGTTTCGCCTCATCGCACGACGAGCATTCTTGGTCATCGTTGCAACTCCTGACTTGAACAGTGCGTATCGCATTTTCTCGGTGATGAACGCTCGGGGACTGCCTTTGTCGCCCCAGGATATTTTCAAGTCCCAGATCATCGGCGCGATCCCTGAAGGCCAGAAGAAGAATTACGCTGACCGGTGGGAACGCCTTGAGGAAGATCTGGGCCGCGATGAGTTCGGAGATCTGTTCCTTTATATTCGTGCGATTAAAGCACGCATGCGAAGTGTCAAGAGTCTGTTGCAGGAATTCCCTGAGCAGGTTCTCAACGTCTATCTGCCGGACAACGGAAGCGGCTTCATAAAGGAAGTTCTAGAGCCGTATGCCAAAGCAGACATTCGCCTGAATGCTCAAGACTTCCAAGGAGATGACCCGCTTTGGGAGCAGGTCAACAATTGGCTAAAGCGTTTAGCTCAACTCGACAACGATGACTGGCGTCCCCCAGCTTTGTGGGCGATCACCGAGCACGGCGAAGACCCCGAATTCCTAGTCGCGTTCTTCAGCAAGCTCGAACGCCTTGCTGCCAGCATGCTTGTCCGCCGGGTCTACGCGACGCCACGTCAGATGCGTTACATGGAGCTACTCAAACAGCTCGCTGATGGTCATGGTCTGGATTCGTATAGCTTCGAACTCACCGACATTGAACGAGCAGAGACGATGAAACGCCTCGATGGGGACATCTACTTGAACGCGCGTGTTCACAAGTATGTGTTACTACGGCTGGATTCCGTGCTGGCTGATGACCCGGGAGCTACCTACGACCACAAGATCATCTCGGTCGAGCACGTTCTGCCCCAAACCATCAATCCCGATAGCCAGTGGGCCTCAAACTTCACTGAGGAAGATGCCACAACGTGGACCCATCGCCTCGGGAACCTACTGCTGCTCAACCGACGGAAAAACTCCAGCGCTGCAAATTACGACTTCGACGTTAAGAAAGAGAAGTACTTCAAGTCCGGGAAAGGAGTGGCGGTGTTCGCACTCACCACGCAGGTACTCGGAGAACCGGTGTGGACTCCGAGTGTTATCAACCGACGTCAGGAAGAACTTATTGAGGTCTTGATTAAGGAGTGGCAACTCTAGTCACACCCTGACACCGTCCCAAGTTACGACTTGATGGCGACCACTTGGGTGCTGCCGTCGCGGAATTGAAAGGTGACATTGCCGTCGACGTCGACGACGCCTTTAACGAGCAAAACTACGCAGAGGTGTGGGCTGAAGACCAACTGTTCGAGATCAAGGTTGGCGGTCTCCTGCCTGTAGTAGTGGTAGGCGGCCAGTCGGTTGTTCTTGTTCTGTATCTCGGCGACCACGGCAGCGTGCTCAGCTAACAGCGCCTGGTGCTGTTCGTGGCTAGCGTTGAACGCCTTCTCGTAGGTTTGCTGGTCTTGAGCGACTCGTGCGTTGTGGGCGATCATCGATTGGAGCTTCTTGGCCACCTCGTTGATCTGAGCGAGAAGCCCGGCGGCCTCAACCTCCAGGTCACTCGTGTCGAGGGCGTCGAGAACGGCTTGGTTGACGCCGGTGTCGGTCGGTGAGCCGAATCGAAGACGAATGGCCTCCAGGAACATGTCCTTGAGTCGTTGATCGCTGATGTGCCCGGTGGCGCATTTTTCCTGGCCTGCGTATTTGTGGCCGCACCGCCAGATGACCTTTTCGTACTTACTGCCCGCGTGCCAGGTTTTCGAGCCGAAGAAGTGTCCACACTGGCTGCACTCGAAGGTCGATGAGAAGGGGCGGGTGCGGTGCTGGGTTCGCTGATCTCTAGCGCCTTTAGCTATTTCGGCTTGGACGAAATCCCACACTGCGGGGCTGATGATCGCCTCATGGCTGGCGGTGACGTAGTACTGGGGTACTTCGCCTTGGTTGATGACTTGACGTTTCGTCAGGTAGTCAGCGATGTACGATTTTTGCAGGAGAGCGTCACCCTTGTATTTCTCGTTGGTGAGAATGGCTCGTATGGATTGGTAATGCCAGGTCTTGTTGCCTGCGGCGGTGAAGGTTTCTGGTTCGTCGGTGAGGGTGCGGGCAATCGTGCCGATGGACATGCCGCCTAAGTACATGTTGTAGATCCGGCGCACAGTTTTGGCTTGCTCGGGGTTGATGACGAGGCTGCCGTCTTCGCCTGTGTCGTATCCGAGGAACCGAGAGTATGGGACGGTGACCTTGCCATCGGCGAAGCGTTTGCGGTGTCCCCAGGTGACGTTTTCTGAGATGGAGCGGGCTTCTTCTTGCGCCAGGGAGCTCATGATGGTGATGAGGAGCTCGCCCTTGGCGTCGAAGGTCCAGATGCCTTCTTTCTCGAAGAAGACCTCCACGCCTTTGTCTTTGAGGGCTCGAACGGTGGTGAGCGAGTCGACGGTGTTGCGGGCGAAACGAGACACGCTCTTGGTGATGATCAGGTCGATCTTGCCGTCGAGCGCGTCGGTCACCATCTGCTGAAAACCGGCACGCTTTTTCGCGGAAGTGCCGGTGATGCCTTCATCGGTATAGACCTTGACGAACTGCCAGCCTGCGTGGTCGCTGATGTAGCGGGTGTAGTAGTCGACTTGGGCTTCGTAGGACGTCACCTGATCGTCGTGGTCGGTGGACACGCGGGCGTACCCGGCGACCCTGCGCAGGGTTGTCTGTCCAAGTGGAGCACCAGTGTGGAGAGCTCGGATGGCGGGGATTGCTGTGACGGTGCGGGCCATTTAGCGTTCGCCTCGCTCGGCGCGCAGGCGCTCAGCCTCTGCCTTGGCCACAGCCCGGTACTTTGCCAATGCTTCTGGTGGTGTTGGTGCTTGCCGTGGGTTGTCTAACCCGAGCCTTTTGGCTTGGGCCCAGCGGGCACGCACGAGTTCACCCCAGGCGGCTTTTCTTGCTGGGGTCCACGAGCTCTTCTTCAGGTTTGGTCGCCACGTGTGGGAGCTGCTGGTGCCATCGGTGTAGTGGAACGTGTAGTGGTCTTTTCCTTGCACGTCGATGTGGTCGATACGCTCGTTGAACACCTCTTCGTCGAAGGCCACGATGTCAAGGACTTGAGCGATGAAGCCTTTGAGTGCCGTGTCAGAGATCTCGCAGGTGCCGCATCCGGTTTTGCGGCCTTTCTTCCGTTCGGTGCAGATCCAGTGCTCGGTGGAGATTGAGTTTTGGCTTTTCGGATTGCGTACGTTGCGCACAAACGAACAGTCGCAGGCAACGCATTTGATCTTCGACGTCAACGCCACAGTTTCTATGGACCAGTTCGCCCGGGCCCCGAGTTCACGTCGGCGTGCGATCTCGGTTTGCACAGACGGTGAAAAATAGGTGTCCGTGTTCTGTGGTCGTGATCGAGAGTGACCCCCATTTTCAGTTCCGAAAGCGCGAACCTCTTCTCCGTCGTTTTCCCAGTTGACGACGAACTCTTGGTTGCCGTACCACTTTCGAAACTCGCCCCCCTTGTTGTACGGGAACCAGCGTGCTCCGCTTCGAGCGGCGGCTTCACGCGACGTGCAAGCGAAGGCGATGCGAGGTATCGCAACCTCCCACCACTCCCTCAGAAATCTATTGTTATCTGCTGTTGCAAGTCCCTGCCGCAGGTTCGCAACCTCACTAAGGGGCTGCCCCTCTTTGAACGTCGCGCGCATTTTTTCACTGAGCCGTAGACAATCGGCGACCCTGGGATCGCCCCGAAGTCCTCTTGCGAGACTTCGAATCTGTTGTACTCGATGTCACGGAACAACTGTTCGATGACTTCAACAGATCGGACTTCGACGTGCTGCTCGAACAAACGTCGGTAGACACCGTGAAGCCCTACTGCGTTTCGATTGTCAATGACGAAGGCGACGGTGCCGAAGTCTGACCCGAAGACTCCGCGACCAAGATGCACCATCGTAGCGATGCGTTGAGTGGCAAGGAGATCTTGCCGCAGAGTTTCAAAGGACTTGAGAGACATCCACGACGGGAGATTGATCATCGTCCAGGTGCCGCCAGGCTTCGTCAGCATCTGTGAGCGAAGCATGAAGGCCGTCATAAGATCTGCCTTCCCGGTCGGATAGGTCTCTTTCATGAACCGTGACTCGTTCGGAGAGTGCAGTACCGGATCCCGGGGAGCATCCTGGTCTTCGTCACGCCAGTGCTGAGGTAGATGGCTACCCCCATGGCTACCCCCACGGATCGGCGCTTCCCATCATGAAAACCATGGGACAACGACGACCTCGACGAAAAGGAACGGGATCCATCTATCGGAACTCACGCGGCCAATGGGTCGCAGCGATAGAAGTGGGATGGTCGGCGACAGGAAAACGTCGTCGAATCACCTTCAAAGCCCGCACGGAAGCCGAAGTACGCGCTCGACTTATCCAGGCGCAGCAGCGCATTGCGGTGGAGGGGCCGACAGCATCCTTCACGTCGATCAGCGTCAAAAGATGGGCAGACGAATGGCTTGAACACAGGCAACGCATCGTCCGACCCGGCACCTTCGTTTCCGACCAATCCTCGATCCGACGATGGATCATTCCCGTCATCGGACACATCAGGCTCGATGTCCTCACACCGGCTGATATTCGTGCTGTA
This sequence comes from Schaalia cardiffensis, assembly GCF_016405145.1. Classification (GTDB taxonomy): domain Bacteria; phylum Actinomycetota; class Actinomycetes; order Actinomycetales; family Actinomycetaceae; genus Pauljensenia; species Pauljensenia cardiffensis. The sequence continues at coordinate 110,683 of NZ_JAEKIA010000003.1, forward strand.
GCGCGAGCTCAAGAGGAGCAAGGACTCGCGCTCCCCACAATGCAACGCACCCATGTCGTGCTCAAGAAGATGCTCGCCGACGCCGTGGCGGAGGGATACCAGGTCAGTCACCGGAAACGCGACGCAAGCAGTCCCGGCGTGGGAAGATCCCCCCCCGTCAGGCCCTGAGCGTCGAGGAAGCCATGCGGATCCTCGACATCGCTAAGACTCGCCCCGACAGCTCACGATGGATCGCCGCCCTCGTCGAAGGGCTGCGCCCCGCGGAAGCCCTCGGACTCACCTGGGAGCAGATCGACTTCGATACGGAAACAATGATCCTCGCCTGGCAGCTCAAAGCCCTGCCGTATAGGAGGCACAGAGATCCAGCGAGCGGCTTCCGTGTTCCCAGGGGCTTCGAATCCCGGCGCCTCGAAGGCGCCTACCATCTCGTGCGCCCCAAGACCCGTGCCGGCACCCGCGTCGTGCCCCTCGCCCCCGCCCTCGTCGATGAGCTCACGACCTGGAAGGGAAAAGTCCCATCTCCGCATAACCTCGTCTGGCCAAAGGAGGATGGGGCGCCACGTTCCGCAGAATTCGACCGGAGCCAGTGGTACGAGATCGTCGACGAGGCAGGGGTCAAGGTCACGCTGCCCGATGGGACAAAGAGGCGCCCCCTGCTCTACGAAGCGCGGCACACTGCGGCCACCCTCTTGCTTGCCAGCGGCGTTGACGAGACAACGATCAAAGCGATTCTCGGTCACTCGACGATTCTCAGCACCCAGACCTACCTGCACACTGACCGCAGCCGGACCCGAGCAGCCCTCACAGCGTCGGCTGAAATGCTCGGATTAGGCAGGTAACCTTGGCGTATCGATCGGCTACCCGAATGGCTACCCCGACCAGTTTTTTCGTTGAAGAACATGGGATCCGCCGTCCGACGAACCCGCGCGAGGTATCAGTGAAGGCTCTCGAACAGATCGTTGCCCAACATCGCGAAGAATGGAAGCAGCGCTCCCTCGAACAGCGTCGGCTCGAAATTGAGAACAACGAGGCCGTCGCCAGACTTTACGGACTTGAGGACGAAGTACCTTCCCATGTACCGCTTGAACGAGTATCTCTCACGAACAATTCCGCCTTCCGCTGGCCGAACAAAACACCCGAAGAACGTGACCTCCTCTTCGCACAGTCTGCGATCGTTGACCTCATCTCCTATGCGGTCGGATGCATGTTCGGCCGTTACAGCCTGGACGCTCCAGGGCTGATCCTCGCCGACCAAGGGGCGACCATCGAAGACTATCTTGAAAAGATCCCCGCACCGAGCTTCATGCCGGATGCGGATAACGTCATTCCTGTACTTGACGCTGACTGGTTCGAAGACGACATCGTCGAACGCTTCCGGCTCTTCCTGCGCACAGTCTTTGGTGACGAGCACTTCGAGGAGAATCTCCGTTACATCCTTAACCTCCTCGGACTTAAAGACCTGCGCGAATACTTCGTAAAGTCTTCCAAAAAGGGAGCCTCTTCGAAGTTCTATGACGACCACGTCCATCGCTACAAGAAACGGCCGATCTACTGGCTCTTCTCCAGTCCCAAGGGATCGTTCAATGCGCTCATCTACATGCACCGCTACACGCCCTCAACGGTGTCCCGAGTCCTCACCTACCTGCGCGAGTACGTGACCAAGCTCGAGTCTGCACTTGCCCGTGCCGAGCGCGACAATGATGCGAAGGAGGCGGATCGCATACGCGCAGTCCTCATTGAGCTCAGTGAGTATGAGCACGACGTCCTCTTCCCGAAGGCAACCGAGAACATTGAGATCGACCTCGACGATGGCGTGCGGAGCAACTACCCGAAGTTCGGGGATGCCCTCAAGCGCATCAAAGGGCTCGAAAAAGCAGACAGCCGACCAAAACCTGGGGTGAGCGGATGAACGGCGAAGTGATCCTTTACAACACCGACGACGGGGCGCAGATGCAACTGCGCGCCTCGGAGGGGACGGTATGGCTGACTCAAGCCGAAATGGCGGAGCTGTATGGAACCTCGATCCCCAACGTTGCTCAGATCATCGGACGTGTTCTTAAGGACGGAGAAGTCACCGAGGCAACTATTCACTCAGAGTTAACAGTTCGTCGAGAAGGCGAGCGAGACGTCCGACGGCAGCTCAAGGTCTACAACCTCGACATGATCCTTGCTGTCGGCTACCGCGTGACGACTCCTCGCGCGGTCCAATTCCGGCAGTGGGCGACGAGCGTTCTCAAGGAATACCTCGTCAAAGGCTTCGCCATGGACGACGCGAAACTCAAAGGCTCAGATGGCTGGGACTACTTCGACGAATGGTTGGAACGCATTCGCGACATCCGAGCCTCGGAGAAACGCTTCTACCAGAAGGTTCGTGACCTCTACGCAACAGCGATCGACTACGCCCCGTCGAGCGATGCTGCGAAAGCCTTCTTCGCGAAAGTCCAAAACAAGATGCTCTGGGCCGTGACAGGACACACCGCAGCGGAGATCATCTCTTTGCGTTCCGACCCTGCGGGGTCAAACATGGGCCTCACCTCGTGGAGCGGAAGCATCGTGCGGAAACGCGACGTGGTGACGGCCAAGAACTACCTCCAAACAGCTGAGATTGCGGAGCTTGACCGCATTGTCACCATGTACCTCGACTACGCAGAAGACCAGGCGAAGCGACGTCAGGCGATGACCATGCGCGACTGGGAAGAACGCCTCGACGCCTTCCTCAGCTTCAACGAGCGCGAACTCCTCACCCATGCGGGCACAGTGAGCGCAAAGGTCGCGAAAGCACTCGCCGAAGATCGCTACACCGCATTCGATGCCGAACGTCGGCGGCAGGAGGCGCTCGCCGCTGACGAGGACGATGCTCGAGCCCTACGTGAGCTCGAACAGAAGATGGAGAATTACGAATGAGCAATCAGATCACCCGGCACCTGAGCCGACGCTTTGAAACTCAACGGATCCTCTTCTGGCACGATGGCGTAGGGGAATATAGCGATAGCGTCGAGGTTTACGTTCCCGAGGGCGTCGTGCTTCTGCGGGTAGAAGGCAATGAGTTCGGCATCAAACACCGCCTGCTCACTGACCGTGAGAGCAAGTACCTCGTCTACCGCACTGACGAGAGCCCTGCAGGTACCGGAAATTGGTTGCTCGACCAGGAACTCGCCCACGGCGTCTTCGTCGCAGATAAAACCTCGATCATCCAGCAGGAGCTCGGAATCGAGGACCCGCTGCTCCTCCCCGTCATCGAGTCCCACACGAAGTTCTTCATGGCGGCCGCCCGCAAGCAAGCACTCGCGAAGCTGCTCGCAGAAGGCGATGATCCGGCACTCCTTCGGACGAAGATGTGCCAGGTGCTCCTCAAGTCCTCCAGCCATCGTCTCTCCGACATTACTCGGGAGATCCTCCTCGAAGCTGCCGCCGATGGGCACGCAAAATTCGACGAACTCATGGCCTACGGTCTTGGCGACTTCTTCTGGACAGGCTTGCACGAAATATACGGCTACCGGAGTGAAGCGCCAACCGTCGACGACTTCATCCTTTGGATGTTCGCCCGTGCGATGCACAACTTCTCCTCGGACACTCCCGACGCCTATCGCAACATTCGCAACGACTACCAGAACCTCGTCTACGACGTTCGTACGCGTGAAGCGATGACAACTCTCGCCACTCGTGCCGCGCAAAGCCTCGGCGTTGCCTCGAAGATCGAGAACCTGAGCCTTGATGACCTCCAGGACCGCACAACCTTCGAGGAGATTGAGCAGAAGATCATCACCGACCTTACAGCCGCAGTTATTCAGCGGAGGATGGGCCCGCGCGATGTCGCTGCCCTCGTCCGTCAGCGTCGTAACGGCCTGTGGTACAAGGAATATGAATCCCTCTACACAGCCCTTCAGAGTGCCTCCGAGCTTCTCGCGGCGATCGTCAAACTCCCCGATACCATCGGCTCGGTCGCCGACGGGCTGGCGAAGTATCAGGCCGAATGGTTCCGAATTGACCAGCACTACCGGCATTTCATCGTCGCCTGGAGATCCGCTGAGTTTCAGAAGCCTCTCACCGGCCTCAAGGATGAGATCGACAAGCAGTACGCGAACCAGTACCTTTACGCCCTCGGAAACGCCTGGCAGGCCGCACTCGACACTCTCCACGAGTGGAAGACACCCGCCCTGTCGCCCCAGCGACGTTTTTACGACGAGTGCGTTGCTCCACTTCTCGCCGGTCGTTCCAAAGCGGTCGTCATCATCTCCGATGCCCTTCGCTACGAGATCGCCGAGGAACTCGCCTCAAAGATCCGATCCGAGGACCGCTTCGACGCCGAACTCGGTGCCGTCCTCGGGTCCCTCCCCAGCTACACGCAGCTCGGGATGGCGGCCCTGCTCCCTCACAAGAGTCTCAAGGTCGATCCGAGCGGAACACCCGTCTACGCGGATGGACGTCGTACCGACGGGACGGCGAACCGTGCGAAGATCCTCCAGAAGGCCAAGGGAACCGCGATCAGTGCGCAAGATGTCCTCACCATGACGAGCGAGGAACTGCGCGAGCTCTACAAGGCCCACCAGCTCATCTACGTCTACCACAACGTCATTGACGCGACCGGCGATGATGCCACGACAGAACAAGGAGTCTTCGAGGCCTCGGACCGGGCAATGAACGAACTCATTAAACTCCTCAAGAGATGGACCAACGCCAACGCGACGAACATTCTCATCACCGCTGACCACGGATTCCTCTACCAGGACAGCCCGCTCGAAAAGTCCTACTTCCTCTCCGAAAAGCCCCAGGGCGATGAAGTCAGTTACTCGACCCGTCGATTCGCCCTCGGCAAGAACTTGCGCCCGTCCTCGTCGTTCATGACCTTCACTGCCGAGCAGGCGGGAATCGATGGGGACCTTGACATCCAGATCCCCAAATCCATCCACCGGATCCCGCAACCCGGGAAGGGCACGCGCTACGTCCACGGAGGTGCCTCCCTCCAGGAGATCGTCGTACCCGTCATTGCGGTGAACAAGAAACGCAAGAGCGATGTTCGCTCCGTCGCCGTCGATCTCATGCCGGAGACCGACAAAATCACGACAGGACAGCTCTCCGTCAAACTCATCCAACGCGAAGCCGTCACCGACAAGATCCAACCGTTGCGCGTACGACTCGGCATCTACGTCGGCGACGTCCTCATCTCCGACCAGCCAATTCTTACTTTTGACTCCACCTCAGACAACCAGCACGACCGGTACCAGAATGCCGTCCTCTACCTCACCCAGGATGCTGACGAATACAACCGCCGCGGTGTCGAACTGCGACTTGAGGAGCCGATCCCCAACACCACGCAGTGGCGAACCTTCTCGACCGCGAACTACACACTGCGGCGATCATTCACGACCGATTTCGACTTCTAGGAGACGCGATGAGCTCTTTTAACGACTCTCCCGATACCGTGGGGATCCCGGAATCGGGTGAGCAGACCGCGAGCACGCCAGTGAAGTCCGCGCTCGATGAAAAGATCAACGAGCACTTCCCCGGCAGGGTCGTCCGCAAGGACCTCGTCAAAGCTGTCCGAGGGAATGCCGTTGTCCCGTCATACGTCCTCGAATACCTGCTCGCCCAGTACGCGGCTTCCGACGACGAAGCAACGATTCTCTCGGGCATCGACACGGTCCGGAAGATCCTCGCCACCCACTACGTGAAACCGGAACGAGGCGGAGCTCGTGAAGTCGGAGATCCGACGAAAGGGACGGCATCGCATCATCGACAAAGTGAGCGTCATCCTCAACGAGAAGAATGACGTTCACGAAGCATCCTTCGAGAACCTCCAACTCAAGGGGGTGATTATCGATGACGGAACAGTAAAGAGGAACCCAAAGCTCCTCGTCGGAGGCGTGTGGTGCATCTGCGACATCGACTACTTCCATTCCGATGATGCAAAGCTCGTACCGTGGATTCTCTCCTCACTCAAACCGATTCAGGTCGCTACCGCTGATTTCGAGGACTATCTCGAAACCCGGCAAGCCTTCACGACAGGCGAATGGATTGATCTGCTCATACAGTCGATCGGACTCAACCCTGAACAGTTCACCGATCGAGGCAAACTCATCGCACTCACGCGCCTTATCCCCTTCGTCGAAAGGAACTACAACCTCGTTGAACTCGGACCGAAAGGGACCGGAAAGTCGCACACCTTCAGCGAGTTCTCACCCAACGGGATCCTCGTCTCAGGTGGCGAGGTGACCGTTGCAAAACTCTTCGTCAACAACGCCAATGGGCGGATCGGCCTTGTCGGCTATTGGGACTGCATCGCCTTCGACGAGTTCGCAGCAAACAAGCGGACTGATCAGAACCTCGTCAATGTGATGAAGAACTACCTGGCAAACAAGTCCTTCTCCCGCGGGACAAGCATTTACGGCGCCGAAGCCTCAATGGCTTTCATCGGGAACACGACCCACACAGTCCCCTATATGTTGAAAAACTCTGACCTTTTCGACGAACTGCCCAACGCCTACCGTGATCCCGCATGGCTCGACCGGATTCACCACTACATCCCCGGCTGGGAAGTCGCTCCAATCCGATCGGAGATGTTCTCCAACGGCTACGGCTTCATCGTCGACTACCTTGCTGAGATCCTTCGATCAATGCGCTCGACCGACTTCTCAGACAAGTACAGTGAGTTCTTCACACTCGACTCCTCCTTGTCGACTCGCGACCAAGATGGAATTCGTAAGACCTTCTCAGGGCTCATGAAGCTCATTCACCCGAGTGGACGGGCATGCGAAAACGAGGTGCGAGTGCTGCTCGAATACGCGATCGAAGGACGCAAGCGCGTGAAGGACTCAATCCTGCGGATCGACGCAACGATGCGTGATACTCCCGTGCACTTCCGATACATGGATCGGCAGGGGAGCTGGCATGAGGTCATCTCCCTTGAAGAACGCCAATATCCCCACCTTTACCGCAGGAGTTGGTCGCTTCTCGGGGAAGAATCCGTCGAGAACACGGCAATGCCGGGGTCTTTCTCGGCGCTGAGTGGTGGTGCCGGGGACCAGGCTCAGACCCCTCAGATGGAGCTTCGAATCGCTGATGACGAAGAACCGAAAGAGGGACATCGCGACTTCGCTGCGGGTCAGAAGGGTGTGAGTTACAGGAAACTCCTTCTGCCCTACCTCACAGGAGTGACGAGGATTCGGATTACTGATCCGTACATTCGGCTGCCACACCAGGGAAGGAACCTTGCCGATCTTCTCAGCCTCATTGCCTCAGTGAAAGATGACGCTGATGAGATCGAGGTTCTCCTCGTGACTTCACGTGACATCAAAGAAGAGTTCCAGAAGCATCAACTCCTCATGCTTCGCGACATCAAGGTCGCTTCGGAGGCTGAAGGCATCTACTTCAACGTGAAATTCGACGATTCAATCCATGATCGCCGAATCGAAACTGACCATGGGTGGAGGATTGATCTAGGCAAGGGGCTTGATATCTGGCAGAAACCGGGCGATAACCCCTTTACCTTCGGGCGAAATCATCAAGAGTTTCGACTTGTCAGATCAGATTTTAGCGTCCACTACATGAAGATTTCAGAGTGAGAATAGGGGCTGGAGGTGATCCCCTCTAACGAGAAATCCTTTCCTGAGACAGTCGCTACTATTGCGGAAAATTTGTGCCCAGGTGTCCGGACTCTTGTTGTTTGACACCGAAAGTCTCCAATCTGTATGACAACAGCGGTGACATGGTTTACATGTGTAGTCATGTCTGTGACTCTTTCCCGCGCGGTTTCAGTCCGAATTCCGGAGGAACTGTGTGTGAGGATCGCTGCGCTCGTGAAGCAGACCCGGCGGATCCAGGGGACATCGTTCGTGAGGAGCGCGAAAGGGATTAGCCAATCTCGGATGGGAATTTCGCATCTCAGCGAAGGTACGAGATCATCGGGTAGGCAGGGTACGTACCGTTTCCTCCGACAAGGTTGATCTGATGCTCAGACTCAGCGGGCAAGCTTCGGCCCCGGCCCTTGAAACTGTCTCATAAGCTCGCGGCATTTCGATGACGATGATTGGCTCTTCGCACTCGCCATCGGCGTGAGGGATCACATCTACGACGAATCGGCGACAATACTTCCATGCACGCCCTTCTCGCAGGCCTGACGACCCTTGACGTCATTCATGCGCTCGACCACGAGCCGGACACGACGAGGAAGACCACCTCAACGAATCACGCGATGTCTGCAGGAGGGCCAGCCACGAACGCTGCCGTGACGATCGCGGCCCTCGAATCCCTCCGGCCCATGCCTTCCTGCGCCCCAGCCTCGTCAATCACTTTGCTCAGCGCAGTGGGGGAGGGGACGATCGCGGGCATCCTCGCCGCCGACCTTGAAGGGTGCGGGGTGAGCGTGCTCGACGCGAGCGCAGCCGATTCGCCCGTGAGCGCACCGGCGATCTCCTCCATCATTGAACATCCGGGAGGGCGCATGGTCGCCTCAACGAACGCGCGGATCAGCGTGGATGCTGAAAAAGGGGAGGCACTCCTCGCCGAAGCCCTCGACAAGGTGGGCAGTCCGGATGTGGTGCTCGTTGATGGGCACAACCCTTCCCTCGCGAATCTCGTTCTTGGCGTCGGAGTCGCCCCTGAGGGCGGGGTGGGCGAAGACCCCTTCGCGCGTCTTGAAGAAAAGCCCTCTCACCTGCGGATATTGGATGGAGGTTCCTGGAAGGAATGGTTTGTGCCGCTCCTTCCTCTCGTGGATGTGGCTGTGGTGTCAGCAGACTTTTGTCCGCCCCTGCTCGAACGCCCGGAGATTCACGGCGTCGCAGGATTCTTGCGCGGCTTCGGTATTACGCGCGTGGTGCGCACCCGCGGCCCCGAACCCGTTGAATGGGTCTGGGACGAGAGACAGGGCACGACTGCCGTCGACGAGGTCGAGGCACTGTCCACCCTCGGCGCCGGTGACATCTTCCACGGGGCTTTCGCCTGGGCGCTCGGCATCCTGCACGAGGAAGGGCGTGAAATCCTGGAAGACCCCTCAAGACTCATCGCCTTCGCCGCCCGGATCGCAAGTGTTTCGACGAGCGTGTTCGGCACTCGTTCGTGGCGCGATGACCCGCGAGTCGTGGAGGCGGTCGAAGAGTTCCTGAGCTTCTCGGAGGTCGAGGACCTGAGGCGGGGTTCGGCACCTAAATAGGTGTGAAGCCGGGGTTCGGCACCTGGAGGGGTGTGAAGGGGACGGATCAAGATGGATTCATGTCCTGTGCCACCAGGGAGTATCGGGTTCCGCGCCTGGTACCACTTCGAACGGCGAGACCGTGATCGACCAGCTCCATGAGCTCGCGTCGCGCCGTCGCCGAATCGACCCCAAAGCGTTGTCGATAGTCGGAATTGGCGATGGGACCGCCTCTGCGCATGAGGAGGAGCGCTTCGCGCTGGCGAGGCGAAAGCTCGAGTGGAGCAAAGACTGATGCGAGCCATTCGAGATCGTCGTCCGAATGCAACGCGTGATTCGGGAAGAGCACGGTGAAACGGAGGCCGTCGTCAATGAAGACTGGCGGAGTGAGACCGGCGCTCTCCAGCGCGTCGCGGGTCGCCCGGATTCCCGTGCCGAGAGCTTCGATGACGCGCCCATGCCGCCCGCTCACGTGCCTGCAGATCGTGTACAGGTATTCGTTGACAGCAGAACGACCGCGCCCGAGCCGATCGAGGCTAATGCCCCATAATCCGCCGGGACTTGTCAGGACAAGCCCACGTTCCGTGAATCGGAGATCGACCGGAACTCCGGCCGTTGCGGGTGAGAGATCACGATGGACGAGTGCGTTTGCAACGACCTCGCGAACGGCCTCAAGCGGAAGCGGGTACTCCCTCACCCCCCGTCCGTCGTGCGTCACGACTTCTGTTGCCCCGAGGACTCGGGCGACCCAGTCGAGAGCCTCGTCGAGTATGTCAGGGATAGACCCGGTGAGGTCCTGGCGAGCGCGCGACCGTGCTCCTTCGGTGAGGAGGCCCTGATCGGTCACTGCGGCGCTGAGGAACAGATGAGGGAGGAATTGCTGAGGGTATAAGCCGAGTGCGTACAGGCCTGCGACGGTAGTCTCGCCGTCCCGAGTAAGGACGTTCAGGAGGCGGAGGATGTCTATGTCGCTCGTGTTTCTCAATCGCGGTGTCGTTTCCCTCGCCGATGCGATGAACGAGGCGAGAGCGTCCGGGTCGAGGTCGTGGATCGTCGTTCCGGGAACGGGAGCGATGTCGTCGCGCGGACGTTCCCTTCGGCGGATGAACTGTTGTTCGTCCTCGCGGGACATGGCTTCGTCCCCGTCGAAGACGCGAACGTAGGCCTTGCCTGACTTGTTCCAGACGCAGGGCTTCTTCGACAGGGGAGCTTCTTCGACCTCGATTGCGACGAGGGTCTTTCCTGAGACTTCAACGCACTCGACTCGAACGGAAATCGGCGGGGTGAATCCTTTTCGAGCCTGATCTGAGGCGCGTCGCGCGTAATCGGCTGCGACCGCGGGGGATAGGCCGACGAGGGGGTCCTCTTGTCGTTCATCGATGCCGAGGAGGATGAGGCCGCCGCCCGGCAGGTTGGCGAGCGCCGAGAGGCTGGGGCCGAGGGCTTGGGGGGAGTACTCGGAGAAGGTCTTCGCCTCGACATCGAGGCGGTCTCCTCCTTCGAGGTTGAGGCGGGCGAGAGCTGATCGTGCGCGGTCTGCCAGGGAATCCATGGAAGCACCCCCAATTGCCTGTTTGATGAGATTCTTATCAAAGATATCTCATATTAAGGGCGAGTTATGTTTAACTCATTTGAGTTATGTCAATCCACAGAGTTCATATCCGAGGTTCTGAGGGGCTCCCGGGTGGTGCGCAAGCCCCGGAGTCCCTGGCCTCCTCGGAGGTCTCGTACCTGGGGCGGGGTTCGGTGCTTGAATGGGGTGTGAAGGGGCCGCAACTGGTCGAATGGAACGGCTGGGCGCCCCCACATCACCGTCCGCGCACGACAGGCACCCAGCGCTTCACCCATTCGAGGGAGGGGGCGTCCAAAGCCTCGACGTTGATGCTCTCCCCGAAGAACGCGTCTTGCGCGACCTCCACGCGAGAGCCGTCGGGTAGAAGAGGGAAGGCCTCCTGCGTCATCTCCAAAAGCCCGAATTCTGCATCCGTCGCATCGTGAATGATGAGCGTCGGCTTATCGAGCCCATCGAGAAGCTTATTGGCATCACCCATCGACAAGTCCGCGAGAGTCTGCTTCGAAATCGTGAACTGTCGCCTCATGGACGCGGAATCATCGGGGATCGTGGTCGCACCGATCTGTTCGAGATCGGCCAGCTGATCCTCAGAGAAGATCTGCCTCCAGTCCACCGACATCGGTCCGATCCGAGGCGAGGAGAGAATGTAAGTAAGAACAGCCTTCGGCCTTGCAGTCAGTGCGACGCTCGCCCCGAAAGAGTGCGCGTGCACGATCTGACGCGAGTACCCCTGATCGGCGAGCCATCCCGAAGCTGCGCGCAGGTCCTCAACCTCAGCGTCAAGGGTGATGATCTCGTCACCAGACTGCCCATGCCCCGAGTAGTCGAACTCGAGGGTCGCGTATCCGGCGGCGCGATACTGGCGTGCGAGACGGTCAAAATGCTCAGCGGAATGGCGATCAGCGAGGAAAGAGTGGGAGAAGAGGACCGCCGCGTCCACCGAATCGACCGGCGATACGAAAGTTCCTGCAAGTGTGACGCCGCGGGGAGTGAGGATCCTCGTTTCAACCATCCTTTTACGGTAGCGGTCACTTTCGACGAGGCAAAGAGGTTTCTCGCTCAGCGCACATGAGTAACCTGCGTCGCCCGCTCCTCGCAGGCTCCAGGAGCGAGGAAACGCTGGGAGCAGGTGAGAAGTCTGGGCGATTGAGAAGAGAGCACTGCGGGATCGAAGAGCGGCGCCAAGGCCGCTAGGCTTAAAGCGGATTCACGCCCCGTGCATGGGCGACGATTGGGCGTCGCCCCGCTACAGATATGACGAGGAGAACTCATGGGAACCAAGTTCGGACTGCTTCTTGGACTGGGCGCCGGATACGTGTTCGGCACTCGCGCGGGCCGCGAACAATACGAAAGAATCCGCCTCGCCGCTTCGAAGATTCGTCGTTTCCCCGTGGTCGCCAAGCCTCTGGACAGCGCCGGTGAGAAAGTCTCCAACATTGTTCGCGCCCAGGGTGAGCGCGTCACCGACAAGGTCGCGGACGCGGTAAAGGAACGCCTCTTCGGCGCGCCCGCCACCCCTCGTGAGGTCGATCTGCGCTTCGAGGACGAGGGCCCAAACAGCCGCTGAGCGCATGACGATCCCAACACCTCCTTCCACTGCCTCCTCTCCGTCCGGACACGAGGGCAATACCGCTCAAGGAGTTTCCTCCGATTCGACTTCAGCCCACCGTTCGGAGCCGACTCGCCAGCAGATTCGCCGTTGGCGTCGACACCTCGCTGAAGAGCGGATGGAGGCTCGCACCTATCGGGCGCTCGCGGAACGCCGAACCGGCTGGGAGCGTGAGATCCTCCTCCAACTTGCAGACGCCGAGCGCCGCCACGAGGAGTACTGGCTCGCCCTCCTCCAAGAACGAGCCCTGCCCGCGCCCCGCCCACCCATGCGAACCCGCTTGTCCGCGTGGCTGGCGCAGATGTTCGGCACGATCTTCATCCTCGCGATGGCGCAGCGCGCAGAGCAACGCACCACCTACGACCTTGACGCCGACGCGACCGCACAAATGGCCGCCGACGAACACATTCACGGGGAAGTGATCCGCGGCCTCACAGCCCGCTCACGCGAAGCACTCGCGGGCACCTTCCGTGCTGCGGTGTTCGGAGCGAACGACGGCTTGGTATCGAACCTCGCCCTCGTAATGGGAGTCGCCGCCACTGGAATGGCACCGCGCCTCGTCCTCGCGACCGGTGTGGCCGGCCTGCTGTCTGGCGCTTTGTCGATGGCCGCCGGGGAATGGGTATCGGTGAAGAGTCAGCGAGAACTCCTCGACGCCTCCATCCCAGACCCTGAAGCACACCAGGCAGTGCCCGACCTCGACGTGAATGCGAATGAATTGGCTCTCGTGTTCCGCGCCCGGGGTGAGAGTCCCGAGGAAGCGGATGCTCACGCCGAAAAGGTCTTCCGCCAGATCTCACGCCCCGCGCTCTCAGAAACAGGGCAGATCGCCGTTCGCGCGGCGCTCGAGGGCGGGAACACCACTCAAGCGGGGGCCGGAGAGCAGATCGGCATGCCCTGGCATGCAGCCGCATCTTCTTTCTGCTTCTTCGCGATTGGGGCTCTCCTCCCGCTGATCCCCTATCTCCTCACTCTGATCGGCCTCGTGCCCGTCGGCCTCGCCGCCGCGATGGCCACAGGAATCGTGGGCCTTGCGCTTTTGGGGACGGGCGGGGTCGTTGGAGTCCTGTCCGGCCAGCCGCCGACGCCGCGCGCATTCCGTCAGCTCTTCATCGGTTTTGGAGCCGCAGCGCTCACCTACGCTTTGGGGTCTCTCTTCGGAGTAGCACTCGCTTAAAGGGTGCGTGTCGCCTGAGGTGCCGCGCAGGGGCGGATGCGCCGGGACCCGGTGGTATCGGACAATGATCCTGTGCTCGATGCCCTCAACCACGCGCTTCCAGACCTGTTCCGTGCGATCGACCTCATCGGTGTGCTCCTCAACGGCATCATTGGCGGGCGGCTCGCTCGGACGAAACACTTCGATGCGGTCGGCTTCGCGGTGCTCGCAATCATGTCCGCACTCGCGGGCGGAATGCTCAGGGATGTGCTCTTACAATCCGGCCCGCCAGCAGCACTCACCGACCCCCACTATCTGGGTACCGCCCTCGTCGGCGCCGGAATCGCCATGCTGTGGAAACTGGACTCGAGGCCGTGGCGCATCGCCCTAGTCATTATGGACGGGATCGTCCTCGGATGCTGGGCCGCAACGGGAACACTGAAAACCCTCCAGGCCGGTTTTGGGATTCTGCCCGCGATCATGCTCGGCGTCATCACCGCAGTCGGTGGCGGAGCAATCCGAGACATTTCGGCCGGCAATATCCCGCAGGTGTTTGGTGGCAACAACCTCTATGCGACGCCCGCGCTCGTCTCCTCGGCGATCATGGTCCTCTTCGAGCTCCGCGGCCTGGGCACGATTGGCATGCTCTTCGCAACACTCGTCGGCTCGAGTTTCACGGTTCTGTCCCATTGGCGAGGCTGGCAACTCCCACAGGTGAGTGAATGGGAAGGAACTGAGCTTCACCTCTTCCCAGTTGCGCTCTCTCTTGGGGGAACGCTCCTCGTCTCGGCCAAGGCTCGCGATCCACGACGCCTCCCCAAGCCCGGGTCAGATCAACGATGAGGACCTTCCCTCCTCGGCTGATGAAAGGCCAGCATCGATTGACGATTCCCCCTCAGCGTGATGTGCGGTCGATTCGTCCAATTTGCCGAGGACGAGGAAATCGTCTCAGCATTCGATCTGGACCTCCTCGAAGGGGAAACAGAACGGCCCCGCTACAACCTGGCCCCGAGCCAGAAAGCCCGAGTCGTTCTTGAACGCTTCGTCGACATCCCCGATGCCACCGGAAGCACCCGGAAACGACTCCTGAGAAAAGGGCGCTTCCTCCAGTGGGGTTTCGTGCCACGCTGGGCGAAGACCCCTTCTCGCCCCATGATCAACGCCCGCGCCGAAACGCTCCTCGATAAGCCGATGTTCCGTGCATCCGCAGTCAGAAGACGCTGCATCGTCCCAGCTAACGGCTACTTCGAGTGGCACAAGCACCCAAAAACGAACACAAAGATCCCCTACTTCCTTTCCGCCAGCCCCTCCGATCCCCTCCTCGCCTTCGCCGGTATCTATGAAGCCTGGCGCAACCACCAAGTTCCCTTGGGCGAGGAGGGTGCCTGGCTCCTCACCTTCGCGATCCTCACTCGCGGAGCCCCCGATGAACTCGGGCGGATCCATGATCGAATGCCCCTCATCTTGCCCCCTGACATGTGGGACGAGTGGCTTGACCCCGCCCTCAAGGAGCCCAGATGCGTCCACGAAATGATTGGTGCCGTCCCCGACCCTATGCTGCGCCCTAGGATCGTTTCGCCCCGCGTGGGCAAGGTAGATAACGACGATCCGACGCTCATCGCGGAAAACCCCTTGTGAGCGTCCCCAACCAGGGCGAACCGCCCCAGGAAAGGCGCACGGTGGCCACGAGTCAGAACGTGCCCGGAATGACGCTGGATAGCGCAACCGGAGCCCCCACGTCCCCAACAGCCCCGAAACGATTCCGCACACGCCATTTGTCGATGATGGCACTCGGCAGTGCGATCGGCGCTGGCTTCTTCCTCGGAACGGGAGTCGCGATCAGCGAAGCGGGTCCAGCTGTCCTCGTCTCCTACGCGCTCGCGGCCCTCATCGCCGTGTCCGTCATGTTCGCCCTGTCCGAACTCGCCTCGGCTCTGCCCTCAACGGGTTCCTTCTCCACGTACGCGGAAGTCGGGATCGGCCGCTGGGCGGGATTCGCATCCGGCTGGCTGTATTGGGCGATGCTCATCATGGTTCTCGGCATGGAGATCACGGGCGCTGCGGGAATCTTCGTCCAATGGTTTCCCTCTATCCCCCAATGGACGGTCGCCCTCGCGATCGTGATCGTCCTCGGCGGCGTGAACCTCTTGGCCGCCCGAGATTTCGGCGAGGTCGAGGCCTGGCTCGCAGGAATTAAAGTCGTCGCGATCATCCTCTTCCTCATCATCGGCATCGCCCTCGTCTTCGGGCTCATCCCTGGGCGAACCGAGCCGGTCGGCCATATGATCATTGGCCACGGCGGTTTAGCGCCGAAGGGTTTCGCGGGCATCGCAATCGGCCTGCTCGCGATCATCACCTCTTTCGGTGGGATTGAGATCGTCACGATCGCGGCGGCCGAGGCCGAGGACGCCAAGTCTGCGATGTCCGCGGCGATCCGCTCCGTGATCGGGCGAATCCTCGTGTTCTACGTCGGTTCGGTCATTCTCCTGATCTGCCTGCTCCCCTGGGATTCGGAGGAGATGCGGACGAGTCCTTTCGCTGCGCTGCTCAATATGGCGGGCGTGCCTGCCGTCGGGCGCATCATGGAGACGGTTGTCTTCATCGCGCTCATTTCCGCGTTCTCCGCGAACGTTTACGCCTCGAGTCGCATGGCCTATTCATTGTCCGCACGAGGAATGGGCATACGCTGGCTGCTCGGCAAGAACGCGGGCTCCTTGGGGCGCCGTGTTGAGGCGGGAGCTGCTGTGGATCACGCTGAGGAGCTCTTCGACCAAGTGGCCAACAGCGGAGAAAAAGGCGATATCGCTTTGGGGCGCACGCCGAGACGTGCGGTCGCGACCTCTATCGCTTTGGCGCTCGTTTCCGTGGCTTTGAACTGGTTCCTGCCCGAGACCCTTCTTGGCATCCTCTTGAATGCGATCGGCATGGTCCTCTTGATCATTTGGGTGTTCATCCTCATCGCCCAGGTCCGACTCCACCCGCTCCTTGAGGAGAAGGGGGCGATTTCTCTTCGCGCGCCGGGCTGGCCCTGGCTGCCGCGCCTCGTCCTCTTCGCCCTTGTGGGTGTGGCGGGCCTGATGGCTTGGGATCCGGCGGCCCGCGCGCAGCTGATCTCGATGACGGTCCTGACGATCATTGTCATTGCCCTCTTCTTCGTGAAGGAAGCAGTGGAGAACAAGTTGAAGTAGAGCCTGGCGGCGCTGCGAGTTGTGGCTTTTTGACGCGAGCGGAGGCGTTCACGCTTCGCTCGTGACGTCTTGCGATCCGCTCGCCACCAGTAGCCCCGCTGTTGCTTCTCCCTCTGGTTGTTTCTGGTCCCTCTGGTTGTTTCTTCGCCCCTCCCGCCCTCGTTCTCCACATGGGGACGAGGGCGGAGTCGCAGACGCCTACGCCTCGGAGGAGAATATGCCTCCGCAGGGCTGATGCTTCCCCTCCGCTGCGTCGCTAGATGGGGGAGGGGAAGCATGAGGGAACACAGAGCCGGGAGTGCACGTCGAGCACTCGGAAGGAGAAGAAGAATGCGTCGGCGCAAGGGGCGAAAACCTACTCTTGGGGACTGGATCATCGCTGTGATCGCCGGGATGCTCCTCCTATCCGTCTTCGTCGCGCCTCTGGGCACATGGGCTTCGAACGTCGCCCGGGGAGCTGTTGAGCACTGGGGATTGGAACTTCCTTGGGGAGATGGGTTTTTCTGGTCTTCGTCCGCAGATCCGCTGGAGGGACTGCCTGATTCACCGGAGATGAATGAACTCAAAGCCCTCAGCGTCCGTGAATCCGAGCGGGGCGGAGCGCCGAAATACGAGCGTTCCGAATTCGGCCCGGCCTGGGCGGATGAGGACCACAATGGCTGCGACACGAGGAATGACATTCTCGCGCGCGACCTCGCCAGACCGAGTTTCAAAAAGGGGACGCACGATTGCGTTGTCCTCAAGGGGAGTCTGGCCGAGCCCTACACGGGACAGATGATCGAGTTCCAACGAGGGCAGAACACCTCCTCGCTTGTTCAGATCGACCACGTGGTCGCGCTTGGGGACGCCTGGAGATCAGGCGCCTGGCAGTGGGATGCCGCCTCGAGGCAGAGCTTCGCGAATGATCCGCTCAACCTCCTCGCCGTTGACGGGAAGACGAATCAGGACAAGGGGGCGGCCTCAGCGGATGAGTGGATGCCCCCGAACTCCGCTTTTCACTGCGAGTACGCGAGACTCCAGGTTGCCGTGAAATCGAAGTGGGGTCTGTCGGTCACGCAGGCGGAGCGCACGGCCCTCGCACGCGCCCTCGCCACCTGTGAGTGAGCCTGAGGGCTTTCCCGACGAAGGGAACGGAAGACGAAAAGGCTGCGGGCTGGGCGCGAACAACTCCGGCGCGGGCAAGGGGTTCAGAGCCATCCCTTCTCAGTCGCGAGGCGAAGGGCCTGCGCCCGTGTACGGGCATTCGTCTTCAACATCGCCGATGAGACGTGATTGCGGACCGTTCCTTGTGATAAGCCGAGTTCGGAGGCAATATCTGCGAGGGTCCCGCCCTCGGCGACACAACGAAGGACCTCGGCTTCACGTTCCGTCAATGGTGAAACGCCGAGCGAGAGGGTTTCCACGGCAAGAGTCGGATCAATGACCCTGTGGCCAGCATTGACACGACGAACCGCCTCGGCGAGCTGTTCGGAGGGGGCGTCCTTCACGATGAAGCCGCTCGCCCCCGCATCGAGGGAGCGCTGGACATAACCGGGACGGCCGAAGGTCGTGAGCATGAGGACACGAGTTCCGGGGAATCTCGTGCGAATCGCTTCACAGGCCGCGATGCCGTCCATGACGGGCATTTCGACATCCAGAAGGACCACGTCGACGGGGCGGGTGCAAGCCGCGCCCGCAGGCGCCGAATCTTGGGAGCATGCGATGCCCCCGAGGACTTCCAGGGCTTCGCGACCATTACCGGCCTGTCCGCACACCTCGATGTCCGGCTCCAATGAGAGCAGGGCCGCGAGGGCACCGCGCACCATCGTTTGATCGTCGACGACAAGGATTCTCAGGCTCATTCGACGCCTCCGAATCGCAGCTCGAGCGTCCACAGATCAGCCTCGCGCCCCCACAGGAGGCTCCCGCGCGAGCCGACGCGATCGCGCAGCCCTTCAAGCCCCGAGCCGTCGGCCCGGCCGAGCTGATCCGACCTGCGGTGAAGAGGATCACCGAGCCGCAAGGACTGCCTTTTCGCCCCGTCGTTCGTCACCGTCACGCTGTCCTCGCGTACCGTGATCGTCACGGTTTTCGCATCCGAATGACGGAAGGCGTTGATACAGCCCTCCCGAATGACATGCGCGACGAGGGATGAGGGCGTTCCAGGGGCGGGATCGCCTTCATGAACGACATTCAGTCGAATTCCCGCGGCATCGAGGATGGTGCGCGCGGATTCGATCTCCGTCTCAGGCAGGAGCGTCCGATTCGCGGCGACGACATCGCGCACATCGGCGAGGGCTGTGCGCGACATCTCGGTGAGGTCGTCGATCTGGGCGCGGGCCTCGTCAATGCGTCCCCCGTCGAGGAGACGTCCCGCGAGGTCCGCTTTCACGGTGATCCCGGTGAGAGTCTGACCGAGAATGTCGTGCAGATCGGCGCTGATGCGGGTGCGCTCCCGTTCGCGTGAGAGGGCGAGGTTCTGCACCATTGCAACCTCTTTCGTGCGATCGTGGTCGATCATGAGACGAGCGAAGACGCACACGAGGGTCGTGATCGTGACACTGATGATAGGGAAGAAGTCCAATACCGGACTGAAAAGCAATTCAAGAGCTCCGAGGGCCACAACGAGAGCGATTCCGGGGGCGACCCAGCGTTTCGGTGCTTGGAGCGCAATCGGCGAGAGCACGTAGGAGAGCATGTAGACCCCGCCCCCGCCGCCCGCGTTCGTCGCGGTGATGAACATGGCGATCTGGAGGGCGAGGATCACGAAGATGAAGGCGAGGAAGACCCACTTGCCGGAGTCATTCGCAGGTCCTGACTCATTCACCACCCAGGATGCGGAGTACACGAAGCCGAGGGCGATCACTTCGATGAAGAACGCGCGTGCGATCGGATGATTCAGGCCCATGTCGAGGGCCGAGGCGATCGGGAATGCGAGGAATGCGAGGAACGGCAAGGCCCAGGCCAGTGAAATGAGTGTGCGGATCGGCAGTCCGAGCCAGCGGCGTTCCCCTTCAGATGCTGTGGGCAGTGCGATCATCACGTGCCTCCTTACCGAAATGACACTACCCGAGTACAAGTGCTCTGAGGGCAGTTGAGCCGAGGGCGGGAACGAGTCTCTTGGCTTTGCCTTTCATGCCCGATCACCTGCCGGTGTCGTGCCTTTGCGCCCATATTGAGAGGGCGAGGAAGGTGATCATCCAGAAAAGGTAGTTGCCGAGCCAACCCCATTCGAAGGAATCCCAACCGAATAAGGGTGTCTGCACCATGGAGACGAGCCCGTAGAAGGGCGTGTAGGGTGCGAGGCTCTGCCAGAAGCCCCCCATTTGCTCCAAGGGGATGAACATGCCTGCGGCGAAGGAACCGGTGACGGTGAAGGCGCTGGTGAGGGCGAAGGCGCCGTCGGAGCGGACTCCGAAGGCGCAGGCCAGGCCGAGGGCGATCGGCAGCGCGGTCACGGCGACTATCAAGCCGAGGGTACTCGCCCACGTGGCGCTCTCCATCCGCGCACCGCTTGCTGCGCCCACGCAGAAGACGATCCCCGTGACGATGAGCGAGACCAGCATCGACGCGATCACACGTGCTGCGATGAGCGCGCCAGAGGAGATCGGCGTGAGCGCGTAGAGGCGGGTGATTCCACTGGTGCGTTCTAGTGCGACATTCGTCCCCATCGAAGAGGCCGTCATGATCGTCCCGTACACCGCCATGTTCACTAAGACGATCGCCGAGACATTCGAGTTCACGACCCATTGCTCCTGAGCCTCCGAACTCGTGCCGAAGATCAGGTACATGAACACGGGAAGCCCGATCGCAAAGCCCAGCGAGAAGGGATTCGTGAACAGTTTCCAGAAGGAGAACCAGAGTTGGACCGGAAACCCTCTCCATCCCGAGCCGGGTGTGCGTTCGACGAAGGATTCGTCGAGGGAGGAGGAAGGCGTGTTCGCGGCGACGATCATGGGGTATTCCCTTCTGTGGGATTTCACAAGGACGAGGATCAGAGGAACGGGCTTCGCTTGTAGGAGGAGGGTCTCCATTGCTTCGGAGACGGCTTCGCCACGGGCTCCTCTTGTTCGGGGAGAGGGCGTTTCGAAAAGGGGGAGGAAAGCGGATCGCCTCAGGAGGTCAGGGTGCTGAAGGCGTCTTCCAAAGATGCCGGGACGATCTCGAGGTCGTGCGCGCCTTCGATGTGAAGGAGAAGAGCTGCGGCCTTGTCCGTGTTCTTCGCCTCAAGGGTGAGCAACGCGTTCTCGTCAGGAGCGGTGCTCCACGTGATGCAAAAGTCGCCAGAGCCCTCCAGACCGCCCAGGAGGTCGGCTGCGCGATCGCGTTGCAAGTCGGGGATCCTGATGCGGAGGGTTTTCGCTGAAACGGAGCGGCGCAGTTCATCGGTCGGAGCATCGGCGACGATCCGACCGTCTTGGATAACGACGGTGCGCTGCGCGAAGCTCTCTGCCTCGGCGAGGTAGTGGGTGGCGAACACGATTGTTCGGCCGCGTTCAGCCTGGCGTTGCATGAGGTCCCAGAATTCACGGCGGGCGGTCGCGTCCATACCAGCTGTCGGCTCGTCGAGGATCAGGAGCATCGGGTCGGGCAGGAGGGCGAGGGCGAGGCGCATGCGCTGCTGCTCGCCGCCCGAAAGTTTGCGGATTCGACGCTTGACTAGGTGTTCGAGATGGGTTTCCTCGATGATCTCTTCCAGTGGGAGCGTATTCGCGTGGACGGAGGCGAAAATGCGCAGGGCTTCGAGGACCGTGTAGTCCATTGGCAGGGAACCGGTCTGATGGACGACTCCGATGAGGGATCGCCGGATTGCTTCCCGGGGTGTCATCCCGAAGAGCGCCCCTTCGCCGCTCGTCGGATTCTGGAGTCCGAGGATCACGTCGATGAGGGTTGTCTTTCCGGCGCCATTGCGGCCCAGGAGCGCCATGATCTGTCCTGGCGGTACCTTGATGTTGATGCCGTCGAGGGCTTTCACCTGCCCGTAGCTCTTCTCGATGCCGGACACGCGGATTGCGGGAGTCGTGCTGTCCATGACTGCATTTTCGCCCGGAGTGGATCCCTTCAGAAGTGCCGGGTGTCGGAGGGCTTGCCATGACAGATGTCATGCCCGGTGTGCGCGGCATTTCGGTGTGCTGCCCCAAGAGGTTTCAAAGCTAAGAGCCTCCGTACACAAGAGCGCCGCGCAGGAAAAGTCTGCGCGGCGCTCCCAGTTGATGCCGAGGGGGTCCCGAAGGATCGTGAAGGATCAGAGATTGAGCTGAATCTTGCGGCCGGGAACCGCTTCGATGAGTTCTCTCGTGTAATCCTGCACAGGGTTCGCGAACAGGGCGTCCGTGGTGTTCTTCTCAACGAGCCTGCCCTTCTCCATGACAACGACATCATCGGCGATCTGACGGACCACCGCGAGGTCGTGAGTGATGAAGAGGTAGGACAGGCCGAGTTGGGCTTGCAGATCGTTGAGCAGGTAGAGGATCTGGTTCTGCACGAGGACATCCAGGGCGGACACGGCCTCGTCGAGGACAATCACCTCAGGATTGAGTGCGAGGGCGCGCGCCACTGCGACGCGCTGACGCTGACCGCCGGAGAGTTCATTCGGGTAGCGGCGCATCGCGGAGCGGGGCAAGGCGACCATGTCAAGGAGCTCGGAGACGCGTTTGATGCGCAGCCTCTTCGGGTTGAACTCCTTCTTTTCAGCGGAAGAGAGCTCGCGCCCGGCCTTCTTCGCGCCCACGAGAGCGGTGATCCACTCTTCGGGATCGCGTCCGGTCTTCATGGCGCGCGCATACTCCTGCTCGGCGTAGGCCAGGGTGCCGTATCCGTGGACGCGCAGGGGCTCTTCGATGACTCTAAAGATTGAGAACATCGGGTCAAGAGAACCGTAAGGGTTCTGAAAGACCGCCTGCAGGCGACGACGCAAAGCGAAAAGCTCCTTGTCGTTCATCTGCGAAGTGTCCTGGCCGTCGAAGAAGACTGTGCCGGAAGTGGGGGACAAGAGCTGGAGGACCATGTTCGCCGCGGTCGACTTCCCAGAGCCCGACTCGCCGACAACTGCGAGGGTAGTGCCGCGCCGCAGGGCGAAGGACACGTTGTCAACGGCGAGGAGCTTCTTCGCCTCGCCCCTGGAACCGCGGATGTCGAACTCTCGGGTGAGGCTCTCGACACGGATGATCTCCTCAGTCGAGGTCGATCCCTTGCCAGCGCCGATGAGTTCCTCGTCGGTGACGTTGATCCCCTTCGCGTGGGCTGATTCGATGCGCGCAGACGCCAGGGAGGGGGCTGCGGACACGAGGCGCTTCGTGTAGGGGTGGCGCGGGTGCTGGAGGATCTCGAGGGCGGGGCCGGACTCGACGATACGACCTCGGTGCATGACGACGAGCTGTTCGGCGCGTTCGGCGGCGAGGCCGAGGTCGTGCGTGATGAATAAGACGGCGGTCCCCAGATCACGAGTCAGGGTGCCGAGGTGGTCAAGGATGCGGCGCTGAACTGTCACATCAAGGGCCGAGGTCGGTTCATCCGCGATGAGGAGCTTGGGGCGGGCCGCCATGCCGATGGCGATAAGGACTCGCTGGCGCATGCCGCCGGAGAACTCGTGGGGGAACTGCTTGGCACGACGTTCAGCGTCGGGAAGTCCGGCCTCTTCGAGGAGCTCGGCGACGCGGGCTCCGGTCTCGGTGCTCGGTACGACATTGTTCGCGGTCAGGGCCTCTTTGACCTGCGTGCCGATTTTCAGCACGGGATTGAGATTGGACATGGGGTCCTGGGGGACCAGGCCGATGCCGGAGCCTCGCAGGTGCACCCATTCCTTCGAGCTCAGGTGCGTGATGTCCTTACCGGCGAATTCGATGGTGCCCCCGGTGACCTTACCCGTGCCGGGCAGAAGACCGATGACTGCTGCGGCAGTGGTGGACTTGCCGGAGCCGGATTCGCCGACGATCGCGACGGTCTGGCCCGGATAGATCGTGAGGTTTGCGCCGCGAACGGCGGGAACGACACCGGTCGAGGTCGCGAAGGTGACCTCGAGGTCAGTGATCTTCAAGAGGGGGTTCTGGTCCTCGGGGTGGAAAGAGGCGGCGTCGAGAATCGAGGCGGATTCGGTGCCATCACCGAGGACGGTGCGGGTGATCGCCTCTTCGAGGGCGTCCTCGTTCATGGGAGTCTGGTTCTGCTCAGTCACTTGCGGGCCTT
This sequence comes from Schaalia cardiffensis, assembly GCF_016405145.1. GTDB lineage: Bacteria > Actinomycetota > Actinomycetes > Actinomycetales > Actinomycetaceae > Pauljensenia > Pauljensenia cardiffensis. Next base: position 134,503 of record NZ_JAEKIA010000003.1, read on the forward strand.
CGGGTCGAGGGCGTCGCGGACGGCGTCACCCATCATGATGAAGCTGAGAACGGTGAGGGCGAGTGCGAGCGCCGGGTAGAAGAGCACCATCGGGTTGGTGCGTAGCGACGCTTGCGCGGCGGAGATATCAGCGCCCCAGGAAACGACCTCAGGTGGCAGGCCGATGCCCATGAAGGACAGGGACGCCTCGGACACGATGAAGGTGCCCAGGGCGACGGTCGCGTACACGATGATCGGCGCCATTGAGTTCGGGATGATGTGGCTGAGGAGAATACGGCTCTTGGAGGCGCCGGTCGCGCGTGCTGCGGTCACGAATTCTTCATTCTTCGCGGACATGACGGCGCCGCGCGTGATTCTTGCGATCTGTGTCCAGCCGAAGAGGGAGAGAACGGTGATGACCATCCAGATGTTGCGGTTGTCTTTGAACATCTGCATGAAAACGATCGCAGCGAGAAGCAGCGGGATCGCGAAGAAGATGTCGGTAATGCGCGAGAGGAGCGCGTCGAACCAGCCGCCGAGGTAGCCTGCGGCTGCGCCGATCACACCCCCGAAGAGGACGACGAGGATTGTCGTGAACACGCCGACGGAGACGGAGGCGCGGGCGCCGTAGATGACACGGGAGTAGATGTCGCAGCCCTGGCGGTTGAAACCGAAGGGATGGCCGTCCGAGGGGCCCTTCAACGAGTTGGACAGTTCACAAAAACGCGGATCCTGGCTTGTGAAGAGGCTCGGGAAAGCGGAGATTGCGAGGGCGATGACGATGATGGTGAGCGCGATCCAGAAGATCGGACGTCGACGCAGGTTCTTCCACGCCTCTCCCCACAGGGATGAGGGTGCCGAGTCATCTGCGACAGCGTCGACGGCGCCCAGACCGGTTTCGTCGATGCGAGAAACGTAGTGGGCCTGGCCTGCACGGGTACGCACAATATTGGCGGAGGGAATGAAGTCACTCATAGCGGATCCTCGGGTCGAGCACGGCGTACAGCAGATCAACGACGAGGTTCGCGATGATGTACACGAGAACCAGGACGGTGGTCACGGAGACGACAGTGGCAGGCTCGCCTTTGATGATGGCCTGCCACAGTGTGCCGCCGACGCCGGAGATGTTGAAGATGCCCTCGGTGATGATGGCGCCGCCCATGAGGGCACCGAGGTCGCCGCCAAGGAAGGTGGCGACGGGGATGAGGGAGTTGCGCAGGATGTGCCGCGTCATGACGCGGCCGTTGGACAGGCCTTTCGCGCGAGCCGTGCGCACGTAGTCGGCGGAGACGTTCTCAGACACCGACTGGCGGGTGAGGCGAATGACGTATGCGAGGGACACGCCGCCCAGCACGAGGGCAGGCATCGTGAGGGATTTGAGGGTGACGTGTGCGCCGACGGTGGTGGGGAAGATTCCGAGTTTCACACCGAGGAGGAACTGGAGGACGAAGCCGAGGACGAAGGTCGGCACCGAGATGAGGAGGAGGGAGACGACGAGGATCGTCGAGTCGAAGATCTTGCCGCGACGGACACCGGCGATGACACCGAGGAAGATGCCGAGGATCGCCTCAATGGCGAGGGCGTAGAGCGCGAGCTTCACGGTGATGGGGAAGGCCCGGGCCATGACGGCGGTGACTGGCTGACCGGAGAAGGTTTTGCCGAAGTCGAGGGTGAAGACACCCTTGAGGTAGAGCAGGTACTGCATCCAGAAGGGTTTGTCGAGGTTGTACCTTGCGGAAATCTCGGCGTAGGCGGCGTCGGAGAGACCGCGGTCGCCTCCGAGTGCAGCGACGGGGTCACCCGGCATGAGGTACACCATCGCGAAGATCAGGAACGTGGCTCCGAAGAAGACCGGGATGGTCTGGAGGAGTCGCCGTCCGATGTAGCGAAGCATGGACAGTCCTTTGGATGGGGACGAGGGGGTGAGCCCTCGTTGCGAATCGGTGGGTTCGTTCGGTTTTTGCCTTGGCGAGGAAGGTGAGGATCGGACCCCATTGTTCCTGAGCTAAGACTTACTCAGGGCATCATAGGGTAAAAGAACGGCAAATGTCTGTTTCGGCTGGTCAAGGATGAGCCAAATTCCCTTTTATATGCCCGGTGGCGGGTGGGAGTTTCCCACCCGCCACCGGGAGTTGAAGGCGCTCATTCCGGTGCGAACCGGGGGCTGCTCAGGCCTTCTTGGTGATCTGGTTGTACACGGGCACGGACTTCCAGTTGAAGACGACGTTATCGACCTTCTCAGACCAGCCGCCGACAACATTGGCGTACCACAGCGGGATCACGGGGAGGTCCTTGAACAGGACTTCCTGTGCCTGGTCGAGGATCTTGTTCGATTCCTCAGTGGAGGTCGCGGAGGCGGACTCCCTCAGGAGCGAGTCAAGCTCGGCGCTGGAGTAGTCGGTGTCGTTGGAGCCTGCGCCGGTGCCGTACAGCGGGGCGATGAAGTTGTACTTGCCCGGGTAGTCGGCCTGCCAGCCGGTGCGGAAGGCGCCGGTGATGGTGCGGTTCGTGACCTCGGTGCGCAGGGACTTGAAGTCCGGGTAGGGGGCGCCGACGGCATCGATCGAGAGGGTGTTCTTGATCGAGTTGGTGACAGCGTCAACCCAGGCCTGGTGGCCGCCATCGGAGTTGTAGCCGATAGTGAAGGTGCCTGACCACGGGGAGATGGCGTCAGCCTTCGCCCAGAGTTCCTTGGCCTTCTCCGGGTTGTAGCTCAGGACTTCAGAGCCCTTGACGGAGGCGTTGTAGCCGTCAACGACCGGCGAGGTGAAGTCCTTGGCCGGGGTGCGGGTGCCCGAGAAGATCGTCTCGGTGATGGTGTCACGGTCGATCGCGTAGGAGAGTGCCTGGCGGCGCAGGTTGCCCTCTTCGCCGGAGAAGTGCTCAAGCTTCTGCGGGATTGCGAAAGACTGGAAGATCGCTGCAGCCTGGTTGACCGAGCGTCCCGAGAGATCGGCTTCGAAGGTTGCGAAGGCGGAGTCCGGGATGGAGTCGAGGACGTCGAGGTTGCCGGAGAGGAGGTCCTGGTAGGCCGCGTCCTGCGAAGCGTAGAAGATGATGTCCACGCCGCCGTTCTTCGCGACATTGTCGCCCTTGTATTCGGGGTTCGGAATGAGGTGGATCTGGGCGTTGTGCTCCCAGCCGTTCTCGGCGACCATGTAGGGGCCGTTGCCGATCGGGTTCTCGCCACCCTTCTCCATGTCTTCGAGGGTGGAGTCGGGGAGCGGAGCGAAGGCCGAGTAGCCCAGGCGCTGGGAGAAGTCCGCGGTCGGGGCCTTGAGGGTCACGGTGAAGGTGTAGTCGTCAACGACCTCGAGGCCGGTAAGGTCACCGGCACCCTCTTCGTCGGCGCCCTGGATGGGCTCGAAGAAGAAGGAGGAGAGCATGGCCTCGGAGGCGCCCTTCTTCCATGCCTCGACGAAGTTTCTGGCCTTCACTTCGGTGCCGTCGGAGAACTTCTGGCCCTTCTTGAGGGTGATGGTCCAGACGGAAGAGTCCTCATTCGGTTCGATCTTTTCGGCCATCTCATTGTGGACGGCGCCCTTGGCGTCGTAGTAGACGAGGCCCGCGAAGATGAGGTCGAGGATCTTGCCGCCGCCGGTCTCGTTGGTGTCGGCCGGGATGAGCGGGTTCTGGGGCTCGGAGCCGTTCGTCGTGATGATCGCGTCCGAAGCGCCCTCGCCGGTGGTCGCGGAATCGGCGGTGCCGCCCGAGCAGGCGGACAGGCCGAGGGCGAAGACGGCCGGGACTGCCAGCCAGGTCTTCTTGAGGTTCATGAAGACTCCTCTGATTAGATGGGTCGATCCTGCGTCGTTCAGACACAAGTGCTCGTCGAGCCTATCGGGCCCCGAGAGCGACTTGCCTTTGCAAACCCCCTAGGGGATGTTGCGGTTCGGTCACGAAGTGTCATGATTCAGTAAAGAATGTGCTCAAAATGCCTGTTGAAGTGCGGATATGGCAATTCCTTTACCTTTGGCGAGCTTTCGCTTGTGGCGTACGTCTCAGTACGTAAAGTCCAAAAGGTGAAATACTGCAGTCAAGATGTGGGATGGCATGGGAGTTGTCTCGCTCCGCGCATCTGAGAGTGCTTTGCTCGATCTGCCTGCGCAGGTGAAGCATCCTCGCCATTCTCTTCCCTTCCCCATCAGAGCCTCGTTCTGCCCTCGGGCGCGAAGAACCTTCTGTGCGCGTCGCCGACACGTCGAACGATCTCAGACTCTGTCCGCGCGCGATGCATCCTCCGCGATTCCGATCTTCGCCCCCACGCCCATCTTGTTCTGCCTCGCCTGCGAAGCATCCTCGTTATCCTCGCTCTCCCCACTCCGGAACTCTGAAGTTCTCCCCTTGCGTGCGAAGCATCCTCCCCGCGCAGACTCCCATCACAAAGCTCCCCTCTCGCCTCCCCAAGGCTGTGAAGCGGACTACAGTGAGGACCAGCCACGGCGCGCGCATCCAAGCATCCAAGCGGCGCCTCGAACTCTCGAAGGAACGCGATGCCCCTCGGAGAATCACCGGCCCCCACCCCGAAGGTGTGCGTCGCTGGACCTCTCGTCCTCGCCCTCGTCATGGGTCCGCTCGAGCACGCCCCCCGCGCAGGGGAAGAACAGATCAGCCCGACCTCCTCCATCGCCCCCGGAGGGTCTGCGAACCAGGCGATCGCGCTCGCACGCCTCGGACTCGACACGGAACTCATCTGCTCCATCGGCATCGACGAGGCCGGCGCCCTGGTCCGCCAGATGCTCACCGCACACCATGTCGACTTGGAGCACGCCGCCAGAGTCCCCTCCCAGGCCATCACCGTCGCCCTCGGATTTGAAGGGGACCGCGCCCTCACCACCAGCGGAGACCTCAAAGTCCCCGCCATTTCGAAGCTGCGCGCAGCGCCCCACGCCCTCGTCGCTGAACTCGGAGTGCTCGCGGACAACGCAGATACGCTGAGCGAATGGAGGCAGCGCGGCTGCGTTGACAGGATCGGTGAGGGCGGTGAACTGATCGACCGCACCTGGGTCCTGTCCGAATGCCGCTGGGACCCGACGGGGCAGTGGAAACAATCGGACCTGGATCCTCTCAAATACGTCGACGTGTTCTCCTTGAATGAGCATGAAGCCGTGTCCTACACGCGCAAATCGGATGCGAAATCAGCTGCCCGCCAACTCCTATGGCAAGTTCCCGGCGTGGTCGTCACCCGCGGGGCCAATGGCGTCTTCGCGGTCATCGACGACGAGGAGATTTCACTGCCCGCAGCTCCCGCTCGGACGATTGACCCAACTTCGGCCGGACACGCCTTCTCCGCGGCCCTCGTCTATGCGCGAGTCAAGGGCCTGCACCCCAGAGCCGCCATCTCCATGGCAATGCTCGCGGCCGCCCGTTCAACGGAATCAATGGGCTCCTTCCTCGCAGCCCCGACCCTTCAAGAGCTGTGCGAGTGGACGAAGACCTGTGACGTGCCCGAGGGCTACGACCTGGCTTTCCTTGACCTCGCGCAGGAGTCTGCCGAGTCGGCTTCGGATCAGGAGGATGCGGGATTGTCCGATGAGGACCCGCGAGATGGTTCTGCTTTCGAAGTCGCGACCGATATTGCGTAGGGGCTGCCGTACCGGAGCTGAAGAGCTGGCGGCGCCATGCTGCTCTTGCGTGAGTGGAGGGGTTTGCGACTTGTGGAGGGTTTATAGCCCCTCCACTATTCGGTATCCCCTCCTATTTCATTTGGGGTGCTTCAACTGAGGTCGTGCATCATCAATGCCCACAGGCGCTGAGCCTCACGATCGCGGGAGCCCTTCCACCGTCCGCTCCCGCTGATCCGCTCGACGACCCGCCCGCGGAGGCGACGAGGGTCGAGCAAGTCGTTCCAGCCGATGCGGATGATGAGCCACCCCGCGTCCTCCAGGTCCCGCTGCCTCGCCATGAGCTCGGCCTGTGCGCGGCGAAACTCCTCCGGAGTCTTCCCCATCTTCACGACTCCGTCGAACTCGAATCCGATCCTCGCCCCTGGAAGGGCGAAGTCGATGAAGTATCGCCGACCGGCGACGATGACCTCGTGCTGCGTCTGCAGGCCCAGCAGGCCGATCGTGCTGAGAACCGCCAGCGCAGCCGACTCCCCGGCGCTCTCGCATCCCGCATCCGCATGGGCGAGGACGAGCCCGGCGCGTCCACGGCCGTGCAGCGCGCCGAGGGAGTCGAGGCATTCGAGGAGGCCGCTGCGCGCCCGGGCCTCCCGCGCCCTTGAGGCCGGTATGTTGAATCTGTCGAAGGAGGAGAGGCGCCGGAGAATCCCCGAGACGGCGACGAAGCCGTCGAGGAGCGGCCTCCTCGCGGTGAGGAGCACCGCCGTGTGGGCGAGGGCGTCATGAGCGATCCCCGTCGGCGACTCGACGACGGGCGGCGGTGAGCCCGCGCGGCACTGCCTCACGGAGACCGGAGAGATGCGGTGCGGTCCGAGGCTCACCGCGGGGAGAGCCGTTGTCGAGTAGCGGCCGGGAACCCGCACGTGCACATCGGGATTGCGCCTCCACATCGGAAGATCCTCCAGGACGAGGACGGACTCCATTGCGAAGGCGTGCGGTGCCGACAAGGCCGCGTCGACGGCCTCGATCCTGGCCCTGTCGACCAGACTCTGAGCATGCCAGGGGCTGAGATGCTCCGAATCTTCGGGCAGGGCGACGGCGAATCCGCGCTTTACCTTCTCGATGCGGCCGTCCCCGCATTCATGGGAACCGTTGAGTCGGATGAGCTCGTAGTCCTTCAGCGCCATGCGGCAAGCATCACCCCGTCGGGCGTGACCGGCGGGGCGACGGATCCATACCTGTGGACGGGCTCCGCTATCCGCGGTGCTGTGGATGGGACCCGGCATCCGGGGGTGCGGGCGCTTGCGGGTGAGGACGACTCGTCCGAGTGAACCCGCAAAAAGGAGGGGTTGGCGAAAAGTGGAGGGCCTATAATCCCTCCTCAATTCGGCATCCCTTCCTTTTCCGAGGAGGGAGGGGGAGAGCGGCGGGAGAATCGAACGCGAGTCAGCGTTCCGCGATGATCCCCTCTGAGAGCAGCCACTCGCGTGCGATGGTCTGCGGTGAGGCCGCCTCCTCGGTGGAGCGCCGATTCATCTCGATGAGGTCAGCCGAATCAAGTGCTGCTGACACCGCGTTGAGAGCATTCACGGCCCCCGAGCCCAGTCGCTCGGAGACGAGTGGTACCACCCTGGAGGAAAGGAACATTCCTTTCGGGTCCTCCAGAACTTGCAGCTCCGGGTCCGCCAGAGCCGGGTCTGCCGAATATACGTCAATGAGCTGGACCTGATTGTTCTTCAGTGCTTTCACGCTCAGAGCTCCTCCCGAATCCTCGATCGGAGTGAAAGCTACTTCGACGCCGTAAAGCTCTTTGAGGCCCTTGGGCCCGTAGGGGCGGGTCTCCAATTCAGAGTTCCCACCAAGGGTCAGTGGCCCCACCTTCGCCGCAGCCGCCGGCAAGTCGGAGATGCTCTTCAAGCCGTGTGCTTTCGCGAACTCTGCGGTGACGACATAAGAGTCCTGATCGGAGGCCTCAGCGGGAGTAAGTACACCAAGACCTTCTGGCAGCGCCTCAATGAGTGCAGCGAGCACGTCCTCGGGAAGTGTTGCTTTCGTGTTCGGGGCGAAGTACTGCAGGAGCGAGCCCGTGTATTCGGGCATGACGTCGATCGATCCGGCCTCAAGTTCGGGCAGGTACACCTCGCGTTGGCCGATCCGGTATTGGCGATCAACCTCGTAACCCGCGTTTTCAAGGGCTTGCGCATAGGCTTCGGCAAGGATCTCATTCGAGTAATAGTCCTGCGATCCGACAATGATCGGCGCATCCTCGCCCTCCGCGCGACCCTCCAGGGTTTCAGCAGTCGCGCATCCGGACAGGACGAGGGCGAGGGCGCCGAGTGCGGCGAGTACATGAAGCGGGCGGATCATCGCTATCTCCTCATTGATCAGATCGGTCGCGCAGTCACGTTGGTCGTGTCGGTCGCGCCTGTCACCTTGGTTCCACTGGTCGCGCCAGTCACGTTGGTCGGGAAGGTTGCGCCAGGCGCACCTCTCCCACTGGTCACGCCGGTCGCTCCAGTCGGGACGCTCCCACTGGTCGCGGCGGGTTCGTGATCGGCGTTGGGCGAAAGGGAACTGGGACCAGCGCCGGGTACGGCGGCGTGAGTAGTGTCGGGCCTCAGTGTCGGCTCTGCCGCCTCACTTCCGGCCTTAGCTGAGGACGCTGTTCCTCCTCCCCCAACGGGTGGGGATGCTTCTCCGCCCCCAGTGCGTCGAGACGCCGCCCGCGAAACGAGGACCCACAATCCGTCGAGAACGAGCGCCAAAGCGACAACAAGGATCGCGCCGGCGATCATCTGCCCGTAGTCGCGTGTTTTAAGACCGATATAGAGGTATCGGCCCAAACCGGCGTCCGCTGTATAAGCCGCGAGTGTCGCAGTTGCGAGGATTTGCAGGGTCGTGGAACGCAGCCCTCCGAGGAGCAAAGTGCGCGCGGCGGGCAATTCGACGAAGCGGATGATCTGCCATTCCTTAAGACCAATGGCGCGTGCCGCGTCCACGGCCCGAGGATCCGCAGAATCGATACCGGTGTACGTCGCGGTCAGCATCGGCGGAATCGCGAGAACGAGGAGAGCGAGCACGGGCGCAGCGAGACCGATCCCGAGCCAGAGCCCCGCGAGCGTCAGCACGCCGAGCGTGGGGATTGCCCTGGCAGCACCGGAAGTTGCGACGATGAGGAAGCGGAATCTGCCGGTGTGCCCGATCATGATCCCGAGGGGGAGGGCGATCAAGGCCGCGAGGGTGACAACGCCGAAAGTCAGGCCGAGGTGTTGAAGAAGTCGCACAGGGATTGAAGCTGCTCCCACCCAATGCGTCGGCTCCACGAGCCACACCAGGGCGTCCATCAGGAGATTCATGCGTTGACCTCCGAGATCATCCGAGCCTTTCTGGTCTGCTCGAGTCTTTCTTGTGATCTCGTCCACGGGGTGGCGACCCAGCCGAGGAGGACAAGGAGGGCGTCAAGGACGAGCGCGACGACGAGCGTGGCGACGAGGCCGGACAGCACTTCGGAGATGAGGCCGCGCTGGAACCCGTCCGTGAAAAGGGTCCCCAATGAGCGCACACCGATGAAGGCTCCGACCGTCACAAGCGAAACCGTGGAGACGACAACGACGCGGACCCCGGCGAGGATCGAAGGCAAGGCCAGGGGAAGCTCGACTTCGAAGAACCTGCGCAGCGCCGGGTAGCCCAGGGAATCAGCGGCTTCTAGGACGGAGGTGGGAAGGGAGGCGAATGCGTCGGCGACTTGACGGACGAGGACCGCGATCCCGTAGAGGGCGAGAACGATCACCATATTGGTGTTGGAGCGCAGGGCGATCCCGATGATGACCGGAATGATGATGAGCATCGGCAGGGAGGGGATCGCGTAGAGCAGTGAGAGGGCGGTGAGGAGCGTGCCGCCGAAGCGTTTCGAGCGGTTCGCCCACCATCCGATGGGCACGCTGATGAGGCTCGCCGCGAGAATCGCGGGCAGTGCGAGGGCGAGGTGTTGGAGGGTCAACTCGCCGAGGAGGGCAAAGTTGTGGGTCAGCCAGTTCATCGGGCCCGGTCCTCTTCAGCGTGTGTCGGGGAGGCCGAAGTATGGGAAGGCGAATCGGGGTTCGCGTGCGCCAATAGTCCCAGCGGGCGCCCCTCCGGGTCTGTGACGAGCTGTCCTGCTGGGGTTGCGATCGAGTTCAAAGAGCGAGAGGCCTGCGAGGATACGAAGGATGCGACGAAATCATCGGCTGGATTCGCGACCAGTTCTGGGCCTGTTCCGACCTGTGCGAGTCGCCCTCCTTTTGCGAGCACGGCGATGGTGTCCCCGAGGATGAATGCTTCATCGAGGTCGTGTGTGACGAACAGGATGGTCGTGCCAGTCGAGTCGCGAAGGCGCCTGATCTCCGCTTGAAGATCCGCACGGACCAGGGGGTCGAGGGCGCCGAAGGGTTCGTCCATGAGGAGGATGTCCGCTTTGTTCGCGAGAGCGCGAGCGACGCCGACGCGTTGACGTTGACCGCCCGACAATTGGCTCGGATAGCGGCGGGCGAGTGCGGGCTCGAGGCCGACGAGTTCCATCAATTCGAGGGCGCGGGCTCTCGCTGCGCGTCTGCTTGCGCCCTCAAGTCGGGGGACGGTTGCGATATTGTCTGCGACATTCCTGTGGGGGAAGAGTCCGGCGTCTTGTAGGACGTAGCCGATGGAGCGGCGCAGTTTCACCGGGTCCATTGCGGCGACGTCCTCGCCTCGGACGAGTACACGCCCGGAGCTTGGTGAGATCATGCGGTTCACCATCCGCATGAGGGTCGTTTTCCCGGAGCCGGATGAGCCTAGGAGCACGGTTGTCGTGTGGGCTCCGACTTCGAGACTCACATCCTCCAATGCGCTCGTGCCATCGGGGAAAGTGTGGCTGACATGCTCGAATCGGATCATTCGATTGATTCTCCTCGGGTGGTTTCGCCTCCAGCGTGATGATGCCGGTCGACGAGGACGATAATGCGCGGCGGGCGAGTGGAAGTGCGGGCCTCGTGCAGTGTTCGGAGCCGATGCATGTGCGGATTGGTGTTCTTCTCGTTTCTGCTTCGAGCGCGTGGCCCCGTCCTCGTCACTCACTGTCGCATCTTTCATCGTTTCAAGCGCGGCGAAGAATGCGGAACCGGCCGACCCCGAGTGGGATCGGCCGGTCCTCTTCGAGTCAGAGCAGGGCTGTGATCTCAATGGATTCTCTTCGTCCTGGTCCTCATATGAGGCTCTGTGAGCGCATCCTCATGTGCGGATGATCACCGTGATGGGAGCCGTGAAGAGAAGCCTTCGTAATCAGGCTTTCGGCGGCGTCGCCTTGTGGCGAGTGGAGTACGCCTCGGACTCGAGCTCGGTTCCTGCGGGCGCCGAAGCGGGGGAGGCCTGCTCAAGGTTGGTGCCGCGCACCTTCGAAATCCAGTTCATGACGTGGTAAATGAGGATCGCGGCCCCAGTGCCCAGAGCGATGCCCTCGAAGGACATTTCGCCGATGTTCCAGGTGAAGTTCGCGATCGCGACAACGAGGGAGACGGCCGCGGTGTTGAGGTTCACCGGGTTTGAGAAGTCTACGCGGTTTTGGACCCAGATGCGCACGCCGAGCATGCCGATCATGCCGTAGAGGACGGTGCCCGCGCCGCCGAGCACGCCCGCCGGGATTGTCGCGATGATCGCACCGAACTTCGGCAGGAGGGACAGGGCCAGACCAACGAAGGCGGCGACGACGTAGGCTGCGGTCGAGTAGACGCGGGTCGCGGCCATGACGCCGATGTTCTCCGCGTAGGTGGTCGTACCCGAACCTCCGCCCGAGCCTGCGAGGACGGTTGAGATGCCGTCGGCGAAGAGAGCGCGGCCGGTGACGTCGTCGAGGTTCTCGCCGGTCATGGCGGACACGGATTTCACGTGGCCGACGTTCTCAGCGACGAGGACGAAGACGACGGGCACGAACAGGCCCAGAGTTGAGGGGTCGAAAGCGGGGGCGTGGAACTGCGGGAGGCCGAACCATGCGGCCTCGGAGATCGCGGAGAAGTCGACCTGGTTCTGGACGATCGCGGCCCCGTAGCCGATGAGGACTCCGAAGAGGATCGACAGGCGTCCGATGATGCCCTTGAAGAGGACCGTGATCAGGCAGATCGACACGATTGTGATGAGGGCGGTGAGGGGCGCGGTTTTGACGTTGTTCCACGCGGCGGGCGCGAGGTTCAAGCCGATGAGCGCCACGATTGCGCCGGTGACGACCGGGGGCATCAGGGCGTCGATCCAGCGCACTCCCGCGAAGTGGACGATCAGGCCGACGAGGGCGAGGGTTGCGCCGGTTGCGATGATGCCACCTTGGGCGTAGTTCATGCCCAAGGTTTCGGATACGGCGATGATCGGCGCGATGAGTGCGAAGGAGGAGCCGAGGTAGGAGGGGAGGCGGCCCGCTGTGATGAGGAAGAAGAGGAGGGTGCCGATGGCGCTGAAGAACAGGGTGGTCGCCGGGGGGAAGCCGGTGAGGAGCGGGACGAGGAAGGTCGCGCCGAACATTGCGACGACGTGTTGAGCGCCGATGCCAATGGTACGGGGCCAGGACAGTCGTTCACCTGCGGCGACGACTTCGCCGGGGGAAATAGTGGATCCGTCGCCGTGCAGGGTCCAGCGGAACAATCCGCGAGAGTTGTCGCTCATGAAAGAGCTCTCCGATCAGTCGATGGGCATATGGCCGTTTCACCGGTCGGAACATCAGGATACCGACTCGAATCCTGCGGATTCGCACTGAGTGCGGTTCTGTGAGGATTCCCCCGTCCCTGTCCCTATCGCTGGTCCTGTTTGGCCCCCATCTGCTCGGATTTGCTTGGGCTCGTGAATCGGACTTGCTTGGGCTCGTCAATAGGTGGCGTGTGTGCTCGCATCTCCTGGAGACGTTCCAATGGCGGACTGGCGCTCTGGCTCTAGCGCTGGATTGGTGGTGAGGTCTGGCGCTGGATTGATGGTGCGGTCTGGCGCTCTGGCGCTGGACTGCTGGTGCGCCCTTGGTCGTGATGGTGGTGCGCTCTCGGCCTGCGGAGACCCCAGACCCCTTCTAGGTGGTCCAGCTGGAGCGCGCGCTGCACCCTCGGCCCGCAGGGGCTTCCAGGGGGAGCTCCTCGAAGAAGAACTTCTCGAGCTCAGGGTATTCCTGGACTTGCGGGCGCCCCCAGCTTGTGGGGTGTTCCTGGGGACGCGTGGCCTTCCTGGACCTGTCGGGGCTCCTGCGGTTACAGGGGCTTCCAGAGTGCGAGTGTCCTCTAAATGAACGCCCTCGCCCTCGCGACCTTCTTTACTTATTCTTGGGGTATGAACTCCTTTCTCTTGGTTTCTACGCGTCCTGAAGACGAGGCGGTTGCTGCTGAGTACGCCTCCTTCTTGAAGGTGACGGGCCTTGAGCCCGAGGAGTTGGAGCAAGTCCGCCTGGATATGCTGGGCCTTCCTGAGATCAATGTGCGCGCCTACGCCGGGATCATCGTTGCGGGCTCCGTGTACGGCACGACCACGCCCGACGAAACGAAATCGCCGAGCCAAAAGCGCGCCGAAGCAGAGTTGTGCAGGCTCCTCGCGCAGATCGTTGAAGCTGGGACGCCCTGTCTCACGACAGGTTATGGGGCTGAAGTTGCGACCGTTCTCATGGGGGGCACCGTGACGCGCAGGTGGGCGGAGTATCCACAGCTGACGGAAATATTCCTCACTGAGGCCGCTTTCGAGGAGCCTCTCCTTGCCGGATTCCCGCGTTCCTTCATGACTTTTGTTTCTCATAACGAGGCCGCCGAGGAGCTGCCTGAAGGTGCGGTGCTTCTCGCGAAGTCGATCACCTGTCCTGTGCAGATGGTCAAGCTCGCGAAGGACTTCTATGCGACTCAGTTCAATCCTGAGATTGATTCGGACGCGATCCGAATGGTGCTTGAGCGTTACGAGGATGCCGGGTATCCGGGTACTGATGATCTCGACTCCCTTTCCCACATTGCGCATCTGGGCGAGGCCCGCCATCAAGCGGGTAAAGTCGCGGCGAACTTCGTCAAGCTCTACCGCTGACTCTGCCTGATCGCTGACTCTTCGTTCAGCGCTGACTCTTCGTTCAGCGCGGACTCTTCTTTTTCGGGGCGGTCTCCTTGCGTCCTTTCAAGTGACGGTCTGTGCTTTCCCTCTTCTTCTCGGCAGCCCACTCCCAGGGTTTTGATGATGCTCGCGAGAAGGGCCCTGGATTTCATCTCGTCTGGGCTTCACCTGTGAAGGTGCTGTCCAGGCCCCGTCCTCGTCAGTGAAGTATGAAAGTGAGCAGAAGGTCGACTGCTCAGCCGAACTTAGTTCCGTCCTCGTCAGTGAAGAACAACGCCGGAAGCATCAGCTGAGCGTGTGGAGGGAGGAGGTGGAATCGCCCCTCGTCTCCACTCGTGTCCGACGCCTCTTTGGAAGCCTAGAGACGAGCGCGGTGTTGATCACTACGTCATCGCCGAGGATGAAGGATCTTTGAGTACGTGGAGGAATGGGCCGCGATCAGGCCGGGCGCGAGGTTGAGAGACGAAGGATCCTTGAGTGCACGGAGAAAAGGCTGTCGGTGGGCCTTGGCGTGTTGCTCCCGGGCTTCGGGGGCGATCAAGAGTGCGACATTCGTGCGGGTGACTCGTCAAGAGTCCGCGAATACCGGTATCAGCGTGTCCTCGTACGACATTCGTGTGGCTAGCTCGTCGATTTCCCCTCAAAGCGTGTTTCCTCGCCTCGGAGGTGCGTGAGCGAGGTCATGGGTTTGGCGAGGCTGAGCGGTTGGTGTTTTCCTCTGCTTTCCGTTTAGGATGGTCAGGTGCTTCGGCGCAGCTGGAGGATTCGCCTAGTGGCCTATGGCGCACGCTTGGAAAGCGTGTTGGGTGCAAGCCCTCGGGGGTTCGAATCCCCCATCCTCCGCGGAGTAGCCCCGGAATCCTTGGGATTCCGGGGCTTTTCGTTGTTTTCGCGTGTCCTGGGACCCTGCGGGGTGAGCGGGTGGTGGGTGAGCGGGTGAGAGCCAGAAATGTGTGTACAGGGGCGGCGGGTCCTTGGTGGTTTGGTGTTCTGTGACCCCGTCGGTTCGCGCGCTCTTCGCGGCTCCATGTAGACTAAAGGCCGATCCTCCACGTGACGGTATCATCCGAACCTCCCCAGGGCCGGAAGGCAGCAAGGATAAGGGTGCGCTGCCGGGTGCGTGGGGGATCCTTTGCATACTCCCCATCTTTCGCGTGATGAGTCACGCCTATGAATCCCATTCTTGAGGGATAGTGACTCGAAGGTACGCCTCCGTTCGGGTGTGGCTGTCCACAAGTCGAACCGTATGCCGTGGCTCTTGGGGAACACCCCAGGTCGCAGTTTGACTCGTCCGACTTGTGTGCGTCTGGTGTCCGGCTTGTGGCCGCAGGTGGAGGCTCAGTGTCCGACTTGTGGACGTATCCGGGGTTTGGGCTCCGATGTGTGTTCACAGGCGAGTGTCAAGTATCCGTCTCGTGCTCTTTCCTGGTGGGGCCCTGTTTGTTGG
Organism: Schaalia cardiffensis; assembly: GCF_016405145.1. GTDB lineage: Bacteria > Actinomycetota > Actinomycetes > Actinomycetales > Actinomycetaceae > Pauljensenia > Pauljensenia cardiffensis. Next base: position 149,560 of record NZ_JAEKIA010000003.1, read on the forward strand.
AGTGTGATCGAAACCTCCAGCGGGAAAGGCCTTCTCGTTTTGCCTTTTCGACGTAGAGGCGCGTACAGTTGGCGTCAGCCAAACGGCGATGCGCTCGTAGCTCAATGGATAGAGCATCTGACTACGGATCAGAAGGTTGGGGGTTCGAGTCCCTTCGAGCGCGCAGCGGCCCCCCTCGGTGCGATCCACCGGTGGGGGTTCTGCGTTTTTCTGGGCCTTCGCTCTCCGACCGTCGCTCCCCATTGAATCCTCCCTTCACGAGTGCTGGGGTTGGTCGTCATTGAGAGTCGCGCCAGTCCTGACAAGTCCGCGATCTACAGCGGGAGATGTCGGCCAGAATGTGGGGTACAGGACAACCCGGGGTTCTAGGACACAGTACCTTGGTTCGATCTGGACTTTCTGGCTGTGCGGTGCGGGAAAATGGTGTTGAAGTTGGGTGGGCCAGCTTGGAGATCGGATAAGGCGTGGGCTATAGGACAAAACGTGTTGGTTTGACCTGGATCTTTAGGGACTAGCGGCACGGGCACGTCTTTTCGGGCACATCGGTGGAGGTTGATATCGCCGCAGGCCCTTGTCGCAGGGCTGCATGTCCTCGAGTCATGCCGCCGGGCTCTATCTCTTCGGGGTCATGCTGCCGGAGTGTGTCAGTGGGCTTTGAGACATGGATGCGTCCCTTCCCAGTTTCTTCGTGCCTGTGCCAACTTCCTCATGCCTGTGCAGCCTTTCCGTGCTCGTGCTGGCCTTTCCTAGTGGGAGCGGTCTCTTTGTGCCCGTGGCGGGGACAGGTTCTCAACACCGCCGACGCGACGATCGAACGCGGCCTCCTTGTGTCTGTGGTGGATTCCTTTCACCGGGGAGTGATCGCGAGGAAGATGACTTCTTCAGGCTCGCGCTCGAACATTCGTTTCGATGGCATTAGACGTTCACGGCATTAGACATTCACTTCGACGGCAAGGCGTCCGTCCTCGTCGCGAGTCGCGCGAGCCTTCACTGCCGTCATCCTCAGCCCCGAATCAGCTCGCATGCGCTCGAGGAGGTCGTCAACGAGCTCATGGGGGAGCATTGCGATCGGGGAGCCAAGACTGTTGACCTCAAGAGTCCCCTTGGAGAAGTTCCCATGCACAATGAGAAGACAGACGAATTCGTGGGTTTGACCGAGGGCTTCGGCCCATTTCTCTTTCTTTGCGCGCTTGTCGAGTGCCTTTTGCAGTTTCTCGGTCCAGGGCAGGGAAGTCCAGTTCTCGGATTCGGCGAGGATCAGCGTCGGCTCCTTGTGGCCGAAGAGCTTCTGGAAAAAGTCCATGCGGTAAGTCTGCCACGAGGAGTTACTTTCCCTGGGAGACTGCGTTATCGCGGTGGCCTCTTGATGAAGTCCCTTCGGGGGAGGCTTTTGACGTGAGGACGGGGCCCACAATCGCCTAGTGGTGGGGTTGGCGCCCAGTGGTGGGGTTGGCTTCTAGTGGTGGAGGCGTCCTTTGAACGGGCGCGCAGCGCGGCGACCTTCTGGCGCCCAGTGGTGGCTGGGTTCTAGTGGCGGGGCGGAGGCTCCTCGGGGTGCGATGCCCAGTTGAGGCTCTCGTGAGTGGAGGGGTTGACGACGTGAGAAAGGGGAATAACCCCTCCACTTGTCGTCAACCCCTCCATTAGGAACACTCGCTCGAGTTCGGAAAGGTCAACCCCTCACCTCGGAAGATTTGCCCAGATCCGCCCGCAAATGGGGCGACTCAACACGTCGCGAAAGTAAAGATTCCGCGCTTCTTCAGACTCACCCGTGGCGGGGTGAGCACGAGTCGGTAAGCCTTCCGACCTATCCCGAGCCTTGAGGTCCTCCCCTGGACGGGGTGACGGACATCTCCAGCCTGGGCAGCGAGCTACGCACCTTGAGGTCCTCCTGTGGGCGGGGTGACCACCCACGGATCCAAGGGCATCGCGCGCAGGCGATCCATGCTGAGGGCATCGAGAAGATCTGCAGCCGTCCTCGCCCCCGATACGCCCAAAGAATGTCCGATCCATTCGAGAACATCCGCAGGCGACCACCCCAGGGCAGCCAGATCCTCGAGGGTAACGGCTCCATCGCGCTTTGCGAGCCTCGCACCCGAGGGGGCTAGCGCGAGTGGGACGTGGACGTAAACAGGAACAGGAATCCCGAGCAGAGTCGCTAACGCCGCTTGCGCGGGGGTCTGTGAGAGAAGGTCGTCTCCTCGTACGACCTGGTCGACGCCCTGGAATCCATCGTCGACGACTGCTGCGAGGTTGTATGCGGGCACACCGTCGCTGCGCCGCACGACGAAATGATCGACCGGGCCCGTGTACTCGCCGTGAAGCTCGTCGAACACGGTCCACCGCGATGCGGGTGCTCGGAGGCGTAGCGCGGGCAAGCGGTGCGCGGCTGCAAGTTCCGCCCTTTTCGCTTGGCGCTCGTCCTCGGAAAGATGCAAGCAGGTCCCCGGGTAGTGGCCTGGTGGGACGTGTGGAGCGGAGGCGGCTTCGCGGATGTCTTTGCGAGAGCAATAGCATTCGAAGAGCAGACCTTTCGCAGCAAGATCATCGAGTGCGGCGGTGTGCGCCTCATGCCGGGTTGATTGCACGAGGATCTCGCCGTCCCAGTCGATCCCGATGGCATGAAGATCGGCGATCTGGCGTTCCGCGCTGCCCGAACGTACGCGATCAATGTCTTCCAGCCGCAGGACGAAGGCGCGCCCTGTGCGTCTTGCCCACACCCAGGACAAGATCGCCGTCCGCAGGTTCCCGAGGTGGAGATCTCCTGTCGGCGAGGGTGCGAAACGGCCCGTTCCCACACCTACTGACGAGGACGAGGGCGAAGGCGAGGACGAGGCCAGAGCGGAGGCTGGGAGTGAATCCTGGGAAGAGGCCGGGGCTTGGGAGGAGAGCGGAGCTGGAGAGGATACCGCGAGTGAAAGCGGGCCTGGTGGCAAAGATGAAACCGAGGAGTGACCTGGCGGTAGTGACGAGGCCGGGGGCGGAGAGAAAGTCGACTCGGCCTGTCTGCTCGCTAAGACGTGACTGTCTAAGACATGAGGCGAGCCGGAGACCTCAACGGGAGCCGCATCCGGGGAAACGGATGTTGGATGCTCAAAGTTTTCAATCGGATTCATGCTCATAGGACGATGCTCAAGGCAAGGAGAATAATCGTGCGATCAACCGAGCTCTGCGATCGCGCTCTCGAGGCGTTCCAGTTTGCCGTGCATCTCATCGCTGCGACCCGCACGGATATCGGCCTTGATAACGAGGGAGACGCGGGGAGACACCTCGGCAACCGCGTCGGTGGCGGCTTTCACGACGGACATGACTTCATCCCATTCGCCCTCGATAGTGGTGAACATGGATGTCGTTTCGTAGGGCAGTCCCGATTCGCGCACGATCTTCACGGCGCGGGCGACAGCCGAGGTGACGGCGCCCTCGGCGCTGGAGGTCGTGGTCGGGGCGACGGCGAAGGCGAGGAGCATGTCTTCAGTCTAAAGCGGGTGCCGAAAGACGGAGGGACGGAAATGGGTGGCGTAGGCGGGGTGTCTCAAGACGGGATATGCGCAAGCGGGTGGGTGAAGACTTCTGGCGAAGCTTCGTGGCGGGCGGCGAGGGGGTCCGAAGAGGGCTATGTGCGAACGGGTGGTGAAGAGTCTGGGGCAGCAGATGAAGACCTGCTCATGAAGCATTCGAAGGTGCTGGCCGCAACTGGAGCGTTCGCAAGCGGGCAGTGTGGGCGGAATGCCAGAAGAGGGAGGCGTCGGGAACGAGGCTGCTCAGATGGAAGGCCAGAAGGAGAAGGCGTCGGGAAGGGGGCTGCTCAAATGGAAGGGCGCAGGGGAAGGCATTGGAAAAGAGACGATGAAGGTAAAGTGACCGAAAAGCGGACTACTCACTAAGCAGATGAGGCGCTGGCAGATAGTGCAGGAATAGCGAGGGAAAAAGGAGAGTGCGTGTCAGCAGGCGTAATGCCCAGGCTTTGCGAGGCTCGGGTGGCACGAAGGCGGACGTAGACTTCCGAGGTGAACTCTTTCGCCCACCCCTCGCCCGGAGCGAAGCGTGTGAAAACACGGGAAAAGTCCCTGCCGGAGTGGGTTTTCGTAGCCACAGGAGGCGCTGCGGGGGCGCTCGCACGAGCAGGCCTTGACGCGCTCGCGGAACTCTTCCCCTACTCGGGCTTCCTTGCTTCTTTCATGCTGCTCCCCTGGTCGACGCTCCTGGCGAACCTGGGCGGAGCATTCTTCCTCGGTGCTCTTTCAGCCTTCCTCACTCGCAAAACGGAGCCCACTCCACAACTTCTGCGCCTGAGACTCCTCGCGGCAACAGGATTCGCCGGAGCTTTCACAACCTATGGGACCCTCATCGCTGCCAGCGCAACGGCGATGATACGGACACCTAACGTCACCACGATCCTCAGCACCGCAGCGGCTTCTCTTCTCATGCTTCTTCTCGGCGTCATCTCAGCGGCTGGAGGCTGGAGGCTTGTGAAGAAGCTGGCGGCAGTGGCTGAGACGCGAAGGGATGGTGCAGCGAAGACAAAATCCCCCTCGAAGGACGCTGAGGTTTGCGAAACAGGGGGCTTGGAATGACGAGTCTGCTTGTCTGGATCGCCCTGGCCTTCGGCGGTGCTCTCGGGGCTGTGTCCCGATGGAAGTTCGACCTCGAAGTGCGCAGCCTCATTGCCCGCCGCTTCGACAAACACTCTCAGCACAGCCCCGAAAAGCCTCTTCAATACAGTCTCGAACAACGCCCTCAACACAGCCACAAGAAACGCCTTCAACACAGGCACGAGCAACGCCCTGGCGAGAAGGGCAATCTCCCAAAGAGCCCCCTTGGGAACCCCATTCGAGAAGAACACCACCCCCACGATGGAGAGCCACAAGAAGAAACCCGAAAACCGCTATTCGCTCCAATGCTTGGCATTGGCCTGGTCAATGTCCTCGGATCCTTCCTCCTCGGACTCCTCATCGCTGCACCAATGATTGACTCGGAGCTGAGGCTCGTCGTTTCAAGCGGATTCCTCGCAGGTTTCACAACCTTTTCCACCGCAGTCATGGACTCATGGACCTTATGGCGTTCGGGCAGACGAGCCGCATCCTTCGCCCTGCTCCTTGGCGTGTGGGCGGGTGCCCTCATCGCCCTCTTCTTCGCTTTAGCTCTTGGCAAGTTCGTCTTCTCAGCGAGCTAGCCCTGTCTCCAGGGAGCTTCTCACGTTCTCAGTGGCACACGCCTCACGGGGATGAAGCATTATCATCGCAGATCAACAGCCATTCGATTCCGAATAGTGGGGGAATGTAACACAAGATTTGGGTCCCCCAAAAGAGCCCCCTATGCTGAACTCATCCACAACAGGGTGCACAACCGCGGCCTGAGAAGCGCTAAGACACGACACGGAGGGCGTCATGATCGACCTGAACGGAGTCCGTAAGGTGTACTCCGTCAAGGGCGGCAACGAAGTCGTCGCCCTCGACAATGTCACGCTCCACGTCGACCGCGGCTCCATCCATGGCATCGTCGGACAATCCGGCGCCGGTAAATCGACCCTCATCCGCTGTCTCACCGCCCTCGAACATCCGACTGAAGGGTCGATCGTCGTCGATGGTCTTGATCTTGCACAACTACGTGGCAAGAAGCTGCGTGAAGCCCGTCGTCACATTGGCATGGTCTTCCAATCGGCGAACCTCCTCGACGGCCGCACCGCCGCCGAGAACATCGGCTATCCGCTGAAACTCGCCGGAGTGCCGAAAGCACAGGTGAAGACCCGAGTCGCCGAACTCCTCTCCCTCGTCGGCCTCGCGGGACGCGGCAACTCCTACCCCTCACAGCTCTCCGGAGGACAGCGCCAACGCGTCGGCATCGCCCGCGCACTCGCCGACAATCCCGCCGTCCTGCTCTGCGACGAGCCGACCTCCGCCCTCGACACCGACTCCACCCGTCAGATCCTTGACCTGCTCACTCGAGTCCGCGACTCTGAAGGCGTCACCGTCCTCGTCATCACCCACGAAATGGCCGTCGTCCGTGAAATCTGCGACTCCGTTACCCTCCTCGGGCACGGAACAATCATCCAGACCGGCGCCATTGAAGAGGTCATCGCTGACCCGACGAGTCCCCTGTCGCGCGAACTCATTCCCGCCCCCAGCGTCGACGAGGCAGACCTGCGCGGAGACACCAGTCTCCTCGATGTCATCTTCACCTCGCACCCAGGTGTTCCCACCGGTGCGACCGTCCTCAACCTCACCTCCTCAATGGGCGCGGACGTCACAGCCGGAACCTTCGAATCCATGGGCTCCACCCAGGTCGGAAGACTCGCACTCTCAGTGCCCTCCTACCATGCACAGAAGATCATCGACAAGCTTCGTGAGCAGAACATTTACGCCGAAATGAGGTCCGCATGAGCCTGACGCTTCCCAGCCTCGCATCCGCGGCGAACCAGCTTGCACTGCTTGTCCCCACCGGGAAGAACGACCCGAAGTGGCTCGATAACCCGGCGTTGACCAAGGAATTCATTCCCGCGACCCTCGACACCCTCGCGATGATGTTCTTCGCGACGGTATTCACGGTCCTCATCGGCCTGCCTCTCGGTCTTCTGCTCGTGCAGACCGGCAAGTCGGGCCTCACACCGAACCGCAGCATCTACCAATTCGCTTCGGCCGTCGTCAACGTCGTCCGATCCTTCCCCTTCCTCATCGGCGCTATCGTGCTCTTACCCCTGACACGCTTGATCGTTGGCACGACCCTCGGGTGGCAAGCGACCGTCGTTCCCCTCGTGATCCTCTCGGTCCCATTCTTCGCTCGACTCGTCGAATCGAACATCCTCGCCGTCGACGCAGGAAAAATCGAGGCCGCTCAGATGATGGGCGCCTCTAACCGGCAGATCCGCTGGGGCGTCCAGGTCCGTGAAGCAGCCCCCGCCCTCGTGCAGTCGATCACGACACTCGCGATCACACTCATCGGCTATTCCGCGATTGCCGGAGCGCTTGGCGGCGGTGGCCTCGGGCAGATGGCCATGAACTACGGCTACAACCGTTTCCAAGATGACGTCATGATCGTCACGGTTCTCGCGATCATTGTCATCGTTCAGATCGTCCAGATGTTCGGAGACATGATTTCCCGGCTGGTGGACCACCGCTGAGGCGACTGCCAGCCGGGTGAGATCCTGGCCCAGCACGACTATCTTCTTCCGACACTCACCCATGGACGAGGGCGAATGCCCCCGACCCGCAAAGCGGGCTACCATGCCCGCATACACAGCTTCGCCGAAGAACTGGGAACACGCCGATAGGTACTCCCGGATCAGTCGCGACACAACGAAAGAGACCCATCATGCGCAACTTCCGTCAAATCCTCGCCGCTTCTGCGGCCGCAGCCCTCGCCCTCGGCCTTTCGGCCTGCTCCTCGAACGCCGACAAGGCGGACTCCACGAACGGAGCCGACGCTTCGGGCGTCGTCACCTTGAAGGTCGGTGCCTCCCCTTCACCGCACGCGAAGATCCTCAAGTACGTTGACGAAAACCTCGCCGCCGAGGCGGGCATCGACCTCGACATCGTCGAATACACCGACTACATCCAGCCGAACGAGGCCCTCAAGTCCGGTGATCTGGACGCGAACTTCTTCCAGACCGTCCCCTACCTCGAGCAGCAGGCCGAGGAGAACGGCTACGAGTTCACCGCGGGCAAGGGTATTCACCTTGAGCCTCTTGCAGTCTATTCCGAGAAGCTCAAGTCCCTTGATCAGCTTCCCGAGGGTGCGACCATCGGCATCATTGACGACGTCACCAATCAGTCCCGTGCACTTGCCCTTCTTGCCGAGCAGGGGCTCGTCACCCTGCCGACCGATGGTTCCGACGCCAATGTCCACACGGTCACCAAGGTGAAGAAGTTCGAGTTCAAGGAGGTCCAGGGCCCGCAGCTCGTGCGTTCCCTCGCCGATGTGGACGTCGCAATCATCAACGGCAACTTCGCACAGGAAGGGGGCCTGAGCCCCAAGGACGCGATCGTCGTCGAATCCCCTGAGAACAACCCTGCCGTGAACATCCTCGCCTGGGCGAACAACACGAAGAAGCTCGACGCCGTCAAGAAGCTTGAGGATCTGCTCCACTCCGACCAGGTCAAGCAGTACATCGAACAGACCTGGGACGACGGCTCCGTCATCCCGGCTTTCTGATCGGTCGAGAGGCTTTTGATCGGCTGAGGGGATTCTGGTTGGTTAAGAGACTCTCTTGCCCCGAGTGGTGGGCGAGGGAGGTGGACGCCTTGCTTCGGTAATCTCGGGCGGCCGGAGCCTTAACTGAAGAGACTTTCAACGGGCCAGGGCCTTAATGCGCCAGAGCCTCAATCCGCCGGAGCCTCAACTGAATAAACGCCCCGTGGGGCCCGCTCTTTTCGGGCGGGCCCCACGGTCATTTCGTGGTGAGCGTGCGACCCTTCAGTGGGAGTCTCGGCGGGAGTCTCGAAGGGGCACGGAAGGGTTTTCGGCTGTGGGCCCGGCAGTGGTGGCTTTGGTGAGGGGCTCGGTGGTGGGCTCCTCGGCTATAGGCCACTTCTTTGTGGAGGGTTTGACGCGTGGCGGAGGCTTTGGCTGCAAGTGGAGGGGTGATATCCCCTCCACAAGTCGTCATCCCCTCCACTTATGTGAGGCGAGATTCTGAGGGCGTGCTGCAGAGGTTTCCCTTGTCGGATATTCGCCTGAGGACTCCGCAGCTTCGATACGGTTGCGCCATGAAGAATTCCCCGTTAATCAACGCCGCTGAGCTGGCCTCCCTGTTCGAGAGCTCCGACGCCTTGACTCCAAGCAGCTCAGATCACGACACAACAGCGGACTTCTCCGACCACTCAGCCCCGGACCACTCCTCTTCTGCTCCAGGCCCGCATAGCTCTCCCGAGCCTTTCAATGTCCCTTTCACTGCCGACGATGCTGAGCAGAGCATCGCTCGCAATTCGACCACCCGCCCTCTCGCCCTGAATAAGTCCAAGCACACGATCGCCCGCGATCCAACCTCCCGCCCTCTTACCCCGAATAAGCTCGAGAACACGATCGCTCGCGATGTGGCCGAGCAGGTTCTCATCCTCGATGTCCGCTACCCGGGTCCAGGCTCGCTGATCAATGGGCACCTCCAGTACCTCGAGGGGCACATCCCCTCGGCCTGCTACATCTCGATGGACGAGGCTTTGGCCGCCCCGCACATCCCCGGAGTGACGGGCCGCCACCCGCTGCCCTCCCTTGATGTCTTCGAGAAGGCGATGCGCGCAGCAGGGCTTCGTAAGGGCAGGCCGGTGGTGATCTACGACGATTGGAAGTCGATTGCGGCAGCCCGATGCTGGTGGCTGCTGCGCAATGCTGGGCACGAGAACGTTCGCGTCCTCGACGGCGGTTGGCGGGCATGGGTGGATGCAGCCCTGCCCATCGAAACGGGAGAGGTCGCCCCCATTCCCGGGTCCTTCACAGCCGCCACCGGATTACTCCCGAGCGTTGATGCCGTGGGCGCAGCCCGGATCTCTTCAGAGGGGGTCCTCCTTGATGCTCGTCCCGCGAATCGCTTCCGCGGTGAAGACGAAACGATCGACCCGGTCGCCGGGCACATACCGGGTGCGCGCTCCTTCCCGGCCCTGAATCTCATCAACGAGGACGGCTCCTTCCTTCCCGCTCACAAGCTTCGCACGATGTTCGCCTCAGTCGGTGCGACTGACGAGGCCGAGGTCGGTGTCTACTGCGGTTCAGGGATTCAGGCCTCGCACGCCGTGCTCGCGGCAGCGGTCGCGGGTTTGAGGCTCCCGGCGCTGTACGCGGGGTCCTGGTCGGAGTGGATTGTCGATCCTTCTCACGAGGTGGAGATTGGGGCCTGATCCCGTTGACAAGACAAAGATGTTTCAGCACATTCGGGGTGGACGCCTGCAATTGTGGGGGACCGCCATGTCGAAGCGCGTGCTCTCTTGATGGGAATTCGCGCCGATCGTGGAGCGAGCGGCGTTTCGAACCTGAGGGCATGCGCTGTGAAGCAAGCACTTCGGGCGTGAAGAACCGTGCGGAGCGAGCCTTTTGGGTGTGAAGACGAAGAACTGCATCGAGGGGTTCATTAGCTCCAGGCTCCGAAATCGGGAGGGAGCTTCGGGCGTCGTCGTGTCGGGGTGTGCGGGCTCGGGCCTCACAGGCTCCGCAAGCACCTCAGACCGGCGCAGAGTCAGATTCGTTTACGCTACGGGCGTGGCGAAGAGTATGAGCGAATGCGGCAAGGTTCAGAATGGAGCGTTGCCAGCTGGAGAGATAATCGGCGAGGAGTGTATCCGTGAAGAGTCCTCAGTTCATAGCTGGGATCGTTGAACTTAACGAGGCTGACGTTTCCGCCGCCACGCACTTGTGGGCAGAATGTGGGCTCACGGTCCCCTACAACGATCCCGAGGCAGACTTTCTTCGCGCACTTCGCGGCCCCTCCTCAACAATTCTCGGCATCCGAGCGGAGCCGGTTCCGGGTGATGCTTCAAGCGGCCTTATCGGCACCGTCATGGTGGGACACGAGGGGCACCGCGGCTGGATCTACTACCTTGCGGTGCGCCCCGAGCATCAGGGGCGCGGCCTGGGATCCGCCCTCGTCCGCGCCGCGGAGGAGTGGCTTGATGAGCGGGGAGTTCCGAAAGCGATGCTCATGGTGCGGGCCACGAATGAAGGCATTCAGAACTTCTACAGGGCTCTCGGTTATGAGACGTCGACCGTCACCGTCATGCAGAGGTGGTTGTGATTCCCCGGAGCTCAAAGTGAGTGTGCGGAGGGTAAAGCAAGAAGACGCGGCCCGCCCTCGATCATCGAGGACGGGCCCAAAGCTTCACAAAGCGCAGTAAGTACTCAGGCCACCGGAGAAGAATCTGTTCGCCTTTGTGCGCACAACTCAAGTGTGCGCGCAGAACTTGTGCGCACCACGCTCAGCTTCCTGTTCGGAAACCTCCCTTGCCCGGAAAGTTTCCCTGCGCAGAAACCTCCCCTGCACGGAAACCCTCCCGTTCGGAAAACCTTCCGCCCGGAACCCCTGTTTCTGCGCAGAATCTCAGTCGCAGAATCTCAGTCGACGATGCCGTAGAGACGATCACCCGCATCCCCGAGGCCGGGCACGATGTAGGACTTCTCATTGAGGTGGTCGTCAACGGCGGCAACAACGACATTCACATCGCCTCGATCACCGACGGCCTTCTCCAAGACGGCCAAACCCTCAGGGGCTGCGAGAAGACACACACAGGTGACGTCTTTTGCTCCGCGCTCGAAGAGGTAGTTCGTCGCCGCAACCATGGTGTGCCCGGTGGCGAGCATCGGGTCGAGAATGAAGCACTGACGCCCGGACAGGTCATCGGGAAGACGGTTCGCGTAGGTCTCGATCTCGAGGGTGTCATCGTCGCGGCGCATACCGAGGAATCCGACCTCAGCTGTCGGTAGCAGGCGGGTCATACCTTCGAGCATGCCCAGTCCGGCACGAAGAACAGGGACAACGATCGGACGAGGCTCGGAGAGTTTACGGCCAACAGTCGGGGCGACGGGGGTGTTGATCGCAGTCTCGGTGACAGACACCTGACGGGTCGCCTCGTAGGCGAGGAGGGTGACGAGCTCGTCGACGAGCTGACGGAAAGTCGCGGAGGGGGTCTGACGATCGCGGAGGACGGTGAGCTTATGGTTGATCAGCGGGTGGTCCGCAACATGAAGGTGCATGCCTTAAGGGTAGCGCGGACGGGGCACGGCAAGGACTTCCTTCGAGCCGAGTACGAACAAGGCGGACACCACCCCGGCAGCGGAAGAATCCCCTCGTTTAACGAGGACACTCAGGGGCAGCACGGGACTTCTGAGATGGTGAAGTCCGGCTACTCTTGGAGACGTGGCATCCATGGATCGTTATCGCGAGGCGATGAGTCGCGCCCTGTTCTTGGCCAACCGTGCTCGTGAGTCGGGGGACGTGCCGGTCGGCGCCGTCGTGATCGACTCGCTTGGCCGGATCGTCGGCAAGGGGTGGAATGTTCGCGAGGCCGAACACGACCCCTGCGGTCACGCGGAGATCGTGGCCCTGCGGGAGGCTGGGCGCACCCTCAATCGTTGGAACCTTGTGGGTTGCACTCTGGTCGTCACTCTTGAACCCTGCACGATGTGCGCGGGCGCTGCCATTGCCGCGCGCGTTGATCGTGTCGTTTTCGGAGCATGGGACCCGAAGGCCGGGGCCGCGGGGTCATTGCGCGACGTCCTGCATGATTCGCGTCTGAATCATCGCGTTGAGGTGATCGGCGGAATTCTCGGCACCGAGGCGACCGTCCAGTTGAAGGCATTCTTTGAAGGATGCCGTGAAACACCCGGCGAACCAACAGGTCGTGCGGCCTTGGCGGACGCTCCGGTGGTCGCGCCCAGTTTCGACGTTATCTCCTCTTGGCAAAATGGCGCCCTAGGACAGAAGGACGAGGACGAGCCCCCGACTCCTTCACATGTGCAGCGCAGCACACACGAGGATGCTGCGGATTTGCATGTTCACGGGCATAAGGAGGCCTTTCACTCCCCCGAAAGTGAAGCTGATATGCGGCCCACCCTCGAGGCCGAGGAGGAGAAGACGCAGGCCCGGCTCAAGGTAGAGGCCGAAACTCCAAGCGAACTCAAGCCTGAAGGTGCAGGCGGAAGGGGAACACAGGCAAGGTCCGCGCTTATGGTACCGAGCCTTGCGGACCACTCCTCCGAATTCGGGATTCCCGCTGACCTGGCTTCCACGCGGGTACCACCGCCATCGATTCCTGCTGATGATCCGCTCAAAACGCAGGCTGATCTTCCTCGTCTGCAGCGTCGCGTCTCACATCGAGGACAAGTCCAGTCTTTCGGCGGAGGCAGCGCGAATAGTCGGGAGGCGCGTATCGCGGCCACGGGGATTCCGGTTCGCTCGCGGCGCGGTGATGAGAGCAGGCGCTGAGGCGTGAATCGTGCATACCTCCCAGGAATGCAGTGCAGCCGAGGCGCTACGGCACATCCAAGGCGATGACGACTGCTCACAAAGCCTGCCGAACGGAGGACCATGACAGGATCACCCCCTCAATCGACGATTCCCGCGTGCGTCATCACCGTGTCCGATCGCTGTTCGCAAGGAAACGCTGAAGACCTCTCGGGCCCGCTTGCGGCTCGGCTGCTCGCCGACTACGGCATCGAAGCGAGGCTCCTCCTCGTCCCCGACGAGGTCGAGGCGATCCAGGAGGCGATTGTCTCCGCCAGCAAGGAGGGGGCTCGCCTCGTTTTCACGACAGGTGGAACGGGCCTCGCCCCCCGCGATGTCACTCCCGAAGCAACCGAAGCACTACTGAGCACGCGAATCCACGGTCTTGAAGATGCGATGCGCCGGGCCGGCGAGGGCCACGCCCCTGCGGCTGCATTGAGCCGTGGCCTCGTGGGCGTGACCTCTCGCGCTCCAGGGGGAGTGCTCGTCGTGAACGCTCCGGGTTCGAGCGGCGGGGTGAAGGATGCGGTCGGGGTGATCGGCCCCCTCGTCGCGCACATCCTCGATCAGCTCGCCGGAGGAGACCATCCCCGCTGAGGGGTGCAGACGCACAATGGCGCAGGCGCGCAGACCCACAGGCGCACAGTGACATCGTGGCGCAGGAAGCTCACCGCCTGAAATGGCCCCGTAAGACAACACTGAGGGTCCCGAACAATCCCCGAGGGGCCTCTCGCACGTGGTTAGCAGACCCCGCAGACTGATGAGAGACCCCGTAGGCCGATTGTATCCCCACTGAAGTCCCAATGGGGCCGCAAGGAGAGTCAGGTTTTCTGAGGAGAGCTCAGTCCTCGGGCCGGGTCCACTCTCCCGAACGCCCACCGGACTTCGAGGTGATCTTCGCTTCGCTGATGCGAGCGGAACGGTCAACGCCCTTCACCATGTCGATCAGCGCGAGGGCGCACACCGTCACCGAGGTCAGGGCCTCCATTTCCACGCCCGTCCGATCTGCAGTGCGCACAGTTGAACGGATCGCGACATGGTCGTCTTCGAGCTCAAGGTCGACCTCGCAGCCGTGAACACCGATCGTGTGCGCGAGGGGCAGCAGATCCGGTACTCGTTTCGCGGCCGCAATACCGGCGACACGTGCCACCGCGAGCACGTCACCCTTCGGGACGCTTCCCGTACGAAGCGCCGTCATCACAGTAGGAGAGCAGTCCACTCGCGCAATTGCGCTCGCCTGACGGATGCTCGGTGCCTTCGCGGTGACATCAACCATGTATGCGGCGCCGTCAGAGCGCAGGTGAGTGAGTGCGATATCGGACATCACATGCCTTTCTTTGAATGAGTTCACTGTGCCGCGCGGAGTTCATCGGTGAAGACGAAGAGCGCAGCGAAGAAGGGGAGAAGTTGTGGTGAGAAAAACACAGCGCCGACACGAGTGGGGACTTGTCGGTGAAGGGCCCTGAATAATCAGATTCCCAAGCGTCAAGGCTTTTCAGCTGTGCAGGCTTTCCAGGTGTGCGGGCTCGATGGGGAGCCTTCAGTGCAGGCTATTGCGCCCGAGAATTGGAATGAGCTCGAAGGTATCGCCCGCAGCGACGGATTCGTGCTCCGGGCCGATGACGGCGAGGAACTCGGCTACAGCGAGTGAAGCGGTGAGGTGCGAACCGGAGCCGAGAATATGAACGGGCTCAACGAGGATCGGTTCGCCACCACAACGATGAGCGTCACCATCAGCACGAAGAGTCTCACCCGCACGAGGGGACTTGCCAGCACGAAGAGGCTCTCCAGCAGCGGGGACAAAAGCCCCGCTGGGCTGAGCGGACGCGCACACCGCCGGGCGCACGGGCACGAATTGAGTCTTTCCCGCAGGCGAACGCCACCCCTTCGCAGCAATACCGGGCAGCATCCTGGGCGCGCTAGCTCCCGGCGCATCAGACACCCGGCCTGCGAGGCGCGCGATCAGACCAGCGACGTACACGTGGAAGGACACGAAGACGCTCACCGGATTGCCGGGTAGACACAGTACAAGCGTCGGTTTCTTGCTCGCCCCCACCGGAAGGAGCCCAACTCCCTGCGGGCCTCCCGGCTGCTGAGCGACATGATGGAAACGTCCTCGATCTGCGAGAGCACGTCGCACCACCTCGAAAGCCCCCTGGGAGACTCCACCAGCGGTAATGACAAGATCGGCTTCAGGAGCGCAATCCATGAGCCGAGTGAACTCTTCGGGATCGTCACCGCACAGGAAAGTCCCCACCACGTGCGCCCCGGCCTCGCTTGCGAGTGCCGCCATCATCAGGCCATTCGAATCGTGAATACGACCAGGGCCCAGGGGCTGGCCCGGGGCGACAAGTTCGGCGCCGGTCGCGATGACGAGGACGCGAGGGCGCGGATGAACGAGGAGACGATCCACTCCCACGGAAGCGGCAGCGGCAATCGTGCCTGCACTCAGGGGCGTGCCCGCGGGGATGACAATGTCTCCACAGTCGACACCTTCACCTTTGAAACGCACATTTGCACCGGGAACGGGGGCCTTGAGGATCTGCACCTGCTCGGGCGGGCATGACACACCGGCCTCATGGTCAGTCCATTCGACTTTCACAACGGTGTCGGCGCCCTCGGGAACGGGGGCACCGGTCATGATGCGCCACGCGGTGCCCGGCTCGAGATGGTTCTCCCTCGTATCTCCTGCGGGAATATCACCTGCGACGGGAAGAATCGTCGGCCCCTCGGCTTTGAGATCGGCTGCTCGAAGGGCGAAGCCGTCCATCGCGGAGTTCGTGAAAGCGGGGACGGGAACAAGGGCGCGAACATCGGCTGCTGCAACGGCACCAATGCACTCTTCCAAGGGAAGTTCCACGGGGTCGAGCATCGGGCAGGAGGCCTCAACGAGGGCTCGGTGCTCATCAATTGACAGCGAGGCGTGATGGCTCATGGTGGTCCCTTCCCGACGCCCCCTGGGGGCGCACACTGTGTTGAGATGGTTCAGTCGCCTGGTAGTTCAGCGAATTCTACGATCGTGGTGCGCCGCTTGAGAGCGTCGCTGACGAGGACTCTGCCCACGAGGGGGTCCCCGAAGCCTGCGATGAGCTTGACGGCTTCGCTGGCCATGATTGTTCCCGCCTCCCCGGCCACAGGCCCGAGGATCCCGACGGAAGAGGCCCTGGGCGTGGTTCCGGGCTTGGGGGGAGTCGGATGCAAAGACCTGAGGGAAGTTGGCGGGTAGGGGGCGGGGGCGGCCGACCAGAAGGAGGCGACCTGGTAGTTCATGGCGACGACGGTGCCCCATACGAGCGGGACCCCCGATTCTTTGCACCAATCGGCGATGAGGTACTTCGAGTCGAAGGTATCAGTGCAGTCGACGAGGAGGTCCCATTCGCGTCCGTGCTCATGCAAAAACTTCAGGGTGATACGCCCATAGGTCTCCACGGTGATCGAAGAGTTCAGGGCTGCGAGGCGGGTGGCAGCGGAGTGGGACTTAGCGCTGCCAATCGAGTCTTCGCAATGGATGATCTGTCGCTGCAGATTCGAAGGAGCTACGCCATCGGGATCTGCGATGCCGATTGTGCCCACTCCGGCTGCGGCCAAATAGAGCAGGACGGGCGAACCCAAGCCTCCCGCTCCGATGACGAGGACTCTGGATGCAAGGAGCCTGGCCTGCCCGGCTTCTCCGATACCGGGAACGAGCAGATTCTTCTCGTAGCGCTCCCGTTCCAAGGCAGTCACGGGCCGAGGCGGGTGTAGGAGTGGAATCTGAAGCGGGGGGAGGCTCACCGCAATCCCGACCACTCGTGGGAGCCGTCGAGACGGAACTGCTTCTTCCAGATCGGCAGGCGCACTTTCACTTCGTCAACCAGGTCTGAGCAGGTGGTGAATGCTTGGCTCCGGTGTTCGGCGGCAACGACGATCACCATGGCCTCATCGCCGATCCCAAGGGAGCCGACTCGGTGGTGAGCTTCGATATGGTGGACGCCTTCGCGCCGGGCGAAGTCCTCAACGAGTTCCTTGAGGATCTCTTCGGCCTGAGGGTGAGCAGAATAGTCGATGCCCTGCACTCCTTCGCCGTCGTCATGGTTGCGGACAACCCCGATGAAGGAGACGAAGGCTCCGCAATCGGCGCGGCGGGCTGCCTCTTCAATGGTAACAGGGTCGAGGGGAGTCTCGACGATGGATGTGCAGATCTGTGCGCTCATGGTGGTGGATCAACCTCCTGCAAAGGGTGGGAGCACATCGAGTTGCAGACCGGGACGCAAAGGAGTGTTCCGATCGGCGGGTTTACGGTTCAGCAGGAAAGTGGAGACTTCGAGGACCGGTGCAAGGGCGGGACGTGAATCGGCGAGCATCCCGAGGAGTACGCCGAGGGTTGTCGGCAGGGAAGAGGCGGGGATCTCCAACTCGTCTGCTTCGGCAGCCTCAGCTGCGCCCCCGAAGAATCGCACGAGCATCGGAGCTTCGCGTAGGGGTTTCGTGATGCGTTCACTCAGAGTGACGACCACTCTCATCGGCTGCTTGTCATCCGGCACGTAGGTCCAGGTCGCATAGTCCACAGCAGTGCGCTCCAGGATGCGTTCCACGAGGCCTCGACGCAATTCGAGGGCGAGGGGGTCGGGATCTTCCGGATGCGTGAAGGGACAGGCCGTCATGACGAGCGAGGTCGGATGCCCGTGGAGCGGTGAGGCAGCGAAACCCAGTGCCGAGAGGAACATGCGGATCTTGCCCATATGGCTGGAAAGAGTGAAGCCCTCGGGAAGACGCGTGAAATGTGAATGATCGGGGATCCCGGTGGCTTCGAGGGCATGATTAGCCCACTTACGGCCAATCAGTCGGGCAATGGCTCCGGGGTCGTCATTGGTTTCCCTGAGTACGTCGAGGATCGCGCTCGTCATCTGGTTGAGCATGAGCGCGGGGAAGGCCGGGTCCGTCGGCGTTGTTGTTGAATAGCCGAGGGCGGGGCGCCCTCGCCCCTGGGCGGGCAGCTGCTCGCGCGACACGAGGCCCATTGCCATGAGGGCATCCAGGGTCTCCCGGACGGAGGAGACGTGCAGTTCTGCTTCGGCAGCAAGATCCGAGACTGTCACGGGGGTTTCGTGCTCGGCGATCCTCTCGAGGAGGGAGTGCTGCGCGGCGGTGAGCGATGCCATCGTCGACAGGGTGTCGGCGAATGATCGGGTAGTGACACGCGTCATGGAGCCTCTTCGATTAGGGACGGACGAAATGGATTTCAGTCTGCCAGCGCCATGGGGTGAGTGACAACTGAAGGAGAGACGACTCTCCTTCCTCGCCCGCGCCCCGGCGAGGGGCACTCACCAGCCTTGATGCCTCAAAAAAGAGGAGGGACGGGCTCAGTGGAAGCGAGGAAGGAGAAGCAATCGTCCGAGTGTGTGCTGCTCACCAGCCGCGCTTGCGCCCAACGGGTTGCTTCGCGTCACGCGAGCGGTACACGACCGAGGGGCGCGTGACGTAGCCGACCGGCGCAGAAGCGACGTGCACGAGGCGCGTGAAGGGCCACACGCAGAACAGGAGCATGCCCGCGATGATGTGCATCTGGAAGCTCAGGGGCACATCAAGCATGTACTCGGGCTTGGGTGAGAGCATGAGGATCGAGCGGAACCATACGGAGATCGTCTCGCGGTAGTCGTAACCGTGACCGGAGAAGCTCGGAACAACCTGATGCATGACGGTCGCGACGATGCCCAGGGCGATCGGCAGGCACAAGAGCACGTAGGTGACGATGTCCATGCGGGTTGTCGCCAGACGCACCGACTTGACGAAGATGCGACGGTAGAGCAGACCGAGAAGGCCAATGACCGTGACGAGGCCCGCGATGCTACCGCCCACGGTCGCCCCCATGTGGTACATCTCCTCGGAGACGCCCACGGCCTCAGTCAAGGCCTTCGGGACGAAGAGGCCACCGACGTGGCCGAGTCCGACGAACAGGATGCCGAAGTGGAACATGGGGGAGGACCAGCGCAGAATCGCGGACTCGTTCCAGTTCGAGGAGCGGGAGGTCCAGCCGTACTGGTCGGTCTTGTAGCGCCAGATGAGGCCGACGACAAGGAGGACGATCGCGAGGTAGGGCAGGACGACCCAGGCGAGCGTGCCGAACACGCCGACACTCCGGCCCGCCTCAGCGCCGTTTTCCAGCACGAGCACGCGGCTCATGAAATCCATGTGAGTCACCTTTCCGAGACGAGGAGCGGGGAAGGAGTGGACGTAAGATCACCGATCCCGACGAGTTCAGTCGGGGGACCTTGCGAGATGAGCCGCTGATAGGCGGCTACGACCTCGGGGGTCGCTTCGGGAAGAGTCAGGACGAGGGCTTCGAGGAGCTCCGCCCAGGGGGACGCATAGGAACGCAGGGCTGAACGGACCACTTCAATGCCTTCCCGGTTCGCCTCGAGAAGATTCTCGGCGACACCGGAATCATCAAGGGCTGCGAACTCAAGGAGGAGAGGCAGGTGATCGGGGAGTTCTTCGCGTTCCACCTCGAAGCCGGAGCGTTTGAGCGCTTCTTTGAAACCGATGATCGCTTGGCCTCGCGACCTCGTGTCCCCATGGGTGTAGTAGGTCAGGCCGAGGGCGCAGCGGCGCCTCTGATCGAAGGTCTCCACATAGGCGATTTCGAGTTCGCGCAGGCTCATGCTCTCTGCCGCGTCGCAAAACGCGCGCAGACGCTCGGCGACGGGGAGGGGAAGACCATCAAGTCCGGCGCGCACCGTAGCGAGCTCCTCAGCAGTCTTCTCGTCTGGATAGTCGAGAAGGAGCGAGCACGCCATGCGGACGAAGCGCTTCTGCTCGTCGCTCACCGGCTCCAGCGCAGGGCTGGGGAGGCGGGGCTGGCCGATGAGGGTACTCATTTCAGTACCTCAAGGGGGAGCATAGTGCGGCCCTCGGGGGTTGAGCCGCCCTTCGGGGTGGACATCCCGTGGAAGGCCTCCACATCGTAGGACACGGGGCAATCCTCGAGTCCGGCGATCCCTCGGGGAAGCTCAGGCGAGGTGGTGGGCACGACGTAGCGGTCGTCGTACTTCGCGATCGCGAGCATCCGGTACATCTCCTGGAGCTGCACGCCGGTCATGCCCACGGCAGCTGCGATCTGCTCATTGCCCTCTTCACCGTTGTGAATGTCGCGCATGTAGGAGCGCATCGCACCGAGTCGACGCAGCGCCAACTCGACCGGCTTCGTGTTGCCGGCGGTGAACAGGCCCGCGAGGTATTCGAGAGGAATACGCATCTTCGCGATCGCAGAGAGCAAGATCTTGTGGTCCTCACCGTCTGAACCGGAGGCGGTCACCTGGTCAACGACCGGGGACAGCGGTGGCACGTACCAAACCATCGGCAGGGTGCGGAACTCGGGGTGGAGCGGCAGAGCCAGAGCATAGGTGTGGATGAGTGTGTAGACCGGCGACTGCTGGGCGGCCTCGATCCACGAATGCGGGACGCCGTTCGCCTTCGCCGCCTCCACGACCTCCGGGTCGAAGGGGTCGAGGAGGATCGAACGCTGAGCCTCGTACAGGTCCCCCTCGTTCTCGGTGGCCGCGGCCTCGGACACGCGATCCGCGTCGTAGAGGAGCACCCCGAGGTAGCGGAGACGACCCACGCAAGTTTCGGAGCAGACCGTGGGCAGGCCCGCCTCGAGGCGCGGATAGCACAGGGTGCATTTCTCAGCTTTGCCGGTCTTGTGGTTGAAGTAGACCTTCTTGTAGGGGCAGGCCGAGACGCACATGCGCCAGCCTCGGCACTTGTCCTGGTCGACGAGGACGATGCCGTCCTCGGTGCGCTTGTACATCGCGCCGGAAGGGCAGGCCGAAACACACGCCGGGTTGAGGCAGTGCTCGCAGATGCGCGGCAGATAGAACATGTAGGCGTCTTCGATGGTCTTCGAAACCTGCAGGTTCATCTGCTTGAGGACGGGGTCTGAGTCGAGGGTCTCCATCGAACCGCCCAGATCATCATCCCAGTTCGGACCCCAGTTGACCGTGCCCATCTCCTCGCCGGTGATCTGAGAGACCGGGGGGACGGAGGGCACGGACTTCTGGTTCGCGGGGGTACGCAAAAGCTTGTCGTACTCGTAGGTCCAGGGCTCGTAGTAGTCGTCCTGGGTCGGCATCGTCGGATTGTGGAAGATCTTCGCGAGGGTCGCGAGTCGCCCACCCTGTTCGAGGACGAGCTTGCCCTGCTTCGTTCGACGCCAACCGCCCCGCCACTTGTCCTGGTCGGACCATCCGCGCGGGTAGCCGACACCGGGGCGGGTCTCGACATTGTTGAACCACATGTACTCGGTGCCCTCGCGGTTCGTCCACGCCTGCTTGCAGGTGACCGAACAGGTGTGACAGCCGATGCACTTATCGAGGTTCATCACCATCGCGATCTGTGCCATGACCTTCATCAGTACTGCACCTCCTGATTGCGGCGGCGGATCACGGTGACCTCGTCGCGCTGATTGCCCGTCGGGCCGTAGTAGTTGAACGCGAAGGAGATCTGGCCGTAACCGCCGGCCATGTGGGTCGGCTTGATCGCGATACGCGTGAGCGAATTGTGGATGCCCCCGCGCTTGCCGGTGCGCTCCGTCAAAGGAGTGCCGACCATGCGCTCTTGGGCGTGGTGCATGAACACCGTGCCCTCGGGAATGCGGTGGGAGACGACTGCACGGGCCGAGACAATGCCGTTGCGGTTGTAGGCCTCCACCCATTCGTTGTCCTTCACACCGATCTTCTCGGCGTCCTGCGGGCTCATCCAGATGGTCTGGCCCGCCCTGCCGAGCGTCAGCATGTAGGGGTTGTCGAAGTACTGCGAGTGGATCGACCACTTGTTGTGGATCGTCAGGTAGCGGACCGCGACCTCGGCCGTGCCCTCTTGCGAAGTGCCGACGTGGCCGACGGGCTTCTCGCCGTACATGTGCGCCATGTCGAGCGGAGGACGGAACACGGGTAGGGACTCGCCGAGGTTTTGGATCCAGTCGTGATCGATGTAGAACTGCGGGCGACCCGTGAGGGTGTGCCAGGGGCGGGACTGCTCAATGTTCTGACAGAAGGCCGAGTAGCGCCGCCCGCCGGTTTCTGAGCCCGTCCACTCCGGGGAGGTGATGACCGAGCGGGGCTGGATCGTCGTGTCCGCGAAGGTGATGCGCTTCTCCTCATCTCCTTCGGCGAGCTGGGCCATCTTGGTGCCCGTGCGCTTCTCGAGGTCTTTGAAGCCCGTGTAGGCGAGACGACCGTTCGTCGTACCCGAGAACATGAGGATCATGTCGGCGGCCTTCACCGCAGAGTCCAGGAGGGCCGAACCCTCACCGGGAAGCCCGTCCATGGGTGCGCGGCCGTTGAGATCACCGAGCTTCTCGACCTCAATGGCCGGGTCGAAGGAAACGCCCTTTTGGACGAGTCCCGCCTTCTTCGCGAGCGGGCCGAGGCGTTCGAACTTCGTGCCGATCATCGTGTAATCGCGTTCGATCGGGATGATCTTCGGCATGTCCACGCCCGGATGCCATCCCTTGCGCTCGGGCACCATGCCGTTCTTCAGGGTGTATTCGTCGGGGGTGTCGTGGAACAGCGGGATCGACATGACGTCGAGCTGTGTGCCGAGATGATCCTTCGCGAAGCGCGAGAACACCTTCGCCAGGCTGCGGTAGATCTCGAAGTCCGTCCTCGCCTCCCACGGCGGTTTGACCGCGGCGTTGAAAGAGTGGACGTAGGGGTGCATGTCCGTGGAGGACAGGTCTTCCTTCTCGTACCAGGTCGCCGCGGGAAGGACGATATCGGAGTGCAGCGTGGTCGAGGTGTTGCGGAAGTCCGCGACCCACATGAGGTCGAGCTTGCCTTCAGCCGCTTCATCCCTCCACTCGATCGAGTGCGGGCGCGCGTCCTCGGGCAGTTCTTCCGCGTTGACGGAGTTTTCAGCGCCGAGCATGTGCTTGAGGAAGAACTCGGTGCCCTTCGCGGAAGAGCCCAGGAGGTTCGTCCTCCAGTTCGCGAGGATGCGTGGGAAATTCTCGGGCGAATCGGGGTTCGTCACGGCGAACTTCAAACGTCCTTCGTTGAGTTCTTGGGCGACGTAGTCGGCGGGAGCCATTCCCGCTTCCTTCGCCTGGCGTCCGAGTTCGAGCGGTGAACGATCATAGGCGGGGAAGGAGGGCATCCATCCGCGCTGTGCGGCCTCGACGAGGGTGTCCGCGATCGTCATGCCTTCGAGTTTGCCGGCGCCAAGGGGATGAGCCATAGCGTCGGCGCGGGCGCCGTCGTAGCGCCACTGGCTCGTCGTCATGTAGTACCAGCCGGTCGAGATCATCTGACGCGGCGGCCGCTGCCAGTCGAGGGCGAGGGCGTACTGCTGCCAGCCGGTGATCGGGCGGACCTTCTCCTGGCCGACGTAGTGGGCCCAGCCGCCGCCATTGCGGCCCTCGCAGGCGCAGATCGTCGTGAGGGTGAGGAATCCGCGGTACATGAGGTCGGAGTGGAAGTAGTGGTTCGTACCCGCGCCCATGAGGATCATGGAGCGGCCCTCGGAAGCGAGGGCATTGAGTGCGAATTCACGTCCGATCTTCTCGCATGCTGCAGCGGGAACCCCGGTGATGGTCTCCTGCCAGGCGGGGGTCGCCGGGCAACTCGGATCGTCGTAGCCGCTGGGCCACTGTCCGGGAAGGCCATCGCGTTCGACGGCGTGCTGGGCGAGCATGAGGTCGAAGACGGTCGTGACGAGACGGCCATTGACTCGACGGGCGGGAACGCCGCGGCGCACGACGCCGGCGCCCACGGACTCGGTGCCTTGCGAGGAAGGCAGGTCGAAACGGTTGAGGAGGACCTCAACGGGCTCCCACTCGTTCGTGTCCATTATGGACAGGACCGGTTCGACGCCCTCAAGCTTGAGGTTCCACTTGCCCGCTCCCTCTTCACCGTAGTGGTCGGCGAGGGTTCCGCCCGGATCCTTCACGGTGCCATCGGCCTCGATGACGAGGGGACGGTGCTCATTGTGCTCGCTCCTCTCGGTCGTGCCCTCGGGCATCATGGAGGCCGTGAGGAACTTGCCGGGAGCGTAGGAGGAGGTGAGGCCTTCGGCTCCGACGACGCCTTCGAGGGATTTCGCGTCGACCTCGTCGAGGGTGACGAGGAAGGGGGAGTCCGAGTATCGCTTCACGTAGTCGGCGAAGAACTCCTCACGCTTATCGACGTAGAACTCCTTGAAGACGACATGCGCCATGCCTTCGGCGAGGGCGGCGTCGGTGCCGGGGTGGACACGCAGCCACTCGTCGGAGAACTTCGTGTTCTCCGCATAGTCGGGGGAGACGACGATGACTTTCTGGCCATGGTAGCGGGCCTCGGTCATGAAGTGGGCGTCGGGGGTGCGGGTCAGGGGCAGGTTCGTGCCCCACATGATGAGGTACTGGGCGTTGTACCAGTCGCCCGCTTCGGAGACGTCGGTCTGGTCGCCGAAGACTTGGGGCGAGGCCGGGGGAAGGTCGGCGTACCAGTCGTAGAAGGAGAGCATCGTTCCACCGATGAGCTGGTGGAATCGGGCGCCCGCACCATAGGACACCATCGACATAGCGGGGATGACGGTGAAGCCCGCGCAGCGGTCGGGTCCCCAGGTCTTGACGGTCCACACGTAGGCGGAGGCCATCATCTCAATGGCTTCTTCCCAGGAGACTCGGACCATTCCGCCGCGGCCTCGCTGGGATTTGTAGGCCTTCGCTTTCTTCGGATCGGAGACGATATCACCCCAGGCGAGTACCGGGTCACCCAGGCGCGCCTTCGCTTCGCGGAACATATCGACGAGGACGCCGCGCGCATAGGGGTACTTGATGCGGGTCGGGGAGTACTCGTACCAGGAGAAGGCCGCGCCGCGCGGGCAGCCGCGAGGCTCGTAGTCGGGCATATTCGGTCCGGTCGAAGGGTAGTCGGTCGCCTGGGATTCCCAGGTGATGACGCCGTCTTTGACGTAGACCTTCCACGAGCATGAGCCCGTGCAGTTCACGCCGTGGGTGGATCGGACGACCTTGTCGTAGTGGTGGCGTTGGCGGTAGAACTCGTCGGCTTCGCGCCCGCCTTCGAGGAAGAGCTGGCGGGCGTCTGTACTCGCGGTGCCGCGTCGCAGCCACGAGCCCATCGCGAAGAGGGCTGCGCCCGTCGCCTTCGGGGAGGGGGTGGTGGAGGTCATCGGGACTCCTGTGGGTTGGTCTGAGGGGCTGTGGCGAGTCGTGGGGCCGATTGGAGAGGCGGCCCGACGAGATCAGCCGGGGAAGGGGGCACCGGGGCGGGCGTAGCGCATCCAGCACAGGACGGCGCACAGGACGCAGTAGCTGGCCGCGACGAAGTAGAAGACGTGGGCAGGCATGAGGGTCAGGGCGACGCCGACGAGGAAGGGGCCGAGGGCGGCAACTGCACCGGTGAAGCCCTGGGCGCCTCCGGCTTGACGTTTCGGCATGATCATCGGCATCTGCTTGAAGGTCGAGGCGTTTCCGACGCCCGCGAAGAAGAACATGGCGAGCATGCCCATGAGGAAGGGTGTGAAGTCGGAGGGGTCATCCGTCGTCATGAGAACCCATCCGCACCATGAGAGTGTGAGCGCCATTCCGATGGCGGAGACGAAGGTCCAGATCGCGCCACCGAACTTGTCGCACAGGGGCCCCCAGGCGAAGCGCAGGACCGCGCCGATGAGGGTGCCGAGGAAGGCGTAGGACAGGCCGACGGGCAGGGTATCGGGGTTGAAGGATTCGGCCAGGGGTGAGAGCTTGCCGAAGTTGTTGTTGATGATGAGGGCCGTTTGGGCGCCGAAACCGGAGAAGAGACCGAAGGTCATGATGTACAAGACGGTCATGTACCAGGTGTTCGGATTGCCGAAGATGTCGAGCTGCTCTTTGACATTCGCCTTGAGGGGAACGTCCTTGAGGAAGAGGAAGGCGAGGAGCGCGGCGAGCAGCGACCAGGGGATGAAGAAAATGACAGCGTTGACGACGACGGGGGGATTCGCGGCGGCCTTGGGCGCGATCCAGGTGACTCCGAAGAGGCTCATGCTCATGAGGAAGGGGGCACTGAGCTGAATGACGGACATACCGAGGTTGCCGAGGCCTCCTTGCAGGCCAAGGGCGGTTCCCTGGAGGCGCTTGGGGAAGAAGAAACCGGTGGAGGGCATGTAACCGGAGAAGGTCGCCGCTCCGATGCCGCAGGCGAAGGAGAGCAGCAGGAGGAGCGCGAAAGAGGTATTGGGATTTTGAACTGCGAAGAACCAGCCGATCATCGGCAGGACGTAGAGCAGGGACGACCAGTAGACCATCTTGCGGGTGCCGATGGTGGCGGGCAGGAACATGTAGACCATGCGCAAGGCTGCGCAGGACAGGCCGGGCATGGAGGTGAGCCAGTAGAGCTGGGTCTTGGAGAGTTCAAAGCCCAAGTCGTTGAGCTTCGGGGCGATTGCGTTGGGGAGGAACCAGACAGCAAAGCCGAGGATGAGGGAGAAGGTCGTGATCGCAAGGGTTCTCCATGCGATCTGGGAACTCCAGTGCTCGGCTTCTTCGGGATTCCATCCCTCTAGGACTCGGCCCTGCCATTGTGGGGATGCGGTCGTTGTGCTCATGGTTCCTCCCGATGGTGTTCGAGGGTGGATCGTGCGTGGTTTTAGAGGGAGGGTATCAGTAAAAATAACTGCTTCGCGCAATTTTGACGGGTGCGCAAATGTTCGATAAAAGCGCAGGTCAAAGACTGTTTTAAAAGGAGGATGTGCGGAGGGTGGAGGACGAGCAGGGAATGAGGGGGGCGAATTACGCGAAAAGGGGCATGCGAATTACCCGCCGATTGCGGACATCGTCCGCGAAGGGATGGCAAAAGCATCCGTGTCGAGGCCGTGGGCGAGGGGCTTGACCCACATCGCCTCACACCACGCCTCGCCAATCTGCTCATCCGTAGCGCCCGAACGAAGCAGTGTGCGCAAATCTTTTTCCTCAGTCGAAAACAGGCAGGAACGGATCATCCCATCACTCGTGAGGCGAGTACGATCGCAGGCCTGACAGAAGGGTTCCGACACGGAGGCGATGATGCCGACAAGGCGTTGAGGATCACCATCCACCGACCATGAGCGGGTGGGCGAATGAAGGTCAACTCTGTCAAGGGGGGAGAGGATATGGCGGGTCGAAAGGAGATGGAGGATATCGTTGCGGGTGAGGATCTTTTGACGATCCCATGTGCTCGGCGGACCGATCGGCATCTGCTCAATGATCCTCAACTCGATCCCGCGCTCAAGGCAAAAATCGAGCAGATCAGGCAGGTCGGCGTCGTTGATGCCGCGCAGAACGACCGCGTTGACCTTGATCGGACGCAATCCCGCCTTGGCGGCTGCATCAAGCCCTTTGAGGACATCACGGAGCCGATCGCGGCGAGTGATTTGCGCGTAATGCTGCGGATCGAGGGTGTCGAGCGAGACATTGACGCGGTCCAGGCCCGCTTTCGCCAATGAGTGTGCACGCTTATCGAGGCCAAGAGCATTCGTCGTCAAAGCGATGCCGGGACGACGTCCTTCGTCTGTGGTGAGTGAAGCGCAGTGGGCGATGATGTCCTCAAGGCCCCGGCGTAAAAGAGGCTCACCCCCGGTGAAGCGCAGATCGCGAATCCCTAGGAGCTCCACCCCGATGCGCGCAAGGCGAACCACCTCTTCATCGTTGAGGGTGTCCTCGGTGGGAAGCCATTCGAGGCCCTCGGGGGGCATGCAGTATGAGCAGCGAAGATTACAGCGATCAGTCAGAGAGATTCGCAGATCGCGGGCGATGCGACCGAAACGATCAACGAGTCGCGTAGGCACCGCCTCCTTAACGGCGGAAGGGGGCGCGATACGGACAGAAGGGATGGTCATATCCTCTATATTACTAGGGAAAAATCCAGTGAATATCTGGCGGATAGGAAGAGGGGACATGGGCGAGAGGGACACGGACGCTGCAGCGCGTATTGGAGCCCTCATCATTGCAGGCGGAAAGGGAAAACGTCTCGGAGGCGCATCCAAATCAGACCTTGAGCTCGGGGGCCGCCTGCTCGACCGAGTTCTGGATTCCCTCTCGCCTTTGACCTCCTGGGGAAGAGTCGTCATCGCTCCTGACTCCGTGGCCGTGCCTGCGGGCACCCTGCGCACAATGGAAGATCCTCCAGGAGGAGGGCCACTGGCAGGACTAGAAGCAGGTCTTCACGCACTCCTCGCCGCTGAGAAGACCGAAGGGGGCAGCAGGGGAGTCCTCCTCGTCTTCTCAGTCGATTCTCCCGGAGTGGCAAGCCTTGCGCCCCGACTCCTTCGCGCTCTCGATTCAGATCCCGAAGCTGAAGGGGCTGTCATCCTCGGCGGACAAGCCCGGGCCTTTCGCCAGTACCTCCAAGGCGCCTATAGAGTGGGTCCCCTTCTTCGAGCTCTTGACAAGGGGCGGGGCTCTTCTTCTTCGCTCCACGACCGTTCGGTGCGCTCCGTGCTTTCGCGCATGAAGCTCGTCGAGGTCGAAGCGGGGCCAGAGTGCCGCGACCTCGATACCCCTGAAGACCTCGCCTGGTGGCGCGAGCGCTTAGGTGAAAGGACGCTTCGTGAAGTGACGAGTCGCGGCGAATCCGGGGATGGCGAAAATATGAGCGCCTACCCCGCTGTGAATAGGGATGCGGTGGCAGGCGGCTCATTGCCCTCAGACAGCGAACTCCCACAATAGGAATCGCCCACCCAATGCGTAGAGCAAAGGGTGGGCGACAAGCATCCGACGCAACATCGGGAGGTCCTCGATAATCGGACGCCCCGATGCTTGCAGGATCAGCGTGCCTTGTGCGGCACTTCGATGTGATCGGCCTCTGGCGCCATGCGCTTCATCTTCTGGATGACCAGGTGCATCCAGATGAGGGTTGCACCGGTGATGATCGTCATGAGGATGAAGGGTGTCGAGATCAGACCTGTCCACTTCTGGACGTAGGCGAACAGCGGGGGCAGGAAGAAGCCGCCAAGGCCGCCGAGCATTCCGACGAGGCCGCCGACCGAGCCGACGTGGTCGGGGAAGTAGGTGGGGATGTGCTTGTAGACGGCGGCCTTGCCAATGCCCATCGAGCAGCCGATGAGGAAGATGATGAAGACGACGAGCCAGATTGGCAGACCGAAGGCCTGACCGGTTTCGGCGTTGACGCCCGAAGGGATCATGAGGATCGTGAAGAAGGCGCCGATCGTCACGAAGGTGATGTACATCGCGACGCGGGCTCCCCACTTATCGGAGACCCACCCGCCGAAGGGGCGCAGCAAGGATGCGGGGAAGATGAAGGTCGCGGTCAACAGGCCCGCACTCGCCAGGGAGACGCCGAAATTATCGACGTAGAACGTCGGAAGGATCGCGGAGAAGGCCACGTAAGCGCCGAAGACGATGACGTAGTAGAGGCTGAACCGCCACACGCGGATGTCCTTGAGCGGTTCGAGCATCGTCGAAAGCTTGACGGAAGCTGCGGGCTTGCGGTCCTGAGCAGGAGTGATGAACCACTGGAGGATGACGAAGATGATGAGGAGAGTCGCGTAGACGACGGGGATGAGACGCCAACCGCCCTGGATTCCCAGGATGTAGGTGGAGCCGGCGGTGGCTGCGATGATCCCCGGTCCGATGAGCTTGGTGACCGAAGCTCCGACGTTGCCCGCCCCGAAAACGCCAAGAGCGAAGCCCTTACGACGGTCGGAGAACCACGCGGAGTTCCAGGCGACGCCCGAGGAGAAAGAGTTACCGACGATGCCGACGCAGAAGGCGAGGACGAGGAGCATCGCGTAGTTGTCGGTCGGAACGAGGGAGACGCCGATGGAGGCGATGGCGCCGAGGATCATCATGACGGTCATGACGATCTTCCCGCCGAAACGGTCGGCGAGGATACCGGAGGGGAGGCGCCACATGGATCCGTTGAGGACGGCGACTGCACTGATCCAGGAGAGTTGAACGGCGTCGAGGCCGAACTCCTTCTGGATCGGCTTGCCGAGGATACCGAACATCAACCACACCGCAAACATCAGGGTGAAGGAGATGGTGGACATGGTGAGGACCCGATTGGCCCCCGGGGCTTCGCGATGCGAAGTGCTGTGTGATGACACGGCTCTGCCTTCGGTCGAGGACTTGATGGTGACGGTTGAGCCTAACTCCTTTCGCCCTTCTTTTTGCGCGTTCAATCCCCCTGAATTCCTCAATTTTCACGGAATGTGAGATTCGTCAATACTTTCATTGAGCCTCCACCTTAAGAAAAAGGGGACTTTCGGACTATGAGTGCTCCAATCCGGCTCAATCCGTGAACGCACTTCGCCGAATCTGTGGATGCACTCCCCTCGAGAGCGTTGACTGAGGTGCACTCCTACGAGAAAAGCAAAAACCGTGGAGTCTTCGACGATTCTCAGCCTTGAGTCGATTCGCAAGCCGAGTCGCGCGCGCCAAGAATCTTCCACGTTCCGGTGAGGATCATCGAAGCGAGGACCCATTTCACGACTCCGCCCGGGATGAAGGGGAAGAATCCCGCTGAAAGGGTTGCCCATAGGCTCAAAGCGGTGCCCTTGACGAGAAAGAGGGTCATCCACATCCACGGCACGCCCACGAGGAAGGGGATTGTGGAGGCAAGTCCGAAGGCTCCGAGGGAGGCCAGAGGGGAACGGTCCCAGCGGCGCTCAGCGAGTCGACCGATGAGCCACGCCGTCGGGATGAAACCGAGGATGAAACCGAAAGAGGGCATGAGCAGGTAGGCGGGGCCTGCGCCGAAGGAGGAGAACCAGGGGACGCCTGCAAGACCAAGAGTCGCGTACAGCGTCATGGCGCTAGCTCCTCGACGCGAACCGAGGATCGCCCCTGCGAGCATGACACCAAGAGTCTGACCGGTGATCGGCACAGGCCACATGGGAATCGACACTTGTGCGAGAAGGCCAACGCCAAGGGCCGCAGTCCCTACGAGCGCAGCATCGCGCGAAAGGGAGCGGACAGAAAAGAGGCGGTCGGCGAGGACGGGGGTGGGAGTCAGAGATGGAATCGACATTGGAACAGGCCTTTCAAAGGGGGACGAACAAGGGGTGATGGACGGGAAAGAAAGAGGTGTGGTGGACGAGGGAACGAATGCACAGGGCAGAGCGGTGCGTGTATCCCTTTCATCGATCAAGCCTCGACCAAGCGCAGTGAGCGAATGACACACAATCTGCGCAAGCCGAATGAAGAATCAATGAAATCAAGACGATGGAGAAAGATCTTCAAGCCCCAGCGGATCTGCCAATGCGAGGACCTGAACGAAAGCAAGGGCAAAACCGCCCTCGTGTGAAAGGGACACGGACCACTCAAGATCGGCCCGAAGCTCGGCAGACAAATCAGCGAGCGCGCAGGCGATATCGCCGCTGAAACGCAGGCGCGGGCGGCGATGACGGTCGTGAACCACCTCGATCTGCGACCACTTCACCTCCTCTTCGGGCACAACCGGGGGATTAGGGGCGATGAGCGAGGACCAGGCTTTGATCATTGCCTCCTTCGCCGCCCAACGGGCTCCAAGAGATTCAAGGGCGCGAGGGCCGGGCCTGCTGGGGGCCTGAGATCCCGCATGGAGCTCAATACTGCGAGCACCATTCACGGGGACCGAAGAGCCTCTCAAGGGGCCCGAGGCGCCCAGCGCCACGCCTGAGGAACTCCCCCCTGCGCCCGAGCCACCCCCGAGCGCGCCCGAAGTACCTGCAGGCGCCTCGGTGTCGAGCCCAAGGCAATACGCCCACTCGCGGTCGGTGAACACGCGGGCGAACACGGTGCCCGGAGCCTCTAGGCGTTCGGCGATCGCGGGGACCGGAGTGAGATCCACCCCGGTCCCCTGGCCGAGGATGAGGCGCGCAGCCCTCACGCCCGCGTCCCGTACACGCCCGAAGCGCCCAGACGCGCATCCGGGTCGAGCAGGAGCGCCTCTTCGACCGCATGGGCCTGAGACTCGGGGAGCCTGCGCCCCTCAATGGGCTCGAAGAGGGGCTCGCGCCCGATCATCGCCCCTTCGAGTCGCGCACGACCCTCCCGAAGACGCCTACTCGCAGCCTCACGCCAAGCTGCGGCCGCGTCCTCGCCCCGCTCAGCGGCGAGCCTCGTCTCAAAAGCACTCGGATGGGCGAGCGCGACAAGGGCGGAGACATGCCCGAATCCGAGGGAGGTGAGGACCCCCGCGCGGACCGGCGTCGCCTCAAGGTTCAAAGGCGTGCGCAGCCACACGAGAGGCGCGAACTTGCGCATCTGCGGATCGAGGCAGTCGAGCGCAGCATTTCCGGGGATCTGCTGGTCGCGGAACACCTCCGTCAAACCGGCCGTCTGGAACAGCGCCGCGCCGCCCTTCGCATGACCCGTGATGGTCTTCTGACTGATGACATGCAGCGGGTTGCCCGGGGTTCGGCCCAGGGCCCGCGACAGGGTCGCGTGAAGCTCCGCCTCATTCGGGTCGTTGGCCTTCGTGGAGGTGTCGTGCTTCGACACGACGGCCACATCATCGGCGCTCAAGCCCAGGCGCGCCAGAGCCCTCGCATAGCCCGAGTCGACGCCGCCGCGCGCGGCCGCCATCGCGCCAATCCCCGGAGCGGGAATCGAAGTGTGCGCCCCATCGGCGAATGAACGCGCATAGGCGATCACGCCGAGGACCGGAAGCCCCATGTCGGCGGCAATGGATGCCCTCGTCAAAAGGACGGTACCGCCGCCCGCCGCCTCGAGGAAGCCCGCCCGACGACGGTCTCCCGCCCTCGAGAAACGACGAGGAGAAATGCCGCGCGCATACAGGGCCGCAGACTCGGCGGTCGCGTTCATATCGCCAAAGCCCGTGAGGGACTCGACGCCGATATCGTCAATACCGCCGGCGACCACGAAATCAGACTTGCCGAGCGCGATCTTGTCACAAGCCTCCTCAATGGAGACCGCCGCGGTCGCGCAAGCGCCGACCGGGTGGATCATCTGCCCGTAGCCGCCGATGTAGGACTGCATCGTGTGCGCGGCGACAACATTCGGCAGGGCCTCCTGGAGGATGTCCTGAGGGCGATCCTCCCCGAGGAAACGGGAGAGGAACACCTTGCGCAGTGATTCCATGCCGCCAATCCCAGTGCCCTGAGTGGAGGACACATCCGCCGGGTGAACGGCCTGGAGGAGCTCCATCGGGGTGAAGCCCGCAGACACGAAAGCATCAACGGCGGTCACGAGGTTCCACACGGCGATCCGATCGAGGGCCTCGATCATGGACGCGGGGATCCCCCACTTCGCCGGATCGAAGTCCGCGGGGATCTGGCCCGCAACCGAACGGGTGAGGGTCGCGCGGCGCGGCACCCGGATCGCGGAGCCCGCGAGCTTGCGGACCTTCCACTCCCCGGAGGACTCATCGTGCATAACCTTCGTCCGGGCCGGGTCGGCGGCAAAGTAAGCCTGCGCGTCCTCTTGGGAATCGACCGTGAACTCCTGATCGCTCGCGAGGAAAACAGTCGCCGCATCATCGGAGCCGCCCTCAATGAGGAATCCATCATCGTCGAGGGGCCGGATGCCGCAGCGGGCGACGACCTCGTCGTGGAAGCGCTTGTACACCGCTGCCTCCTCGACGGGCTTGTCCTCGGAGTCGTACCAGCCCGGTGCGGGCGAGTCCGCCCAGTGCACGAGGCCCATCATCCAGGCGAGTTCGAGGACGCCCGCGGCGCTCAGCTCCACATCGGCGCTGGAGTGCTCGGCCTCGTGGCGCGTGCGCCCTGAACCCCAAGCGGACACTTCGCCGACGCCGACGATGACGATCTGCTCATCAAGGCCGGCCTCGACCTCGTTCCACTCGAGTCGATCTGCGAGGACGGGAGTCACAAGGTTCGGCAGGGCGGAGAGTGTCGCCTTCGCATCCTTCGAGGCGGGAGCTAAGTTCGCTGCTGCTCGTGCGCGTTCAGCGGCGAGCGCCGGAAGATCCAGACCCGCATCGGACAGGCCGCCCGTCAGATCCATATCCACCGGGGCGAGCGCAGCTTCCTCGCGGGTCTTGTGGCTCAGGAGCTCCACCAGGCTCGTCGCGATCTCCTCGCTCGTGTACACGTGCACTCCCGCAGCTTCGGCTGCGGGGACGAGCAGATCATTGCCGCCCATGAGGGTCGTGCCCTTTACCCAGCCGATGCGCGGGTGAGCGAGGGTGACGCGTTCGGGCCAGCCGCGCTCATTCGACCACTTCGTGCAGATCGTGTCGAAGGAGGCCTTCGCCTCCGCGTAGGCGCCGTCCCCGCCGAAGATTCCACGGTTCGGGGAGCCCGGCAGGAGGACGTGGAGACGATGATCGATCGCCGTCGAAGCGTCGAGGGTCGCGAGTTTCGCGATCGTGCGCTCCACCGACCACAAGAGGAGGCGCTCCTGCGCCATCGCCCCATGCGGGTCTGAGCCCAGAGTTCCCGACACGGGGGGAGCGGCGAAGGGGATGAGCAGAGTCGGCAGGAGAGCCGGCTTCACGAGGGTCGAGCTCGCACCCGAGGTCTCCGAATAGTCCGAGCTGATCCACTCGGTGAGGGCGTCGATATCACGCAGGGACGCCATATTCGCGGGCACGAGCCACAGCTTCGCGCCGATCGACGCATGAGCGCGGTACAGCTCCTTGGCGAAGGCGAGGCGCGCATCGTTGATCCGAGAGGACGTCATGATGACGCTCGCCCCACCGGCGAGGAGCCTTTCAACAACGGCCGCGGCGATCGACTTCGGAGCGGCACCGGTCACGAGGGCGATATCGCCCGCGAACTCGTCATCGGCCTCTTCGAGGGCGGCCTGCGCGATCCTCTCGAAGGCGAGTCGCTTGTCGCCCTCGGCGTGCTTCGCGTACCAATTCGCCAAATCGGCAAGATCGGAGCCTCCGGCGCGGAAAGCGTGAAGACTCAAAGCGCACACGTCGAATTCACCGGCAGCGGCCCTGGCGAGGTCCTCGCGGGCAAGAGCCCAACGGTCATCGAAAAGGACTGCGCGCTCAGGAGTGAAAGCGGGACGCACCGAGTCGAGCCAGCGGACACCGAGCTCTGTGTCCACGGCGGCCGCGAGAGCAGAGAGGTCTTCGCCTGCACTAGGAGCTTCAGCCTCTTCGTGTCCGAGTGCCGCGAGGAGGGAACGCGCCTGGGTGGCGAGGAGCCCATCGGAGCCGAGGATCCTTTCCGTCAGGGCGGTGAGCGCCGCAGAGTCCACGAGCTCACCCGAAGCGCCTCCAGCGGCGCCTGGAGCGGCGATCGCAATGCCGAGCGCAGAGGCCTCGGCCCCCACGGCCGCATCGACGAGGGCGTCGACCTCGGAAGCTGAAGCCGGGGCTGCGGGCAGTGAGGCGAGAGCGCCTCCGCGCACGGAATCACCTTCACGAGTGTCAAGGAGGATGCGCGCGTTCACACGCTGCGCCCACCCCTGGCCGAGCTGCCAGTGGCCGGTCACGCGCTTGGAAACATGCGCGGCCTTGAGGCCCGCGCCGCCGAGCAACACGCGGAGCCTGGAGGAGATCGCTTCACTGAGGACAGGGCCGAAGGCGGCGTAGGTCGGTGCCGCCTGATCGATTGAGGCCATGAGGGCGCTCATCGGGGCTTCTGCTCCGCCCTCGATCGAGGGGATCGACAATTCCGCGGCCATGTCCATGAGGAGCTGGTTGCGCTTCGAGGACACGCCATTCGTCAAAGAGTCGATCGTGTCGGAGGCGTCGATCTGCTCGACGCGGATCTTCGTTCCGTGCGCGAGGAGGATCTTCACAGCCTCGGATGCGCTGAGCGGCATATCCGGGACCTGAGCGGCATCCACGGCGCCAGCGGTGGGAGCCTCCGCTTTCGTTTCAAGAGCCGCGCCCGGTGCTGCAGGAGCGGGCGCCTCGGCCGTGGCGGGCGCCGAAGGGGCGCAGGAGGCTTCGGCAGAAGAATCCGGCGCCGACGCCTCGCTTGCGGGCGCCGGGGCCTCGGCGTCCACGGGGGCCGACACCGTGTCGGTGGCGAGGATCCTCGCCGAATCGCGCTCCAAGTTGAAGACCTCGACCGTACGGCCCGCGTAGGCGGGCATCGACAAAGTCTTCGAGGCGAGATTCGCGAGCGTCGGGGCGGTGCCCAAACCGATCTCGATGATGCGCTCCACGCCGAGACGACCCGCGTTGAGCAGAAGATCTTGGGTTTCGATCCAGCGGACCGGGGAGGCGAACTGCCAGGCGAGAAGCTCGACGAGGAGCGTGCGAGCAGTCCGCGCCCGATCGGCTCGTGCACCCTCCCAGTCGGCCAGGAGGGCCTGGACGGACTCGGAGGGGACGACCTCGAGGATCGACTCCGCGAACTCGCGACTCACCTCGAAGGGACGGGCCACGAGGTTCGGGATGTAGCGGCCCTCGAGCGCCTCAAGGTCCACGTCCTCGGGGATGAGGGCCTCCAAACGCTCACGGAAGGGAGCAACTCCTGCGCGCAGCTTGATCGAATGGAAGGGGACGTCAATGCCGGGGATCAGCATGAAGGGACGACGACCGCCGAACTCGGCGGCGCGCTCATCCGCATCGGCGGCCAGAGCATCCAGGCCCGCGATCGTGCCGGCGATGGCGTACTGCGAACCCGCCAGGTTGTAGTTGACGATCTGGAGGAACTCGCCCGTCTTCTCCGCCACGGATTCGACGTAGGCGCGCACGCCCTCGTCGGTGACGCCGAACTGGTTCGGACGCAGCGCGCCCATCCGGTAGTTCGAACGCCCCTGAGCGTCGCGTTCGACGAGATTGTGCATCGCGGATCCGCGCTGGTAGACGATCTCGAGGACTTTCTCGAAGGGGAAGATTTCCGCACAAGCGGCGAGAGCGTTGTACTCGCCCAAAGAGTGGCCCGCATAGTAGGAGCCCTCCACGAACGCCCCCTGAGCCTCCAGATCGGCGGTCTGCGCGTAGGCGAGGGTCGCGAGGGCAACCTGGGTGAACTGCGTGAGGTTGAGAACGCCCTCGGGGTGGCGCAGCACCTGTGATCCAATGCGGATCTGCGTCGGATTATCGGCCACGATCGCGCGGATCGAGAAGCCGAGGCGCTCGCGGGTCGCCCGATCGGCGCGCTCCCAGACTTCGCGGATCGCAGGGGTCATCGACTCCATCCCCATGCCCTGACGCTGAATCCCCTGGCCGGGGTACACGTAGGCGCTTGCTGGAGCCTTAACGAGTGCGGTGCCGATCGACACGACATCGCCGTTCACGCGGCAGGTCGCCTCCAGGAGGAGACGCCCGCCGGCCCGGCCGACGCGCTCAATGGTGATCTCGACGCGGTCGCGCAGGTTCACCATGCCGTGCATCTGATACGACCAGGCTTCGATCTCGAGGTGCGGAGTCGGGATTGAGCGGATCACAGAGTCGCGGGCGGGAGCATCAAGAGGACTCGCCCCCTCGGCCTCGATGAGGTGCTGGGCGCAGGCCGAAAGCCACATGCCGTGCACGAGGGGAGCGGAAAGACCAGAGAGCCCGGCCGCAGCGGCGGAAGTGTGGATCGGGTTGAAGTCGCCGGACACATTCGCGAAGGCCGTCATATCGGCTGGCGCGATGATAGTGGCGCGGCGGATGAAGGAACGCGGAGTGTCCGCAAGCCCGATGTCCGAAGAAATCGAAGGAGCGCCCGAGGGCGGCTGGGTCGAGGCGACTCGGCCGCGGATTGCGAAGCGCTCAGTGAGGCGGGCGAAGCGGACGCCTTCGAAGAAGAGTTCGAGTTCGACACGCACGACACGGCCCGCGGAGGACTCCGAGAGTTCGGCGCAGCGTCCCTCGACTTCGATGCGCGAGCCTGGCGCGGGAAGTTCGGCGTCGAAGCGGATCGTGTGGTCGAGGTGGACCGCGTTGACGAGGCCCTCAATGACGGGCACGCCGTCGTGGATCGCGGAGCCGAGCGCAGTGTAGATCGCGGGCCAGCAGGGGCCGACGAGTGCATCGGGGACGATCTGGGTGAGTTCGGCGCGAAGGGCCGCGCCGGTGACGGCTCCGTGCGCGGGCCCCAGGTCGGCGCTCAGGGTGAAGGAATCACGGACGAGGCCGAATCCCTCACCGGCTTCGACGGCGGGCATGGCGTCGATGCGGTCGCCGTTTACGGTCACGGTGCCAACGCCCGCGGCACCGGCGAGAAGGTCGTAGGCGCTGATGGATAGGCGCTCCATATCGACGACGGGCACGCCGCCCGTGCGGCACGCCTCGGAGGTGAGGATCGGGATGTCGATGCGACGCACTGCGTGTGGGGCTTCTTCTCCCAGCCCGTCCCATGCGGTCTCACAGGTGACTTCGATGCTTGCCAGGCCCTTGTCGTCAACGCTGATCGTGGTCTGCACGGGCATCGTCTTCGCGGGATTCGCAACGAGGGTGCCCGCCCACTGGATGAAGGGGACTTCGCGCACGAAGGACTCCAGGTCCGCGGCATCGTGGAAGCGCGACCACACTTCGGTCTCGGGGGCCCCGGCCTCGGCGAGGGCGTCGACGAGAGCGTTTTCGAAGCGGCCGAAGAGTTCGCCGATGGGCTCGTCGACGCGGGTGATGCCCGCGACGGAGCGGGGCCCGGGGATGATGCGGACCGAGTCCGCGTCGAAACGCGGGTCCTGGGCCTGCCAGAGGGTGTCGGTGCCCCACCAGCGCGCCAGGTCCGCGTCCAATGCGGGAACGAAAGGCATGGGCTTGTGGTGTTTGCGGCACAACGAGGGGAACCACTCGGCATCGGAGGGGGCGACCGTGGCGCTCAGGGCCTGCGGGTAGGCCTCGAGGAGGCGCTCCAGGGCGGCCGGGGCATCTTCGATCGCGTCCACGTCCGCGAAAAGGGTCTCGAATTCGCCGTGATCGAGGGGCGAGAGGCGGGCTTCGATGCGGTGGAAAAGGTCGAGGACGCGGTCAGCCCAGGTCCAATCCGCGTAGGGGAAAGACAATTCGACGACTCGGCTCGCCCACTGGGCGTAGGTCATGTCCTCGAGATCGCCGAAGTAGGGTTTCGCGGTCTTCGCGAGGGCGCCGATCACCTCGTCTCGACGTGCCTCGATCTTTTCGAGGTCGCCGCCGAGCTCGTGGATCAGGCGGGAGGCGGCAGCTGAGGAGTTCTCGATCTCGTGCATGTCCGCATCAAGGTGCGACACGCCGGAGGTCATGCCGCCGCGGACCTTGCCGCGCCCGACCCAGCCGTCGCCGTCCACGCCGGGGGTTTCAACGAGGAGGCGCTTGACCTGCGGGGAGGTGCGCGCTTCGAGGGTTGCCATTGCGGCGGTGCCGACGAGGACCGCGTCGACCGGCATGAGCGGGCGGCCGTGCGCGCGAGACCATTCGCCCGTGATGTAGGAGACCGCGTCCTCGGGGCGGCCGATGCCGCCGCCGACGGCGAGAACAACATTCGGGGTCGCGCGGATCTGCGCGTAGGTCGCGAGGAGGAGGTCGTCGAGGTTCTCCCAGGAGTGGTGTCCTCCCGAGTGGCCGTCCTCAACTTGGAGGATGAGTTGAACCTCGGGGTTCTCCTCGGCGATGTTGAGGGCCTGGTGGATCTGCTCGACCGTACCCGGCTTCAAACACAGGTATTCGAAGCCGTCGGCGCGAAGCTGGGCGATGAGTTCACGGGCCTCTTCGGCTTCGGGGATGCCCGCCGCGATTGTGACCGCGTCGATCGGAGAGCCCGCGCGGCGAGCCTTCGGGACGATCTTCGTGACGCCGAACTGGAGGTTCCACATGAAACGGTCGAAGAACATCGTGTTGAAGCCCGCAGTGCGGCCCGGCTCGAGAAGTGCCTCCAGGCCCGTGCGGTTCTCAGTGAAGACCTCTTCGGAGTACTGGCCGCCTCCGGCCATCTCCGCCCAGTGCCCCGCGTTCGCGGCGGCCGCGACGATCTCAGGGGAGACGGTCGTCGGAGTCATTCCGGGAAGGAGGATCGGGGACTTGCCGGTGAGACGGGTGAAGGCGGTGTCGACGAGGCGGCGCCCATCGGGCAGGCGCACGAGGCGCGGTGCGAAGGACTCCCAGCTGACGGGCTCGTCCAGGTGAGAGCCGGGAACGTCGAGGGCCGTGCGTGCGGCGCGCGTCGAAGCGTCGACGACCTGCGCACTCGTGCCTGCGAGCAGGGGCGCGCTGAGGCGACCGACCATCGCAGTGGGGCCCAGGTCGAGGAGGACTCGGGTGCCTCTTTCGAGGAGGGCACTGATTTCGCCGGCCCAATCTCCCGGGTGGACGAGGATGCGGGCGGCGAGATCATGGGCCGCAGCGGCATCGATCGTCTTGCCCGCCGCGTTGATGCGCTCCACCCACTCGTCAACGAGGGCGAGGGCCGGGTTGAGGAGTTCGGAGTGGAAGGGGGCCGCGACGGGCAGGGCATCGAAGGAGAGGCTCAGGGGCGAACCCCCGTGGAGACGCTCCTCCAGCTCTTCATTCTTCGCGGCCGCGCTCTTCTCGAGGGCCTGGCGTGCTTCGTCGAGGGCCTTCGGCAGGCCGGAGAGGACGAGAGCGTCGGGGCCGTTGACGACGGCGACCGAGACATCGTCAATCTTCTCGATCAGTGAGGAGACGAGCGTGGAATCCAAGCCCCGGACGGCGAGCATCGGGGTCGTGGAACGACGCGGCGTCGCCCCGATCCTGCGGGACACTTTCTGCGCTGCGGAGCCAATGAGCACCGCGAGGGCGATGACCTCGTGGCTCGCCTGCTCGTCCTCGTCAATGAAGGCTGTCGCAAGCCTGGCGCCGAGGAGGCCCTGGGAGTGGCCGAGGATCGCCTGGGGCCGGTGTTCGTGAAGATCGAGGCCCGCGGCGTCCAGGTCAATGAGGGCCCCGAGCTGGGCGAGGAGGATGCCGGGGCCGGACACTGCCGGATCGGAATCGGACTCCGAGTCCGTCGAGCCTCCTGCAAGGATCTCGCCGAGACGATCGGAGGCGCCGGGGGCGGCGCTGAGCAGCTCGAGGGCGATGGGGGAGAGGAGCTTCGTGGCCGAGTCGAAGGCCATGCGGATCTGTTCGCCCTGGTGGGGCAGGGCGAGGGATTCGTCGAGGGCGCGTCGCCAGGCCGAGCCCTGTCCTCCGAAGAGGAGCACGTAGCGGGGGTCGAGGCTGTTGAGAATCGAAGTCATCGAGAAGTCCGTTCCTTGAGGATCGTGGGAGTGAGTGGTCGAGGGGCGCCCGTCACATTGGCGCGTTGTCGTGGATTCGGGGGGAGTTGATGTTGCGCCGCTTGCGGGCGAGGACTCGAAGCGAGCGCGAGATCGCTTCTCGGGTCCGTCCGGGTTCGATGAGGCCGTCGAGTTGGCCCCCGTGCAGGGAGAGGTTCGGGTTGACCGCGGTCTGCTCGTAGAGGCGCTGATAGTGGGCGCGCTGCTCGGCGACGTCGCGGCCTTGCGCTCCGGCCTCGGCGAGCTGGCGGCGGAACACGATGTCGACCGCGCCCTCGGAACCCATGACTGCGATCTGCGAGGCCGGCCAGGAGAAGTTGACGTCCGCGCCGAGCGACTTGGAGCCCATGACGATGTAGGCGCCTCCGAATGCCTTACGGATGATGACCGTCACGAGGGGGACGGTCGCGTTCGCATAGGCGGTGATGAGTTTTGCGCCTCGGCGGATGATTCCGGCTCGCTCCTGTTCAGAGCCGGGACGGTAGCCGGGCACATCGACGAGGGTGACGACCGGCAGGCCGAAGGCGTCGCAGAACTGGACGAACCTGGCGGCCTTCTCGGAGGCGTCCACGTCGAGGGTGCCCGCATCGGCGAGGGGCTGGGAGGCGACGACTCCGGCGGGGCGGCCTTCGAAGCTTGCGAAGCCGATGAGGACCGAGGGCGCGAAAAG
Source organism: Schaalia cardiffensis (assembly GCF_016405145.1). Taxonomy (GTDB): domain Bacteria; phylum Actinomycetota; class Actinomycetes; order Actinomycetales; family Actinomycetaceae; genus Pauljensenia; species Pauljensenia cardiffensis. Next base: position 191,191 of record NZ_JAEKIA010000003.1, read on the forward strand.
GGGCTGCACCTCCAAGAACTCCTCGTTATCGGCGATCGCCTCAATGACCTCCACCATGTCGTAGGCCTGCTTGGGGGATTCGGGAACGAGCTCTCCGACGCGCCTTGCATTCTGGGGTTCGCTCAGCGCCGGATCGTAGGCGAAAAGCGGTGGCTCCTCTTCGCAATTCGAGGGGAAGTAGGACAGGAGGGTCCTGGCGTAGTCCAGGGCTTCCTCCTCGTCCTCGGCGAGGAAGTGGGCGACCCCGGAGATGGAGTTATGCAGGTCGCCGCCTCCGAGATCTTCTGCGGCGATCTCCTCACCCGTCGCGGCCTTCACGACCGAGGGGCCCGTGACGAACATGTAGGAGGATTTGCGCGTCATGATGATGAAGTCCGTAAGCGCGGGCCCGTAAACGGCGCCCCCGGCGCAGGGGCCGAGGATCACGGAGATCTGCGGGACGACCCCTGAGCATTCGCTCGTCTTTTTGAAGATCCGCCCGTATTGGGCGAGGGCGGTTACGCCCTCTTGGATGCGGGCACCGCCTGAGTCGAGGAGGGCGATGATTGGGATGCGCAGGGAGAGCGCGCGGTCCATGAGGTGGAGGATCTTGTCGCCCTCCACTTCGCCGAGTGTTCCGCCCATGATGGAGAAGTCTTGGGCGTAGACGGCGACTGGTCGGCCGTCGATACTGCCTAGGCCGGTGATGACGGCGGAGCCGAGTGAACCCTTCGTCATGTCTCCGCCTGCGAAGCGGTTGAGTTCGGCGAAGCTGTTCTCGTCGAGGAGCTCGGCGATGCGCTCCCGGGCGGTTCGACGCCCGTGGGGGTGTTGGCGCGAGCGTGCGCGTTCTTCTGCGGCGTCGACGATCTCGCGGTTGCGTTCGATGAAGTTTTGCCTCGACACGGCGACCGTTTCGGGGGCGCTGTCCGATGCGGGGGCCTGGAGGGGGTGAAGCATAGGGGTCTGGGCGACCTGGGCGGTCTGGGCGTCCTGGGGGGCGCTTGCCTGGGCGGCTGTGTCCACAGTGGCCTCGACTGGCTTATCTGTCGCCTGGGTGGGCTCATCCGCCGGGGAGCTGTTCGATGCGGGAATCTCGGGGCTCATTGCGCCTCCTCGATGGGGTTGATGGAGACCATGAGGTCTCCTGCTTTCACGGTGTCCCCGGGCTTGACGTGAATGTCGACGATCTGTCCGGCCTCATGGGCGAGGATCGGTTTTTCCATCTTCATGGACTCGAGGACGAGGACGAGGTCGCCTGCTGCGACTTTCTGGCCGGGCAAGGCGAGGACGCGCACGACGGTCGCCTGGATCGGGGCGCGAAGGGAGGGGCCCGATGCGGTGTGGGCTTGGGCTTTTCGGGCGCCGCGGCCCCGCAGGAGTTGGCGCCTCGTGGGCTGTTCGCCTGAGTCCGCAGTGGCCGTGCCTCTGGGGCCTGCGAAGAATCCGCTCGGCACTTTGAGGACCGCGCGGCGACCATCGATCTCGATCGTGAAGGACTGCATTTCCTCGACCGGAACTTCGCCTCTGTCGCTGCGCGTCCCGGGTTCTTGGCAGAGCCCTTCTTTCACTTCGTCGAGGATGCGCAGGTCCTCGAACCACTTCGTGTACACGGCGAAGTCGCTTCTCGTCTTCGGCCAGCGCTTCCAATGCGCGGGCGCGTCCTCGTCTTGAGAGGAGGCGGAGCTATTCGTGCCCTTCGCGCGCGGAGAGTCGGGTCCGCAGAAGTCGGGGTGGGTGAGGATGTGTGTGAGCATCGGCGCGCTGGTCGGCAGGCCCTCGACTGTGAATTCGTCGATCGCCCGCAGTAGGCGGGCCAGGGCGAGGGAACGGTTCGGGCCGGTGACGATGAGTTTCGCGATGAGGGAGTCGTAGTCCGAACCGATCGAGTCTCCTGTACGCACGAAGGAATCGACGCGCACCCCGGGGCCGCCGGGCCAGGTGATTGAACGGATCCTCCCGGTCGCGGGCATAAGATCATCCGCCGGGTTCTCAGAGGTGATGCGCACTTCGATGGAATGGCCGCGCGAGTGGGTCGGCTCGGACAAGGGTTGGCCAGAAGCGATGCGGAGCTGTTCGGCGACGAGGTCGAGGCCGCTGACCTCTTCGGAGACGGTGTGTTCAACTTGGAGGCGAGGATTCACTTCGAGGAAGTAGATATGCGAATCGGCGGAGACGAGGAACTCGCAGGTGCCGACGCCCGTGTAGTCGATCGCTTCGAAGAGGGCGCGAGAGTAGTTCTCGAGGGCTTCTTCCACGCCGACGGGAAGGTGGGGCGCGGGAGCCTCTTCGATGATTTTCTGGTTGCGCCGCTGGACCGAGCAGTCCCGCGTCGAGACGACGCGGAAGTTGAGGTGAGTGTCTCTGGCGCACTGGGTTTCCACATGGCGGGCCCCAAGGACCATCTTCTCCAGGAAGCATTCCTTCAACGCGGAGTCTTCGAGCCCTTGGAAATGCCTGCGGACATCCTCGTCGTTGTCGAAGCGGGTGATCCCGCGCCCGCCGCCCGCGTCCGCGCGTTTGATGAGGACGGGGTAGCCGTGGCGTCGGGCGAATTGAAGGGTCGCGCCGAGTCCTTCTGAAACCTTCGCCGGGAGGGGCCCTCCGGGGATCACGGGGACTTTCGAGGAGGCGGCGATTGAGCGGGCGGAGATCTTGTTGCCCAGGGCTCGAATCGCGCTGGCCTTCGGGCCGACCCAGGTCAGGCCCGCTTTGTGGACTGCGGAGGCGAATTCGGGGTCTTCGGAGAGGAAGCCGTAGCCGGGGTGGATGGCGTCCGCGCCGGTCTTCTTCGCGGCTTGGAGGATCGCGTTGGCCGAGAGGTAGGTGTCCGCCGGGGCGCTGCCGCCCAGGGCGTAGGCCTCGTCTGCGAGGTCGCAGGCTTGAGAGCGCATGTCCTGGTCCGAGTACACGGCGACTGTGGTGATGCCGAGTTCGCGTACGGTGCGGATGACTCTGACCGCGACTTCGCCGCGGTTCGCGATGAGGAGCTTGTGGATCGGCTTGGGACCCCTACGGGTACGGAAGATGCTCATGCGCGTTCTCCTTGACGGGCTGTGGGAAGGTCGACGTCGCCGACGCTGAGGCTGAAGGATTGTCCGGACTCGTCGACTGCTTCGAGCGCCCCGTCTTCGCTGATGCCGATGGGCGTGAGGGTGCGCGCCTCGGAGCCGGGCAGGCGGACGCTCGTCGTTTCACCGAGTCCGTGCAGGTGGGAGAGGTAGTCGGAGCGCCATTCGCTCTGAGTCTGCGCGAGTCGCCTGTCGAGGGCGGCGAGGATGTGCGCGAGAAGGGATTCGCGGACGGTGGATGCGGATTCGCCTTCTTCCAGGGGGATTGCGCCCGCAATGGGGCCCGCCCCTTCGGGAACAATGCCGATGTTCACTCCAATGCCCACGCCGACTCGGTGGTGTGCGGCGATGGTGTCGATGTGTTCGCACAGGATCCCGCAGACTTTGCGCCCCTCAAGGAGGACGTCATTGGGCCATTTGAGGCCAGGGGTGAGGCCGCGGGCTTCGAGGGTGTCGCACACGGCGAGGCCTGCGAGGAGTGTCGCCCAGGGAAGATCCGCATCATTGACGCGAATGAGGGTGGCGAGCAGGAGGGAGGAGCCTGAATCGTCGAGCCATTCGCGTCCGCTGCGTCCGCGTCCGGCGTTCTGGTGCTCAGCGAGGACGCTCGTGAAATCCGGCATAGCGGTGTCCTCGCGGGCTGCTCTGGCCAGCTCGCTCAGCGCGGAGTCGACGCATGTGAAGCGTCGGATTTCGGGCGAGGATCCACTGCTCATGACTCTCAGCGTGCTCAAGCGTGAGCGTGGATGCGAATACGTTCGTGTATATTCGGCGAAATCTTGCTGAAAAGTCGTGGTTTTTCACCACTCGCGCAGGGGGTGGTGTTCATCCTTGCAAGCTGGCGGAAGACGCGGCTTCTCTTCGTAGAATCCCGTGCGACAGGGGCTACGCGGGTTTCCTCTGTGAAGGGGCTGGTGTCCTCTTCGGAGGGCCTGCGCCCGTCTTCGGAAAGCCTGCGCCCGGGCGCTCGCAGGACCGGATTGAGTGGACCCGAGCCTGAGAGCGCGTGGTTCGGGTCGGGGATTCAGTTGCCCGAGGCCTCGAGGCCGCGGGGGCAACGCTTGATCATGCGGATTCTTGCGTAATCGTCGAGGTCCTGGCAAAACTCCTCGAGGGTGTTCATCGTGAAAAGCCCATCTATTTCGCCGCTCTCCCACAGTGACCAGATCCGACGGAGATCCGCTAAACGGCCCTTCCATCCGATGCCGTCAACGACGGCAAGCACGATCTGATTGCCTGTTCGGGCATCCGCCATTTCTTCGATTTCACGCACAGCATCAGTGAGCTTGGATCCTGTGGAGTCGAAAGCTTTTGCAGCAACAGCGATGACACAGCCGCGTCCGCCACCGGGGACTGCGAGATCGGCTGGGGCGCTGCGACCAGTTCTCCCCTCGAAACGGGTGCGCACCTCGTAGGGAAGAGACAGATCCCCTGCAATGGCTTCGATCTGGTCTTCGACTCTGCGCCCGGACTCACCGGCCTGGACGGCGGAATGCCTCGTTGTCGCCCTGGCGTTGAGAATATCGGCGAAGGTATACGTTCTTCTGAGTTGGCTGTTGACAAGCCTGATGAGATCGAAATCCTGATCAAAGGAATCGACCAGCTCCTTCGGCTTTTCGCGCGCGACTTTGGAAGGGGATCCCACGCCGAACCAATGCCGGACCTGATTCTTCAGTTTCTCTCTGCTCAGCCCGACAATGAGAGCAAGGATGCCCGCATCATTCGGGTGGGTGTGGATCCACTGACTGAGAGAATCCCGATCGATCACGGGCAATTCTTCAAGGGAAGCGACTGCCGCCGCGATCTGGGTGCTCTGGGCAGTGGCGTGCGTTGGGTCCGACCAGCTGGAAAGCCGACTGAGTGACGAGACATATGTGTCGAAGGGGATGGGGTCCACTGTCGTTCTTCCCTTCAATCGCCGATGAGGATGTACTCGACGGCCTCACGCCGGTTGGCGTTCTGGTGGGTTCCCATGTGATACCGGTGGGGGATCGTTAAAACCTCCGGCTTGGAGCCTTTCGTGTCCGTCATGATGCTGATGAGTGTGCGGAGATCAGGTACGGCGTTCGACCCGTAGGACAGAACGAGTGTCGAATCGGAGAACTGGTCGAAAAGCTCGGCAAGAGCAGCGGTGATTGTCAGTTTGGAGCCGAATGCCGTCGGACGCTTCTCGAGTTTGTGGGTTCGAGTGTTCTCCATGATCGCGGCGGTTCCGTTCTGCCAGTAGTCAGACAGTCCTTCGAGGAACCAATAGCGCTTGATGTAGTCGTTGTCATCCCTGGGGGGAGCGTAAGGGGGATCGAGGTAGACGACATCCGCATGTCCAGCTGCGCTCAGGGCGTCGCTTTGGAATGAATGACAGGGGCGTGCTGAGAAAACGGCGCGATTCCAGTCATGAGCGCAGGTGATGAACTGTTCGCGCAAGGGGGTGTGGAGTTGGGGGCGTCCATCGTCATAGCGGAGGCCGGTGACTGTGAAGATGCCTCGCGGCTGCTTTCGTGCTGCCGCAAGAACCAGGGCCGAGATCGCCAAGTCTTTCTTCGCAGAGGGCAGGCAATCGATGTGGGACCAGGCGGAGTCGAGGAAGCGCAGATCTTCGGAGGTGAAGAAACGACCCTCGTATGTGCGAGAGATGAAGTCTCTTCGATCGCGGTTGACTCCCGAGGAGATCATTGTGATCTCCTGATCGGAAAGAGTGTCGTTCTGATTGACGCATGCTGCGCTTGTGAGGGTGACGGGGAAATGCAAGTAGTCGCTTGAAGTCACTGAGTAGCCCAGCGATTTCAGCAAGTAGGAGACGACGCCCGAGCCGGAGAAGGGGTCGATTGCAGTCGAGGCATTGAGCTGGGTGAAAACATCCGCAAGAGCGGGAAGAAGCCGATACTTCGACCCCATGTATCGCAGTCGTGGGTATAGGGAAACCTGCTCAAGGGGATCGATGCCCGAGTCGATCCTGAGTGCTGCTTCCGTCATGGGCTCTACTGTACGTGTCGGCATGTGCAAGTGAGGACGCCGACCTGGGGGGCACTGTCGGTTTCGTGGGCTTTCTGCTCAGTCGCAGGCCCGTGTTTCCCGCGTGTTGGTATTCACCGCTCCTGCCTGGGACGAGAGGAGGCGTAGAGGAGATGGAGGACGGTTTCGAGGATTTCCCGAGCCCCTGAATTTCGGGAGGAGTCCTCGCCCTCGCTCCGCAGCCCCTGGGAGAGCTCCACGTTCTGAGCCGAGGCCTGAACATGGTGAAGGGACGAGGCCGGAATCGAATCGGCTGGTGAAGAAGCGAACTTCGTCGTCCTTTCTTGGAGTCTGAGCGCGCGCATCGACTCGCGCCACGCCGCAACACCCGAAGCCCTCATGACGACGCCGATGACCGAATGCGTCAAAGCGCGAAGCGGATGGGTGAGTTCACGTCCTGCGGCCTGAAGGATCCACTCGAGTGAGCGCCCCAACTCGTCAACGAATTCAAGGTTGATGTCGAGGAAGCGCTCCGCCCACTCGGGGTCCCGGATCGAGCGGAGGAGAAGCTCAGTGTGCAGTAGGTGCAGCTCGCGGTTCGTGCCGATCGCATCAAGCGCCTCGAAGAGGAGATTCTCGATGAGGAGCTCGCCGGAGGCCTCGACCCCGTCCTCCTCGACGAAGGAGGAACTCGAGGCCCAATGATCGATCGTGAGGCGAAGACGCTCGATGAGTCCGGTGTACTCGTCCTCGGCGAGCGCCGCCAAGAGGGAATCTTTCGACGCGAAATTCGAGTAGAAGGCGCCTCGCGTGAAGCCTGCCGTCTTGCAGATGTGCTCGAGGGAGGTCGCCTCCATCCCCTCTTCGATGATGATGTGACGGGTCGCCGCGATGAGCCGCTCTTGCGTGTCGATCCGGTTGCCCATTGGGGCTCAGCGCTCCTCGTCGAGCTGATGGTAGATCGCGGGAAGGAGGGGGATGAGAACTGCCAGGGTGTCGAGAGCCCCGCCTTTTGATCCGGGTGAGGCGACGAGGAGAGCGCCGGAGGAGTCGCGGGCCGTCACGCCGACGACCTCGCGGGACAGGCCCGAGAGGGGGGTGGATTTCAGCCCGTGGGATCGGATCTGCTCTGCGATGCCGGGGATTTCGACCTCGATGAGTTCCCGGACGACTTCGGGAGCGACATTTCCGACTCCGAAGCCTGAACCGCCCAGGACGAGGACGAGGCGCGCGCCGGAGGCGAGGGCGGAGCGGATCTCGGAGTAGAGGGCCTCGCGCTGTTCGGGAACCACCGTCGTGGTGGTGTCCGTGATTCCGGCGGCTTCAAGGGCTTGTGCGCAGGCGGGGGTGGCGTGATCCTCCTTCGAGCCGTTGAGGACCCTATCGGAGAAGACGATGAAGTGGGCGCGGAGGGAAGCTGTTTCGAGAGCTGCTGGCTGAGGCATGATGCGCTTCTTTCGGTTGAAAAAGAGGATCCTTAAAGGAGAAATGGTATCAATCGAGGAAGGGGCTGAGGGTGGGCTCCTGAGGTGGATGAGGAAGGGGATGGTGACATCAGAGGAATTGAGAGGGTGGGGAATCTATGAGGATAAGAAATGACTGAAATATGCTGTGACATGCGAAGAGTGTAAGGGGATTGGAGCGCTGCCTCAGCTCACTAGCACTTTGTTTTGCCGTCACCTAGAATAAAGCGGCCATCAACCCTTGATAAAGATGTGGAGTGAAACCATGCGACGTCTCCCCCTCCTTTCCGCACTCGCCGCATGCGGCCTCGCGCTCGCGGGCTGTGCGCAGTCGGGTTCGAACAATGCCGCCCTCGACCAGTCCGCTCCCGCAGCCGAATCGAAGGCTGAGGAGGTTGTCCTCAACGTCTTCGCCGCAGCCTCCCTCACCGAGACCTTCGGCGAACTCGAAAAGACCTTCGAAGCCGCCCACCCGAATGTCGATGTCGTCCTCAACCTCGCCGGCTCTCAGGACCTCGTTGCGCAAATGGCCGCCAATGGTGGTGCCGACGTCCTCGCGACCGCGAACGAGTCGACGATGGACAAGGCGAAAGAGCAGGATCTCGTCGCCGAGCCTTCGGTCTTCGCGAAGAACACCCTCACCCTCATCACCCCTCCGGGCAACCCTGCGGGCGTCACCGGCCTCGACTCCTCCCTCGACAATGTCAAGCTCGTGATCTGCGCCCCCGAGGTTCCCTGCGGCAAACTCACGGGCAAGCTCACCGCCGCTCTTGGCGTCGAACTCCACCCAGTCTCCGAAGAACAGGCCGTGACCGATGTGCGCGGCAAGGTCGCTTCGGGTGAAGCCGATGCGGGCATCGTCTACCGCACCGACGCTCTTGCCGAAGGCGCGAAGGTTGAGACCATCGACATCCAGGGCGCGGATCAGGCTGTGAACACCTACCCGATCGCAGTCGCAGCCAACACGACGCACAGCGAGCTCGCGCAGGAATGGGTTGACCTCGTCTTGTCCGCCGATGGACAGAAGGTCCTCTCCAACGCCGGATTTACCGCAGCCGCCGTTCGATGAGGAGGAAGAGCGCGCCAGTCATCTCTCCGATCCCCGCATGGATCGGGGGGCTCGGGGCACTCGCATTCGCTTACCTTGTTGTGCCCCTCGTCCTTATGGGAATGAGGGTTCCGTGGGGGCGTTTGCCTGAGCTTTTGACAACCGAGGCTGCCCTCGCGGCTCTTGCTCTGTCTGTGAAGACTGCGCTGGTCGCGCTCGCACTTGATCTCCTCTTCGGCGTCCCCGCCGCGATCCTCCTGTCGAGGACGTGGCGGGGCGTCGGCACGGCGAGGATTCTCGTCGCCCTGCCGCTGTCTTTGCCCCCGGTCGTCGCTGGCATGGCGCTCATCGCGGCTTTCGGGCGTCGCGGCCTCATTGGCTCTTTCCTCGAATCCTTCGGAGTGTCGATCGCCTTTTCCTGGGTCGCGGTCGTCATGGCGCAGGTATTCGTCTCCCTGCCCTTCCTCATCGTCACTCTTGAAGCGGCCCTGCGCACCCGACCTGAAGGGCTTGAGGAGATGGCCGCCTCTCTTGGGGCCTCTCCGACTCGTGTTCTCTTCTCTGTCACCCTCCCGCAGGTCGTACCCGGTCTTGCACGAGGTTCAGCGCTCGCACTCGCCCGATGTCTGGGCGAGTTCGGAGCGACCCTGACTTTTGCAGGCTCCCTCCAGGGTGTGACACGGACCCTGCCCCTCCAGATCTATCTCGCCCGCGAATCCGATACGGATCTCGCCCTCGCACTGGGGATGGTGCTCCTCTTCGCTGCGGCCCTCGTTGTGGGCGTGACGGAGACGATCGGAGTTCGTCGTCCCGCTCCGATCCCCTCAGAGGAGGACTCCCTCGACGCTGTGGGGGGTGACTGTGTGTTCGGCGGGTCTTCTGGCGCTCCCGCTTCAGCCTCCGCCTCTGCGATTGGCGAGGACGGGGCTCTGGCCCGACTTGACCCGCTTGAGGTTGCGGTGCGCGGACGGATCGCAGTGCGCGGCTGGGATGTCGATTGTGTTCTGCCCGCCGGGATGGTCACCGCTGTCATGGGTCCCAATGGTTCGGGCAAATCAACCCTCGCGGGCGTCATCTCAGGTTCGATCCTCCTCGACGAGGGCGAAGCCCGTATTGGTCGTACCCTCGTGAACGGGGAGGGTGTTTTCGTTCCGGCACGTAAACGCGCGGTCGCCCTCGTCAGTCAGCGTCCTTGCCTCTTCGGGTGGATGTCCGTGCTCGATAACGTGGCTTTCCCCCTTGTTGCGCGCCATGTCCCGAAGAAAGAAGCGAAGGCGGCGGCGCTCGAGCAGTTGCGCGCAGTCGGCCTTGAGGGCTTCGCCGATCGGCGCGCCGATGCTCTCTCCGGTGGACAGGCCGCGAGGGTTGCGATCGCGCGAGCCCTCGTGTTCGACCCGGATGTCCTCATCCTTGATGAGCCGACGGCCTCCCTCGATGTTGAGGCCTCCGCCCGCGTCGCCGCTGTCGTTGCTCGGCGCCTCGCGGGTGAGCGGATCACCGTTTTGCTCATTACTCATGACCTTGTGGAGACTCTCGCCCTCGCCTCGAGGCTCCTCGTCATTGAGGATGGCCGGATCGTTGAGTCTGGAGAGCCAGCGCGGATCGTCGCAGAGCCGACATCGCTTTTCGCTGCTCGCCTCGCGGGCCTCAATGTCGTCACGGGTGAGGCTCTCATCCCTGATCCTGCTTCTGGGATGGTGTCCGTGGATGTGAAAGCGGGCCTGCTCACCGCTTGTGCTGGCTGTGCTGAGGGGCTGGAATTGACGGGTGAGTGCTTCACTTCCACGAGAAGAGGGGCCCTGGAACTGAAAGGCATTGTCGAGGGTGCGCCGGTCGCTCTTCTGTTCTCCCCGGATGCTGTTGCCCTGTCACGTGAAGCAGTAGAGGGGTCGCCGCGCACGGTCCTAAGAGGTCAAGTCCTCTCCGTGGAGGACTCCAAGGGTGTGCTTTCCGTTCGGGTCGACCTTGATGGTGCTGCGATTATGGCGCGTCTGACGGCTGCGGCATGGGCTGAGCTCGCTTTGTCGATCGGTGATGAGGTCTGGTGCGCGATTAAGGCGATACAGGTGCGGGTGGTTCCCCTTTCCCGCTCCTGAGGCTGCTTTCCCGGTTCTGGATTCCTGCTGTTTCGGCGAGGAGGTGGATGATCGCTCAGGCCTGATGCCCCGCCCCTGCCGCTCAGCGCAGCTATGTCCCTCCCCGTTCAGCGCTCCCGTGTCTCTATCCTTCAGTGAGAGCAAGTCGGGCGGAGAGGCTGAGCACACACTTCAAGCCTCTGTGTCTCTCCCGTTCAGCGAGCAGCGGTCTCTCCCGTTCAGCGAGGAGCGCTCGCACCCATGAAAGCGTCGACCCGTTCTTGGAGAATCGGTTCGAGCAGGTCGATGAAACGTTCGCTCGGCATGGAGGCCAAGGGCTCGAGTTTCACGATGTAGCGCATCGAAGCAATCCCGTAGATCGTGCCCAGCGCCAGTCCGAGCTGTTCCCCGAAGTCCTCTTCGGCTCCGAGGAAAGCTCCGAGGGTGTCGATGATTTCTGTGCGGATGTAGGTCTGGAAGCGGCGGCTCGTGGCGGCGTCCGTCATGAGGGCGCGCATGAGGGCGAAGAAGGTGTCAGCGGTGAGGGTCTCCTCGTAGAGGTGAACCGCATAATTGAGGACTCTGCGCGCTGCCCCTTCGGGACCGTCTGAGAGGAGGCGGATCGCTTCGGCCGCAGGGTCGAGGGGAAGATCCATGCAGGCGCGGAACAGCTTTTGCTTCGATCCGAAGTAATAGGACACGAGGCCGGAGTCGCACTGAGCTCGCCGGGCGATGGCTCGGATGGTCGCGCCGTCGTAGCCGTGTTCGATGAACTCTGCGCGCGCGGCGATTCGGATCCGATCCTTGACTTCGCCGCGCGCCGCAGAGGGGCCCCGATGTCGGCGGGCAGGCGCGGCCTCGCCTCCTGGGTGTTCCTCGTCTTTCGGGCCCGCGTCGATTCCGCTCAACTTCTTTTCCTCCCCCGAGCCCTCCTGAGCCTCGGTGGCGTAGCGGGCGTCGGTGGTGTGGGCTCTTCCTCGCCAGGGCGCTCCTGAGTCCCCCTCGAATCGCCTTGTGCGTCTGCTCGAAGGCTCTTTTTGGTGGAAGTTCCCCAGGCTCCCGAAAGGATTTTCGTCATGTCGATGCCTCGTATTTCCTTGGCTGGTTTTCAACACTCCCGACTCTTGGCGCGCTTGTCGTCCTCGTTGAGGGAGGGTGAGAAGCGCAGGATTGAGCGCCTGAGGCGGAGGGGCTCCTTGCTCGCCGATTCTAATTTCCTCATGTTGGAAATTTTTTCGAATCCTCCTAGTTTCTAAAGTGAGGAAAATACCGGAGGGAAAACGATGAAACAGCCTCAGGCCACGCGCCACGTGCCGACGCCCGAGCATCCCTGCTATCTCGGGATCGACGTCGGCTCGACCACCGTCAAAGCGGTCGTCCTCGACGGCGAGACAATCCTCTTCGCCGACTACCGGCGCCACAACGCCGATGTACGCGCCGAACTCGCCCGCCTCCTCTCCGACATCGCCGAGTCCTACCCCGGCCTCGAAGTCCACGCCGCAATCACCGGCTCCGGCGGCCTGGCAACTGCGAGCGCCATGGGAATCCCCTTCGTCCAGGAAGTCATCGCCGGCACGGAATCGACCCGGCGCCTTCACCCCGAAGTCGACGTCGTCATCGAACTCGGCGGGGAAGACGCCAAACTCACCTACCTCCACCCGACCCCCGAGCAACGCATGAACGGCACCTGCGCGGGCGGTACCGGCGCATTCATCGATCAGATGGCGACCCTACTCAAAACCGACGCCTCCGGTCTCAACGAGCTCGCAGCGAAGCACACGCAGCTCTACCCGATCGCCTCACGCTGCGGCGTCTTCGCGAAATCCGACATCCAACCCCTCATCAACCAGGGGGCCGCCCACGAGGACCTCGCAGCCTCGATCTTCGCGGCGGTCGCCACCCAAACCATTGCCGGCCTCGCCTGCGGGCGCCCCATTCGCGGCACCGTCATGTTCCTCGGCGGCCCCCTCCACTTCCTGCCCGAACTGCGCCGCGCCTACGAAGAACTCCTCCCGAAGGCCAAGGCTTTCGTCGCTCCCGAGAACGCGCAGCTCTACGTCGCGATCGGCGCCGCCCTCCTCGCTGAACGTGAGCAGCGCCGCGCCCTCACCTCCCCCGACCCGAAAGACAGGGGCGAGGACGCCCGGCTCGTCTCCGAACTCGTCGACACTCTCGCCACCGCCACCATCGCCGCAGAATCCGCGCGAATGCGTCCCCTTTTTGCCACTGAGGCCGAACGCGAAGAGTTCCGCGCCCGCCATGCAAAGGAAACAATCCCCAAAGCGCGCATTGACGAGGCGAAGGGACGCTGCTGGCTCGGCGTGGACGCAGGCTCCACCACCATCAAAGCGGTCCTCATTGACGAACAGGAGCGGATCGTCTTCACCCACTACGCCTCCAACGAGGGAGACCCCCTGGCTGCCGCCGTTGACATCGTCAAGCGCGTGCGCAGCGAACTGCCCGAGGGCGCCATCATCGGGAGGAGCTGTGCCACCGGATATGGAGAAGGCCTGGTCGCCACCGCCCTGACAATGGATGAGGGCGAGATCGAGACCATGGCGCACTTCAGGGCCGCCGAACACATCGCACCCGGCGTCACCTCCGTCATCGACATCGGCGGCCAGGACATGAAGTATCTGCGCATCCGCGACCGGGCTGTCGACTCGATCAGCGTCAACGAAGCCTGCTCCTCCGGCTGTGGGTCCTTCCTGCAAACATTCGCTGAGACGATGGGCACCGATGTGCGCTCCTTCGCGAGCGCAGCGATGGAGTCCACTTCGCCCGTCGACCTGGGGACCCGCTGCACCGTGTTCATGAACTCTTCCGTCAAGCAGGCCCAAAAGGAAGGTGCGGATGTCCGCGATATCTCCGCAGGCCTGTCCTATTCGGTTGTGCGCAACGCCCTGTATAAGGTCATCAAACTCAAGGACCCCTCCGACCTCGGTGAGCGCGTCGTCGTGCAAGGCGGCACCTTCCTCAACGACTCCGTCCTGCGCGCCTTCGAACTTCTCACCGGCCGCGAGGTCATCCGCCCCGATATCGCCGGCCTCATGGGCGCCTACGGGGCGGCCCTCACTGCCCGCATGCACGACGAGGGCGAAGGGGAGTCCTGCTTGGCGACGATCGAGGACCTCGAGTCCTTTTCCGTCGAGACGAGCCGCAAGACCTGCCGCTTGTGCCAGAACCACTGCCAGATGACGATCTCCACCTTCTCCAACGGGGAGCGCCACGTGTCCGGCAACCGCTGCGAGCGTGGCGCCTCCCTCGAAAGGGTCCCCAAGAAGTCCGCGCTGCCGAACATGTATGACTGGAAGTACAAGAGGATCTTCGGCTACCGGCGCCTCACTGAGGACAAGGCCCACCGGGGCGATATCGGAGTGCCGCGCGTGCTCGGCATGTACGAGAACTACCCCTTTTGGTTCACAATGCTCAGTGAACTGGGGTTTCGCGTCATGATCTCGGGCCGCTCGAACCATGAGCTCTTCGAAGCGGGCATGGAGTCGATTCCCTCGGAGAACGTGTGCTACCCGGCCAAACTCGTCCACGGGCACATCGAATCCCTGCTCGACAAGGGGATCACGACGATCTTCTACCCCTGCGTCGATTTCGAGCAGAAGATCGAGGGCGCGGACAACCACTTCAACTGCCCGGTCGTCGCCACCTATCCCGAGGTCATCCGTAACAACATGGAGCGCCTCTCAGAGGAGGGCGTGAAGTTCATCAGCCCCTTCGTCAACCTCGCCAATCGCGACTACCTTCCCGCCCACCTGTCCAAGGCGTTCAAAGAGTTCGGCTACGACATCAGCGTCGAGGAGATGCGCGCCGCCCTGGATGCGGCATGGGACGAGGACGCCGCCGTGAAACGCGAGATCAAGGACAAAGGCACCGAATCAATCGCGTGGATGCGCGAGCACGGGGTGAGAGGCATCGTCCTTGCGGGGCGGCCCTACCACCTCGACCCGGAGATCAACCACGGGATCCCCGAGGTCATCGTCGGCCTGGGCATGGGAGTGCTCACCGAGGACTCCGTCGCCGATGGACGCCTCGAACGGCCCTTGCGCGTGCGCGACCAGTGGTCCTACCACTCGCGCCTCTACGAGGCAGCTGCCCGCGTCGGCGACGAGCCGGACCTCCAACTCGTCCAACTCAACTCCTTCGGCTGTGGTCTCGATGCCATCACCGCCGACCAGGTCCAGGAGATCTTGGAAAGCCGCGGCGACATCCACACGGTGTTGAAGATCGACGAGGTCTCCAACCTGGGGGCTGCGAAAATCCGTTTGCGCTCTCTCGATGCGGCGGTTGCCGAGCGCGCCGAGTCTTCGGCGACCATTGACACGAGCTTCGTTGACCCCTCGGAGAAGGCTGCCGCTGAAGAGCGGGCCCAAATCGCCGCAGGGCACATGGTCGAGCGCGCGGTCTTCACCGAGAAAATGCGCGAAGAAGGCTACGAGATTCTCGCCCCGCAGATGGCGCCCATCCAGTTCCGACTCGTCATGCCGGTGCTGCGCAGAGCGGGCCTCAATGTGCGCCTGCTTGAGCATACGAACCGGGAGACGATGGAGACGGGACTGAAATTCGTCAATAACGACTCCTGCTATCCGGCGATCGTCGTCATCGGCCAGCTCCTCGACGAGTTCGTCTCAGGGCGCTCCGACCCGGATAAGACCGCTGTCGCCATCACACAAACGGGTGGCATGTGCCGTGCGACGAACTACGCCTCCCTGCTGCGCAAGGGCTTGCGCGATGCCGGCTACCCGCAGGTCCCCGTCATCGCCGTGTCCGTCCAGGGCTATGAGGACAATCCCGGCTTCGCGATGACCATGCCGATGATCCACAAGACCCTCCAGGCGATTGTCGTGGGGGATGCGATTCAGGCGATGCTTTTGCGCGTACGCCCCTACGAGGCTGTGCCCGGCTCGGCGATGGCTCTCTACGAGCGGTGGAATGCGATCTGCACGGAGTGGTTCTCGACGGGCCGCTCCGCGACTTTCGGCAAGCGCCTCTCTTACTCGAAGCTCATCGCCGAATGCGTGCGCGAGTTCGACGCTCTCGAACTACGCGACATTGAACGCAAGCCCAGGGTCGGCCTCGTCGGCGAGATCCTCGTGAAGTTCCACCCGGATGCGAATAACCACGCCGTCGATGTGATCGAGGCCGAGGGCTGCGAGGCCGTGTTGCCGGGCCTCATGCAGTTCTTCCACAATTCGGCGGCGACTTCGCAGTGGGATCGTGAGAATCTCGGCATCGAGGGCCGTGGCAATCGCCTCATGCCCATCGCGCTATGGGCGATGAAGCAGTACGAGCGCCCCATGCGCAAGGCTTTCGCGAAGACTAAGGAGAAGTTCGAGGTCCCCAGGGATGTTCATGACATGGCGGCGCGTTCCCAGGACATCGCCAGGCTCGGCAATCAGGCCGGTGAGGGCTGGTACCTGACCGCTGAGATGGTCGACATGATCGAGCACGGTTGTCCGAACATCATCTGCGTCCAGCCTTTCGCCTGTTTGCCGAACCACATCGTCGGCAAGGGCATGTTCCGCGCTCTGCGCAGCCGCTACCCGGAGGCGAATATCGTCGCCGTCGATTACGATCCGGGCGCTTCCGAGGTTAATCAGCTCAACCGCATCAAGCTCATGCTCTCTACCGCGATCGAACGGCGGAAGGACAGTGGTGAGGAGTCTGAGGTGCTCGAATTGCGGGGCATCGACTTTGAGTCCGAAGAAGGGTTCGGGGCTGAGGGGCTTCCTCTTGGCGCGTGTGCGTGTGGCAGTTCTGCTTGTGGTAATTCTGCGGGCGCTGAGGGCGAGGGCGCGCGCTCTTGCAGCGGGGCTGGGTCTGGAGCTGAGGGATTTGAACGCGTTCAGCCTGTCTCGCTCGGTATGCCCGGTATTCCTCCTCGTCGGGGAGTGGCCTTGCGCTGAGGAGTCGTTCCTTAGAAGAGCAGCTCACAAGTCATGCCTACTGATGCCCAGATCGAACACCGCAAGACGCTCATCGATGACACCAATTGAAGCTGTTACCCCCATTTTCGCTAGTGCGTGCTCATGTGGAACGGATCGCACAGTGCCATGATGAGTTGCCAGCGCCAGCCTGAGTCGGGCTATACTTTTTTGCACTGGTAGCGTGTCCGAGCGGCCGAAGGTGCAGCACTCGAAATGCTGTGTGGTGTCACAGCCACCCTGGGTTCAAATCCCAGCGCTACCGCCACCGAAACCCCCGGGATTCCAAGGAAAACGGAAGCCCGGGGTTAAAGGACACCTCGTGTTGGTCTGACTGGGACTTTTCGTTGTGCTGGTGCGGGAAGGTCTGGGTTTTAGTTGGTGGCGGCCAACTATGAGGGTGGACAGAATGTGTTGGTCTGATCGGGGTTT
>NZ_JAEKIA010000030.1 GCF_016405145.1 Schaalia cardiffensis
ATGGCCTCCTTCTACCCGCTCAAGTACCTGACTGAACAGATCGGCGGCGAGCTCACCTCCGTCACCTCACTCACCCCAGACGGTGCCGAGCCGCACGACCTCGAACTCTCCCCCGCCAGCGTCGACCAGCTCGGCAAAGCCGATGCCGTCGTCTACCTCAAGGGCTTCCAGAGTGCCGTCGACGAGGCCGTCGAGCACAACGCCCCTAAGACCGTCATTGATGTTGCACCGGCTGTTCAACTCGTCAAGGTCTCCGACTCGGGGAACCACGTCGATGATCACGACCACGATGCAGATCACGATCACGAGGCCGACCACGACATGTCGACCGACCCGCACTTCTGGCTCGACCCGGAGCGCATGAGCCAGGCCGCCACCCTGATCGGACAAGCCCTCGCCGACGCCGACCCGAAGAACGCACAGACCTACACCTCGAACGCCGCGAATGTCGCGCACTCGATGAAAGACCTCGGAACCGAACTCGTCTCCGGCACCGCGACCTGCGAACACACAACCTTCGTCACTGCTCACGCCGCCTTCGGCTACCTCGCCGACCGCACAGGCCTGACCCAAGTGGGAATCTCCGGCCTCGACCCTGATTCCTCCCCCTCCCCCGCTCGCTTGCAAGAGATCTCCGAACTCGTGAAAGCCCAGGGCGTCTCCATCATCTTCACCGAGGCCCTCATCGACCCGAAGGTCGCCGAAACCCTCGCACAAGACCTCGGAATCGAAACCGCCGTCCTCGACCCGATCGAGAGCCAAGTGAATCCGAACGAGGATTACGCGGCAGCCATGCGCAACAACATCACCGCACTTCGCACGGCCCTGCACTGCAAGTGACAACCACTTCACTCACAGCACCGGCGGGTGCCCCAGCCTTGGGGGCACCCGCCAACGTCGTCGATATTCACGATCTCCACGTCGCCTGGGACACCCACCTGGTCCTACACGGCATCTCACTGAGCATCCCCAGCGGCCAGACGGTCGCCCTCACCGGAGCGAATGGTTCGGGCAAATCCACCCTCCTGCACGCTCTGCTCGCAACCGCCCCCATCACTCGAGGCTCGGTCCGCCTCTTCGGCGTGGACAACCAGGATTCGCGAGCCATCCCGTGGAAGCGCATCGGCTACGTACCCCAGCGCATCAGCCTCGGAGGCCCCATTTCGGCCAGTTCCCTCGAAGTCGTCATGTCCGGACTGCTCGGCCGCCGCAAATGGTGGAACTCCCCTGGAGACAAGGACAAAGCGATGGCCGCACTCAAAAGGGTCGGCCTCGCACACCGAGCGAAGGACCCCTTCGCAATCCTCTCAGGAGGCCAAGCTCAGCGAGTCCTCATCGCCCGGGCTCTCGTACGAGATCCAGAGCTTCTCATCATGGACGAGCCGATGGCCGGAATCGACCAGGCCTCCAGGGAAAGACTCGCCCAGATCGTCTCAGAATCGAAAAACGCCACAACCACGATCCTCGTCGTCCTCCACGAACTCGGCGAACTCGGCCCCCTCCTGGACCGAGAGCTCCACATCGGATCGGGACACATCAGCTACGACGGCGCACCCCACGTCCTCGACGACCACGAGCAGCACGCAGACGAAGGCG
>NZ_JAEKIA010000031.1 GCF_016405145.1 Schaalia cardiffensis
GGGGGGTGCCCCTATGTGGTGTGTCAAGCGACGGTTGGTAGTTGGTGGGTGGGTTGGGGGTTGTAGAGGGTGGCGTTTCGGATCATGGCGTGTAGGGTGAGGATGCGGCGGTGGGCTAGGGCGATGACGGCCTGGTTGTGGCGCTTGCCCTGGGCGATCTTGCGGTCGTAGTACGCCCGGGAGGCGGGGTCTGAGCGTAGTGAGGCGAAGGCTGAAAGGAACATGGCCCGTTTGAGCCTCTTGTTGCCCGCGTGGGAGGTGTACTCGCTGCGGATCGAGGAGCCGGAGCGTCGGGTGACGGGTGTGAGCCCGGCGTAGGAGGCCAGGTGCGCTCCGGTGTCGAAGGACCGTCCGAGGGTCTCGGCGATGAAAACGGCGGCGGTCCTGACCCCGATGCCGGGCATGGAGGTCAGGACCTGGTAAAGAGGGTGGGCCTCCACCAGGGCCTCGACCTTGGCAGCGACGTCACGGCGTTGGGCGTGCAGGGCGATGAGTTGGCGGGCCAGGTGGGGCAGGACGATTCCGGCGGCGTCGGTGCCGATGACCACGACGTTCTGGGCCTCCAGCGCGCTGATGATCTCGCCGGCCCAGGCCTCGTGGCGGCGGGCGCCGTGGGCCTTGAGCTTAGCGGCCACTCGTACCCGCCCGGCCTTTCGCAGGGCGGTGGGGACGGGCCACGAGGCGATGACCTCAAGGACGGCGTCGTGCTCCAGCCGTGGACCCAGGACCTTCTCCAGGGCGGGGTGGATCTGGGTGTACAGGCCCCGGATCCGGTTCGAGGTCTGGTTGACCTGGCGGGCCAGGTCCAGGTCGAAGCCCGTGAGCATGGACAGGGCGGCTGCGTCCTGGTCCGAGCCGTTGATGGCCCGCAGCGTGTGCGGCATGGTGCGGCCGGCCTGGGCGATGACCGAGGCGTCACGGGCATCGGTCTTAGCGTTGCCCGGGGTCAGGTCCGCGATGCGCCGCATCGACAGGCCAGGCAGGTAGCCCACGGGGATGCCCATGTCCTGGGCCACGGCAACAGCCAGCGCTCCGATGGTGGCGGGCTGGTCCACGACCACCAGCACCCGCCCGTGCCGGGCCAGCCGCTCGTAGAGGTCTCGCAGTCTGGTCTCGTCGTTGGGCAAGGCCTTGTCGAACAGGCGATTACCGTCCCGGTCCAGGGCGGTGGCCCAGTGGTCGGACTTACCCACGTCGATGCCGATGAACACGTCAATGCTGGAGGTCTGCACGTGCCGCTCCCTCGTCTCGTAGGAGATCGGGCCAGCCTTGAGCCGCCGATCCCGCACCCACGTTACGAAAGACCTCGAGCGGGTCGTTCCCCTGATCAGCGGTGAGCAGCAGCCCCGCGGCGGCCGGTGACAACACCCCCC
>NZ_JAEKIA010000032.1 GCF_016405145.1 Schaalia cardiffensis
ACCCGGACTTTTCGTTGATCTGACCGCGTAAAGTCGCGTTCCCCATAGGGGTGGGGCCTATATGAGCGGGTGAGTGTTGACAAGCGCCCCAAGTGCCCGATCTGCCGAGCGCCGATGAACGCGAACGGGAAAACGTCTTCTCGTACGCCCCGGTGGCGTTGCCGGAACTGCTCATTCTCGACAGTTCTCAAGCGCCCTGACGTAACTCGCCGCCACGACCTGGAAGCATTCATCAACTACGCGACCGGCAAGACCAGCCAAGCCGAACGCGACGGCACACTCACCGGCCGATCCTTCCGCCAGCGCACCTCGTGGTGTTGGCAAGTCCCACCACCCCTCCCAGTCATGGACGGCGTCATTCATGACCAGGTGTTCATTGACGGGATCTACCTTTCCCACTCCTGGGTCATCCTCATCGCCACCGACGGGCGCACACCGTTGAACTGGGTTACCGCCGGACGAGAAAACGCTACGGCCTACACCCAGCTCCTCAGCCCACTTCCCCCACCGGGCATCATCACTACCGACGGGGCAGGCGGCGCCCTGGCAGCGATCCGCACCCCGTGGGGACCAGACCAACCGGTCCAACGCTGCCTCGTGCATGTCCACCGCAACAACACCGTGGACCTGACCCACAACCCCCACACGCCCGCCGGGAAAGCCCTCAAAGGCCTGTCCCATTCCCTCTTGCGCGTCACCACCATGGATGAAGCCGCACACTGGGCGAGCCTGCTCGCCGCCTTCCACACCGAATACGCCCACTACCTCAAAGAACGCACCTACGCGTCCCAAGACCCCGAAAAGGCAGCAGCCACAGGCAAGAAATGGTGGTACACCCACGAACGCGACAGGCGCGTGTACTACCGGCTCGAACGCCTCCTCAAGAACAAACAGCTCTTCACATTCCTCACCGACCCTGGCCGACCAAACCTCGCATCCACCACCAACCCCATCGAATCCCTCAACGCTCAAATCCGCGCCCTACTGCGCGCCCATGCAGGCTGGAACACGACTCGCCAAATCACCGCAATTCACTGGTTCCTCGCCCACCACCAACACCCCATCAACGCCGCCACAGTGCTCGCCGAATGGGACAAACACGCCAGGCAACCCCACACGATCATCCCCACAACACACAAACAACAACCCCGGCCAGACGGGCCCACACACTACGACAACGCCTACAGCCCCGACACCGGCTTCCACACCCGAAAAGGCTGGGCCGGACGCACATAACCCCCACGACACGCCCGAGCGATGCCACACTTTCCTGCCGGTAACCC
>NZ_JAEKIA010000033.1 GCF_016405145.1 Schaalia cardiffensis
CTGGGTGAAGCGTTCGGAGATTGATGGTGGTCTTCGGGCGGGGACGACGAGTGCGGATGCCCAGCGGATCCGGGAGTTGGAGAAGGAGAACCGGGAGCTGCGGCGCGCCAACGAGATCTTGAGGAAAGCGAGCGCGTATTTCGCCCAGGCGGAGCCAGGCCGCCGATAAGAGACATTGATGGGTTTATCGATGAGAACCGGGCAGAGTACGGGGTCGAGCTGATCTGTGAGCAGCTGGTGTCAGCCGGTGTCCAGGTCGCCCCGTCGGCGTATTGGGCGCGCAAGCAGCGTCCCCCATCGGCCCGATCGCAGCGTGTTGACGTGTTGAAGGGGGAGATCCGCCGGATTTATGAGGAGAACTATGAGGCCTTCGGCGCTCGGAAGATGCACGTCATGCTCAACCGGTCCGAGGCTGCCGCACACCATGGGGCAGGTCATGTCGCCCGCTGCACGGTGGAGCGCCTCATGAGAGCCATGAGTATCAGCGGCATCCGGAGGGCAAAGAGCCCGAACACTACCCGGTCCACACCCAAGGATCAGTGTCCGATGGACCGGGTGAATCGGCATTTCGCTGCGCTCGCGCCGAACATCTTGTGGGTGGCGGACATCACCTACGTGAAGACGCACGCCGGGTGGGTGTACGTCGCGTTCGTCACCGACGTCTACTCGCGTCGGATCCTGGGGTGGCAGACCTCCACCAGCTTGTACACCGACCTCGCCCTCGACGCGTTGAAAATGGCGATCTGGCGTCGACGCCGCGACGGCGCCGACCTAACAGGCCTCATTCACCATTCGGATCGGGGCGTCCAGTACACCGCGATCCGTTACGGGCACGCCCCTTGCCGACTGCGACGCCGTCTCCTCGGTCGGCTCCTACGACAACGCGCTCGCCGAGGCACTCAACTCGTTGTATAAAGCCGAACTGGTCCGAAACAAGGGCCCCTGGAACTCCATCGACGACCTGGAGATCGCGACGGCCCAATGGGTCCACTGGTACAACACCATCCGCCCTCATTCCGCGATCAACATGCACACCCCAGAAGAACACGACAACGCTCACACCCCACCCCCGCCGGAACAGACCAGACCCCACACCCCCCAAAAGGCAGCCGCCGCAACCAGATGAAACACCCTCTACAAAACCCGGGGCTTGACA
>NZ_JAEKIA010000034.1 GCF_016405145.1 Schaalia cardiffensis
GCAACATTCCGAACCCGGAAGCTAAGCCCAACAACGCCGATGGTACTGCACCCGACAGGGTGTGGGAGAGTAGGAAACCGCCGCAACCACACCACAAAAAAGGGGGTGGGGGGTAGAGCCTTTGGAAAGAAGGGAACACGCCTGTGTTCCTTGCTTCCCGATGCTCCACCCCCCACCCCCCTTTTCATTTCACACACCACACCAACACACCACACAACACACGCCAAACACAACACACAGCACACGCCAAGAGCCGAACTGAATCGCTCCGGGTTTGATAGAGGCAGTGATGATTGGAAAGGATCACTGTCATGACGAGTTCGAGGAAGTATCTCGATGAGTTGCGTGAGCGTGTGACTCGGTTGGCGTTGGAGGCCCGTGGGGATCCTGAGCGGTCCAAGGGTGTGATCGCTCGGATTGCTGGTGAGTTGGGTGTTCATCCTGAGGCGTTGCGTATCTGGGTGAAGCGTTCGGAGATTGATGGTGGTCTTCGGGCGGGGACGACGAGTGCGGATGCCCAGCGGATCCGGGAGTTGGAGAAGGAGAACCGGGAGCTGCGGCGCGCCAACGAGATCTTGAGGAAA
>NZ_JAEKIA010000004.1:0-67639 GCF_016405145.1 Schaalia cardiffensis
TCATCGCCCTAGCCCACCGCCGCATCCTCACCCTACACGCCATGATCCGAAACGCCACCCTCTACAACCCCCAACCCACCCACCAACTACCAACCGTCGCTTGACACACCACATAGGGGCACCCCCCATCCGCCAGCGTTAGGGCTGTGTGAGGCGTGCTCCCCGCGTGAGCGGGGATGAGCCTTGGGACGATTGAGTTTAAAGGGGGGTGTCCCAGTGCTCCCCGCGTGAGCGGGGATGAGCCGGTCATTTCGGACTGGCGTTTCTCCGTGTGGACGTGCTCCCCGCGTGAGCGGGGATGAGCCGGCCCCTCACAGCCCCTCACCCCTCCCCTGCTCGTGCTCCCCGCGTGAGCGGGGATGAGCCCTCGTGAACAACCTTGTCACCAACGGGCTTACCGTGCTCCCCGCGTGGGCGGGGATGAGCCGCTCGTCCCGGTGCCGGTCGCTCCCAGCACTGCGTGCTCCCCGCGTGAGCGGGGATGAGCCTCGTAGACGCAACGACGTTTCCAATACCAGTAAGTGCTCCCCGCCTGAGCGGGGATGAGCCTCACATTGCTTTTAATCTGGCTGATCTTGGTAGGTGCTCCCCGCGTGAGCGGGGATGAGCCGAGTATGAGGGCGACGAGGGTGACCATCGCGTCGTGCTCCCCGCCTGAGCGGGGATGAGCCCGAGGAGGCCGTACACGGTGAGACGACCCCGTAGTGCTCCCCGCGTGAGCGGGGATGAGCCGATGCCTTGGATGACGGTGAAGATGCTTTGGATGTGCTCCTCGCGTGAGCGGGGATGAGCCCGCATACAGGGCTCGGCGCGCATCCTGATAGCCGTGCTCCCCGCGTGAGCGGGGATGAGCCCCACGGAGAACCGAACTCCCCGGAAACACGGGGGTGCTCCCCGCGTGAGCGGGGATGAGCCCACCCGATGCGCGCGCGATCCCCGATACATGGAGTGCTCCCCGCGTGAGCGGGGATGAGCCGATGCCTTGGATGACGGTGAAGATGCTTTGGATGTGCTCCTCGCGTGAGCGGGGATGAGCCCGCATACAGGGCTCGGCGCGCATCCTGATAGCCGTGCTCCCCGCGTGAGCGGGGATGAGCCCCACGGAGAACCGAACTCCCCGGAAACACGGGGGTGCTCCCCGCGTGAGCGGGGATGAGCCGCGTTGTGTGGAGGTTCGGCATAGCGCTGGGTGGTGCTCCCCGCGTGAGCGGGGATGAATCGGCCTGCTGGGTGTCCGGGATGTTCAGGAACAGGTGCTTTCCGCGCGAGTAGGGATGACTCCGTCTGCATTGCACCCTTGGTAGCGAAGGCCTTGGCGATCTGAGGGACCGGCTCGCCATTCGGGAAAACCTGTACAAGCCCTTCGCTCCGCCTTTTGAGATAAGCCTTGGGCACGAGCAAAATCGTCACAACTGCGCAAAGCGCGACCAGATCATGTGTCACCAGGACCTGCACCAGACCCCATTGTTAACATCTGTATCACAGCTAACAACGCCGCAGCCTCTCACAGGCAGGTTTTGCAAAATCCCAACTTCTTCGGAACATGATGAAATAGGGGGGTGTCATCTGGGTTGAGGGCTTTCATGTCATCGTTGTGGGCGAGGTTGAAAGGCACTTATGGGGTTGATCTGATCCCTGAGCAGCCGCCTGTGCAAGAGAATCGCAGAACCGAGGCGCGGACCCGTCCCTTCGCCGCCGCTCGGAGAGGGATCCGTAGCGCGGCGCGCGAGAGTGAGCCACATTCCTCTGTTTCTTCCTCTGCTTCGCGAGTGCGTGAATATGTGAATACTCTGGAGCGTTCCTTGAGTCCGAAAGAAGTTGATGAGGCGCGCGAGCTCGCAATTTCAGGGTGGCAGCGCCTCCAGGCCATGCCGGGCGGGGTACAGATTTCCGGTCAACTGGCCGTCGCGGTGAGAGCGGGAGATGTCGAAGGGGCTGTCGACGTCCTCGTGAAGAACGCGGGCTACCGGAGGATGGAGGCTGTTGCGTTCGTCGCCGCTTTCATGATGGTTCTCGCTTCTGGGCAACGCGTAGTCGACGAGGCCGAGGAGGCTGATCGTGAATACCGGCAGCTCATCAGCCGTGGCTTGCCTCCGATCAATAGTGACGAGGTCGCAATGCTGTGGACTGGCGAAGCACATGTTGCCTGTGCGCGTTATCAGCGACGCAGCGGGGCGAGCGAAGAGGACGCGCGAACCATGATTCGTTTGGCGGCGAAGATGGCCGCAGCGGAAGGCGACCTCCCCGCAAGCACTCTCCCTCATTAAGGAGGGAAGCTCTTCTGTGGTTGCTGTGTCTCTCAACGCTTCATGCGCGCGGGAGAAAGGTCCCGGGAGTCAGAAGATGGCGAGGAACCAGTCTCAGCGCTTCATGAGCGCGGGAGAACGGGCTCCCGACCTCCAATGCGTGCTTGCCGGAAATGCGAGGCATCCGTAAGTGCGAGGCATCCGGAAGTTCGTGGTTGCCGGAAGTACGAACGTGCCGGGAAGAAGAGTTCCCCAAAACCAAGCGCCCCAACTCAGGACGCTGGTCGATGCAAGAAGCGCCAAGCCGCAGCGAGCCACGACAGGGCGACTCCTGGGGTAGCGGAGCTAGGGCTTGCGCGTCCCGAAAAAATAGATATCATTTTGATAAGCGGTTTGCTTGAAGTTGATAGCTGCCTTGCTTGAAGCTGTGCATCCGGCGCGGCCAGCGAGGCTCTTCGAGGAGGTCCCCATGAACACCCAGGCCCCAATCGTCGATCCCGAGGTGGAAAACGACCCCACCAGTGTCACCGCCAGAATCGACATTGCCGAACGTCCCGCAGCGTCGATCAGCTCCGCAGCAGCCTTTCCCGCAGCCCTGCTTCTCCTCGCCGGATTCGCCTACTCCATCTACACCTTCATCATCGGTGCGGTCATGAGCGACGCGGAAGAACCTGGCGGAATCGCCCGCATCATCGCAGGCATCCTCCTCTTCCTGCTCGTCCTCATCCTCATGACTTCCCTCGCTGTCATCTCGCCCGGACAGACCTCCGTGCGCCAATTCTTCGGGAAATACATCGGCACCGTCCGCCGCACCGGCCTCGTCCTCGTGCCCCCACTGACAAACGGCAAAAGGGTCTCCGTCAAGGTCCACAACTTCGAGACGAACGAGCTGAAAGTCAACGATTCAGACGGCAACCCCGTGAACATCGCGGCGATCGTCGTCTGGCAGGTCGCCGACACTGCGCGCGCCGTCTTCGCCGTCGAAGAGTACGAGGAGTTCATCAAGGCACAGGCCGAGTCGGCCCTCCGCCACGTCGCGACCACCCATCCCTACGATGAGCCCGGCCCCGGTGAGACCTCGCTTCGTGGAGGCACCGACCTCGTGAGTGCAGAACTCGCCGAAGAGGTCGCCAACCGCGTCGCCCTCGCGGGCCTCGAAATCGTCGAGGTCCGCATCTCCTCCCTCGCCTATGCGCCCGAGATCGCCCAAGCCATGCTCCAACGCCAGCAGGCCGGAGCCGTCATCGCCGCCCGCGAGCAGATCGTCGAGGGCGCGGTCACGATGGTCGACCAGGCACTCAAACGTCTGGAGGATAACGACATCGTTGAGCTCGACGACGAGCGCAAAGCCCAGATGGTCTCCAATCTCCTCGTGGTCCTCTGTTCCGATACGAGGACGCAACCCGTCGTCAATGCCGGTTCGCTGTACTGAGGTGAGCACTCATCATGATGTCGCTGCCTTCGGAAGTTGAGGCTCTGGCGCAATTCTGGGGTGCGGGCCATGGCTGAGAAGCGTGAGCGCAAGCAGGTCCTGCTCCGGCTCGATCCGGCCGTCCATGAGGCTCTTGCCAAGTGGGCGGCCGACGAGCTGCGTTCGGTGAACGCCCAGATCGAGGTCGTCTTGCGCAGGGCCTTGAAAGATGCCGGGAGGGAGGTCAAAGCCGCCCCCATGCGAGGGCGCGGCAGACCCCGCAAGGACAGGGGAGAGGCGGTTTCACAGGCCTGAGGGTCGAGCAGGGCTCGCAAAGATAAGGGGCGGCCCGTCCTTGGAGTGGAAAGAGTCGAGCATTCCCCGCCGGGTGAGAGTGAAGGTGGGGCATTCCCCATCGGGTGAGAGTGCAGGCGGGGTGTCCCTCGCAAGGATGAGGATGCGGAGGGGGCAACTCCAAGGTGAATCTCGCAAGCGGCAGGGAAAGATCCCGTGTCATATATGGAAAATTCCTAATATGAGATACGGAAAATTCCGCATATCTTGCTAGTCATGAGTTCATGAAGTCGTACATTCCGCGCTTCGTTGATGCCGAGCTGGAGCGAGGACTGCGCGCATCGGGGGCTGTCGAGATCTGTGGACCTCGAGCCTGCGGGAAGACTGAGACGGCGCGTCATGCTGTGAACGCGGCTGGCGGCTCTCAGATCAGCTTGGACGTTGCGGGCACCACGATGGATCTTCTGCGCTCTGCTCCTGGGCAGATTCTCCTTGGCGACACTCCCCGACTCATTGACGAATGGCAGTCGCTACCGCAGATCTGGAACCTCGTACGTCACGAGATCGACGATCGTAGACAGAAGGGGCAGTTCATCCTCACTGGTTCTTCAACTCCGGAAGAAGACTCCCTGCGCCATTCCGGGGCGGGGCGGATTCGTCGACTCACAATGAGAACGATGTCCCTCTATGAACGCGGACTCAATCAAGGGAATCTTTCTCTCGCATCACTGTTCGAGGGAACAGCTGAAGTGAGGGGCGAGGTCGATGCGAGCGTCACCGATTACATCTCTTGGATGGCATCCGGGGGATGGCCAGGATTCCTCGGCCTCGATACGCAAGACGCCGCAGATAAAGTCGCCGCTTACATCGAGCAGATAGAAGAACACGATTATTCGATCGTCGCGGGAATGCGACGTGATCCCCGCAGATTCGGCGCTTTCCTCAGAGCTTACGCAGGGCTGATCGCCCAACCTGCGACCTTTGCGGCTGTCAGAAGAAGGATCGGAGAAATCTCCCAAGGAGAGCCCTCTGAGCAGTTTGTTCCTCTTCTCCATGATTTCGCCTGCCGACTCTTCCTCGTCGAAGATCAACCGGCGTGGTCTCCCCGTTTGCGTTCGAAGGCCGGCCTCGTGCAGACACCGAAGCGCCACCTCGCCGATGTCTCATTGGCGATGAGCCTTCTCGGGGGTGCTCCCGAACGCTTCGAATCGGACCCGGAAACACTCGGCATCCTCTTCGAATCACTGGTGGTGCATGAACTGCGTGTTTACGCGCAATCGATCCGCGCTCGAGGAGTCTTCCACCTGCGAGATGGCAAGGGGCGCCTTGAGATCGACGCGATCATCGAGTCCCGCTCTGGAGACTGGATCGGTGTCGAGGCTAAGCTCTCGCACTTGTCAGTTGACGAGGCCGCAGCAAACCTTCTTCGAGTCGCTTCCCACGTCGAGCGAAGCCCGAGCGCCCTCGTCGTCGTCATTCCATCCGGGCCGGTCATCCGGCGCACAGATGGGGTCTGGGTGATTCCCCTGGCGGCGCTCCGCCCGTAGCGCCGCATCACGTCGGCGCTCCCTCGGGGTATTGACCCTTTGGTGGTGTGCCCGGGCAGTCATCTCCGGCACTATGCCTGGGTATTCATCGAAGACAGGTGGCCTGTTGTTCGGTTCTGAGTGACCGCGGCTTGACTGTAAGTGGAGGAGATCGCGGCAAGTGGAGGGGATATAGTCCCTCCTTTTGTTGTTAAACCCTCCACTTGGGGGCTCGTTCGCGACACAGCTTAGGGAAGTCGCCGCCGCCCACCGGGCCTATCAGCCGAGCCTTCGCCGGGCTGCACCTCGCAGTGCTCATACCCCGCTTCTGATCTTCGTGCCTCGCATGTCTATACCCCTGCTTTTTGCCGTCCCACAGTGCTTTCGACGGGCAACCAGGATGCCCTGCTCGTGCGGCGACGCTGAGGATTCGGGCCCGGTAGACTTACCCGCGGTGCGGCCATCGTCGCATGCTCATCGAAATCGCGGGAGATTCCAATGCCAGCCGTCATCGTGCTCGGCGCCCAGTGGGGCGACGAGGGTAAGGGCAAGGCGACCGATCAGCTCGGTCAGAACACCGACTATGTCGTGAAGTTCAACGGCGGCAACAACGCCGGACACACCGTCGTCATTGATGGAGAGAAATACGCCCTTCACCTTCTGCCTGCGGGAATCCTCTCCGAGGGCGTGACCCCGATCATTGGTAACGGCGTTGTTGTCGACATTGAGGTCATGTTCCAGGAGATCGATGAGATGGCGTCCCGGGGCGTGGACTGCTCGCGTCTGAAGGTTTCCTCGAATGCGCACATCATCCCGAGCTACAACCGCCTCATGGATCAGGCCAATGAGCGGGCCCGTGGGAAGAATCAGATCGGTACGACGGGCCGTGGGATCGGCCCGACCTACGCGGACAAGATGAACCGTATTGGCATTCGCATCCAGGATCTCTTTGATCCTGAGGGCCTTGCTGAGAAGGTTGAGGCGGCGCTCGCTCCGAAGAACGAGATTTTCGCCGCTGTCGGCATGGAGACCCTCAACCCGGAGGTTGTGACCGAAGAGCTCCTCGCTTACGCGGATCGCATCCGCCCAATGATGTGTGATGTGTCCTTGGAGGTCAATGAGGCGCTCGATCGTGGAGATACGGTCCTCTTCGAGGGCGGCCAGGCGACAATGCTCGACATCGACCATGGCACCTACCCCTTCGTCACTTCCTCGAACCCGACTGCGGGTGGTGCTTTGACTGGTGCCGGGGTTGGGCCGACCCGTATCGACCGGGTCATCGGTGTTGCGAAGGCCTACACGACTCGAGTGGGGGAGGGGCCTTTCCCGACTGAACTTGATGACAAGGTCGGGGAGGCCTTGCGCGTCAAGGGCGGAGAATTCGGTGTCACGACGGGGCGTGCGCGTCGAACGGGCTGGTTCGATGCGGTTGTTGTCCGTTACGCGACTCGCATCAATGGGCTCACTGATATTTGTTTGACGAAGCTTGATGTGCTGTCTGGCTATCCGTCGATTCCCGTGTGTGTCGCTTATGAGATTGATGGTGTGCGCACTGAGGAGATGCCGCTCGATCAGGCTGGATTCGCGAAGGCTGTTCCGGTGTATGAGGAGTTGCCGGGCTGGGATGAGGACATTAGCGGCTGCCGCACTTTCGAGGAGTTGCCGGTAAATGCGCAGGCGTACATTGCCCGCCTTGAGGAGTTGTCGAAGTGCCGGATTCAGTCGATCGGCGTGGGCCCTGGCCGTGAGGCGACGATCGTCCGTTACCCGTTGATCTGAGAGCGAGTTGGCGTAGCAACGGCCTTCCGACGAAGTAGCTGTAGCGACGACGAAGTAACTGTAGCGACGATGAGGTACCCGGAGCGACAGGCCTTCTGAGGAAGTGACTGCGGCGAGAGCCCTTCTGACGAAGCGTGGCAACGGTCTTGATGGCGAAGCGTGGTGATGGTTCTGACCTTGGCGACGCCTCTGGCGGCGACTAGGGGCTTGGCCGTAGGCGAGTGGGTCCCAAGCGTCAGTGCATCGACTGCCGTGACTTACCGTAAGCGCCGCGATTGTCGTGACCCGCTGTCAAGGCTTCGACCGTCGCCACCCACTGTCAGGGCCTCGACTGTCGACCCCCGTCAGTGCTTCGAGCGACGTGTCCCCTGGCCTGTCGTATTCATGGTGTGTCGCGTGTTTAGAGTGCTCGGACGAATTGGATGGCGATTTCGAGGGGGACGGGGTTCCATTTCATGACGTAGCGGACTGCGGCCATTTCTCCGGATTTTGAGGAATCTCGGAGCCGGAGGACTTCGTCGCGGTCAACGGGGCTTTCGGCGAGCACTCTCTCGAGGGAAAGGCCATAGACGCTGCGGTAATGGTCGTGCTGCGATGCCTTGCGGGGATTGTTGTGGTGCACCGCCCACGTTGCGATACCGAATATCGCTGCAAGGGGAACCCTGTAAACGAAGAGTGGAACGATGAAATCCACATCGGTCAATCCTTGGTGCCAGTCGGCCATCGCGCACCGGGAAAACCGGCGAGCGCGCACTTCATCGCGTCATTGTTGCACTTTGGGTGTGAGTGTTGCGTCGAAGAGGGACGAAGCTCCTGACCATGCGGGATTTCAGTGAGAAGCTCGTGCCCATGCGTGGCTCTACTAATCGTCGAGGACGTTCTTGCGCAGAGCGTTGCACCAGACCCGGGGGTGCTGCGTCGAAGAGGGATGAGGCTCCTGACCTTGTGGGATTCCACTAATCGTCGAAGACGTTTTTGCGCAGAGCGTTGCACTGAACTTGCGCGGAGCGTTGCACTGAAAAGGTCGAAGGCCGTGAGGAGTCTTGTGAAGAATCAGGTGCGTGTGAGGCGAGGTGAGGTGCTTCTCGAGCCTCAAGGGAGAATAGCCAGGGGAATGGCTGAAAAGTTGGGGCACCGAGCCGAAAGCGCCTGTCGGCGCGAAGGCCGCTCGTAGCGGCGAAGTGTGGAGCCCGGGGCTTAACGACTCGGTGCGCGCACAAGCATACGCGTTCACACTCAATCGTGGGTCGTGGAGAACGTGGATCACCCCACGTGGGCGTTCTTGTTCAGGTGGATCCGCTCAGGAGGCCGTGTCGAGCGCCTCGGCACATGAGTGTTGAATACCGCTCCTTTGCCCGATGGAAACCTCAGCGCGAGGAATGAGGGCATCCGCATGAGACGATGAAGGACATGGATACCCGCTCGGATTCTTCGGCTAAGAGCCCGTTCCCCTCGCGTGCTCAGATGACGAGGGCGAGGCTGGCTGCCGAGGCTGAGGCGTCGATCGATAAGGCGCGCTCCACGACGCACGATGCTCCGCGTAGCGCTGAAAGCGCTGCTTTGCTCAACGCTGAAGGCAGCGCACCGCTCGAGGCTGAGCGCGCCATTGCGCAGGACACTCAGAGCACTCCGCAGCACACCAGCGAGAACGCCGAACGGCTCGCCAGTGGGACCGCCGCAGGGGTCAACAGTGAGGGCATCGCAGGGCTCAACAGCGAGAATGCCGCAGGGCTCAACACTGAGAGCACCGCAGGGCTCACCAGCGAGAATGGATCTCCTCTCGGCGCGCAGAGCACTGCTCCGCACAGCCTTGAGGGCGCCGTTGCGCCTTGGAAGAGTCGGAAGGATGAAAGCCTCTCCGGCGAGAGCACACCCGCTCTTCACTCGCGATCCGCTCCTCACCTTCGATCCGCTCTTCACACTCGATCCGCTCCTCATAGGCGATCCACTCCAATCGAGGGCTTCACGAGCGCGAGCATGCCGATCGACTCGGGAATGCGAGTATCGGCCCTCAGCGTGCTCCTTTTCTCCGCGCTCACAATTGCAGCCTGGGCTTTGCCCGGCGCAGCCTGGAGCTTTTCTCCAGTGATCGTTGTCGCGGGCCTCGCCCTCGCCCTGGGATGGAATGCTCTGACCGGTATTGAACTGCCTGTGCCGACTATCGGGGTTCTCGCTCTCTCAGCCCTCTTCGTTCCCCTGATGGTCGCCTATACGCACAATCTCGGTTCGGTTGTCCCAGTGGCGGGAGTCGCTTCAAGTCTCCTCATCGCGGCGACGGTGATGTCCTTGCCGGCTCCACGGGACCGTTCACGTGAAGAACGAGCAGGCGATCCCCCACAAGGAAATCCCCCACAGGGAAGGGGAACAAGGCCCGCGCGCTCAGTTGCCCCTCCGGCTTCGACGATTCACGAGGACGACAACCTTCAACCCCCCAGACGCGCGACTCCTGTTGACTCCTCAATGCCGAACTACTTGGTCCTTTCTCATGCGATCGCCGCTCAGGCGCTCATCATGAGCGGCACTGCGTGGGTAGCGCTCGACGCTTTGAACCAATGGGAGATCATCATTCCAATTGCGGCGATCATTATTGCGGCCGTCGTCTGGGGTGACCAGATCGGTTCGAGCTACCGTTCTCAGTCCCTTGGGGCCCTGGGGACCGGAGTGCTCGCAGGAGTCATTGCTGCGAGCGCTTTCTGGGGTGTTGGAATGATGACCTCCGTCACTCCGATCGTTTTGCCGGGAGTCACCCACGTTTTCGGCCGCCTGTCTGCAGTCCTTCTCCTCGGAGGCATCGCGGGGCTGTCGGTGGCGCTTTCCGTGATCGTTCTCGATGGGCTCCTCGGCGATCACATCATGCGAAGCCCACCCCTGGGTGCTCTGGCCAGAGGAGCGGCGAAGTTCTTGGTTGCCGCTACTCCGATCTACGCGATCGTCCGCATTGGGGGAATCTGAGTCGGAGCCCTGCCCCGGGGCTCTTTCCCCATCCCTGGGCCATCACGCGCTGGGCCATCACGCGCTGGGCCATCACGCGCCGGGCCATCACGCACTGGGCGAGCACCCACTGGGCCGTCACGCACCGGGCGATCGTGAGCCCTCGAATGCGTCGGCACATTGCTGCATCAGCATATTGCCAGGTATCGATGCTCTGTTCGCAGAGCGTGACATTTCCCCAAGCTCATCCCTTCACCGTACGTGTTCAGCGCGTATCAGGATCGGCCTGCAAGATCGCAGCAGGCACGCTCAGGCCCTACCCTTGTGCTCATGATGGTCATTCCCGCGGATCTTCCCGCTTCTCTCGCCCCCCTCGCTTGGATGCTCGGAACCTGGAAGGGCTGGGGCATGCACTCCGGCTTCGACGAGGCCGAGGACTTCGCCGTCATCGAAGAGATCACGGGAAAGATCAGCGGAGAGCAGATGCTCCTCACGACCTCGATCTACCGTGGCGTGCCGAAAGCGGACGCTCAGATCGACCCTGTGTGGGATGCGGCCACAGGATTGGCGAATATTGCCCGCGGGGACTTGATCTTTGAAGAGTCGATGTACGTGTCCGTCCTTCCTGGTTCGGGAATCCTCCCCAAGCCGGGCGAGTATGTGCCTCGTGAGTTCACTGCGACCTCGGCGACGACGAACGCTCTTGGTGTCTTGTGGGCCGGAGTAGGTGTGGGTCCTCGCGTCCAAATGGTCTCGGATGCGATTGCACGCGCAGCGGGAGCTCAAGAGGTCGAGCATCTCGGGCGAATGTACGGTCTGGTCGCCGGTGAACTCATGTGGACTCAGGAACGCACACTCGCTTCCTCAGAGGCCGAGGTCGAGATGTCCGGCCGACTCATGCGCGTCGCCCAGGCGACGACCAAATCCGGTGAGACAGTCGAGGGGATCGACACCGAGGCCGAGGGCGGGCTCGGTGAGTGAAAGTGAGTGACACCGTCCCCGAGAAGTCTTTGAGCCCGGATCCTTCGGCCCTCAACTCCGAAGCATTGACGGACCCTGCGGCTGAGTGTCTTGAAGCGACAGCCCCCGCGCCCACAGACCGAGTAAACGCAGAGCCTCAATCCTCAAACCCCGCGCCCGCCGCACCTTCGGATGAGTGGCGTTCCCCGATGACGCGCCTGCCCGGCGCAGTCCTCAGCTGCGAATTCACCGATTCCCCACGCCCCGCCCCCTCCTCTCCCATCGCCCTGCACTACTCGGACCCCTCGGGCGAACAATGGGCCCTCGAAGAGGGACGCGGCCTCGTGGACCGCGCAGACCTCGGAGTCATCGCTGTTTGCGGCACAGACCGTCACAGCTGGCTCACCTCCATCACCTCCCAGATCATCACCGGCATGGGGCCAGGCGATTCGAAAGAACTCCTCGTCCTCGACCCCCAAGGGCATATCGAGCACGCGGCCGCAGTCATGGACGACGGGGAAACGACCTGGCTCATCTGCGAGGGCCACGACACCGAGGGCCTCGCCGCATTCCTCGACTCCATGCGCTTCGCTTTGCGAGTCGAGGTGAGAATCTGTGGCGACCACACGCTCTTCGCGAGCGCGGGCAGTGACACGGACACGGCCCAGGGCCTGCCCGGCCTCCTCCTGAGCTGGGCTGACCCCTGGCCCGGGACTGTTAAAGGGGGTACCGAATACTTCCAAGGCCCCCACCCTGGCTTGCGTTCGAGAATGCGCCTCCACCTTGTCGCCCGTGAGAAGGCCGAAGAATTCACGAGGGCATGGTTCGGCGCAGACCCGAATCGCCGCCCATCGGGAATGCTCGCCTGGGAGGCGATGCGCATCGCCTCGTGGCGTCCTCGTCTCGGATGGGAAACCGACGCCCGTTCCATCCCTGCTGAACTCGATTGGCTGCGAACCGCCGTCCACACGAACAAGGGCTGCTACCGAGGCCAAGAGTCCATCGCTCGCGTCATCAACCTCGGACGCCCACCGCGAAGGCTCGTCTTCCTCCAACTCGACGGCTCCAGGGGGGACCTGCCCGACGAGGGAACACGCATTGAATGGCGGGGCCGCGTCGTCGGTGTCATCACCTCAGTGGCCCGCCACGCGGAAATGGGGCCGATCGCCCTCGCCCTCCTCGCTCGCAATGTGCCCGCCGACATCGTCTTCGACCTCGATGGGATCGCCGCCGCGCAAGAACTCATCGTCCCCATTGACGGCAAGTCCGCGATCTCCCCGAAGCAACGGCCCGGAGCAGAACTCGCCAACCCGCAGCTGCGTCGCCACGACGTGTCCCCGATCGGCGGCCTGGGTGCTTTGGGGGCCCGCTGATGCGCGCCGTCATCCAAAGGGTCGCCCGAGCCAGCGTCGACGTTGAAGGCACAACCGTCGGAGAGATCACAGGGCCGGGACTCATGGTGCTCCTCGGAGTCGCCCGAGGCGACGGCTGCGAACAAGTCGCGACCCTTGCGCGCAAGATCGCCGAATTACGCATTCTCGAGGGCGAGCGTTCTGTCACGGAAGTCGGCGCTCCCGTCCTCGTCGTCAGCCAGTTCACCCTGTATGGCGATACAAGGAAAGGGCGGCGGCCCTCCTGGTCGAAAGCAGCTCCTTCTGAGCAGGCCGAACCCCTCGTCAACGCGCTCGTGGAGGATCTGCGCGCTCGCGGTCTTCATGTGGAGACCGGGGTTTTCGGCGCGATGATGGAAGTGTCGCTCGTCAATTCGGGGCCCTTCACCGTTCTTGTTGAAGCTTGAGGGGTGAAAACGGGGCCCGGGTAGAGACCAGAAGTGAGTGGGGACGGGAACTGAGCGGCGGCAAGAAAGGAGTGAGCGTAGGAAACGAGCCACAGCAGGAAGTGCTCGATAGCTGGAAACGAGCGGTGGCAGGAAATGAATAGCCGCAGGAAGGGGGCTGTGGCTGGACATGAGCGGTGGTAGGAGGCGAGCGGCCAGCGAGGCTGCCCCCTGTCAACGTCACTCGGGCAAAGCATGCCACAATGCATGGGGATCGCTGTTCATCGGAAGAAGACCTGAGGTATTGATGACTTCCCGTGCCGCTTCGCGTCATGCTGCTTCGCGCTCTCGTCGAAGCCTGCTCCAGCGGACCCCAGCGATCATCGTCATCGTCTTCTCAATGGTGATATCACTCCTCGCGGTCCTCTCCCGAGGCATCGAAACCACTGAAGTCAACGTGGACGACGGCGGCATCTGGGTGACCAACGAGTCGAAACTCATGGTCGGTCATATGAACTATGACGCTCGAATCCTCGACGCTGCTTTTTTGACGCAATCGACAGATTTCGACATCGGCCAAGCCGAAGACACCGTCACCTTCTCCGACTTCACCTCCCGATCCATCGCACCGGTCGACGTGTCGAGTGTTGCCCTGGGGGCTGCGACTTCGCTGCCTGAAAGCGCTGTCGCCATGCAAGGCGGCCCAGCCATTGGCGTCATCGACCCCACTGAAGGAAACGTGTGGCTCTCCGATGCCACAGCCCCCTCCTCGATCGCCTACACCCAAGAAACAGCGCTGAAGAGCGGATTAGAAGATGGGGCCATCGCAACTTCCATCAATGGGACGGTCTACGCTCTTTCTGCCGTCGCAGGTGAACTCTTCACCGCTCAACGCACCGGTGCCGTCATCGAGACTCATCAGACCCCAGTCCCCGGACTGTCCCACACAGCCGAACTCAGCCTGACAGTCGTCGGAGAACGCGCTGTCGGCCTCGACTCGGCGAGCAACACCCTTATCCTGCCCAATGGTGAACTGTACGACCTCACCGCCGAGGGGATCTCCCAGGGGGTCGTCCTCCAACAGCCGGGCCCGGCCTCGGACGATGTTCTCCTGGCAACGACAAGCGGGCTTTTCGCAGTGCCCCTCAAAGGCGGTCATGCGAAAGTCCTTGGTACCTCTCCTAATGAGCTGACAGGCCAGGCAGCTGCTCCGGTTCGTCACAACCGCTGCGCCTACGCGGCCTGGGCGGTGTCGGGAGCCTACCTGCGGGTCTGTGACGATGCCGCGATGAATGAATCAAGCATCGTTGAGACTCTCCAAGGGGCCGGGGAGATTGTCTTCCGCACGAACCGTACTCGGATCGTCCTCAACGACATCGGCAATGGTTCTGTTTGGCTCCCCGACGAGAACATGGTGTTGATGAGCGACTGGGACCAAGTCGAGAAGGAACTCATCAAGAACAAGACCCAGGAAGAGACTCCCGAGCTCAGTGAGGAGATCGCCGACCCTGAGAGGCAGGAGAAGAACACTCCTCCTGAAGCGGTCGACGACGAGTTCGGCATCCGTCCGGGGCGTTCGACCACCTTGCCGGTGTTGAACAACGACTCGGATGCTGACGGCGACGTCTTAACGGCGAGGGCCCTTGAAGCCGCCGACTTCGGTCGGGTCGTGTCAACCCGAGGTGGTCGCGCCCTGCAGATCACGGACGTGGATGAACAACAGACGGGCACAACCTCTTTCGTGTACGAGGCGACGGATGGGGAGGCCGCCGACACGGCGACTGTGACGGTGTCAGTGCATCCCTGGTCCGTCAATGAAGGGCCCCAACAAGTCCGCAATCCTCTCATCAAGATCGGAGCTGAAGCTCAGATCGAATACAACGTTCTCTCCGATTGGATTGACCCCGATGGCGACCAGATCTACCTCGCCGGAGCGCTCGCCTCTGAAGGCCTGTCCGTGCAGTTCTCAGAAGACGGGACTGTGTCGATCAAAGAACTCGGAGCAGGCCCCGGCATGAAGACCATCGGGATCGAAGTCTCTGATGGGCGTGAAACCACCAGCGGAGTCCTCACACTCAACGTGCAAGAGGCCGGCAATCTCGCTCCCACTGCCAACGCGGACTTCTACGTCGCACGAGTCGGAGAGCCCCTCGTCCTCGATCCGATCAGCAACGACACCGACCCCAATGGGGACGCACTGTCCCTGGTCGCGGTATCTATCGCACCTGTGACGACGACTCTGGTTCCGGATCTGAACTTGGGGACCATCACCTTCACCGGCACCGCCCCGGGCTCGTACCAGTTCACGTACACGGTGACCGATGGGCCATCAACAGCCCTGGGCGTCATCCGAGTCGATGTCGTTGACGCCGAGGAGAAGGCCACCCCCATCGCTGAAGATGATCTGGCGGTCTTGCCCGCAGGAGGTTCGACCCTGGTTGCGCCTTTGGCGAATGACACGGATCCGGCTGGCGGGGTCCTCGTCGTTCAGAGCGTTGAGGTCGATGAATCCCTTGGATTGCAGGTCACTCTCATCGACCGACATATTTTGCGCATCACTGCGCCTTCGGGCCTGGAGGATTCAGTCGCCTTCACATACACCGTTTCCAATGGTCAGGACACGGCGCGCGCGCAGGTGACAGTCGTTCCTACGAGATCCAGGGACGTGAATGAAGCGCCCGAAGTCAATCCTGATAGTGCGAAAGTACGTGTGGGAGACCTCGGCTCCGTAGCGGTCTTGGCGAATGACCGTTCGCCCGCGGGCCTGACGATGACCCTACTGACAACGCTTGAGGACACCACGAACAGGCCGGAAGTCGGTTCAGCTTTCGTCACGGGTGATCTTGTTCGTTTCGAAGCGGGAGACACCCCGGGGATTGTCACTGTGACCTACACGGTGCGCGACTCTGCGGGCAATGAGGCCTCCTCAACCGTCACTTTTGAAGTGATCGCGGATTCTCAGACGAACTCTGCGCCCCAGCCCAAAGCACTGACCGCGTGGGCGGTCACATCCGAAATGACGAGGATCCCCGTGCCCCTCAATGGCATTGACCCGGATGGGGATTCCGTGGCCCTGGTCGGAATCGAACAGTCGCCGACGAAAGGCACTGTCGAGTTGGGAACGAGTTGGCTCGAATACACGCCCTCCAAGGGGGCGAAGGGCACTGACGTTTTCACCTACATCGTTGAGGATCGTAAGGGTAAACAGGCAACGGCCCGTGTTCGCGTGGGGATCGCCCCTCCTGCGACTCGGAACCAAGAGCCGATCGCCGTCGATGATGCCATGACCATCCGCCCGGATCGTGAAGTGTCGGTCGGTGTTCTGGTCAATGACATTGACGCGGACGGGGACACGATTTCCCTGGTCGAGGGGTCCCTGCTCGCCAGCAGCGAGGCTCTGGGGGCTCGTATTACGGGCACAAGCATCACCTTCACCTCTCCCAGGGACGAGGGCGATTACGCGGTCGCCTATCGGATCTCCGACGGGAAAGGAGGCATGGACACGGGTAATCTGGCGATCCATGTTAAACGAGATGCTCCGCTGCAGGCCCCGATTGCACGCGACGATGTTGTCGCCATCTCCGAATTGCCTGCGAATAACGGCAAGGTCCGTGTCGCGGTGACGCAAAACGATGACGACCCGGATGGTGTTCTCGCCGACCTCAGCGTGTCAACGAACTCTCCCATCGCCTCGGTCGAGGGACACGAACTGCTCATCACTCCGGCTGAGAGCAGGACGCTGGTCGTCTACACGATTACGGACCGGGACGGTTTGAGTTCCTCTGCAGTCGTTTTCGTCCCAGGAATCAACCGGACGAACCCAGTGATCGATGAGACCCGCATTCCCCTGGAAGTGCGTGCCGGTGAAGACCTCAATATCGACATCAACGACTATGTCATGGTGCGCACGGGGCGTAGCGCGCACATTGTGAATGCGAATTCCTTGACGAGTTCGGTCGGCATTGACCCCGGGATTGAACTCGTGGGGGACCATTCGATTAAGTTCCACGTCGCCAAGGATTACGTTGGGAAGAGTTCTCTCTCTTTTGAAGTCCGCGACGGCCTTGCAGATGATGACTCTGCGCTTTCAGCCGTTTTGACGATCCCCATCAGAGTCAAAGCGACGAGCAACCATCCTCCGACGCTGACTCCCACAGCCATCAGAATCGCCGTGGGAGACGACCCGGTTTCCTACGATCTTTCCTTAATGGTCAACGATCCAGACGACGAAGACCCGAAGTCCTTCGCCTACTCCTTGGTGAAGAGCCCCGCCGGGGCGAGCGTGTCGCTCAGCGGGCACACTTTATCCGTTCAGGCTCTGGCCGGACAGCAAAAGGGCGACCTCGAACCCATTACGGTCACCGTCAATGACGGCTCGGGTGAGGTTGAAGCGCAGATTCCCGTGAAAATCGTGTCCTCCACTGCGGAGCTTGCACGTGCAACGGATATTGAGATCACTACCGCTAATGCTGGACAAGCGGTGACTGTTGATTTGACTCCCGCGCTGTTCAACCCCTTCAAAGAGACTCGGCTGCGCATCCATTCGGTGCAGTTCCAAGTTGGGGAGGGCACTTTGGATCCCGACCCCAAACGCTACGCTCTGACGATCACTCCGCAGGCGGGCAGGAGCGGGTCAATGGTCGTGACGTATAAGGTCGCTGATGCGACGGAGGACCCGTCGCGTTATGTGCAGGGCAAAATCATTTTGACTGTTCGCGATCGTCCTGCCCCTCCCACAGTGGTGAGAGCCTCTGTTGCGGGTGCCGGTAGGGCCCGAGTGTCCTTCACCCCTGGGGCGAATAACGGTGCGCAGATCGACCACTATGAGATGACGGATGTGACGACGGGGCAGAGCTACAGGTGTGCGACGGCTCTGTGTGAGGCATCCGGTTTGCGTAATGGTGAGGAGCACGCTTTCACGGTTCGCGCTCATAACGAGGTCGGATATTCGGATCCTTCTGCCGTGTCGAACTACGAACTCATTGACGCGGTCCCCGGTAAAGTGCCCACGCCGACGATTGAAGCGGGGGATCGTGAACTCGTGGTCTCTTGGGCTCCCCCGCACAATGAGGGCTCTGCGATCACGAGGTACACGCTGAGCATTGCCGGGGTGGATGGAATCAGGACCCAGGAAGTGACCTCCACGAGCGC
The DNA here is from genome assembly GCF_016405145.1 of Schaalia cardiffensis. Classification (GTDB taxonomy): domain Bacteria; phylum Actinomycetota; class Actinomycetes; order Actinomycetales; family Actinomycetaceae; genus Pauljensenia; species Pauljensenia cardiffensis. Next base: position 18,076 of record NZ_JAEKIA010000004.1, read on the forward strand.
CGTCGTGAGGGGCTTGAGGAACGGCCAGTCCTACACTCTCAGCGTTGTCGCCCACAATAGGGCGAAGGAGCCCTCGCAAAGTTCGGATGGTGCCATTGGTACCCCCTATGGTTTCCCTGATACGCCGAGCTCGGTCACGGCCACTGTGATTGAAGCGAGTGCTGACGGGCAGAGCGCGACCGTGCAGGTGTCCTGGAATCGGGGTAGTCCTGAGGATTCTGATTGGGGTAACACCACGGTGAGTGTCGGGGGGATCTCGACAAGCGTTGATAAGAACCAGGTGTCGGCGGTCATTGGCGGTGTTGTGCCGGAAATCAGTCATGAGGTGAGGGTGCAGACCTCGAATATTCATGGCAACAAGTCCAATGTTGGCATATCGAGTGTGAAGGTGTCCACCATTCCCCTCGCGCCCGCCACCGATAATCTCAGGCTTGAACCGACGGGTGTGAAGGGAGAACTCAAGGTTCGTGGCCTGTCGAAGAGGGGTGGGCGTGGATACGATTCGAGCGACCTTCAGATCCACTACGCGGTTGCGGGCCAGGCGTGCAACGCGAATAGCGAGATCCTCGACATGACGAGGATGAGCGTCAACTCGCACAGCAATGACCCCGTCTCCTATTCCTTCTGTCAGGTCGGTGTCGCTTCGACGGGTCATGCTTCGGTTTCTGAAACTGTGACGGCGCAAGCCGTGGCACCCGAATCGAAACCTGAGACTCCGACTTTGACGGCGCCCCTCGTTTCAGCGTCGAGTATCACCGTCAAATGGAATGTCGAAACGGCAAGCCCGCCTGTCACAAGTGCGGTTCTGATTGTTGATGGTTCGCGGGTTCCAGTCGAATACAAGAATGGCGCTTACCCGCTTTCAGAGCTGGAAGCGGGTAAAGCCCATACTTTCGTTCTGGAGATTTCGAATGTGTGGGGTGCGAGCTCATCCGCGCCCCTGACAGTAGTCGCCCAGGGGGCTGGCGGTTGATGTGGGCCAATAACTGTGGAGCGGAATAATCCCAGTCGCAAACTCGTGACGTGCTTTCAAAGATGACAAGGATCTAGGACCGATATGACGATCAGTATTCAAGATGCCACCCGATTCGCTCAGACCTTCGCAGGATTGGTGGAGGGGATCTCCACGGCTGTCCTCGATAAGGAGCATACGATCCGTCTGGCTCTGACGACGATGTTCGCAGGCGGGCATCTTCTCCTTGAAGATGCTCCCGGTACGGGCAAAACCGCTTTGGCTCGCGCCATGTCGAAGGTCATCGACTCGAAAACCACTCGAATCCAGTTCACCCCCGACCTGCTGCCTTCCGATATCACCGGCGTCAATATGTACGACCAGAAAACCGGTGATTGGCGATTTCACAGGGGCCCGATTTTCGCTGAAATCGTCCTGGCCGATGAGATCAATCGTGCTTCACCCAAGACTCAGTCGGCGCTCCTCGAAGTGATGGAGGAATCCCAGGTGACGGTCGACGGTGTGCGCCACCCTGCGCCCGCGCCCTTCATGGTGATCGCGACCCAGAACCCGATCGAACAGGCCGGCACGTACCCCCTGCCTGAAGCACAGCTCGACCGTTTCCTCATGAAAACATCAATCGGCTACCCTTCGCGCGCAGCCATGATTGATGTCCTCAACGGAGCGGCTGCGCCCGACCGTTCACAACGAGTCAGGCCCCTGCTCAGAGCGGACCAGGTTGTTCGACTTTCTGAGCTTGCAGCCCTCAATCACACGGATCGTGCAATTCTCGACTACATCGCCGCCCTGGCTGAAGCAACCAGAGCGGATGAGTCATCAACCCTGGGTGTCTCCACGAGAGGCGCAATCGGCATGGCGCGCTGCATTCGCGTGTGGGCCGCCGCCCAGGGACGCAACTTCGTCTTGCCGGATGATGTCAAGGATCTCGCTGTTCCCGTGTGGGCGCACCGGATCCTCGTCGACCCGGATGCTTCTTTCTCCGGGGCCACAGCCGAGGGCGTCATCAAGCGCGCCTTGACCACTGTTCCCGCACCGGCGGTGGGTGCCTGACCCCGGTGGCTCTTACAGCTCGATTCGACAAGACCCGTGAGATGCTCGCCGAGAAGGCCCGTGAGATGCTCGCCGGGAAGACCCGCGTGCCCGCCCTCGTCCTCGCCTGGTTGAAGACCCCCACCCCCACAGGATGGGCCGTGCTCATCAGCGGGCTCCTCGCCGTGTGGATCGCCGCACAGTGGGGGTGGGTTGAGGCGTACCTCATTGCGGCGATCTGCATGGTGGTTCTCCTCCTGGCCCTCGCACTCGTCATTTGGCCCACTCCCCACCAGATCACGATCGACTTGCCGAAGGAACGCATCGTTGCCGGACAAAGCGCTGTTGGTGCGATCACGGTGACCAATACGCGCAATAGGCCCGTCTCTTCGGGAGTCATTGAGCTTCCCATCGGAAACGGGGTCGGACACTTCCTCGTTCCCCCACTGGGCCCCAGGGGCGAGTGGAATGAAATGTTCTCAGTCATCACTCGCCGACGAGGCCTGATCAGTATCGGTCCTGCCCGCTCGGTTCGCTCGGATGGTTTGGGATTGTTACGCCGGGTGCGTATCTGGGATCGGCCCGACATTCTTCGCGTCCACCCGCGGACCTTGAGACTCTCTTTCGATGCCACGGGATTCCAGATGGATGTCGAAGGCGTGACGACGGCGAAACTGTCCTCTTCGGATGTTTCTTTTCATGCTCTGCGCGATTACGAACCCGGTGATGACCGGCGCAACGTGCACTGGGTGTCCACTGCTCGCCTCGGTCGTCTCATCGTCCGCCAGTTTGAAGAGACGCGCCGCTCCCACCACATGATCATCCTCGATACTGCGGCTCACGCTTGGCCGAGTGAGGCTTTCGAAACGGCGATCTCAGCTGGCGCTTCTCTCGCCCTCGCCGCTCTGGGAGCATCCCGCGCGGTGTCGATGAGCACTTCGAGCGGATGGGTGTCGACCACGTCGCCGGTACGCATGCTTGATGCTTTGACCGAGGTCGAGGCCAAGGATGCGATCGATATTGAGGACAGGGTGAGGCGCTGCGTCGAAGAGCGCGCCGGAGTGTCTGCGGTGACGATCATCGTGAACCCCAATGTTTCAGATGAACAGGCTTCACGTGTGGCGCGCCTGACGGGTGCGGACGTGTCGACCCTGGTCATTCGGATTCGTCCCGGCGCTTCGAGGCGTCGACGCAAACTCACTCGGGGTGTGCTGTTGGATTGTCCGTCTCTCGATGATCTGCCGCGATTGATCGCGAGGGGGGCGCTGGAATGAGTGTGCCCCCGAGTAGAGGCTCGCGTAGGGCGAGCATGCATCCTGGCGCGAAGAGCGCCGAGACGCGCGGGGCGGGTCGTGTCCGCCAACCGTGGTGGACCCTCCTCCTTCTTCTCCTCCTCTTCCTCGGCCCTATTGCCACTCACGGGCCGATCTTCGGTGACTATTCGGGGTTCATCGCAGCCACAGTCGGCGTCCTCGTCGGCTTGCTCATCTCAGCGGCGGCAACTCGTTGGAGATGGGATGCGCTTTCGGTCCTCGCGGCCCTGCTCGCTGCGTATCTCCTGCTCGGCGGTGGCCTCGCATTGGGGACGACGTGCCTGTTTGGGGTGATCCCGACGGGGCAGACTCTCCAGCTTCTGGTCCTCGGTTCGGTCCAGTCATGGAAGGATCTGCTCACTCTCACTCCGCCCGCATCCTCCTATGTGGGGCCCGCCCTGGTCCCCTGGATCAGTGGCCTCGTGTTGTCGACGTTCGCTGGGCTTGTGACGCTGCGTTGGGGGCGTGCAATCCTCGGGACTATTCCGATCATCCTCATGGGAGTCATTGGCATCGCTTTTGGCCCTTCGGGAACACATCCGAGGCTGTGGCCCGTCGTCATCTGGTGGGCGCTGGTTCTTCTGTGGTGGGCTGTGGCGGCTCTCAGGCGTCGTATCACCGTTGGCGAGGACATCATCATCGGTAAAGGTGCGAAGGCGAACACGATGAGCGCCACGGCCTCTTCGACGAGTACTCGTTCGCGCAGCGTCGTCAATCTTGGACGCAGACTCGTCTCGGCCCTGATTATGACGGGAATCGGAGTGGGGCTCGGCGTGCCAGCCACGATCGGATGGGGGCCTTGGGATTCGCGGATCGTTGCGCGAGACCTTGTTGAACCGCCGCTCGATCTTCGCGACTACCCTTCACCCTTGGCGGCGTTTCGCCACTACACGACAGATTTGGAGAGCAAGGAACTCCTGTCAGTCTCGGGGCTTCCCGAATCGGCGAGGGTGCGTTTCGCGGTTGTGGATGTCTACGATGGCACGACTTTCGGGATGAGCGGAGCGGATGCTCACCCTGACTCGGGTTTTCGTTCCGTTGGTTCTCGTCTGCCCGAGCAGGCCATTGGCGAGGGCGCCGTGTTCGCTGAGATGCACATGAGGACATCGGGCCTCATTGGCCCGTGGGTGCCTTCGCTCGGAAACGTTCAGACTTTGAGGTTCACCGGTGAAAACGCGCGTGCGCTCCAGAAGGGTTTGCACGCCAATTCGTGGTCCGATTCAGCTTTGACGACTGGGCCGAACTCCTCCATGGACTACGCCATCACCTCGTATATCGAGCCGAAACCTTCGGATGGTCAACTGGCCGATGTTGAAACTCTTGCCTTTCACGGTTTTGATGAGAAGGTTCCCGAGGATGTCGCTCAATTGGCGACTACGGTCACCGCGAAGGAGCAGTCGCCTTTGGCGAGGGTTCGCGCGATTGAACGCTACTTGTCGGAGAATGGTTTTTATTCGAACGAGGACGCAGCCCATTCGCGTCCAGGACACCGTGCTGACCGTCTCCAGCGGATGCTCGAAGCTGAACAGCTCATTGGCGATGATGAACAGTACGCGACCCTCATGGCGCTCATGCTCCACTCCCTGGGAATCAATGCCAGGGTCGTGATGGGCTTCTACTCGCAGGAGACCTTTGGGGATGTGGTCTTTTACGGCTCTGATATGCGCATGTGGGTGGAGGTCGAGTTCGAGGGGGTCGGTTGGGGTGTTTTCGATCCGACTCCGCCGCGCGACCAGAAACCGCAGACTGAGGTGCCTGAACCGAAGTCGGTGCCCCGCCCGCAGGTCTTGCAACCGCCTGAGCCTCCCGAGGATCCGACGGAGTTGCCGCCTGTGACTTCGGATCGTGATACGGAGTCCGAGGACGATGATCGCTTCGAGATTCCCTGGAAGGCGATCGCCGGTGTTTCGGGGTTGCTTCTTGTGCTCATTGGCCCGATTGTGGTGATCGTGTTGGCGAAGGCGCTGCGTCGTCGTGCGCGTCGCCGGGGCCCGGATCCTCATGCTGTTTTGGTTGGTTCGTGGGACGAGGTCGTCGATATGGCGACTGACGCGGGAATCACGGTGAGTGTGAATAAGACCCGTCAAGAGACGGCGTGGGAGTTGACGAGTCTGTGGTCGCAGCGCGCTGCTTCTTCGAGGGCCGCGGGCACCCAGGAGGGCGCGGCTGTTGGCACCCGGGAGGGCGAGGTCGCGGGCACCCGGGAGGGCAGGGCCGCTGGGCTCACCGCAGTTCCCGGGTGGACCCTGTTCGAGCAAGAGGTTCCCACGACCGTCGCCATTGCCCGGCGCGCAGATATCGCAGATTTCGCCGAAGACGCCGCATTCGGCTCGGAAGCGCTCCTGGCCTGGAAGGATGTCGATACTTTGCGTCGGGATCTCAGAGGTGGAATGAGAATACTGGGACGCATCCGTTTCGCTTTGTCTCTCAGATCACTGCGCGCCCGGAATCGACGTGCGCTGGCCGCTCGCGCGGAGAAGAAGCGCCAAGCCGAGCAGGGCGATAATCCGAAACGCAGGGGTTCGCTTCCCTTCATGACGCGGCAATCGCCCAGAAAGAGGCAATCGCCTGGAAAGAGGTCCCGATGACGCCTGTTTCGCCATCAGCAATCGATTCTGCTCCTGAACTGCCTGGCTTTGAATGGGTCAGGCCCTTGGGTTCGGGGGGATTCGCGGACGTGCACCTCTACCATCAGCTTCTGCCCTCTCGTGATGTAGCGATTAAGGTTGTGCGCTCTCTCAACGATGAGCGGGGTGCCGCCGAGTTGCGACGCGAAGCGAATGCGATGACTGCGGTCGCGGGCCATCCGGCGATTGTTCCCCTGCACGGAGCGGGCACCGCTGAGGATGGGCGTCCGTTCTTGGTGATGGAGTATTGTCCGGTTGCTGATGTGGGCGAGCAAGTGCGAGCACGCCCCATGTCAATCGACCAAGCTCTTGACGTTATGGTGCAGATTAGCGGTGGGGTTGAGATGCTTCATCGTGCGGGTATCGTGCACCGTGATATTAAGCCGGCGAATATCATGCTCGACTCATATGGGCGTCCCGTCCTCGCTGATTTCGGGGTTGCTTCTCCTATTGGTGTCCTCGCTGATGGTGTTCTTGACGGTTTCTCTGTTCTGTGGGCTCCACCTGAGCAACAGGATCAGCGGACCCATATTCATCCGACTCAAGACGTGTGGGCCTTAGCGAGTACGACGTGGACTCTTTTGACGGGTCGTAGTCCTTTCGAGGATCCCTTTGGGGATAATTCTGCTGTCGCCGTTGCTTCGAGGGTGCGTTCTGGACGTATTCGCGGCCTGGGGCGCGCGGATGCGCCTGAAGAGTTGGAGAAGGTCCTCCTCCGTGCGATGAGGCTTGATCCCTTGGAGCGAACGCCCTGCGCTGCCGAGTTCGGGCGGGCCCTCCAAGGGATTCAAAGGCTTATGGGAAGGCCTGTGACTCGTCTTGAGATTCGCGATCCGCGCCCTGAAGCCGCTTCGCCCCCTCCGGTGGGGATACTCGGTGGGGCTGCAGCGCTTGAGCAGCCGGATGAGCGGGGGTTTGCGCAGGCCGAGCAGGGCACGCGGCTGCGTTCATTTCCTTCAGTTGATCCCGATCGGACGAGGCTTCGTGCGAGGAGTTTTGATTTCGATTCAGGCGTTGAAGCTCATGCTGATGCGTGGAAAGAGCCGAGGTCGGCGACCACTGCGGGTCGAGTTGACGTTGCTCAGGAGGATGTGGAGCCTCGCCGGGTCTCCATGTGGGGGATTAGTGCCCTCGTTGTTGTGGCGGCGGTGATTGTTGCGGGCTTGGTTGTCGCGATGCTCACCGGGGGAGGGCAGAGGGTCTCTGTGGCTCCAAGTCCTATAGATCAGGGAACTGAGGCTCTTGATCCGGTCGATGCCCCTCCGGCCCCGGTCACCTCGCTTTCAGGGAGGGTCGAGGACGGCAGGGTCACGTGGACGTGGATCGGGGCTGAAGAGTCTCGTTCTGATTCCCAATCGGAGCCGGGGTTTCGTGTTGCGAAGACGGATCACTATGTGTACACGGCACTGAGGCCGGGTGAGGATCCGATTTTGAATAACATTGATGCGAATACTGTGACCTTGGTGGGGGTTCCGGGGGAGAACTGTTTGCAGGTTGTTGCGGTTAGTGAGCGGGGGCGTCAATCCTCGGTGGTGGAGGAGTGCGTGAACGTCGAGTGAGTTTCACGCAGGAGCGTGCGATGGGCGCGTGGGCTCAGGTAGAAGCGTGTAGTCGTCGAATGAGCCCGGGGTGGAGTGCACGAGGACGTGAGCGCGGGCGCTGAGCAAGGTGCGGGTGTTCTCAGGTGTGGGAGTTGTTTGCTCGTGTGTTGAGTAGGACGCGGGGAAAGCTCTGGCTCGTGTGTTGAGTAGGACGTGGGGAGCAGAATGCGGAGGAAACGCTGAGTTCTTCAGCGTCGTAGCTCAAGGGTGTCGTTTGAACCACGAGGCGAGGAAGAGTGCGGCAACGAGGGAGGATCCCGCTCCTGTCATGATGAGGATCAGGAGGCGATGTGCTCCGCGTCGGTCGCTATGGGGCGTTGGGCGAGGCATCAGCCGTGGTGCGGCTTTCTGCGCGCGAGGATATTTCGGGTTGTCCGGTCCGGCAGCGGTGCCGTCGTTCGTGAAGTTGAGTGCGTCGTAGGGGGCGATGATCCCCCAACCGAGGCGCTCCGATTTCTTCGCTGCATTGGGGCGCAGTGCAGTTGCCAGGATGCGGTACTTCCATTCGGGCACGGTTTCGGCGGGGTACGTGGATGCGACGAGGGCGGCCAGGCCCGCCACGTAGCCGGTGGCGTAGGAGGTCCTTGGAGCGTCGGGGGCGAGGATGCAGTCGCCGTAGCTCTTGTAGGTCGTGAGGACTTTGCTGCCCGGGGCGGCGACCTCGATATGTGTTCCTGCCACAACTTGGTCGCTGGGCAGTCCGTGCTCATCAACGGCGGTCACGGAGAGGACTTCAGGGTAGGCGGCCGGATAGCGAATGGTGTTCGTCTCTGATTGTTCCGTGGTCTCAGTGTTGCCCGCTGAGGCGACCACCAGGGAGCCCTTGTCCGTGGCATAGCGCACGGCGCTTTCCAATTCTGGGGAGGGTGTTGAGGAGGAGAGGGGGACGGTGATGATGACGGCGCCGCGGTCTGCGGCCCAGCGAATCCCTTCCGCAGTGACTCGGGAGTTGGGCCCTCGGCCTGCTTGGACTGTTTCCGAGTCGATGTTCTCATAGACGCGGACGGGCAGGATCTGCGAGTGGGGCGCCATGCCGACGACTCCTGAGCTTTCGATCTTCCTCGCCGCGATTTGGCCTGCGACTGCGGTTCCGTGTCCGGAATTGTCGATTCGTCCGTCGCTGTGGTCAATGAAGTCTGTGCCGGCGAGGACGGCGCCTTCAAGGAAGTGGGGGTTGGAGGCGTCGACACCGGAATCGACAACGGCGACGAGGACGTTGCCCTCGGATAATTGCCAGGCGTCGTTCATTCCCAGTTGTGCGATGAACGAGGGAGTCTGGGAGACGAGGGTGTGGTCGTTGAGGTTATCGACGCACGGGTCCTCTGCTGGCCCGGTGGGGGCATCTGCTTTCAGTCCAGTGGGAGTTCTCTGCGACGCCACAGTCGGAGCGTTCACTGTCGCCTCAGCGGGAGCGTCCGTTGCCGTCCCAAGCGGGGTGTCCTCCACTCTAAGCGGGGCATCCATTAGCGCCTTTGCCGGGGTTTCCTCCGCCCCAGCGGGAGCGTTCGCTGTCGCCTGAGCGGGAGTGTCCGACAGTGCCGCGTGTGTGACGCGCGGATAAGACGCGACACACGGGGAAGATAGGAGGATCGCCGAGAACATCACGGCGACGAGGCTGCGCCTGTGTCTTTTCATTGGACGCCCACGGTAGTCCACACCGCTTCGGCGGTCATATCTTCACCGGGCTCGACCAATTTCGTCCACGCCGAGGGAACGGACACGACATCTTTATCAGTCCATGACAGGCGGGCAATGGCGTCGGCGGGGTTTTCTCCTAAGCCGTGTGCTCTGCCGATGTCGGAGATGAACATGGTGGCACCCAGGGTTCCGCCCGAAGAGGCGCGGACGAGGGCTCCTGAGCCGCCTCGCACGGTGACGGAGCTAAGCGGCTCCGTTTTCCCTTCTGTTTGAGATCCGGTCTTCCCTTCTGTTTGAGAACCAGTTGGCACCTCCGTTGCAGAAGCGTTCGTTGTTGACGCAGCGCCACTGGCGGCGCGCCTGGCTTCCCGAGCGTTCATTGACAGCAGTTCAGTGCGGGCACCGGTAGCGGACAAGACGAGGTTTGCGCAGGGAACGGAATCGGTGTTGACGACCTCGTCAATGTTGATTGTCGAAGGCCAGTCGGCGGGGCCGAATGTTTCGTTCCCTCCAAGATCTTGAATATCGGCGATTGTGGCGCTTAGCGGGTTTCCGGCTTTCTGGTAGGCGTCGGAAAGCTCGTACATGCGGCGCGCGACGGATGACAGGGACGCGATGCGACCGTCCCCCGTGACGATGTAGGCGCGGCTGGGGCTTTTCTCCTTCGCTTCGTCCCGGACTTCAATAATGGTTCCGATTCGAGCCGATTTGAGGCGCTCGGGCATGTTTGTGGCGGGCTGGCCGGCATCATCAATGGAGAGGGGTGCCAGGTCTGATCCTTTGACGAAGAGGTCGAGCCATGCGGCTTCAACTTCGATAGGGGTGACTTGGTCGAGGCCGAGGGAGCGGGCAGGACCGAGGGTGCCTGTCGTGTCGAGCAGGTAGCGGGTTCCTCCACTAATGAGGTACTGGCGATTTGCGCTGGTGACGAGGGCTAAGCCTGCGTTTGAGGTTCCTTCGGGTTTACCGGCGACCCAGGTGTGGGTTCCGCCTTCGAGCGCACACGACATCCACTCATCGGAGTGGAGGGCCGAGGATGAGGGGATGTCATCGGGGATGCCGGTGATTCCGACTTGGGATCCTCGGGGGAGTCCTTCAATGGTCGAGGCCGAGACTCTGCTCGTCTTGTAGGAGCCTGCTTCAGATAGGAGCCTGGCGGAGGTGATGTTGGTGACGGGGCGCAAAGTCCCGTCAATCGTGTAGTAGCGGGCTCCACTTGATTTGATGACGATCATCGTTGAGTTCTCCCAGCCTTGGGGCAGGGTTGGGGAGAAACGCCCCATGACGGCGGCGACGATGAGGATGAGCGCCGCGATGACGGCACCGACGAGGAGGGGACGCAGGTTATTTGGCGCGTCGACTTCTTTCCCGCCGGGGGTTCCTGATGAGAATGCGGCGATGAGTCGACGCCGGTTGAAGCGCTGGGCCTCGAGAATGTCCTTATTTGAGGGCATCAGATCACTCCCCACACCAGGGTGGTCAGGGGCAGGATCGTCAGGAGGACGATGATGCTCAGGGCGTTGGCGGCGCGGGTGAGCCATGGGCGTGTGCGAGCGTTGACGACATTGGCGGCCAGGAGACAGGCGGCGACTGTGAGGGCCGCGATGACGATGCTGGGGACCATTGCGGGGTGGGAGCGGGCTGCGCCGAACATGGCACCCAGGGTGAGCAGCATCCCGGTGATGACGCCGATGAGGACTTCCAGGCGTGATCGTAGGGAGCGGGTGGTGAGCATGAGGGCGGCTCCGGAGCATCCGAGCAGAATGATCGCCTCGGGCGAGTTGAGCAGCATGGGGGCGAGGAATCCCAAGGAGATGGACACTCCCGTTTTGACGGCGACGACGAAGACTTGTGAGGTGGAGACCTTTCCGTGGACTTCGTAGATGTCGATTGGCGCCATTGAAGTGGGGCCCGTGACTTTGACGGGAACCTGAGCGAGGGCGAGCCAGGGGGCTGAGAGGGAGGTGATGAGGAGGAGGGCGAGGGCGAGTGAGGCGGTCTTCTCTACGGGGATCGTTGTGGAGGCTCCGATGACTCCGTTGAGGACCATCGTTGTTCCTAGGACGAGCGGCGCAGCCACGATGGCGCGCATACGTGAGGGGAGGACGAGGGCGGACGCTGCGGCGACGAGGATGCCGGCTCCTCCGGCTAGCCAAGTGATGGGCCGCCAGCCTCCTCCGACGAGGTTGAATCCGGCGGACATCATGAGCAGGGGTGCTGTGGCGAGTAGTGATACGGCTCCTGCGACGGAGGGGATCCTGATGATGATTGCGGAGGCGGCGACGACGAGGAGTGCTCCGATGATTCCGATTGCGGCACTGAGGTATCCGTGTTCAGGTCCGAGGGTGAGGAGGAGGGCTGCGACGAGGATGAGAGCTGCGGCTGCGTGGGAGGAGAGTTGGAGGGAGTCGGCGGGGGTCCATTCCTTTGAATCTTGGTCGACGCTGGAGCCGACTGCTTCTATGAGGTCGTCGTAACGCAGGTCTTTGGCGGATTGTCCGATGGGTTCTAGGGTGAGGAGCGCCCCGGCTTGGACGTTCTGGTCGGGTAGGGATTTCGACTGGTCGAGTTTTCGTCCTCCGGAGGTGATGATCTCGAATCCTCCTGAGACGCTGCTCGGGTCGAGTCGGCCCAGGGCTGAGACTATCCCGGGGATGGCTTCGGCTAGGCATACCGATTGGGGGATCGACATGTCGATGGTTTCTCCGGCATAGCTCACTGAGATTGGCATCAGGGCCGTGCCTGTTCGCGTCATCGTAGACATCGAGTCCTCCGCGTCCTTCACATGGTGCGAGTTTCCTGCTCATAGGCTAGTGCTTGTCGAAGCGAATGAAGAGTCTATGTCCTGAAGGCATCCTGTATGAGCTTCGGCGCGTCGTTTCGCCATTGAAAGGGCCGGGATGTAGTCGGGATATATGTGACCTGTAATGATTCTTACCTCGTTGACAACGGCACCATGACTCAATTCCTCGTCGGAACCGTGATCTCCTTGTCGGTAGCGTGATCCTGTTCGCCATAGTGGTGACCCTCGTCTTTCTGTTCCCGTTGGCGCTTTTGCCTGTCGGGGACTTGATCGATACGAGAAGGAAGCGTCAGGCTCGGTACGATGAGTTCTTCACTGTTCGATACGCTCGTTCTATTGGCAGGGTGGTCGTAGAGTCTCCTCTCGATCGAAGACTCCTCAATCAGTGGTGTTCACAGGGGAATAAGGGGGGGCAGGCGAGCTCGATGCTACATCGAGTTGTGGGACGTTGTGTCGCGGGTTGTCGCCGATGAGTTTCTTCGCAGAATTGGGAGGATCGGGTCGTACTGATCTCTTGGTGTGCACCGATGTGGAGGTGCTCCTTGTGAAAGACATGGATCTCCCCTTTTGGTGTGTGCCGAGATGTGGAAGTGTTGCTTGTGCGAGATGGTGAACTGCTCCTCTTGTCGTGGGCCGGTGATCATCGTGTGGGGCTCGCGTCGGAGCGGGTTTCATCCCTGAGCCTGGGTCCGGGCCCGTATCGTGAGCTGTCGTTTTCTCTGCCCACGAATGACCGGGGAATCCGTCGATATTTCGCCATGGGGTGCTGTTCTTTTCCCGTGAGTGTGCATACTGATCCGGGCGATGGACGGGCGGCGCTCTCTCGTTTAGGGTGAGACTTGCCAACAGCTCTGGGTGTGATCGGCATCCACTGTGCATCCCGCTATGGAGGAGAAGAATATGGCAGGTCAGATTTCTGCAGCCGAGGGAGCAATCCTTAAGGGTGCCGATACCGTGTCGGCGACTCGTGAAGATCTTAAGGCGCGTATTGCCGCCGTTGAGAGTCAGATGGCCTCTATTGGCTCCAACTGGACCGGTCCTGCGGCCACGGCGTTCCATGCTCTCATGGCTCGTTGGAACGAGGAAGCAAACAAGGTGAATAACGCCCTCGTTCAGTTTGAGGACAACCTGCGTTCCGCTCAGCGTGATTACGACGTTGCTGATCAGGAGCAAGAGAGTACATTCGCCAAGCTCGCGAGCCGTTTGGGCTGACCCCGGTAGTAGAAGTAGGTAGGAAGAACTCATGGATCTCAAAGTCAACTACGGATCGCTCAGCACGGCTTCCAGTGACCTCAACAGTGGAGCTACCGCTATCCAGTCCACCCTGGACAACATGGATGCGGAGCTTCAGCAGCTCCGATCCAACTGGGAAGGCGATGCTCAGGAGGCTTACCTGGTTGCGAAGCAGCAGTGGACCGAGGGCATGACCGGTATGCGCGATGTCCTCGCACAGATCTCCACCCTTGTTGAATCGGCGAATCAGTCGTATAGCTCGACTGATTCGGCGAATGCTGCTCGTTTCTCCTGAGGATTCGATAGGAGCATATGCTCCATCGCTGAGCTAGAGCCCCGTATCCGTTGTGGATACGGGGCTCGTTGGGTTTTGGGGTGTGGGGTTCGTTGGGTTTTGGGGTGTGGGGTTCGTTGGGTTTTGGGGTGCCTATCGAGTTTTGGTGGTTTTCACTAGTTCCCGCCTCCGGTTCCAGGTTTTCCGTTCTGTTCCTGTCGTGTGGCAGGTGGTTGTGCCGGGGAAAGGTGGAATAGGTGTTTTTCGCCGGTGTGTGCGTGGCGCGACGATCGCAGGAGAACCGAGCTCGTCTTGGCTCAGTGCTGCTCCTTGGCCAGGCGTGGCTGTTCCTTGGTGAGTTTCGGGTGTTCCTTGGCCAGCCTCGCTCCTTGGCTCAGTCTTTCTCAGAGTGAGCGGTGATGGTCAGGGTACGTTCTCCCATGATGAGGATCGTCCCGATGGGAACGGAGCGTTTCTGGCCGCGTGGAAGCTCGGTGACGCTGCCATCGGGGGTGCGAGCTTTCGTGCCGTTGGCGGAGAAGGCATCTTCAACCCAGACTCCGCTGTGGTTTGGGCCGAGTCGAAGATGCGTTCGGGAGAGGGAGCGGGTGGAGTCGCTGACTGTCACGAGGCGCGCCTTGGGGTCGTCGGAGCTTGGCGCTCGTCCGAGGACGAGGACGGAGTCGATGAGTTCTTGGCCCCCCGAATCTAGGACTGCCCAGATTTGGGGTTTTTGTGTTGGAACAGGCTGACTAGGTGTGGATGGGCTCGTGTGTGGAGGGGCTGGATGTTGCGTCGGGATTGGCGCGTGAGTTGTCGAGGATGCTGGACTGGAAGAAGTTGAGGCTTGGCTGGGGTTTGCACTGATCGGGTACGTCGGGGGTGCCGGGTGGTGGGCCGCGCTCAGCGGGCCGAGGGTGGCAGCAGCCCGGCTTGGGGCAGTGCCAGGCAGCTCCCGCGCTGAGCCACTTTGGCTTTGGGTAGCAGCACCCCAGCCCGGGGCAGCAGGACCCCAGCCGTGGGAACCCCCAGATTGTCCTCGCGCCGTGTCTTCTTGCCGGGAGACGACACCTGCGCGGCCTTGTGGGGCAGCAGGTACAGGCTTTGACATCTGAAACCCTCTTGATGCGGCGACGGCGGCAAAACCGCTGGGGGCTGCGCTGAAGGAGGGGTGTTGCGGGAGTGGCCTGTGCTGCTCGGGGGCGTGAGACGAGGTGCGGCCCGCTTGATGAGGGGCGGTTGAACGTTCGAGGGGCGTGGTGAGGTCGATTGATCGGGTGCCGGTGATTCGCTCCATCCATCCGCGCCCTTCACGGCATAGGAGGGCCGACAACACGAGCCCGATAAGGGTTAAGGCCATGAGGTAGTAGAGCAGCCCATAGGCTAAGCCTTTGCCCAGGCCGGGTGCTCTGGTTGAGTCTTGGGCGAGTAGCGCGGTTTTCGTGATGAATAGTCCGGGAGAGCGTCCTGTGATGGAAAGGATGAGTGCGCCCACGATGCTCAGTTGAAGGGACATGATGACGACGAGGATGAGGGATGGACGCCATATCCACAGTGCAGAGCAGATGACGAGGACGAGGAAGAAGTCGATGATGAAGGCAGTGAGCCTGGCTCCTGGTCGTGCTGGAGCGAAGTCTGTGGGGTCGTGTGAGGGGCGTTGTGTTTGAGCCGCTATCGCCGACACCGAGGGGACGTCTGCTGCTGAGCGCGCACCAGCCGAGGGAGTGGAGTGGGGTGGCCGAGCCGAGCGCGGCGAGGAAGACGAGTGCGGAGTGAACGCGGTCATGAGGCCACCTGTCGAATGAGAGTGAAGACTCCCGCTGCGTACACGGCTGCGGGCAGGAGAAGGATGAGGCTTAGGGATTCGCAGACATCGAGGATCCAGCCGATGAGGGCTGAGGGTTCTCGCACGGTGGCGATGAGGGCGATGGCAATGTACGCGCAGCCCAGAAGCAGAAGGATGAGGGCGCTGATATGCGTTCCGATTGCGTGTGTCACGAAAGAGGTGGTGAGTGCGGAAATGATCAATCCGAGCGCCCCGATCTGGGGAATGATTCGTGCGCTGTGTTCACGCCGATTACGGCCTGTGATGAGCAAGAGGAGTGAGGATGCCGCGATGACTCCGATGGCGGCGCGCCCCTCCCAGGTCTGGTGGTTCATCAGCGTGGCCAGGGAGGGGGCGGAGATCAGGATGAGCACTGTGCACGTGATGAGGAGGGTCTGCGTTCGGGCTGTGCCTTCGTTGATGGTTCGTTGAACGCGCGGCATGGTGATTTTCGAGGGCGCGGAGGGTTCGGGTCCTCTAAGGCGTCCGACCATTGTCGTGACCAGCGGCATGTCGAGGAGTTGTGTTTCTGGGATCCGGATCGCTAAGGAGGGGGTGAGTGTTGTCAGGAGTGCTCCGATGGCGACGATAAGGGGTGTGAGTGTGGTGAAGCTGATTTCGTAGTAGTTGGTGAGTGTTGAGATGGTGACGATTCCGGCCCAGATTCCGCAGGTCTGGGCTGCGAGGACGAAGTCGTAGATCACCCAGGCGCTCAGGCTGGCGAGTAGTGCCCACCAGGCGATGGCGAGCTGTGTTGCACTTGCCGCGAATTCGGTTTTGGCTGGGATCGCTGCTGTGGCTGTGAGGCCGAAGAATAGCGATAGTGCGAGGACGAACCAGGCGTGAGTGCGCACGCGCTCGCGGCTGATGGCTGCGGCGCAGATGAGGGCGCTGAGGATCGCAGTGAGCCAGCGTAGGGCTGTGGGTGGTTCCCACAAGCCGATGAGTGGAGCTACGAGGACGGAGCCTTCAGCGATGATGAGGAAGGAGAGGAGGAGGGTGGATGCCAGTGCTGAGGGGAACCAGGGGAGTTCGTTGAGTCGGGCTACTTGTGCGGCGATTTTGCGTGATTCTGTTTGCCGTGAGAGGGCGATGACGCTCCCGGAGGGCAGGTCGTGGCCAATGATGGCTCCGCCGTCCAGTTTTCTTCCGTCTGCGGTTGTCACATTGAGGGAGGGGTCGCTCAGATCGACTGTGATTGTCGCCATGAGTCCGGCGATGGTGGTCCCTGCTGGGACAGTGTAGTCGTGGGCACCGGTTTGGTCGATAACCGTTGTGCGGGCAAGCGACTGCACCATCTGCGCCTTCCTTATGTTCGTCGGGGGGGGTTGGTCTTAAAGGTCTTCGAAGGTCGGTCCCAATGTTCCTTGGGGTCGGTCCTTTATTCTCTCGTGAGGGGTGGTGGATTCCGAGGGCGTTCCCTCAACCCCCTGGATGCGGGTGGTGACACCTGAATCCCGGCGCTGGTGACACCTGCTCCTGGATGCGAGCGGTGACACCTGCACTCCGACGATAGTATGAGGCGGGCATATGGTGGTGCGCAGATCCATCAAGAGGGGGCTTCATGGATCAAATCAGTGCAGAGGACGTTGAGCAGACGGGCGCACCTGAATTGCCGTCCGGTCAGATCCCTGTGCAGGCTCCTCCGGATCGAGCTGAGCCGACGGGCATGGGGTCGATCCTCGCCACTGTCATTCCGATGATGGGCTCGATGGGCGTCATGGTGTTCATGGCGCTGTCCCAGGGGCAGAACACTCGGATGATGCTCATGGCCGGTGCGATGGTGATCGCCATGCTGTCGATGGTTGCTTTCAATATTTATCGGCAGGTGTCGG
The DNA here is from genome assembly GCF_016405145.1 of Schaalia cardiffensis. Taxonomy (GTDB): domain Bacteria; phylum Actinomycetota; class Actinomycetes; order Actinomycetales; family Actinomycetaceae; genus Pauljensenia; species Pauljensenia cardiffensis. The sequence continues at coordinate 35,227 of NZ_JAEKIA010000004.1, forward strand.
GGCACCGCGCGAAAGTCAATGGGCTTCGTCGCGAGTATTTGGCGTATTTGTCTGAGATGCGTCAAACGGTCCGAGCTGTCGCCTCGCGTCAGCGCAGCTACATTAATTGGCATTTGCCGGATCCGAATGCTTTGGTCCTGATCGCTGCTGAGGGGACTCGCCTGTGGGAACGGGAGGTCGGTTCTGAGCAACTCCTGAGTGTTCGTTTGGGGTCTTCGACTCAAGATCTTTCAATGGAGTTGGTTGAGCCGGAGCTTCCCCCTTTGGCTGACCCTGATGTGGTGTGTCATTCGGCGATGTCTCGTTTCCTCGCTGCGCATTCCACGGTCGACGATATGCCTTTCGGTGTCATGCTCGGCGAGTTCAGTCATGTTGAGATTTGCGGGGCGCGTGAGCAGACGAGCGCTCAGCTTCGCGCGATGATCGCTCATTTGACGACTTTCATTCCGCCGAATGCTCTGAGGATCGCCGTGTTAACGACTCCTGACAGGCTCAGTGAATGGGAGTGGGTCAAGTGGTTGCCTCATGCGAGGTCCTTAGCTCTCTGTGATGCTCTTGGCCCTGCGCGCATGGTGACAACGGATTTCGCGGAGTTGGAGGATCTTGTCGGTGAGGAGATCTCGACTCGTCCCGCATTCCGCTCCCGAGACGAGGCTTCGCCGTGGCCTCATCTGCTCTTGATTTGCGATGGGAAGACTCCTGCGGCTAATTCTCGGCTCGGCTCCATTGAAGGTGCCATCGGGGTCACTCTTGCCACCTTGAGTGACACCTGGGGGCCGATGACATCTCGTTCAACACTTCGTTTGATTATCCATCCGGTCGGTGTTGGGGATGAGTCAGGGGCCATGGAGGTCATCCTCATGGATCGTAATCCGGTTGTGGGTGTTGCTGACTCTATGGGGATTCTTCAGGCCGAGGCTATTGCCCGTCGTATGACCCGCTATTCGGAGGAGGAACGTCCCGAGGCCCAGTCGCCGGTGGGTCGTTCTGATCCCAAACGCCAACAGGATCTGATGGAGTTGCTCGATATTGGCGACATCCGTGATTTCGATCCGCAGCGTCAGTGGCTTCGCCGTGAGGGCCGTGAGCGTTTGCGCGTCCCCTTTGGGGTGACACCGGAGGGTATTCCGGTCTTCATTGATATTAAGGAGGCTGCTCAGCAGGGCATGGGTCCCCATGGGCTCCTGATCGGTGCCACGGGTTCGGGCAAGTCGGAGGTTTTACGCACGATCGTTTTGGCGATGGCGCTTACTCATTCGCCTGAACAGCTCAACTTCGTCCTCGTTGATTTCAAGGGGGGTGCGACTTTCGCGGGAATGTCTGAGCTTCCTCATGTTTCCGCGATGATCTCCAATCTTGAGTCGGAGTTGTCTCTTGTTGACCGGATGCAGGATGCGTTGCGCGGCGAAATGGTGCGGCGTCAAGAGGTTTTACGTCAGGCGGGTAACTATGCGAATGTCTCGGATTACGAGGCCGATCGCCTTGCCGGCAAGCATCAGGGGGAGCCTCTGCCTGCCCTTTTCATCATTCTGGACGAGTTCTCTGAGTTGTTGACCGCGAAGCCGGAGTTCATTGATCTTTTCGTCGCGATCGGCCGACTGGGGCGTTCGATTTCGATCCATTTGCTTCTCGCTTCGCAGCGTCTGGAGTCTGGGCGTTTGCGGGGCTTGGATTCGCATTTGTCGTATCGAATCGGCCTGAGGACTTTCTCCGCTTCGGAGTCGCGTGAGGTTTTGGGGGTTACGGACGCCTATGAGCTGCCCGCCTTCCCGGGGGTCGGCTATTTGAAGCCGGGTACGGATCAGATGATCCGCTTCCGCGCCTCGTATGTCGCGACTCCTCCGCCTGCTCGTAAGCTGTCTTCTTCTCGTGGTGGGGCTGTGGGCCGTCAAGCTCAGGCGATCAAGGTCCTTCCTTTCACGGTGGCTCCTGTGCTTCAACGTGAAGAGAATCCTGCGGACGATCCTCGAGGCGATGCTGTGGTTCTGCCCGGTGATGAGCAGTGGGAGGATATGACTGAGCTGGATATCGCGGTTGCGCGTATGGCGGGCACAGGCATCGAGGCTCATCAGGTGTGGCTCCCGCCCCTCGATGTGCCCGACACGATGGATTCTTTGATGCCGGATCTTGGCGTCGATCCTCGTTTGGGCTACGTGTCGAAGGAGTGGCGCGCGAAGGGGCGTTTGCGGGTGCCGTTGGGTGTTGTCGACTTGCCTCTTGAACAGCGCCGTGAGCTCCTCAAGTTCGACTTCTCCGGGGCGAATGGTCATATGGCGGTGGTGGGGGGACCGTTGAGCGGCAAATCGACTGCTTTGCGTTCCATCGTGATGGCTTTGTCGCTGACGCACACTCCGCAGGAGGTGCAGTTCTACATCTTGGATTTCGGTGGTGGAACATTCACTCCTTTCGAGGGGGCTGCGCATGTGGCCGCTGTTGTCACGCGCGACCGCGAGGAGACGATTAATCGCATGCTCTCGGAGTTGGAGGGCATTATTGCGGATCGTGAGAAGTATTTCCGGGAGAACCGGATCGATTCGATTGAGGCGTATCGGCGGGGGCGGGCGCAGGGGCGTTTCGATGATGGTTATGGAGATGTGTTCTTCGTCGTCGATGGTTGGGGGACTTTGAAGTCTGATTTCGAGGGCATGGATCTGCGTGTTCAGGAGATGCTTGCTCGTGCTTTGACTTTCGGTGTTCACCTGGTGGCTTCGGCGGCTCGGTGGATGGATTTGCGCCAGCAGGTCCGTGATCTTATCGGTTCGAGATTGGAATTGCGTTTGGGGGATGCCTCGGATTCGCAGATCGACCGGAAGATTCAGACTTCGATCCCTGAGGAGCGCCCTGGGCGCGGGCTTGATGTGGATGCGCATCATGTCCTTGTCGCTTTACCTCGTGCTGATGGGGTTCATGACTCGGTGGATTTGTCTGATGGTGTAAGCGCGGCTATTGAGAGGATTCGTTCGGCTGCGCCGATGGGTCCTGGGCCGAAATTACGTTTGCTTCCTTCGAAGGTGACGGTGGGTGAGCTTTTGGCGCTTCCTGTTAAGGACCCGGGTCCTTCGACAGCGCAGCCCTTGGTTTTGGGGGTGGAGGAGCGCCGTTTGGGTCCTCTCGTTTTCAACCCGCGTTCGCAGTCGCACTTGTATCTTTTCGGTGATTCAAAGTCGGGGAAGACGAATTTCTTGCGGAGCATCGCTCAAGAGGTGATGCGGACGAATTCGCCGAAGGAGGCGCAGCTTTTCCTCATCGATTTGCGTCGGACTCTCCTCGGGGAGCTCCCCGAGGATTTCTTGGCCGGCTATATGACGACGAAGAACGAGGCCGATCAGCAGTTGCGTGATTTGGCGAGATACCTTGGCACTCGTCTGCCCGGTGATCAGGTGACGACCGATCAGTTGCGTAATCGTTCGTGGTGGACTGGAGCGGAGGCTTGGGTTCTCGTTGATGATTATGATCTGGTGGCGACCGCTTCGGGCAATCCGCTTGCAGCTTTGCAGCCTTTAATGGCCCAAGCGCAGGATATTGGTTTGCATGTGATTGTGGCTCGCCGCATGGGCGGAGCTTCACGTGCGGCTTTTGAACCGGTGTTGCAGTCGATGGGTGAGCTGGGTGCGACGGGAATACTCTTGTCGGGAAGTCCCGATGAGGGGACGGTCCTTGGTCGCGTCAAGCCGGTGAAGTCCATTCCGGGACGCGCTCAGGTTGTTTCGCGTGATGCGGGGCTTTTACGGGCGCAGCTTGTGTGGACGGAGCCGAGTACCTGATTCGGGGTTCACTACGTGAGCCGGCGCTTTGAACCGTGGGGTGTGGGATCGTCTTGTCTGCTGTCCACTCGCTCGCTTAGCCTTGGGATGTCGTATTCATGAGGGAGTTCAGTGTGTTCTCTTCGCGTTTTTTGCGCTTGTGCGCATCTGCTGCTGTTAGCGTGGTCTTTTTGTCGACGGGGCTGACGGGCTGTTCGACGTACTACGCTTCGAAGCATTCCAAGGAGATTGATGCTCTGACCTACATCGGTGATGGCCTCAAATCCGATTACAAGATGAGGATCGAAGCTGCGCAGAATGAAGATGAGATGAAGGAGATCGTCGAGGAGGCTACTCGCGTCTCCAACGTGGTCGGCACTCCTATGCGTCCTTTTGACCTGCTTGGTGAGATGAGTGATTCAGATTTCATGCTGAACGAGGACGGGACGGTCACCGCTACAAATGAGAAGTTCCACGCTTTGATGTCGAATGCGACTCATTGGCGTCTCGGTGATCGGACGATGCATTTGTGTACGGATGAGACCTGCGAGTACTACTCCGAGTGGGATGTCTCCTATGTGATCGAGCATGGGGCACCTGAGCGTTATCGTTTCACGATCAATACGAATGGTGTGGAGTCTGATGATGCGGAGAACTATCGCGATCTCTTGGTCAAGAAATGAGTGTGGCGTGTGTGTGGCCTGTGGTGCTGCACTCGCGCGATGCGGCGCATGAGTTGACGGTGTGATGAGGAGGGCAAGGGGTGGATCTGTCTCGGCTCGGTTCGGTGCTGCTCACCCGCTGGGGCGCTGCCACTGATGTCGGGCCGGTGCGTTCCCGGAATGAGGATTCTTGGCTGGCTTCGCCTCCGCTTTTCGCTGTTGCCGATGGGATGGGCGGTCATGTGGGAGGGGCCTTGGCGTCCTCGACCGCTGTCCGCGTCCTTGAGGAGCGTTTGAGTGCGGATGCTCTTGGTGGGCGGCTGGCGGATCTTGTGGATCTGAGCGAGGGTGTTCGCCAGGCGGCTCAGGCGGTTGCTGCTCTGGCTGATCCGGAGGATCCGATGGCGGCTCCCGGTTCGACCTTGACGGGTGTTCTCGTTCTTGACACGGAGCAGGGGCCGTTTTGGTTGAGTTTTAATATTGGGGATTCGCGCACCTACATTGTGGGTGGGGATTCCATCCGTCAAGTGACTCGTGATCATTCCGCTGTTCAAGAGGCTCGCGACTTGGCGGAGTTGACGGGCGAGGAGCTCGTTTTCCCTCCTTCGAATGTCGTAACCCGCGCTTTGGGGGCGGGGATGGCTGTTGTGCCGGATGCGGATTATGCGCTTACGCCTCTTTTTCAGGGAGATTATGCGTTGATGTGCTCTGATGGGGTTCATGGTGTCCTTGACGATGAGATGATCGTGCAGATTGTCCGTTCGGGTGGGGAACCTCAACAGATCGCGAATGAGTTGGTTGATGCAGCGATCACTTCCGGTACTCGTGATAATGCGACTGCTGTTGTCGTTCATGCCTTGCGTGCGTCGCGGGCCGGTGATGCGTGTGAGGTGCATTCTCGTCAGATTCAGGCGGTGCGCCCGGCGTCAACGACGACTGTGCGTCGCGGCGTAAATTAAGAAATAGGAGAAGTGATGCTTCAGCTTGGGCGTTTTTCTGCCCGGGGTACAGGTGCCATTGTGGTCTGCGGGCCGCTGGGAATGTGCTGTGTTGAACCGGATCTGGCTGATTCTGCTGCTGATGTTGTGTGGGGGCACGCTGACATTGGCCAGTGGCTTTCCCAGATGGTGCATTTCGGCCGCAGTATTGTTTTCTTCGACCTTTCTGGAGTGCAGCCGTTTCTTACTGTGCTCGGTGGCGCGTGGGTGCGCGGCCTTTCTTCTGGCACTCAGGAGCTGCAGGCTTGGTCGGCGCCGATTTGGGCGTGGGCGGTGGATCCTGGGCAGTGGCAGATGCTGGAGGTCTGTGTTGGTGCTTCCTCCGATTGTGCTTCGGGTGAGTCGTGGGAGATGGTGGCCGAGGATCGGATGGATGCTGCCTGGGTGAGGATCGGTCGGGGCTTCGATGAGTGTGAGCGGCTTCCTTTGTCTCACGCTCTCGGACCTGCTTGTGCTGTGGGGCGTTCTTCTTCGGATGGGGGGAGTCCGTTGTCTGCTGAGCGTGAAGACCAGGCTCTTTCTCCTGTCGATGGTGCCCTTCCTGTGCCTGCGGATGTCGCCCTTCCTGTGGCTGTGCCGACTAATGGGGGAGTTGAAGAGGCCGGGCCGCTTTCTGCGCCCGGGGGTTTCCTTTGGGCTCCTGATCCGATTCCCGGTGCGGAGCCTGGGCTTGGGTCTGAGGCTGAGCTTGAGCCCACGCCCGCGCCTCAACCCGAGTCGGTGCCCGAGCCTATGGTGGTGCCTCAACTTGAGCCGCTGCACGAGCACATGCCGGTGGTTGAACCGGTGCCCGAGCCTGTGCCTCTAGTTGAATCCGCGCCTGAGCCCCTGCCTGTGCTTCAACCCGAGCCGGTGCAAGAGCCCTCCCCTGCATCTCAGCTTGCTCCGCTGCTTGGACCCGCGTCCCCGGCTGAGCCGGTCGTGAATCCTGAGGCCTTTGAGGCGACAATGACTCCTGAGATGCTCGCGCAGATGGGAGCGGCGAATGACGCGGAGGCGACAGTGTTGCGGCGTGTCGAGGGTAATTCCTCGCTCGGGCCGACGGCTTTCCTGCTTTATGGTGGCACTGCTCCCACGGAAGTCACTCGTGATGTTGTGATTGGCCGGGATCCTGATCCGCGGGCGATTTCTGGCCGTCCTGCGGCGAGGACCTTGCGCGTGGTGAGTCCGGCGACTGAGATTTCACGCTCGCATTGCGCTGTGATGGTGAGTGCCCCTGGGGTGTGGTCGCTCATGGATATGGGATCGGCTAATGGGACTCTGCTGCGGCACGGGGATGGTTCTTTTGAAGAAGTGACCCCTATGGTGATGTTTTCTCTGTCCGATGGCGATCTGATTGATGTCGGTGAGGGAACGACGATTGAGTTTAGGGTTCGATGACTGATTCTTCCTGGGTGGGCGCAGGCACGTGTTTGAGTGTCTGCGCCCACCCTTGTATTGAAGCAGGCCCTTGTATTGGGGGTGTCAGTAGGTTTTCTGGCTCTTAGTGATCGACCATCACCATCGGTCTGATTCTTGTGATGACAGGGGTGTGAGTTCGTGGGCGGAGCCGTGTTCTTGAGCTTTGTGTGTGGGGGAGTCGTGTGCGGGTGTTTCCTCGTCGATTCGCATGACCTCGTATCCGATGAGGCCAAAGGAGCGTTTCTTTTCGCTGCGCTCGTTTCGCCCTGTGTCGCTGGGAAGGATGGAGGGGCGTCCGAGCCTGTCGCGGCTTGATGGGGTTTGTGCTGAAGCTGTGTGTGCGTTTGCTGTGCGCGGGTTCGTGGCGGGGGAGTGTACTCCGTTGAGGTTTGTTGAGGCTGCGGCTTGTTGCATGGACAGCATTCCGGTTCCTCCGACTTGTGAGGTGAGTGCGGAGGCGCCTGGGGTTGTAATGGCGAGGGAGGAGACGCCGGAGACGGATGAGCGTGCTGCTGCTGCGCCGATTCCTGCACTTGTGCCGAGTCCGAGCATGCCTCCGAGGGCGGCGGTGGAGTGTCGGTGGTGGTCAGAGCCGGGGCCTGTGGAGTTTAGCCATTCGGCTGTTGAGCTTTGGCGTCGAAGGTCGATGAGGGCTTGTGGGTCGCGCGGTAGGTAGCCTGCGGTGGGGCCGTCGGGGGTCATCCTTTGGTTGACGGGGGTGTGGAGCAGGTCGTGGTGTGCGAGTTGTTCGGGGTCGTTGATGGGGTTACTGGGTGAGCCGGGCTGGCCGGCGGGGGGTCGTTTCCAGTTGGGTGCGGTTCCTCCGCTGAGGGGTGTGGTTGCTCGGGTCGTGAGGACGGCTCCTCCGACTGTTGCGGCTGCCAGGGAGTTTGTGTTGAAGGATGCGGAGGAGGCTACTGAGTGTGCGGTGGCGGTGTTTGCGCCGAAGGTACCGGAGCGTGTTCCTGTGGAGTCCTCGCCTTCAGTGGGGGCGGATTGGTCCTTAGGTGCAACAACATCTGTCAACTTGCGTATCTCAATGGCTTGTTCTGTGACTGCAGAGTTCATCTCCTCGAGGATGTGTTCGGCAATCTTGTCTCGCTCGACGCTGAGTTTGTCCTGAAGAATCCTGGCATAGAGCGTGCCCGTGAAGCACTCGCCATTGATCGTGACATAGGGCTGGCGGGCCCATTCATTGTATTCCGAGGCGGACATGAGGATCCCTTCGGCTTCGTTGATTCGACGTTCGCGGGCCCTCGCCATGGCACTGCGCGCCATATCGTGCAGGGCGATGCTCTCTTCGAGTCTTTCTTTTAACCCCTGGAGTTTGGAGGAATACTCGCCGAGCCATTCAGCGATGGCATCTGCGGTTTCTCCCGACAGCTGCGCGGTAGAGCTGAATGTGGCCAAAGCGTTTTCACATTCGCAGATCGAACGCCGAATGGTGTCAATCGAGTCGATCTCCGCCGAGTCATCGGTCTTGAGTTCGTCAAGGGCGAGGAGTCGAGTGTATGCGTCACTCATAAATCAGCCTCCATGCTGCAAGGGAAGAAAAGAAAAACCTGGACTATTTCCGGATGGAATCGTCCATTCCTGTGCTCGAGTAATCGGAAGGACGTGGTGTGGAAGGAGACGGCGTTGATGCGGACTGGGGTGAACCAGTGCTTGCTACTTGGGGGGCAGCGCTCTCAGGACCCACACTATGACCATAGGGCCGCGTCGGTTCATCGGGCTGCTCCTCGAGATTCCTAGCGAGATGCTCGACTGCCTCGGCGACGGAGCTCTCATTGTTTTCGACCGCCACTGCGCTTGCTCTAACTGATGCGATGAAAGAGTCAAGTTGGTCGCGCATGGTCGCCATTTCCCTTTCGAGATTCGAAAGGAAGAGGGAATAGCTCGAGGAGAACTCGCTCGGCCCGGCTTCTGTCCCCCACTTTTCGGGGCCTTGCTTGAGTAGGATATTGGTGGAGACATCCGTGGCCGTGGAGACCGCTGGGGAGCCTTCTGCATCAAGTGTATTGGCTGCAGCGATAATGCTTTCAGTATTGAATGTGCTTTCGGTGCCCATAGTGTTCCTTGAGGACGCTGGTGTGCATCTCCATGATTCGGGGACTAGTTGGGGAAGAGAAGTTGCGCTTCGTGGCAGAGTGTTTGCGTTTGTGTCGTGTGTCTATTTTTGTGGTGTGTGGTGGTGTCTGTTTGGTGGTGGTGTGGGTGGTGTGTTGGGGGCTCGGTGGTAGCGGGGGGATGTGCCGTAGGCGGTCTTGTGGGATGTGACGCTGACGAGGTTTGAGTTTGAGCCTCGGTAGATGTAGTGGGGATCTTTGATTCCGCGGTCTCCGGGTTCGATGAGGCCGTCGATGTAGTCGTTGTAGTACTCCTCGCTGGGCACCCACTCGGTGTTCTTGTGTAGGAGGGGGTTTTCATCGGGCAGGCTTGTGGGGTCTTCGGTGAGTAGGCCGCGGAGGTTGGCCAGTCCGTAGCCGTACCCGGGGTCCCATTCGACTCCGTCATCGCGGGCTGCTGTGCGGACGAGGGATTGGAGGATTTGCCTGTTCGTCGCTTCAGGCCACTTCTCCATCGCCAAAGCCAGGTAGCCAGATGTCAAAGCGGTTGCGACTGATGTTCCTTTAGTCTCGTGGTAGATTCTTCCGCTTGGGTAATCGCGGGTACTGACTGGGCCTCCATAGAGGGCAACGGTGGTTCCTTTTCCGTAGTTGGAGTAGTCGGCTCGGTTGCCGTGAATGTCTGTTGCGGCAACACCGACAGTCAGATTCGACGAAGCAAAAGAACCTTCATGGTCTTCTTGATTGTCATTGCCCATACCCCCGACAATGATGGCTCCATCCAAATCAGCCCGGGTCAATTCGTTGTCCATATTGGAGCGCATTGAGGCTATGACTGAGTAGGAGATAATGTCGGCGCCGTCATTGAGAGCAAGCGTCAGAATATTGTTGAGACTGGTGGAACATCTCCTCCCCTCTACAGTTTCTACAGTTGAATCTTCCCTGCCGATGGGGGTGGCGTAGTTGATGATTGTGGCTCCGGGGGCGATTCCGTAGTCGGGTGAGACGAGGAGGGAGGCCATTGCCGTCCCATGGAAGATGGAGTCTGGGGTGGGTGTGTAGGGGCAGGGGGTGACGGTGGTGATGTCGGCGCCTTGCAGTTCCGGTGCGGAAGTGTCGACCGGCCCGTCGATGAGGGCGATGGTGATGCCTTTGCCTGAGATGCCGAGTTCTTTGAGTGCTCCGAGGTTTAAAAGATCAACATAGGGCTGGGTCGTGATCGTGTCTTCAGCCCTGGCAGGAGGCGCGAAGGAGACGCTCACAAGAGCAACAAGTGCCATCAGGGGGACAAGACCCCGTGAAAACGAACGCCGACTCATATGTGCTCTTCCCCCTCCTGGGCGACACGCCTCATCCAAGGCCCCATGCTATCGAACACCAGACACTCTCGACACTCAGACCATGTTTACGCAGGACCATGCGACCGCTGCGATTCTCTCGCCTGTCGTACCGGTGGTCGCTTGGTGTCTGAGAACGCCCATTGTGGTCAATACCGATACCCCTTCTGCACAAAGGGGTACGTTCGCGCCAGCCCCCTGTTTCCCCTGTTGTGTGCTTGTGTCGTGTGTCTATTTTTGTGGTGTGTGGTGGTGTCTGTTTGGGGGTGGTGTGGGTGGTGTGTTGGGGGCTCGGTGGTAGCGGGGGGATGTACCATAAGCGGTCTTATGGGATGTTGTGCGGACGACTCCCGACTCTGAGCCTCGGTAGATGTAGTGGGGATCTTGGATCCAGTGGTCGATGGGGTCGATGAGGCCGTCGATGTAGTCGTTGTAGAAGTCTTCGCTGGGCACCCACTCATCGTTCTTGTGTAGGAGGGGGTTTTCGTCGGGCAGGTTTGTGGGGTCTTCGGTGAGTAGGCCGCGGAGGTTGGCCAGTCCGTAGCCGTACCCGGGGTCCCATTCGACTCCGTCACCGCGGACAGCGGTGCGGACGAGGGACTGGAGGATTTGCCTGTTCGTCGCTTCAGGCCACTTCTCCATCGCCAAAGCCAGGTAACCAGACATGAGTGCCGTCGATATAGAGGTTCCGGTACCTTCGTGGTTGATCTTTCCCGTCGCGTAGTTGCGGGTACTGACCGGGCCCCCATAGAGGGCAACGGTGGTTCCTTTTCCGTAGTTGGAATAGTCGGCTCGGTTGCCGTGAATGTCTGTTGCGGCAACACCGACAGTCAGATTCGCCGAAGCAAAAGAGGTGGGATCGTCCTCTCGATTGTCATTGCCCATACCCCCGACAATGATGGCTCCATCCAAATCAGCGCGCGTCAACGCAGGGTCCATCCCTACCCTTGATGAAGCCGTGACGGAGTAGGAGATAATATCTGCCCCATCATCGAGAGCGCGTATCATTGCCAGATCAAAAGAAAAACGGCAAGTGGGGTCTAGCACAGTATCTTCGCCTGTAAAAGGAACGGCGTAGTTGATGATTGTGGCTCCGGGGGCGATTCCGTAGTCGGGTGAGACGAGGAGGGAGGCCATTGCCGTCGCGTGGGATGTTGAGTCTGGGGCTGGAATAAGGGGGCAGGGGGTGACGGTGGTGATGTCGGCGCCTTGCAGTTCCGGCGCGGATGTATCGACCGGTCCGTCGATGAGGGCGATGGTGATGCCTTTGCCTGAGATGCCGAGTTCTTTGAGCGCTCCAAGGTTAAGAAGGTCAACATAGGGCTGGGTCGTGATCGTGTCTTCAGCCCTGGCAGGAGGCGCGAAGGAGACGCTCACAAGAGCAACAAGTGCCATCAGGGGGACAAGACCCCGTGAAAACGAACGCCGACTCATATGTGCTCTTCCCCCTCCTGGGCGACACGCCTCATCCAAGGCCCCATGCTATCGAAGAGACGACACGCTTACTGAAACCATGCACATCCACCCAGAGGGGGCACCGAAAGAAGAATTACTACCATGCGGCGGGCCAGAAGCCTCCACATATTCTCACTTATCCTTCAAAGCCTCCTCACGCTCAATTCTGACGGTGTCCGACGTTCAATGAATCCCTCTTCGCTGAGGCACCCAGTCAAGCTCTTCGCAGCAAATGAGTAGAAAAGACAGCTACAAGGATGAAGGTGATAATAAAGATAAGAGTACCTCAGTTGAAATGCTATGAATGGATCATTGTTCTCAGTCTCCCCGGATGATTCGAGAATTGCTGTGCTGTAATCGCGCATTGTTGACGGAGGTTGTAATATGGTTGTAAGCTTCTCCGAAACCGAGCGCACTACCGCTTTCCGTCACATATTTTCTAAAAGCAGTACGTTTTTCGGGGCTCATCTGATCGTAAGGTAAAACTTCGCCGTTAGCTTCGGTGAGGGCAGCTATTTGCGCACTATCACTTTCCCTTTGAGAAGATAAGAAGCTTTTGAAGGTGTCGCTTGTGGAGATCTGCTGGCAAAGCGAGTCTTTCATGTATTCCGCGACCAAATCCTCACTCTTTATTCTCTCCGTATTGTTGTTCTGGTTAGTTGGAAGAATGTTGTCAACGAGTTTGTTCGTCACTGAATTGTCAACTGCATATTTGATCCAACCCTTGGCGGGCATGGCGCCGATACCATCACCAATGAGATCCTTCCAATGTTCGTTGCGAGCATTCAGGGCATCAAGTGCTTGAGATGTGGCATCGCTAGGAGCGGTGAACAAGGCTTCCATGAGCGGAGACCAGGTGTCGATGACCTCATCGATTGATAGTCTGCTATCCCCCGAGATGGTTCCATTGAGGCTCGTATGAAACCCGCTCGCCGCTGCGAGGCGGAGAGTATCTATCGCTGGAGCACGACCGCCCTTGTAGAAGTCATCTCTTTTATCGTCCGGCGTGCCGTTGTCGTCTAGCTCAGGGGCATCGAAGCCCAGATCAGTGAAGAAACCGTGTTTTCCGAGAAGACGGTCCCGCATCGCAGAGTTGAAAGTGATGTGGTTGTGCCCATCAGTGCTGAGGGCGATCCCATCGGTCGCGTAGACAGTTTCGAAAGACTGGGCGATCCCAGCAACGTGGGGAGCCAGAATTGAGCCTGCCCAGGATCGCAGCGGAGCGTTCGTATAACCGAAGATATCCTGACCGTTAACTTGGTCAGTAGCGGAGAACAAAGTGTGATCATGGTTGATATCAAGGGCATCTTGATAGCCGAACATGAAGTTCGCTGCGATGCGTGCTGCGCGGGCATCCCGATCTTGCCATTCGCGTCTATTCTCTTCACCGTCACAGACCGTTTCTCTCGGGAAAGGTTCGGGTTTCGATGCCTGATCGAGAACCCGTCCGAATTGTTCGCCTCCGTCCTGGAAACCGTAGTAGCTGTTTGAGCCTGACGCAGTGCGGCCACCGGTGAGGTAACGGGTCATGTTGCGCGGATGATCAGATTCATCGACTATTCCGTCATGGTTGACATCCATGCCTTCAGGTGTGTCAGAGGCAAGGAAAGTTTGTACTGCGTCGAGGCGCTGGCGCTCAGCGTCAAGCAGTGGATGAGCCGCCTTCTCAAGATCAAGATTCGTGGGTCGGTCCATCAGCGTGTACATGGCGTGCATGGGATCAAGCATCGTCGTGGACGCAGGATCTTGGAACAAATGAAGCTCATCTTCATACCCTTGAAACGACTTCCACCTGGGGTTTTCTGCGTCCCAGGCGACAATGTCTTGAGCGAGGGAGCGTCCATTAGTGGGCTCTTCGAAAAAAGCAGGACCAAGAGCGAGATTAGTGTTCGCCGCCCCCGCCATCCCCATGGTCTGGCACAAGATCTCATAGCCGAAGACCGCAGTTGGTGAAGGCTGGTCAAGAGTCGTTTGGTGGAGGTGAAAAGGGGTCCGTCCGGCTTGTTTCAAGCTTTCGACGTAGTGGCGTGTGTGCTCGTGCAGTGCGAGGCCTTTCTCAGTGGTGAGTCCACCTAGGGCGGATGCGAAAGACGTGGCGGTCTGCGGGTCACTCGTGTTGATGCCACCCATGGCCAGTACGCTCGCTGCTCCAAGTGCCAATAGCAGAGAATGGCGAGTGCTCTCTTCAACAAGAGGATAGGAAGCGACATAGGCACTGAATGCGAGGAACTGTTCGGCAGAGACCCTTTCCGAGAGAGCACGAGCGATGAAAGGGTTTGACAAAAGATCAGCATAGCGCTGAGCAAAATCCTCGAGCTGCTTCCCCTTCGGGAACTCAGTGTTGAGATACCGAGCCATCTCAGGGACGATCGTTTGCGCATACTCCCATTCGGCCTGGCCATCAACCAGAGGAATGTCGTTGAAAAGCTGGGCACCGATCTGCGCACGTGACGTGCAATGGGAGTCGTCAATCACCGTATTCTGTGCCGCGATAAGAGCTAGTGCGGCATAGAGAGCTTCAGTATCAAGCTTTTCGAGTGTCGTGCGGTACTCCCGTAGAACATCGGCTTGAACGCAATCGCGTTCCGAGGCTGCATTCTCGACGCGCCGTTGCAACTCGAGCTTGCTCATGGGAGACGCGGAACTGCTGAGCGACTCAGCTTCAGCATTCACAGATGCAATCGTGTGTGCGTATTCTGCGCTGGCCTCGTCATAGCGTTCCCACAGAGCCGGGATCGTGGAGGTAATCGCAGTACCAAGGGCATCCGCCCAAGTGGCCAGAGCCGAAGACGCAGGTGAGAAACTCTCAGCAAGTTCGCGCGCATGTTGGCCAAGGGTAAGGATCGAATCCGTGTAAGCATCCGCAGAATCCCCCACCCATCCGGGAACACTGCTGCTCTGATGCGAGGCGACCTGTGTGCCGACGATTGCGCTGGCAACGGTGCGCAGCTCCTCTGAGAGGGCGTTCGCTGCGCTGCGCGTGTCCGCAGGCAAAGGCATAACATCTGATCCAGGCATGTGGCACTCAGTCTTCCATGCGAGTTGAAATACGAGACAAAGCCTCACGAGTTGCGAATTCGGTTGCGTCGAAATCACTGATCGCCTCGGCTTGCCCCGAGCCCAATGTTGCGCAGGCATCAGAGTATTCCAAGACCACCCACCTCATCTTCTCGACGTAATGTCCGATTGTGCTTCGGAGTTTCTGCGTCCCCATGTTCGAGCCGGAAGGCATGTCGTGCGCGACCTGCGCACCATTAGGGAAAGAAAGGAATCGAGCACCAATCGATGCGAAAGAGTCCGCGTCATGCCAATCCTTCTTCGCACTGACCCCCACAGCCTCGCGATCAAACTCAATCCTGTCCGCCATAAACTCCCCTAAGTCCCTTAAGCCATGTGCGTCCTTGCCACCGATAATAGTCAGTGCCACTCATCACCTCGATGTTGAGACGAGCCGCGAACCGCTCGCCCTCACCTTGGTGGTCATGTGGCGTGAGCCTTGCGCAGTTGCGAACGTCCGAGTAATGCGAGTGCGATCCCGATCGTCGAGAAAAGTAGTGACGCTACTCCCGCTATGAGTGGAAGGCTCAGCGAAGTGCTAACTTTCAGCGGAGTTTCGAATAGTACTTGTTCGAAATTGTCATTCAGGCCCGAAACCACGAGCGTGTGTGAGCCTGCAGGCAGGTCGTGGGGTATCGTCACTTGGCCGTGGGCAACCCCGTCTTCGTCGACCGGGATCGTGCCCAGTGCGGTCGGGGCGGAGTGGACGACGATGGTGATGACACTGCCAGGGCGTGCACCTCTGAGATCGAGTTGAATGGTGTCGGCATTGCGGACGTCGATGCGTTGATGGGTTGCTCCTGGTTGAGCCGAGCCGTCCCCTGTCGGTGGTTGCAGTTCGCCTTTGACGGAGACCGACCTGGAGATCAAATTCTCGAAAAGCCTGATGATGCCCCTGAGACTAATCCGGGAGGGACGATCCGGCATGGTGCTGGAAACATTTGAGGCTCGGTCCGTCTGCGACCATGAGATGAGTTCGTTGGCCCAAGCCCTATGACCGCGGGCATTGGGGTGAGCCAGTTCCCTCAGCTGAAGTTTCCACGCCTGGTTCAGTACGTTGCCGATGTCAAGCTGGACGAAGTATGAATCCGAGTCGCAGATGGTGTGGCTCGGCTGGGGGAAGTCGAGTACCGAATCGGCGTAGACGATGGGATAGCCAGCAGAGGCGAGATTGTCGACCGCTGTCTCGAGCTGGCGGTTGAGAGTCATCAGGACGCTGCGGCCGTACGTCATTTCTTCTGTCGAGAAACCATAGTTCGATACAGGGGCATTCGAAGCGCATGTGCCTCTACCCGTTTGCCATAGCAAGTCCGGATAAGGCGACACGATAAGGGGCGCCACAGCGCCTCGCTTGGCGACCCACTCGGGAGTGTTCGCGGCTTCCACAACCTGCCGAAGAGTATCCTCCAGACTCTCTGACATCAGAGTGATCTCCGAAAGCTTGCGCCTTTGGGCTCCCACGTTTGACGCGCAGTCATTGACGAGGCAGCTCAACACAATGTCTGCGAAGCCGATGTCGTTGCCACCGATTGTCATGAAAACGATGCCCGGCGGCGTGGTCAGCGCACTCAGAGCCTGTACCTGGGGAAGTTCGGTGTCGTTCTGGTTCCTGTATCGTACGTCAGCGCTGGTGGCTCCTGAACAGGCAATAATGTCAGTGGTCTGCCCTCCCAGGACCGCCCCATAGGCCAAAGTGGAACGGTGACACTTGTTGTTCGTGATGTACGAGCCGGTGCCTTCACCGGAGGAGTAGGAATCTCCGAGAACGACGACCGGTCCGTGGAGATTCTTCAGCAGGGGGCCGACATCATTCATAGTCAAATCGTTTTCGGCGAAGTTGATCGTGCCTGTGGCCAGTGCGGTTCCCGCTTCGGGCGAGCCGACCGCGATTTTCCACGATGCTGCACCCCGGGCATTGGTGGCCGATGTGGCGATCCATTTCACCGTCACCGATCCACCTGCGGGGATAGCGGCAAGGGGGCGTTGAGGAGCTAAGACGGTGGTGAAGCTGCGTTGCGAGCCGCCCCGGTCCAGCGCAAGGATTGCTTTTGCGCCCACGACCGAAGCAGGGGAGGGGTTATGGATTGTGGCAATGATCTGCGCATTCGCGCCGGGCAGGATCATCGCTGGGGCGTTTACCTCTAATCTGAGGTCCTTCGGCTGGTACTTCTCGAGTTCCGTGATGAGTTTCTCGGCATCCTCCGCGTCGTGGTAGGTCGAACCCGTGGCATTCGCAATGCATTCAAGCTCCCCGCGCCCCTGTTCGGAGATGTCGAAACCAACAGTGGGAACGTGGAGCTTGAATCCTTCGGCACCAGCCTGTTGTGCAACCTCGCACGGGGGAACGCCACAGTTCGATTCTCCGTCAGAGACCAAGATGATCGTCGCAGCGGTGAAGCCCTCCCTCTTGAGGCTGTCGATGAGCGCGGAAAGGGCGGGTCCGGTCGGTGTCCCTCCGTTTGCGCTCAATGTGCGAATCGTCGCGTCCAGATCTGTCGGGTCAGGGGTTTGGGTGGGGCTGAGTCCGGGAATCCAGGTGCCGGGTTGACAGCCCTGGTTATCGGTCAGGGTCCCGGGATAGGTCCACAGTCCGAGTCTGGTTCGAGTGCCACTCTGCTCGCGCAGCATCGTGGTCATGCTCGTCTTTGCAGCGCTGAGTTTATTCACTCCATTGCTGTCGGTCTCGTTCATGGATCCAGACACGTCGAAGAGGATCGCCAGTGGCGCATCCTCAAAGGTTGTCGCCTCACTCGGAGTGTTTCCCGATTGAGGGGCCGCCAGGGTCGGCAGGATCGTAGCAGTCAGGCAGAAGGTGACGAATGTCGAAGTGATGAGGCTGCGCCATAACCGTCGCTGTCTCATCGGTTCGACGCTTCCAGGAGATCGATCTGGTCGGTTGTGCCTTTGATCAGGGCATTAGAGAGTACGGCACGCGTGTTCGTCGGGGAAGCCACTGCGACCTCGAGCCGGAGGGTCGAGCTGACATCGACATCGATTGTCGTGGGCGCACCGTAGGTGGCTTCAGCCTTTTGTACTTCGACGCCGTCGGCGAGCACCCGGACCGAAACGCGGGAATCTGCGGGATCGGTGTCGAGCACGCCGAGGACAGCGGTGAATCGACTGCCGTGGCTTCCGAGGATCCAAGCTGTGACGCGTTCTTCGCTGTTGCGACCCGAAGCACAGGCAAGGGCGTTGTCGTAGGACGTGCCGTTGACACTGCCTTTCGTGTTGGAACAGTCCCCGGATGAATTCGCATTCTTCAAGGTGCTTAGGAGGATCGAGGAGCCGACGTCTGCGACGGTGATGGTAAGGTCATCGGCCAGCGGAGCGCCGGGCTCTTGAGACAGCGCGATGACTGTTCCCGTCTTCGCTGATGGGTCGAACCTCCGTTCAATCTGGGGCTGGACGCCGAGAGCTAGGAGGGAATCCATCGCATCGGACTGCGTCTTGCCGAGCAGATCAGGCACTGTTGCTGCAGCAGAGATGCTGAGGTGCAGCGAACCGTCGAAGGCCGAACCGACAACGGGATCCTGTGCGACGACCAAGCCGGGAGTTCCTGCCCAGGGAACCTCTTCAGTGGTGATGGTATCCGGTGTGATGTTGAGGTCGGCTAGGGCCTGGGTAGCCTCATTGAGGCTCAGACCTCTTACGTCGGGTACGACTTTGGAGATGCTGTCCGAGATCATGGGAATCTCAATTACGGGCGGCATCGACTGGGCTCGGTCGGCCTGGATACGGTCGTGCACTAACCATCCGGCGACGCCTCCGGCGCCGAAGACTCCCAGCAGGAGAACCAATATTCCCGAGGCCGCGAGTAGGCGCCCCCTGGGGACGCTTGGCATCCCAGATGCGCGTTGCGCTTTTCCCAGTGTCGTCTCTGGAGCGTTCGGTGTGTTGTTGCCTGCGGGATCAGGGTTTGCAATCCGCGAGGCTCTGATCGTATGGCTCGTGTCTATCTGGAGCGGTTCGGCGGTGCTCTCCGCTCGGTGTGCAGACAGAGATTGTGACGACGGCTCAGGGACGTCGGTGCTGGTACCGGGATGCGACATTGTGAGTCCTGTGAACAATGTGTCGAAGGGCACGATCAGATTACAGGACCGTCTTTCGGAAAGGGCGAAGTTGGCATCGTCCACGGGAGATATTCGACGGTCGTGCGGGAGCACTTTCTCGTGACGATCGCGCCCACCATCACGCCTTCGACGAAGCGACGGAGCACAGCTTGAGCACTTACCCTCGAGGCCGAGACGATTCGTCGAAGCGTTCCACGGTTGGCACAACGACGTGCATGTCAAGACCAGCAGGTTTGGCGTATCGAGGGGAATCTTGCCTAACGACGGATTGTTGCGCCCCGGGTTTGATAGAGGCGGTGATAAGTGGGAAGAAGTCGCTGTTATGACTCAGAGGGAGTATCCGCTTGGGGACGCCCTTCACAGTGCTCGTCGACGCGTGAGGGGCTAAACCTTGTCTTCCATCGTGTCGACAAGGGCGAGAAGTTCGTCAACGAGCCCCGCGGTCCGCGTGGTGATCTCGGGGGCGTCAACGCTCGCGAGCTGCAGTTCTCTCCAGCGCCTCGTGAAATCCCTGGGGAGTGCTTCTAGTCGGCTCGTATGCTCGAGGAGGCGTTTCTCTCCGGGGTGATACCTGTGATTGAGAGCGAAGAGCATGTTGAAATAGGTCGCTTGAATGGAGGCGCGCCGGTGCGCGACCATCTCGTAGTCCCCTCGCTGATAAGCCATGGTCATCTGTGAAAGGAACGTTTCCAGGAGTTCGGGCGATTCTATGAGAATACGGCGGCGAGTGGCGGCGGGATAGGTCGAGACCCGCTCTTTGAGATCGCGGAGGCTCCCGTCATCGTCAACCGTGACGCATGTTGCGACCGTATAGAGGAAGCACGTTGTGAACCCATCGCTCATCAAGCCCGTCGTCGAGGCGATGTCGATCTGATGACGAAGCTCGGATAGATCGAGGTAGACGACTTCGACGTCGCGATGACCGATCGATAGGTGATCCTCGGGGCCGAATGCGTCTGAGGACGCGATGAAGCCCGAATCAGCGATATCGGCGAGGAGACGGGCACGTTCCTCACGCTGAGGGGGAGCGCCTTCAAAAAACGCATACATATCGGTATCCGACGCGGCATCCGCCATTCCGGACGCCCGCGAGCCTCCGATGGCAACCGCACGGATCCCAGGTACGCGCATGAGCGCGTCGGCGAGAGCCGTGTCGGCATCTGTGAAGTCCATGCGCACACTGTAGGCACAATCCGCCGCATCGGTCATGACCGATGCGGCGCCCGGATGCGATGTGCTTGGGCGGCATCAGAGGAAAGCGAGCACGGCACGACCGTCTTCGCAGCCGGGGCGAGAAGCGCCTTCGCGTGTCCTGGCACTCCAAGCAGAACCAGACCCCTCACGCCCTGGGCGAACTTACGCGCGCAGCTCAAGCACAAGCCCATAGGGTGGAGGAGGTTCATTGGATCCGGTGTGCGCTCGCACGCGGGCCCCAAGTAAGGAAGTGACATGTTCGAACGGTTCACCGACCGCGCCAGGCGGGTCGTCGTCCTCGCCCAAGATGAGGCGCGCGGCCTCAAACACAACTACATCGGGACCGAGCACCTCCTCCTCGGCCTCATCACCGAGGGAGAAGGAGTCGCCGCGAAAGCCCTCGAAATGACGGAGATCAAAGGCGACGCGGTCCGCACCTGCGTCATCGAGATTATCGGTGAGGGCGAGAAAGCAGTCGAGGGCCACATCCCCTTCACTCCACGGGCGAAGCGCGTCTTCGAACTTTCCTTGCGTGAAGCCCTCCAACTCGGCCACAACTACATCGGGACTGAGCACCTCCTCCTCGGCCTGCTCAAAGAGGGCGAGGGCGTTGCCGCCCAAGTTCTGACCAAACTCGGTGCCGACCTGACCCAAGTCCGTGAGACCGTCATCCAGCTCCTCTCGGGCTACCAGCGCGGCGAAGGTGAAGGCAGAGAATCCGTCGGCGCCGGAGTTGGCGGCACAGGCGGACCCGAACGTCAAAACTCGGCGATCCTCGAACAATTCGGTCGTAATCTCACCCAGGCTGCACGCGAAAACAAACTCGATCCCGTGATCGGGCGCCGAACCGAAATGGAACGCGTCATGCAAGTCCTTTCGCGCCGCACGAAGAACAATCCTGTCCTTATCGGCGAGCCCGGTGTCGGCAAGACCGCTGTCGTCGAGGGCCTCGCCCAGGCGATCGTGAACGGGGATGTTCCCGAGACGATCAAAGACAGGCAGATCTACAGCCTCGACATGGGCTCCCTCGTGGCGGGCTCGCGCTACCGTGGCGACTTCGAAGAACGCCTGAAGAAGGTCCTCAAAGAGATCCGCACGCGCGGAGACATCATCCTCTTCATCGACGAGATCCACACCCTCGTCGGTGCGGGTGCAGCAGAAGGTTCAATCGACGCCGCCCAAATGCTCAAACCCATGCTTGCCAGAGGTGAACTCCAGACCATCGGCGCGACAACGAATGACGAATACCGCAAGTACATCGAAAAGGACGCCGCCCTCGAGCGTCGTTTCCAACCGGTCAAAGTGGACGAACCCTCCGTCGAGGAAACCGTCGAAATCCTCAAGGGACTGCGCGACCGCTACGAAGCCCACCACAGGGTCATCATCACCGATCAGGCGATCACTGCGGCCGCCGAACTCGCCGACCGCTACATCTCCGACCGTTTCCTGCCGGACAAGGCCATCGACCTCGTCGACGAAGCGGGCGCCCGCCTGCGCATCCGCCGAATGACCGCCCCGCCGGAGTTGCGCGAACTCGACGAGAAGATCGCCGAAGTGCGTCGCAACAAGGAATCCGCGATCGACGATCAGGACTTTGAGAAAGCAGCGGCCCTGCGCGACGAGGAAACGAAACTCGGAGAGACCCGCAAAGCGAAGGAAGCGGCGTGGAAGGGGACCGAGTCCGATGAGATCGCTGAAGTCGGCGAAGAGGAAATCGCCGAGGTTCTCGCCATGTCGACGGGTATCCCCGTCTTCAAACTCACCCAGACCGAAACGACGAAGCTTCTCAACATGGAAGCTGAGCTGCACAAGCGCGTCATCGGTCAAGACGAGGCCGTCAAAGCCCTCTCCCAGTCGATCCGCCGCACCAGAAGCGGCCTGAAAGACCCGAATCGTCCCGGCGGCTCCTTCATCTTCGCGGGCCCGACCGGCGTCGGAAAGACGGAACTCGCGAAGGCTCTCGCAGAGTTCCTCTTCGGCGACGAGGACGCCCTCATCCAGCTCGACATGTCCGAGTTCTCAGAAAAGCACACCGCCTCACGCCTCTTCGGCGCTCCTCCCGGCTACGTGGGCTACGACGAGGGCGGCCAACTCACCGAAAAGGTCCGCCGCAAGCCCTTCTCGGTCGTCCTCTTCGACGAGGTCGAAAAGGCCCACCCGGATATCTTCAACTCCCTCCTCCAGATCCTCGAAGAGGGACGCCTCACCGACTCGCAGGGCCGAAAGGTCGACTTCAAGAACACCGTCATCATCATGACGACGAACCTCGGCACGCGCGACATCAACAAGGGAGTTCTCACGGGCTTCCAGTCGGCGGACAATCTGACGCACGACTACGCGCGGATGAAGTCGAAGGTCAACGAGGAACTCAAACAGCACTTCCGCCCCGAGTTCCTCAACCGAGTGGACGACACGATCGTCTTCCCGCCGCTGGGCAAGGACGAGATCAAGCAGATCGTCGACCTCATGATCGCGAGGCTCGCCAAGCGCATGGAGGCGCAGGACATGCGCCTGCAGCTCAGTGACGCAGCACGCGAACTCCTCGCCGATCTGGGCTTCGACCCGGTCCTGGGTGCGCGTCCCCTGCGTCGCGCGATCCAAAGAGAGATCGAAGACGCCCTCTCCGAGAGGATCCTCTTCGGCGAGATCCAACCCGGCCAGCTCGTCCTTGTCGGCGTCGAAGGCGAAGGCAAGGAACGGAAGTTCACTTTCAGCGCTCAGCAATGATGCGCATCCGCTGAGGGGGTGCTTTCTTCACCGAAGCACCCCCTCAGCGCTCACAACGGGCCGCACTGCACCACATCCACGACCACGAACATCCGAGAGGGCGGCGATGGACCCCGAACCCTCACAGGCGCGAAGCGTCCTCATCGTCGAGGACCAGATGCTCCTCCTCGACTCACTCGTCCGAACGATCAACGCACACGAATCCTTGCGCGTCGTCGGAGGCCTCACCTCCGCTCTCGACGCGGTTGAAGCCTGCCTGCGACTGCGCCCAGACCTCCTTCTCATGGATGTGTGCACCGACGGCGGAGCCTCGGGCCTCGCGGCCTGCAGGGAAGTCACCACCGCCGTGCCCGCCACCCGAGTCGTCCTCATGACCGCGATGCCTGACTTCTCCTTCCCCGAGCAGGCGCGCGCCGCCGGAGCCGCATCCTTCATCTACAAAGACGTGTCCTCCACGGAACTGACAGCGGTGCTCCTGTCAACAGCGGAGGGCTACTCCACCTATCCGGCGCGTTCAACAACGCCCTTCCTCGGCTACAACGAACTCTCCGACCGTGAGATTGCGGTCCTGCGAGAAACCTGCGCTGGACGCACACGCGCTGAGATTGCCGAAAAATTCGGACTATCCGAAAACACCATCAAGTCGAATATTTCCTCCATCCTGACAAAAACCGGATTCCGCTCCATCACCCGCCTCGCCCTCTACGCCATCTCCTCAGGATTCATCGTCGTCGATGGTGCAGACACTACAGACGAGGGCGCCGCCAAATACGAGGGCGGAGCCAGATATGCGGATGGGGCCGGATACACGGGCGGGGCCAGAAGCGCAGATGAGGGCAGATGCTTGGGCGGGGTCAGATGCGAGGACGAGGCCCAAGGCGAGGGCACGGCACCGTGAACACGCGCCACTGGGGCATGCTCGCCCTCGTCATCACTCTCAGCTTCGCGATCCCAATCCTGGTGATGTTCACTCCCGGGGCATTCGCTGAGAACACGACGGCGGACGATCCGTGCACCTGGGCGCGCACTCTTCTCCTCGCTCATACTCTCCTCGCACTCATCATCGTCGCGTGGACAATGAGCGCCTACTGGAGGATCACCGCCCCTCGCCCACGATCCCTCCTCATCACACAAGGGATTGTGCTCCTCGACTGGACGATCCTCGACATGCTCAGGCTCGACGCGAGTGCACAGCTTGAACTTGCCCTGCGTCTTGCCAGCTATGTGCCGATCCTGATGACCCTGATCGTCATGCTTGCCCTCGTTTTTGCCGTTCAGGAGACGAACCCGCTGAAGCGGCCACGATGGGAGAGGGGCGCTACTGGGGTCGGATCACTTCTCCACTTCGGCTCCCTCACCCCCGCTTTGACAGCCCTCGCCCTGGGCGTTGTCTCTTTGAGAGTCGTCACTCAGGGCGCTGTCGCTTTGGGCTCTGTTACTCAAGACCCTTTCGTCTCCTGGGCGGCTTCGACATGCGCCTCTTGTGAAATGACGCTCTTCGCCCTCGTCCTCGTCCTCGCCGCCGCTGAAGCGAGCATCCGCAGCGGAAAGATCCCCACCGCGCGCAACTACCGCACAGCCTTCACCCACTCCTGCCTTCCCGCCCAGATCCTCGACAAAAACAGGCGGGTCCTCGCCTCCACTCAAGGTGACAAAACCCGAAGACACCGCAGCACGAGGCTGAAGAACCTGGCACACATGCGCGCCTGTGAACACGAAATCCCCTCCGGCACACTCTTGTGGTACATCGACCGCTGCGAGATCGCCCAACTACAAGCCAGACTCGACCGCACACGCACGCGACTCATCCGCTCGCACGACGCCCTCGCCCGCCAACACGCAAACCCCGAAGTGCGCAAAGAACTCGCCCGCAGGACGAGTATCCTCAACGCCTTCGACGCAATCGCTGCCCCCATGATCGACAGGGTCCGCGTACTCGGCGAGGAACTCCCACAGGCCACGGCCACAAGAAGAGCCCGTATCTTGCGGATGATCAGCGTCGATCTCGCCTACATCAAATACGTTGGACCCCTGCTGCTCGGAACTGTTCAGGCTGAGGACACACGCCACGGGAGCCGACTGCCGGACGTGGAAAAAGCCCTGACACGAATGTGCGAGAACCTATCCGCCGACACCCACCTGTGCGCCCTCGTCCCCCTCGGTCGCTGGGACATCGGATGGGTGCGCAGCGAAGTCGCGCTCGCGGGAATGGACTTCGCACATCGGGTCTTGTGGTGCTGCGCCGAAAGGGACGGGGCGGAGATCCTCATCCGAGTGGGCATCGACGAGGGCGGCCTTGACTTCCTCGTCATGCTCGAAACCGAAGGGCCCATGCCCCTCGAATGCCTGGAGGACATTACAGGAGCATTCCCCTCGGCTGCGATCACCATCGAGGACGACAGGGTCCGCATCCGATTACGAGTCGGCGAAGACGACGAACCGAATATCGGTGCGGCGCGCCTCGCCCAGGAGGACGGATGCTGAGCCTCAACGCAATTGGGCACAGCTGGTGGATACTCCTCGAACTCGTCACACTGGCATGCGCCCTCATGTCAATGTTCAGCGTCCTTGCCACTGGCTTAAGGGAGAAGGGGCTCGCCCTCGTAACTCCGCTGGTCCTCCTCCTCGTCGACTGCTCCCTCACGCTCACAATCGCCTGGGGGCACGGCGCTGTTATCAGGGGCAGTGGTGATGCGGGTGCACAGTACATGCGCCTGCTCGGACTGAGTGCCGTCATTCCCCTCCTCCTCGATCTTGGAGTTGTGGTCTTGGCGAGGAAGCGGCGGGCGCGCGGAAGTGTCGGCGCAGGCGCGAAGAAGGCGTGTGGCAGGGAATTTGTGCCGCCTCATGGGTGCGCGGAAACCGGTGTGAAGGAAAAGCGCGGCAGGGGCCTTGGACCGTGGGAGATGAGTCGGCGGGCGCGTGGACGCGCAGGGCGTGAAACGAAAGACGAGCCTGCGCAACTCAGACGCATTCTCACCCCTGCCGCTTTGGTGGGCAACCCCCGAGGAACCGGCGAAAAAACCGGAGTGGACGCGCTCCTTTTCCTGGGAGCTTTCGCAACAATCGGGTGGGGCGAAGACCTGGCAAGCGGAACACCCATGCCCGGCCAAGAGACGCTGGTGAGGACACTCATCTTAGGGGGAAGCGGAGTCCTCGCAGCCTTGTCGATCCTCCTTTTCGCTTCTTCCATCATCTCCTTGAAAGCGCCGGGCCCACTCACCTTCAAACGCGCCTTCGAGGAGTTCCCGGGCCTTCTCGCACTGGGCGGAGTGAAGGGCCCTGTGACAATGACGAACGCTCCCATGCACCATCTCCTCAACGCCTTGGGGCTCAATGCAGCTCAGCCACTGAATCAGATCTGGCAGGCCCTCTGCGTGCGCGCCGAGGAGGACGAACTCAACGCGATCATGCATCGCAGCCTCGAAGGAACACCCCATCACCTCTTCATCCGAATGGGTGAATCCGTCTGGCAGCTGCGCTACAAGGAAAACGACGACGCTCCGGAGTCGATGCGCCTTCAACTCTGGGGGGAGGACCTCAGCGAGGACTACGCTCTCGCTCGTCAACTCGTCGATGAGAATGCCGTATTGGAGGAGGCGACTCGAGGACTCAGGGAGTCAATCGAGGAAGCGGGCGCCCTCGTCGCTCAACAGGACATTGTGGGGACGCGTCTGCGTCTTCATGATGTCCTCGCACAGCGCCTCACTTTCGTCCGCCACTTCCTCGCCGAAGGAGTGGGGGAGGTTCAACGCACCCGCGCCTTGTCCCAGATGCTCACGAGTCTTGGTGAGGATTTGCGTGCCGACACCTCAACGCCGACGGCTGCGCGACTCGGGATGATCGTGTCGGGCTGTGCACTCATGGGAACCCGGTGCGAAGTATCTGGGCCCTTCCCTGAGGACGAGGACGTCGCCTCCGTCCTTATGTCAGTTCTTTCCCAGGCAGTGGTCAATGCCGTCCTCCACGCCGAGGCAGAGCACATCACCGTGCGTTTTTCCCAGTCGCAGTCCGCGTGGACGATGACGATCGCTAATCCCATTACGGATGCGGTTGATGTTGTTGAGAAAACCGGGCTGGCGGGGATGCGCACACGCGTTGAAGCTTTCGGCGGATGGATGAGGGTTCACGCCGACACGTCCTTTGTTGTGCGCGTCTGCATCCCCCGCCCCCTTCTCTAGTTGCGCCTGCACAGCCTTAAGAGCAAAGAGGACAACAGCAGGGGGAGTAGCTCGCCTGGGGTCTCATGCGGAAAAACCGGCTCGCCGGGACCACAAGAGAGGGGAGGGGTCTGAAGCGGGGGCAGGTATGGAGGAGCGGTAAGCGGAGCAGGCCCCACCCGGCGGGAAGCCGCCAGGTGGGGCCTGCTGAAGGAGAGCTGAATGAGCCTCAGAATTGCTGGTTCGGGGGTGTCTGCTGCGGGAACTGGCCCGGCTGTCCGTTCATCGGGAACCCCGTTTGATCAGGTGAACCCTGCGGGTATTGCCCCTGTGCAGGCGCGCCTTGAGGGTATCCGGGCTGAGCAGGGTATCCGCCTTGAGCGGGATACGCACCAGGCTGCGCGGGGTAGCCTCCTTGAGCGGGATACGCACCCTGAGCGGGATAGGCGCCGGGTTGCGGAGCTGGGAACCCTTGGCCGGGCGCACCCTGAGGATAACCGGGCTGGGCAGGGTAACCAGGCTGTGCCGGGAAGGCGGGCTGTGCCGCGTAGCCTCCTTGAGCGGGGAATCCGGGCTGAGCGGGATAGCCGCCTTGGACCGGATAAGCACCGGGCATCTGAGCGGGCATGACCCCCGGCATCTGACCCATCATGGGCATGCCCTTGAGCTGCTGAACGAGAGTGACGACTTCAACGCACCTGTTGAAGGTCTCAATCGCCGCAGGCATTCGACCCTCAACACTGCTCGAGTGCCAGCGAACCTCGTGAACGAAAGGATCAGAAAGAGTAAAAGCCAACTCGAAAGAACGGACCTCGCGGGGGAAGCCGTTCTCATCATGCGCTGAAGAGCCGATCTCGACCACGCCCGCCATACCCGTCGAAGCGACGAGGTTCTGCAAGGCTGTTGCATCGAAAACCGCACT
Source organism: Schaalia cardiffensis (assembly GCF_016405145.1). GTDB lineage: Bacteria > Actinomycetota > Actinomycetes > Actinomycetales > Actinomycetaceae > Pauljensenia > Pauljensenia cardiffensis. The sequence goes on from NZ_JAEKIA010000004.1 coordinate 63,019, forward strand.
CCCCATGGTGACACCCGTACCAGAAGCCACGCCCACTCCAACACCAACCCCGCTCACAGTTTCAGTGCCTGGAGTCGAGTCGAAGCGGTCAGGGATCCCGTCCTCGTCGGCATCATCGGAGAAGACATCGAAGGCTGGCACAATACGAACAGACACGAGCGAATACACGGGGAAGACCGTGGGATTTCCCTCCGACCAGTCTCGTCCGAAACCGAAAACGAAAAGGCCCTGGCGCGTGTCAACCTGTAGGAGAGAATCGACGCCGACGACCCTATCGGGGGAGAAGGTGGCGAAGACCGCCTTATTCGCTTCGCGGGCTCCGAGGTGAGTTTTCACGTCCTCCACTGTCTTCGAGGACCATCCCGAGGAGAACCCCGAGACTTTCTTCTTGCACGAACCGCACAAGTACCCTTCGGAGAGTTTGAGTTTGGTGAGCATTCCAGCCTTATCACCGCACAGTTCGCACGTCTTTGTGCTGAACAGTCCCATGCCTGCCTCCTTGGCTCATCGTTTTTTCCTATTGAATGATGCGCCGCCCCCAGCGCGCTTCGCCTCGCAGACGCGAGGGGCGAGCCTGATTCCGGGCTCAGAACTTGCCGCCCCCGCCTCCATGAGTGGCACCACTCGACGAGGTGTGAGTAGAAGAAGAACCCCCGGAAGACGAAGGTTCGGGGCGTTTGGTCCGTGAAACGTTCGTCGTAATGAAAACGTCGTCTCCGCCGGTGACGGCGAAACCCCTATCCGAGACGTAGGAATGAGCCGTGGGCTCAAGCCCCTCGTTCGTCATCTTCGACACGAAGAGCGCTTTGACTACTGCCCGGCTCGCCAGAACACCTCCGCCGACACCGACGACCAGTGCCCCCGCCGAGTGCAAAAGCCAATCCTTCAGAGTCTTCGGAGGGGAAGTGATCGGATGCCCCTCTTCAGCGGCCTTCATGTAGCGTTCCGTTTGCTCGACGAAGCTCTTCGCCGCGCCCTCCCAATCGTCCTCGGAAAGATCGCGCTTAAGGACCGTGCCGAGTGCTTCAATGCCTTGATCGGTGAAAGTCTGAATGGAATCACCTCGCGTCGAAACCCACCAGTCGCGTGTAGAAGGAGAGACGAGGAGGAGAACCCCGGAGCGATCAGTCCCCAAGCCGTAACCGTTGTAATCGAAGTAATCGTCAGCCATTTCCATCGGCGACTTACCGGACTCAAGGTTCGCGTAAAGGAGGACAATGTCTTGCCCGTAGCGTGAGGAGATCCGGGAGATTTCAGTTTCGAGGTTCTGCTCGAGGTCTGGGGAGATGTAGTTGACATCGTCAACGACATGACGGGTTGACGCCGTCGCCATCGGCGCCAGCATGATCGCTGCCATAAGGACGAGGGCGAAAAAGGCTCCGAGGCGGAGGCCGCGCGTGAGCATGGTCTGAGAGTACGGGTGTTGAGTGGTGCGGTGCATTGTCCTCCTCCTTTCAGTTCGCGAGCAGATACATGAGGTACCAGCCGATCACCGCGAACAAGGCGAGGAACGGCGTGAAGAAACCGATGTGCAAGGCGCGCAGCTTCTTTTGAGAAATGGGGAAGGAACCAACGACCTCGCCGGTTTGCCCATTGATCGCGAAAGGATACTGCTTGCCCTCATAGCCGATCACGATGAGCCAGACCGGCAGCAGCGCATACCAGACGGCATCACGTTGAACGAAGAGTTGCTCAGACTTTTGCTGGACGGAGGAATAACCGGTGACCGTCCCTCGTATGAGCTCCGACAGTGTCTTCTTCGCGCGATCATCAGCACGATCAATCGTCGCCTTCGCGTCGATGTCATAAGAAGAGGCAGCGTAGCCGGAGAGGTAAGGGGTGGCGAAGCTCTTGGAATCTACAAGGTTGAAGGGTTCAGCGCCCTCGGCGCGCGTGGGTTCGAGCTTCGTCGTTGCGCACACGGGAATGCCGCGGAATGTGGCGGAGGCGGAACGTGTCACCTCGTATACATCGGTCTCTGTGTAGTCGTATTCGGAATCGGACCAGGAGCGCGTATTCGTCGCCCTGTAGGTGATCGTCCCCGAGGCCGTGCCATCGTGATACCAGTAGGGGATGTATGCGCCTGTCGCCTCAGAAAGGGTATGGGTGTCGCGAAACTCCTTGGGAAGGAGAAATTTGCCCGTAGTCGCCCTTTCAAAAGCAGCGAGCATTCCCTTCTTGTCGAGGGCGAAGGGGATGATGAAGTCGGGGATCCGTGTTTCGCGGATGCGACTGGAAGCGACGAAGGTGTTATTGCAAAAACCGCAGCGCGTCGAGATCGTTGTCGGATCTGCGACGATCTCAGCGCCGCAGGAGTTGCAGACGAAGGTCGTCATGGAGGCGATCTCCGACTCGTCGATGTAAGTCGGCGAAGAGGACTTCCACTGCTCGCCCGCTTGTGCGCTGCCCGGCAAAGGTGTCGCAGGCCCTGAAGCGTCGGGGGTGCCCGCAGCGGCACCGGGCACGCTAACTCCTGGCACAGGGGAGGGGCCAGCTCCTGGCGCGGGGGAGAGCAACTGGGCATTGAACTGCTCGACCTCAGCGACCTCGAAGGTGGAGCCGCAATATTCGCAAGCCATTTTGGCTTTGGTGGGGCTGTATTCGATGGGAGCCGAGCATGATGGGCACTTGTACTGGATCTCGCTCACGATCCGTCCCCTTCTCATCCGAGGGCGCATTTGACGCCTGAAGAAACTGCGCCTCCAAGGGTGGCGCTGGATTACCACTGCCACCCTAAGGGGGAGCTACAAGAAAAGAGCAGACCCTCGGGGGTGGAACGAGGGTGGGGGAATCACCCTTTTGGGTGTTCTGTATCGCCGTGTCCTTTGGGATGATGGTGGACACGATGTGAGCACTGTCGGTGCTCGCCACGCCTTCGACCAGCAGATGGAGGGGTTCTTTGTGGGACTGATTCAGATGATTACGGGCTCCGGGGTCGCCCAGGCAGCCGGCGGTGCCATCGGGAGCTCGCTTGGTGACCAGTGGCAGGATGCATTCGAAGCCAATGACATGGGTGAGGGCATTGTCTTTACCAAAGGCGTGAAACTGCGCGCCGGAGACGAACGGAACAAGAACCGCAAGGGCACAGACGACCTCGTCACTCAAGGCTCGCGCATCCACGTCTACGATGCTCAAGCTATGATGGTTACCGACGGCGGACGAATCACGGACTTCACCGCCGTGCCCGGCGTCTACACCCTTGATAACACGGGTCAGCCGACGATCTTCACCGGTGATCTCAAGGGGAGCCTCCTCGACACCTGGGAACGCTTCAAGTTCGGTGGGACCAGCCCCCAGAAGCAGCAGATCTTCTACGTCAACCTCCAGGAGATCAAGGGCATCAAGTTCGGAACCCCGAGCGCCCTCAACTACTTCGACACCTTCTACAACGCCGAGCTCTTCTTGCGCTGCCACGGCACTTTCTCCATCAGGATCACCGATCCGATCCTCTTCTACCAGCAGGTCATCCCCCGTGATGCCGTGCGCGTGCACTTCGACGAAGTCAAAGAACAGTACATGTCGGAGTTCCTTGAGGCCCTTCAAACCTCGATCAACCAGATGAGCGTTGACGGCATCCGCATCTCCCAGGTCGCCTCGAAGATGCGCGAGTTGTCGAAGTACATGCGTGACACTCTCGACGAGGATTGGCTGCGCGGACGCGGCATGGAGATCCAGTCCGTCGGTATCGCCTCGATCTCCTACGATGACGAATCCCGCAAGCTCATCGACATGCGGAACCAGGGCGCGATGCTCTCCGATCCTTCGGTTCGTGAAGGCTACGTCCAAGGTGCGGTTGCTCGCGGTATGGAGGCTGCAGGCTCGAACGAGGCCGGCGCGGGCATGGCCTTCATGGGTATGGGCATGGGAATGTCCGCATCCGGCAACTTCATGGGAGCCGCATCGCAGTCGAATCAGGCGCAGATGCAGCAGCAGTGGCAGCAACAACAGCAGATGCCGCCCCAGGGGTGGGGCCAGCCTCAGCAGGGGTGGGGCCAGCCCCAACAGCAGATGCCTCCCCAGGGCTGGGGTCAGCCCCAGCAGGCTTGGGGGCAGCCTCAGGGTTGGGGCCAGGCGCAGCAGGCTCAGCAGGGATGGGGTCAGGGTCCTCAGGGGCAGGCTCCCCAAGCTCAGCCTCAGCAAGGATGGGGCCAGCCCCAACAGCAGATGCCTGCGCAGGGCCAGCCTCAGCAGGGATGGGGCCAGCCCCAACAGCAGATGCCTGCGCAGGGCCAGCCTCAGCAGGGGTGGGGTCAGCCCCAGCAGGCGTGGGGCCAGGCGCAACAGCAAATGCCTGCGCAGGGCCAGCCCCAGCAGGGATGGGGCCAGCCGCAGCAGCAGGTGCCACCCCAGGGCCAGCCGCAGGGGTGGGGACAGGCGCAACAGCAGATGCCGACCCAAGGGCAGCCTCAGCAAGGGCAAGCAGTTCCTGAGCAGCCCCAAGTGAACACTCAGGTTCCGCCGGAGAACACGCCTCCCACGAACGGAGCTCCAGAGAGCCAGCAGTAAAAGGCCTTTAGCTCAGAGACCTTCGATGGCGGCGCGCCCCGATTCCGGGGCGCGCCGCTCCTTGTGTGGGGGGGGGTTGTCACGCCCCCGTCCCCCAAACACCACACCCCCCCCC
>NZ_JAEKIA010000004.1:67649-186048 GCF_016405145.1 Schaalia cardiffensis
ACAAAAAAGCCCCCCTCCCCTCCCCCCGCGGCGGGGGCCGCCCCCCCGCCCCCCCCCCCCCGCCGCTCCTTGTGTGGGGCTGAGTTCTCTCGCCTCCTTCCCCTTCACACCTCTCGCCACCCCTTGTACGGAGGCTGTGTTGTCTCGTCCTTCCGCTCGAAACTATTGCTTCACGGGTGCTGCAAGCGCAGGCGACGCGCCCCTTGTGAGGGCCTCGCTTGCCTTGTCTCCCTCTCCCCTCCAGCCGCCCTTCGTCTTTTATATGGGGGCTGTGTTGCCTCGTTTACCTCTGCTTCCCCGCCTCCCCCTTCCCACCTCCCACCGCCCCCTGTACGGGGCTTGGCGGCACTGGCTCAGGCGCTTCTTCGGGATCTCGACCCGCCGCCCCTTGTGCGGGGCTGCGCAGACTCAGCCCCTCCTCAAACTCGAGTGACACGCAAAGACGCAAGCTGTGCCGATACACCCCTGTACGACGGCACCCACCTCGGCCTCGTCGGCACCCTGAAACAACGCGACTGGAACATACGTCAAAACGCAGCTTCGCACGGACGTGGTGACTTAGGTCCCTTTCTTGCTATCCTTCGCCTAGCGGTCCGATGGAGGGCCGACCCACGCGACTACGGAAGTTGAGGACCTCAATGGTCAAGTACGTGTACGACTTCTCCGAGGGCGACAAGTCCATGAAGGACCTGCTCGGAGGCAAGGGAGCAAACCTCGCCGAAATGACGAAGCTCGGCCTTCCTGTTCCCCCCGGATTCACCATCACGACCGAGGCATGCCGCGCCTACCTCAAAGATTCGGTGGTCCCCGAATCCCTCGCCACCGAGGTCACCGCCGCACTGCGCGGGGTCGAAGACCAAATGGAACGCACCCTCGGCGACCCCGACAACCCGCTCCTCGTTTCCGTCCGCTCCGGCGCGAAATTCTCCATGCCCGGCATGATGGAAACAGTCCTCAACATCGGTCTCAACGACCAGTCGGTCCTCGGCCTCGCGAAAATCTCCGGCAACGAGCGCTTCGCCTGGGACTCCTACCGCCGCCTCATCCAGATGTTCGGCAAGACCGTCCTCGACATTGACGGTGACCTCTTCTCCGACGCCCTCGACTCCCTGAAAGCAGAACGCGGCGTTAAAGGCGACACCGAACTCACCGCCGACGACCTCAAGGGCCTCGTCGTCACCTTCAAGAAGATCGTGTCCGAACAAAACGGCATGGACTTCCCCCAAGACCCTCGCGCCCAGATGGACATGGCCATCGAAGCGGTCTTCCGCTCATGGAACACCGAACGCGCCCGCATCTACCGCCGTCGCGAGCGCATCCCCCACGACCTCGGCACCGCCGTCAACATCTGCACAATGGTCTTCGGCAACATGGGCGAGGGCTCGGGAACGGGTGTCTGCTTCACCCGCGACCCCTCCTCGGGCCACTCCGGCGTGTACGGCGACTACCTGGAGAACGCGCAGGGTGAGGACGTCGTCGCAGGTATCCGCAACACCCTTTCCCTGGCTGACCTCGAGGACATCGACAAGGCGTCCTACGACAAGCTTCGCGGCATCATGCGCAAGCTCGAGACACACTACCGCGATATGTGCGACATTGAGTTCACGATCGAACGCGGCAAACTCTGGATGCTCCAGACCCGCGTCGGCAAGCGCACCGCAGCCGCTGCTTTCCGTATCGCCATCCAGCTCGTCGAAGAAAAGCTCATCACCCGTGACGAGGCTCTGGCTCGCGTCACCGGCGACCAGCTCACGCAGCTCATGTTCCCCCAGTTCGACCAGAAGGCCTCCAAGGAATTCGTCGCCCGAGGCATGGCCGCCTCCCCGGGTGCCGCCGTCGGCAAGATCGCCTTCGACAACGCGCAGGCTGAGGCCTTCTCCGCCAAGGGCGTCAAGTGTGTCCTCGTTCGCCGTGAAACGAACCCCGATGACCTGCCCGGCATGGTTGTCGCCGAGGGCGTCCTCACAGCCCGCGGCGGCAAGACCTCTCACGCCGCCGTCGTCGCCCGAGGCATGGGCAAGACCTGCGTGTGCGGCGCCGAAGCACTCGAGATCAACGCTGAAGCCCGCACCGTCACGATCGATGGGCGCGTCTTCACCTCCGATGACACGATCGCCATTGACGGCCAGACCGGTGAGATCTTCTCCGGTGATGTTCCCGTGACTGATTCTCCTGTCACCACCTACCTGGCGGAGGGCCTCGAAGCAGGCCTCGCTGCGGCGGGCGCCGACGAAGGAACCCAAGAGCTCGTCAAGGCCGTTGACTTCATCCTCACCCACGCCGACAAGGTCCGTCGCCTGCGTGTCCGCGCGAACGCCGACACCCCGGCTGATTCACGCCGCTCCATCGAATTCGGTGCCGAAGGAATCGGCCTGTGCCGTACTGAGCACATGTTCCTCGGTTCGCGTCGTCCCCTCGTCGAGCGCGCGATCCTCTCCGCTCCCGGCTCGGATGAGCGCACAGCTGCTTTCGCTGAACTTGAGAAGCTGCAAAGGCAGGACTTCCTCGAAATGCTCGAGGTCATGGACGGCAAGTCCATGACGGTTCGCCTCATCGACCCGCCGCTCCACGAGTTCATGCCGGCCCTGTCCGAGCTCGAAATCAAGGTCGCAGTCGCCAAGGCCACCGGCGAGGTGGATCCGGCCGATGAACGCATGCTCATGGAGGTTCGTCGCTTCCACGAGCAGAACCCGATGCTTGGCCTGCGCGGTGTCCGTCTCGGCATCTACCTGCCTGGTCTCTTCGCCCTGCAGATGCGCGCCCTGTGCGAGGCCGCCGCCGACCTCGTCGCGAAGGGCCTTGACCCGAAGCCGGAGATCATGGTTCCCCTCGTTGGTTCGGTCCGCGAGCTCCAGCTCATCCGTGAAGAGGGCGAGGCGATCATCGCTGAAGTGCAGGAGGCGCGTGGCGTCAACCTGTCGGGTGTGACGATCGGCGCGATGATCGAACTGCCCCGCGCGGCCATGACCGCTGAGGACCTCGCTGAGGAAGCTGACTTCTTCTCCTTCGGGACGAACGACCTGACGCAGACGGTCTGGGGCTTCTCGCGTGACGACGTTGAGGGCGTGTTCTTCCCGCAGTACCTTGAGGCTGGAATCTTCGGCGTCTCGCCCTTCGAGTCGATTGACGTTCACGGCGTCGGCACCCTTGTTCGTGAGGGTGTCACCCGTGCTCGTTCGACTAAGCCGGGGATCAAGCTCGGCGTTTGTGGCGAACACGGCGGTGATCCTGCGTCGATTCACTTCTTCCACGAGGTCGGTGTGGACTACGTGTCCTGCTCACCGTTCCGCGTGCCGGTGGCCCGCCTCGAGGCTGGCCGCGCCGCGGTCCTCACCGAAGAGTCCTGAGTCTTCGCTCTGAAACGCCGGTGCCCCTGCCCTCGAACGAGGGCAGGGGCTCCGCTTTTGTAGGTGTGGGGTGTGCGGGCGTTGGGGTGTAGACGCGGGCTGAGAGGGTGTGTCCTGGTGGTCTTGTGTGAGTGGAGGGGTTGGTGGGGGTGTGCCCTGGGCTCCAGGTTTTCCGTCCTACTCCTGTCATATGGAGCGTGTTTGTGCCGGAAAAGCTGGAATTGACGGTAAGGCCGGTGCGGATTGAGGCGGCACCCGGGGAGAGCACACGTGGCACAACGCAGAAGGACGGGAGGGGTGCCGAGTCAGTGCTCGGCACCCCTCCCCTGGCGATGTGGATTCGTGTGTTCCTTTCGAAGTAAACGTTCGAATCAGGCGGCGTGCCCGACCGGGTTCCGCGTCCGCCGAGGTCAGCGCGCCAGACTAGCTCACGCACCCACCCAGGCGGTCCGCCCAGGCGGCGCGCCCGCCAAAACAGCGCTCTCAATAAGGTAGCGTCCCCGCCTAGGTCGGCGGCTCCGCTCAGCTAGCGATGAGGAAACCGAGGATCCCCATGGACGCCAGAACCGTGATGATGGACAGCAGCAGGAGCAAGCCCACCGAGTAGGGGGCTGCCTTGCGGAGCAGCTCGGGCTCAAGACCCTCCTCCTTGACGGCCGTCGCCGCGATCGCGAGGTTCTGCGGGCTGATAATCTTGCCGATGCCGCCACCGATCTCATTGACGGCGAGCAGGAGTTGCGGGCTCAGCCCCGTCTGGGCGGCGACGGTCGAATGCAGGCTCGCGAACAGGGCGCCCGCGGAGGTCGCCGATCCGGTGACCGCTGTGCCGATCCAGCCGAGGATCGGGGCGAAGAATGCGAAGGCGGCGCCGGTCCCGGCGAGGGCGGTGCCGATCGCGACGGTCTGCCCGGAGAAGTTCATCGCGTAGGCGAGGGCCATGACGGCGCTGATTGTCAGGATCGCCATCTTCAGTCCCATAACGGTCGAGCCGAGGGTCGCGATGCCCTTGCTGATGGAGAAGGGGAAGCGCCCGTTCGAGTCGCTCAACGAGTAGACGATGGTGACGACGAGCGAAGCGAAGACGAGCATCGTGCCGGGCGAAGCGAGCGTGGAAATCGACAGGATCGTCTCCTTCGACACTTCTCCTGAGGCGGTGAGCAGGTTTCCGTCGAGGCCGGGCCAGGGGATCTTGAGATCAGTCGTCTTCAGTGCTGCGGGAACATCGACGCCGAACTTCCACAGCTTCGCAACGGCGAAGACGATGACGACGAACCAGTAGGGGAGAAGAGCCAGGGTGATACGTCCAGCTCCGAGTTTCTCCGTGACCACGGCGGAACGTTCTTCCTCGGGAGTGGTCGGCGACCAGAAGCTGAGCAGGCCTGCGATGAGAACGAAGGCGAGGAGGGCACCGACGACGGCGGTGAGCTCGTAGGAAATGAAGTGTGCGGTGACGAAGTGGCCGACTGCCATGCCGATACCGGCGGTGAGGGCAACGGGCCAGAGTTGCTTGACGCCGCGCTTGCCGTCGAGCATTGCGAGGAGCACGAAGGGGAGCCAGATGAGGAAGAGCGGGGTGATGCGAGAGCCGGTCTGGGTCAGGAGGGTGGCCTCAGAGCCGCCGAGTTTGGCGGTGGTGATCATCGGGATCGCCATTGCGCCGAATGCGACGTGCAGGGAGTTCGCAACCATGGTGACGAGGGCGGCTTTGAGGGGTTTCAATCCGAGGGCAAGGAGCATCGCGCAGGTGATGGCGACCGGAGCACCGAAGCCCGCAAGGCCTTCCATGAGCGCGCAGAACGCGGTCGCGATGAGGAGCGCCTGAATGCGGATATCGCCCTTGCCGACAGCGGAGAAGACGGCGCGAACATCATCGCCGCGCCCGGAGACCTCGGAGAGGTTGTAGAGCCATACCGCGGCAACGACGATGTAGCAGATGACAAGCAGGCCGAAAGCAGCGCCCTGCGCCGCTGAGAGTGCGGCGAGTCCGAGGGGCATGTGGAAGCCGAAGGCGGCGATGACGATCGCAATGGCGAGGGAGCCGATGGCGCACCAGTGGGTGGCGATCTTGAAGACGCCGAGCATGATGAAGAAGACCGCGAGGGGGAGGAGTGCCGCTATAGCGGTGAGGGGAAGAGAGCCTGCAATGGCTGTGGTCGATGGTGTAAACGCGGTTGTGAGCACTGAGATCTCCTCGTGTCGGTGTCAGCGAAGCGGGCGGGGAGCGATGGTCCGATCCCGTCCTCATCGGGTGAACGAATCGAATGGGTGTGCTCGTCGGCGTCAATGCCTGACAAAGCTGCGCTCCGCCCTCCGAGGAGTATCTTCGCATTCCAGCCCGAGTGATCCCAAGTCTTTCGAGGAACCGCGCCATGAGATTTTGACAATTAGGTAAGGCGAGACTTAACTATATCTGGTCAGCCTGAATAGAAACCCGTCCACAGGAGCGCAAGTCCTCTCATGTCAAAGACAAAACTGGCCGTCCCCCTTGCTCCCGCCCTCCTCAGTCTCGCCCTCAGCGTCGGAGCGGCCACAGTCTTCTCCGCCTGTGCCCGTCGTGAGGACGGCACCTGGATGAACTGCCACCAGTGTCAAAACACGGTCGTCGCAGGGGGTATCGGCCTTGTCGCCCTCTTCGGTGCCTCCGCTGCGATCAAGAACAAGCCCACGAGGATTGCGCTGCAGGCCCTCGCCGTCATCGCCTCCCTCTTCGTCTTCTTCATTCCCGGTGGCATCTGCCCCATGTGCATGATGAAGACAATGCGCTGCTACACGGTCTTCCAGCCCTTCACACGGGTGATGACGGTCCTCATCGCCGCCACAGGAATCGGTGCTCTTGTCGATTCGCTGAAGATGAAGAAGACGGGCGCACCCCAGGCGGAAGCCGCTCAAGTGGACACAGTCGAAGCTGGAACGGCCAGCACGGATACAAACGCGCGGGATACGAAGAAAGAGATTCGCGCCTAGGTGATGATGTGCGAGTCCCGAAGCGTGCAAGCGCGCCCCGAATGAGGAAGACGAGGCGCGCACTCGCTGCAACTATCGTTCTCGCCCTCATTGTCGTAGGTGCTTTCCTCATCTGGCGCGAGCACCGAATGGCGGTGTCCTACCAGGAGGCTCTCCGCCTCGAACAATCCGGTGAAGACGAGCGCGCCTACGAGGCCTTCGCAGCGCTCGGAGGATACGCGGAGGCTGAAGAACACTTGCGCGCGATGCTCAACGCCAACCCGGCCCTTCCCTACCGTGTTGCCACCAAAGGGAGCCTTGTCGACTTCGGCTCCTATGAACAAGACGGTAAGGACAGCAACGGCCCGGAGCCGATCCGCTGGATCGTCCTCGACAAGCTCGACGGACGCCTCCTTCTTCTCAGCCTCGACAGCCTTGAGGCTCGCCCCTACCACCCCGTCCCCTTCGAGCCGATCACTTGGCAAGACTCCGATCTGCGTCAATGGATGAACATGGAGTTCCTCAACACGGCCTTCACCGACCTGGAACGATCCCTCATCCCCACGGTCGAAGTGCCAAACGCCGCGCAAACAAAAACCGGCACCACGGGTGGGCCCGCAACGAAAGACCGAGTCTTCGCATTGAGCGAAACCGAGGCCGCAATCTACATCGCCGACCCCCTTGAGCATGAACTCGTCGGCAAAGCCCTCCTGAGCGCGAAGGCTGCGGATGATGCGTTACCTCTCGACGAGGACGGGCACGCCGACTGGTGGCTGCGCTCACCCGGCACCTATGACTTCACCGCGCAATTCATCGACCGGAAAGGCGCAGCTCATGTGTCCGGGGCGAATGTCGATGCGATCTACGGGGTACGACCTGCGCTCTGGCTCGACACGAATCCGGCGGGAGAAGAGCAATGAACAGAGGTCCCCTGTCCCTTCGCGCCATTCCCTTCAAAAGTCTTCGCGCCCACCCGCTGCGTTCAACGATCCTCCTCGTCCTCGTCCTCGCTCAGGCTCTGAGCGCAATGATGGGGCTCCTCCTCGTCCAATCGGTGAAAGGTGAACTCGAGCTCGCGCGCGACCGGCTCGGGGCGGATATCCTCGTCTACCCTTCGGCAGGATTTCGCAGCCTCGACAAGAGCTGTGTGCAGATGCTCGGCACCCCGGTCCTCTACCACAAGGAACGATCGACCCTCGCGCGCCTCAAAGACAATGAAGAGATCGAGCGCATCGCCTACCAGCTTTACTTATCGGACGCGAGTGGCGAGGGTGAGGTCCGCTGGATCGTTGGCTTCGACCCAGCTTCGGACTTCGTTGTCGCCCCCTGGCTGGACAAGGGCCCCCGTCATCTGATCCCAAGTGACGCGGTCGCAGTCGGCGCTGATGTCCCGGTCACGCAGGCTGGGACAACCTTCGTTTTCAATAAAGAATGGCGGGTCGACTCCAGACTTGAGCGCAGCGGCTCCGAGTACGACAACGCCGTATTCGTGCCTTTCACATCCCTCCAACAGGTGATTGATGACGCCTCGGCCATGGGGATCAACACCTATTCCTCCATTGATCCCAAGCGGGACTACTCGGTGGCCCTGCTGAGAATCTCGGATGGGAAACGAGTGGAATCCGTGACGAATTGGATCAACCTGTACGTTCGAAGGGTCGAGGCCCTCCACTCCGATGTCGGCCTCGTCTCCACATCCTCTTCCCTTACGAAACAATCCGGGGCGATCGGAGTCGTCACCGCAGTGACCTGGCTCCTCCTTCTCGGCGCACTCGGCGTTGCTCAATCCCTCATGATGAATGAGCGGCGCCGAGAGATGAGTGTCTGGAGAATCATCGGCGCCTCGAATCGTGTCATTGCACGCCTCTTCATGCGCGAGACCCTCCTCATTCACCTGATCGGTGCTCTCGGAGGGGTCGCGCTCGCCGCCTGTTTCGTCGTCTTCGGATCCTTTAGCTTCCTGCATCGAGAATTCCTTGACGCTTCGAGCATCCTCGCCTCGGCGGGACTCGCAGGTGCGATCACCGTATTCACCGGGTGGGCGAGCGCGCGCTGGTCGCAGTCGAAGGTGATGCGCGCCGCCAACGAGTCGATGCTGTTGATGCGTTAGTGAAAGCTGTTGATGCGCTCATGAAAGAGGGGATTCTTTGCTGTCCTTGATGAAGCTGCCCGGACGCAATCTTCGGGCCTATGGGGCTCGCAGTGCGTTCCTCTTCGCCTTCGCCGTACTCATGGCGGTCGCAACTTTCGGCGGGAGTGTCCTCATTCATGGCATCCACCGCGGTCTCGATACTGTGGAAGCACGCCTGGGGGCGGATATTGTCGTCACCCCAAGTGACGCGGCGAACGAGTTCAATCCCCAGAGCTTCCTCATTGAGGCCGAGCCGGGCTACTTCTACATGGACAAGAGCACGGTTCAAAAGGTCGGGGCAATTGATGGGGTGAAAGCGGTTTCCGGGCAGATCTTCCTCGCATCGGCGAGGTCGAGCTGCTGTTCGGGCCGCTACCAGGTCGTCGCTTTCGACCCTTCAACGGATTTCGTCGTCCAACCCTGGATCGCCGACTCCGTTGGGGGAGCGGACATCGGCCTGATGGATGTCGTTGTTGGCGCCAATGTCGCCGTCCCCCCTGAGGGGAGTTTTAGGATCTACGGCGAGAACCTGCGAGTCGTCGGCCAATTCGATCCGACCGGTTCCACTCTCGACAATGCTGTTTACACGAACTTTGACACGGCGAAGGTCCTTCTCCAGGCCTCCGTGGATAAGGAACTCAACAAGTATCCAGATCTGGACCCCGATGCGGTGGTCTCTTCCGTGATGGTCGCCGTTGAGCCTGGCGCCGATATTGAAACGGTCGCAGAGCAGATCCGCGCACAGGTCGAGGGGGTGAATGTCGCAACGGCGAAGAACATGGTGAAAGGGATCGCCACCGCCCTTGATCGGGTTTCTAGCACCATCAGTATCTTCATTGGCCTCGTGTGGCTGCTCGGAGCGGGCATGACCGTCCTCGTTTTCACGATGATGCTTCATGAGCGGGCGCAAGAGTTCGCACTCCTCAAAGCCCTGGGGGCGAGTCGATCCCAGTTGGGGCGCCTCGTCGTACATGAGGCGCTCCTGATTGACCTTGTCGGCGGGCTAGCGGGGATTGTTCTTGCCGGCGGGGTGCTCGCAGCTTTTCGCACCCTGGTCACTCAACTCATCGGCATTGGCTTCATCCTGCCTTCGCCTCCCCAGATGGGTCTGCTGGCCGTGGAATCGCTCGCGGCGGTCCTCCTTGCGGCGGTGTTGGCTTCGTGGGTGTCGATGATGCGTGTGAACAGGATGGACGCGGCCCTTGTACTCAAGGAAGGGGAATGAGATGACGATCAGTGCCCAAGGATTGACGAAGGAATTCACTCGCCGTGCGGCAGGTGCGGTCTTCACTGCGGTTGAGCCGGTGGACCTGCAGGTCGAGTGCGGTGAGCTGGTGCTCCTCAAGGGGCGTTCGGGAAGCGGTAAGAGCACCTTGGTGTCAATGCTTGCCGGAGTTCTCGCGCCTACAGCGGGCCGGGTCCTCCTCGATGGCGAGGACCTGTATTCCCTGTCCGAGGTGGAGCTGTCGAGTCTGCGCAATGAGAAGATCGGCCTGGTTCCTCAAGGACATGCGGCCCTTCGCTCCTTGAGCGTCGTGGAGAACGTCATCTTGCCTGCTGTCCTTTCCACGAAAGGGGCGGTGGGACCTGAGCGGGGCTTGGAGCTCCTTGAAGCGGTGGGCATGTCGGCGCTTGCGGATGCGTCCCCGAGCGAGTTATCGGGCGGGGAATTGCGGCGCATGGGGGTGGCGCGGGCACTGATGATGGACCCGAAAGTGGTCCTTGCCGATGAGCCGACTGCGGGCCTTGATGAAGAGAACGCTGTGATGGTGCTTGAGATGCTGCGCCGTGCGGCGGACGAAGGTAGGGCGGTCGTGGTTGCGACCCACGAGGAGGAGGCGACGCGCTTTGCCGATCGGGTGCTTCATATGGTCAAGGGATGTTTGCGTGAGGACGGGGGCGGCAGGAGAAGGACTGAACTCGGGCAGAGGGAGGCGCATCGAGGGCGCGTGTTGGCCTCTAGATCAGGGGGACCTTGTCTGCCCGGGCAAGGGCCGGGAGGGCTGGCCAGGGGAAGGGTGCATTGAGAGCGCGTGCTGGAGCCTGTGTAAGGGGGCGTCGGCGAGGAAAGAGGCGTGTCTGTCAGTGTCTGGACTGGGCAAAGTGTGGTGCACCCTGAGTCAGGGCCGGTGGCTGCCTGAGCTCTCACACCGTGCTGACTTGAGTTGGGGTGTCAGTCTGAGTGAACCCCTGAGAATGCTCCAGCCAAGGCGCGGTGTTCAAGGCTCGGAAGAAACCTTGCTCGAGCATTCACATCCTCTTTCACCAGCGCTAATGAGGCAAGCCTTAAATAGGTAATTGGCACCTTATGCAATTCTGGTTAGACTAAGCGTTGCTCGGCGCATCCCATGCGTCGTACACGCAAAGAGCCGCCCCATGCGGCTCAAGACACGAAGGGGAACAACGGGTGGCAGCGAAGACAGCCTCGAAGGAGCACTCACAGCGGAACACCACCTGGCGAATCACCACCTGGATACAAGCCTGTGTCCTCCTCGCACTCCTTGCCCTCATCCTCCTGCCTGCTCCCGCCCGCGCCGCTGACGCCGACTCCTGGGAGCAAGTTGCCGAAGAAATGAGCCAAATCCTCGATGATGCTCAGACCGCCTACCTCGCCGGTGATATTGAGGCCGGTAAGGATCTGGTGAACACGGCCTACTACCGGCGCTATGAGACTCTCGGCTTTGAAAAGCAGGTCATGGCCCGCATCTCCGGTGAGAGGGTCTCTACGGTGGAGATGGAGTTCTCCCTGGTGAAGAGGGCCATGAACGAACATGACGATGCGGGAGTCGCCCAACACACGAGCGCATTGAAGAACTACCTGCGCGAAGACGCCGCCACCCTCGACGGCAAAGGCTCCTCGGATGGCGCATCCGATGACTACAGTCCAGGCCCTTGGGGACAGGTCGCCAAGGAGATGGGCCAGATCCTCGATGATGCGCAGGCCGCCTACCTTGCCGGTGATATCGAGGCCGGTAAGGATCTGGTGAACACCGCCTACTACCGGCGCTATGAGACTCTCGGCTTTGAAAAGCAGGTCATGGCCCGTATCTCCGGTGAAAGGGTCTCCACGGTGGAGATGGAGTTCTCCCTCGTGAAGAGGACCATGAACGAACATGACGATGCGGGAGTCGCCCAACACACGAGCGCATTGAAGAACTACCTGCGCGAAGATGCCAACAGTCTCGACGGATACACCAGTGCGAGCTCAGCGACCAGCCCCTGGCTCTCCGGCTTCCTTCCCTCCCTACTCGTCATCTTGCGTGAAGGCATGGAAGCGATCCTCGTCGTTGCCGCTATCCTCGCCTACCTCACCAAAGCCGGACACAAGGACAAGGCGAAGGTCGTGTGGATCGGCGTCGTCCTCGCCCTCGTCGCCTCCGTGCTCCTTGCTGTCCTCTTCTCTGCTTTCGCGAACCTCGCAGGCGCGAACCAGGAACTCCTCGAAGGCCTCGCAGCACTCTTCGCGGTCGCCATGCTCATCTGGGTGTCGAACTGGATGGTTTCCAAATCCAGCAATGAAGCTTGGGACCGCTACATCAAGGACCAGACGGACGCCTCTTTGACGAGAGGATCACTCCTGGGCCTGACCTTCATCGCCTTCCTCGCGGTCTTGCGTGAAGGAGCAGAGACGATCCTCTTCTACGTGCCGATCATCTCGAATGCTCAAGACTCCCTCACGCACGTGTGGATCGGACTGGGCGTGGGAGTCCTCATCCTCCTCGTCGTCTACCTGCTCATCCAATTCGCAGCCCTGCGCATCCCTTTGCGCCCCTTCTTCACCGTGACCTCAATCCTCTTGGCCCTCATGGCCGTGACCTTCACGGGATCTGGGATCAAAGAACTCCAGGAAGCCGACGTCTTGCCGCTGACGTACATTCAAGGCTTCCCGACCATTGACCTCTTGGGGATCTACCCCCGAGTGGAGAACCTCTCCGGCCAGGCACTGGTTCTCGTTGTAATCGTCGGTCTCTATCTGTGGGGCAGGAAGCGCCGCAGCGGCGCCCTCGCCGCAAAATGACGAGCCGACATCCCATCCGACATCGACATGGAGATAGATTCATGAAGCGCTCACTCACCCGTATCGGCGCGGCTGTTGCAGCCCTCGCCCTGATGACTGGCCTTGCCGCCTGCTCCTCCTCCTCCGACTCCTCGAAGCCCGCCCCCTCTGTCACGGAGTCCACTTCCGAAGAAGGCACCGCCCCCGGTGAAGACGCAGGCTTCGACGAGTTCCCCCTCGGCGATGACGTGTTCTCCGGCCCCCTGAAGATCTCGGGCGTCTACTTCCAGCCCGTCGACATGGAGCCCCAGATTCAGACTCCCGCCAAAGATGCGTCAATGCACATCGAAGCCGATATCTCCGCGCTCGAGGGCAACGACCTCGGCTACGGCGTCGGCGACTTCATCCCCGGCCTGACCGTCGAGTACAAGATCCTCGGCGCCGACGGCAAGGCCGTCCTTGAAGGCACCTTCATGCCGATGAACGCCTCCGACGGCCCGCACTACGGCCTCAACCTCCCCAAGCTCGACGCGGGCACCTACACGGTGCAGTTCATCGTGCACTCGCCCGAGGAGAACGGCTGGCTCCTCCACACCGACGAGACCACCGGTGTGAAGGGACGCTTCTGGACCGAGCCGATCACGGCGGAGTTCAAGGACTGGAAGTGGGATCCCAGCGCCGTCGAATGGTGATCAACCGGATCAGTGGGCCGGAGGTCTCTCCGGCCCACTGGCTTGCCCAGAAAAGACCAACAGACTCGACTCGGGCGCTGAAAGACACTCACTCTGGTGCCTGAGGACGTTCATTTCGGGCACTGAAGGATGCTCACTGAAGGTTCACGCACTCACGCCTTCGACACACAATGCACTGTGGCAAACGTGTTCTTCGGGAAACAGAGGCATGAATCAGGACACGCGCCGATACTCGGGTGTGCCTTCAACACACGACCATGAAGGGGGAAACTGAACGGTGATCGTGCAAATGGGGACTGTCACCCTCACCTTGCTGCTCACGGCACTCGCCGTAGGAGCTGTCCTTCCCTTCATACCGAGCCGAGGACGAGGACGCAGCGGACGCAATGCCAGCACACGGGTGATTCTCATCGGCCTGGGAACGGGCATCATCGCCTCATTCATCCTCACCCTCGTCAACACCCTCTTCCCTAAAGCCGTTAACCGCCAGAGCGTCGCCCTGTGGACCCTGCCCCTCGCGATCGGCCTCGCCATCGCAGTCATGGTCCTCCAGGGCCTCATGAGCCGAAAAGACCGGCCCTCCCCCCGTCTCGAATCCACGCTCCGCCTCATCATCGGCGCATACCTTGCCCTCGCGGTCTTCCGCAGCGCCCCGCAGGCAATGGCTCAGGCCGTCATGATCTTCCCCGCGGGCAGTGAACTCTTCTCAACCCAGATGGTCCTCATCTTCGTCGGCTACGTCCTCGGATGGGTGGTCGCGGCCCTGCTTGGTGCCCTCGCCTTCAAACTCCTCAGCCTCTCGCGACGCCGCTGGGTGATGAACTGGATCCTCGTGCTCCTGGCGCTCACGCACCTCATGCTCATCGTGCGCATCCTCCAGGCCCAAAGGGTCATCTCCATGTCGAATGAGGCATTCGAGGTCTTGTCCTGGCTCATCAACCACGAGGCGGTCTTCCCGATCGCAGCAATGAGCGCCCTCCTCGTCCTCGCTCTCCTCGTGTGGAACGAGGGGCGCCTCATGCCCCTCGAAGGAGCCAACCCCGCTCAAGAGCGCCTCAAGAAAGCCCGGGCGCGCCTGTGGAAACTCATCGCGGGCGCAGCGGCCGGTGGATACCTGGCCGGAGCCCTGCTCATCACCCTCGGAGTACTCATCGGCTCTGCCGAGGTTGAGCTCTCCGAACCCGAGTCCTACTCCGTCCACAACGAGAGCGCCGTCATCAACGTCGCCGACATTTCCGACGGGCACCTCCACCGCTTCGCCTACACCACCTCCTCCGGGGTGGAAGTCCGTTTCATCGTGATCCAAAAGGCGGGCTCCTCCTTCGGCGTTGGCCTCGACGCCTGCGAGATCTGCGGGGCGAGCGGCTACTACGAGAAGGACGGGAAGATCATCTGCAAACTCTGCGAGGTCGCCATGAACATCGCCACCATCGGCTTCAAAGGCGGATGCAACCCCATTCCCATCGAATACGAGGTATCCAACGGGACGCTGAGCGTGCCACTGTCAGTGTTGGAAGCGAACGCGGACATCTTCGCATGAACAGAGAAGACCACACTGTGAACGCAGGAACGAAGGGCGAGACGACGTGTTCATAAGAATGCTCAAAGGAGCGCTGCTGCGCCGGGGCAATCGGCATCTGCTTATCGCCGTGACCATCGCCCTTGGAACCGCAGTCGCCACATCCATGCTCTCCGTCATGTTCGACGTCGGCGATAAAGTCAACCAAGAACTCAAGTCCTATGGCGCGAATATCGTCGTCCGCCCTCGAGGTGCCGCCGTCCTCAACGACCTCTACGGGGCCGAAAGCCCCGAACAAGCACACCTGCGCGAAGACGAACTCGGCAATATCAAAACGATCTTCTGGACCTATAACATCCTCGACTTCGCGCCCCTGCTGCCCGTGGAAGTCACAGACTCGACAGGAACGCAGCTCACCCTCACAGGCACATGGTTCGCCCACCACCTCGATCTCGCGACGGGGGAGAGCCTGGACACAGGGCTCGACAAACTGCGCGGATGGTGGACGATCGAGGGTGAGTGGGCCACAGACGCTGAGCCCACAGGAGTCATGCTCGGAGCCGACTACGCGGCCCGCAACTCCCTCAAGCCCGGCGACACCCTCACCCTGAGTCGAGGTGGAAGCAGCGTCGAGCTCAGGGTGAAGGGGATCTACGAATCGGGCGACGAGGCCGACTCGGGTATCTACGCTCCCCTGAAAACCGCCCAGACTCTCCTCGGACAATCAGGAGTCGTCGGCTCAGTTGAGGTCTCGGCCTTGACCACTCCCGACAATGACCTCGCGCGTAAAGCCGCGAAGAACCCACAATCCCTGTCCGTTTCGGAGCGTGAAACCTGGTACTGCACGGCCTACGTCTCCTCCATCGCCTACCAGATCGAAGAAGTCATGACCGATTCGGTTGCCAGGCCAGTCCGGCAAGTCGCCGAATCTGAAGGGACGATCCTCGCGAAGACGCAGCTCCTCATGGTTCTCGTCACGATCCTCTCCCTCATCGCCTCCGCCCTCGCCATCGCGAACCTCGTCACCGCGAACGTCATGGAACGATCAGCGGAGATCGGTTTGATGAAAGCCGTCGGCGCGAAGAACCGCTCGATCATCGCCCTCTTCCTAAGCGAAATCACGATCGTCGGCCTGCTCGGCGGCGGACTCGGATACGCTGCAGGCCTTGGCCTAGCCCAGATCATCGGCCACATGGTCTTCGCCTCCCCGATCGCCATCGCGCCGGTCGCCCTCGCCCTAGTCATCCTGCTGGTCCTCCTCGTCGTCCTCGGAGCCTCGATCCCGGCGATCCGCTACCTGCTGCGGCTCAACGCTGCTGAAGTCCTCCATGGAAGGTGAACATGAGTCGTCGCACAATGTTTTGGAGGATGGTCGCCTCCTCGATCCTGCGCAGGCGCTCCCGCGTCCTCATCGCCGTCCTCGCCGTCGCTATTGGCGCGACCACCCTCTCGGGCCTGGCAACAATCGCAATCGACGTTCCCGCGCAGATGGCAAGGGAAGTGCGCTCCTACGGGGCGAATCTCGTCGTCTCACCCGCTGAGGACGCCACATCCTTGAGCGAAGAATCCCTCGAAAGCATCTCGGACTTGATCACCCCAGGGACCCTCGTGGGCTCAGCGGTCTTCGAATACCGGACCCTGCTCGTCAACGATCAACCTTTCGTTTCCGCAGGGACAGACCTGCAAGCGGTTCGTGCGATGAATCCCTCCTGGTACGTCGAGGGAGGGTGGCCCTCCCAGCCCAATGAGGTCCTCATCGGAGAAGAAATCGCCGACACGATCGGAGCACACCCGGGAGATCGGATCCAGGTGGCTGCGCTGCGCGATAATACGGGCGCACACTCGGCGGAGGGCGAATCCCAAGGGGCACAGTCAACACCGACTCTGAGCGAGGCACAGCAGGCAGGAACAACATCCTCCACTGGAGCTTCTTCCACGGCAAACCTGGAACTCACCGTCGCCGGGATCTTGAAAACCGGAGGCAACGAAGACTCCTACATGTACATGGCGGCGCCCGACATGTCCGCCTTCACAGGTGCCAGCTTCACGCCCTCAATCGCCGAATACTCCATCGCCATCGAAGCAGGAGCCCTCCACGCCCTCGCCGACACCATTGAAACGCGCGTCCCCGCAGTCAACGCCCAGGCCGTCAAACGCCTCACCACATCAGACTCCGGCGTGCTCGGCATGCTGCGCTCCCTGCTCGCCATCATCACCGGCATTGTCCTCGCCCTCACCATGATCGGCGTATCGACGACAATGGTCGCCATCGTCGCCGAGAGGCGCACCGAGATCGGGCTTCGTAAAGCACTCGGCGCCTCCTCGCGCTCCATCACCATGGAGTTCATCGGTGAAAGCCTGCTCCTCGGGCTCATCGGAGGTGTCCTCGGAGTCGCCCTCGGATATGGTCTCGCTGTGGCCATCAGCCTCAACGTCTTCCACAGGAGCTTCTCCTTGTCCCCACTCATCGCCCTCATCACGGTTCTCGCCTCGCTCGCGATCGCCGTCCTCGCCTGCCTGCCGCCGGTGCGTCGCGCCGCCGCCGTCGACCCCGCCCTCGTCCTGCGCGGAGAATGAAGGAACCAGCATGACTGAAGAGAAGACCGCCCCGCCCCTGCTCGACCTCGAAGGGGTCTCCAAGATCTACGGTGAATTGCACGCCCTCGACAATGTGTCCCTGCAGGTCCCGGCCGGACAATGGGTCTCAATCGTCGGCCCCTCCGGCTCGGGCAAGACGACCCTCATGAACATCGTCGGCTGCATGGACACCCCCTCAAGGGGAAAGGTCCTCCTCGACGGGCACGACATCTCCGATCTCACCGGCGATGAGCTCACCGAGATCCGCCGCTCCACGATCGGCCTGGTTTTCCAGCAGTTCCACCTCATCGGGCACCTCACGGCCCTGGAGAACATCATGGTCGCCCAGTACTACCACTCGATGCCCGATGAGAAAGAAGCTATGGAGGCTCTCGACCGTGTTGGACTCGCCGACCGCGCGACCCACCTGCCCCGACAGCTCTCCGGCGGAGAACAACAGAGGGTGTGCGTGGCTCGCGCCCTCATCAACTACCCGAAGCTCATCCTCGCCGACGAGCCGACCGGTAACCTCGATGAAACGAATGAGGGGATCGTCCTCGACCTCTTCGGACAGCTCCACAAGGAAGGCACGACCCTCATGGTCGTCACCCACGACGCCCTCGTCGCCAGCCAGGGCCAGCGAGAGATCGCCCTCGACCACGGGCGGGTCCTCAAAGAAACCTGGCACGATCACGACCTCGAAAAGGGAAACCGCCCGATTGGCACCGGCAAGGACAAGGTGAGCCTCGCATGAAAAGACAGATCGGAGCCGCAGCCCTTGGTCTTGGCGCGATGCTGCTCGCCGCATGCCAACCCACCTACGACATCGACATGAGCCTGCCGATGAAGGACGGGGTGTGGAAAGGCCAGTCGAATCCGGATGATCAGGGAGCGATCGGCATCATCACGATCGTCGTTGAAAACGGTGACATCACGAACACGATCTATGAGACGAAACAGGCCGATGGTTCGGACAAGGGAAGAAACTACGGGAAGGACTCCTCCGGTCAAGTCTTCAACGAGGAGTATTACGCACGCGCCCAAAGGGCCGTTGACTCCTTCGCCCGCTACTCTCAAGAACTCACCGATAAGGACGACCCCACCAAGGTTGATGTCATCTCTGGTGCAACAGTCGCTCACAGTCAATTCATGCAGGCCGCGATCCGTGCCATTTCCGCAGCTCAAGGAGTGGAAGCTTCAGGAGTCGATGGCATTGAGATCCCCGGCTTGGAGGATTCCACGAAAGTCGGAGGCTCTGAGCTCGACAAGGATTTGGGCGGGACCGGCCAGTAGTGGGTGGGCCCCTCGTTGAAGTCGGTGTGCCCGAGACGGGGGCAGTGGCGCCCTGGCGCCTTTCCCTGCCCGCAATGGGCACGCGCGTCGACATCATCGGACATGGGGGAGACCTGAGGGAGATCACCTCACAGTCCTGCGTCCTGCTCGCCGAACTTGAGTCCCTCTGGTCGGTTTTCCGTCCCGACTCCGATGTGTCACGGATCAACGAGGGTGACTCCTGGTGCGAGGTCGATGAAAGAAGCGACGCGCTTCTCCAAGACGCGCTCGCCCTATCGGAGGCGTGCGGTGGCGCTTTCAACCCCCTGATCGGCCAGATGGGTGAACTCTGGGATGTCAAGGGCTGGAGGCGCGCCCTCGTCGAAGGAAGGCCTTTGCCCTCGCCACCTTCCGAGGAGGTGCTCGCGAGCGTGCGCGCCTGGGCGGCAGAACCCGGACTCGAAAGAGACGACGTCGGACGCTGGAGGCTGAGACGAGGGCGGGCGAAGAACCTACCTGCCTTTCGACGAGGCCCGATTGACCTTGGGGGGATCGCGAAGGGAGCTGGCGCGGATGAGCTGCGCGATGCTGCGGTGCGTTTGGGGGCCGAGGGGGTCCTCGTGTCGATGGGCACCTCCTCAATTGCGGTGCACGGGCATCGAGCGGATGGTGGCGAGTGGCGGGTGGGCCTGCGAGACCCCGATGGGGCAGAGAACGAGTGGATCGGAAGAGTGATGCTCAAGGGAGGGGCTCTGTCCACTTCAGGGACCTGTGGGCCGCGTCTTCTGGCGCCTCGGGCGGGCCAAGCGAGCGAGACGGGCCAGGGAGCCGAGGTGCGCCAGGGGCGTGAAGCGGGCCAGGGAGCTGAGGTGCGCCAGGGGCGTGAAGCGGGCCAGAGAGCTGAGGCGCGCAGAGAGGATCACGTGAGCGAGGAGCGCAGCGGGGCGCTGCTTCCTGACCCGCGCATCTGGGGCCACCATATTCTCGATCCGAGGACGGGCTGCCCCGCAGCCCCTCGCCTTCGCCAGGCGACGGTGATCTGTGAATCGGGGGTGATGGCAGAAGCCTTATCAACGGCTCTGATCGTCGGCGGCGTGGAGTGCATTGATGAGGAGAAGCTGCGCGAGTGGGCACATCGACGCGGAGTGAGCAGCGAATGGGAGTGGGTTGTCGTGGGGGAGGAGACGATCTCGTCCCCCGCAGCGGGGTGGATCCCCAAAGAAGAATCCGCAGGAGTTTCTTCGCTTGAAAGATAACGATTAGGACAACACTCTCGAAAAACTCTAGAACTGGGACCAAGGTCCCTTTATTGTGAGGTGTCGCATCGACACTTCACAGCTGTTCACAGGAGTACAGAGACTATATGAGTGTTCCTATCACACATGAATCGACTTCGGTTGCCCGCGCTGAAAAAGAAGAGGCACCCGACAAGAGCGCATGGATGCGCTCATTCATCGGTATCTTCCTCGGCCTCGCCCTCGCGATCCTTGCCTTCTACATCTTCCCCAAGAGCGGAGTCGAGCAAGTCAACGCCGTCGCCCAAGCTGCCGCAGAGAAAGCCGGAAAGGACTTCACCCCCTACACCGACCTCGGCCTGCGAGTCGTCGTCTTTGCCGCAGTCCTCCTCGGGATCTGGTGGATGACCGAAGCGATCCCCCTGGCCGCCACCGCCCTCCTGCCGCTCGTCATCTTCCCGGCCTTCCAGGTCGCGAAATTCAAAGATGTCGCAGCCCCCTACGCTTCCGACACGATCTTCCTGTTCATGGGTGGCTTCATGCTCGCCCTGGCAATGCAGAAATGGAATCTGCATCGCAGGATCGCCCTCGGCGTGGTCCTCCTCGTCGGCACGAAGCCGCGCCAACTCATCCTCGGATTCATGATCGCCACCGGCTTCTTGTCGATGTGGGTCTCGAACACCGCGACCGCAGTCGTCATGCTCCCGATCGGCATGTCCGTCCTCACCCTCGTTGCGGGCCTCGTCGGAGGCATGGACAAGGTGAAGCGCTTCGCCACCGCCCTCATGCTCGGTATCGCCTACTCGGCATCCATCGGTTCGGTCGCAACGATCATCGGCACCCCGCCCAACGCGCTCCTCGTCGCCTACCTCGCTGAAAACCACGACATCAACATTGGTTTCGGCCAGTGGATGCTCGTCGGCGCGCCCCTCGCCCTCGTCTTCCTCTTCTTCGCCTGGTGGCTCATGGTCTTCGTCATGTTCAAGCCCGAAGTCGACGACATTCCCGGCGGACGCGAATTGATCCTCCAGCAGTGGAAAGAACTCGGAAGAATGAGCCGAGGAGAAATCATGGTCGCGGTCATCTTCGTCCTCGCCGCTTTCTCCTGGGTCTTCGTGCCGATCCTCCTCGATGTCACCGGCTCGGCACTCAATATCTCCGACTCTCTGATCGCGATGATCGCCGCCGCCCTCCTCTTCCTCATCCCCACGGATGTCAAGAGCGGCAAGCGACTCCTCGACTGGAAGACGGCGAATGATCTGCCCTGGGATGTGCTTCTCCTCTTCGGCGGCGGCCTCTCCCTTTCCGCGATGTTCTCCAAGCTCGGCCTGTCCTTGTGGATCGGCGAGCAGGCGAAGGGACTAGGAACCTTGCCGATCCTCGTTATCGTTGCCGCAGTCGCGACGCTCATCATCTTCTTGACGGAACTCACCTCCAATACGGCAACCGCTGCGGCCTTCCTGCCGATCATGGGTGGCGTTGCAATGGGAATTGGCGTGACCGCCGAGAATCCGATGAACGTCCTCCTGCTCGTCGTGCCCGTGGCGCTGGCGGCGACATTCGCCTTCATGCTCCCCGTCGCGACCCCGCCCAACGCGGTCGCCTACGGCTCGGGCTACATCAAGATCGGGGACATGGCGAAGACGGGCCTGTGGCTCAACATCGCCGGCGTCGTGCTCATCACGGTCGTCGTCTTGCTCATTGGAGTCCCCGTCTTCGGCCTCACCCTCTAAAACGCGACACGCTGGGCCGAGCTTCTCGCCGAAGGCTCTCTTAGCGAAGGCCCCTTCGGCTCTTGGTGCAGGGCCATTCGGAGCAGGCTCATTCGGCGCAGCCGAGCGTTTCAACGACAGCCCCGTCCTCGTCTTTTCCCTATCGACGAGGTCGGGGCTGTTCCCTCTCGACGCTGAGCTAGCATGAAGTCAACACGATCGGTTCCGCTCCCCATCTTCGGTGGGAGTCCAGGGCCGGTCTTTGTACTCGAAAAGGCGCCCGCGGGAGTGACGCGAGCGAAACAGTTCAAGACCTACGCAGAGCAGGTCGACGTGCTTCGTGCGCGCGAAATGCACATTGATGACCAGCCCCAAGTTGAGTAGCTGCTGGCTCGACTTCACTACTACCGGAGTCGTGTTGCGCCTTTATCGTCTCTCGATTGTCCGACGGCGCACGACGAAAACTGTCACAGCGAGCATGACCAGAATGTCGATCAGCCCGGCAAGGAGAAGAGTTGCAACAGTTTGCCCCTCGATCGCCCCAGAACTACTCACCGCAGATGAGCCGAGAAGAATCCCCCGCGTACACAAGGCATGCGGGAGTGCGAAGGAAAGCACTTGCGTGATCCTTCCCGGCAAGAGGGTGAAGAGGAAACCGAGGATCGACGCTCCCATGGCGAGCGCAGCTGGACCCGCGAAGGACTTCATCAGCATCGAGAGCAGCGATTGGAGGAGTACGAGCGGTATGGAAAGGACGATGATGAGAACGAACGAAGCGATGAAGAATGAGGGAACGCCCACTCCCAGGCCGACAGTGATCCCAAATATCCAGGTGTAGATGATGAAGCACATATGGAGGGCCGATGTCGGAATCATGATGACGAAGGCCTTGGTGAGAACCAGTTTCAGGGGTGAAATCCCACAGGTCAATGCCACATTCCATGAGGAAGAGCGGTGCTCTGGACGCCATACGGCGGAGGCAATGAGACCAATTCCCAGCGCGTAAAAGAGCGTGCCGTAGAAGAGGGTCGTCTGACCGATCAAGGACGCCCACCCCTTGGTGAGCACGTCCCTATTCATCCAATAATTGACGCCCCCGGAAATGACGGCGAGCAATGACAAGAGTGGAACGAATACCCACACCATTGAGCGACGGAGTTTGAGAAGCTCTGCGCGGACCATGACATTTACCCCTTGATCGTATCCGCACGGCGCGTGAGCACCGCGAAAATGACTGCGACGAGGACGAAGAGCCCGATGAGCCAAGCAGTGCCCGGCTCGCAGTATTCGACTCGCACGTCTCCTGCCTCACCAACCAGACATGTCGGATTGATGACGGCGAAGTATCCCCACGGCAGCCAGCGAGCGAGCTTCATAGGGGCGAGAAATAGATAGATTCCAGCGAAAGCCCCCAATAAGCCGGTTCCCATGCTGATGAGTTGGTTCTCGAAACGAGCAGAAAGAAGAACATGACCGGCTGTGAGGACTAAGTCCACAGCCCAGAGCATGAGGAAATAGCCAATCCAGGGAAGCGCATCAAAGGGGACAGTGATCCCCGAATGCAGTCCGAGCACAAGGATCGCTCCGAGCTGGAAAGTGCAGGCGAATAAGAGGATCAGGGCGAGAACGATGAGTTTGACTCGCATGAGTCGTCCTGGCCTCGTTCCCGCTGTGGCATTGAGCATCCATCCGTCGCCAGTGTTCTCCATATCCACCTGCCGGGAGGAGATGACGGCGACAAGAATCGGATGAAGGAGGGCATTAATCATTGCGACGCTGATAAGTTCCTGTGCCCACGGCAATTTTGAGGGGTCGGAGGCGATTGCCTGGGAGCTTGCGCTATACAGGGTGCCCCCTTCGAAAAGGACGATGACAACGACGAGAGCGAGGAGGATCACCGGGGTATGCAAGCGTCGCATCTTAGACAATTCAATTCTCACGAGCGCAGCAAGATTGAGGGGTTTCCATTCGTCTGCCTGTGCCCCTGGCATTCCGCTTTCTTCCATCCGTGATGAGGGCAGGGGAAGGGGGCTCATTGTTGACCGCCATTGAGAGAAGTGAGATCCATGAAAACGTCCTCGAGACGTTGGGGTGCCCGGCTGACTTCATAAATCGGAATATCAGCTCGCACGAGTTCCACGATGAGACGAGCAACATCCTCTTCGCGGCATCCGGGGACTATGAGGCTTC
This sequence comes from Schaalia cardiffensis, assembly GCF_016405145.1. Classification (GTDB taxonomy): domain Bacteria; phylum Actinomycetota; class Actinomycetes; order Actinomycetales; family Actinomycetaceae; genus Pauljensenia; species Pauljensenia cardiffensis. The sequence continues at coordinate 91,265 of NZ_JAEKIA010000004.1, forward strand.
GTGGAGTAGCGCTCCCGGGGAAGCCGAGGGCGTGCGCCCGGGCAGCTTGGGGCGTCGAAATGATGACATCGGGAACGGATCGGGAGAAGAGCTTTTCCCGGCTTCCCTGGAAGACGAGTTTCCCTTCGGACAAGATCCCAATGACTGAAGCCATCTTGTCGACCTCGTCGAGGAGGTGACTGGACACCATGACGGTGACGCCCTCGTCTGCCAGGTGGATGAGGAGCTCACGGATCTCTTCGATTCCGGCTGGGTCCAGGCCGTTCGTCGGCTCGTCGAGGACGAGGAGTTGCGGCTGGCGGGCGAGCGCTATTGCAATGCCGAGGCGTTGTTTCATGCCAAGGGAATACTGGCGTTGGAGTCGATCCTTGTATGCGCTGAGACCAACAAGGGCAAGGGCGTCATTGATTTGCTGATCGCTTAGGCGGAGCATCTTTTGGACGATCCGCATATTCTCCATTCCAGTGAGGTGACCATAACCTGGAGGAGTTTCGATCATCGAGCCAATGCGGGGCATGAGCCGGGCTCGAGTCCTTTCATCGGCGCGCTGTCCGAAAAGGTGAACCTCACCGGAGGTGGGCAGGAGCAAACCGAGGATCATCTTCATTGTCGTCGATTTACCTGAACCGTTGGGGCCCAGGAATCCGTAGACGCATCCGGTGGGGATGCGAAGATCGAGGGAATCGACGACTGTGTGGCCGTCAAAGCATTTGCTGAGATTGTGGGTGATGACGGCATCAGCGCAGGACGAGGTGGAGGCGCCCTTGTGTGGAATCACGGTGGAGTACGTCATGGCACGATGATGCCGTTGTGCTGGGCGCATCCACATCGTGCCGAGGAATGATTCTGCTTCATCACAGACTCATACCGAGGTATGAGGAGCGGTGGATTCGGAGGAGCGGTGGATTCGGAGGAGCGGTGGATTCGGAGGAACAGCGGTCCTTTATGACAGCGCGAGGAAGAATGCTGAGCCTCGAGGAGCGAAGTTCAAAGGAGTACCTTCCCCTCAAAGCCAAAGCCAAAGCCAAAGCCGAAGCTTGGCGTCCGCAGGGTAAAGCTCAGGGAAGCCCCTTCCCCTCAAAGCCCAAGGATCCCTTCCCCCGAAGCCCGGTAGCGAACAGGCAGGTCTCAATCCTGTTCACGTCCCCGGCTGAGTCTTCCCGCCATGCAGGAGCAGTGTCGCCAAGTGCATGCCGCCCCGTTCGGCAAGCTGCGCGGCCTGAGTGCGGCAGGAGAATCCATCAGCCAAATACACAGCCCCAGGATGCTCAGCGAGGGTGGGCAACAAAGACTTCTCCGCGACCTTCACGGACACCTCGTAATGGCCCTTCTCCATGCCGAAGTTCCCGGCCAAGCCGCAACAACCCGAGAGCTGCGTGACTGTTGCCCCCAAACGGTCGAGGAGAGCACGATCCGCCGACCATCCCATGACCGAATAGTGGTGGCAGTGCGGCTGCGCCACGATTTCAACACCGGAAAGATCAGGAAGATTGAGATCCTCATCGGGCACCGTCGCTAGCAACTCCGACAGTGTGAAAGTGCCCCTGGCCAGCAGCGAGGAACGCGGATCCTCAGGCAGAAGATCGAGCACATCATCTCTAAGGACCGCAGTGCACGAGGGTTCGACACCGAGGATCGGAATCCCATTCGCCGCGAAAGGCGCCAGAGCATCAAGCAAGGCCGAGAGCTTCTTCTTCGCGCCACTCAACTGCCCGGTCGTGATCCACGTCAGACCACAGCACACGTCCGGGGCGACGATGACGGCAAAACCATTCGCCTCCAAAAGCTCAACGATCGAGCGGGCACCCGTGTCGTCAAGAGTCTGCGAGAAGGAATCCGCCCACACGAGGACATAACGCCGCCCCTTCGGATCGCGAGGCCCACCAGCGCCGCGCATCGACTTTTCAGGTGACGAGGTCGAAGCCTGCCCACCCTGAGAAGCGGAAGCAACAGAGGTCTGGGTCGGCGCAGTCGAAGCCTCCTGAGTGGAGGGAGAAGAAGAGGAAATGCCACGCGCCCTCGCCCACTTCGAGAAAGTCCCCGACTGCAGGGCGGGCATTGGGCGGCGAGAATCCAAGCCGATGAATGAGAAGACGAGGCGACGCAGCGCATCGACACCCAAGAGCGCATTCGCGAGGGCGGCAGCACCGGGGATTGAGGCGCTCAAACGAGTCCACCGAGGAAGCCAGCCGAGCGTGTAATGCGAGAGCGGACGAAGGCGCCCCCGATATCTGCGGAAGAAAACCTCAGAGCGGTACTTCGCCATGTCAACGCCCGCCGGGCAATCTGAGGAACAGGCCTTGCAGGCGAGGCACAAATCGAGAGCCTCCAGGACCTCTGGAGAGTCGATTGAGGCGATGAGCTGCCCATTCGCTGCGTCTTGGAGGGTGCGGGCGCGCCCACGAGTCACATCCTTCTCATCCTTGGTGGCCTCCCAGCTTGGACACATGAAAGCCCCGGGCACTCCGGCGCGACACTTGCCCACACCGGTGCAGCGATGAACCGCAGTCGCGAAGTCCCCGTGATCCTCACGGAAAGCAAAACCCCCATCGGCGGGAAGGCGCCGAGAGGCGGGGCGGCGCAAGAAATGATCAACGAGGTCAACCCCCGGCTGAGGATCCACATCCTCCACATCCGCGCCCAGCTTTGTGCCCGGGCGGATCGCCCCAGCTCGCACCGCCGCTGAAGCGGCACTCATTGGGGCGGTGAGGACTCCCGGGTTCAACAGGTTCTTCGGATCGAAAAAGCCCTTCACCTGGGCGAAAAGGTCAAGCATGGCGGGCGAGTACATGAAACGCAAGAGTTCGCTGCGTGCCCGCCCATCCCCGTGCTCACCCGACACGGAACCGCCGTGGGAGGCACAGCACTGGGCGGCCCGTTCCAAGAAACGACGCGAATGCGCGACCCCCTCATCCGTTTCGAGGGGCATATCGAGGCGCACGTGCACGCACCCATCCCCGAAATGCCCGTATAAGAGCCCGTCAATGTCGAACTCCTTCATCAGCGCCGTGAAGTCGCGCAGATACGCGCCGAGCCGCGCCGGAGGGACCGCCGCGTCCTCGAAACCCGGCCAAGCCTGCTCATTGCCTTTCCCAGTCTCAGGGTTGAAAGGAGTGCGACCCCCAAGGCCCGCACCGTCCGCGCGAATCCGCCACAACCTGAGGGCATCGGCTCCGGGCGGGTAGATCGCAGCCGCATCCGTGTGCGCCGAAGCGACCAGGGCCCTCGCCCTCGTCAATGAGTCTTCCAGATCTGTGCCGCCGACCTCGCACATCATCCACCCTTGCCCGGCGGGCAGCTCGGGGACCGCGCCGGGGCCGTTGTGGCGGCGGACAACATCCACGAGCCTCGAATCCAATCCTTCAACCGCGAGCGGATGATGTTCGAGCACCGTGGGGACATCATCCGCTGCGGCGATCATGTCCGGGTATCCAAGAGCAACGAGGACAGGGGCTCTCGGCAAGTCGACGAGGCGGACAGTGATCTGAAGGATCGTGACGAGCGTGCCCTCAGTGCCGACGAGCATCGCCGCAAGATTCCGGTGCTTTTCAGGGGTGAGGTGTTCGAGGGAATAGCCAGACACTTGACGCCCGAAAGTGCCCAGCTCAGTGCGGATGATCCCCAGATTCGAGTCAATGAGTTCAGCGAGGCCGGGCACCTCGGGCAAGGAGGGGTCGTGTTCGAGTTTCGCAGTGAAGCGCCGCCCCAGGCCATCAACGCAGTCGAGTGCCACGATGTTATCGGCAGTGCGCCCCCAGGCGGTCGCATGCGGGCCGCAGGCGTTGTTGCCGACCATTCCGCCAATGCTCGCCCGGTTCTGGCTCGAAGGGTCAGGGCCGAATCTCAGGCCGAATGGGGCGGCTGCCTCTTGCAGGCTCGCCTCAATGCAGCCGGGCTCGACGATGGCGGTGCGCGCCTGCGGATCGATGGACACGACCTTGTTGAGGTGGCGCGTGAAGTCGAGAACAATGCCCGGTCCGATCGCATTGCCCGCACAGGAGGTGCCTCCGCCTCGGCTGGTCACGGGGATCTCGTATTCGCGCGCAAGGGCGAGGGTTGCGAGAACATCGTCAACGCTTGCGGGGAAGACGAGGGCGAGTGGGGGGATTCGGTACAGGCCGGCGTCGGTCGAGTATCGGGCGCGCGTGCCCGTGGTGGCGTCGACCTCCCCCTCGATCGCATCGACGAGGGCGTTGAGGAAGGCTGCGATCTTGGGCTCCGAGAAGGGGTCCGCGGGAGCGTCGGCCTGCAGGCTTGCCGTCCCATTGAGGGGGGAGGGGTCTGCGGGGGTGAGGCTCCTGGCTCGAAGATCGCCGCCGTCGAATTCAACGCTCATGGCCCGATTCTGACACTTCCAGGCAAGAAGAAGGCCAGGACGCTCGAATTATGGGGTGGCTCCCGCCCTCGTCCATGAGATAATAGGCATTCATAAAGACGAAGGAGAGGGGAAGACGAGGTGCCTCTGTTCGAGTTCGACGGCGGACGACTGGTCCCTGCACAGTTCGGGCACACCGTCACCTCCGGGCTCACATCAGACCTCGTTGACGCGATCTGTTCGCAAGTCTTCGAAATCGTTGCACGCCCGCTTTTCCCGATCACGTGGAGGGAATTGTCGCGACTGCCCGTCGAGGGTGACTCCCCGCGTCTGACGGCTCTGGATGTGAGTGGTCAGGTCGTCTCCGTGGAGGTTGTTGCGAAACTCGACTCCGACACGCTCATCGCTTCCTTGTCTCGTCTTGCCGATGCTGCGGCCCTGTCCTGGGCGGATTTGGCCCATGAATACGAGGGCGGCGTTGAAGCATTCAAGAATGGCTGGCTTGAGTTCCGCGACTCGATGCCTCCCGCCTCCGGTGCGGGCCCTCGCCTCGTCATGGTTGTCGGAGCGATTGACCCGCAGGTGCGCCCGGCCCTTGATGTGCTCGCGAGTTCAGGCGTTGAAGTTCACGAAATCAGTTTGCGTCGCATGTCGAACGGCCGCATTTTCCTTGAGGTGAACGCGGTCGGCCCACGCATGTACGGGCACGCTCCGCAACTGCCCGCCGGCCAGTCCACTATCGCCGCCGTCCTGCCCCCTCCTCCGCATGACGAGGACGAGGTTCATCTCGAATCTGAGGATGGCGCTCACACGGGGAGGCTGCGCCTTGAGGGCGTCCTCCCAGAAGAGGAGTTCACTGAGGTGCCCATCGAAGAGTCTGGGGCGAATATGAGTGGGGAAACCCCCCAGCCGGACGCGAGCGCAGTCCCTGGCGTTGAACATGCTTCACATGGGGCGACCCGTAACGCCCCAGCGCAAGAGGCCGCCGAGTTCCTTGCTGCGCGCCAAAACGGTGTGCCCTTGCTGAATCGGGATTCCGATGGCCTGAAAGTTCTCGCCACCCTTATCGGCGAGTCGGTGCCTTTGAACGCGCATGAGGATTGCGCTGCCCCTGATGATTTGATCCTCGACTCCGAGGGGCGGATCTGTTCCCAGCTCGGGACATGGGCTTCCCCTGAAGAGCTCGAAGCCCGTTTCCCCAGGCTCGCGGATGCGTGGGACCACCTGCGGGTTGCGGGTTCTTCGGGCCCGACCCTTGGTGAGAGCATTGACGAGGTCAACCGTGAAATGATCCGCGAGTATTCGCGCACTTCGGGACGCTCGCGCGGGCGCCACGCTTCGAAGGCCTGAGCCTCTCTGCGTGAGCTTTGACCTCTCTGTTCAGAGCTGAGCCTTCGCTCCTTTGTTCCGTGAGCTTCGGTCTGTTCCCTCAGCTTCAGCGTGAGCCTCTGTCACTCTGTTTAGAGCTGAGCCTCCGTCCCTCTGTTCCGTCGGCTTCGCTGTGAGCTTTTGCCCCACTGTTCAGAGCCCTGCTCTCGACCTCACACTCTCTACCTCACTGCCTGAAAGCGCTTTTCTCAGCTGCCCAGGTGTCGAGCCCCAGGACGTTTGATCAGCGAGCCCCGGGATGCTTGATCAGCCCTGTGTCACGAAAGCGCCGATCCATCGCTTCATCGTGTCGTACACCTTCTCACGCACATCCGGATCCGAGAGGAACAGATCGTGCTTGCCGGGGAAACGTGCGATCGTGACCTGGTCGGCGAGGTGTGAAGAGCGCTCCCGGATGATCTCCACGTCGAGGACGATGTCAGAAGTGAAGACCTTCTCGCACCATTCGGATTCAAAATACGAGGTGGTCGAGGTCATCGAGAGAACCGGGCACGTCAAATGCACGTCCTTTTCAATCGTCTCGTGTCCGGCCATGATCGCATCCAACCAGGCAGCTGGGATCGGGTAGGACTCGGGGCGCTTCCACGCTCGAACATAGCCCCATCCGGTGACAACGGGGTCGTCCTCGCTGATCCCCTCGGGGATGGGCAGTTCGGACGCCTGGCGACCGTAGAGGAGAGAACGACCGTAAAAATCGAGGCCACCACCGGAGGGGACCTCCCACTTCGGGTTGCGCGAGGCGATTCGCCCGAGGATCGGCTGAGCGACGGGACGCAGATTCGCCATGGTGTGCATTTCAAGCCAGGGCGAGTTCAGGATCAAGCCTGCGACTGCTCCGGGATGGCGGTGCGCCCACAGGGTCGCGATGAGTCCGCCGGTCGAATGCCCAATGAGAATCAGGGGGAGATGTCCCTGCTCGGCGTGCATGATGCTCAAAGCCTCGCCGATCTCCTCGTCGTAGACACTCAGATCATCCACGTAGCCGATCTGTTGCCACGGACGCAAAGAGCGTCCGTATTTTCGCAGGTCAAGAGCGTAGAAAGCGCATCCGGCCTCGGCCATTGTTTGCGCGAGCTGAGTCTGGAAGAAATAGTCGTTACGTCCGTGCAGGTACAGAGCGATGAAACTGGGGAAAGCCTTCGCCTCCTGGGAGGCGTCAGGGTCGCGGTGGGCCGAATAGCGTACGAGGACAGCGGAGGCGTCACCCTCCTCATCGGGGATCAGGGGGATCGTCTGAGATTCGTAGGCCGGACCGAGGATGTCCTCTCGCCATTCGCCAAGCGGAGGGGGACCGTCAGCCGCCCAGGGCTCCATGACGTCGTATTCGGGTGCCGCTTCGGGAATGCTCAGTTCATCGTCCTGCTCGCTCATGGGATAACCCTACGAGGGCGGGGGCTCTCTCGTACGCTCGCGGGGCTGCGAGGCGCGCCCTCGGGGCGTGTGGTGCGTGGTCTGTCGGGGCTGAGAAGCGCTCACCGGGGGTGGGGCACGTGGCCTGTCGGGGCTGAGAAGTGCTCACCGGGGGTGAGGCGTGCTCGCTGGGCTTCTGGCATGCATACGCGGGGGTGCTCAGAGCCCTGGTCTTGGGGCTGCGTGGCGCTCAGCGGGGGTGTACTGCAAGCTTTGGAGTGCCCCGGCCCCGAGCGATCGCTGACGGACCCTGATTATGTTTTCGGTGGGTCTGGGGTGAGGGTGCACGCGTCGAGATTGTCTTTGGGGTGCGTGTGGGGGCTTGGGAATAGGCGTGTTGTGCCCTGATTATGTTTTCGGCGGGTCTGGGGTGTGGGCGCGTGCGTCGAGATTGTCTTTGGGGTGTGGGAACGGCGTCGGATAACCGCACGGCTTTGGCGGCCGCGCGCCTCAATTGAGACGAGCGACCGCCAGAGGAGCCTGTCGCTTGTTTTGTCTAGGCGGTGGTTACAGGTAAGAAATGAAGCGGTGCGCGAGTAGTACACCTGAGTGAGCATTCCAGTCGGACAAGCGCTCCCGTGGCCAGCGTTTCAGTCGGTCGAGCGCTCCAGCCGACCGACTTGCTCAGCCGACCGAGTCCTTCAGCCGACCGTGCGGATTGGCCCGCGTTCTCCAAGAACCCAGGCGATCGGGACCATGAGGAGCCCGATCCCTCCCATCGCGAGAACGAAGTTCGATTCCCACGATCCGGCGCTCATTGTCGTATCGAACCAGCCCGCCACGGCGCCCAGAACGGGACCGAGAAGGAGCAATACGACAAGTGAGAAGAGCCCGCCCCAGGTCGACCAGATCCTGAATGAGTGGCTGATGATCCTCCCGATCGCACCGATGCTCGCCCACAGGACGAGGAGCGCGAGCGCTCCGCTGAGGATGAAGGGGAGGGGCAGTCCGAGGAAGTTTCCCTGGGAATCGGCGAGAAAGATGGATCGCTCAGAGGAGGGAACAAGAGCCATAGCGAGCATCCAGACGAGGATCGCGCCGAGCGCTTCAAGACCATCCGAGACCCAGCCGACGCGGTTCTGCATCTTCAGGCCCGCCCCCGAGAGGGCCGCCTGCGGGGTGGAGGAGAGTCCTCTGACGATTCCAACGACGAGGAAAAGGATGAACCAACTGAAAGCCCAGTTCGTGGGGATCGAGGATGCAAGATCGTGCTCGCCATTCACCCCTTCGCTGAAGAAGAGGATGAGTGCGTTGATGAGGAGATTCGCTGCGGTCACGCCCACGGGAATGAGCCAGTAGAAGCGGATTTCGGTGAGTTCGGCGCCAATGAGACGGACGAAGGAGGGGCCTTCATGCGCTCCGACGGTGCTTCGGGAAAGGGGTGCGGTCGTCATTTCACTTCTCCTCAGAAATGAGGGACACGAAGGCGTCTTGGAAGGACAGGGGTTGGATCTCGATTCCTGAGAGGCTCAGGGATTCGAGGAGCTCGGGAGTGTGACCGACGATTCGGATCTCAGCGAGGCGCCCGAGGGGGCGTTCGTCGAGGATTCGCGTCTTCGCTTCGGATGCGAGCTCGGCCCGGATCGTGGTGGGATTACCGACGAGGGCGATGGCGGCGGATCGGAGTTCCTCAGCGGGCATCGCTGTGACGAGTCGTCCCTTCTTCAATACGACGACGTGTTCGATGAGTGACTCCAATTCGCTGACGAGGTGGCTGGAGATGAGGATCGTCCGTGCGCCCTCAGCCTCGGCATTCACGCGGATGATCTCTTCGGCGAGTGCGAGTCGTGTGGGCACATCGAGGTTGCCGCTCGGTTCGTCGAGGAGGGTGATCGGCGCGCCCGAGGCGAGTCCGAGCGCCGCAGTGAAAAGGGCGCGTTGGCCCAGGGAGCGTCGGCTCAGGGTTCCTTTAAGGGAGAGCTCGAATCGCTGGGCGAGACGAGTGAAGAGCGCTTCGTCCCAGGTCGGACGGCATCTCGCGTAAAGAAGTGCGTTCTTCGCCGAGATGGGGGAGAGGTCCTTGTCATCGCCGACGTAGAGGCAGTGGGCGATGAGTTCCTCGCGCCCGGTGGGGTCGCCGTCAATGAGGACCTGGCCGCTGGAGGGAAGAATACGCCCTGCAAGGGCTTTGAAGAGGGTTGTCTTCCCCGAGCCATTCGGGCCGATGAAGCCTGTGATTGCTCCTTCGGCGAGTTCGAGGGAGAAGGAATCGAGGGCGGGCTCCTTCTGGCGGGGGTAGGTGTGGGAGAGCGAGTCGATGCGGATCATCAGTGCTCCTTGGTGTGTGTCCCCGCGTTTTGCGCGTGGGTGTGGATTGCGTCGATGAGGTCATTTGGGGTCAGTCCGAGGGCGAGTGCCTCTTCGACCACTGGGAGGAGAGAGTCTTGGATGAATCGGGCTCGGCCGGTGGTGCGCAGGCGCTCGCGGGCGCCTGCGGCGACGAACATTCCGATACCGCGTTTCTTGACGAGCAGGCCTTCATCGACGAGGGCGGTGAAGGCTTTTGCTGCTGTGGCCGGGTTGATGCGGTATGTGGTCGCGTATTTCGTGGTTGACATGACTTGGTCTCCTTCGTCGAGGGCTCCGATGAGGATTTCGTGACGGAGTTCTTCTGCGATCTGGATGTAGATCGGGGTTGTGGAGTCGAATTCCATTGAGAACCTCCTCTCTGGTTCATTACATGACTAATTAACCATGGAGGTGGTGAGCTTGTCAAGGGGCTCGAGGGGGAAGAAGAAGGGGGTTGTAACCCTGGAACCCGGAGGGGGAAACGATGCGTCGCTCGAAACCCATGGAACCGGGAGGGTGCGTCGCTCGAAACCCTTGGAATCGGGAGGGTGCGTCGCTCGAAACCCTTGGAATCGGGAGGGGAGAGCGGTGAAATGTCCTGAGAGTGGTGAAGCGTTTCCGGTGTGGTGTCGGCCCTCGCCTGTTCCAGGTTTTCCTGCGTGCGTCATTGCCTATTCCACCTTTCCCGGCAGAAATGGGTGTCATAGGGCAGGAATAGGGCGGGAAAGGTGGAATCCGCGCGGGGCGGGAGCAGGGTGTGGTGGTCGGGAAACCTGGGATCCGGAGAGGGGAGGGGCGGAGCTTCCTGGTTCGGCATCCACCATTGTCTGTTCGATGTTTTCTTGCGTGCGTCATCGCCTATTCCACCTTTCCCGGGGGATGGCGATGCCTATTCCACCTTTCCCGGCAGAAATGGGTGTCATAGGGCAGGAATAGGGCGGGAAAGGTGGAATCCGCGCGGGGCGGGAGCAGGGGTTGATGTGGCTGAGGACGTCTGGAATCCGCGCGGGGAAGGGGAACTCTAAGGTGTTCGCTTGGGGTCGTGGGCGTGTAGATGGCATCAAACCTGGCGGTCTTGTCGTGGGGCGCCCGTTCGGGCCGAGGCATGTTCCCCCTGCGTGCCGAAACATGTGCCCCTGCGTGCCGAGGCGTAGAGCCCCTCGACGCTGAGACGTGCCCCCCCGTGCAGAGGGCTACACCCAGGTAGGCAGCTGCGGCTTTCTCGAGGGTGGGCACAGCCCCTCTACGCCGAGGATTACACGTTTGGTGGAGCCCCGGAAGAGGCCCCACTGGAAGTGCCCCCTCCACGCCGAGGGCTACTTCCCTTCCGTGTCCCCTCAGAGTTGGGCGGTATCCCCCAAGAACTCATCGAACATGGCGGTGAGCTGGGAGTATTCGAGGAGGAAGCCGTCGTGCCCATAGTCTGAGTGGATTTGACGGTAAATGGCACCGGGGATCTGCTCGGCGATCTTGCGGAGTTGTTCAGGGAAGAACAAGCGATCCGAATCCACGGCGACAACAAGGGTCGCTGCCGTGATCCGCGCCAATGCTTCGGGAATGCCCCCGCGCTCGCGGCCCGCATCATGCGAGAGCATCGACCTCGTAAGAGCCACATAGGACCCAGCATCGAAGCGGTTGACGATCTTCGTGCCGTGATAGTCGAGATATGACTCAACGGCGAGGCGCCCGCCATGCAGGGGGTCCTCGTCCCCCTGAGGGCGCCTTCCGAAGCGAGTATCGAGTTCTTCGGGGGAACGATAGGTCGTATGAGCGATCTGACGAGCCAGAGCGAGTCCGGAACTGGGCTTGTCCGGGGAGGTGTAGTAGTCGCCCCCCTGCCAAGCGGGGTCCAATTCGATTGCCCGCAACTGCGTATGTGCCCAGGCCGCCTGTTCGGCCGTGGTGTGTGCGCCCGAGGCGACGACAATGAGTCGGCGAACTCGCTCGGGCATATCGACGGCCCATTCGATCGCGCGGTGCCCGCCAAGAGAAGCGCCGACGACGAGGGAGAAACTCTCAATACCGAGCTGATCGGCCAGAAGGGCCTCAGCTGCGACCTGGTCGCGCGTTGAAATGACAGGGAACCTTGAGCCCCAGGGAGCTCCATCGGGTGCTAAGGAAGAGGGACCCGTCGAACCTTGGCATCCGCCGAGCACATTCGGGGCAAGGACGAAGAACTTCTCTGTGTCGATGACTTTGCCCGGTCCGACGATCTCATTCCACCATCCACCGGTTGCTTGTCCCTCGGTCGCCTCGCCGACCACGTGGGCGTCCGCAGTGAGCGCGTGGAGGATGAGGACGGCATTCGACTTCTCAGTGTTGAGCTCACCCCAGGTCTCGTATGCGAGTTTGGTGCCGGGCAGGGTTTTGCCGTTCTCCAGCTCCAGGATTCCCAGGTCTGCGAAGAGGCGTTCAGCGACGGGATCGCCCTCGTTCCACCCTCCGGAAACGGGTGCCGAGGGACCGGTGTTGGCGGCGGTGGGCATCGATTCTCCTTGGGGTGGACGAGGGTGAGGGGGTGTTTGGAGGAGGGGATGGGAACTGTAGGTAGCTCTCCGGGGTTTAGAGGTTGAGGTGAAGGGTGAGGCTCATCCTTCGTGTCGAGTGACAGTGTCCAGGTCCCCGACTGTTCAGGACGCGACGGTGTTGGCCGCTGTGAACCCGATTTCGAGGTCGGCGATGATGTCGTCGATGTGCTCAATGCCGATCGACAGGCGGAAGGTTCCTCCTTGAATGCCCGCGGCTTCAAGCTGCGAGGGCGACAATTGGGAGTGTGTCATCGAGGCCGGGTGAGTGGCGAGTGTCTTGTTGTCACCGAGGTTGGCGATGAGGGGTAGGAGCTCGAGTGAATCTGCGAAAGCGCGCCCCGCTTCGTAGCCGCCCTTGATGACGAAGGAGAGAAGGGGGCCGGCGCCTCGTGGACAGTATTTGAGGTGAAGGTGGTGCAGCGGCGAGGATTCGAGGCCCGCGTAGTTCACCGATTCGACCTGTGGATGCGCTTCGAGGTAGCGGGCGACGGCGAGGGCGTTGTCCGTTGCCCGTTCGATGCGCAGTGACAGGGTCTGGATGCCCGACTCGATGAGGAAGGCGTTGAAGGGGGAGGGGACGAAACCGAAGTCGCGCTGCCCGAGGAGGCGGGCGCGCAGGATGTAGGACAGATTCTTTCCGAATGCGCCCCCTTCGCCGAGGTCGCGCGCGTAGACGATTCCCCCGTAGGAGGGGTCGGGAGTGTTGAAGTGCGGGAAGCGCTTCGGATCGGCCGAATAGTCGAAACGCCCGGAGTCGACGATGAAGCCGCCCATGGTGGTGCCATGTCCGCCCAGGGATTTTGAGGCCGAGTGGACGACGATATCCGCACCCCATTCGAAGGGCCTCGTCAGATAGGGGGTGGACACCGTGTTATCAACGATGAGGGGGACCCCAACTTCGTGGGCGGCTTGGGCGATTGGTTCGATGTCGAGGATGTCTCCGCGCGGATTGGGGATGGCTTCGCCGAAGAAGGCGACGGTCTTGGCGTCGGCGAGGGTTTTCCATGCCTCAGCGTTGAGGGGGTCGGAGACGAAACGAACCTCGATCCCGAGGCGGCCCAGAGAGTTCTTCAGCAGTGTGACGGTGCCGCCGTAAAGGGAACCGGAGGCGACGATGTTATTTCCCGTGTCTGCCAGGTTGAGGATCGAGAGGGCGGTTGCGGACTGTCCCGACGCGAGGAAAAGGGCGCCGACTCCCCCTTCGAGGGCGGCGACACGCGCTTCGAGGGAGTCGTTCGTCGGATTCGATAGGCGGGTGTAAATATTGCCGATCTGTCGAAGGGAGAAACGATCGGCCGCCTGTTCGGCGGATTCGAAGGCGAATCCATTGGACATATGGATCGGCAGGGCTGTTGCTCCGGTCGCGGGATCGCGGTCCCAGCCTGCGTGGACCTGCTGGGTTTCAAACTTCCAGTTCTGGGCGTTGGACTGGGGCATTGTGGGCTCCTGAGAGATCTGAGGAGCGGGAGCTGTACGGCGCGATCTTGGGCGCTTGCGACCTCCCGCAGGGACTGGGGTTGACTGCACGCCAGCACTGTGCGCTCTGGCGCGACAGGGATGCTGGGGTCCAGTCAGCGGGGCATTCGCAAGCTCATGATGACGAGGCTACGGCGTGGAAGGGAGTGAAAGGGGAGCTGTTCAGAAGCTGGGACGAGGTGACACCCCTGTGAAAGATGGTGTGATTGTGATGAATGTAAATAATAGGGAAGATAGTGGATGGTGTTGCGTGCTGAGACTGAAGTGAACTACGCTCGCGAGAAGGTACACCAGCTCCGGTGGGCCTCCGCGTCCTCGACGATAGGTGATTCAGTGTCTGATTCGAGCAGCCGATCACACTCCTTCCGCTTACGCGCAGGAATCATCGCGCTCTTGGCCAGCGCCGCTCTTCTTCTCCCACAGATTGCGCAAGCCGCTCCCTCCGAAGAGGACATTGCCCGCGCCCAGGCTGAAGAAGAAGCGGCACGAATGTCGGTCGCTCAGATCGAGGTTCGCCTCGCCACAGTTTCCGCACAGGCGGACATGGCCATTCAAGAGGCGCGGATCGCTGCTGAACAGCTGAACGCTGCGAACCTGGAACTCGAACAAGCGAGGATGACTGCCTCGAAGGCCCAACAAGACGCGGACCAGGCGCTTTTAGAGTTCGAGCAGGGCAAACAGCAGATCGCCTCCGTCGCTCAAACCGCCTACCGCGAGGGCGCCGCCTCCCTCGATTCTCTCGCCCCCTATCTTGGGGCCGATGGCTTACGCACCGTTGAAACGAAGCAAGCCTCCCTTGACTCCTTCTCCGCATCCGCTGACGCGAAGATGCAGGAGGTTGCGGCGCTCGAACAGGTCGCCAGGGTCATGCAATCTGCTGCCGATGAAGCCGTGAACGTCCAACAAGCTGCGACTGAGGAAGTTGAGGCTCGCACTGAAGCAGCTCGCGCCTCCGCCGAATCCGCTCTTGCCCTTCAGCAAACAACCGCAGCTCAACGCGAGGTCTACGTCAACGAACTCGCGAAGAAGCAGGGCACCACCGTCGAACTCATCAACGAAAGGGAAGCTGCCCTCGAAGCCGAAAGGCAGGCGGCAGCTCAAGCGGCCGCTGAAGAAGCCGCGAGGCGTGCGGCTGAAGAAGCAGCCAGGCAAGCAGCTCAAGAGGAGGAAGACTGGGAGGAACCCTCCTACGTCGCCCCCTCCCAGTCTTCACGAGGGTCTTACTCTCCCTCCTGGTCCTCCTCTGGAGGGGCTTCCACCGCAATTGCGGCCGCGAAGTCCTTCTTAGGTGTCCCCTACGTGTGGGGTGGTGAATCCTACGGAGGCGTCGACTGCTCGGGTCTGACGAAGCTCGCATGGGCTGAAGCTGGGGTCTACCTGCCGCACTATTCGGCCTCCCAGTACGGCTATGGAACGCATGTGCCGATCGATTCGATGGAGCCCGGTGACCTGATTTTCTGGTCCTCCAATGGATACCAGTCCGGCATCTACCACGTCGCTATGTATCTTGGCGGCGGTCAGATGATCGAAGCTCCAACTTTCGGTATGACGGTACGCATTACCTCGATCTGGGGCTGGTCTCAGCTCATGCCCTACGCGACGCGCCTCTAAGGCCCACCCCTTCAGCACTCATTCCGCCTGGATGCGAGGCGCTCCGTGGGAGCGCCGGGGCTCGAACGGGGAACGTCTTCACCCCCGCCTTTGAGGCTCGTATCTCGAATGCCGCGTTCTGCGTGAAGTGGAGGTGCTCAGCATGAAGCGTTGGGCCTCGTGCGCCTGCTCGTTCACACTGATTGTTACACAAAGCTAGTTGTCATCCCTCAAGCAGGTGGGCGCATGTTCGCCAGTCAGGCGCAGCGTCTTATGAGACGCGCGCACTCTGAGACACTCGGGGCGTGAGGTGTGCGCATAGCACGCCGCTCGGGATCTCATCCTCGAACAGTCTGGTGCATTCCCCAAGCGGACAAGGTCTTCACCAACACGCCCAGACACAAGGAGCGGGTGGTCATGAGCCGCAGCTCATGACCACCCGCTCGGGGTGTGAATAGCTCTCAGTGCCCGGCCTCGTGCTCCTTCAAACGTTCATAGGAACGCTTGATCTCAGCTTCGGCCTCTTCACGCCCCACCCAGTGGGCGCCTTCAACCGACTTTCCGGGCTCGAGGTCCTTGTACACCTCGAAGAAGTGCTGGATTTCAAGACGGTGGAATTCCGAGACGTCCTCGATCTCAGTACGCCACGATGCGCGCTGATCCGACGCGGGAACACACAAGACCTTGTCGTCCCCGCCCTTCTCGTCGGCCATGCGGAACATACCGAGTGCGCGGCAACGAATCACACAACCAGGGAAAGTGGGCTCTTCAAGGAGGACGAGGGCGTCAAGCGGATCGCCGTCTTCACCGAGGGTATCATCAATGAAGCCGTAATCATCGGGATACCTTGTCGAGGTGAAGAGCATACGGTCAAGGCGGATGCGTCCCGTCTCGTGATCGATCTCGTACTTGTTCCTATTCCCCTTCGGGATCTCAATGGTCACATCGAATTCCACCGCGAACTCCTTCATATTGCGCCAGTGACTGAGGGTGTCGGATCGGCCGCCCCGGCGCCTCACCATTAGGGTGGGAGCGGTTGTTGAACCTCGGAAGGAGATCCATGCGGCGCGAAACTCTTACAGCGATTGTAGGCGTTGCAGTACTCGCGCTGGGGATCAGTGGGTATGTTGCCGCCGATATTGCCGACCGAGTACCAGGGTTCCTCACCACCGCTGAAGTGCCGAGCCCTGCCGACCCCCCTCAATTACCTGCCGATTCAGGCCAATCCCTCGCCACGTTCTCCACTCCTGAAGGCGAGCCTGTCCTCTCTTCCGACGTCGCCCAACTCTGGGCAAGCGTCGCCCAATCCGCCGAAGAGGGGCAGTGGAAGGCCTGGGGAAACGTTATCGATGCACGAAGCGGGGAGGTCCTCCTTGATGCTTCAGCAAGCCAGGCGCATACTCCCGCGTCCACCACGAAGGTCCTCACCGCTTTCGCGGCCCTGAAGACCCTCGATCCGGCGAGCACACTCTCAACGAGCGTGCAGGCATCCGGCTCTGAACTCTTCCTCAGCTCTGAAGGAGATTTCCTCCTCGGGGCGGGCACATCCGATCCTGACGATGTCAACGGTCGCGCGGGGCTCGCCGACCTGGCTGAGGAGGCGGCCGCCGCCCTCGTCAATGCCGGAACGACCAATGTGACCCTGAACTGGGCGGATTCTCCCTTCGACGGGCCCGATCGCCTGGAAGCCTGGACCGCCCAAGACGTCCAAGGCTACGTCGGAGCAGTCGGAGCGATGGCGATTGATGCGGGACGCACAGCCCCCTCGGTCTACGTTTTCGTTGACGACCCCGAGTCCACCGTCGCAGCCGTTTTTGCCCAGCGCCTACAAGAGCGAGGAATCGCAGTGACTTTGGGGGGAGCGTCGAGCGGACTTGAAGGCGCAGAAACGATCGCCACGATCCAATCGGCGTCCCTGGGCGAGCAGATCCGATGGATGCTCTACAACTCCGACAACACTCTCGCCGAACAACTGGGGCGCCTGAGCGCGAAGGCCCGAGGTGTCGAAACTTCCTTCCCAGGAGCCGTTTCCGTGATCCGCCAGACCTTGGAGGAATCCGGAGTACCGACGAGTGGCCTTTCCCTGGGGGATTGCTCGGGATTGTCCTCCGATGACAGGATCGCCCCGCAAACCCTGGTGGGCGCCATCAACGTCTCACTTTCCTCTACCGGCCCGCTCGCCGACCTTCCTCGAAGCCTGCCCTGGTCGGGACTCAATGGCACGATGGAAAGACGCATGACAGGTGGTGGGGCTTATGCGAATGCTCAGGCCAAGACGGGAACGCTGGGAGAAGTGTCATCCTTGGCTGGGATCGTACAGACCTCCACGGGCAGGATCCTCGTGTACGCCATTGGAAGTGAGAATGTTCCCGATGACGGTGGAGCCTTGACCAGGCCGGTGCTTGACGCTTTCGTTACGGGGCTGGCCGGCCTCTGAACCACCCGCGCCACCAGGGGTTTTCCGCCGGGTGAAGCCCCTGTCCTTCCCCGTGTCAGCAGGGGGCTTTGTAGAATGAGCCCATGTCGATGCGGATTGGCTCCAGAGGAATTGCACGAGCACTCAACACCTTCAGCTCTGCGGGGCCAATGACGAACTCCTCGATCGCTGCCGGGGCCGTCACCCGCCTCAGGCGCGCCGCACGCTGGTCCGAGCCCTACGTGGAGAGCCTCAGTGCCCTGCCCGAAGCGGCAAAAATTGCCACATCTCCCGTCCTCGTCCTCGACCGGCATTCCTTCGCGCTTCAGACGGCTCGCACCTTGGACACGATCGCGCCCATCTACGAGCTTCGCGAGCTGCGCGACCGCGCTATCACGATCAGGGCCCTTTCTCGTCGAGCCACGGGACTATGGGATCCGCGTGTGAAGGCTCGAGTCCTCATCGCACCGAATGTCCTCGACGCTGCCCACGCCCATTCCCTCGACCAATCCGACTGGTGCAAGTGGGTTGCCCTACGAGTCGGATTGGAAGGCCTCATCGTGCACAAGGCGCCGAACCTGGTGGATCCAACCCTGGAGAACACGGACTTCCTGGCCCGCCTCCTCCTCGTGGATGCCCTCCTCGATGCGCTGATGCTCCGCCTCACCCCAACGGACCTGTCCTCGGTCCTGTGGATTCGCAACTTCGGCCCGAAATCCTCAATTCGTACTCTCGTCTCTGCGCTCCTCCTTGACTCTTCAATCCCGCAGACCGAGCTTTTCCGCGCATACGAGGACTATCGGAGAATCTCCCACGAGGTCGTGAGCTCAAACTCTTTGGGCTCTGCCCTTGATGCTCTTTCCCGCAACGAGGACCCCTTCCCGGACTTTGCCCGCAAAGGGCCCGAAGCGACGACACCTCCGACTCTGACGAGCCCGCGTGTCTGATAAAACGAAACGGGTCGCGCATCCTCGGGCCTCCTCGTCCACTCAAGACAATCGGGGCGCGCATCCTCACGAACATGGCCCTCGCTCCACCCCCACTTCACATGCGAGCCGCATCATCGGCCCGAACCCGAAAGGGCAATTGCGGATCGTCTCACTCGCCGTGAAGCACTCTCTCGAATCCCTCGAATCCCTTGACCCGAAAAGCCCACTCCTCGTGGGCCTGTCCGGGGGAGCGGACTCCCTCGCTCTGACTCTCGGGGTGATCGACTGGGCAACGAGGGAGGGCAGGCAAGTCCACACCCTCACCATTGACCATGGTCTGCGCCCAGAATCGGCTCAAGAAGCGGAAAAGGTCGCAGCCCTGGCCCGCAAACTCGGAGCCTACGCCGACATTGAGAAGGTCGAAATCGGCTCGGTGGGAGGACCAGAAGGCGCAGCCCGCGAGAAACGCCGCGAAGCCCTTGCCCGCAGAGCACAGGAACTGGGCGCCCCCATCCTTTTAGGACATACCCTCAACGATCAGGCTGAAACGGTCCTCTTACGCCTCGCCCGAGGATCGGGCGCACACTCCTTGAGAGCGATCCGCCCTAAAGTTTTCGACTCTCAGGGCCTGCTGTGGCTGCGCCCACTGCTCGGGGTGCGCCGAGAAACGACGGAGGGCGCCTGCGAGCAAGCCGGACTCGAATGGGTGAAGGATCCGACGAATGAGCCCCAGGGCCCCTGGCGCGCAGCCGATGGGAGTCCTCTTCGACGAAGCGCCGTCCGCGCCCATGCTCTTCCCTCTCTTGCTCAGGCCTTGGGAGTTGACCCGATCCCTGCCCTTGCCCGCAGTGCGGAACTTGCCGCCCGCGATGACGAAGCCCTCGCCTCCTGGGCCAAGAGCGCGTGGCACACGGTGAAACGCGAAGCGCTCTTGCCTGATGGGAGTCGCGCCCCGGCTCTCGACATCCTTCCCATGGTGGAGTTGCCGATGGCGATCCGCACCCGCATCATCCGCCGTTTCTGCCTCGAAGGAGGAGCGCGAGCGGGCGCCCTCTCCTCGCGTCTCATTGACGAGGTTGATGCACTGCTGTGTCAATGGCACGGACAAAAGGGCGTTGATCTTGCCGGGGTGAGGGTAAGAAGAGGACGCGACATCGCCGCCCGCCCCGTCCTGATCGTGGAGAACACTCACTGAGGGGACGCCGGGTATGGGATGGGGAAGACTCAGGCGAAGCTGAGCTGCTGCTTCTCGAAGGAACGCCGGGGGTGTGGGGCTGCGCTACCTGAAGGATCCTGCGCGCCGAGCCCACCATGTTTTCGCTCTCAGTGAGTTGTGCCGCCCCGCGTCGCAGCCCCCTCGCCAAATGTGGCAACCTTAAGGCAGGATGCCCGCTCGTGTGGGCGCACGATATGAAAAGAGGACCGCGTGGACACCACGGATATGGGCGAGAATCTCAAGGACGTTCTGGTTACTGCAGAACAACTCGATCAGCGTCTCGCCGAAATGGCCGAGGAGATCGACAAAGACTACGCGGGCAAGGAGATTCTCCTCGTCGGTGTTCTGCGCGGAGCCGTCATGGTGATGGCCGACCTGTCCCGTAAGATCCACACGCCCCTTGAAATGGACTGGATGGCCGTCTCCTCCTACGGTTCGGGAACGAAGTCCTCCGGGGTCGTCCGCATCCTCAAGGATCTCGACCAGGACGTGAGCGGACGCCACGTCCTCATCGTTGAAGACATCATCGACTCGGGGCTCACCTTGTCCTGGCTCAGGACGAATCTCCTCTCGCGTGGAGCCGCTTCGGTCCGCATTGCGACGGCCATGCGTAAACCGGCAGCCGCGAAGGTCGAGGTAGAGGTCGCCTACGTCGGTTTTGAGATCCCCAACGAGTTCGTCGTCGGCTACGGGCTCGACTATGCGGAGAAATACCGCAACCTTCCCTTCGTGGGCACGCTTGCTCCCCACGTCTACGAGAACTGAATCGGGAACCCATGGCGAAGACCAAGACGAAGAATCGAGTCAACTGGGCGTGGATCATCGCGCCACTCCTCGTCCTCATGATCGGAGGGTGGTTCCTCTGGCAGGCCTTCCAGCCCCGCGCAGTCGACACTTCCGAAGGACTTGAGATCCTCAAGAGCAACTCGATTGAAAGAGTTGTCCTCAACGAGTCCACCCAGCAGGTGAACCTCTTGCTCAGCGAGCCCTATACGCACGAGTCGACGGGGCTCGGCGACCGCACGGCGGAGCTCGGTAAGAACGTGTACTTCACCTACTCCTATTCGCAGACCGAGGACATCCTCACCGCGGTCGCAAATGCCAAGCCGACGAAGGGTTGGAACGCCTTGCGCCCGCAGGCCTCCTTCCTCTCCTCGATCGTGCAGATGCTCGTTCCCCTGCTCCTCCTTTTCGGCCTTCTTCTCCTGTTCATGCGCTCCATGTCGGGAAATAAGATGCTCGGTGGTTTCGCCCAGTCGAAGGCGAAAGAGTTCAACCAGGAGCGCCCCGACATTACTTTCGCCGACGTGGCCGGTGAAGATGAAGCCGTCGAAGAACTCGAAGAGATCCGCGAGTTCCTCGCAGCCCCCGACAAATTCCACAAAGTCGGTGCGAGGATTCCGCGCGGCGTGCTCCTCTATGGGCCTCCCGGGACGGGCAAGACCCTCCTCGCGAAGGCAGTTGCCGGTGAGGCTCATGCCCCCTTCTTCTCGATCTCGGGCTCGGAGTTCATGGAACTGTACGTCGGCGTGGGCGCCTCTCGCGTGCGCGACCTCTTCGAACGCGCGAAGAAAGCAGCGCCGGCGATCATCTTCGTTGACGAGATCGACGCGGTCGGCCGTCACCGAGGTTCGGGCATCGGCGGAGGCAATGACGAGCGCGAACAGACTCTCAACCAGCTCCTCGTTGAGATGGACGGCTTCGATGAGCGCGCGAACATCATCCTTATCGCAGCGACCAACCGCCCGGACATCCTCGACCCGGCGCTGCTGCGCCCCGGTCGTTTTGACCGTCAGATCGCCGTCGAAGCCCCGGACCTTAAGGGCCGTGAAGCGATCCTCAAGGTCCACGCCGCAGGCAAACCCATGACGAAAGAGGTTGACCTCTTCCAGATTGCGAAGCGCACCCCCGGTTTCACCGGCGCTGATCTCGCGAATGTCCTTAACGAGGCCGCGCTGCTCACGGCCCGTTCGAACGCGGACCTCATTGATGATCGCGCCATTGACGAGGCGATCGACCGCGTCATCGCGGGCCCGCAGAAACGCACCCGCGTGATGAACGAT
The DNA here is from genome assembly GCF_016405145.1 of Schaalia cardiffensis. Taxonomy (GTDB): domain Bacteria; phylum Actinomycetota; class Actinomycetes; order Actinomycetales; family Actinomycetaceae; genus Pauljensenia; species Pauljensenia cardiffensis. The sequence goes on from NZ_JAEKIA010000004.1 coordinate 112,886, forward strand.
CATGACAAGGCCGTGACCGCCTACCATGAGGGCGGGCACGCCCTGTGCGCCGCCGCCTTGAGGTACACGGACCCGGTGACGAAGGTGACGATCCTCCCGCGCGGACGCGCCCTCGGTTACACGATGGTCATGCCGACTGAGGACCGCTACAACAAGACCCGCAATCAGCTCCTCGACGACCTCGTCTACGCGATGGGGGGCCGAGTCGCTGAGGAGATCGTCTTCCGCGACCCTTCGACGGGCCCGGCGAACGACATTCAGCAGGCAACGAAGACCGCTCGTGCGATGGTTACCGACTACGGCATGTCCTCGCGCGTCGGCCTCGTCAAACTCGGAACGACCGACACTGAGGCTTTCGGGCACGGCGGTGCAGGTGAATCGCGTGTCTTCTCCGATGAGATGGCCGGGATCATTGATGACGAGGTGCGTCTCCTCCTCGACGCGGCCATGCGGGAAGCCTGGGAGATCCTGACGAAGAATCGCGATGTGCTCGACACTCTCGCTGCCCGTCTCCTCGAGGAGGAGACCCTCGATGAGGCTCAGCTCGCGAAGATCTTCGAGGCCGTCCGCAAGCAGGATGAGCGTCCCGTCTGGAACTACGGTGCGGATGCGGCGATCCCCGGAGCCCGCCTCGGTGAACCGGTCGGTATTCCTGCGTCGGAAACGCAGACGGACAGCGCGCCCCTTGACGCCGATGAGGGTGTGGAGAAAGCCGAGGACATCTGATGGGCTACGACGAAGCGCGAGCCGAAGCGGCTACGCGTGAACTCATCGCCGCTATTGGTGAAGACCCAGATCGTGAGGGGCTTCGCGATACGCCCACCCGTGTTGCCAGGGCCTGGAAGGAGATCCTCAAGGGCCTTGATGAGGATCCGCGCGACTATTTGCGCACCCAGTTCGAGGCGGGGACCGATGAGCTCGTCCTCGTGCGAGACATCGTGTTCCACTCCGTGTGCGAGCATCATCTTCTGCCCTTCTACGGGCGCGCCCACGTCGGATACATTCCGCGCGGTGGCAGGGTTACGGGCTTGTCGAAGCTCGCCCGGGTTGTCGAGGGGTATTCTCGCCGCCCCCAGGTCCAAGAACGTCTCACTGCTCAGATCGCTGACGCCATTGACGAGGTCCTCCACCCTCAGGGTGTCATCGTCGTCATTGAGGCCGAGCACATGTGCATGTCGATGCGCGGCGTCTCCAAGCCCGGTTCCTCCACAGTCACCTCTGCTTTGCGGGGGATCATGAATGACGGGGCGACCCGCGCCGAGATGATGTCCCTGGTGTTGGGTGGCCGACGCTGAGGATGCGCATTCGAACTCCGAAACTGCCAGGCGATTGGTCCCTTCCTACGGATCGGACCCTCATCATGGGGATCCTCAACGTCACCCCCGATTCTTTTTCCGACGGGGGGCGCTGGTCGAGTAGTGACAAGGCGATCGAACGCGCTGTGCAGATGATCGACGAGGGCGCCGACCTTATTGACATTGGCGGAGAATCGACGCGACCGAACTCGACGCGAGTCTCAGAAGAAGAAGAGTGGTCGAGGATCAGTAAGGTGCTCTCCGCCCTCGCCGATCAGGGCGTCGTGTGCTCGGTCGATACCCTGCACGCCGCGACCGCCCTGAGGGCCGCCGACGCGGGGGCGGCGATCATCAACGACGTTTCGGGCGGGCGTTGGGACCCGCAGATGAACGCTGTGCTTACGAAAACCGGTCTCGCTTATGTTGTTCAACACTACCGGGCCCTGCCCGGGATGCCGGGTGAGTCCTTCGACTACGGCGAGGATCTCATGGGGACGCTGAAAGAACGGATCAACGCACAGGTGAGGGACGCTCTCGACGCGGGAGTCGTCCCGGAGGCGATCATTATTGACCCCGGGCTCGGCTTCTCCCTCACGAACGAACAATGCCACACGGTGCTTGATGGTCTCGGCATTCTTTCCTCCCTCGGTTACCCTGTCCTCATCGGTGCGTCACGGAAACGTTTCATTGCGGCAATGGGCGGTGACTGCGACGAACAGACCGCTATAATCACTCGCCGTTGCGCGCGCGAGCGGGTATGGGCTGTGAGGGTCCATGAAATACGGGGAAACGCTCGCGCGGCGCGTGAGGGAAATGAGGTGGGAAGATGAGCCGGCCACTCGACGTCATCACGCTGCGCGGACTCGCAGCTGAGGCGATCCACGGCGTCCTGCCTGATGAGCACCTTGCCGCTCAGCCTTTCGTTGTCGACCTGAGAATGTGGCTCGACGCCTCTGAGGCCGCCCGTTTGGACGAGATCGAAGAGACGGTCTCCTATGCTCAGATCGCTGAAGAGATCGCCGCGATCCTCACAGGACCTTCGGTGCGGCTTCTTGAGACTCTCGGCCAGAGGATCGCTGATGCAGTCCTCGCCCATGAGCGGATTCTCGGAGTTGAAGTCACTGTTCATAAGCCCCAAGCCCCGATTGCTCAGGCATTTTCTGACGTGTCCGTGACGGTGCGTCGTGGACAGATCGACGTGGCTCCGGCACTGTCTTCGCAGGACGCGACTTTCTCATTCGAGACTCCGACCCCGTCGACAACACCTCTGCCATCCTCTCCGATACTCTCCACCCAGCCCCCGGCCTTGCCTCCTTCCTCCCCTGCCAGGGGGGCCCTCAGTGAGCCTCGCGAGCAGACTGCGGACACGATTGAGGAATCGGATGAGCCCGCGCACGTCGTCCTCGCCCTCGGGGGCAATGTCGGGGATGCGCCGACCCGTTTGGCCGCAGCCGTTGAAGCTCTCGTCGATTCGCCCGAGGTCGATGTCCTTGATGTGTCGCCCCTGCTGCGGACCTGCCCGGTGCTCGCCGAGGGACAAGAACCTCAAGCGGACTACTGGAACGCAGTCGTTCTCATGGAAACTCTCCTCGACCCCTATGAGGTTTTGGAACTCGCGCGCGAACTCGAAGCAGAGGCTGGTCGGGTGCGCTCTGAGCATTGGGGTCCGCGCACCCTCGATGTTGATGTCATCGACTACGAGGGGTGCACCCTCGCTGAGGGGGACTTGATTCTTCCGCATCCGCGTGCGGCGACGAGGGCTTTCGTTTTGGCGCCCTGGCTCATGGTGGATGAGGACGCCCACCTGGGAGATGACAGTGTCGCCGAGCTTTTGCGCTGCGCCCCTGATGCGGATGGCATTATCGACGCGGTTGACGAGTGGCTTCTTGAACCGGGTTCCGTCATCGCCGAGTCGGATGCTCTCCTTGAGACTGCGCACAATGAAACGCCTGATGAGACTCATTTTGCAGAGCCTCAAGGCGGGTTGAGGGCCTCGGCTTCCTCTACTGTGTCCTCTTCGCGTCTTTCAACGATCACCCGCCTGGACTTCATGCCAGAAGAACTGCGAGAAGGTCTTACTCCTTCAGGTGAAGGCGATGACCTCGTGTGGCGTCGCCTGTGGGAACGCTGGTCCCAACCGATGACTCAGGATGCTCTCGCGGCTGTTGATCCTCGTCGTCAGGCTCTTCTTCGCCCTGCTCCTATGAGCAGTGGACAAGCGGAGCCTGCCACGGGATCCGCTGCGTTGGAGAAGAACACGCGGGTCGAGAACACGGCGACGAAGCCAAGGAATCAAAGGGAACGTGACGCTCTCGAAGCGCAGGCTCCTGCATCGCCCCGGGCCTCCCAGGCTCCTGCGTCGCTTCGTGCCGCTCAGGCAGCTGCGCCGACTCGTGCCTCCCAGGCTCCTGCGTCGCTTCGTGCCGCTCAGGCAGCTGCGTCGCTTCGTGCCCCTCAGGCTCCTGCGCCGACTCGGGCCCCTCAGGCTCCTGCATCGCCCCGGGCCCCTCAGGCTCCTGCGCCGACTCGGGCCCCTCAGGCTCCTGCATCGCCCCGGGCCCCTCAGGCTCCTGCGTCGCTTCGTGCCGCTCAGGCAGCTGCGCCGACTCGGGCCCCCCAGGCTTCTGCACCAACTCGAGCCACTCACACGCACGATCGTGCCTCTTCCTGGGATGAAGCGAAGACCCGCACGGCCCAAGAGTCCCCGCCATCTCGCGTCGAGGCCACAGCGGCAGGTGAAGACAGGGTGGCGATTTCAGAAGAGAAACAGCCTCGCCTGCGCTGGCTTCCCCTCGCTGCTGCCTCTGAAACGAGGAAGAAGCGCCAAGCGAAGCTCACTGAGACTCAGCGCCCCTCCGAACGCGCCTCCACATCTGAAGAGGACGCGTCTTGTGTGCAAGAAGAGCACAGGGATTTGCCGAGCTGGGACTTTGCGCGCGGGGACGTGCGGATTGTCGATGAGCCCACTCCCCAGACTCTTCATGTCGAAGCTGAGGCAAGTGCAGCTCCCGAATCCGCGGCTCGTCGTTCCATCATGGACCCTGAGCTCCACTCTCAATCGCTTCGCGCAGACGTGGCCGACACGGAAAACACGAAGACGGGCTTGTTGCGCAAGATCGTTGTTCGTCCTTCGACGACCGGGCAGATCCCGATCTTCAAGGATCGGGACCACAGATGATGCCCCTATCGAAGGCCTGGCTCCTCCTCATGGGAGCGCTCAGCGCCCTCGTGTCTGGAGCTATTGGCCTCATGATCGTCGCCTCGGGAGGCTCCCCGATCCTCGTCACCCCGATGCTTGCACTCCTTCAGGGCGTTCTCGCCGTATTCCTCTTATGGGCAGGGGTGCATGTCAAACGTTTCATCGCTCATAAGAGCACCTGGGTGAACTCTTTGAATGCCATGAGGATCGCCCTAGGCGCGCGGGCATCAGCGATTGTCGCGTCCCTGCTCGTCGGCGCCCTGCTTGGCATCCTCGTCACGACTCTCAGCCGGATCGGCGCACCTGAGATGATGCGCAACGCCCTCGCCTGTGCTTTCGGAATCGCAGCCGGACTGCTGTGGTGCGTGATCGCTGTCGTCGTGGAGCGCTGGTGCATTATTGACGAGGACGATCACGAAGACGGAGTCGAAACACAACAGCCGACGGTGAGCCCAGCATGAAGGATTCACAATCGAAAGGGCCGAGAAAACGCGCGAAAGCACCATCGCTTTCGCGGGGGGATGCTCGAAAGTCACCAGGCGGCGTGAGTCAGAAGCGGGGGAAGACTCCTCGCACGACGAACCCGGGCAAGGGCACATCGCGTCCTTCATCTTCTCGAGGGGCTTCTCAGAAAGCTTCGGGTCAGAAAGCTTCGCCCCGGGGGATGAGGCGTTTAGGTGGCGCTCGTGCACCGAAGAGACGCAAGCAGAACCTGTGGCCTCGGCGCATCATTACGGGACTTGGCCTGATCCTCATTCTCGCGCTGATCGTGTGGGCTGTGCTTTTCATCATCGGCTTCATGACCACTCAGCCTAAGGTCGATGAATCACAGTCGGCCTTGGCGAAGACGGGGGAGTTCATTCAGTCTGGAACAGAAAGGATTGAGCTTCGCAATAGTGATGAGGTGACGAAAGACGGTGTCGTCACCCGCGAAGAGGGAGTGATGATCCCCGGGTGCATTGCGAAGGATTTGAGTTTTTCCGCGACGGCCACGCAAACGCGGGTCGGTTCAGGAGAGAACCTCGCACTCACGATGGTGAACATTGGGCGCACCGCCTGCTTCACTTCGCTTGGACGAGTGGATCTGGCGATCCGCTCCGGCGATCAACTCATCTACGATTCAGCGCGCTGCGCCTCTCGTGACGAGGAAGCGACGCCCTTGCTCCTGAGTCCCGGAGATCCCTGGTCGTCTTCATTGGCGTGGGATGGGCGCGTCTACGTGCAGGGCTGTTCAACGCCCGAGGGCGGGGCTCCCCTTGCAAGCGAGGGGACGTACCGGGCCCAGTTGAGTTTCGCCGGCGTGCCTGTGACGAGTGAGTTGGTGTTCACCGTCATCGAAGCTGCGGGCTGATATACCCTCGCCGTTCTGCTCTTTACGGGGCTCCTTACAGGCAGAGATCTCGCGCAGCGCCGGTGTTTTATGCAGAACGTTTGGCGGGAGTCCCGAATAGCTCTTTATCGGCGCATCTCGGCGCACAACACCTGCGCCTGCTTGGCGGTCGGGTCTTCTAGAGTGTCCGTGCATACCCCCTGGGCGGATGCCTGAGCTTTCCTGCCAGGAGAGTCTTTCGGAGTGCGCGCGTTGCCCACTGCGTGAGTGCTCCAGTGCGCCTGTCGGGCAAGTCTTTCCTCAGTGCCTGTGTGTCCTCTCGGCGGGTGCCTGAGCACCCCTACTGGGTGAATCTCGCGCGTGCGCGGGCGAATCTCCCGAGCCGTCCCCTCACCAGCCGACGAGGCCGTTCGCCGCCATCTGAGCCTGATGCTCGAGGTTCTCGTGGATGAGTTTCGCCCGGTAGGGGCCGATCCCTTCGATGCTTTGCAGATCCTCGACGGTCGCGGCTCGCAATTCCGCGTAGCTCCCCCAATGCGAGGAAACATCCTTGATGATGCTCCACGGCAGGTGCGGGACAAGGGAGAGGGCGCGGATTCCACGAGGCTGGATCTCTCGATCCAGGTCGGCGACCTCGAAGACCCCCAAACCGAGGACATTCGCGATCGCCGTGAGATCGACGAGCTTATCGCCGGGCAGCTCTGAAAGATGCTGTTCAACAGTGGCAATGGAGGACTGGTCACGCACGTAGTCGCGCATGACGAGGGCCCGTTCGGATGCAGAACCGCGGATCAGATCATCGACCTGAAGGGCGAGGAGACGCCCCTCGGAGCCGAGTTCTTCAAGGTAGCTGTTGATCTCGGAGATGATCCTTCGGATCATTTCCATGCGTTGCAACACAGTCGTGACATCACGGACCGTCGCAGAATCACGGATTTCAAGGACAGTGAGGGTCTGGAGGACCTCGTCGAGGCGCTGAGAATAACGGTCGAGAGTATCGACAGCAAGGTTGGCGCGCGCGAGGAGAGCCTCGGGTTCTTCCACGAGACGGTGATATTCGCCGACGTAGATGGAGATCATCCGCATCGACGCGGACAAGGACAGGATCGGAAGGTGCGTCTGACGGGCTGTCCGCTGGGCCGTGCGATGACGCATGCCGGATTCATTAGTGGGGATCGAAGGATCAGGGAGGAGCTGGACATTCGCCTTGCGGATGCGCCACTTGTCAATATCGAGGACGACGGCGCCGTCCATCTTGCACAGTTCACGAAGACGAGAGGCCGTGAAAGCGACATCAAGATCGAAACCGCCTGAGCACAAAGCCTCAATCTCGGGCGTGTAGCCCAGGACAATGAGAGCGCCGGTGTGTGAACGCTGAATCCTTTCGAGCCCTTCACGCAAAGCAGTGCCGGGAGCGACGGCCGCAAGGGCCTCCCTCAAAGTGACGGCGTCAGCATTCATGCCACCCTCCTAGGCGACTCAACCTTGATTCGAGTCTAGGGCAGAGCCACGCGGATCGCGGTCGACAGCTCGGAGACGGTGAACACGTTCATGCCTTCGATGCGGGGAAGATCCTGCGAACCCTGCGCAGGCACGATCGCGGTTTCAAAACCCAGACGAGCCGCCTCCTGTAGACGCCGTCCCAGCCCCGTGCAGGCCCGCAGTTCCCCGGTCAGCCCGATCTCTCCCATGGCGATCAAGGAGGAGCGGGGAGCTGAGCCTTTGAAAGCGGAGGCGATGGAGATCGCGATCGCCAGGTCAACCGCAGGCTCCTGGGTCCTCGCACCCCCCACTGTTGACACGTACACATCCAAAGATGAGGAGTCGAGGTCGAGCCTGGCTTGAAGTACCGCGAGGATCATTGCGACCCTGGAATGGTCGACTCCTGAAGTGGTGCGACGCGGCGAGCCCCCGGCGCTGGGGGCAACGAGGGCCTGGACTTCGGTCGGCATGGGGCGCCGCCCCTCGAGGGAAACCGTCGCGCAGGAACCAGGAACGTCCCGCGAGGCCTGTGAGAGGAAAAGTCCGGAGGGGTCTGAGAGTTCACGAATCCCCGAATCGGTGAGTTCGAAGCACCCGACCTCGTCGGTGGGGCCATAACGGTTCTTCACCGCGCGCAGCAGGCGTAAACGGGCGTGGCGCTCGCCCTCGAAATGACAGACCACGTCAACGAGGTGTTCGAGGACGCGAGGTCCGGCGATGCCCCCGTCCTTCGTCACATGACCGACGAGAAGGATCGGCATATTGCGTTCCTTCGCGGTGCGGATCAGGGCAGCTGCGACCGCACGGACCTGGGCGACGCCTCCCGCGCCACCATCGACCTGCGGGGACTGGATTGTCTGCACGGAGTCGACGAGCAGGAGCGAGGGCTTGACAGCCTCCACATGCCCGAGGATCGAGGACAGGTCGTTGTCGTCGGCGAGGAGGAGGCCTTCGTCGATTGCGCCAATGCGTTCTGCACGGGACTTCACCTGGGAGGAGGACTCTTCTCCCGTCACATACAGGACTGGGCCGAGGCGAGTCGAGGTGCGGGCGACTCGGGCCGCAACATCAAGGAGGAGAGTCGATTTGCCGACGCCGGGTTCTCCGGCGAGGAGGATGACTGCCCCCGGGACGATACCGCCACCGAGGACCCGGTCGAGTTCACCTACACCGGTGGGGCGCTGCTTCGAGATTCCCGCGTCCACCTGGCCGATCGGACGGGCCGGCTTGCGCGGGGGAGTGGGGGCGGTGCCACCGGCGAGCACTCCTGCGGGGGCGGCCTCTTCCAGGGTGCCCCAGGCGGAGCATTCTCGGCATTGGCCGAGCCATTTCGCGCTGCTCCACCCGCATTCCGTGCAGCGGTAACTCGTTTTCGTCTTCGCCATGTCTTAACCGTATCGACAGCCCTAGGCATTTGCGGACGGGCTTGAGGCAGGCGGGGAGGGGCGAGGGCGAAAGGGGGAGCGAGGGGCTGTCACACTGCCCTGCACCGGGCTGTTTGACGGGGCCTTCGCTTGCGTTCAGGGGCCGATCCGCGCTGAACTCCCTCGGTTCAGGGGCGGTTCGCGAAGTATTCGAGAAGACGAGCATCCCCGGAGACAATGATGATGTCTTCAGGATTGATGCGGGTCTGGGCCTTCGCATACTCGAAAGGCTGACCCGGACGCAGGATCCCGAGCACGTTCACCCCGTAACGGCCCCGCAAATCCAAGTCTTCGAGAGTGAAACCGTGGACTTCCCTCGGGGGGCGCAGCTTCATGATGGCGAAGCCGCCCTTTTCCATTTCAATATAGTCGATCATCCTTCCGCCCACGAGGTGCGCCGTGCGCTGGCCCGCGTCGAACTCCGGGTAGATGACATGATGGGCGCCAATTCGACGCAGAATCCGACCGTGCTCGCGTGAGATCGCCTTCGTCCAGATGGAGGGCATCCCAAGGTCTACGAGGTTCGCGGTGATGAGGACCGAGGACTCCAAGGAAGAACCTGCGCCGACGACTGCGGCCCTAAACTCTCGGGCGCCAAGCTGTTCGAGGGCGTCCATGGAGGTCGCGTCGGCCTCGACAAGGGGGAAGCGCCCGGCGAAAGCGCGAACCCGAGCCGGGTCCCTCTCAACGGCGAGGATTTCGTAGCCGAGCTTGTCAAGGGTGACCGCCACAGCCGAGCCGAAACGCCCGAGCCCGATGACGAGCGTCCCAGACGTCAGATCCTTGCTTTCCTCGTGTGCCATGACCGCCATTATGCCCGTTCACGGCTCTCTGCGTGCTCAGCCGATGATCGGGCGCTCTTCTGGCATGCGGATGACGCGGGAACGCTCCCGCAGTGCCAGAGCGGCTGCGACCGTCATGGAGCCGGTGCGCCCGGCGAACATGAGAGCGATGAGGACGTATTTCGCCAGCGGCGGCAAAGTCGCGCTGATCCCCGTTGACAAACCAACGGTTGCGAAAGCGGAGATCGTTTCGAAGAGGACCGCGTCGAGGGAGTAGTTCGTCAAGGTGAGCAGCAAGACGACGGAGACGGCAACCATCGCCATTCCGAGGAGGGACACTGCGACCGCGAGGCGGACAACGGAAGGGGGAATGCGCCGCCCGAAGGTTTCAATGTCCTGATCGCCCCGGGCTTCGGCGATGACCGCGAGGACGAGGACCGCGAAGGTCGTGACTTTCACACCTCCTGCAGTCGAGGCTGAACCGCCGCCGATCATCATGAGGATGTCTTGCACGAAGTGGGTCTGGGGGCGCATCAATCCGACATCGAGAGCCGATAGGCCCGAAGAACGCGAGTTCACGCCGGCGAGGAGCGCATTGAGGATCCTCGAGGGGGTGTCGAGGGCGCCGAGGGTTGCGGGGTTCGTCCACTCGGTCAGGGCGAGCATGACGGAGCCGATGAGCGCGAGGATGAGGTACACGGAGAGGGTGAGCTTCGTGTGGAGTGCCCATTTTCTTGGTGTTCGCCAGTGGGCGTTGAGGTCTTGAATGACGGGGAAGCCGATTGCTCCGATGAAAGTGCCCAGGGTGATGGGGATCAGCATCCACCCGTCTGTCACATGCGGAGAGAGCCCTTCGACCATGATGACGAAGCCCGCGTTGTTGAATACGGAGATCGCCATGAAAACGGCCTGCCAGGCGGCGGAGAGGGGAGCATGTCCCAGGGTGAGGAACCTGGGGAAGAAGAGGACGGCGAGAAGAGCTTCAGCACTTAAGGAGGCGGTGAAGACCGCTTTGAGTAGGCCCGTGATTTGGCCGAGGCCATCGGATTTCGTCTCTTGGGCGGCGAGCATGCGCTGGGTGAGTCCCAGGTGGCGAGAAACCGCGAAACCGAGGATCGAGGCGAGGGTCATGACCCCCAGGCCACCGATCATGATGCCCAGGGCGATGACGGCTTGGCCGAAGATGGTCCATGAGCTCGCCGTGTCGATTGTCGTCAAACCCGTGACGCACACTGCGGACACTGCGGTGAAGAGAACATCAACGAAGGCGATGGGCCGTTCGGGAACGGTGGCGAAGGGCAGGGAGAGCAAAGCGGTGATCGTCGCGATGATTAAAGCGAAAACACCGAGGGCGAGGCGCGCTGGAGCGTAGCGGGCTTCGCGGGTGAACCAGCTCTTGAAGGAGTCGATTTTTCCTTCCTTCGGCCCGATAGGCCCGTCAACAGGGCGAACGAAGGGCGAAGGCGTGGTGCCGAAATCCTCCACGGTGACGGGGGTAAGCGCGGAGCCCCGTGATTTCAGATTCCCCGTACCAAGGGGAGAAACGATGGGGGAGGAGGAGCGTCTTTTGCGAGGTGCCATGCCCCGTCCTTCCTCGCCCCTTGGGGCGCGTGTCGCACTTCGAGTCGCCCGATGGGCTCCTCGTCTTCAAAGACCGAGAAGATTTCCTTGTGGAACTTGCTAAGGCTCGGCCCTCAGGCACTAGTATGTCCCCTGAGGCGGCCTAAGCAACGGATGGTCGATTCCGAGCGCCTCGCCAACGAGGTTTTCAGGAGTCTTCATGGTGCACCAGCCCGCCCCCCGTTTCATGACGGTTTCCGAAGTGGCGGATCTTATGCGCGTGTCCAAGATGACCGTCTACCGCCTCATTCACTCCGGCGAGATGCCCGCGATCAGGGTCGGGAAGAGCTTCCGCGTCCCCGAAGCGGCGGTCGGTCAACTCATCAACTCCGGTCTTGCCGATCACAGTGATGATCGGGCTGCGGGAATCAGCGGCTGAAGCGGGTAGGATATCCCCGCTGCGGTCCAGACGACCGCGATCACTCGAGCGGTAGTGACCTCTGCCGCGCAAACCGAACACGAGGGAGGAACCCCATGGGCTCCGTCATCAAGAAGCGCCGTAAGCGCATGGCGAAGAAGAAGCACCGTAAGCTGCTCCGCAAGACGCGTCACCAGCGTCGTAACAAGAAGTGAGCTTCAGGGCCCGACCTCATGAGGTCGGGCCCAGCTTTTATGCGCCTTCGCCCTCGTGTGCGCAGGTACCGCGCTCCTGTGCCCCATCAGCCCGTCGCCGAGCGGAGTGCCCTCGTGTGTGCAGGACAGTCGAGTGGAGAGCTCAAAGGGGCCCTTTCACCCTTGAGCGGAGCGGGCGTGAGAGAATCGACCCATGACTTCGACGAAGATTCACGTCATGCGCCACGGCGAGGTGGATAACCCCAAGGGCATCCTGTACGGGCGCCTGCCCGGCTATGGGCTCACGCCCCTCGGCCATGAGATGGCGCAAAGAGGCGCGGACTTTCTTCGCGACCAGGGAGCGGACATCACCGCTGTGATCTCCTCCCCTCTGCTGCGCGCACAGCTCACCGCCGCCCCGACTGCCTCCGCCTACGATTTGCCGATTAACTCCGATCCGCGTCTGATTGAGGCAGGCAATAATTTCGAGGGCCTGCCGGTGAACGCCGATCGTTCCCTCCTCCTGCGTCCCTCCGCCTGGAAGAACTACCTCAGGCCCTTGGAGCCCAGTTGGGGCGAGCCCTACATCGATATCGCTCAACGTATGCGAGCGGCCGTCTCCGGGGCTCTCAAAGTCGCGAAGGGGCATGAGGCGCTTATCGTCTCGCATCAAAGTCCCATTACGATCCTCACGCGCTTCGCTCGCAAACAGCCTCTGGCTCACGCACCCTGGTCGCGTCAGTGCTCTTTGGCGTCGATCACGAGCTTCGAGTTCGAAGACGCGACGCTCATCGGGATCTCCTATGCGGAGCCGAGCGCCGATTTGCTTGAACACGCGCAGGACATGACGCCCGGCGATTCTGCAGCCGCGCTCAAACGCTAAGGCCTTGTGGGACCCAGGGCTGAAGAGCCCAGCGCCCCGGGAAAAGCAATTAGACGGAAAGCCGATCAGAGGGAAAACGACTAGGTGGGAAAGGGAAAGCCGATCATTCGGGGTGAGACTCCCCTTCTGGCGAATCAGCGGAGGAATCACCTTGATCCGAAGCGGAGTCGTCTTTGAGGCGGCGGCGCCGCTCTTCTTCCGCTTTCTTGCGCTCGCGCTGGATATCGCGTTCCAAACGGAAAAGGAACTCCGGATCATCATCAGGCGCAGACGGCCTGGCGGCGGGGCCTTGAGGGCTGTGAGGGCGCTGGGAGTTCGGGAATGCAAGGCCCGGGAGCGGAGCCTGTCCGGCCTCGGCGCGGGCCACGGCTTTCACGATGATCCACGCGATCGAGCCGAGCGAGAAGGAGGGAATCGTAATGATGATGAGGATCAGCCACATAGCCTTCGGGATCCGAGCGGGGATCTGATCCTCGAGAGTCTTCACACAATCGGCTAACGCGTACACGGTGATCGCGATCCACAAGACGATGGCGGCAATCCTCAGCATCCATTGATCCTATCGTCGAGCCGGGAAGTGTGCGATGCGGAGGACAAAGCTTCAGAAGCTGAGAGGAAGGCCTCGAGGACACGCCGAAGAGGGGCGCGTGAGAAACTCTTCAAGAGTACAGAAGACAACCCCCTCAAGGAGGCAGAAGAGAAACCTCCGAAGAACCAAGAGGAGCTTTCCTGCAATGACGATCAGGCGAGGACCAAGAAGACGCTGATCTCCACGGCCCATGCGAGGGTGAACAGGCCCGTTCTTTTAATCGCGGGGATCAAGGAACTTCCACGCCTTCCACTCGCGAGCACCCAGACGGCATGCGCTGCCCCCACACTTGTGACGACGAGGGCGAGCAGGACGACAAAGACGGGAAAACCCAGGAAGGAGACGACAACACCGAGAATGCCGATCGCGAAGGCGAAGCAGGCCACGTAGACGCCGCGAGAAGGCATATCGCCCAGACGAACCGCCAGGGTTTTCTTACCCGACTCCCTATCAGAGGGAATATCTCGAATGTTGTTCGCCATGAGAAGGGCCACCGAAAGTAGCCCCAGTGCGCTCGCCAGAGCCCACAGCCACCCCGGAGCCTGCGGGAGCTGCGTCCACGTCGTCCCCACGCAGGCCATGAGGCCGAAGAACACGAAGACGAAGAGCTCGGACAAACCGATTCCCATATACCCGTAGGGGGTGCGGCCACCCGTGTAGAACCAGGCGGCGACCACTGCGGCGATGCCCGGGACGACGAGGAGCCACGCGCCCGATAGGGCGAGAAGGATCAGACCTGCGACTCCTGCGACCCCGAAGCAGGACAGAGCCGCAATGAGGACATTCTTCGGCTCCGTCAAACGCCCGCCCGTCAGTCTGGCAGGCCCCTGTCGATTCTCGTCGGTCCCTCGAATCCCATCGGAGTAGTCGTTCGAGTAGTTCACTCCGATCTGCAGTGCGAGCGCGACGAGGAAAGCGAGGCCCGCTCTCAGGGGGGCGAATGCACCCAGGTGAATGGCGGCTGCCGTACCGACGAGGACGGGGGCGGCCGCAGCGGGAAGGGTCCGCGGCCGGGCGCCCTCGATCCACTCGCTCAACGAAGCCACGTGAAGCTCTCCTTCCGGCGTTTTAACGCCACCATTCGCGCTCAGGCGAGCTCGTCGTCGAAGCGAGTTCGAGCCCCTTCATCCGGTCGATCTTCATCCCTTCGAGATAGGGGAGGGCGTCGACTGCGACAACCCTGCGCGGAGCTGCGGTGCGGCCAATGATCCCACCTACATGATCGCGAACCTTGCGTCCAAGGGCGGCCATCTGCTTGGCATCAGTGGGCATGGAGCGGGGAACGACGAGGGCGGTGACGGCCTCGCCCCACTTCTCATCGGGAGTTGAGGTCACCCACACATCGACAACATCTTCGCAGGTCAGAGCAGCATCGAGGACCTGTTGGGGAGCGACGTTGAGGCCGCCGGTGACGATGATGTCATCAGCGCGCCCATCAACGCGGACCTGCCCGCCCGCGGTGATGAGCCCCAGATCACCGGTCAGGAGCCAGGTGTGCCCGCCCTCTTCGAAGAAAGGATCGGCGGTGCCATCCAGGTAGCGGGTCATCACTGTTGGGCCACCAATGGCGATACGCGGTTGGCCGTCCTTGTCGAGAATACGGACCTCGACGCCCTCGAGTGGGATGCCGTCGTAGACGCAGCCCCCGCAGGTTTCCGTCATCCCGTAGGTCTCCCGGACCTTCAAGCCCAGTTCCCTGGCGCGTTCGATCAGGCCCGGACGGGAGGCAGAACCTCCGACGAGAATCGCCGAAAGGCGGCGCATGGCGTGAAGAACCTCATCATCCGCATCGAGGCACTCGGCCAATTGGGTGGGCACCAGCGACAAATAGCCCGGCACATCCGGGTTTTGGGTCGCTCCGGCGATGGCGGGCAGGAGCGCTCGCGGATCGAAAGACGTCTCAACATCAACGATGAAAGGATTCGTCCCGGCGAGAGCGGAACGCAACATGACAAGAGCCCCTGCAATGTGGTGAGCGGGAAGCGCGAGAATCCAATTCCCCGGGCCAGAAAGCGCGGCATCGGTCGCTTGGATGGAAGCGACGATCGCTTCGACGGATAAGCCGACGAGACGGGGATCCCCAGATGTTGAGCCCGAGGTGCGGATCACCAGGTCAATGCCCTCGAAGAAGTCCGGGTCCTCGAGTTTGTCGGCGAGCTGCGGATACTGATCGGCGGGAAAGGCCTCTGTGGGGGATTGGGAGGCACCCCGAAGAGTCGATGGGGCGACCTCTGCGGGGTCGCGAAGGACCACGACTGTGTGCGGGGCCGGGTGCTCCGGGTCCGCCTGGCGCTCCTCGTACAACTCAATGAGCTTATGTAAAGAGGCGTTCGCGAGGGCGATGGCGCCGATGTTCGTTCCTCCGGGGACGACGAGGACGCGTGGCTCGGGCATCATGACTCCTTGTACGACTCGTGAGACTGCTGGAAAAAGATTTGTCTGTCAACAATATGCCGCTCTCGCTTCGAAAACTTGAGGAAGGCGGAAAAGCACGAATCTGTGGCCGATTCCCCAAGGAGAGAACACAGGAGAAACCGCGTCTTTCGTGTCTTTCACACCCGCAGCGCGACGGGACGCGCCCCGAGCAGCTCTGGTCTGCGCGTGCAGAAGCGGGCCTGAAGGGGCCCGCGTTCGTGCAGAGGGAGGGCGCTTCCCCGGAGGGCGGGCGGGGACTTCCCCGGAGAGCTGGCGGGGACCTCCCCGGAGGGTGGTAGTAAGGACGAGGGCGCGCAGCGCTTGCCCGACGGTCGGGGTTCCCCCGCGAGTCGCGCTCGCTGAGAAGTAGCTCGCTTAGAAGTAGTAGGGGTGAGCGCTCCAATCCGGTTCTCGATGCTCGAGGAAGGCATCACGCCCCTCCTGAGCCTCCGAAGTCATATACGCCATACGAGTCGCCTCGCCTGCGAACACCTGCTGACCCGCCATGCCATCATCAGCGAGATTGAAGGCGAACTTCAAAAGGCGGATCGCCTGCGGCGATTTCCTCGCGATCGTCTTGGCCCACTCGAGGGCCGTGTCCTCCAACTGCGCATGCGGGACGGAGGCGTTGACCACTCCCCAACGCTCAGCCGTATCGGCGTCGTAGCGCCCCGCAAGGAAGAAGATCTCACGAGCCCTTTTATCCCCGACCTGGCGGGCGAGCAGAGCCGAGCCGTAGCCCGCGTCGAAACTGCCGACATTCGCGTCGGTCTGCATGAAGGCCGCATGCTCTTTCGAAGCGATCGACAAATCACACACGACATTCAAAGAATGACCTCCGCCTGCTGCCCACCCGGGGACTACGGCGATCACGACCTTCGGCATGGTGCGGATGAGGCGCTGCACTTCGAGAATATGCAGGCGTCCGGCCCGTGCTGGATCAACCTGCTCGCGCCGGGTTTGAAGGTCTGCGTCGGCGTTGGCGCCCTCGACCTCGTAACGGTAGCCGTCATTGCCGCGCACCCGCTGGTCGCCGCCCGAGCAGAAGGAATAGCCTCCGTCCTTCGCGCTGGGACCATTGCCCGTGAGGATCACCGCCGCAACATCACTCGTCATTCGCGCATGATCGAGGCATCGGTACAGCTCATCGACGGTTCCAGGCCGGAAAGCATTGCGGATGTCGGGGCGGTCGAAGGCGATGCGCACAACGGGCAGATCCTCCCCATGGGGGCGCCCGTCGATCTCGCGGCCGCGAGAAATCCCCCGGTGATAGGTGAGGTCGTGAAGGTCGAAGCCGACGACTTCACGCCAGCGATCCGGGTCGAAGGTGTCGGAAACGAAGGGGAGTGCACTCATGGGTTCAGGGTAGGCGATCCGCCTGAGCTCTTCTTGCCCGCGCCCGCTACTCTTCGTCCATGACCTCCCTCCTCGTGCCGATTCTTGCAGCCTCGCCGCGCGCCACCGCTTTCGCCCTCGATTGCGCTCACGCCCGAGCCCGAGGACGTGCCTGGATCGCTGATTTCGACACCGATCCGAAGAGCGCTGTGGAAGAGGTCGGGCTGCTCGTCCTCGCCCTCGCCCACGGGGCTCAGGGGGCTTCGGTGCGCGGGCGCGTGCTCGGGAACGTTTCTGATCTTTTCACTGATGCTCCAGCGCAAGACAGGGGACTCGGCATCGAGACAACACGGCGCGAAGGAACTGGGAGGGAGAAAAGTGGCGTTGAAGCACGTGCCCCTGAGAGCGCTGGCCTTGAGGGAAGGGGCGTTGAGGGAACGAGGCGCGATGTGCAGAGCACGCCCCGGATCCTGTGTGTCGACCACGCCCACAGCCTCGTTCGCGGTCCAACGCTGGCACGCGAGCTCTTGGGAAGCGGGCTACTCCCTCGGAATCCGCGAAGCCCAGGAGTTCAACGAAACACTTCAGGGCTTGAGGGAAACACTCCTGAGGGGACATGAGGTTCCCCGGGGAGCAGGGGATGAGGAAAGACAAGAGTGGACAAGAAGCGGGGATCTGCCTCGGATTCTCATCGCCGACTCGAGTATCGAAGAGGAGGAGCTGTTCCCCCTTGTCGAGGAGGGCATGCAGGTGATCCTCGACTATTGCGAGGATGAGGGCGATGAGGGAGTCCTCGACTCGGGATTCCTCGTCGATCGGATCTCCCGAGCGGGCCGCCACACACAAGCGCTTACCGGAACGCCGGGCCCGCTTTTCAGCGGTGTCGCCCCCACCCTGAAAAGAGCGATGGACCGCCTCCTCGACCCTCCTCCCGCTGCCAGAAGCCTGCAAGCCCGCGCATCCCTCCTCGTCGAGCAGGGCGAAGAGGAAGAAACAATCGCCCTCCACCCCGCAGGAGGGGCGGCAATCACCCGTGAGCCCTGCGGCACGGGAGCCCTATGGCGCATTGGAAGCGTCCTGGATTCAGCGACGAGACGCGGCCTGCTCAGCCTGGTCGGCGCCTACGCGAGAGTACAGCCGAGCAGGGCCGATCTGCCCGATGGGATTGAAGCGGCCCAAAGGGGCGGGATGCTGCTGCTCATCAACCATGCGGATCGTGCGCGCGAGATCTCCGGGGTGTTCGGAACTGATCGGGTGAGTGGGAGCCTGTGCACCGGGCATGTCGTCCTCGGACGTTCGGGCGCCATGGCCGTGGCGGCACTCTGAAACACAGGCAGGGGGCCTTGTCCGTTCGTGCCCGCTGAAGTCGAGGCAGACACCGGACCCCGCCCAGATGCAGACCTCACAAAAGAGGCGCCCAAAGCGGACGCTGGAGCATCGGCACAGGCCGAGCGTTTTCACGAGCAAGGAGAACCAGCCACCGCCTCGATGACTACACACCCACTCGGGAACCGTCCGAAGCGCCCCAGAGCCGGTTTCACAGTTCTCACGAGTCGCGTGTCGCTGCCTCGGGCACAATGGACGCATGAAGAATCACGGCGCGGCCCTCACTCGCATCCCCCTCGAAGAGCTGTCCGCACCCGTTCGCCGCGTCCTCGGCGCCGTTGATGACCTCCTCGTCCACTCCCTGAAGATGAATGTCCGATTCCGACAAGTGAACAGGCGAGACGGCCTTCTCCTGCACGGCCCCTTCGGCTGGGCCGAAGCATCCCCCTTCTGGGACTACGATCCCAAAGAATCTGCGAACTGGCTGGCCGCAGCGCTCGCCCATGCGAATGAAGAACGCCCCACGCCCCTACGAGAGCGCGTTCCCGTCAACGCGACGATCCCCGTGATCGCCCCCGAAGAGGCGTACAAGAAGATCCTCCACTCCGGGGGCTGTGCGACGGCAAAAGTGAAAGTCGCAGACCCGGGCACACCCCTTCATGAGGACATTGAGCGAGTCCGGGCCGTCGCCCTCGCCCTCAAGGAAACAGTCGGTGAAGCGGCTCGGGTGCGCGTCGACGCGAACGGCGCCTGGGACGTGGACACGGCGATCAGCGCGATCAACGCCCTCGAGGAAGCGGCCCGCGATGCCGGGGGACTCGAATATGTCGAGCAGCCCTGCTGGAGCGTGCCAGAACTCGCTCGGGTCCGATCCGCCGTGAAAACCCCCATTGCCGCCGATGAATCGATCCGGCGCGCCCCAGACCCCCTGGCCGTCGTCCGCGCCGGTGCCGCCGATGTCGCGATCATGAAAATCGCTCCCCTCGGCGGCATCCGCCGAGCCTTAAGAATCGGAGAGGAGAGCGGACTGACGCTCGTCATCTCCTCCGCCCTCGAATCCTCAATTGGCCTGGCAGCCGGAGTGTACGCCGCCGCCTGCCTGCCCGGCGAGCCCCCCGCCTGCGGTTTGGCGACCGGAGGATTCTTCACAGCAGACACCGTCGCCGAGCCCCTTCACGTCGAGGAGGGACACCTGCCCCTGCGTGAACTCGAACCCGATCTGAGCCTGCTCGAAGGGCCCGGAGTCGCCCCCGAACTTAGCGAACAATGGCTGCACCGACTCGACGCCATGTGCGCCCACCTCGAGGAGAAACGAAGCGAGGAGAAACGATGAGCCACCCCGCTGAAAAGCTCGCCCGCGCGATCCTCGCAGCCCTCATCTGCGCGGGAGTGAAAGACGTCGTGTACTGTCCCGGCTCGCGCTCAGCCCCCTTCGCCTATGCGCTTGACGCCGCCTGCCGAGCCGGTCATCTGCGCGCGCATGTGCGACTCGATGAGCGTTCCGCAGCCTTCCTCGCCCTCGGATTGTCAAAAGCCGGACGCAGTGAAGAGGACGGGGTGGAACCAGAACCCGAGCTTTCCACCGTAAGGCCCCGCCTGCGCCCCGCACCCGTCGCAATCATCACGACCTCAGGAGGGGCCGTCGCCGAGCTTCACGCCGGAGTCGCCGAGGCGAAGCATTCGAGGCTCCCACTGCTCGTCATCAGCGCCGATCGTCCCGCCGAAATGCGAGGAGTCGGAGCCTCACAGACCACCAGTCAGCCCGGAATCTTCTCCTCCCATGCCCTGGAAGTCCTCGACCTGCCCGCAGAAACAGCCCCCGATCAGAGCCTGAACGCCAGGGTCCGCCGTCTGCTCGCCCACGCCGAGGGCATCCCCACAGGAACCCCCGGCCCGGTCCAACTCAATGTCGCCTTCCGCGAGCCCCTCACCCCCGAGGGTGGTTCCATCACTCCAGCGCCCTTCCTCCTCGAGAGAGAATCCACGAAAGTTCTTCGCGCCCCCACACCCCGGGTCGAATGGAAGGAAGCGGTCAGGGAGGGGATGCGCACCCTCATCCTCGCCGGAGATGGAGCCGACCCGGATGCTTCCATCTGGGCATCCCGGGCCGTACTTCCGATCCTCGCCGAGCCCTCGAGCGGCCTCGCCTGGGATGAGAACGCCATCCCCTACCAGCAATCCCTCCTGTCCGGGCCCCTCGCCCGAAGCATCGAACAGGTGATCGTCACGGGACGGCCCACCCTTTCGCGCCCCGTGTCCGCGCTCCTCGCCCGCACAGACCTGCGGGTCGTAGTCATCGACCCCAGTCCAGAATGGACCGATGTCTCAGGCAATGCGGCCCTTGTCGCGCCGGGGCTAAGCGCACCGTGCGAACCGGTCACCTGCGACCAAGGCGCATGGCGTGAACAATGGCGCGAGGCCGCCCTCGAAGCGGGGGAGAAGATCAACCGCCTCATCGAGGACGAACCCCTCTCGGTCCTCGGCATTGCCCACACCGTGATGGCTAAGGACACACGAACCCTGCTGCTCGGCGCCTCCAACTCCGTGCGCGCCGTTGACCTCGTGGGCCGGGCGGGCGCCAAACGCCTCGTGGTCGCCAACCGTGGGCTCGCGGGCATTGACGGGACCCTCGCCACCGGGATCGGTCTCGCCCTCGGACGAGGGGAGGCGGTGACGATCCTCCTGGGTGACTTGGCGTTCTGTCACGACGCCGGGGCGCTCGCAATCCCCGCAGAGGAAAAGACACCCGACCTGCTCATCATCGTCGCCGACGATTCGGGCGGGGGGATCTTCGCCGGACTCGAGCACGGCCTTAAGGAGAACGCGCCGACTTTTGAACGCTGGTTCGCAACCGCCCAGCCCACCTCCATCCGAGAGCTCGCCGCCGCCTATGGTGCCGACTACCGAGAAGCACACACGAGAGCCGAGCTGAGTGAACTCATTGGCGAGGACGGGAAGGGGATCCGGATCCTACGAGTCCCCTGCTCCAGGCCGAGTGCGCTCGCGGCTGTGAAAGCGGTGTGTCGACAGGGGTGAAGGCTCGCGCCCGATGCGGGCCGAGGTGAGGCCGATAGCTGAGGAGTGAGACAGTGGCGTACAGGAAACATGCAGGCGAGTATCAGTGTTGAGGCAAGGAAGGCACCCATACTGTCTCCCATCAGCCGATAGGCAGTGAAAGAAGGACTTATGACAACGACCCCGCAATCTGATCCCTTAAATGCTCACAAGGGCTCTTCTTCGAATCCGCAGAAGAACGAGGATGCGGAGACGATGCACCTGCCTCTAACCCCGGAGCGCGAGGGTGCAGGGCGTGACGCGCAGCAGACCTCGGTTTTCTCAACTCCCTCCCCCTGGGTGCGCGGGAATGCTCACACGCAGGAGGGAGCGGCCTCCACTGTGCCCATGCCGAGGGCGGGCGCCCCCAGGGGTGCTCAGGCCCCTTCGCAGGGCGCCCCCAGCGGCGCTCAGGCCCCCTCCTTGGGTGCACCCCGTGCTGCTCAGGCCTCATCGGGGTCGCGACATGGGATGCCTGGGCAGGCAGGACACTCTGCCCGGACGGGGCAAGCCCCCTTCCCCGGGCCGAGCGCTCAGACAAAGCCCCTGAGCCCCACTCCTTCCACTCCCGCCTCGACCTCGGCCGCAGATTTTGCGAGCGCACAGCCCTGGCCGATGAGCCCTCAAGGGGCAGGAACGCCCATTGATTCGCAGATGAGTGCTGGTTCGCAGAGGAGTGGTGGTCCGCAGACGAGCGAAGAGACTTCTCCCTCCTCACCCAGGGGCACAGGCGGCAGCAAAGAAACGAAGAAAGGCCCCTCCTGGTTGGCCCTCTTCCTCGCGATGCTCCTGACCTCCGCTTTGACCCTGGGCGGATCCTGGGCGCTGTTCAATGGCAAGCCCCACGCCACGCCCCACACCTCGACAAACACCCAATCCGAGGGGCCCTCGACGGTTCAGCCAGTCTCAACCACCGGTGACAGCCCCGACTGGGCGGCTGTTGCGCGCGCCGTTTCCCCGGCGACTGTGACGATCAGTGTCTCCTCGAACTCCAGCTCCGGAGTCGGCTCCGGCGTCATCTACGACGCGCAGGGCGATATCGTGACGAACTACCACGTGATCTCCGCAGCCCTCGACGGTCAAGGAAGGATCACCGTGACCCTCGCCGATGGGCGCATGTACGAGGGAGAAATCCTCGGACACGATCAGACGACTGATCTTGCGGTTGTGCGCCTGAAGAACCCTCCTTCGGATCTGACCGTCGCAACCTTCGGCTCCTCCAAGGACCTTTCAGTCGGTGACGAGGTCATGGCAGTCGGCGCGCCCCTCGGCCTGTCGAACACGGTGACCACGGGCATCATCTCCGCTTTGAACCGACCGGTCGAGGTGTCCACCGAGAAATCAGAGTCCGAACAGCTTGATCCCAATGATCCCCTCAATCCGAATGACCCCTTCAATCAGCTCCCCGGAGTGCCCAACCCTCAAGCGGCCTCCTCAGAGTCGGTGATCACGAACGCCATTCAGGTTGACGCCTCCATCAACCCCGGTAACTCCGGGGGTCCGCTCTTCGATTCATGTGGCCGAGTCATCGGCATCAACTCCTCGATCGCATCGAACTCGAGCTCCTCAGACAAGGCCGGGTCGATCGGCCTCGGATTCGCGATCCCCGTCGACCTCGTCACCTCGGTCGCTGAGCAGATCATCCAGACGGGCACTGTTGAGCATGCGGTACTCGGCGTCTCCGTGACGACGGGGCAGACCCAAGTCGATGGTTCGACTGTTGCCGGAGCCGAGGTTGCGGAGGTCTCTCGAGGCGGCGCGGCTGAAGCGGCGGGTCTGCGCAAGGGGGATGTGATCCTTGCGGTGAATGGCGAGTCCGTTTCCTCTTCGAAGCAGCTCACCGGTTATATCCGCCGCTACAAGAGCGGTGACTCCGTTGAGATCACCTACGTGCGTGAGGGTGTGAAGTACGACGTGACGACGACCTTGAAAGCGAAGCAGCAGTGAGTGCGTGAAGGCGGTGCCCGTCCTCAGAATCGAGGGCGGGCACCGCGCATTGAGGGGACACTGCGCGTATTCACGGCGGGCATTGTCTTGGGCAGACGGCATTGTCTTGCAGCAAGGGGCATCGGCTCTTCTCGGGCTCCGAGGGTACGGTCCTTCTTGGGAGCGGGGCCCTGCTTGTTCAGAAGCACACTCAAGCACTCGCGTTCGCCGCGCTGAACTCGGCGGCGAAGGTGCCCGGCCTATATTCAGAATCACTCTCAAGCACTCGTGTGGACGGAGCTTGTCGGGCCCGAGACACCCGGGCTGTGCGTACTTTCGGCTGGTGTTCCTATGCCGTGGCGTCCACGCCCAAAGCGTCGAGCAGGGGAGCCATCTTCCTTCGAGTCTCCGCCAGTTCTTCTTCCGGATCGGAGTCGGGCATGATGCCGCCCCCGGCGAAGATCCTCAGTGCCCTTCCCTCCTCCTCGAGCGCTCCGCAGCGCAGCGCAATACAGAACTCGCCTTCGCCGTTCGCATCAACCCAGCCGACGGGGCCGGAATAGCGGCCCCTTTCGGTGCGCTCGTGCTCTTCGAGGAGTTCAAGAGCAAGATCCCTCGGGGTTCCGCACACTGCAGCCGTCGGGTGCAGGGCCGCCACGGCCTCCAGAAGGGAGAGCTCACCTAAACGGGCTTGAACATCGCTCGCCAGATGCGCAACATTAGGAAGATCCAAGATGAAAGGGGTCTCAGGCACTTGCAGGTCGTCGACGATCGGGCGCAGCGCTGAGGCCACGGACTCGACTGCGAGCGTATGCTCGCGCAGATTCTTCTCCGACTCCAAAAGCTCGGCACCCCGCCCAGCGGGAGAGGTGCCCGCAAGGACCCGAGAATGCAAGACGCCATCGGCTGCGGAACCCAGCATCTCCGGGGATGCGCCGATGAGTGAATCCACGCAGAACCTCCAGGTCTGCGGGTAGAGAGAGTCGAGGCGTTCGAGCAGGTAGTGGGCAGTGATCGCAGAATCTGCGCGCACCAGCATGTCGCGGGTCATGACCGCTTTCGAAGCGTCACCGGCCCTCAGCCTCGCCGCGAGCGCCTCAACAGAAGCCCTCCACTCCCTTTGAGTCATGCGCCCCACATCGGTGCGCAGCCCACGCGGGGGCCTGGGGGATGAGGGAGTCGTGGAATCGAGGACTTCGAGGGGATCGAGCACCGGCGAGGACGAGGAGATGGAAACCGCCCAGCGCCCCTCAGGAGTGTCGATCAGGAGGAAACTCGGGACGATGAGCGTTGACTCTGTTCGAGCTGAAAAACCAAAGGAACCGAAGGCGATGGGAAAGGAAGGAAGAGCCCGCTCGAGGTGTGAAGCCGCTTCAGCCGAAGGAGAGTCGCCCGAAAGCGAGTCGCCCGAAAGCGAGTCGCCCGAGAGTGGGGCGCGTGAAGCCCGCTCGCCCGAATCTCGGTCTTTCGAGTGTGGGCCATGAACATCCACACTCACGCTCGAGGCCGCGCGAAGACGATCCCACCAGGCCCCGGCCTCGCCAATCGCATGAACACCCGAGCCCTTCCATGCGGCTGCGCGCCCCCAGCCGACCATCTGACACCTGAAACCCAACCACGCCAGGGCTACAGCATCCTCGCGGGGGTCCTCGGGGAGGAAACGAAGCAGAGGAGTATGAGCCCATTGCGTGCCCGCGAGCGAGACGGCTCTGGCATGGAGGGACTCGGTCGTGGAGGCGTTCGGCATGGCGACCATCCTACGCGCGTGAACACCCGCCCACCCTCCTCAGCTTCTTCGCCACCCTGAGGCCAAGGGCCAGGCGTGGGATGATTGACCCATGATGCCAGCCGATTCCCATGTCCTGCGTGCAGATCTGACCAAGGCGCCCAGTGAGATCGCCTCCATGTTCGACCACGTGGCCGAACGCTACGACCTCATGGACCTCATCATGACCGGCGGGATGGACCGCGTGTGGATGAAGGCCTTCCGCAACGCAGTTGCGCCCCTGCCAGGCGAGAAGGTCCTCGACGTGGCCGCAGGAACCGGAGCCTCTTGCGCGGTGCTCGCGAAAGCGGGGGCGGAGGTGACTGCCTGCGACCTGTCTGAAGGGATGATCGAGGTCGGACGTAAACGCCACCCCGATATTGAGTTCATCCAGGGCAATGCGATGGAACTGCCTTTCGAGGAAGCCTCCTTCGATGTTGTGACGATTTCCTGGGGTTTGCGCAATATTCCCGACCCGGAGCTGACTTTGAGGGAAATGGCTCGCGTCGTGCGTCCCAAAGGGCGTCTCGTCGTCTGCGAATTCTCCACTCCGCCGAATCCGCTTTTCCGCTCCCTTTACGAGTGCTACCAGTCGAGTGTCCTCAAATATTTTGCGAAGGCATTCTCTTCCGACGAGGCCGCCTACGACTATCTCGTCGAGTCGATCCGCGATTGGCCCGACCAGCGCACAATCGGCGAGATGATCGCCCGAAACGGCTGGGCCTCGGTCGAATACCGCAACCTGACGGGCGGTATCGCGGCCCTGCATCGGGCGGTCAAGCCCCTGCCCTGAGGCCTGCGCGCCTCGGCGAGGAAAGGGGAGAGGAAGACGCAGCAATTAGGTGCGCCTTCCTTTTCTAAAATGCTCTCTGCGTTTCGCCTCGCAAGCGCAGAAAAACCATGCGAATAGCGCAATTACAAGCCGCGGAACAACACCCTCACGGAAGGGGCTAGGCTAGCGAGACGGAATGCGGTGCAGTGCACACCGCTCCGCTTTGCACATCTGCGCAGCAAAGGGCTGTGCAACACTTGGGAGGACTACCAGTGGTCGATGACCTACCTGGCACAATGACGGCCGACGTGGTCGTCGTCGGCGCAGGCCCCGCTGGAGCCTCCACCGCCTACCACCTCGCCTCCCTGGGCATCGACGTCCTCGTCCTCGAAAAAGCCCAATTCCCCCGTGACAAGATCTGCGGAGACGGACTCACCCCCGCAGCCGTCCACGAACTCATCCTCATGGGAATGGACACCTCCGAGTGGACCCGCAACCGCGGCCTGACCGTCATCGGCGGCGGACACACCATGACCCTGGGCTGGCCCGACCAGAAATCCCTCCCCGGCTACGGGATGACTCGCGCCCGCACACAACTCGACCACGAACTCATCACCCGAGCCCGCCAGGCCGGGGCCCGCCTCATCGAAGGCGCAACCGTCACCAGCGCGATCCAAGACGCCACCGGGCGCGTCCTCGGCGTGAATGCCCGCATCGGCCGAGGCGATAAGGCGCGCGAATTCAGCGTCCACGCCAAACTCGTCGCCGATTGCGGAGGAGTCGCTGCACGCCTGGCGACCTTGCTGGGCCTGGAGAAGAAACACAATCGCCCCATGGGGGTCGCTGCACGCGCCTACTTCCACAGCCCACGCGGCGAAGAAGAGTTCATGGAAACCCACCTCGAACTGTGGAACGGTGAACCCGGAAAATCCGAACTCCTTCCCGGATACGGCTGGATCTTCCCCATGGGCGGGGGAATCGTCAACGTCGGCCTCGGCTCCGTATCCTCCACGGCGAACGCGACCCAGCTGCCCTACAAGAAGATCTTCGAACAGTGGACCGCGAACCTGCCCGAACACTGGGGCTTCACCGCTGAAAACCAGATCGGCCCATTGCGTTCCGCAGCCCTGCCGATGAGCTTCAACCGCTCACCCCACTACATTTCCGGCCTCGTCCTCGTCGGCGACGCAGGCGGCATGGTCTCGCCCTTCAACGGCGAGGGAATCGCCCCGGCCCTCAAAGCCGGTCGTTTCGCCGCCCACTGCGCCGCCCAAGCCCTGTCGCGCCACAGCCGGGCGGGCTTCGACCGGGCAATGAGCGAATACCCTGAGCTGCTGCGCGAAGAATACGGTGGCTACTACCAACTCGGACGGATCTTCGTCGCCCTCATTGAAAAACCGCAGATCATGCAGCTGTGCACGAACAAGGGCCTGCCGATCCCGCGTCTCATGACCTTCGTCAACAAGCTCTTGTCCGACGGCTACGAACGCAAGGGCGGCGACTTCGACGATCGCCTCATCACAATGCTCACACGTCTGGTGCCCTCCCTATGAACCACAAGGGCCCCAACCTCGATCGATCCATGGAGGAAAGATGACGAATCCCTATTTCCCGCTGCTCATCATGGCTGCGGCGGCACTCGTCCTGGCCTTCGGCGGCCTGGTCGCCTCCGCCATCCTTGGACCGACGAAGAAATCACAGACGAAGGCCGATAACTACGAATGCGGAATCGAACCGACCTCCGCACACCTGCACGAGGGCCGATTCCCGGTCCGCTACTACCTTGTCGCGATGACCTTCATCATCTTCGACATTGAAGTCGTCTTCATGTACCCCTGGGCCGTGAGCTTCAACCAGCTCGGCCTCTTCGGGCTGATCGCCATGCTGACCTTCATCGCGCTCATCACCGTTCCCTACGCCTACGAATGGCGTCGCGGCGGACTCGATTACTGAGGGACAGGAAGGAACAACCAATGGGTCTTGAAGAAAGCCTGCCCGCCGGCGTTGCGCTGACGAGTATCGAGAAGGTCCTCGGCCTTGCACGCAAATACAGCCAGTGGCCCGTCACCATGGGCTTGGCCTGCTGCGCCATCGAAATGATGGCCGCAGGTACCCCCCGATTCGACATGTCACGCTTCGGCCTGGAAGTCTTCCGCGCCTCGCCGCGCCACTCCGACATGATGATCGTCTCGGGGCGCGTCTCCCACAAGATGGCGCCCGTGATTCGCCGCGTCTACGACTCCATGCCCGAACCCAAGTGGGTCATCTCCATGGGCGCCTGCGCCTCCTCAGGCGGCATGTTCAACAACTACGCCGTCGTCCAAGGATGCGACCACATCGTGCCCGTCGACGTCTACCTCCCCGGCTGTCCGCCGCGCCCCGAAGCCCTCATCCACGCGGTTCTCGTGCTGCGCGAACAGATCGGCAAAGAACCCCTGGGCGTCAACCGCCGCGAAATCGCGCGCAAGGCCGAGCAGGCAGCGCTCGCCGCCACCCCGACCCACCAGATGAAGGGACTCCTCGCATGAGCGACGAACTCGTCACGCCCAGCGACGCCACTGGGGTCGCCTCCCTCAGGGCCTTCGCTCCGCCCGAGCTCATCACCCGTCGCCACGGCATGTTCCCCGACACGAGCGGATTCTCCGGCCTCGTCACCGAAAGCTTCCTGCCCGGCGAATCCCCCCGTCCCTACGGCTCCTGGTTCGACACCGTCGTCGACGTCCTCGAAGAACTCCTGAGCGCCGACGGCCTCGACATCAAGGAGGTCATCGAAAAAGTCGTCGTCGACCGCGGCGAACTCACGATCTTCATCGCACGCGAGCACATCGTGCGGGTCGCGAAATACCTTCGGGACGACAACGACCTGCGTTTCGAAATGTGCCTGGGCACCAACGGCGTCCACTACCCCTCAGACGAGGGACGCGAATTGCACGCGATCTACCCCTTCTGGTCGATCACCCACAACCGCATGATCCGCCTCGAAGTCACCTGCCCCGACGCCGACCCGCACATCCCCTCCATCGTGTCCATCTACCCCGGAAACGACTGGCAAGAACGCGAAACCTGGGACCTCATCGGCATTGTCTTCGATGGACACCCCTCGCTGACGCGCACCGCCCTGCCCGATGACTGGGTCGGACACCCCCAGCGCAAGGACTACCCGCTCGGCGGCATCCCCGTCGAATACAAGGGCGCCACCATTGCGCCCGCCGATACGCGGAGGTCGTACAAGTGATGAGCACCCCGAACTTCCACGCGGCCGCCTCAGGTGCCGCCCTCAACACCGATGAGATCCCCGAGGTCATGACCCAGGGAGGAGACTGGGCGGACATCCTCAACGAGATCGAGAAGATCTCCTCGGAGCGCATCGTCGTCAACATGGGTCCAGTCCACCCCTCTACTCACGGCGTCCTGCGCCTCATCCTCGAACTCGACGGAGAAACCGTCCGCGAAACCCGCGTCGACACCGGCTACCTGCACACCGGCATTGAGAAGACGATGGAATACCGGACCTTCACCCAGGGCACGACCCTGTGCACCCGCATGGACTACGTCGCCCCCCTCTTCCAGGAGGCCGCCTACTGCCTCGCCGTCGAAAAACTCCTCGGCATCACCGATGACATCCCGGAGAGGGCCAGCCTCATCCGCGTCATGATGATGGAACTCTCACGCATCGCCTCCCACCTCGTCGCCATCGGCTCGACCGGCAATGAGATGGGCGCGACAACGATCATGACGATCGCCTTCCGCGGCCGCGAGGAGATCCTCAGGATCTTCGAACGCATCACGGGCCTTCGCATGAACCACGCCTACATCCGCCCCGGCGGCGTCGTCCAAGACATCGGCGAAGGCACGATCGACTACATCCGCGAGCTCCTTCCCAAGTGCCGACACGACATCGGTGAACTCGAAGACCTCACTCGCGCCAACCCGATCTTCAAAAAGCGCCTGTGCGATGTGGCGGTCATGCCGCTGAGCGCCCTCATGGCCCTGGGCACCACGGGCCCGGGTGTTCGTGCCGCAGGTCTTCCCATGGACCTTCGCAAGTCCCAGCCCTACTGCGGCTACGAGACTTTCGACTTCGATGTTCCCGTCGCCGACCAGTCCGATGTCTACAACCGCACCATGGTCCGCTTCGACGAGTGCTACCAGTCGCTGCGCATCATCTACCAGGCCCTCGAGCGCCTCGAAAAGTGCGAGGGCGCCCCGGTGATGGTCGCAGACCCGATGATCGCCTGGCCCGCGCAGCTCTCCGTCGCAAGCGACGGCCAGGGCAACTCCCTTGAGCACATCCGCGAGGTCATGGGCTCCTCCATGGAATCCCTGATCCACCACTTCAAGCTCGTCACCGAAGGATTCACCGTTCCGGCCGGACAGGTCTACCAGACGGTCGAGCACGCGAAGGGCATCCTCGGTGTCCACCTCGTCTCCGATGGCGGGACCCGCCCCTTCCGCGCACACTTCCGCGATCCTTCCTTCGCGAATCTTCAAGCACTGGCCATGATGACCGAGGGCGGCCAGCTGGCCGACGTCGTCGTTTCCTTGGCCGCAATCGACCCGGTCTTGGGAGGCGTCGACCGATGAGTTACACCGAGGAAGTCGAGGCTCGACTGCGAGCCGATTCTGCCGAGATCATCGGCCGCTACCCGAGCGGGCACTCCCGTTCGGCGCTGCTCCCGATGCTCCACCTCGTCCAGTCTCAGGACGGCTACGTCAGCCCCGATGGCATTGCCCTCATCGCCGACATCCTGGGGATCACGCGCGCCGAAGTCAGCGCCGTCGCCACCTTCTACACCCAGTACAAGCGCCACCCCACCGGCGACTACCTCGTCGGAGTGTGTACCAACTCGCTGTGCGCCGTCATGGGTGGAGACGCGATCTGGGAGGCCGTCTCCGCACACGTTGGCGTCGGCTCCGATGAGACGAACGAATCGGGGCGCATCACCCTGGAACGCATTGAATGCAACGCGGCCTGCGATTACGCGCCGGTCGTCATGGTGAATTGGGAGTTCTTCGACAACCAGACCCCCGAATCCGCTATCGCCCTCGTCGATGATCTCGAAGCCGGGCGCCCCGCCCACCCCACGCGCGGCGCTCAGCAGGTCCCGACCTTCAAGGAAAACGAGCGCACCCTCGCCGGATTCCTCGACGGACACGAAAACGAAGGCCCCTCCGCGGGTGAGCCCTCCCTCCTCGGCCTCCGCATCGCCGCCGAAAAGGGATGGAGAGAACCCCACGCCCTCGACGACACCAAGGGAGGCGAACAAGAATGACGACATTCGCAACACCCGGCCCTCTCACTCCGATCCTGACGAAGGGATGGGACGAGGAGCGCTCGTGGACGCTCGACTCCTACCTGACGCGCGGAGGCTACGAAGGCCTCAAACGTGCGAACACCATGGAGGCCGCTGAGATCGTCAACGCGGTCAAAGCCTCCGGTCTTCGCGGCCGCGGCGGCGCGGGCTTCCCGACGGGCCTCAAATGGTCCTTCCTCCCGCCCGATGATGGTCGTGCCCGCTACCTCGTCGTCAACGCCGACGAGTCCGAGCCGGGAACCTGCAAAGACATCCCCACGATCATGGCGAACCCGCATGTGCTCATCGAGGGCGTTGCGATCACCTCAAGGGCGATCAACTGCCGTCACGCCTTCATCTACCTGCGCGGCGAAGTCGTCCACGTGTACCGCAGGCTCCTCAACGCCATCAAGGAGGCGAAAGAGGCGGGAATCCTCGGGGACCTGGAGATCACCGCGCACGCGGGCGCTGGCGCCTACATTTGCGGCGAAGAATCCGCACTCCTCGACTCCCTCGAGGGCCGACGCGGCCACCCGCGCATCAAACCCCCCTTCCCCGCGGTCGCAGGCCTGTACGCCCGCCCGACGGTCGTGAACAATGTCGAGTCGATCGCGCAGGTCGTCGGGATCTTCCGCAACTCCCCCGAGTGGTACTCCTCAATGGGCACGGAGAAGTCGAAGGGCCACGGCATCTTCTCCCTGTCCGGACACGTGAAGAACCCCGGTCAATTCGAAGCCCCCTTCGGCATCACAATGCGTGAACTCATCGACATGGCGGGCGGCATCCGCGAGGGCCACACCCTCAAGTTCTGGACTCCGGGAGGCTCCTCGACTCCGATCTTCACCGAAGCGGAGCTGGACATTCCTCTCGACTACGAGTCGGTGGGCGCCGCGGGTTCCATGCTCGGCACCCGCGCCCTCCAAGTCTTCGACGAGACAGTCTCCGTTGTCCGCGTCGTCACCCGCTGGGCCGAGTTCTACCAGCACGAGTCCTGCGGCAAGTGCACTCCCTGCCGTGAGGGCACCTATTGGATCAAGCAGATCATGTACCGCCTTGAAAAGGGCCAGGGCCTTCCCGGCGATGTGGATCTGCTCGACGAGATCGCCCACAACATCGCGGGACGCTCCTTCTGCCCGCTCGGAGACGCCGCAGCAACGCCGATCACCTCGGGTATCAAGAAGTTCCGTGAAGAATTCGAAGCCGGGCTGAACACTGCGGCCCGTGAGCTCTTCCCCTATGAGGCATCCGCCGTCTACGCGCGAGGAGGTGTCCGATGAGCGACGCTCCCACCATGGTCACCGTCACCATCGACGACGTCGAAGTGAGCGTCCCCCAGGGCACTCTCGTTATCAGGGCCGCCGAACAGGCCGGGATCCGCATCCCGCGTTTTTGCGACCACCCGCTCCTCAAGCCCGTCGCGGCCTGCCGCCAGTGCCTCGTCGAGGTCGGGATGCCGGACCGCAACACGGGTGAGCTGCGTTTCATGCCCAAGCCCCAGCCCTCCTGCGCACAGGCCGTCACCCCGGGAATGGTGGTGAAGACCCAGTTCACCTCCGAGGTCGCCAAGAAGGCGCAGCACGGGGTCATGGAGTTCCTCCTCATCAACCACCCCCTCGACTGTCCGATCTGCGACAAAGGCGGGGAATGCCCCCTGCAGAATCAGGCGATGACGGATGGGCGCGCCACATCCCGTTTCACGGATGCGAAGCGCAGCTACCGCAAACCCCTTCGCCTGACCAGTCAGATCCTCCTCGACCGTGAGCGCTGCATCCTGTGCCAGCGCTGCGTGCGCTTCGGTAAGGAGATCTCCGGTGACGTCTTCCTCGACCTTCAGGGCCGAGGCGGGGGCTCTGCCCCCACGGACGAGCACTACTTCATGGCCGAGCAGATCGGCGGCTTTGACACCTCCACCCTTGATTTTCACGATCCCAAAGGCAAAGAGCACAGCGCCCCTGAGTTTTCCGGCCCCTACGGTCAAGCCGGCCTCCTCGGTGCCCTCAACTGCGGCGAACTCACGGAGGCCGATCGCGACCAGTCCGGGCGTGCTTTCGCGTCCTACTTCTCGGGCAATATCGTGCAGATCTGCCCGGTCGGTGCTCTGACTGCAGCCTCCTACCGTTTCCGTGCACGCCCCTTCGACCTCGTGTCCACCGCTTCGGTCACCGAGCATGACGCCTCCGGTTCTGCGATCCGCGTCGACATTCGCCGCGGCGAGGTCGTGCGCCGCATGGCCGGGAACGAGCCCGAGGTCAACGAGGAGTGGATCACCGATAAGGACCGCTTCGCTTTCGAATGGGAGAAGGAATCACGCCTGAAGACGCCGCTCGTTCGCGTTGATGGCACCCTCGTCCCGACCTCCTGGTCCGATGCCCTCGACGTGGTCCGCAAGGGCCTTGAGGAGGCCAAGGGCCAGGTCGGGTTCCTTCCCGGTGGGCGCCTCACCTTCGAGGACGCTTGGGCGTGGTCGAAGTTCGCGCGCACCGTCGTCGGCTCCGATTCCATCGACTTCCGTTCGCGTGTCCTTTCCGAAGAGGAGCGTTCCTTCCTCGCCTCAAAGGTCGCCGGCTCGGGTCTGGGTGTGAGCTATGCGGATCTGGAGAAGGCCGGGCAGGTCCTCCTCGTCGCTTTCGAGCCCGAAGATGAATGTGGCGCGATTTTCTTGCGCCTGCGCAAGGCAGTCCTCAAGGGCGACCTGAAAGTCACGAGCGTCGCGCCTTTCACCTCCAAGGGGTCGGCGAAACTGTCGGCGAGACTGCTGCGCGCAGCTCCGGGCACTGAAGCTGAGGTTCTTGCCTCTATCGCCGAGGGCGGGCAGAACGCCGACTTAGTGGAGGCTTTGAAGGGTGGAGTCATCCTCGTGGGCGAGCGTGCGGCTCGCGCCCCCGGCCTGCTCTCCGCCGCCCTCGAACTGGCCGAGCGCACGGGCGCGCGCCTCCAATGGGTTCCGCGCCGAGCCGGAGACCGCGGCGCGATTGAAGCGGGCCTCCTTCCGGGCCTGCTGCCCTTCGGACGTCCCCTCGATGATGCGGCTTCTCGCGAGCAGATGGGCTGGACACTGCCTCAAGCCCGCGGCCTGGATGCGTCCGCCCAGCTTGAAGGCGCCATCAACTCCAGTGTTTCCGCCCTCGTGGTCGGTGGCGTTGACGTGCGAGACTTCGAAGACCCGGCCGGTGCTCTGCGCGCCTTCGAAGCCGTTCCCTTCCTCGTGTCACTCGAAGTGCGCACCTCCGATGTCACTGAACTCGCGGACGTGGTCCTCCCCGTCGCTTCCCCGACGGAGAAGAACGGGACCTTCATCAACTGGGAGGGGCGTTTGCGCCCCTTCGGCCAGGCGATTTCCGCCCGTTCCCTCACGGATCGCGAGGTCTTCACCAGGCTCGCCGACGAGTTCGGCGTGGATCTTGGCATCACGACTTTGACGGACCTGTATGAAGAGGCGAACACCCTCATGGTCTCTTCGGGGGTCCGTGAAAAGTTCACGCCTCTTAGCGCCCCGGCCCCGACCCCGGTCAATGCGGGCCAGGCGATCCTCGCGACCCACAAGCTAATGCTTGACGCGGGCCGCCTCCAAGATGGCGCCCCCTGGCTCGCAGGCTCAGCCCGCCGCCCGATTGCCCTCGCCTCCGAGAACACTCTCGCTGCCGCAGGCGTTGCCCCCGGCTGCGCACTCACGCTCACAAATGAGCGCGGCTCCATTGAACTGCCCGCTTTCGCAGCGGATCTGCCCGACTCGGTCGTGTGGGTTCCGGAATGCTCGCAGGGTTCCCTCGTCCATCAGTCACTCGGCACCGCCGGTGCCCTCGTGACTCTCAGCGCCACTGGGGAGGTGGCCCGGTGAATCTTCTGCTCAACGCGGTTCCCAACTACACCGCATCCGACTTCTCTGAGGAGACTTGGTGGTTGACGCTGCTCAAAGCGGTGTTCATCATCGTCTACCTGATTGTCAACGTTTTGCTCGCCCTGTGGGTCGAGCGACGCGGCCTGGGTCGTATGCAGACCCGTCCCGGCCCGAATGTTGCAGGCCCCCTCGGCCTGTTCCAGGCCTTCGCGGATGCAGGCAAGCTCTTGTTCAAGGAAGACATGTGGACGCGTCGCTCCGACAAGTTCCTCTACTTTCTCGCCCCCGCGATTGCGGCGTTCTCCGCTTTCAGCGTCTTCGGCGTGATCCCGATGGGCCCGAATGTCAATCTTTTCGGCCATTCGAGCCCCCTGCAGCTCGCCGACATGCCCGTCGCGACGCTCTACATCCTGGCGATCACTTCCTTGGGCTTGTACGGCGTGGTCCTCGGCGGCTGGTCGACTCGCTCGACACTTCCCCTCTACGGCGCGGTCCGTTCCTCCGCTCAGGTGATCTCCTATGAACTCGCCATGGGCATGGCCCTCGTTTCTGTGTTCCTCATGTCGGGGACGATGTCGACGTCGCAGATCGTCGCCTCCCAGGGCAATGTCTGGTGGGCCTTCGCATTGATTCCCGCTTTCCTTGTCTACTGCATTTCCGCCACTGGCGAGGTCAACCGCCTCCCCTTCGACCTTCCCGAGGCCGAGGGCGAACTCGTCGCCGGTCACATGACCGAGTACTCCTCGATGAAGTTCGGCTGGTACTACCTGTCCGAATACGTGAACATGCTCAACGTCTCCGCGGTTGCGACCACCATGTTCCTCGGCGGCTGGCATGCGCCCCTGCCCTTCTCCTTCTTCCCCTTCTTCAACGAGGGCTGGTGGGGAATGCTGTGGTTCTTCCTCAAGATGTGGTTCTTCATGTTCCTACTCATCTGGACCCGTGCGACCCTCCTGCGTTTCCGCTACGACCAGTTCATGACTCTCGGCTGGAAGTGGCTCATGCCGATCGCCCTCGTCTGGCTCGTCGCCGTTGCGATCGTCCGCGGCATCACCGCCTGGGTGGAGGTTTCTCTGCCGGTCCTGGGCGCAGTGATCGTCGCAGTGTTCGGGCTCATCATGCTCATCATGTGGATCACCGACAAGGGCGAGCCCGAGCAGCGGCCCAAGCCATCCGATGAGGAGTACACCGGCTTCGCCGACGGTTTCCCCATCCCGCCTCTGCCCGGTCAGACGCCCATCGCCTCCTCGCGCCAGGGCCGCAATCCGATCGTCGTCACCCCTTCGAAGGAGGGCTCCGATGAGTAAGAACACCGATAAGGGCGAGGAGATGCGCTTCGAGCACGACCCGAAGGGCCCCATCGCGGAGTTCTTCGCCCCGATCGCCGGCTACGGCGTCACGATCTCTTCTTTCTTCCGTAAAACCGTCACCGAGCAGTATCCGCGTGAACAGGCCCGCGTCCAACCGCGCTTCCACGGCCGCCACCAGCTCAACCGCTACGCGGATGGCCTTGAAAAATGCATTGGCTGTGAACTCTGCGCTTGGGCGTGCCCGGCTGATGCGATCTTCGTCGAAGCCGGGGCGAACACGCCCGAAGCCCAGTACTCCCCGGGGGAGCGTTTCGGCAGGGTGTATCAGATCAACTACCTGCGCTGCATTTTCTGCGGACTGTGCATGGAGGCATGTCCGACCCGCGCACTCACCATGAGTAACGAGTTCGAGCTCGCCGTTTATGATCGCGCGGCGGACATCTACGAGAAACAGGATCTGCTCGTGCCCCTCAAAGAGGGGATGCTCGCCGCGCCGCACCCGATGGTTGAGGGACTGTGCGACGGCGACTACTACCGCGGTGAAGTCACCGGCCCAACGCAGACGCAGATCGACTGGGTCAAGGAGCACCGCCCCGACGACCCGACTATCGCTTCCGCCGAGGCCGCAGCGAAGGAGGCACGTCGATGAATCTTCTCGGTACATGGCCCACCATGGGCTCAACGGGTGAGGCGGTGCTCTTCTCTATCACCGCGATCATCATGGTCGCCTGCGCTCTTGGCGTCCTCTTCTTCAAGAAGGCCGCCTACGCGGCGATCAGCATGGTCGGCGTCATGCTCGGCCTAGCGGTCCTCTACATCACCGAGCAGGCACCCTTCCTTGGCATCGTCCAAGTCGTCGTCTACACGGGCGCGATCATGATGCTTTTCCTCTTCGTCATCATGATGATCGGCATCGGCGCGACCGACGATTACGCGACCCAATCAAAATCCCTGATCGTTTCCGCGATCCTCGCAGGACTCGGCCTCGCAGTAATCATCGTCTCCGCCATCGCCCACACCACCCTCGCGGGCGAGGCCGTGGGTCTTGAACCGAAAAACCCGTATTCGGATGAGCCGATCACCGCTTTGGCGACAACGCTCTTCGCCGAGCACTGGCTCACCATGGAGGTCGCCGGAGCACTGCTCATCACCGCCGCCATTGGCGCGATGCTGCTGACACACTCCGACGCCCTGAGCCCGAAGATCTCCCAGCGTGAGACTGCGAAAGCGAAGATGCGCGCCTTCGCCGAGACGAAACGCCACATCGGCCAGCTGCCCGCTCCGGGCGTGTACGCGCATTCGAACGCGGCGGATGTTCCCGCGATCTCGGGTGAGACCCTCGCCCCGGTTGAGGAGTCCGTGCCGCGCGTGATCCGCGTGCGCGGTTTGGGCCGCCGCATCGAGCAAGTCGACCCTGAGGTCGCGCAGTCGCTCATGCTCGCCCGCAGGGCAGAGGTCATCGATTCGCCTTTCGCCCCCGAGGCTTCGGCAGCGATCCCCCTCTCCGGCTCCTGGGGCATGCCCGGACCTGCCGCTCCGAGCGGCCTTGACCAGCCGCTCGCCCCCTCCACTGAGGAGAATGCGGCCCCCGCTTCAACCCAGGAGGAGGAGAAGTGAGTCTTTCCTGGTACCTCATTCTCGCGGGGGTGCTCTTCGCGATCGGCGCGGTCACCGTCCTCGTGCGTCGTTCCGCGATCATCTCCCTCATGGGAGTCGAGCTCATGCTCAACTCCGCGAACCTCGTCTTCGTGACCTTCGCTCGGATCTTCGGCGATGTGAACGGCGAAATCATGGCCTTCTTCGTCATGATCGTCGCCGCAGCTGAAGTCGTCGTCGGCCTCGCGATCATCGTGTCCATCTTCAAGTCGCGCTCCACGACGAGCGTCGACGATGTCAACCTGCTGAAGAACTGAGGGAGGAGAACCACATGACTGCATCCCTCGCACCCCTCCACCTTGTGGAGCCCGTCGCCGCGAGCGGCTTCGCCTCCTACGCCTGGCTCATGATCGCCGTCCCGCTCGCCTCGGCCGCGATCCTCCTGCTCCTGGGACGCCGCTGCGACTCTTGGGGCCACCTGCTCGCCACCATCGCCTCCTGGGCTTCCTTCCTCGTGGGCGCGCTCATCGTCGCCCAGATGCTCGGCGCCGATGAAGTGTCGCGCCGCATGACGCGGACCCTGTTCACCTGGATCCCCGCCGGGGAGTTCTCAGTGGACTTCGGCCTCCTCGTTGACCCCCTCTCCATGACCTTCGTGGTCCTCGTGACTTTCGTCGGCTCGCTCATCCACGTGTATTCGATCGCCTACATGGCCCATGACGTGGATCGGAGCCGATTCTTCGCCTACCTCAACCTCTTCATTGCGGCGATGCTCACCCTCGTCCTCGCCGACTCCTACGCCGTCCTCTTCGTCGGCTGGGAGGGCGTGGGCCTGGCCTCCTACCTGCTCATCGGCTTCTGGAACCGTGTGCCCGCGAATGCGCGCGCCGCGAAGAAGGCCTTCCTCATGAACCGGGTCGGAGACATGGGAATGCTCCTCGCGATGATGGTGATGGTCGCGAACTTCTCCTCGGTCCGATTCTCGGATGTCAACGCCGGTGTTGCCGGCCTCCCGCAGGCCCAAGCAACCCTGATCGGCATGTTCCTCCTGGTCGCAGCCTGCGGTAAATCCGCGCAGTTCCCCCTGCAGGCCTGGCTCGGTGACGCCATGGCCGGCCCGACCCCCGTGTCCGCTCTCATCCACGCGGCCACCATGGTCACCGCCGGCGTCTACCTCGTCGTCCGTTCGGGCGCCGTCTACACCGCCGCCCCCATCGCGGCGAGCGCCGTCGCGATCGTCGGCGCGATCACCCTCCTATTCGGAGCGATCGTCGGCAGCGCGAAGGACGATATGAAGAAGGTCCTCGCGGCCTCGACCATGAGCCAGATCGGCTACATGATGCTCGGCGCGGGACTCGGCCCGATCGGCTGGGCCTTCGCGATCTTCCACCTCTTCACGCACGGCTTCTTCAAAGCCCTCATGTTCCTCGGTGCCGGTTCGGTCATGCACGCCATGAACGACCAGGTGAACATGCGCCGCTTCGGCGCGCTGCGTACCGCCATGAAGGTCACCTGGGCGAGCTTCATGATGGGCTGGCTCGCGATCCTCGGAGTCCCGCCCCTGTCCGGCTTCTGGTCGAAGGACAAGATCATCGAGGCCGCTTTCAGTGCCCACTCCTTCGGCACACTCAACGCGCCCTGGGCCGGGTGGCTCTTCGGCCTGATCGCCCTTTTCGGCGCAGGACTCACCGCCTTCTACATGTCGCGACTCTTCTTCATGACCTTCCACGGCACAGCCCGGTGGACCACTGAAGCAGAAGGATCGGGCGTGCACCCGCACGAATCGAGCGCCCTCATGACGACCCCGATGATCATCCTCGCTTTCGGCGCGGTCCTCATCGGCGCCCTCATGTCGATCGGAGACTTCTTCACGAAGTGGCTCGCCCCCGTCACCGGCGAGGTCGAGCACGTCGAACCGGTCTTGCCGGTCCTCGTCATTCAGCTCGCGACCCTCCTCCTCGTCATCGCCGGAACCCTTGTCGCGTGGAGAATGTACGGCGCATCCGAGGTCCCGACGGCAGTCCCGGCGGGCAACGCCCTGACCGAGGCCGCACGCAAGGACCTCTACCAGGACGAGGTCAATGAGACCCTCTTCGTCGCACCGGCCAGCGCTCTGGCGAAGACCGCGAGCGCGGGGGATCGTCTCATCATCGACGGTGTCCTCACAGGCATCGCCGCTGCCTCGGCGGGCCTGGGTCGCCTCATTTCAGTGACGCAGAACGGCTACGTGCGCACCTACGCGTCCTACATCCTCGGGGGCGTCATCCTCGCCCTCGCCATCGTCCTCGGCTTCAGGCTGTGAGGGAGATTTCGAACATGGAAAACATCATGGCAAGCTCCTTCCCGTGGCTGACCCTCCTTGTGGCCCTGCCCGCACTGGGCGTGCTGCTCCTCGCGGTCATCCCGGGGCTGCGCAAGACCGCCGGCAAGGGATTCGCCCTGGCCGTATCACTGCTTGAACTGGCGAGCGCGATCGGCGCGGCCCTCTCCTTCGATTGGACACAATCGGGCTCCTACCAGCTCCTCGAGTCCCACCCCTGGATCGCGCAGATGGGCGTCACATGGTCCTTGGGTGTCAACGCCCTCGGCCTCATGATGATCCTCCTCGCCGTCGCCCTCGTACCCCTCGTCCTCCTGGCCGGGTGGAACGAGGACGAGAACGAAGCGGAAGCTGGAGCCTACGCGGCCCTCGTCCTCTTCCTGGAGATGTTCATGGTCGTGATCTTCGCGGCCTTCGACCTCGTCGTCTTCTACATCGCCTTCGAAGCGATGCTCATCCCCCTGTTCTTCATGATCGGGCGCTACGGAGTGGGCGAGGCCCAAGCGCGCAGGGCAGCGGCGATGAAGTTCCTCCTCTACTCCCTTGCAGGCGGACTCGTCATGCTGGGCGGAATCATCGCCCTGTGGGCTTTTGCCCCCCAGCACTCCGAAGCGTTCTTCCGCCTCGATCAGCTCGCCGCCGCCTCGTCGATGCTGCCGGCCGCTGTGCAGATGGGCGCCTTCATCAGCTTCATGATCGCCTTCGCGATCAAGGCCCCGATGGTTCCGCTCCACACCTGGCTGCCCGATACGGCTGCCGTGTCACGTCCGGGAACCTCCGTCCTCCTCGTCGGCGTCCTCGACAAGATCGGCACTTTCGGGATGATCGCCCTGTGCCTGCGTCTCTTCCCCGAGGCGGCGGATCAGGCGAAGTGGGTGCTGTGCGCGCTCGCCGTCGTGTCGATCATCTGGGGCGGCCTGGCCGCGAACGGCCAAGACGACATCATGCGTCTT
The DNA here is from genome assembly GCF_016405145.1 of Schaalia cardiffensis. Classification (GTDB taxonomy): domain Bacteria; phylum Actinomycetota; class Actinomycetes; order Actinomycetales; family Actinomycetaceae; genus Pauljensenia; species Pauljensenia cardiffensis. The sequence goes on from NZ_JAEKIA010000004.1 coordinate 153,946, forward strand.
GTGTCCTACACCTCGGTGTCGCACTTCGGTTTCATGGTTCTCGGCATCTTCATTGGATCCGAGATCGCGCTCGTTGGCGCCATGTTCTACATGGTGGCCCACGGTGTGTCGATCGCCGCGATGTTCCTCCTCTCAGGGTGGTTGGCCCGCTGCGGAGGCACCCAGGACATGCGCGAATACGGGGGAATGCAGCGCGTCACCCCCTATCTTGCGGGCTTGTGGCTCACTGCCGGTCTCGCCTCGATCGCACTGCCGGGCTTGTCGGGCTTCGTTCCCGAGTACCTCGTCCTCATGGGGACTTGGAAGGTGAGTGTCGTTCTCGCCTGCTTCGCGGTCCTCGGCGTGATCATTGCCGCCGTGTACGTCCTCATGCCCTACCAGAGGGTCTTCACGGGTGAGCCTGTGAAGGGCAAAGACGCGCTGCCCGATCTTGAGCTGCGTGAAAAATCGGTGATGGCGCCCCTCATTGTCGCGATGCTCGTCCTGGGCTTGTACTCGGCCCCGCTCGTCGGAGCGCTCACCCCGATTGCCTCCGATTCGGCTCTCGGCGATGCCCCCAGCGCCGTGGCCCAGACCCTCCTCGAAGGGAGCTCGAAGTGAATCTCCTCGCTTCCGCCCAATTCGCTGCGCCGCAGATCCCCTGGGCGTCACTCACCCCGATCATCATCGTCCTCGGCGGTGCAGTCCTCGGCGTCCTCGTTGAAGCCTTCGCACCTGCGAAGAACCGCCGCTCCCTCGTCATTGGCGTCACCCTCCTGACGCCCCTCGCCGCTGGAGCGGTCCTCGCGACCCGCTGGCTGCCGGTCCTCGCCTCTCCTTCCTCATTCGGGGAGTACATTGAGGACCCGCTGAGCATCGCCGCACAGTTCATCCTCGTCCTCATCGCTTTCCTCGCGATCCTCGTGATGGCTGACCGCTCTGAGATCGGCGATGGTGCTTTCGCGAGCCAGCCCTCGGATCGTCCCGGCTCATCAGATGAAGAGCTCTCCGACCGGAAGAACTATCAACGTTCGGAAATGTTCCCGCTGACCCTCTTCTCCCTGGGTGGCATGATGCTCTTCCCAGCGGCGGACTCTTATGTTCTGCTCTTCGTGGCCCTTGAGGTCATGTCTCTTCCGCTCTACATTCTGGCGGCGACCGCACGCAGGCGCCGTCAGCTCTCCCAGGAGGCGGGCCTCAAGTACTTCATCCTGGGTGCTTTCGCTTCAGCTTTCCTCCTCATGGGCTCAGCCTTCCTGTACGGCTTCTCCGGTTCGCTGACGATCTCGACGCTCGCGAACAGGGTCGCCCTCGATTCGAGCATGGACTGGCTGGTCCTCATCGGCGTGTTCCTCGTGATGCTCGGCCTCCTGTTCAAGGTTGGCGCCGCGCCCTTCCACGCCTGGACCCCGGATGTGTATACGGGCGCCCCGACCCCCGTCACCGGTTTCATGGCCGCAGCGGTCAAGGTTGCGGCTTTCGCGGCGATGCTCCGCTTCTACGAGGTCGTCGCAGCGATCCTCCAGTGGGATCTCGTGCCCGTCCTCATGGGTGTCGCATTCCTGACGATGCTCATCGGTACCTTCACGGGTATCGTCCAAAGCGATGTCAAGCGCATGCTCGCCTTCTCCTCGATCGCTCACGCGGGCTTCATCCTCCTTGGCGTCTTCTCCTTGGTGAAGCTATCGACGGGACATGTGCTCTTCTACGTGATCGCCTACGGCATCGCGACCGTCGGAGCTTTCGGCGTCGTCTCGCTTGTGCGTTCGACGAATGAGGAAGGTGTTGTCGGCCCTGAGGCGACCGCTTTGCAACGCTGGGCGGGCCTGGGTAAGAAGAACCCACTCATGGCGGGGGCCATGCTGGTCTTCCTCCTGTCCTTCGCGGGCATTCCGCTCAGCGCTGGCTTTGTCGGCAAGTTCCTTGTGTTTTCCGATGCTTTCGCGGGAGGGTTCGGCTGGCTCGTCGGATTCGCTCTCGCCTGCTCGGCGGTCACGGCCTTCTACTACTTCCGCCTCGTCCGTTTGATGTTCTTCACTGAGGCGAGCCCTGGCGCTCGTGTCGTGAAGTCTGAGGGCTTGGCCTACGTGACGGTCCTTGCCGCCGCAGCTGCGACGATCCTGCTCGGCGTATTCCCGGGACCGGTTTTGTCGATCCTCTCCCAGGTCGTCATACTGCTACCGTGACCGTTTCAGCGCCGAATCTTTCTGCTCCCGACCTCGAGGCCCGTATCCAGCCGGGGCTCGAGGTCGTCGAGCGTCGCCTCCGCGAAGCCGTTTCAGGCTCGCGCGACCTCGTGGATGAGCTCACCAGCCACCTCGCACTCGCCGGCGGTAAGCGTCTTCGCCCCGTCCTCACCCTCGTGTGCGCCCAACTCGGGGATCCTGCGAGGGCCCTCGATGAAGCGGTCATCACAGGTGCGACTGCGGTTGAGCTCACCCACCTCGCCTCCCTGTATCACGACGATGTCATGGATTCTGCGTCCGTCCGTCGAGGTGTGCCCTCTGCCCAGCATCTGTGGGGCAATAATCGGGCGATCCTTGCGGGGGATGTGCTTTTCGCCCGCGCTTCGGTGCTCATCGCCGCGCTCGGCCCGGAAATGGTGTCCCATCATGCGCGCACTTTTGAGCGCCTGTGCATCGGCCAGTTGAATGAGACTTTCGGACCGGAAGAAGGGCAGGACCGCGTCGACTTCTACATCAACGTCCTCGCCGATAAGACGGGGTCCCTCGTTGCCACGGCGGCACATTTCGGCGCCTGGCTTTCGGGCGCTGGCGAGGAAGTCGCGGCGATCGTGTCCGAGTTCGGCGAGCGCATCGGCGTTGCCTTCCAGATCGCCGATGACGTCATTGACCTCGCCTCAAATGGTGACACCTCCGGGAAGACCCCGGGCACTGATTTGCGTGAAGGGGTCGACACCCTCCCCGTCCTGCTGCTCAAGCGCCGCCTCGCCCTAGGCACAATCGACGAGGACGGGCGCCGCATCCTCGAAGCCCTGGACTCGGACTTGTCCTCGGATGAGGCTCTGGCTGAACTTGTTGCGGCTCTGCGTCGCCACGAGGTTTTGGAAGAGACTCGCCAAATGGCTAAGGATTGGTCGATGCGCGCGATCGAGACGCTCGAGCCCCTGCCTGAGGGGGAAGCGAAGACAGCGCTCATTGCTTTCGCGCATCTCATGGTGGATCGTCTGGCTTAAAGTGCAGCGCCCCCTGGCCAGAGCGTGGGGATGAAGCGCACGAGGTCGGCGACGAACACGGGGGCAGCGTCCCCTCGGCAGTGCGCTGGGCCAAAGGGGAGTCATTAAGGCCCGCCTCATGGGTGTCGGGTTGTGTACTTGCGGGTGATGTGCGTGCAAGGGCCGTCCGCGTGAGCGCGGGCGGCCCCTTTCTCACCTCGGGGCGACGAAGCGGAGGAAGGGCCCGCGCTTGAGACAAGTGCTTCCTCCTTTCCCCACCCGTGTCCCATTCGCCTCAATGGGCTTGTGCGCCGCTTCCTCATGGGACCTGTGAGCGACTCAAAGGAGTGAGGCGGGCAACGAAAAGCGACCAGGGCCTGCAGGATCGTTAGGATCGAAGCAACCGCGGGTGCGTCCCGCATTGTGCAAGCCCCCGAGTGGTGGGGATCGAGAGGAGAAACAGCGTGACAGCTGTCAACGTCGCCGTCATCGGAGCGGGCCCCGCAGGCATCTACGCTTCCGACATTTTGTCGAAGTCGGGCCTCGAGGTGAATATCGACCTTTTCGAACGCCTGCCCGCACCCTACGGCCTCGTCCGCTACGGCGTCGCCCCCGATCATCCGCGCATCAAGCAGATCATTGTGGCGCTCTACAAGATCTTGCAACGCGGAGACATTCGCCTCCTGGGCAATGTCGAGGTGGGCCGCGACATTACGATCGAGGATCTTCGTGACCACTACGACGCCGTCATTATCGCGACCGGGGCCGACCGCGATGCCCCGCTCGACATTCCGGGTGTTGAGCTGCCCGAGTCCTACGGGGCCGCCGACTTCGTATCCTGGTACGACGGCAACCCTGATTACCCCAGGACCTGGCCGCTTCGCGCGAAGTCCGTCGCGGTCGTGGGCGTGGGCAATGTGGCCCTCGACGTTGCGCGCGTCCTCGCCAAGCACGCCGAGGACATGATGACCACAGAGGTGCCCCAGAACGTCGCCGAGGGCCTGGCGGAGAACCCGATCACCGATGTCCACGTCTTCGGTCGCCGCGGCCCCGCCCAGGTGAAGTTCACGCCCCTGGAATTGCGCGAGCTCGGGAAGGTCCCAGACGTTGACGTCATTGTCGACGAAGAGGACTTCGACTTCGACGAGGGCTCGGAGAAGACCCTGCGCGAGTCGAATCAGCAGCGCCAAGTCGTCAAGACCCTCACGAACTACGCCTCCGTCGATCCGCAAGAGCATACGGCCTCGCGCAGAATTCACATTCACCTCTTCCAATCTCCCGTGGAGATCCTCGCCGACGAGAAGGGACACGTGAAGGCCCTGCGCACCGAGCGCACTGAACTCACCGGAGACGGTTCGGTGCACGGCACCGGGCTCATCACCACCTGGCCTGTCGAGGCCGTGTACCGCGCCGTCGGCTACGCCTCCTCGCCGATCCCGGGCCTGCCCTTCGACGAGGAGCGTCACGTCGTACCGAATATTGAGGGGCGCGTCGTGCCGAGCCCGGATTCGCCGCTTGAGGATGCCCTCTCGGGAATCTACGCGACCGGGTGGATCAAACGCGGCCCCGTCGGATTGATCGGCTCGACGAAGTCTGATGCGCAGCAGACCATCGCCCATCTCGTTGAAGATGCGAATGAAGGGCGCCTGCACGCGAAGACCTCCGAAGTCGGCCACGAGGCCATGGTCGCCCTCCTCGAAGAGCGCGGCGTCGAATACACGACCTGGCAGGGGTGGGAGCTCCTCGACGCCTACGAGCGTCAACTCGGTGAAGACTACGGCGAATTGCCTGAGGGACGCGGGATGCGCGAAAGGGTGAAGGTCGTGTCTCGCCGGGCGATGACCGATATTTCGCGCGGCTGCGAGGCTGGGGCGGACCTCATTGGTGAGATGGGGGAGATGGGCGTGCCCAGCGCTCCTGAACGCTTTGAGGATTACTCCGGCCCGGGTCGGCGCTTCTAAAGCCATTTCAGGGGCGAGGTGACGAGCGCGGGGGCGGAGGGCGCAGGCCAGCCGCCCCCGCGCTCCTTTGAGTGCGACGCCAGCCTTTCGAACACCATCGTTGAACAGGGAACCTCAGGCGTTCGTTCTGACTCTTCCCAGGTGATATCCAGGGGTGGCACCTATGCTTCGGATATGACTGAGCGGAGCTATCACAACGGTTTGAAAACCGCGGCCCTCCTCGGAGGCATGTGGGCCCTCCTCCTCGCGATTGGCGCTCTTATCGCCGGTGGAAGCGGCCACTCCTATTGGATCTGGATCTTCGCTCTGATCGGACTGTTCCAAACCGGCTACGCCTATTGGAACTCGGCGACAATGGCCCTGCGAGCAATGAACGCCTACCCCGCATCGCAGGCGCAGTATCCTCAGCTTTACGCGATGGTCCACGAGCTCGCAGAAAAAGCGAATCAGCCGGTGCCGAGCATCTGGATCGCGCCGACGAAGACGCCGAACGCTTTCGCAACAGGTCGAGATCCCCAGCATGCGGCCGTATGCTGCACCGAGGGCATCCTCCAGATCCTCGGTGAACGCGAGTTACGCGCCGTCCTCGGCCATGAGCTCATGCACGTCTACAACCGGGACATTCTCACCTCTTCGGTCGCCGCAGCCTTGGGCGGGCTCATCACCTCGATCGCTCAGTTCCTCATGTTCTTCGGCGGGGGACGACGCGATAACGACAGGGGTGGGATCGGTGTCTTAGCGACTCTCGCAATGGCTCTTCTGGCGCCTCTGGCTGCGAGTATCCTCCAGTTCTCGCTGTCGCGCACCAGGGAGTTCGACGCGGACGAGGACGGGGCTCGCCTCAGCGGTGACCCTCTTGCCCTCGCCTCTGCTTTGCGCAAACTGGAAAGTGGGACGGATCAGGTGCCTCTCACCCCGACTCCGCAGGTGCAGAATGTGTCGGCCCTGATGATCGCGAACCCCTTCCGGGGCTTGCGCAATCTCTTCTCGACTCACCCGCCGATGAATGAGCGCATTGCCCGTCTCGAAAAGATGGCCGGTTACTGAGCGCCAAGAAGGTATAAGAGGCGAGGCCGGGGGAGTTTCCCCTCCGGTCCCGCCTCTAAAGCTTGGTGAGAGCCCCTGTGTCGTGCTCGGCTGCACCCGCGTTCATGGCCGAGCGGCCTTAGGGGCCTACCGTGTGTTTGGCCGCCATTCATGGCCGAGTGCGGGCGCAGCGCGGCCTCGTCGCCTGCAGGGGGAAGGACTCAGCGGTAGTTGACGAACTGGAGGGCGACATCGAGTTCGTCACCCTTAGGGCCTTTGAGCAGGGCGATGACCGCTTGGAGGTCGTTGCGCGACTTAGAGGAGACGCGCAGTTCATCGCCTTGGATCTGCGCCTTGACACCCTTGGGGCCCTCCTCGCGGATCAGCTTTGAGATCTTTTTCGCAATGTCTTGGGCGATGCCCTCACGAAGAGGAGTGACGAGCTTGTAGATCTTGCCTGAGGGCTTGGGCTCGCGGTCCTTGTAGTCGAGGCATTTGAGTGAAAGACCCCGGCGGATGAGCTTGGACTGGAGGACATCGAGGATCGCGAGGACGCGATCGGCCGAATTGGCCTCCATCTCGATGGCGTCACCCGCCAGGCGGATCGTGGCGTCGACTCCGCGGAAGTCGTAGCGGTTCGCGATCTCCTTCGCGGTCTGATTGACGGCGTTGTCAACCTCTTGTCGGTCCAGCTTGGAGACGATGTCGAAAGATGAATCAGCCATGGTGTCCTCTTTTCGATGGAGTCTGCGGGGCGATCCTGCCCAAGATTCTAGGGTGATCGGTCGCACTTGAGCGCGATTGGCGTTCGATGCGCTTGTCTTGTTATTCTTTCACGGCACCGCGAAAGCGGAGCATGGCGGGATACCAAAGCGGCCAAATGGATCTGACTGTAAATCAGACGCTTCGTGCTTCGGGGGTTCGAATCCCTCTCCCGCCACGGTCCTGACTTCGGTCAGGAATGCGTGTGAGGTCCTTCTCAGGAAGGCTGATTGCGAAAGCAGTCACCGCTGAGTTAGGCTCTTCCGCGTTGCCCCGATAGCTCAGTCGGCAGAGCGTCTCCATGGTAAGGAGAAGGTCAAGGGTTCGATTCCCTTTCGGGGCTCTGGTTGCGGCGAAGGTCGCACCGCGGCGGGGTAGCTCAGCTGGTCAGAGCGCACGACTCATAATCGTGAGGTCGCGGGTTCGAGCCCCGCCCCCGCTACCAAGATGACAGGTCGCGCGCCGACACCACTATTCAGCAAAAGAGGACACACCGTGGCAAGCAAGTCTCAGGATGTTCGCCCCAAGATCACTCTGGCCTGCTCGGAGTGCAAGGAGCGCAACTACATCACAAAGAAGAATCGTCGCAATACGCCGGATCGTCTTGAACTGGCGAAGTTCTGCCCGCGTTGTCGCAAGTCGACGGCGCACCGCGAGACCCGCTGAGTCGCGTTTTTTAAAAAGTCCCCGAGGAGGAATCTTCGGGGACTTTTTGGGTTGAGTGTCGATCAGTGAGCTCAGCCTCCGATCAGTGAGGAGCCCCTCCCTCGGGGTTGCATGCGCGCTGCGCTGAACTTCGGGAGTGCGTGCCCCCTGCGCTGAAGGGGAGCCGTGCATAGAAGAGGAAGGGGGGAGGCAGTGCGGCGGAGGGCCCAGCCTTGGCGGGACCCTCCGGGTGAATCACTCCGAATCGGAGATGAGCTTGCTCAGCGGAGCGTAGTGGAACTCGACTGCGGCGCCGTAGCCCTCGAGATCGCCTTCTTCGCAGGCCCGGAGGATATCGCCGTGCGCGCGGGCCGTGAGCAGCATGGCCTCATGGTCGGCCGGATGCAGGCTCGGGGTCACCGTCTGGTGGATCAGCCACATCGCGGAAATGAGCTGTTCGAGCATCGTGTTGTGCAGCTGCTTGATGAGCGTGGAGTGGAAGGCGATGTCATCGTCGTAGTAGGTCTCCCCGGCCTCGGCGTGTTCGCGCATCGAGGTGACGAGTTTTTCGAGTTCTGGGTTCTTCGTGCCCTTCATCGCGGCGACGAGTTCAGCGCCGATCCCGAGGTCGAGGGCCTTGCGGATCGCGATCACCTCGGACAAGGAGCTCGCCCCGCCTTTGACGTCGAGGGCGGAGCGCAGCACGAGGGTCTCGACCAGGGGACGCATGGACATGTCGCCGACGTAGGAGCCCGATCCTCGTTGGGAACGGACAATGTCGAGGGCTTCGAGCCTTCGCATTGCTTCGCGTACGGAGGAACGTGAAACGCCGAGTTCGGCGCACAGCGCGGCCTCGGTCGGCAGGGGGGAGCCGGGGGTGAGTCCATGCGCGAGGATGTACGCCTTGATCGAATCCATCGTCATCGTTGAACGATTGGACGAGGTCGAGGCCTCTTTATCATTTTGTAACGTTTTTGAGCCGGTTAGATTCACCAAACCCACTTGCAATGAGTTGTCAGACAACATAAGGTCATTCTATCGGATTCGAGCGCCCCGCTCGTGTCTTTACTCAACGGTGAGGAGTAACAATGCGTTTGCGCAAGCACATGGCTGCAGGCGTGGCACTCATGGCCACAGCCACCCTGGTGCTTTCCGGTTGTGGTGGCTCTGCGGAGAAGACGACGCAGTCCGAAGCCCCAGCGGCCGGCCCAAAGGGTGAACTCAACGTCGGCGCCGCCTACGAAACGACCGACTACGGCCCGATCACGACCTCGGCGCTCGCCATGGGCACCAACTGGGAGGTCCTCGAAGGCCTCTACCAGTTCCACATGGCCGACTACTCGGTGTACCCGGCCCTCGCCGCCGGTGACCCGGTCAAGGTCTCCGACACCGTCTACGAGGTCACCCTCCGTGACGGCGCCAAGTTCTCCGATGGCACCGATGTCACCGCCGAGGACGTCGTGAGCTCCTACGCTCGCACCACCGACGACAAGTCCATCTACAAGCAGTTCTTCGGCTTCGTCGAGTCGGTCACCGCTAAGGACGACAAGACCGTCACCATCGAACTGAAGTACCCCTTCGCAAGCCTCAAGGAACGCTTCACCAACGTCAAGATCGTCCCGACCTCGATGGACGCCGACAGCCTCAAGGCCAAGCCGACCGGTTCGGGCCCGTACATGTACGAGAACATCACCCCGACCGAGGTCACCGCCGTTCCCAACCCGAACTACAACGGCGAAGCCCCCGCAACGGTTGAGCGTATCCGCTGGCATGTCCTCAAGGACGACTCCGCACGTCTGGCCGCTGCCCTCGACGGCACCACCGATGTGATGGAAGCCGTGCCGGCCTCCGCCTCCGACCAGATCAAGGCCACCGGCTGGACCGTCGAGTCGGTTCAGGGCTACGGCAACCCCTTCCTCATGTTCAACACCACCAAGGCCCCCTTCAACGATGCCAAGGTGCGCCAGGCGATCCACATGGCCATCGACAAGCAGAAGCTCGTCGACTCCGCCATGGAAGGCCAGGCAACGGTTGCAACCTCCTTCCTGCCGAACACCAACCCCTCGTACAAGAAGACCACGACCCAGCTCGACTACAACGTTGACGCCGCCAAGGCCGCCATCTCCGCCGCAGGCCTGAGCGAAATCAACCTCACGACGACCGACCACCCGTGGATCCAGAACCTCATCCCCCAGATCAAGGCTGATCTTGAAGCCCTCGGTCTGACGGTCACCGTCAACTCCATGGCCTCCTCCGACCTCTACTCGAACGTCGCCGACGTCGACTCGCCCACCTTCGATGTCATCCTCGCCCCCGGTGACCCCTCGGTCTTCGGCACCGACCCCGGCATCATCATGGGCTGGTGGAACGCCGACAACGTGTGGACCAACAAGCGTTCGCAGTGGAAGAACGCTGACCCGGAGAACTTCAACAAGTTCCAGGAGATCATGAACGAAGCCGTTCAGCTTGACGGCGATGCCGCCAAGGCCAAGTGGGGAGAAGCCCAGGACTTCCTCGCCGAGCAGGCCGTCACCTACCCGCTGTTCCACCGCAAGCTGATCACCGCGTACAACGGCGACAAGGTCACCAACTTCAAGCCGATCGCCTCGACCGGCCTCGACCTCGTTGGCGTCGGACTGAAGTAAGCAGTCCCGCCTGCCATTTGGCAGCCCCTATCTGAAGAGGAGGGGCGGGTGCTCTCCCGCTACCCGCCCCTCCTTTTGCATGCCAAATGGCCGAAACAGGAGTATGAGCAGTGAATAATCTGTTGAGATTAATCGGGCGCCGCTTGGTCGCGTTGCCCATCATGATCATCGGCGTATCCTTCCTCGTTTTCTTCATCATGTCGCTCTCACCAATCGACCCCGCCTACTCGGCCCTCGGTGAGACAGCGAGCCCCGAAGCACTCGAGGCCTACCGTGTCGAGCACGGACTCGACAAGCCCTTCTTCGTCCAATACGGCCTCTACCTCCTGGGAATGCTGCACGGCGACCTCGGCACCTACGGCGTCGGCACCTCCAACAAAGTCTCAGACCTCGTCGCCCAGGCCCTGCCCGTCACCCTTCAGCTGACCTTCCTCGGACTCTTCTTCGCGATCATCCTCGCCTTCCCCCTCGGAGTTCTCGCCGCCATCTACCGCGACCGCTGGCCCGACCAAGTGATCCGCGTCATCTCGGTCGTCTCGATCGGCACCCCCTCCTTCTGGCTCGCCGCCCTCCTCGTCCTCGGCTTCGTCGGTAAGCTCCCCGTCTCCGGAGCGCTTCCCGCCTTCAGCGAAGACCCGGGAGGCTGGTTCCTCAGGATGCTCCTTCCCGCGATCGCCCTCGCAGTGCCCGTCGTCGGACAGATGACGCGCGTCGTGCGAACCTCCATGGTCGAAGAACTCGACCGCGACTATGTGCGCACGGCCCTGGGCGCAGGCATCCCCAAGTGGATCGTCGTCGCACGCAATGTTTTGCGCAACGCCCTCATCACCCCGATCACCGTTCTCGGTCTGCGCATCGGCTACCTCATGGGCGGCGCAGTCGTCATCGAGATCATCTTCGCGATCGACGGCATGGGCAAAGCAGTACTCCTCAAAGGAATCCAGGAGAACTGGGTGACCCTCGTTCAGGGAGGCGCCCTCGTCGTCGCGATCGCCTTCATCGTCGTCAACATCATCGTTGACATGCTCTACCTCCTCATTAATCCGCGTATTAGGTCGGTGTGATGATGACTCAGAAAGAAAAACTCGCGAAGGTGAGCGCGCCGGGCGCGCGCTTCAGCCGGATCGGCGCCATGTCGCTCGGCTCGAAGCTCGCCATGGGTGTCCTGGCCTTCATGGTTCTCATCTCCGTACTGGCGCCCCTCATCGCGCCCTACTCTCCCGAAGAGATCTTCACCAAGTGGACCGCCCCCTCGGGCGAGCACCTCTTCGGCACCGACCACGTCGGGCGCGACATCTTGAGCCGCGTCCTGTACGGCGGACGCTTCTCGCTCATGATCGGCCTCTTCTCAACCCTGATCGCCCTCTTCTTCGGCGCCATCATCGGTTCGGTCGCGGCAGTCGTGCGCAAGTCCATCTCCGAAGTCATCATGCGAATCCTCGACATCGTCATGGCCGTCCCCGGCATCGCGATGGCCGCGGTCTCCGTCCTCGTCTTCGGACGCGCCCTCCAAAAGGCCGGTAACGTCTCCGCCCTCGTTTTCGTGATCGTTTGCTCCATCGCCTTCGTCTACATTCCCCAGCTCTCGCGAATCGTTCGCGCGAACGTCATGGCGGCCTACGGCGAGGACTACGTGCGAGCAGTCATTGTCGCCGGCGCCCGCGCCCCCTGGATCCTCGTCAAGCACGTTATGCGCAACACCGCCGCACCGGTCCTCGTGTTCGCCACCGTGCTCGTCGCAGACGCGATCATCCTCGAAGCATCCCTGACCTTCATCGGTTCGGGCCTGCAGGCGACCACTGTCCCGACCTGGGGCAATATCCTCTCCGAAGCATCCTCGAACCTGTCAGTCATGCTCGGCTACTGGTGGACCGCCTTCTTCCCGGGCGTCTTCATCATGGTCACGGTCCTGTGCCTCAACATCTTGTCCGAGGGCATCACCGACGCCATGGTCGCAGCGCCCAAGGGCCCCGCAGTCGCTCAAGTCTCCTCCGGAGCTCAGCGCGAGGCCGACCGTCTCCTCCTCGACCCGCGCCGCGCCTACGCAGAGCAGGCCGAGTCTCTGCAGGCGAGCCTCGACGCCCTCGAAAAGGTCGAATCCGAACGCGATGATCGCTTCGAATCGACCTCGACCGAGGCGCCGCTGCTCGAAGTCAAGGACCTGTGCATCAAGTTCGACAATCACGGGGACGTCAATGTCGTCGACCACGTGTCCTTCTCGGTTCGCCCCGGGGAGACCATGGGCCTCGTCGGCGAATCCGGCTGCGGCAAGTCGATCACCTCACTGTCGATCATGGGGCTCATCAGCCCGAAGTCGACCCTGTCGGGCGAGATCCTCTACCAGGGCAAGAACCTCTTCGACATGTCGCCCGATGAGCGTCAAAAGCTCCTCGGCCACGAAATGGCGATGATCTACCAGGACGCCCTGTCCTCCCTCAACCCCGCTATGCTCATCAAGACTCAGATGAAGCAGCTCACCAGCCGCGGCGGAACCCGCTCGGCCGAAGAACTCCTCGAACTCGTGGGCCTCGATCCCAAACGCACCCTGGAGTCCTACCCGCACGAGCTCTCCGGCGGTCAGCGCCAGCGCGTCCTCATCGCTATGGCCCTGACCCGCGACCCGAAGCTCGTCATCGCCGATGAGCCGACCACCGCCCTGGACGTCACCGTCCAGAAGCAGGTCATCAAGCTCCTCAACGAGCTGCGCGAGAAACTCGGCTTCGCCATGATCTTCGTGTCCCACGACATTGCGCTCGTCGCGGAAGTCGCGCACTCGATCACCGTCATGTACGCCGGCCAGGTCGTCGAACAGGGCCCCACCTCGGAGCTCCTCGAACACCCGACCCACGAGTACACCCGGGGCCTGCTCGGTGCTGTTCTCTCCATCGAAGCCGGCTCCGGTCGACTCCACCAGGTCCCGGGCGTCGTGCCTTCGCCCCGCGATTTCCCCAAGGGCGATCGTTTCGCGCCGCGCTCCTCGCACCCGGACTACGGCCTGGATATTCGACCCGTCCTCACCGAGGTCAGCCCCGGTCACGTCTACGCGGCCCTCCCGCCGCGCCCCGAAGGCGATGAAGCTTCACGCAGTGCAGGGGAGGAGAACTGATGAACGCCACCGAAACCCCGATCATTGAACTCAAAGACGTTGAAGTCTCCTTCACGTCACGAACGGGTTCCCTGTTCAAGCCCAATAAGGTGCACGCCGTGCGCGGCGTCAACCTGTCGGTCCTTCGCGGCCAGACCCTCGGCCTCGTCGGCGAGTCCGGCTGTGGCAAGTCGACGACTGCGAATGTCATGTGCGGCCTCGTCGCCCCCACTGCCGGGAAGGTGTACTTCAACGGCGAAGAGGTCACGAAGCGCACCGCGCAGGCTCGACGCAGGATCGGCCGCGTCGTCTCCGTCGTCTTCCAGGACCCGGCGACCGCGCTCAACCCGCGCATGATCGTTCGCGATCAACTCGCCGACCCGATGCGGGTCCACAAGATCGGAACAGAAGAGGAGCGCCAAAAGCGCGTCATGGAGCTCATCTCCATGGTGGGCCTGCCCTCTTCAGCACTCGAGACTCTGCCCGGACAGCTCTCCGGCGGTCAGCGTCAGCGCGTCGCCATCGCCAGAGCCCTCTCGCTCAACCCGGATGCGATCATCGCCGACGAGCCGACCTCGGCCCTCGACGTGTCCGTTCGAGCTCAGGTCCTCAACCTCCTAACCGATCTCAAACGTGAACTCAACCTCGCGATGGTCTTCATCTCTCACGACATTCAAACGGTCCGCTACATCTCTGACCGTATCGCCGTGATGAATAAGGGCCTCGTCGTCGAGGAAGGGCCCGCGCGCCAGCTCCTGGAGAACCCGAAGGATCCCTACACCCGCACCTTGCTCGGTGCAGCGCCCTCGCTTCTGCACCCGACACTCGAAGGAAAGTGATGACTGCCCCTATCCGCGGCGTCGTTCCGCCGCTTGCAATCCCCCACAAGGATGGAAAGCTCGACACCGTTTCCCTCAAACGGCACATCAACCGGATGATCGATGCGGGTATCCACGCCCTCTTCGTCCTCGGTTCCTCCGGCGAGGTGGTCTTCTCGACCTCCCAGCGTCGCGGAGAGATCCTCGAAGCGACCCAGTCGATCGTCGAGGGACGCATCCCCGTCATCGCGGGTGTGATCGACACGGAAACCGATCGGGTCATCGAACACATCCGTCAAGCCGAGTCCTTCGGCGTTGACGCGGTCGTCGCGACGGCCCCCTTCTACGCCCTCCAGGGCGAGGCGGAGATCTACCGTCACTTCCGCACTCTTCGCGAGGCAACGGATCTGCCCCTGTGGGCCTATGACATTCCGGTGTGCGTCCACACGAAGCTGAGCAACCGTCTCCTGATGGACCTTGGCACGGAGAACGTCCTCTCGGGTGTCAAGGATTCCTCAGGTGATGATGTGGCCTTCCGCTGGTTGGCCCGCGCGAACGAGGAAGCAGGCCACCCGCTCCAGCTCCTCACCGGCCACGAGGTCGTTGTCGACGGTGCCTACATGAGTGGCGCCGACGGGGCGGTTCCCGGACTGGGCAACGTCGACCCGCACGCGTATATGCGCATGTGGGATGCGTTCCAGGCTGGGGACTGGGAGAGGGTCCGCCAGGAGCAGGATCGTCTCGCTGATCTCATGCGGATCGTCCAGGTCTCCGGTGTTCAGGGCTTCGGCGCCGGAATCGGTGCTTTCAAGACTGCTTTGAAACTCCTGGGCGTTTTCGACACGAACGACATGCCGACCCCCGTCAAGCCCCTCGAGGGCGAGAACGTGGCCTGGGTCGAAAGCGTTCTGCGTCAAACGGGAATGCTCGATTGAGTCATGTGGGCCGGGGGCCGCGTCAGCGGCTTCCGGCCCACTAAGCGAATACTCCAAGGAACTCATAGTGTCTGAAGAACTGAAGGCTTCGTCCTTCCCTCTCTTGGCCCTTGACATTGGTGGCACCAAAGTCGGCTGGGCCATCATCTCCCTTGTCGGCGAGGAGCTCTTAGTCACAGAGTCGGGGAGCATCCCCACCCTGGCGCTCGAAGGCGGAGTCGAGGTCGCCTCCCGAATCTGCGAACTCGTTGCCTCCACCTCGTCCTCGTTCCCCGAGATTAAGGGTGTCGCGGTCGCGAGCGCCGGCGTCGTCGACCCTCGAATGGGGAAGATCGTTTCCGCAACGAACACAATGCCCGGATGGGGCGGAACCGATTTGGGTGATCTGCTGCGCGAAGCCAGTGGACGCCCCGTGTGGATTCTCAACGATGTGCACGCCCACGGTCTGGGCGAAGCCCGCCTGGGTGCGGGAGTGGGACACGATACGGTCCTATCCGTTGCAGTTGGCACCGGGATCGGCGGGGCCCTCATCCACGACGGGGAAGTCGTTTTCGGCAGTCACAATCTCGCCGGCCACCTCGGACACATCCACCATCATTTCGCGCCCGAGATGCTGTGCTCTTGCGGGCGCATGGGACACATCGAAGCTTTTTGCTCGGGCTCGGGAATCACCGCCTGGTACGAGGCGCGGCGCAGCACGCAAGACCCAAAGGCTCTTAACGGACGTCGACTCCAAGAACTCGCCGACTCCGGCCACCCACTCGCAGCGGCGTGCTTCACCGAATCCGCCTATGCACTGGGGGAGGCCCTCGGTTCCCTCGCGAACTGCGTGGACCCCGCGATCATCGTCCTTTCTGGTTCGATGACACGCTCCGGCGAGGCCTGGTGGGCTTCTCTTCGTGAAGGCTACAGGGCCTCGGCCATGAACGCCGTCGCCGATCTTGAGATCGTGGCGGGTTCTCTTGGCTCAAACGCACCCCTTCTGGGAGCCGTCATCCACTATCTCAATCAGATCGCCTCTTCCTGAGACGACAACCCGCCGCACCGAAACACCCGCTGCATCGCATCATCTGGAGCAGCGACACACTGTGGGAGGACACCATGCACGAACTCATTGAATCCCTGCGCGGAAAACTCATCGTCTCCGTCCAGGCTTACCCGGGTGAGCCGATGCGCCACCCCGAAACCATGGCCCAGATCGCCCGCGCCGCCCAGATCGGTGGAGCCGCCGCCATCCGCTGTCAGGGCCTTGCGGATATCTCCGCGATCAAGGGACGCGTCGAGGTCCCCGTTATCGGCCTGTGGAAGGAAGGCCACGAGGGCGTGTACATCACTCCGAGCTTGCGCCACGCTCGCGCCTGCATCATGGCCGGTTGCGATATCGTCGCGATCGACGCGACTTCGCGTCCTCGTCTTGATGGACGCACTTTCGCCGAGACCTGCCAGATCCTCCACGAGGAGGGTGCTCTCGTCATGGCTGACTGCGGCTCTTTCGAGGATGCGAAAGCTGCCTACGAGGCCGGGGCGGACATCATTTCGACCACTCTCGCCGGATACACAGGCGATCGTGAGAAGAGTGTGGGCCCCGATCTGGAGCTCCTCAAGGAGATCGTTGCCGCCTACCCGGATGCCGCCGTGATCTGCGAGGGCCGTATCCACACGCCCCAGGACGCGGTTGAGGCCATGAACGCGGGTGCTTTCGCTGTTATCGTCGGCACGGGGATCACGCATCCGACGTCGATCACCACCTGGTTCAAGGACGCGGTCGAGAACCGCTGAAGCCCGCAAAGAGGCACCGAGTGACAAGGATTTTCAGACGATGACCTGTCGTTACCTCGTGTCAGGAGCCCCTGAGCGCGGCAGCATCATTGCATTCGCCGACCCCGATGGGCCAGCGCAGGCCCTTGAAGGATTGCGTGAGCGTTTCGAGGATCAATGGCGGGTCATCGTCTGCGAGTCCCTCACAGCTACGAACTCGTCTGCCGAGCTTGCCGAGAGACGGGGTTTTTCTCCGGAGCTTGTGGGGAGTAAAGAGTCGCTGGAAGAGCACCCCGGGAGTCAGGGCGCGTCCGATTCCTTTGGTGAGGACGCTCCGAAACCGATATCCGAGGACGAGGCGGCTGCCTGCCGTTTCGTCATGGAGCGTCTCCTCAACGCCCCGGTGGGGGCGGCCATCCTTTATGGGATTGGACAGGGGGCCAGGCTTGCCTGGGCGGTGGCCCGTGAGCTTCCCCAGTGCGTCCTCGCCCTCGTCCTCGATGAGGCGCCCGAAAGTGGAGCGCCCGCGCATGAGACGCCCGGGGATGAGGCGCCTAGGCATAAGGCGCTCGCGAACGCCGGGGAAACGAGAATCCCCGGAGCTTTCAACACAGGACACACTCAGGGCAGCACTGCCACACCGGGGGCGGCGGGCAGGGAAATCTTCCTTCTCGCGGGCAGGGACATCCCCTGTCTCATTGGCGAAACCGCCCACGACCTCGAAGCCGTGGACGCTTTCCTCGAAGACGCCTGCCCCGCCTTCCCCCTCGCACGCCCCTACTACGAATCCGAGCAGGAGCTCAAAGCCTTCGCCGACCCGGAGATGGGGCGGCGCGAATACCGTGAATCGCGTGAGCTCACGGCCCGGAACTACACCGCCCCGCAACTGCCCGAGGGATTCTCGCTCGCAGTCGAGGATTTCAACGGAATCGAATGCCGGGTCATGGGATACGAAGAGCGGGAAAGCTCCCTCGTCTTCTTCGTTGTCCACGGGGGCGGCTACATGCTCGGGGAGGCCCGTTACGAAGATCCTCGCAATATCGATCTCATCACGGACTTCTCTTCGGCCCTATTGGCTGACAAGAGCTGCGGAGTCATCACGATCAGCCCCGAGTACCGCCTCGCACCCGAACACCCCTTCCCCGCGGGCCGAGATGATGTACTCACAGCCCTGAGAGAGACAATGCGACGCCACCGGGGCGCGCCGCTCTTCCTCATGGGAGATTCAGCCGGGGCCGGCCTCGTCTACCAGGCCCTCCAAGCTCTTGAAGATGAGGAACTTGCGGGGGTCAGCGGAGTGCTCGCCCTCGAACCCTGCCTGAATCCGCTGCTGGCGAGTGCCTCTTCTTATGATTACCGGGATGCTCCGGTGTGGCCGCGGCCCACCGCCACGATCTCCTGGGACCACTACCAGGCCGGGGGAGCGCAGCCGTGGCAGGTCTGCCCGCCGATGGGGCGCGATCGTCGCCCCTTCCCGCCGATCTACGTGGCGGTCAACACTGCGGACCTCTTGCGAGACGAAGCCGTGTCCTGGGCCTGGGACCTCGTGCGCAGCGGAGTCGCAGTCGACCTTCACAGTTTCGCGGGGACGGTCCACGGGTGGAGCACCGTGCCCCCGATGAAGATATGGGAACGGATGAAGGAAACAATCCGTTCCTTCATCGCAACATGCCTTGAATCGGCTAACGCCCATGCGGAGCACAGGGCTGGGGAATCATCTGTGCCATTCTTATCAGAGCACTCTCCAAGATGATGTGGACCATAGGGCCGGGGAATCATCTTGTCCAGCCGAACAACACCGATGAGGACAGGGCCTAGAGTTGGCCTGTCGCCAAAAGAAAGGAATGACGATGCGCATCGCCATCGTGAACAATGAAGAAGAAATCGCACGCCTCGCCGCTGACCGCGTGTGCGAGGTCTACCGTGACAAGCCGAACTTCGTTCTCGGCCTTGCGACCGGCTCCTCTCCGATCCCGCTCTACGACGAACTCGTGCGCCGCTACGAGGCAGGAGAGATTTCCTTCGCCCAGGTGCAGTCCTTCAACCTCGACGAATACGTCGGCCTGCCGAAGGACCATTTCGAGGGCTACGCGAACTTCATCCGCCGTCACCTCGTTGGCCGCGTCGACATGGCTGAGGGTGCTGCACACGGCCCCGACGGCTGGTGCGAGGACCTCGATGAGGGGGCGCGCCTGTACGACCAGGCCATCAAGGATGCGGGTGGCATTGACATCCAGGTTCTTGGCATTGGCTCCGACGGTCACATCGGCTTCAATGAGCCCGGCGGTTCCCTGTCCTCTCGCACTCACGTGGGCGTCTTGACGGAGCAGACCCGCCGTGACAACGCGCGCTTCTTCGACGGCGACATCGATCAGGTCCCGACCCACTGCGTCACCCAGGGCATTGGCACGATCATGGATTCGCGCGCTCACGTCTTCATCGCGACCGGCAAGGGCAAGGCCCAGGCTGTCAAAGAGATGATCGAGGGAGGCGTGTCGCAGCGTTGGCCCGCGACCGCCCTGCAGTACCACAATGATGTTCTCGTCATCATCGACGAGGACGCGGCTTCGCTCCTTGAACTCAAGGACTTCTACAGGGAGGTCTGGGCGAAGGAGAACGCCTGAGATCTGTGAGGAGGGGGGCGCTGGCACTGCCAGCGCCCCCTTTCTTTGCGCCCTCGACCTCTTCACGTGCCTCCTCTGTCGCGAGTGGAGGCTGTGGCGAGAATTGGGACCACAGGGCCGGGGCAGTGGGTAGGAGACCAAGGGGGATCAGACTCTGTGCCGATCAGCGCAGAGGCACCCCAGCATCGCCGAAATCCCCTCAGAGTAGGATGAAAAGAGACGACACCGGGTTTCGTGGCACCGAGCACGAGCTTCGAGGCCCGAGGAGTTCTCGATTGGCGCGACTGAAAGGCACAACATGGCTTCCCAAAAGAGCACGGTCCTCGTCACCGGCGGCATCGGTTACATCGGCTCACACACTCTCATTGAATTGGACGCCGCCGGCTTCGACCTCGTCGTCGTTGACAACCTGGTGAATGCGAATGAAACCAGCCTTGCCCGCGTAGAGAAGATCATTGGCAAGCCCCTCCCGTTCTACAAGGTGGATACTCGTGATGAGGATGCCCTCGACGAGGTCTTCTCCCGCCATCACATCGACCAGGTGATCCACTTCGCGGGTCTGAAAGCCGTCGGCGAGTCGGTGGAAAAACCCCTCGAATACTACGAGAACAACATTTCCGGCACCCTCGCCCTCCTCAAGGTCATGCGCGCGCATGAATGCACATCGATCGTGTTCTCCTCTTCAGCAACCGTTTACGGCGATCCGGCGTTCATTCCGATCACAGAGGAATGCCCCAAAGGAATCCCCACGAACCCTTATGGCTGGACGAAGTGGATGATCGAGCAGATGCTCATCGACATCGCGAAGGCAGATCCGAAGTGGAACGTCGTCCTCCTGCGCTACTTCAACCCGATCGGTGCCCACGAGTCCGGTCTCATCGGCGAAGACCCGAATGGGATCCCGAACAACCTCGTCCCCTACATCGCCCAGGTTGCCGTCGGCAGGCTCGAAGCTCTCCAAGTGTTCGGCAATGATTACGACACTCCCGACGGCACGGGCGTGCGCGACTACATCCACGTCGTCGATCTTGCGAAGGGGCATGTCAAGGCCCTCGAATGGATGCAGGGGCGCAGCGGCTCAGAAGTCTTCAATCTCGGCACCGGCCAGGGCTACTCGGTTCTCGAGGTCCTCCACGCCTTCGAAGGGGCCTGCGGGCGCGAACTGCCCTACGTGATTCGCCCTCGCAGAGCCGGAGACATCGCGACCTGCTATTCGGATCCGAAGAAGGCCGCCGAGATTCTCGGCTGGAAGGCCGAGTTCGGCATTGAGCGCATGTGCGCGGACTCATGGCGCTGGCAGTCGATGAACCCCAATGGCTACGCCTCCTCAGACGCCGCATCCGCCACCCGTTGACATCACCCGATTCAAGGATCCCTCATGACGATTCCGACCCTCGCCGAGCTGACGACCTTCCGCGTCGGAGGCCCGATCCGCGACTACCTCGCCACAGATGATCGCGCCGCCCTCATCGACGCGATCAAGAAGGCGGACGAGGCCGGGACACCCCTCCTCGTGATCGGCGGAGGATCGAATCTCCTGGCCTGTGATGAGGGCTTTGAGGGGCTGGTCGTGAAGGATCTGCGCTCCGAGATCCACATTGAGCAGACTCCGGCATCCACCAGAGCGCAGGCGGAGCCGCACGATCCTGAAGGGCCTTGCCGAGCCACTCGCCGCGTGACGGCAAGTGCTGGAACGACTTGGGACGAGTTCGTTGACTGGAGTCTCGATGAGGGCCTTTCCGGTCTCGAAGCCCTCTCAGGGATTCCTGGAACCGTGGGTGCCGCGCCCGTCCAAAACATCGGCGCCTACGGTCATGAGCTCGGTGAAACCCTGCTCGAGGTGCGGGTGTGGGATCGACACACGAAACAAGAGACAACCCTTGGCGCTGAGGAGCTCGCCTTCGGATATCGCGAGTCCATCATCAAACGCTCCATCCACACTGGCGATGAGAATGGGAAACTCTGGGGGCCTTCGGGCCGTTGGATCGTCCTCGAAGCGACCTTCCTCCTCGAAGTTTCCCCCCTGTCCTCCCCGGTCCTGTACCGTGAGCTCGCCAATCGCCTCGGCATTGAGCAGGGCGAGCGCGCTAAGGCGCGGATCGTCAGGGACACGGTTTTGGCGCTTCGCCGCACGAAGGGCATGGTCCTTGACCCCGAGGATCACGACTCGTGGAGCGCGGGCTCATTCTTCACGAACCCGATCCTCTCTGCGCAGGCGGCCGAACTCCTCCCCGCCGAGGCACCCCGCTTCCCAACCGCAGATGGACGTGTCAAAACTTCTGCCGCGTGGCTCATTGACCATGCGGGCTTCCCGAAGGGGTATTCGATTCCCGGGACTCGCGAGGACGGGGCCGCGCTGTCTGGCAAGCACGTGCTCGCCCTGACGAATCGGGGGCAGGCGAGTGCAGCAGAAGTTGTGGAGCTGGCGCTCAAGGTCCGAGAAGAGGTGGAGGAGCGTTTCGGTGTGCACCTCGTCCCTGAGCCGCTCGCCCTGGGGATCACGTGGTGAAGAGTTGAGACGGGAGTTCCACCACCTGCCCCAGGATCAGGCTGTGGAGCCAGCGCCGGGTGTTTCGCTGGACACCCACTCCTCGATTCTGGCGTACCACCTGCGTTTCGAGGACTGCGAGGCAAGCGAAGCCGCGATTGATTGGCGCGCCAGGTCGGCGAGCTGACGATCCGATAGAGCGAACACCTCGCGGGCATTCGCATACTGTTCGAGCAGACGCGAGTGGAAGAGAAGGGGATCATCAGCTCCCAGGGCAATCGTTGCGCCGCGCCCCATGAACAGCGGCAGCGGCACCGAGCCGAAATCCTGATACACCCCCAGGTGAACATTCGATGTGGGACAGACTTCGAAAGCGATTCCCGCTTCGATGAGCCGGTCCAGGAGTTCTAGGTCTTCGCTTGTTCGGACACCATGTCCGAGTCGGTGCGGATTCAAAGAGGTGACGACCTCGCGAACAGACTCGGGGCCGAGCAGTTCACCACCGTGGGGCAGGGCCGCGAGCCCCGCTCGTCGGGCGATGCCGAAGGCCGCGGAAAAAGCCGAGGTCTGGCCCATTCGCTCGTCATTCGACAGTCCGAAGCCGACAACTTCACCGGGACCGTCTCCTGCGTATCGGGCGGCCAGACGGGCGAGAGTCCTCGCATCCAGGGGGTGCCTCATCCTCGAGGCCGCCACGATGACGACGACTTCGACGCCGGTTCTGGCCGATGCGAGTTTCGCCTCGTCCAAAACAATCTCGAGGGCGGGGGTGATGCCTCCGACCCAGGGGGCGTAGGAGGTCGGGTCGACTTGGATCTCCAAGCGGACTGAGCCTTCCGCGGCCTCGTCCTCGGCGGCTTCGCGCACGATGCGGCGCATGCTCTCTTCCGAGCGGACAAGGTGACGGGCCGCGTCGTAGGAGCGCTGGAAACGGAACCAGCCGCGCCCATCGGCGGGGACTTTCAAAGGATCCACATCGAGCAGGTGAGCGGGCAGGCGGATCTCCTGTTCGAGCGCCATATCCACGAGGGTCTGCGGGCGCATCGCGCCGGTGAAGTGCAAATGCAGATGAGCCTTGGGAAGCAGGCGCAGCTCGCGCCTGCTCGGCGGTGTTACAGGCGCAGTGGTGAGGACCGGCTGAGCGGGAAACTCGGGTCCGCGGATACGAGGAAGTGGAGGCATTAGTGCATGTCCAGCCACGCGACAATGTCACGGATGAGACCGGGTCCTTCGGGCTCGTTGAGGACTTCATGGTAGGCGCCGTCAATGATGCGTAGGTGGACATCCGCATCGGGGTTCGCAGCGAGGACCCCTTGGACGAAGGCGCGCGAGCCATTGAGGGAGGCGAGCGTATCCGCATTGCCGTGCAGGACGAGCATGGGGGTTTTCACCCGCTCTGCGCGTCGCAGGGTCTTGTCGCCCTGGAGGATCATGGTTGTAGCGGTGAGGAGCGGGGCGCCGCCCGTGTAGCACAGGGGGTCGGCGTCGAAGGCCTCTTGGACGCGTGGATCTCGCGAGAGAGCAGAAGGGGAGCCGGGTTGACGAGGCGGCGTGATGATCAGTCCGGGTGCGAGGCGCGCTAGGGGCAGCAGGGCTCGGGCCGAGGACGCGGGAACGTCGGGGAGGGGCCGCAGGGCGGGGCCGGTGAGGACCGTGCCGCGCAGCTTCTTCGGTTCCAGGATTGTTGAGGCAGCGGTGATCAGGCCTCCCATGGAGTGTCCGAAGAGGAAGAGGCTGTCCGTGCGCGAATGGGCGAGGGCGATCCTGCGCGCGTCAAGGTGGTCTGTGATGAGGGCTCCCACGTCGACGCGCGAGCGTGGGCCTGGTGCGGTGCCGTGGCCGTAGTGGTCGTAGAAGGCGATGTCATATCCGGCGGCGAGGAGGGCTTCCTGAAGTGGCAGATATCGTCCGGAGTGTTCAGCGTATCCGTGGCATAGGAGCACGCTTCCTTTAGGGGTTTCGAGGTCTGCGCGGCGGTAACGGATCTCCATTGCTCCATTATGGCTGTTCATGCGTCCCTCGTCCTTCCCGCATTACCGAGGGCGCTGAGCGGAGCTTGGGCAGGGGAAGGGCTCACAGTGGGGTCGGTGATGAGTGGAAGGTTTAGCGATGTGTGGAGGGGCTATAACCCCTCCACTTGTCGTGAACCCCTCCATTCAGGGGGAGGGGATCACAATGGGCGGGGTCCTTCAGAGGAGATGAACCGAGGGCGAGACGAGAAGTGCTTCCCGCCCCGCCCTCGTGCGCCGCAGCGCCCCCTGTCTGGGCAAGCGTATTTTCCGGCCCAGGCAATCGCGTTACCAGGACACAACCGCGGCAGCTTCAGTCTTCAGCCCACGCAGATCACTGCGCTTCTGCGAGGAGGCTCTGAACCCGGCTGACGCCTTCGACGAGGTCGTCATCTGAAAGCGCGTAGGAAAGACGCAGGAACCCAGAGGGACCGAAAGCCTCACCAGGGACGAGCGCAACCTCGACCTCGTCAAGAATGAGATTGGCGAGCTCGGCGGAGGAAGTCGGGACCGTGCCTCGAATGCGCTTGCCGAGAATGCCCTCGACGCTGGGGTAGGCGTAGAAAGCACCCTTGGGGGTGGGGACCGTCAAGCCCGCGATTTCAGAGAGCATGGAGATCATGGTGCGGCGGCGACGATCGAAGGCCTTGCGCATCTCATGCACGGCATCGAGGGGACCTGAGATGGCTTCGAGGGCGGCCCGCTGCGCGATATTCGAAACATTCGAGGTCAGGTGCGATTGGAAGGAGGTCGCGGCTTTGACCACGTCTCCCGGGCCCATCATCCAGCCAACTCGCCAACCGGTCATCGCGTAGGTCTTAGCGACTCCATTGAGGACGAGACACTGATCGGCGAGTTCGGGAACGAGCTTGACGATATGAGCGGGCTCGGCATCCTCGTACAGGAGATGCTCGTAGATCTCATCGGTGATCACCCAAATGCCGTGCTCGAGGGCCCACTCGCCGATCGCTTTGGTTTCAGCGGGGGTGTAGACGCTGCCCGTCGGATTCGAAGGCGAGCAGTGCAGAAGGACCTTCGTGCGCTCGGTGCGCGCAGCTTCGAGCTGTTCGACGCTGACCTTGTAGTCCTGC
The DNA here is from genome assembly GCF_016405145.1 of Schaalia cardiffensis. Classification (GTDB taxonomy): domain Bacteria; phylum Actinomycetota; class Actinomycetes; order Actinomycetales; family Actinomycetaceae; genus Pauljensenia; species Pauljensenia cardiffensis. Next base: position 178,947 of record NZ_JAEKIA010000004.1, read on the forward strand.
TCGGCGCCGGCGAAAACAGGGACGGTGACGCCGCCGGCGAGTTTGATGACCTCGGGGTAGGTCGTCCAGTAGGGGGTCGGCAGGAGGGCCTCGTCGCCCGGGTCGAGGATGGAGGCGAATGCCTGGAAAACGGCCTGCTTGCCGCCGTTGGTCACGAGAATCTGAGTGGGATCGACCTCGTATCCGGAGTCTCGCAGAGTCTTCTCGGCGATTGCCGAACGCAGCTCGGGCAGACCAGCGGCGGGCGTGTAGCGGTGCATCGCGGGTTCACGGGCAGCGCGCACGGCCGCTTCGACGATCGGTTCCGGGGTCGGGAAATCGGGCTCGCCCGCACCGAATCCAATGACGGGGCGTCCCTGGGCTTTGAGGGCTTTGGCCTTCGCGTCAACGGCAAGCGTGGCCGAAGGAGTGATGGCGGCGAAGCGTGCGGAGATCCGCGAACGAGGGCGTGTGCTCATGCCCCCATCGTCGCATGAGCAAGAAGGTGGTGGAAAGGTGAACCGAGATATGGGCGGGGCGCCTGTCGATGCCGAGGACTGGGAAGCGGGAGTATGGTCCGAGCGCGTGTGGGCGTAAGACTCCTTGGCGGGAGGCTCCTTGGTATTATAGCCGGTCATATTGCCTTTGGACGTAGTCGTATATGCATCGCCTGGGCGCTCGCGGATGGCGGGGATTTCGCGACATCTAGAAATGAGAAGCCTTGCCTCGCCCATCTTCGGCGCGTTTTCTGGCATGAAACAGCCTCGTATGGAGGCGACCTGCATGTATGCCTCCAAGGAAGCGTCAGGCCATTCGACTCCACGCAATTTTCCGTGCGTTCGTATGTGAATGGGGGGACAGGTGGATCTGTCAGCGGGGGCGCCCGAAGGCGTGCGCGGGGCTGCTTCGTGTGCAAGGCGGAGTCGCCTGAAGGTAGGACCGGGCTCGCCCGTATCGCTGTGCGAGCACGCCTCAAACCGTATGTGCGCCTCCTTGAATCCTCCATCAAGTACTGCTGGATTGGACACCTTCAGAGCTTGCCGATACTCTTGGGCCTGCGGATCGGCAGATCTGCAGTAGGGCAGTGGCGCAATTTGGTAGCGCACCGGTCTCCAAAACCGGCGGTTGTGGGTTCGAGTCCCGCCTGCCCTGCCAGAACGAAAGGTGACAGGAGGCTCTCATGGCACACACGATGGCCGGGGACGTTTCTGGGCCCGCGGATCGCACGAAGTCCGGACCTACCAGGGCTCGCGATGCGGCTCCTAAAGAATCGCAGAAGAAGCCGAATATCTTTCGTCGTATTTGGGTCTTCATCACCCAAGTGATCGCCGAGATGAAAAAAGTCACCTACCCGACTGCGGAAGAGACTCAGACCTACTTTGTGGTCGTCATCGTTTTTGTGGCGGCAATCATGGCTTTCACCGGGCTTCTTGATCTGGGATTCGGTAAACTGAACGCATTGATCTTCGGCTGACGCCGAACGGACCCGCCCGCAGGAATCTGCAGGCGGGTTTCTTCTACGAGCCGTCAGCCCCGAGAGTCGGATATCCGGCGCCAGGAGGAATGCGTGAACGAGGACAAGAACTCCATCGAGTTCGAGGACGAGACCGAGCAGTCGCTCAATGCCGCTGAAGAAGCTGCCGTCGAAACCCCCATGAAGGAAGCAGCCGACACTGCCCCTGAAGCTGAAGAGGCTCAGGAGGCTGTTGATCCTCTCGAGGCTTTCCGCCGTGAGATCATGATGATCCCGGGTGACTGGTATGTGATCCACACCTACTCGGGCCACGAGCGCAAGGTGAAGGCGAATCTCGAGCAGCGCATCGCCAGTCAGAACATGGAGGAAAAGATCTTCCGTGTCGAGGTCCCCGACGAGTACATCAACGAGTTCAAAGGCTCGGTGAAGAAGAGAGTGCGCCACGTCCGCATCCCCGGGTACGTCGTTGTCTGTATGGACTTCGACGATGACTCTTACCGTGTCGTGAAAGACACCCCCGCCGTCACCGGCTTCGTGGGCGATCAGCACAACCCGGTTCCTCTCTCCACTGACGAGGTCGTCGACCTCCTCAAGTTCAACATCCTCGAAGAGGCCGGGCCTCAGGCTGCTCCGGCTGCCGCCGTCAAGGAAGAGATCCGTGTGGCCTTCGAGTCCGGTGAGGTCGTGTCCATCGTCGAGGGGCCCTTCGAAGGAATGGAAGCGACAATCTCGCAGATCCTTCCCGAGGCTCAAAAGCTCAAGGTCCTCGTCACGATCTTCGAGCGCGAAACCGAGCTCGAACTCGCTTTCGAACAGGTCACCAAACGCGAGGAGTGACCTCCGGCACCCGGACTTGGGAACGGGCTCGGGTGCGAGATATCATCAACATTCGTGCGTACTGGGTTCACTGCGCCTTCAAGCCGGTGAACGATCGTACGTCCGCGACGGCGACCGTCGTCGCGGAACAGAGAAAGAAAGACCCGAAACATGGCACCGAAGAAGAAGGTCACCGGCCTGATCAAGCTTCAGATCGCAGCCGGCGCCGCCACCCCCGCTCCGCCGGTAGGCCCCGCACTGGGCCAGCACGGCGTGAACATTGTCGAGTTCACGAAGGCCTACAACGCAGCGACCGAGTCGCAGCGCGGCTCGATCGTCCCGGTCGAGATCACGGTCTACGAGGACCGCTCTTTCACCTTCGTCCTCAAGACCCCTCCGGCCTCTGAGATGATCAAGAAGGCTGCGGGCGTCCAGAAGGGCTCCGGCACCCCGAACACGGCGAAGGTCGGTTCGATCAGCATGGACCAGGCCCGCGAAATCGCGCAGGCCAAGATGGTCGACCTCAACGCGAACGACATTGAGGCCGCCACCAAGATCGTCGCCGGCACCGCCCGCTCCATGGGCATCACCGTCACCGACTGATCCCCCCAGACCAAATCCCAGTGGTAGGGCAGGCGCTGCCCGGAACCCACGACTGCAAGGAGAAGAAGCAGCATGACGAAGCGCTCCAAGAGCTACCGCGCCGCGGCGGAGAAGATCCACGCGGGCGTCCTCTACACCCCTCTCGAGGCCATGAAGCTGGCCAAGGAGACCACCGTCACCAAGTTCGATTCGACCGTTGAGGTCGTCTTGCGACTCGGCGTCGATCCTCGTAAGGCCGATCAGATGGTGCGCGGCACCGTCTCCCTGCCGCACGGCACCGGCAAGACCGCCCGGGTCTTGGTCTTCGCCGTTGGCGAGCGCGCGCAGGAAGCAATTGACGCCGGAGCCGACGAGGTCGGCGGCGACGAACTCATTGAAAAGGTCGCCAAGGGCTACACCGACTTCGATGTCGCCGTTGCCACCCCGGACCTCATGGGCAAGGTCGGCCGTCTCGGCCGCGTCCTCGGCCCCCGAGGCCTCATGCCGAACCCGAAGACCGGCACGGTCACCATGGACGTCGCGAAGGCGATCAAGGAGATCAAGGGCGGTCGTATCGAGTTCCGCGTCGATAAGCACGCCAACCTCGCGTTCATCGTCGGCAAGGTGTCCTTCACGGCCGAGCAGCTGGCAGAGAACTACGCGGCGGTCCTCGAAGAGGTCCTCCGCTTGAAGCCGGCCGCAGCCAAGGGCCGCTACATCTCCAAGGCGACCGTCTCCACCACGATGGGTCCGGGTATCCCCGTTGACCCGACGAAGACGAAGAACGTCGCTGAGTGATCTCCTGATTTTTTCGGGATTCATTTTTGAAGTTCGCGGGGCGAAAGCTGAGTGCTTTCGCCCCGCGAATCTTGTGTTTGCCGCTTAGTTGCCCGTGTACATGGAGGGCTCTTTCGAAGTAGCCTCAGGCCCTTGCCCGTGACTCACCTGTGCGAAAGCCTGAAATGGCTGGTATCCCTCCCTATCTGCTAAGGAAGAATGAGCTGTTCTGGCGCATTGGGGCAAGTGGTACCGAGCCTTCCCTATCCGGCTCTATCCGGCGAGGAGGAACGTCGTCACATGCGAATGACAGCCGCAGCCTGCATGCGGCGAGGTCTTGATCAACGCGAAGCTTAGCATCGCTGGCGGATGGTGCAGAAGAGTCGCGACATATCCCTGAGACTGAACCGGAAGGGTCGCATCGCGCGCGGATGGAGCCTCCCGCGTCCCCGAGGATGCGGACGGCGAGGATAGCGTCGCATCGCGCGCGGATGGAGCCTCCAGCCACTCTGTGGCCAGGGAAGCCATCTCGAAGGCTCCCGTCGCGCGGATGCGCCTTGCCCGCACTTCATGATGACCAATGGAAACCCGAAAAGCGCCGTCGCGTGCGAAACAGCGGCCTCGCGCCATGCAGCCATGCCAAGGTGAACATAGTCATGCCAAGGTGAACATAGTGCTGAGGCCCGGCGCCTACGAACTGATAGCTCGCACACGCACGAGTGTCTGGTACCACAGGCCAGCGACTGGCGTCCTCGTCCTCGTCGCTGGTAGCCTGCAAAGGCCGAAGACCGTCGGATACTCGGGTGACCGGGTACGAAATGCGAAAGCAGCCGACGCAGGTGAGTGAGTCGCCCCAGGGTGACACGGACATTCATGCCCGACACGATCCTGCGTGTCGGGCATTCGCATTGTCCGGGGTCAACTATCTGGAAGGAGGACCATGGCGAGGTCTGACAAGGTGGCAGCGGTTGCCGAACTCGTGGAGCGTTTCCGCGCGTCTGACGCCGTCCTGCTGACCGAATATCGCGGCCTGACCGTCGGCCAGCTCAAGCAGCTGCGTCGCGGACTGGGCGACAACGCGAGCTACGCCGTGGTGAAGAACACGCTGGCGCGCCTCGCGGCCAAGGAGGTCGGACTCGACTTCCTGGCTGAGGACCTCAAGGGTCCGACGGCGATCGCTTTCGTCTCCGGTGAGCCCGTCGAGGCCGCCAAGGCGCTGCGTGATTTTGCCAAGGAGAACCCGAAGCTCGTTTTGAAGTCGGGCGCGATGGACGGCGCTGCGCTGTCCGTTGAGGGTGTCAAGAAGCTTGCGGATCTCGAATCCCGCGAGGTGCTGCTGGCCAAGGCCGCTGGCGCGCTCAAGGGCAAGATGTCCCAGGCGGCGTACGCATTCAACGCACTGCCCTCGAAGGCTGTGCGCACCATCGACGCTCTGCGCGAGAAGCAGGGCGAAGCGGCCTGACGCGACAGGCCCCGGAAGAGTCGGCAGCCCGAGCTGCGAGATTCGTCCGGAACACTCCACACATCTGCTCGCGAAGCAGGCCCAATAGGAAGGATGCCGATCATGGCAAAGCTCTCCAACGACGAGCTCATCGAAGCTTTCAAGGAAATGTCCCTCATCGAGCTCTCTGACTTCGTCAAGCTCTTCGAAGAGACCTTCGACGTCACCGCCGCCGCCCCGGCCGCCGTTGCCGTTGCCGCCGCCCCGGCCGGCGAAGCCGCTGCTGAGGAAGAAAAGACGGAGTTCGAGGTCGTCCTCGAGTCCGCCGGCGAAAAGAAGATCGCGGTCGTCAAGGCTGTCAAGAACCTCACCGGTCTTGGCCTCAAGGAAGCCAAGGATCTCGTTGACGGCGCCCCCTCGACCATCTTCGAGAACGCCAAGAAGGAAGACGCCGAGAAGGCCAAGGCTGATATCGAAGAGGCCGGCGGCAAGGTCACCCTTAAGTGATCCTGCTCCCTCTGTGAGGCTCTGAGATTTTCACAGAGGGAAGGTTTTCGACGATTCATCGTCTTCGGTGCCCCGGGAGGAGTTCATCCTCCTGGGGCACTGTCTTATGTGCGCTGTTTCTTCTGTTAAGGCTCCGCAGCCGCCAGGGGAAATGAACTATCCACCGGTTCAGTACCTAGTGACGCGGCTCAGTTCCGCAGCATCCAAGTGGAAGCGGGTTCAATGCGTAGGCGGAAGTGCGGTAGTCCCTGACGGGCTTAGTAGCGTCTAAGGGGAAACGCGAGTTCAGTGTAGGCGGGAGTCTCGTTTTGCTGTGGAGCGAAGGGTTCAAGGAGACCTCTGCCGAGCTTGCGAGCCGCTTCTTCTTGCGGGCTTGTGCCTGGTGCGCTGGGGGCATGGGTGCATTCAAAGACCTATGTCAACGCATGGAACACCTTGTGCCCACTGCGCTAATGGGCAAGGGAAGCTCACGTCCCTGCCGTTTCGGCCTTCGTACCCTCTGCTCGGCGCGCTAGGGCCAGGGGACTTGCTTTGGCGAAGAGCGGGATCATAAGGGTTTCTTCTCGGCGTGCTAGGGGCAGGGGACTTGCTTTGGCGAAGAACGGGATCATAAGTGCTTCTGCCCGCTGCGCTAGCGGCCAGGCTACCGCTTGACTGAAGAAGCATTCTCTGGCGTGTCGCTCGGGCTTGAAAAGGGGAGTGCTGTGCCTGCTAGTTGCGGGGTCTCCATCTTTTTCACGGACAGCGCCCAAACCCCACCCCGAAGACTCACTACGACACTGTGAGGAGCAACACTGGGTGCAGGGCGCTTGGTCGACCCCAGTCATGATCTCAACGTTCTCCTTTCCGACTCACCTCCGCCGAGAGCACAATCGGGGTTGTTGTGCGCGATTGGAGGCTGGGTTGCTGGCCCCTTAAGGGGGTTTCGGCGGTGCGCGTCACCTTCCAATTCTGTCGAAAGCACAATCGGGGTACGCGAACAGGGCGAATGCTGCTCGGGGATGGCTGAGCCCGGCGGAGAGCACTTAGGGGCGGTCAAGCATCTGTGTTGGTGCCTGAAGGACGAGGGCGGGGGAAAATCGTGCTGAGAGCAGGGAATCGATGGGATCCGCTTGGGACGCTTCGAGCATCGCCCTTCGGGAGGGGCGGTACCGATTGGATAGTAGGCGTGGTGTGAACCACCTTCGCCAGATTTGCCAAGATCGAGGCTGCTCGGCCATACTTGTCAGGTCGCAATCCCGCGTAGCTCAACGGCAGAGCATCCGACTGTTAATCGGACGGTTACTGGTTCGAATCCAGTCGCGGGAGCGTAAAGAGCCCGGTCATCACAGATGGCCGGGCTCAACTCGTGTTTTCCCCGTTGCCGTGTCGAGATCTATGGGTTACCGGCAGGAAAGTGGGGTTACCGGCAGGAAAGTGTGGCATCGCTCGGGCGTGTCGTGGGGGTTATGTGCGTCCGGCCCAGCCTTTTCGGGTGTGGAAGCCGGTGTCGGGGCTGTAGGCGTTGTCGTAGTGTGTGGGCCCGT
>NZ_JAEKIA010000005.1 GCF_016405145.1 Schaalia cardiffensis
ACGGGCCCACACACTACGACAACGCCTACAGCCCCGACACCGGCTTCCACACCCGAAAAGGCTGGGCCGGACGCACATAACCCCCACGACACGCCCGAGCGATGCCACACTTTCCTGCCGGTAACCCTCGAGTTGTCTTCTCACCCACGAGGAGAAGAGCGATCCTTGGCGAGTGCATCGCTGTGCCGAAGGGTCCTCCTCATGCACGAGGGTGAAAGCCGCAGCTGTCGATCCTCGTCGCAAGACTCTTCGGGGCCTCCTCATGCACGAGAGTGAAAGGGGCTCTGTATGAGGGGCGGGTTCTGGCGTCACTGCCAGAACCCGCCCCTCACGCTTCGCATCGGGTCTTCCTCACGACACTCGGTGTACCTTCACCCGCGTTGTTCCTCCGCCGTTGACAAGGACACAAGGGACCGGCTTGTTTCCCGGAGCCTGCCAGGAGCACACTGCACCCGTGGAGGATCTGCGAATCGAGGCCGGGCCAGGCTGCCCGAAGGGGCTTGTTGTGCCTGCGGGCGAGCTCGTCGAACGCTTCTCGCACTCCTCAGGACCTGGAGGTCAAGGTGTCAACACTTCCGATTCCAGGGTGCAGCTCTCCTTCGATGTGACAACGACGAGCGCACTCAACGAGCGTCAACGTGAGCGCGCTTTGACAGCTTTGGCTGGGAGGCTCGTCGATGGGGTCCTGACGATCACCGCGTCCGAGCAGCGTTCTCAGTTCGCGAATCGGAAGGCCGCGAGGCAGCGACTCGCAGCGCTCCTCAGATCCAGTCTCGCTCCACTCCCCCAACGGCGGGCAAGTAAACCGACGCGGGCTTCGAAGCTCCAGCGTCTACGCGACAAGCGCATCCGCTCTGAATTGAAGGCTCAGCGTCGCCGCCCCCTCGCGGATTAACGGCTATCTCCTGCCCGAGCCGTAGGTACCGGGGCGTAGGTGGCGAGACGAGCCCAGCTTCTCCCCCGCTTCGGGGTTCTCGCGGGCTCGCCCCTGAGGTGCGAGGAGTGTATCGCGTTTGATCAGGTCAAACCATGTGGAACTCAGGTCACCCTTTGCGCGCGTTACGTGTGTACAGGGGGCAAGCATCAAAGTTCGAGATTTGCTTCACCCCTGACGCGTCTGGAGTGTGTTATCGGGGGCAACCTTCGACGTCCAGCAGCCGTCTTCACCCCTGACGTGCGAGGAGTGTGTTGGTCGCCTGGGCGAGAGGTCGCAGGATCATTGAGTCGATATTCACATGTGCAGGGCGTGTGAGGGCCCAGCAGATCGCGTCCGCAACATCATCGGCGAGCAAAGGCTCGGCGACGCCCTCGTACACCTTCGCTGCGGCTTCTTCAGAGCCCAAGCGGTTGAGGGAGAACTCGGAGGTCTTCACCATTCCAGGGGCGATCTCAATGATGCGGACAGGTTCTCCGACGAGTTCTTGGCGCAAGGTGGTCGCAATGATGCGTTCGGCGTGCTTCGCAGCGACGTAGCCTCCGCCTCCCGGGTAGGTGTCGTGCGCCGCAGTCGAGGTGAGGAAGACAAGGTCGCCGCCCCTCTCGCGCATTCCCGAAAGGAAAGCCCGGGTGGTGCGCAAAGCGGTCATAACATTGCGGTGATACATCGCGATCCAGCGATCTGGATCGGCGTGCGCAATCGTGTCCACCCCCAGGGCGCCACCCGCATTATTCACTAGGGCATCCACGGGCCCGCCTTCGAGGACTCTCGCAGCCAAGGCGCCGACAGCCGTTTCATCGCTCAGGTCTGCGGCCACGTATTCGCATCCCGTTTCGGCGGCGAGGGCGGCGAGGCGCTCTTCACGGCGGGCGACGGCGACGACATCCCAGCCAAGTTCGCGCAGGCGACGGACAGTCGCCTCGCCGATGCCGGTTGACGCTCCTGTTACGAGGGCGCGTTTGACGCTTTCACTCATGATGTCCTCCTCGTCGATGATCTGAAGGGAGGCTACTCCTCATGTGTGAAGTGCTCCCCTTAGGCTCGCCGGGCTGAGAAGCTAGCCCTTGTGCCCTGTCCTACCCAGCTGTTTGGATGCGGCGCTTTTGCTTGGCGGCGGGGCTGGTATTCACCGCCCCTTCTGGCCGCGCCTCTCAGACAGCAGCGTCCGTTCCTCTCATCGGACGGCAATGCTCTGTTGTGGAGGAAGGCCCATATTTCCGTCCTCTTCCCGTTGTGCTCGCAGGGCGGCTCTCGGCGTCGAAGCGGACAGGGCCGCCACTGCTGACGCACGCTCAAGCCTGGGGTGTGTGAATCCCCGAAGCTCCAGGCGCCTTGGCAGCCCCGTCCTTCACTTCCCCGAGCGAGGGCGCAGGCCCTTGCCCGGAAAGCGGAAAGGAAGCTCCCGTGTCCTTCTTGCGCAAGAACCTGGGGCGGGCGGGCTTTAAACGACGCAGGAGCAAACGGAGCAGCACGAGGAGGATTGCGAAGAGCACGATCCACGGGAGCAGAATGATGAGGACGTAGCCAATCGCTTCCATCCCCCCGGTAAAGATCTGCCAGGAACGCTCCCAGGCGCCGATCGACGGAGTCGGAGCGACCGAAGAAGACGAAAACTCAACCTCAAGGGTCGAATACTGGACTTCATCCTCGTACCAGGCCCGCTGCGCTCTGAGGGAATCAAGATCGGCCTGGCGCGAGGTGAGTTCACGTTCCGCTTCAAGAAGGTCAGCGGTCGAAGCTGCGGACTTCATGAGTTCCATCAGGCGATCAATGGACTCTTTGAGGGCGGCCATTCGCGCGTCGAGGTCGGCGATCTGTGCTCCTACCTCTTCAGTGTGGATCTCTTCGCGGGTCACCGAGCCGAGTTCTCGAAGCTGGGCGAGAGTGTCCTCGTAGGCATCTGCAGGAATCCGAAAAGTCGCCCGAGCGCTCAGGGTCTGAGTCGAACTCTGCGAGGCGTAATCGGTTCGCCCGCCCACATTCTTCACGATCTCTTGAGCCGATGCGGATGCGGCGAGAGGATCGTCAACGCTCAGACGCAAAGACCCGGTGACAATCACCTGGGAGTCGATGGCACTGGCATCGCGGGATGCATCCGCCCGGTCTAAGGCAGAGGCATTCCCGACCCGCTGAGCCCCAGGATCTTTGGTTTCCCTTGCGAAGTCATCCATGGTGTAGGCGGACTCCTTCGAGTACGAAGAATCCGATGCTGAACCCGAAAAGTTCGACGCACCGCATCCTGAAAGGCCCAGGGCCGCGATGATGAGCGGAATGACGACTAAACCTCTCAGGCCTTTTCGGGCGCGCTCACCGCTCGTCGAAGGGCGAAGGTTTTTTCCGGTCATGATTCCTCCTCGGATTTCAGTCCTTGTCCCTAGCGTCTCGAATTCTGCGCCGGAATGGAAGCCCCTCAGAGCCATATTGGCAGATCCGGGACACTGCGAGGAGGAGCCGGGTCGGCTCGAAGAGAGTCCGGGCACTCCACAGCGAGGCCCCGATCCCCGGGGAAAACCTCGGGTACTACAAGGAGCCCCCGGCACCCTGAGGAAAATCCGAAACGACCGGAGAGAAGCACGAGCACGCCGCCGCTCCCTCTGCCGCCGGGGGAAGATCCGAGACGACCGGAAAGAAGACTCAGGCTCCTTCAAGAACCCCCACGAAGTTCAGGCTGTTCCGAGAATAGCCCCGGTACTCAAGGAGAATCCCCATGCCAGAGTGGATGTGCTTCGGCGCCGACGGGATTTATCCCGTCGGCGCCGCGAGCGTCCTCGTCTGGGGCATGGCGCCCCTACGACAATCAGTGCAAGCCGTAGGCCTTGTGGATGAGCCAGATTGGGTGGACGACGTTCGCACCGGTCGCGGTGCGCAGCTGCCAACGGCAGGTCTCCGTATCGCAGGCGGCGAGTTCGACATTGACCTGCTTGATGAAGTCGAAGACCGGCTTACCCACAGCCTGGGCGATGTCGTACTTCTCCTTCTTCATGCCGTAGGTGCCCGCGATACCACAGCAGGGCTGGTTCGATTCCTTGACCGTCACCCCGGGAATGAGTTCCATGAGTTCCACGGCCGGCAGACCAAGCCCCTGGGACTTGAGCTGGCAAGGCGCGTGGTAGGGGATCGTGATGTCCATGGGCTGGAAGTTCAGGTCAAGTTCGCCCTTATCATGCAGGTGCATGAGGAACTCACAGATGTCCCACATGCGCGAACCGACATCCCGCAGTTCAGGAGTGTCCATTTCGAGGATCTCGTTGGCCTCGTGGCGCAGCATGCCCGCGCAAGAGCCGGACGCGGAAACGATCGGCGCATTGCGGTTCGCCTTGCGCAGGTCATGCGTCAGCTTCGACACGTACTTCCGAGACTCGTCGTACAAGCCGTTCGACTGCAAGGCGAGGCCGCAGCAGCCGTGATGCGGGACGAGAACTTCATATCCGAGGTGTTCAAGGACTTGGACCGAGTGGATGGAGGTCTCGACCTCGAAGTACTGGCCGGCACAGCCGTGGAAGAAGATGACCTGTCCCTTGCGTCCCGAACCGGGAAGGGGGGTGTGCTTCTTGAACCAGCTTTCGAAAGTGCGACCCGCAGAGCGGGGCATCGGCGCATTGCGGTGAACGCCAATGACCTTCTCCATCGCGATGCGGATCGGTTTCACGTCGAGCGCCCAGTTCGCGATCGGAGCGACGGGCGTCATCACCGTGCCAATGAACCCGGTGCGGCCGATGAGGTGGTCGCGCGGCGGGATGCCCTTCTCCTTCTTCATTGCGGTGCGGGCGTGGTGGATCATTTCCGTGACCTTCACGCCCTGCGGGCACACGAGCGTGCAGGTGCCACACGAGGAGCAGTAGTCGATCGAGGAGTCGACGATCTGCCCGTCCTTGCGGTAGCGCTCGGCCTGCGGACCGGAGTACTTCGGCCCGGCGAAGAGGTCGGTGACGCGCATAACGGGACACTGGGTCTCACAGATCGTGCACTTGACGCAGGCGTCCAAAGTGGAGCGGAGGCCGAAGTCCTCTTCCTTCAACGACAGGACACTCATTTCTTCGATGGTCATTTCAGGCTCCCGAGGATCTGATCGGCCGCACGAAGTGCCGAGGCGAGGGCAATGCCTTCACCGGACTTCTCGCGCCAGCGGGTAGCTCCGGCAAGGTTTCCGCCGGCAGCGTAGACATTCGAGTAGACGGGCTTCTTGTTGGCGTCGAGAGGATGCATCGCATCGTCGACATCGAGGCCCGCGAGGAAGACCGGCTGCTCGCAGCCCCAGAAGTCTCCATGAAGGAGCTGGCCCTCGGCACCGAGGATCGGCAGTCCGAGAATCGAGTCGGTGACGGTCCCGTAGGAGTCCATGTCGAGGGCTCCGGATTCGAAGCCGCCACCCGCGAGGACAACGTTCTTCGTTTCGATGCGGGTCGGACGCCCAGCGGTCGAGATGTTGACGGCTGTGACGGCCCCGTCTTTGGTGTCGATACCGGTGACGTGTGAGCCGATGATGAAGCGGGCTTGTGCCTTCACGAGGGCGGTGAGCGCCTGGTTGAGGCGCATGCCCGGAATCGAGGGCGGCTGCATCGCGATCTCGAAGACCTCGTGTCCGAGGCGCTTTTCGATGTCCTTCCACGCGTCCAGATCGTTCAGGCCGAGAACTGCAGGCAGACCGACTACTTCCCCTTCTCTAAGGTGCGGGGCGATCGCTGCGACGAAGTGCTCACGCATTGCGGCATTGTCGAGGGCGCGCGCATGGTTCGTTCCGGTGGTGTCGACCTCGTCCTTTCGGATCTCAACATCGACGATGAGGGAGCGCACCTGGATGGGCGTTCCATCCGCAGTGGTCTGACGCGAAAGGTTCTCAGCGATGATCTTCGGGTAGAAGTCTTTGAGTCGCTTCAATCCGACGATCACGTAGGACTTGCCCGCAGCGGGGATGCCTGCGGCCATGGACGGCTGATACAGGCTCGTCGGGCGCAAGGCACCGAGCGAAGTCGGGATGACAACGTTCTGGCTTGGATCGCCGACGAGGAGCTTCGGGCCGAGGACTTCCTTGAGCCAATTCGCAGACTCGGCGATGAACTCGGGCGTGAAGTGCGAGTAGGGGTGTCCGGGGCGCGAAGCGATATGCGTTCCCACCTCGGCGAGGGGCTGGGTGATGCGACCAGAGTCGGAGTATCCGAAAAGGTCGACGGTGCCCTGCGAAAGTTGAAGGCCTCCGATTCCCTTCGTGACGAGGGTGACCTTCGCGCCGCCGTGTGCAAGACGGAGAGCTGCGGTAAGACCGGCGAGGCCGGCGCCGATGACGACGGCGTCTCTCATCGGTGATCCTCCTTTTCACTGTCTGTTGTCGCCTGGGCTCCCCTGGCGGCCGTGGTGTCTTGACCGAAGGACACGAATTCGGGGCTGGGTGTTGCGCTTGCTGGCAGGTGCTCGACGTCAAGCATTCCCTCGTGAATCCAGTTGTCGAGGGCGGTTTGGCGCAGCTGCTTGCCGTAGAGGATGGGCCACAGGCCGATCCAACGGTTCTTCAGGAAGTTCCTGAACAGCTCGTTCGCTTTGAGCGAGTCGATGTCGCCGCGCTCGTGTGCGATGCCTGTGGCGCGCTGCGAGCAGAAGCCGCCCTGGCAGGGGCCCATTCCGAGGCGCACCTGACGGCGAACGTCGTCGAGTTGAGCGCCGGGCAGGGTGTCCATGACTTCTTCGAGTTTCGTGCGAGTGATGAGTTCGCATTCGCAGATGATCTGGTCGTGGCTGGGGGCCACGTTCTTGTGCTCGATCTCTTCGAGGCGATGCCCGATTGTGTAGAGCTTCTGTTCGACGGCCGGGGGCACTGCTTCGAATGCGGTCTTGCATTCGCGCTTCTCGCCCATCTCCTCGCACATGATGTTGACGATGCGCTCGGCCATGAGGCGGTAGGTCGTGAGTTTGCCGCCGGCAATGGTGAGCATGCCGGAGACGCCGTCGCGGGAGTGGTGGTCGATGACGCTCATGCCGCGCGCCATGTGTCGGGTGTCCGAGGCCGCGACGCGCGAGTCCTTGACGAGGGGACGCGCACCGGCCCAGGCGTGCAGCGGGCGGGCTTTGCGGAAGCCGGGGACCATCGCTTCGCCCGATTCGAGCATCTGTTGGACCTGATCGGCGGGGATCGAGAGCTTGTCAGGGTCTTCCGCCTTGAGGTCGGTGGTGCCGATGATGCAGACCGGGTGGTCGGGAACGAGGATGTCGCCGTCGGCGGGCCAGATGCACCGGTTGAGGACCGTCTGAGTGAGGCGGTAGTTCATTGCGATCATGATGCCCGCACCGGGGACAACGTCAACGCCGTGGCATTCGGCGAGGGCGGCAATCTGACCGGCCCAGGGGCCACCGCAGTTGAGGACGAATGAGCATTCGATGCGCAGGTCCTCTCCGGTGCGAAGATTGTGAACGATCACGGCGCTAATGCGGTCGCCTTCCCGTTCGATCTTCTCGACGCGGTGATAGGTGTAGATCTCGGCACCGTAGGCCTGTGCGGAGCGGATCGCTCCCCAGCTCATCTGCCAGCCGTCCACAGCCCCGTCGAGGACTTCGAAGGCCCGTTTGAGACCGGGATCGAGTCGGGGTTCGCGCTTAAAGGCCTCTTTCAGGCTGATCTCCTGAGCGGGGACCTTCGTGGCAGCTGCGCGTTCGAGGAACTTGTCGGCGTATTCCTCATCGTCTTGGGATGTGACAACGAAAAGCCCGCCGGTCGCTTCGATCGCGTTGGAGTTGATCCTCTTGAGGATCTCATTCTCCTCGGCACATTCGGTCGCGGATTCGGGGTCGGAGGCGATGTAGCGCCCGCCCGAGTGCAGGAGGCCGTGGAAGCGTCCTGATGTCCCTTGTGCAATGTCGTATCGCTCGACGAGGACGGTCCTGAACCCGCGCATTGCGACGTCGCGCACAACGCCTGCTCCGGTGGAACCGCCGCCGATGACGACAACGTCCGTGTTGATCGTCTTCACCATTCGTTCCCTTCACAGTGGAAGCTGCCGGGGCACACACGACCCCGTCGTCGCCCCCATGATGCCCCGAAGAACGCCTCCTGCACGCCTGTTTCACACCTTTTGCACATCTGTTCACGGGGATATTTCACACCCTTTCAATTTGCGGCTCGACACACCGAAACTCGCATCATTGCACCATTTTCTCCCCATTTTCACAGCACTGGAATCACGATATTCCGCCCTCGAAAACAGGGGCTCCACCTCCCGCGTCAACGCCACAACTCCTCCGCTGTGCCTCAACACCCCCGCGCCCCCTAAAGTGGCGGGCATGACTGAGCAGCTTCTAGCACACGTCCTCGACACTTCGGCCCGCGACGAGTCGATCCGCCCACAAGACGACTTCTACCGGCATGTGAACGGCACCTGGCTGGCGACCCACGAAATCCCAGCCGAACGCCCCATTGATGGCACCTTCCACTTTCTTCTTGACCTCTCCGAAGAACGAGGCAAGGCGATCGCCGAAGACGCCGCCGCCAATCTCCTCGAAGACGAGGACGCCGAACTCATCACGACCCTGTGGGCCGCGTTCATGGACGAGGAGCGGATCGAAGCCGATGGCCTCGCCCCTCTTACAGCCGCATTCGACGCCGTCAAGGACGCGAAGGACCGCAGCGAACTCGCCAAGCTTTTCGGGAAGTTCTCTTCCTTCGGCCTCGGGACCTTCTTCGGCGTGCACGTCGGCACTGACCTGCATGATTCGAATGCGCGAATGCTCGACTTCTACCAGGCAGGCATCGGATTGCCCGATGAGGCCTACTATCGCGAGGATTCCTACGAGCAGATCCGCCAGGACTACCTCGCCCACCTGGCAAAGCTCCTCGCCCTCGCCGAACTCACTCCCGATGCCCACGACGGGGCTCAGATCTTGATGGACCTGGAAACGGCTTTCGCCTCGCATCATCGCGATTCAGTATCGAACCGAGACCCTCTTCTCTCAGACAACCAGGTGACCTGGGCGCAGCTGAAGGAAGACGCCCCCGGTTTCGACTGGCAAGCCTGGGCCGAGGGTATCGGCCTGCCCGTCGAGGAAGGCACTCTCGTCAACATCTCGCAGCCCGACTTCCTCACTGCAGGCGCCCACGTCTGGTCGCAAACCCCCATCGAAGACCTGCGTTTGAGCATGCTGACGACGCTCGTCGATTCGAACGCCTCATTGCTTCCCTCAGCCTTCGTCGAGGAGAACTTCGATTTCTTCGGCCGCATCCTGTCAGGCACGAAGGAGTTGCGCCCCAGATGGAAGCGCGCGCTGAGCCTGATCGAAGCCCACGCCGGAGAATCCCTCGGCCGCATCTGGGTGAGTAGGCACTTCCCTCCCGCTTCGAAAGATCGTATGGATGCCCTGGTGGCGGGCCTTCTTGAAGCCTATGGCGAGGCGATTGGAGAGTGCACGTGGATGGGCGAGGGCACGAAGGCGAAAGCCTTGGAAAAGCTCTCGACCTTCCGCCCGAAGATCGGCTACCCGCCCAAGTGGCGCGATATGTCGGATCTTCGCCTCGATCCTCGCGCCACGCTCCTCGAGCATGTTGTTGCGGCTCGCGCATTCGAAATTCGACGCGAATTCAAGAAGCTCTCAGAGCCCGTCGACCGTGATGAATGGTTCATGACCCCGCAGACGGTGAACGCCTACTACAACCCGACTCTCAATGAGATCGTGTTCCCCGCCGCGATCCTTCAGCCCCCATTCTTCGACCCGCAAGCCGATGACGCGGTGAATTTCGGGGCGATCGGCGCGGTCATCGGCCACGAGATCGGCCACGGCTTCGACGATTCAGGTTCGCGTTTCGACGCGCACGGCAATCTTGAGAACTGGTGGGACGAAGAAGACCGTTCGAGTTTCGAAGCACTGACCTCCCTCCTCGTGGATCAATACTCCGCATTGACTCCCAAAGACCTGGAAGGAGAAAACGCCCCGACAGTCAATGGCGCCCTGACCCTCGGGGAGAACATCGGCGACCTCGCGGGCCTGTCGATCGCCTGGCGCGCCTGGGTGAACGCTTTGAAGGCGAAAGGGCTCACTCCCCAGAGCGCTCCCGTCATTGATGGTCTCAGCGGCCCCAAGCGTTTCTTCTACGCCTGGGCGAGGGGGTGGCGCACGGCCACACGCCCCGAATTCGCAGCCCAGATGCTCGCCGTAGACCCCCACTCCCCCGCCGAATTCCGCTGCAACCAGATCTTGAAAAACATTGACGAATTCCACGCCGCATTCGATGTGCGCAAGGGCGATGGGATGTTCCTCGAAGAGGGTGAGCGCGTCCACATCTGGTGAGCTCTCAGACGACTCGCGTGCGATTCGGCCTGATCTTTGGGAAAATGACCGGGATGCGTGCTCGCCACGCCAATCCCAGAAGTGTTTTTGCGAAAGGTGTCCCATGCCGGGCCTGAATCTCACCCGAGAAGAGGCTTCTGCTCGCGCGGAAGTCATCCGAGTCCTCCACTACGACATTGCGCTCGACCTGACGACAGGGTCGACTGATTTCGCATCGAGCACCCGCATCGAGTTCGACGCGAACGAGGGAGCCTGCACTTTCGCCGACCTCGTCTCGAACAAGGTCCACTCGATCCGCCTCAACGGTGTCGAGCTGGGCGCCCAAGCGCATCAGGACCACCGCATCACCCTCAACGATCTGGCTGAGCACAATGTCCTCGAGGTCGAGGCCGACTGCCAGTACATGCACACCGGCGAGGGCCTGCACCGCTTCACTGATCCTGCCGATGGCAAGGACTACTGCTACTCACAGTTCGAGGTCCCGGATGCTCGGCGCGTGTACACGAGCTTCGAGCAGCCCGACCTCAAAGCAACTTTCACCCTGACGGTGACAGCACCTGCGGGCTGGACCGTTTTCTCGAACGCCCCGACCCCGGCCGCTGAAGTCGATGGGGAGCGTTGGATCTACCGTTTCGCCGAAACGGAGAAGATGTCGACCTACATTACGGCGATCGTCGCAGGCCCTTATGAGGGCGTACGTGACTCCCTGGCGTCTTCCGATGGGCGCACCATCGACCTCGGCGTCTGGTGCCGTGCCTCGCTCATCGAGCATCTTGATGCGCAGCGCATCATCGACACCACCCGCAAGGGCTTCGCATTCTTCGAGCAGCAGTACGGCATCGCCTACCCCTTCACGAAGTACGATCAGATCTTCGTTCCTGAGTACAACGCTGGAGCCATGGAGAACGCCGGGTGCATCACCTTCCGCGACTCCTACGTGTTCCGTACCCGCCCAACATCGGCTCAACTTGAGACTCGCGCGAACACGATCCTCCACGAGCTCGCCCATATGTGGTTCGGCGACCTTGTGACAATGAAGTGGTGGAACGATCTGTGGCTCAACGAGTCCTTCGCCGAGTTCATGAGCCACCTCGCCCTCGCTGAGGGCACAGAGTTCACCGACGCGTGGACCGGCTTCATGCTGCGCAAGGATTGGGGACTCAAACAAGATCAGCTCCCCACGACCCACCCGATCGCCGCCACGATCCGCGATCTTGCCGACATCGAGGTGAACTTCGACGGCATCACCTACGCGAAGGGTGCTTCCGTCCTGCGTCAGCTCGTCTCCTACGTTGGCCGCGATGCTTTCTTCACCGGCTTGCACGCCTACCTCACAGCCCATTCCTACGCGAATGCGACTCTCGCGGATCTGCTCTTAGAACTCGAGAAGGCCTCCGGCCGTGACCTGGACGCCTGGTCGAAGGTTTGGCTCCAAGAAGCAGGCGTCACCCTTCTTCGCCCGCAAATCCGCCTGAACGAGGACGGAACCATGGCAGAATTGGCGGTCATCCAAGAAGCCTTCTCTCAAGGCGCTTCTCTTAGACCGCACCGCATGGGAGTCGCCGGATACTCACTGGACGGGGACACGCTGGTCCAAGACTTCCGCGAAGAACTCGATGTCGATGGAGAACGCACCCTGGTTCCCTCGGCCGTGGGCCGCAAGCGCTCAGACATGATCCTCCTCAACGATGGCGACCTCGCGTACGCGAAGGTCCGCATGGATGAGGACTCGCTTGCCTTCGCGACGAAGAACATTGACCGTATCGCTGATTCTTTGACCCGCAACATCGTCCTGGCTTGCGCGTGGGACATGACGCGCGACGGCGAAATGGCCGCACACGACTACCTGCGCCTGGCGATCACCGCGATCCCCGGTGAGCAGAACATGTCGATGCTCGACCTCACCCTGCGGCACATCGAAGAGGCAGTCCGTACCTTCGTCTCTCCTGCTACCCGCCTCGAGGCTCTTGCAAAGGTCGGCACGCACCTCCTGTTCCTCGCCCGGGCTGCGGCTGCGGCCTCCGATGCTCAGAACATGCTGGTGCGCGCCGCCGCCCGCATGGCGACGACTCCCGAGCATTTCGCGTCCATTAAGGCCCTGTACACGGGAGAAGAGACTCTCCAGGGCCTCGACCTGGATCTGGATTGCCGTTGGACTCTCCTCATTTCCATGGTGCGCGGCGGCGTCGGAAGCGAGGCTGAGATCGCTGCCCTTGAGGCCGAAGACGGGACCATGACCGGCCACCAGAACGCTGCCGCAGCCCGCGCTGCAGTCGCCTCCGCCGATGTGAAGCGTGCTGTCTTCGATGCGGTGATGACCGACCAGTCCATCCCCAATGACACGCGCTGGGCAATGGTCTCCGGTTTCTGGGCCCAGGCCCGCACCACGCCCGACATGTATGTCCCCTTCGTGGGCGACTACTTCGATTCCCTCGAGCGAGTGTGGGAGGAGAACACCTTCCACACGGCTGAAGACATCGTGACTTTGATGTTCCCCTCTGCTCTTGCCGGCTACGTCGAAGGCGTGGATGTCGAGGCGCAGGGAGCCGCATGGCTTGACGCACACCCTCAGGCTTCCGCAGCCCTGGTGCGCATCATCCGTGAGCGCATGGATGTGGCTCGCCGCCAGCGCGCAGCCCAGGCCGCGGATGTGCAAGAGGCGACGAGCCATTGAGGCTTCCGGCCCCTGGAGCTGTTTCGCTTCCAGGGGCCGCCCGCTTTGGGGGCTGGCGACTTTGGTGCTGGCTCCCCCGGTTCCGCTGAGTTTGTCCCCCTTCCCGGGGACCGCCCGCCCTGATGGGCCGACTACCCCGGCCCTGGACCTGACTCCCCTGAGCGTTACCTCTTCCCGGGGACCGCCCGCCCCTGATGGGACTATCTCTGGATTGACTAGGCTGCTGGGCCATACAACGCAGCTTGGCTGTGGGGTTTCCTCGGAGTAATCCCCCAATGCCCGCAGCTCATAACGCCCGCAGCAGATGAATAAAAATGGTCTTCCCGTCAATCGATGGGAAGACCATTGTCGTCTGTACTGTGAATGAGGATGAGGAAGCAGAGGGGGCCGAGCGAAAGAGACGGAAAGAAAGCGATTCTCCTCACCGTTGAGGAAAACGGGGAGCGACGCCCCCTAATTTTTCACCGGGGGCGTCGATAAGCGGGCCAGGTGAAGCGTCAAGTAAGCGATCTCGTCCTCGGTCAAGACTGTGCCCAGACGCAGTTCGACGAGCTGGGCGATAGTCTTGGCGCAGGCATTCTCCCTCGGATAGGACTCGATGATCGAGCGGACGACACTCGGCATCTGTTCGACCAGCTGGTCGTCCTTGCGGATGCGGACGAATAGGTAACGCAGGTGAGTGATGAAACGCCCGGCGCTGATCGATTCTGAATCGAGCCCAATGCCCAGGCCTTGAGCGGCAACCTTAAGGATCTGCTGAATGACTCCCGTCATCGTGTAGGTCCACGACAGGTCCCCGCTCGCAAAACCCGCATTCACAAGATGGAGGGTGAAGGCCGTGGCCTCGGCCTTCGGCAGTTCCGCATCTGCTGTGCGATTAAGAGCGTCGAGGAGCGCGCTCGCCCTCGCATACTCATCCGGGTAGAGGTGCACAACCTCACCCGTCAAGGGGTATTCAATCGACTGACCGATACGGGCCCTGGCGAGAGCAAAACCCAGATGGTCTGCGAGGGCGAGGACCAGGGTCGGGCTGGAAGTCTCCTCAATCCCGACCTCACGCATAGCGGTGACGATCATGTGAACATGCTCGGGCGGGATCTGTGCAAGAAGCTGGCCCATATGGTCAGGGTCGCGCCCATCGGCCGGAACGAACTTCTTCACGACCTTCGCCGAGTCGATCTCAGTACCAGGTTTCGCTTGGAAACCAAGGCCGCGCCCGGTGAGGATGACCTGGGTGCCGTCAGTCTCGCGAGCGAGCACAACATTGTTGTTGAACACGCGGAGCAATTCCACGGCGGTCTTCTCCTCTCCGGGCGCGGTCAGGGGTATTGGTTCAGCGGACGATGTCGATGACGGGAGCGCCCGCGTTCACGACGGTGTCAACGATGGGCGTCACGGCGCTCATCGTCTTCGAGTTCGTCACAGTCATGAGCGTAGTCGTCGCATATCCAGCGCTTGCAACCTTCGCCAGATCCACATTGACGAGGGCATCGCCAACCTCGACTCGCTGCTTCTTCTCCACGAGAACCTCGAAGCCTTCGCCGTCCATTGAAACGGTGTCAATGCCGACGTGGACGAGGACCTCAACGCCGTCATCGGTCTTGATGCCGAAGGCGTGACCGGTTTTGGCGACCGTGCGCAGCACGCCCGCCACCGGGGAGACGATGCGACCGGAGTTCGGGACGATGGCGACGCCTTCTCCGAGTGCTCCAGAGGCGAAGACCTTGTCACCAGAGTCCGCGAGGGAGAGCACTTGGCCTCCAACGGGAGCGAAGACCGCTGTGGTCGGCTCCGCGTTTGCCACCGGGGCTTCGTCCTCTTCGATGGGGGCCGCAGCCGTGGCAGCAGCAGAAGCGCCACCTGCGGAAGCGAGGGCTTCAGCCTTCTGCTCAGCGGTGCGGTAATCGAAGAGGGCAACCAGGGTAAAGGCCGTGAAGAACGCGACTGCGATCGCGATGGCGTAGATCCACATCGGGTCGAAGACGGGGATCGTGAGCAAGGAGGTGAAGGCGAAGGCGGAGGTCGTCACGCCACCTGAAGCGAGACCGAGGATCGCAATCGTCAGGCCACCGGCGAAACAACCGATGAGCATGAGCGGGTAGATCCTCTTGAAACGCAGGTGGATACCGTACAGGGAGGGCTCGGAAATACCACCGAGGAGACCTGCTGCGAGTGCGCCGGTTGCGGTCTGGCGCATCTGGACGTCCTTATCGCGCATGGAGAGGAAGAGCACGCCGGCAGTGGCGCCGAAGCAGGCGAAGTTCCATGCACCCATCGGGCCCTGGATGAAGTCGTAGCCGAGGGTTTGGATGTTGACGAGCATGAGGGCGTTGAGCGGCCAGTGCAGGCCGAGCGGCACGAGGAAGGGGTACACCATTGGGATGATGAGCGCAAAGACGAAGGGCGCGTGCGAGTTCATCCAGGCCATTCCGATGCCAAGGCCGTTGCCGAGCCAGACGCCCAGGGGGCCGATGAGGAAAGCTGTAGCCGGGATCATGATGCCCATGGCGATGAAGGGGACGAACACCATCTGCAGGTTCGTCGGGATTATCGCCTTCAAAGCCTTGTACACGAGGGCAAGGACGGCGACCATGATGAGCGGGACGAAGACGTTGCCGCCGTAGTCATTGAGCTGGAGCGGCAGACCGAAGATGTGGGCCGTGCAGCTCTCAGTGTTGAGAAGCTCATTCGTTGTACAGGTGAGCTCGGGGAATCGTTCCTTATTGGACAGCGACATGAACTCCGGGGTCATGAGGGCGGCCATGATGGTCCCACCAAGCCACGGGTCTACGTCGAGCTTCTTCGCTGCGTTGTAGGCGACCATGATCGGCAGGAAGTAGAAGACCGCCCGCCACAGGGCATCAACAAAAACCCATGAAGCAGACTTGTCGGCAGCACGGAAATCGACAATGCCGAGGGCATCAAGCATTGCGGCGAAGGCGATGATCAGCGAGGCTCCGAGGAGGACGCCGAGAATCGGACGGAAGGAGTCCGAGAGGTATTCGAAGAAAGCGTCGAGCCAGGCGAATTTGCCGCGAGCTTTCGAGCGGGCCTGAGCCTTGACTTCCGCATCCGTCATCACTGCGCCCGCCGACATGCCGGGCAGGGACTGCATTGCGGCGTAGACGCCGGCGACTGCTCCGCCGATGACGACCTGGTAGCGATCGCCCCCTGGGGGACGACGCCAAGGACGCCATCGGTCTTATCCAGAGCGTCGGCGTCAACCTTCGAGGCGTCAACGAGCTCGAAGCGGAGTCGGGTCGCGCAGTGCGAGAAGCTCGTAATGTTGCCCGCACCGCCGATCCCTCTCAGGACCGCTTCAGCGATCTGCTGTTCGGTGGACATCTGTGTCCTCCTCCTTCGATAGAGCCCCGGTCGGGGCCTGATCTGTGTTGATATGGCCGAAGCCACTGATGGATGAAACGTCTCCTCGGAAACAAAAAGGGCCCGGAAAACGCTTCAACGTTTCCCAGGCCTTGCCTCTTGAGAGTAACAACCCTGTGTTCCGATGATCATCGGAGCTGCCCACACCATACGCGCGCGGGACTGCCTGATGCAAGGGGCTTTCCTCATTTCACCTGAAGTTGCGATTTCGATCGTGCTTCGGCCACGGGGCGCCATGGTGTTCAGAGGCATCGAGATGCCACCTCCTTCAAGATCTTCGAGGTCCCGTCTTCAATCCTGAGATCAGCGAAGCGATCTGCTTGTGTCGGTCCCCGGTTGATGACCGCGAGCATCGCTCCGGATTGGATTGCTTCTTGGACGACCCACATGCCGGTCGAGACCGCGAGCGATGTTCCTGCGACAATCACGAGCTTCGCGGCTCTGGCAGCTCGAAGAGCTCGAGTGAAAACCTCTTGAGGTAGGCTTTCGCCGAACATGACAATCCCCGGCTTCAAGGGGCCTGCGCAGTGCTCACACCTTGCGGCAAGGAATTCACAGGCTTCAGCAGCCTCGCGGTCTGCTTCGGGGGTGATCTCCACTTTGTTCAAATCCGTGACTTCCTCGATCCACGGGTTGAGCTCACGGAGCCGCGTTGAAAGCGCCTCACGCAACATGGCGAGCCCGCACTGCAAGCACACAACCGTGTCATATCGTCCGTGGAGCTCCCACAGGCTCACGACGCCTGCGCGGGCATCAAGGCGGTCAATGTTCTGCGTGGCAACACCAAGGAGGAGTCCTTCCTGCTCGAGGGCGGCGAGAGCCAAGTGCCCGAGAGTGGGCTCGAGGGCATCAAGCATTCTCCAGGTCGCCTCATTGCGGTACCAGAGCCAGCGATACCAGACGGGGTCGGAGACGAACATGTCGAAGTCTATGGGAGCCTTCGGAGTCGAGCCCATGCCCCGATAGTCAGGTAGGCCCGAGTCGGTTGACATTCCCGCGCCCGACACGACGAGGACGTCTCCTTTCCTTACTGCCTCAGCGAGTTCCTCGATGACGCTCATGCGTGTCAGCTCCGCTTCCTTCCTTTTCCCTCAGCTTCGTTGATGTGGGTTCTCGGGGTGTGCCCAAGCGTCGGGGCGTTCGTTCCTTTTGTCTCTCATTGTCCATGAGCCCTGGGGTGTGCAGGCCGATTCGGGAAGATTCCCCTGCCTAATTTCGCCACAGCTTGTCAGCATGAGGATGGGGCGAAGGGCAAGGGCAGGGATCCGAGACGTGCTGGAGGACCGGTCTTCGCTCTTGAGTGACGAGGATTGAGATCTCCTTGTCCTCGGCGCCGCTAGGGAGCCCTGTACCCGCCTTGAGCGGAGACGCTTGAATCTGTTTTCCTCGGCGCCGCTTTTCGCCCCTGTCCGATGCTTGAGCGGGGAACCTCCGAGAAGGAGGGATTTCCTCCCTCGCACCCCTCACAATTCTCAGCCCTCAGGAGAAGACGATCCCTCAATGATCTCTTTTACTCCACTCTTGATTCATTCAAGCTTTTGACAATCTCCCCCTCCCCTCCTCGTCCGATATCCTGTTTTCCTTCAGAATTCGTACCATTCGAAGATTGGTCCAAT
The DNA here is from genome assembly GCF_016405145.1 of Schaalia cardiffensis. Taxonomy (GTDB): domain Bacteria; phylum Actinomycetota; class Actinomycetes; order Actinomycetales; family Actinomycetaceae; genus Pauljensenia; species Pauljensenia cardiffensis. The sequence continues at coordinate 17,879 of NZ_JAEKIA010000005.1, forward strand.
CCTCGTCTTTTGATTCCCCATGTTTACCCGGAGTGAATTTGTCGCCTCGAAGGGACGCATAGTAGACAATAGAGAGGAACATTTTCGTCAAGGAGGCCGAGATGCCAGACATTACCGCGCCGGATTATCCGACGCTCTTCTTCTTTGAAACCGGAGAATGGTGGGACTACGCAATGCTGATCCTCGTGACAGCGGTGCTCGCAATAACCGCTTGGTTCGCGCAACGCAGCAAGTGGGCGGTCCTCCTGCTGTTCATCATTGTCCCGGTGGGTCTAACAATCTTCTGGTGGCCCTACTCCACGCAGGGCACCGCCTCAGCAGGATGGTTCCCGATCGTCAAACAGTACTCGGCCCTCGCTGGTTCCCTCTGCCTCGTCGCCCTCCAGTATGTTCCGTGCCTTCGATACAACCGTTGGTATCTGCTGATCCCCCCGGCGATCCTCACTCTCAACATCGTCGAGGCCGTGCTCCGCGATTTCCAGTGCTACAACATCCACGGCATTGACCCGACGCAGGGAATGGTGACCTGGGGCGGTCCGTGGAACATCATGAACGGCATCGCGGGCATCTTGAACGTCCTCATGATCTCCGGCTGGGTCGGGATCTTCGTCGCCAAGGGCAAGTCTAAAGCAATCGTGTGGGGTGACCTCACCCTCTGGTGGATCATCGCTTACGATGCCTGGAACTTCGCGTACTGCTACAACTGTTTGGCCGACCGTGCATGGTATTCGGCCCTGGCTCTGCTTGCTGCCTGTACGATTCCGGCGTTCCTCGGTTCGGGCAAGGGTTCGTGGATCCAGTACCGCGCCTACACCTTGACCTTCTGGTCGGCAGTTGTGCTCACCTTCCCGCACTTCATGCAAGATTCTGCTTTCGCGCACCGTTCTGCCCACAATCCGACGGCAATGTTCCTCGTCTCTGCACTTGCGCTCATCGTGAACATCGGGGTCGCGATCTACCACTTCCGCACAATCGTGCGTACACGACGTAATCCCTTCACCCAAGAGCTCTACGCGGACACGCCCGCATACGCGGCAATGATCCGCAATCATGCGAGCGAAAAAGACCAGGACCTCATTGCCGCGCGTATGGGAACCACCGCCACGGCCCTCGGCTACCGCTGAGAGGCTGACAAGGTTCACAGCTCCTGACACTCGCTGAGGGGCCAGCTGCCACTGAACCACCTCTGGTAGGCACCACGCCGCTCGGCGGCGCTCAAGCCCGGCGCCCGCTGAGGCTTCAGTAAGCACCACGGTGCTCAGCGCTCAAGTCCCCCGCACTCGCTGAGGCTCCCGCAAATGCTGGAGCCTCAGCCGTCGACGGAGCTATCGGCGCAAAACCTTCAAGAAGCACAAGGGATTCAAGAAGCTCTGAAGCTTTGGGAGCACTGAATCTCCTCACACTCAGCCCCTCATCAAGCTCAGCCTTTATCACGCTCAGCCCTCAGATACTCCGAAAACTCCCTCAAAACCATCGATCTCGACAGATGCCTCGCCCTCGCGGCGATGCCCGTCCCCTCTTCGAACAACACACACATACACAAAGGCTGTGGGCCCGCAGCAACGAGCCCACAGCCTTTATGCGTCTCAGTTGTTCTTGCCCCAATCGTGCAAATAGGTGCGCTCACGTTTTTGACGCATCTGCTCTTCCCAGGAGAAGGCCGGTTCACTCCACCCATCGAAGTAGGCCTCATCGACCTCGTCCTCCCAGGGAGTTCCCGGGCCTGTCGGCGGCCAAGTGGGATTATCCGTGACCGGCGGTCGGATCTCGGCCACTGCAGGCGATTGACGGCCGAAGCGCATCCACTGGGTCTGGGTATCTTCGAAGAAGGGCGTCCCATCCCAACGACCCGCAGGAGTGCTTGAAGCGAAGAAGCGTCCGCCGAGCAGGCCGCGCATGATCTTCGAGTGGAGTTGCTCCTTCTTCTTGAACTCCGCCACCCGCTTCACGTAGAGGTTCTGGATGTTCGTCATACATCCGCCCGCAAGCTCGATGTTCACCCAGTTCAGAGCCTTCATGAAGGGGGTTGCCGGCTCGTAGCCGATGCGCCAGTGGTTAATGAGGCGCGTTCGATCCCCCTTGAGGGGGACAACGTAGAAGCACCACGCGGCAGCGAAGTGAGTCATACCCGGGAAACGGAAGGCGTAGGAGCCGGGAGCCGCTGGCGGGTTCTTCGTATCCACCCACTGCACGAGGTACTTGCCGGGCACGACATCAGCCCACTCCATCGACATGCCATGGAAGTCGAAGGCCGCAATATCACCGGGCATGAGGGAATCGGGCTGCTGGAACTCCTCTTGGATCTCGTAGGAGTTGTAGAAGGGCAGACGAGCGAAGGCGCGCTCCATGAACTCGGTTGAGAAGGAGCCGGACTTGTCGCAGCCGATCTGCTTGAAGAGTCTCCACACCGCGTAGGCGGGTGCGTCAATCGTGATCGCGTAGGTCGAGGAATAGCCATTGTCGTAGTTCGCGTCGATCAAATCATCGGCGGGATAGCGCCACTTCTTCTCCGCTTCAGTCGCTTGGCCGAAGAACTGACTGAATCCGTACATGCCCCCGGCGATAAGCGCGCCAGCAATAGCTGCGGCTTTGAAATATCGCGCACCTGTCATTCCGTACACTCCTTTGTGTAAGAAAGCGGGAGAGCGTCTCATTACGCTCCCTCACAACGCCTCTCATCAAGCCTACTGAAGATTTTTCCTCTTTACCTACGACTATTGGCCCGCTTTTGCTCTAAAGACGCGAGTACTCTATTGGCCTAAGTCATTCCTTCAATGCCGCAGGAGCATCAGTGAGTACTTTTCTTGGACTTTGGGAAATCGGAACCCCGAAGGTCTACATCTTCTGGCTCATAGTGTTCGCCGCGCAGATCCTCATTGCAGAGATCAATCGTCGGTGGAACTGGACGATTTTCGCCCTCTGGACGATCGGCGGCATCGCGATCACCCCCTACGTCATCGGGCACGGCATCCCAATGGTCGGCTGGTTCCCCTTCGGTAAATTCGCCATCATGGTCGCAACCGCCACAATGACGGGCTTCCTGCTCTTCTACGGCAAACGCCACCCCGGCAAAGCCCACCGCTACGCGATCTGGTTCGGCGCGGCGCTGTGGATCGGCCTCGCCGTGAACATCATGGAGGCGAACATCCGAGACCTCACCATCTACTTCCAAGCGGACACCTACTACCAGTGCGCATCCGATTGGCAGTGCCTCAAGGCGATCGACGAGGCGAGGTCTATCCCCATGATCCCAGGCCTGCCCGAAACCCGTGACATCGCAGCCGCTGTCGGCACACCCGAGTGGTATCAAGCCGCCGCCCAGAACTTCACTGATCGTCATATCGGCATCGACCCGGCCACCGGCTTCCGCACGATCGGTGGCTACTGGAATATCCTCTCCGCCCTCGCAGGCCTGCTCAATATCATCACGATCACGGGGCTCGGCAAGATCATGATCACCTCGAACCCGAAGCAGAAGGTCAAGGGCCTGATCTGGATCGACATGGTGTGGCCCTGGGTGATCTGCTACGACCTGTGGAACCACGCATTCTTGTACAACTCGCTCGCCGACTACACCTGGTACTGCACTTTCGCTCTGCTTCTTGCCTGCACGGTCCCCGCCTTCACCTGGGCGAAGGGGCAGTGGATCTGGTTCCGCTGCTTCACCCTCATGTTCTGGATCGCCGCGAACAACATCGTCCCGGAAGTGCTCGTCAAACCCTCGTCTATGACGAACTTCGCGACAATGAACCCGATGGCGAACATTGTGTGCGCCTGGGCGGCCCTCATCGCGAATGTTGCCCTGTTCGTTTACTGGCTCTACAAGATCCTCAAGTACCGTCGCAACCCGATCACGGGAGTCTTGTACTGCGAGCTCTCCGAGTTCCGCACCATTGCACGCACGCACTTGGATGATGCAGACAAGTACTTCCTCACGGACTTCATTGAGCAGACTCCGAGCGAACTCGGCCTCGAGCCCTCCTCTTGCACACCTCCTCGTGACGGCTGGGTCGGCTGGATGCCCTGGTGGAAGGCCGACAAGCGTTACCCGAAGCCACGCACTCCCCTCTCAGCGGATCCGGTCATCGCAGCGAAGACTCGCGCTGATTCGAGCTGGGACGTCTGAGGATTCTCGCCGCCTCATGCCGACGAAGTCGGTATGAGGCGGCGCCTGGCCATGATCTTCCATTTTCCTCGGCGTATCACCCCCGCGCGGGCAAAATGATGCGCTGTCACAACAGACCAGCCTCACCCGCGTCAACGAAGATGACGGTCGCGTGATTCTTCGCCTCTGCGCTCATGCCCCCTCATGGCGGATCGGATTCCCCGAAGGACGCGGGAAGCACCTGTGCGCATAACCTGCCTGCTTTCGTGCTTGATCGGATTCCCTGAGGGCACGGGAAGCACCTGCGCAAGGAGTCGCCCGTTGGCCTTGTTGGTGCGGTTCCTGGTGGTCGGTGCCGGGGGCGGAGCAGTTGCTGTCGGCATAAGGCTGCGCCCCTGTCCGCAGATGATCCGGGGGTGACCTCCTTAGTCGAAGCAGTCAATGGCACGACATTGACTCCGTCCGGGTATGTGAAGGCCTAAGCGCCGCCGGTGATGATGAGCCGCACGACATCCGGATGCAGCGCAGGGTCAATCTTCGCGGCGAAGCGTGCAAGACTTGCCGAGGCCGCCTCAATGACGTCTTCATAGAAGCCGAGCTTGATTTCGACGAGAAGCAAAGGGCCGCCCGGATATTCGATGACGGCGTCGACTTCGGCACCGGCAGAGTCCCTCGCGTGACTGACGAGCTGCCCGGAATACACGCGCAGATCGTGGACCGCCTGTGATTCGAAGATCTGCCCCGCGTAGCGAAGATCGCCCAAGAGACTCTGAGGGTCGGCTAGAAGCGCGGCGACCGCGAGCGAAGGATCGGCGAGATGATGCTTCCCTTCTTTGCGCGGTGGGGCCTTTGAGGGTAGATGACTCGACTAGGCGGGCTGATCCTCAATCGCGAAGACCCGGGTGAGGGCGCCGGGGTATGAGGACACTGTCTCTCATGTCGGTTCCACATCGGAGGCAGGGCGAGATGGAGATTTCGGTCGAGACCCCGCGCGCGAGTGCGACGAGGAGCCGACGCACCCGCACTGGTTCGCGGCCGGTTCCTATTCCCGTCGCCAGCTCCACTTCAACGAGTGAGCTGAGGTAATCGCGAAACCCCTCGAGGAGGGTCGGGGTCATCTCATCGAGGAATCCCGGCCACCCGCCACATGCCAGGCGCTCAAGAATCTCGCGGAGTCTAAGCGTTGCTTTCCCCGCGCTGAACTTGTGCCCGGCGACAATGTCGCTGAGGCTGAGCGTGCGCGAAGAGTGTCCAGTTTCAGCGAAGGTCATCGTTGACATGCGGGCGCGGGCGAAACGCTCGGCTCCGCTATGTCGAGCAATATCCGCGCTCGGTGCCGCTGACCCCTGTGAGGATGAAGAGTCCTTTCGTCTTCTCCTTGTCAACGCGCCGACAAACGAAGTTCCAGAGCGCGGGGTGAAGATGCCATTCATCGCATCAGCCTGGGCGTCTCGCCGTCGAGGATCAGCTGCGGAGCTATCCCCTTGAGCTGTGCGACGTTGGGGTCGGTATCGACTTCGACGACGCTTCTGGCGCACTGGAGCGTTGTTTCGGTCTTCCCCAAGGCCTTCGGGCCTTCGATCACGACTGCACCGGCCCGCGCGAGGGCATGTCGCAGCTGGTGATCGGCGATGCATTCCCGGTAGTCCGTCATATTGAGAGTCAACGATCCGCCAGTTTGAAAGGCAAGTATCCGTCAGGTTGAGCAGGAACTATCCGCCACTTCAATAGTTGAATAACCGTCACTTTAAGAATCGTCTCTCCGTCGGCTTGCCGTTCTCAAGGGGGTTGACTCTCCCTGCTTCGCAGGGCGATTCCGTGCGGATGCCGCCTCTTCGGGTTTCGCGGCGAGGGTTCCCCAGCTTCGCACGACGATTCCAGGTTCACTCCCCGTACGGGACCCCCCTTGCTTCGCGCAGCGCAACAGCCTCTGTAACCCCAAACTGCCCACAAGGCGGACACTACTGGGCCCCAAGTCGCAGGATTTAGACTTTGACCAGGCGTTTTCCTTAAGACTCGAGGCATCAGGTCCGACTTGTGGACCACAACAACACAAAACCACGAGCCAACAGGCTCGCGGTTCATCTTGTGGAGCTAGGGGGATTCGAACCCCCGACCTCTTCCATGCCATGGAAGCGCGCTACCAACTGCGCCATAGCCCCGTATTGATTTGGTGTCTCCGTTCGGCGACTCGATAACTATAGCGGTCCGGGCACCGATTCGTAAAATTGAGAATCTGTGCTGGTCACCACACGAAGAAGGAGACTCCAGGAGGAATCGCTCTTACAGGGATCCGCATCGACCTCAGCACGAGAAGTGCCCCCGCGCTCCGGCTTCACAGGCTGTGCCGCTCAACCCCATAGGGCCCGCAACTTCCTCGCCTGTTGTATGCGGAGGCCTCGCCTTCGCCGTCCTCACCCGTTCCATGCGAAGCCTCGCGCTCTCGCTCCGGCTTCACGGGCTGCACGGCACTGTCCCGTATTGCCCAAAGCTTCCTCGCCCGTCCTATGCGATGCAGTCCAGCCACAATTCCCCGTGCCTCACGCCCCGCCGTCCCCGCCCACTCCCTTCACCCACTCGATCTGAAGGCCCCTGGCCCGGGTGCGGCACCGCATTCGCTTCAGGCTCCGAGAACATCCTCGCGGTAGCCAATGTTGTGCGCTGCCAGGCGCCACGCTCCCCGACCAGACGCTCCCGAACCGCCTCCACCGACATGCACCACCTCAGACCAGTGACAATTGTCCAAGCCCCGCATCTCGTCGAAAACCAAAGGGTCCAAGCCCATGAAAGTGACAAGAGCACGAGTAATCGCACTGCCATGCGAAACAAGGATCAGCGTCCCGCCCTCGTCCATCGAAGAGGCGGCCTCAAGGGCTGCAGCCCGCACGCGCAAACCCACAAGATCAGAACGTTCAATCCCCGCAGCCTCGGACTCGCCGCTTTCGCGCCACTGCGCCACCTCTGCAGGATGATCAACTTCAGCCTCAGCCGCGGTCTTGCCCTCGAAGACCCCGTAAGCGCGTTCAATGAGACGCTCATCCACCACGGGGCCCATGAAATCCGCACCCACGCCCTCAAACTCCTCGGCGATGATCGACGCCGTCTCAAAAGCCCGCGATAGGGGCGAACTCAGGATTCGCACCTGCCCGCCGGTGTCCAGGCCCTTCATCCGCACGAGCTGAAGGCTCGGCGTGACAATGCGGCACGCGAGAATGCGGCCCGCGTTGCGAGCCTGAAGGCGACCGTGGTCGTTCAGAGGATGATCAACGACCCCCTGGAAGCGCCTTTCAAGATTGAAGTTCGTCTGACCATGACGGACGAGGACGATGCGCTTCGCACCATTCATGAGAGCACCAAGGAATTCTCGCGAGGCTCCCTCAGATGCGTGATGGTCCCATCCGACCACAGCTTCTCTAAGGCGTAGTACTCGCGCTCCTCATCGGTGAGGACATGGACGACCAGATCCCCATAATCGATGAGGATCCAGCGGTTTCCCGTACGGCCCTCAATGCGCTCCGCTTCGACACCGCATTCGGCTTTGACCCGGTCGAGGATTTCCTCGGCAATCGCACGGACCTGGCGCTCAGAGGGAGCCGAGAGGATCAGGAAAGACCCCGCGATCGCGAGACGATCCGCCACATCCACCAGCACCGGATCACTCGCCAGCTTCTCCTGCGCCGCTGTGACGGCGACCTCGATCAGATCCGTGGTAGTCGTGGGCAAAACGTCTCCTTCTTCAGGTCCTGCTTCAGTCTTCATTGACGTAGAGATCATACTTCTTGATGTATTGGACGACGCCGTCGGGCACCAGATACCACACAGGCTTGCCCGCTTCGACGCGCGAACGGCAATCGGAAGACGAGATCGCCATCGCAGGCACCTCCACCAGCGAAACCGAATTGCGCGGCAGCCCCGATGCGTCCAGCACATGCCCTGGCCTCGTGACCCCGATGAAGTGAGCCATGTCGAAGAGCTTGTCCGCGTCCTTCCATTGCACGATCTGCGCGAGAGCATCGGCGCCGGTGATGAAGTAGAAGTCCGTGTCCTCGGGATATTCGGCTTTGAGATCACTGAGGGTGTCGATCGTGTAGGTCGTCCCGCCCCGGTCGATGTCCACGCGCGAGACCGTGAACTTCGGGTTCGAGGCCGTAGCAATGACCGTCATGAGGTAACGGTGCTCAGCAGAGGTCACTTTCCGTCCGGCCTTGAAGGGTTGCATCGCGGTCGGCACGAAGATCACCTGGTCCAGGTGGAAGAACTCCATCACTTCTGAAGCCGCGACAAGGTGCCCATGGTGGATCGGATCGAAAGTGCCACCCATGATGCCGATCGAGCGACGAGGGCGAGCCCGGGTGCACTCTTTCGGAGTCGAGCTCGTGACAGCGCACTCGTGGCGGGCTCCCTGGCCTTCGGCAAGAGACGCGGATGAGGCCCGCGAGCAGGGCGCGTCCTCGGAGCCTTGAACGCCCAAGGGAAGAGGCTCCGATTGAGACTCTGGAGCGTTGCGCGCACTCACGGGCGGATTGTCCCTTCTCCTTCGATGATCCACGTCGAGGTCGTGAGTTCACTGAGCCCCATTGGGCCGCGAGCATGAAGCTTCTGAGTTGAAATCCCGATCTCAGCGCCGAGCCCCACCTGCCCCCCATCCGTGAAGCGAGTGGAGGCGTTAATCGCGATCGCGGCCGAATCCAGTTCCGTGCGGAAACGATTCGCCGAGGTGAGGGAGCGCGTGCAAATCGCCTCAGTGTGCCCGCTCGAATACCTGCGGATGTGTTCGAGCGCTTCGTCGATGGAGTCAACGACCCTCACTGCGAGGTCCATTGACAAAAACTCCCTCGCCCAATCGTCCTCGACTACCGGCTTGAGGTATTTCGCCGGGATCGCGTCCGAAGCGCTCGCGATACTCATGGCGCGCTCATCCAGGTGGAGAGTCACTCCCGCAGCGGCGAGTTGTCTCAGCGCGCTCGAGCAGAAGGCCTCGGCCTCGTCAATGTGGACGAGGAGGGTTTCGGCGGCGTTGCACACTCCGACGCGCTGGGTTTTCGCGTTCATGATGATCTTCTCAGCGGCTTCAAGATCAGCACCCGAGTCAACGTACACGTGGCAATTCCCGGTACCCGTCTCAATGACGGGGACGATGGAGTTCTCGACGACCGCGCGGATGAGGCCTGCGCCTCCTCGGGGAATGAGGACATCAATGCCGCCACGCGCCTTCATCATGGCTGTTGCTCCCGCGCGGCCAAAAGAGTCGACGCTTTGGACGAGGTCGGCGGGAAGTCCGAGGGAGACGAGTGCCTCGCGCATGACGCCAATGATTGCCTTATTCGATTCTTGTGCTGCACTTCCACCGCGCAGGATCACGGCATTGCCAGCTTTCAGGGCGAGCACGGCGGCGTCGATCGTGACGTTCGGGCGGGCCTCGTAGATCATGCCGATGACTCCCATCGGCACGCGAAGTTGGGTGATGCGCAGCCCCAATTCGTTGCGTGTGCCGCGGATGACTTCCCCGACGGGGTCCGGCAGGGCTTCGACCTCACGGACTGAATTCGCGATCGCTTCGATGCGCTCGGGGGTGAGGGCGAGCCTGTCAAGGAGGCCTCCGCTCATCTGATTGTCACGGCCGCGCGCCAGGTCAGACTCGTTCGCGCGAAGAATCTCCTCTGAGCGTTCGACGATCGCTGTCGCAATCGCTTCGAGCGCCTGGTTCTTCAAACCGGTCGTCGCATTCGCGAGTACCCGTGAAGCGGCTCGGGCAGCGTCGGTGAGGCCGGAAATATCGGGAAGCTGGTCCATTGACCCATCATCGCACAGCCCAATAAAAGGAGGGGAAAGCGCCAAGAGGAGGGGATGACGACAAAAGGAGGGGATATAACCCCTCCAGACTTCGTCAACCCCTCCACTCGCGCTTGGAGGACATCGAGGTTCGAACGGTGTTGCCCGGCTGTTGGATAACCCCTCCACTCGCGCTTGGAGGACGCGCGGCCACGAACTCGCTGAGCACAAGGAGTAGGTCCAACGAACTCACGTTCAAGGCAGTGACCAGCCCAGGAAACCACACTCCAGGAGGCCCACGCTCAGAGAAGCTTGAAACCTAGGACACTGTAGTCCCAGGGAATCCCAGGACTGGGGACGCTGTAGTCCCCGGGAAGCCCACTACCAGAGAAGTCCAAGCCCAGGGATTCTCAAGCCCCCGTCCCTTTTAGAGCAGCGGCGCCAAATCATCACGATGCACAACGGGCTTCGGATGCGCCCATCCGGCCAAGCGCAGATCCGCAGCGGACTGGCCCGCCATCTGCGCAATCGTATCGGAATCATAGGAGACGATGCCGCGCCCCAGCAGCCCGGTCGGTCCCGCAATGTCGACAACTTCTCCAGAATCAAAATGCCCGATAACGCTCGTCACCCCAGCGGCAAGCAAAGACTTCTTCCCGCGGGTAATGGCGCGCGAAGCCCCTTCATCGACAATCACCTCACCTCGGGCCGGAGCAGCGTGCGCGATCCACAAGCGCCGCGACGCAGGACGAACCGAGGAGGGCTCGAACCACGTACCCATGTCCTCACCGCTGAGAACTTCACCAAGATGATCAGCACTGGCAAGGACCACGCCAATGCCGGAGGATGCGGCCATTGTCGCCGCCTGCACCTTCGTCACCATGCCCCCCGAGCCGATCTTCGAGGCGGCCCCTGTGACGAGAACCGAGTGCAGCTGGTCAGTGGAGGTCACTTCGCGGATCAGCTCAGAGCCCGGGTGGCTCGGCGGCGCGGTGTAGAGCCCATCAACATCCGTCAAAAGCACGAGGGCGTCAGCTGCGACCATCTGCGCCATATATGAGGCAAGGCGGTCATTGTCTCCGAAACGGACCTCACGAGTGGTGACCGCATCATTCTCATTGATGATGGGGACGACGCCGAGACCGAGGAGACGATCAAGGCTCGCCCGAACATTCGTGTAATGCTGTCGCAGCATGACATCCTCGGTCGTGAGAAGCAGCTGTGCCACATCGAGGTGATGAGCCTGGAAGGCGGCCTGCCAACGGGCGACGAGGAGTCCTTGCCCCATTGCGGCTGCAGCCTGCACAGAAGCAAGATCCCACGGGCGCGAGGAAAACCCGAGGGGATCGAGCCCAGCAGCGACCGCACCGGAGGAGACGATGAGGATTTCTTTGCCGGGAGAACGCCAGCGTGCGACGAGGCGGGCAACCGAGTCGATCCGGTTGAGGTCGAGGCCCCCATCCTCGCGGGTCAGAGAGGACGAGCCGATCTTCACGACGATGCGCCCGGCCTCGTTCAGGCGTCCTCGCAGTGAGCCGATCATTTCGAGCCCTTCTCAACGTCGGGATCGGTCCAGATGCCCTGTTGGCGTTCGGTCCACAGCTCTTCACGGGCCGCACTCTTCGCATCCATCACCTGGTGGTAGACCTCGCGCTTCTGCTTGCGGGTCGGACGAGAGCTCTGCTCAATGCGCAGGTCGGTGCCGCGTTGTCCAAGAAGCTCGGGCCCGGTTGTGAGAGTCGGCTCCCAGTCGAAGACGATCCCGGAGTCGAGATCACCGATGACGACCGTATCGCCAGCGAAAGCACCGGCCTTCATCAAAGCGTCCTCCACCCCGGCTGCCGCCAAGCGATCGGCGAGGTAGCCGACGGCCTCGTCGTTCATGAAGTCGGTTTGGCGAACCCAACGCTCGGGCTTGTCACCGCGAATTTGGTAGACCTCCTCGCCATCCTTATGGGTCAGGCGTACCGTAATCGCCTCCCGAGAACCGACGGCCTTCGGGCGGATCACGGAGCGCGCCGCTTCCAATTCGGGAAGAGACGCTCGGTGTTCGAGGACGAGGCGAGCCAAAGTGAAGGAGAGCTCCTTGAGGCCCTCATGCGTCACGGCGGAAACCTCATGAATCGGCCAGCCGAACTGTTCAAGATCGGGACGCATGATCTCGGCGAGGTCGCGCCCATCGGGAACATCGACTTTGTTGAGGACGATGACGCGGGGCCGCTCCATCAGGGGCACATAGCCTTCGAGCTGACCGAGGTCGCCCTGATAGGCTCCGAGCTCCGCTTCGATTGTTTGCAGGTCGGCGAGAGGTTCACGGTCCGATTCGTAGGCTGCGGTGTCGAGGACGTGGACAATGACACCACAACGCTCAATATGGCGCAGGAAGTCGAGGCCGAGTCCTTTGCCTTGTGACGCTCCGGGGATGAGGCCGGGGACGTCGGCGATCGTGTAGCGGGTGTCCCCCGCCTGAACGACCCCGAGGTTCGGGATGAGGGTCGTGAAGGGGTAATCCGCGATCTTCGGGCGCGCTGCTGACATGGCCGCGATGAGAGAGGATTTGCCCGCCGAGGGGAAACCCACAAGGGCGACATCGGCAACGGATTTGAGTTCGAGGACGACATCGCGCTCCTCACCAGGTTCACCAAGGAGAGCAAAACCCGGTGCCTTTCGAGCCTTCGATGCGAGTGCCGCATTACCAAGCCCGCCTCTGCCGCCTTCGGCAACGACGTAGCGCGATCCTGCGCCGGTCAGATCTGCGAGCAGTTCGCCCTTCTTGGATTTCACAACCGTCCCATCGGGAACCGGAAGGATAATGTCTTGACCGTTCTTGCCCTGGCGGAAGTCCCCCATTCCGCCTGTACCCGATTGGGCGCGCTGGTGAGGTGAGCGGTGATAGCTGAGCAGAGTCGTCACTTGAGGGTCGACTTCGAGGATGACGGAGCCGCCGTTACCGCCGTCGCCGCCGTCGGGTCCGGCGAGGGGCTTGAACTTTTCTCGTTTAATGGAGGCGACGCCGTTGCCGCCGTCGCCGCCTGCGGCATGGATGGTCACTCGGTCAATGAAATCCGCCATGTCATGTCCTCAAGTTGTTTGAAGGGCCCCGTGTCCTTCGAGGAGCCCGGTGAATCGTAGAAGATTCGCCCACCTGTACTCAGCCTGTCACGGCAAGCAGGAGAGGGGGATGTGAAAAGGGCGCCCGGCAAGCGCCGGACGCCCCTCCACAAGGCTGATCTCAGGCAGAGACCGACTCAACGACGTTGACGACCTTACGGTCGCGCTTCACGCCGAACTCGACCGCACCCGCACGGAGCGCGAAGAGAGTGTCATCCTTGCCGCGGCCGACGCCGTCGCCCGGGTGGAAGTGGGTACCACGCTGGCGAACGATGATCTCACCGGCGTTGACGAACTGGCCGCCGTAGCGCTTCACGCCGAGGCGCTGAGCGTTCGAGTCACGGCCGTTACGGGAGGAGCCAAGGCCCTTCTTATGTGCCATCAGAAACTTCTTTCTGCTCGAATCGGTCTGCGGTCAGGCGATCTCAGTGATCTTGACGACCGACATCTTCTGACGGTGTCCCTGGCGCTTGCGGTAGCCCGACTTGTTCTTGTACTTGATGATGGAGATCTTCGGACCCTTAGCGGAATCCACGACCTCTGCCTTGACGGTGACCTTGCCCAGCTTGGCAGCGTCGACGGTGATGGCATCGCCATCAACCAGCATCAGCGGCTGAAGCTCGATGCTGGAGCCGATTTCCTCGGCAAGCTTGTCGACGACGACGACGTCACCGACGGACACCTTTTCCTGCCGGCCGCCAGCCTTGACGATCGCGTAGACCACGTTGGAGCTCATCTCTTCTCGATTCGGAACGGGGACTGTCTCACTTCTCAGCTCAGTGCCTAGAAACAGTCATCCCGCTGGCGCTCGTTGCGCCGACGATCAAATTTAGCTGAATACCGCCGCGAGGGGCAACTTACAGGGGTTCTCTCAACCCCATTTTTGCTGTGCGATTCCACACCTCGAACTTTCGAAGACTCGCCGCATCGTGGGCTTGCATCTGCCGAATAGTGCCGGAGCTGCACCCGGAGCTATTCTCTGTTCCTCTTCAACCTCCTCGCAGTGCGGCATGCGCCCGCCAGGAGGGTCGGAGCGCCCCTCATGTGACGCACTGCAACACATGGCGGTCCAGCATCGATCCCCAGGCACCCAGCTTTTCAACGCCAGCATTTTCGAGGATGCATTGGGGATCCGAGAAGCGCCTGATTGAGTTCCTCCCACGACTCGGCTCCTCGATCGCACAAAAGAAGCGTCGCCCCTGGGCTCCGCATGAGCCCCTTCGACGCGCACAGACATTAGAAACTGCGTGATACCTGGCGCACTGGACACCCGCCAACTCTTGCCCGCGCACAGGACTCAGCTCTCTTCGGGCAACTGGACTGTGCGTGACACTGAGTCCCCTTCCCCGTGTACTGGCATCAGAAGCTCACCTCACAATCGGCGCGTCCTTTGGCTGGGCTTCTTGCCTGCGCCCAGACATCAGCGATGCATCCAAGCGAACATTCAACAAGCTGGCGATCCCCTTTCTTCACACTGAGATCAGAACCCGGGCTGTCCATTGTCCGCACGCGAATCGCCGCTCCCGATCACGAGAACGGCAATTCATGCCCTGAGGAGTTCACCCGGCATCGATGACGCCAGTCGAGGCGACGCGCCGACGACGCTTCGACGTGGTTTCCTTCTTCATCTCTGGCGCGTCCTTCGCCTCGGGAAGAGCAATCAAGTCAGTCGACATGAGAGCTGTCGGAGTGGAAGGAGTCTCTTGGCGCTTCGGCAGTTCAATGCTCAAGGCGGGGGTGAGAGCTGCCGGTTCTACCGATTCTGAGGAGACCTGGCGACGGCGACGCCGTTTCACAGTCTCCTCTTGCGGCACAGTCTGGGAGGAAACCTCACTCGCAAAAGACTTCTCGCCCGGTTTCGTCGCCTTCCGCCTCTGAGCGGGAGGGCGAGTCTCCTGCGCGGCCTCACCCGCTTCTTGAGACTCCATTGACATGGGTTCAGCCTCGCGGCGATTCGGCGTGGGTTCGAGGGCGGGGATCATCGGCTCTTCAGTAAGGGAGAGCACACGACGGCGCCGACGAGGGCGTGGCTGACGCTCCCCCGGATGGTCGTTCTCCACCTGCTCTTGCCCAGTCGTCTCCTCCTCAACGGCTACTTCCTGGGTCTTCACCTCAGCCTTCACCACGTCAACCTCGTGGGGCTCAGCATGCGAGGCCAACTCCGCCAAAGCACCTGAATCGTTCTTGGGCTTCGACTCTTCGTCGCTCGCGGGGATGTCCACTGACTGAGCTGCGCCCGAGCGACGACGCCTCGCGGGACGCTTGTGGGCGGGAGGCTCTTCAAAGGCTTCAGCCTGCACCTGAGCGCCCTCAAGCTGCAAAGAATCTACGTCATTGTGATCCGGAACGCTTTCAGTCTTCTCGACTGAATCTTCGGCCTTGCGGCTCGCCGCAGCGATCGCCGAAAGAGCCCGCTTGGCCTTTTCATGATCGACATCGTCATCAACACGACGCGACTCTGGAGCGCTCTTCTTGCGCTTATCCTTCTTCGGAGCGCTGCCCGTACGATCCTGCGCCCCCGTGGTCTCCACCGGATGATCGTGGACGATGAAGCCGCGTCCCTCACAGGCTTCGCAGCTGGTGGAGAAGGCTTCAACGAGCCCCTCGCCGACGCGTTTACGCGTCATCTGGACCAGACCGAGAGAGGTGATCTCCGTGACTTGATGGCGAGTGCGATCGCGCCCCAGGCACTCGACGAGGCGGCGGAGCACGAGGTCACGATTCGACTCGAGGACCATGTCGACGAAGTCGACAATGATGATCCCTCCGATGTCACGCAGACGCAGTTGGCGGACGATCTCTTCTGCGGCTTCGAGATTATTCTTCGTCACCGTCTCTTCGAGAGTGCCCCCGGCGCCGATGAACTTACCGGTGTTGACATCGACAACGGTCATCGCCTCCGTGCGATCAATGATGAGCGTGCCGCCCGAAGGCAACCAGACTTTACGGTCCATGCCCTTCGCGAGTTGTTCGTCGATCCGATGCGCGTGGAAGACATCATCGTTGCCGACCCACTGCTCGACCCGATCGGAAAGCTCGGGCGAGAGTTCGTCGACGTAGTCCTTCACTGTGGAATAGGTGTCGGGACCTTGGATGAGGAGCTTCGCGAAATCTTCATTGAAGATGTCGCGAACCACACGGACCGCAAGCTCGGGTTCGCCGCGAAGCAGAACCGGCGCGGACTTCGTGTGAGTCTGTTTTGCTTCAATATCAGCCCATTGCTTCGTCAGACGTGCAACATCATCGCGGATCTGTTCTTCGCTGGCGCCCTCGGCGGCGGTGCGAACGATCACGCCCGCACCCGTGGGAACAACCTGTTTGAGGATCTTCTTCAAACGGGTGCGCTCACGATCGGGAAGCTTGCGAGAGATTCCCATCATCGAACCGTTGGGGATGAGCACGAGGTAGCGCCCAGCCAAGGTGATCTGGCTGGTCAGTCGGGCACCCTTGTGCCCAATCGGATCCTTCGTCACTTGGACGAGGACGGCGTCACCGGATTTGAGGGCCGATTCGATGCGTCGTGGTTTACCTTCGAGGCCCACAGCATCCCAATTCACTTCACCGGCGTACAGGACAGCATTGCGACCACGACCAATATCGACGAAGGCCGCTTCCATCGAAGGCAAGACGTTTTGCACGCGACCCAGGTAGATGTTGCCGACCATCGACTTCTGGGTGCGACGAGCGACGTAGTGTTCGACAAGGAGGCCATCCTCGAGGATCGCGATCTGGTCGAGGCCCTCGTGATCGCGGATCACCATCTCACGCTTCACGGATTCGCGACGAGCGAGGAATTCGGACTCAGTAATGCCGTGACGACGACGGCCCTCACGCCGCCCTTCTTTGCGACGCTGCTTCTTCGCCTCAAGGCGAGTCGAACCCTTCAGAGCTGTCACCTGGTCGTTCGGATCGCTCTCCTCTAAGGCGGAGGGACGGGTGCGGCGACGACGCCGACGATGACTCGAGGTCCCTTCTTCTTCGTTCTCCTGTGAAGAATCCTCGGCGCCTTCTTGGGCGGCAAGATCCTCAGAGGATTGAGCGCCATCCTCTTCAGGGGTTACCTCTTCTTTCACCTTGCGGGTGCGGCGCTTGCGTTTGGGCGTGTCCGAACTCTCGGATTCCGCCTCCTCCTTCACTGTCTCGTCCTTCGCCTTGCGGGTACGACGCTGACGCTTGGGAGCTTCATGTTCTTCTAAGTCTTGCGAGGGAATACTCGGAGGCAGCGGCTCCGCGGCTTTGAACACGGGTGCGTGGAACAGCAGTGACGCTGCGGGGGTTTCCGGAGTCGAATTCATCGAATCGGTAGTCAACGGTTCTCCATTTGTTGGCACGCGCCCCGCACCGGGCTGCGCCCTCGTACTCGCCCGCAGGGGGCGGAAAGCCTGACGGTTCATGCGTCGCACGAAGCGCTATGCCGGAGCCTGAGGCACCGTCGGCACTGCACACGCCGCGAGGGTGCGCTCACGACGTCCGATATCAGAACTCATTGTCGCACAGTCCCATCCCGGCGTCCCACCACCCCCGTCCTGAGCGCGAAAGACTCCACGTGTTGAGAGTGTGAAAAAGTCCATTGAAAGAGTCCACTTGGGCGCGAAGGGCAGCTTGGGTATGCGGGTAGGACTTGAGCACAAAGACAAGCTTCGAAGAAGAGGACGGGCGTACACAACCCACGGTCGCACACACCCCTTGAAATACGCGAGGTCTTTTATTTTCACGGGTTGGAAGAGTGAGAATTCCAAGCTTTGCTGGCGAATGCCATGGGTATGTCAGAAAACAGGGCCTAAAGTCCCTCAAGGCTCCGAAGACAGAGGATTTTAGGCTATCGTGGCCGCAAGCATAAGACGATGGTCCCAAACCAGCGTCAAGCCGTCCCCCTATCCATCGAGCTTTTCTTCAAGGAAGGCGAGCACTCATGACCCTCGCGCAAGCAGCGCTCGACTCTGTAACGATCGGACGATGGCAGTTCGGTATTACCACCGTCTACCACTTCATCCTCGTCCCGCTGACCATCGGCATGTCGCTGATGGTCGCCCTCATGCAGACGTTCTGGCACAAGACCGGCAAGGAGCACTGGCTCCAAGCCACCCGTTTCTTCGGCAAGCTTCTCCTCATCACCTTCGCCCTCGGTGTCGCAACAGGCATCGTCCAGGAATTCCAGTTCGGCATGAACTGGTCGGAATACTCTCGATACGTCGGCGACATCTTCGGCGCACCGCTCGCCGTTGAAGCCCTCCTCGCCTTCTTCCTCGAATCGACCTTCCTCGGCCTGTGGATCTTCGGTTGGGGCCGCCTGTCCAAGACCCTCCACCTCGTCTCCATCTGGTGCGTTGCCATCGGCACGATGCTCTCCGCCCTGTGGATCCTCGGAGCGAACTCCTGGATGCAGCACCCTGTCGGCGCAACCTTCAACGCTGAAACCGGTCGAGCCGAACTCGATAAAGCCACAGGCTTCTTCCAGATCGTCGCCAACCCGGTCCTCTTCTGGGAATTCACCCACGTCATCACCTCCGCCTGGCTCATCGCCGGTTCCGTGATCGCTGGACTCGCCACCTGGTGGATGATCCGCGCACACCGCTCCGATACCGAGCTTGGCCGTGAGCAAGCCCTCAATGTGTGGCGCCCGATCGCCCGCTTCGGCTTCGTCGTCGTTCTCGTTGGCGGCCTGGGCGTTACCACCACCGGCCACTTCCAGGGCCAGGAAATCGTTGAACTCCAGCCAATGAAGATGGCCGCAGCTGAGGGCATCTGCATGGACGCCAAGGGGGCTGCCTTCACTGTCGCACAGTTCGGCTCCTGCCCCCTCGAAGGTGACACCCCCGAGCCCACCAAGTTCGTCGAAGTTCCCGGAGTTGCGGCCTTCATGTCGCACAACGACTTCAACGCCGAGGTTCAGGGCGTGGCTGACATCCAGAAGCGCATGGTCGACCTTCTCAACGCAAACCCCGATTTCACTGCGAAGTACGGCGATGCTGCTCAGTACGACTTCCGTCCCCCCCAGATGGCCTCCTTCTGGAGCTTCCGCCTCATGATCGCCCTGGGCATGGTCGCTTTCCTCGTTGGCGCTTGGGGCCTGTGGGCAACCCGCAAGGGCGCTGTTTCGGATAACAAGTGGCTCGGACGTCTTGCACTCCTCAACATGCCACTGCCCTTCATCGCCGCTTCCTTCGGTTGGATCTTCACAGAAATTGGACGTCAGCCCTGGATCGTCATGCCGAACCTCAAGGGTCTTGAGAACGGTGATCCGGTCGGCTCCGTCATGCTGATGACCGACTCCGCCATTTCGCCGAATGTGCCCGCCGCTCAGATGCTGGCGACCCTCATCGGCTTCACCCTCCTCTACGCGATTCTCGGCGTCATCTGGTTCGTCCTCATGAAGCGCTACGCCCTTGAGGGCATCCATTCATCGAAGAAGACCCACGAGGGCGAGACCGTCGGCGCTCTGTCCTTCGGCTACTGAGAACTAGGAGACTGACATGACACTCTCGATCCTTTGGTTCGTTCTCATTGCTGTCCTGTGGACGGCCTACCTCGTGACCGAGGGCTTCGACTTCGGCGTCGGCGCCCTACTCCCCTTCGTCGCGAAAAATGACGAAGAGCGCACCCAAGCCGTGCGCACCATTGGCCCCCACTGGGACGGCAATGAGGTGTGGCTCCTCACCGCCGGCGGCGCAACTTTCGCGGCCTTCCCTGAGTGGTATGCCACGATGTTCTCCGGCATGTACCTGCCCCTCTTCCTCATCCTCTTCGCGCTAATCATCCGCATCTCCGCCCTCGAGTGGCGTTCAAAGATTGCGACCGTCGCTTGGCGCGCCCGCTGGGATATGCTCCATACTTTCACCGCTTGGCTCGTCCCGATCCTCCTGGGTGTCGCCTTCGCGAACTTCGTTCAGGGCATGAAGATCGAGGTCATGGACGTCAAGTCCGGCGAGATCATCGCCCCTAATGCCGTTGCCGATTCTTTGGCGACCGCGACCCACCAGCTCACCGGTGGTTTCTTCTCCCTCCTGACTCCCTTCACGATTCTTGGAGGCCTTGCGATCCTGCTGGTCTGCCTCGCTCACGGCGCTCAGTTCCTCGCTCTCAAGACCGAGGGCGATGTCCGCGAACGCGCCAACGGGATTGCCGCACCCCTGACCGTGATGGCGACCCTCGTTGCCGCAGCCTTCCTCCTGTGGGGCCAGTTCGTCTACACGACGAATATCCTGGCGTGGATTCCGCTCCTTGTGGCAGCCCTCGCGATCATTGCTTCGGCTGCTTTCTCGCAAAAGGCCATGCGCCGCGAGGGTGTGTCTTTCACTCTTTCGACGCTTGCGATCGCCGGTGCAGTCGCCTGGGTCTTCGCCTCCATGGCCCCCGCGGTTCAAAAGTCCTCAATCGACCCGGCGTATTCGCTCACCATTGAGCAGGCCTCGTCCTCTGCTTCGACTCTTCAGGTCATGACGATCGTCGCGCTGTGCTTGGTCCCTGTCGTCCTCGCTTACACGGCGTGGTCCTACTGGACCTTCCGCAAGCGAGTCTCGGTCTCCGATGTTGACCACAACACCGGTCTCCTCTTCGACAAGATCCGCCTTGGCGAGAGCTTCCTCGCCGGCTGATCTGCTTAGTCTTGTGGGCGGTCCGTCGCATCAGCGGCGGGCCGCCTCCATTTTTTCTTGACTCTTTCCCCTGTTTTCTTCAGCGCTGGCGCCTACTTTCCAGCGTTTTCCCAGCTATTTTCTCGCATAATCAAAGCCTAGGACTAAAGGCCGGGTTCAACTCGTTTAGGGCCCATGTTTTTGGCACAATGGGCGTCGTGCGCCCATTCGATCCCCGCCTTTTGAAATACGCCCGCAGTGCGAGGCGGCCGATCCTCCTCACCGCTCTCTTCGGCACTTTGACGGCCCTCGTCGTCATCGCCCAGGTTCTCCTCATCTCCCACTCGGTCTCTCCCGTCATCGAAGGACACGCCACTTTAGCCGATGTCCTCTGGCTCATCGCAATCCTTGCGCTGCTCACACTCCTACGCGGCCTCCTCGTCGCAGCCCGTGAGACCGCCTCCCAGCACGGAGCCGATCACACGATCCGCGATCTGCGCGCAGAAGTACTCAACGCAGCACAGGCACTGGGCCCCAGGTGGCGTGCAATTCACGCTTCAGAGACCACAACTCTCCTCACCCGTGGTCTTGATGACCTCGGTCCTTACTTCGTCAAGTTCCTCCCTCAGCTCATCCTCACATCGACGGCCACACCACTCGCCCTCCTCGTCATGGCCCTCCTCGACCCCTGGTCCGCCCTCATTGCCTTCCTCGTGATCCCCCTGATCCCGATCTTCATGATCCTCATCGGGCGTTTCACCCAGGATTCCTCAAAAGCGAAGCTCGCCGCCATGGAGCGCCTCAGCGCGCAATTGCTCGACCTCATGGCCGGACTACCGACGCTTCGCGGCCTCGGCCGAGAAAAGGGGCCGAGGAAGCATCTCGAAGCTCTGGGGAGGGAGAACACTCGCACCACCATGTCGACTCTGCGCGTCGCTTTCCTGTCCGGCGCAGCCCTCGAATTCCTCGCCACCCTCTCAGTCGCACTTGTCGCCGTTGAAGTGGGGATGCGCCTCGTCGTCGGAGGAATCGACCTGACAAGCGGCCTCGCCGTCATCATGCTCGCCCCCGAAGTTTTCGAGCCCCTACGCCAAGTCGGGGCCCAGTTCCATGCCTCCGCGAACGGCGTGACCGCAGCCCAGGCCGCCTTCGATATCATCGAAGCTCCCCGCCCCAACCAAGCAGAGGGCACGCTTCCCGCTCCAGATCCTCGTCACACCACGATCGAACTCAAAGGAGTGTCCGTCGCAGCGCGCGGCACCTGGGCGCCCTACCGCCTCAACGCACGTATTGAGCCTGCTTCCTTCACAGTCCTCGTTGGGCGCTCTGGTTCGGGAAAGACAACGAGCGTCTTGACGATCCTCGGACTGCTCAAAGCGACGCGCGGCTCCATCGTCCTCGTCCCCGAAGACGGCCCCGCACTCGATCTTCACGATGTCGACCTTGCGAGCTGGTGGGAGTCGATCACCTGGGTTCCCCAAGCGCCGACCCTCGTTCCCGGAACAATCCTCGACAACCTTTCACGCTCCGCTATCGACGATTCGCTCATCGATGCCGCGCGCGCCACCGGTTTCCTCACCGTCGTTGAGTCCCAAACCACAGGCTGGGACACGATGATCGGGGTCGGTGGAGTTGGCCTATCACTCGGGCAACGTCAACGCCTCGCATTGACTCGCGCTCTCCTCGAAGACGCCCCACTCGTCGTCCTCGACGAACCGACCGCGCACCTCGACGCCGTCAGCGAAGACGAAGTCATCCACGCCATTCAAACGCTGCGCGCCCAAGGCAAGACCCTTCTCGTCATCGCACACCGCCGGTCATTAATCTCCATCGCCGATCACGTCATCAACATCGAGGCCGAAGCCGCAAGCGCTGAAGAACTTGAAAAGTATCCCGAACTGCTCGGAGACACCCTCCCTGAGGAGATCATCGATATTGAGATGCCCGGAGTCCTCGCGGACCTCACCACTCATACTTCTTCCACCGATGCAAGGAGGGAGCGCGCATAATGGGGATTACCGTTGAGGAAAGACGCGCACTCACAAGGATCCTTCCCTTGCTCGAGGTTGATACGAAATCCTTCATCTTCTCCGTTCTCTTGGGTTCGGGAGCACTCGGCGCTGCGATCGCCCTAGGAGCAACCTCCGCCTGGCTCATCGCCTTCGCCTCCCAGCAGCCACCGGTTCTGTACCTCTCGGTCGCGGCAACGGCCGTTCGACTCTTCGGTGTCTCCCGAGCCGTCTTGCGCTATACACAAAGGCTCGCCAGTCACCGCGTCGCCCTGAGGGGCATGGACTCATTGCGGCAGAACCTGTACGCGGAACTGTCAAAGCGCCCCGTTGATGCGCTCGCACAGATTCGCCGAGGAGATCTTCTTGCGCGCACCGGTGCAGATGTCGATGATGTTGGCGATCTCGTCGTCAAGACGATCCTGCCCATCACAGTCACGGGGCTCGTCGGCCTCGGCACCGTCATTGGCTTGGCCCTGATCTCCCCGGCCTCGGCACTCATCATTGCGCTCTGTCTGCTGATCTCCGGGGTGGGCGCTCCCCTGCTCGCAATGAAGGCGGCGCGCATCGTCCAGATCGACACTCTGCACGCACGCTCCGAACTCTCCGCCGAAACTCTGAGCCTCCTCGATGGAGCCTCCGAACTCCAAGTCTCAGGTCGCCTGCCCCTTTTACGCCGCGCGATCTGCTCGACTGAGGACGAACTCACCGCCGCCTCTCATCGCGCCACCCGGATCTCCGCTCTCGCCGCCAGCATCGACCGCAGTGCAATGGGAGCCGCAGTCATCGCGGCCCTCCTCATCGGGATCCCCGGCACGACTGGCGGGATCATCGCAGCCGTCATGCTCGCGGTCCTCGTTCTCACTCCTCTTTCCTCCTTCGAGGGCACCGCCGAACTGGCTCCAGCTGCCGTTCAACTCGTACGCTCCGCGAACGCGGCGCTCCGCATCGACGCTCTGCTCGGAGAGGAGGAAGAGACCCCAACCCATCCGGTTCCCACGAGTGACAGCCCACGCCTGGAGGCCTCGGATCTCACAATCGGCTGGCCCGGCGGCCCTAAGCTCATTGAAGGACTCGATCTCGTCCTTGAAAAGGGGCGTTCAATTGCGATCGTCGGCCCCTCAGGCATTGGGAAAACAACGCTCGCCCTGACTCTCGCGGGTCTCCTTCCCGCGCATTCCGGATCGCTTCGCCTCGATGGCACCCCCGTCTGGGGAGCCGATCGTCTCCAACTTGCCGAGGCCATTACCGTCACCACCGAGGACGCGCATGTCTTCGCTTCCACGGTCCTGGAGAATCTGCGCGTCGCGAACGGGTCCCTTGACCCCGATGAAGCGGTGGCTCTACTCAAGCGCGTCGGTCTTGAAGACTGGTTGAACGCCCTTCCCCATGGACTCGACACGCTCATCGGATCGGGTGGGAGGACCGTCTCCGGAGGTGAAAGGCGGCGCCTGCTCATCGCCCGCGCTCTCGCCTCCCCCGCTCCCCTCCTTCTTCTCGACGAGGCCGGAGAGCATCTTGACGGGGAAACGGCCGATGCGCTCGTTGCTGATCTTTTGAAGGATCGCTCGCGCGGCGTCCTCGTGATTACCCACCGCCTTTCCGCTCTTGACGCGGCTGATGAAATCCTCCTCATTGGACGCGGCGAGTCCACGGATGAGGCAGGCAGATGCGCTCGCGTTCTCGATCGCGGCACGCATTCAGAACTTCTCTCCCATTCGGAACAGTACCGTTGGGCTCTTGCCCAAGAGGAGGAATGATGTCCGTACGCTCCGACCATGAACTGCTCCAAGCAGCCCTCGATCTGACGAGCAGCCTCGATCTGAAATCTGCTCTCAATACCTTCGTGGCCCAGGCCTGCCGATTAACCGGCACCCCTTATGGGGCTCTGTGTGTCCTCGACAGCTGGGGCTCAACGAGTATGCTCATCGAGCATCGAGACTTCGAGTACGCCCCGAAAGTCCCAAACTCCCTCAAAGCCCAGATCCCAGCGAGTGGGTATCTCAGAATCAACAACCCCGCCGAACTCGAAGAGTTCATCGCCGAGATTCCGGTGAACACGCACACTAAGAACACCGACTCTGCTGAGCTTGACGAACCCCTCGACCCGCAGATCGAGAGTTTCCTCGGCGTGTCCGTCCTCGTTCATGAGCAGGTCTACGGTCGTCTCTACTTGATCGGCAAGCCTGGTGGTTTCAAGGACTCCGATGCGGAAATCTTGACTGCCCTTGCGCCCGCGGCTGGGAATGCCGTCGAGAACGCTCATCTGTATGCCGATGCCCGCCGCACCGAACGCTGGATCTCAGCCTCCCAGTCTTTGACGACAACAATGCTGGAAGGTACCGATGAAGAAGAGGCGCTCGAACTCATCGCCCGCACTGTGCGCGAGGTATCACGGGCCGACACCGCGATCATCGTTCTTCCTTCTGTTGGTGACACTTGGGCCGCTGAGATCATCGATGGGTATCTCGCCGATTCGCTTCTCGGTATTGTGTTTCCCTCGGAGGGGCGGGCAATGTCTGTGCTCCGCGAAGGCACCGGCATGATCGTCGATTCAATGGCTCGCGCACAAACGATGCGTGTCCCTCAACTCTCTGCATTCGGTCCCGCTCTCTATGCGCCTTTGCGTTCACGCGGCAACACTGCGGGAGTTCTCATTTTGCTGCGCCGAATCGGTACCCCCGAGTTCGATTCCTCCGAGTTAACTCTTGCCGAGTCCTTGGCCTCCCAGGCAGCCCTCGCCCTCGAGCTCGCTTCGGCGCGTCACGCGGAAGATGTTGCGGCCTTGCTTGACGAGCGCGACAGGATCGGGCGTGACCTGCACGACTTTGCGATCCAGGAGCTTTTTGCAACTGGTATGCGCCTCGAGGCAGCCAAGCAGAAGGTCACAGACGGCGATCTCGATAAGGAGTCGATCATCGCGGCGCTTGACCATTCCCTCGCAGGAATTGACGGGGCTGTTCGCCAGATCCGCGCGATCGTCCACAATCTTCGCGAGCCCGACCAGTCCGTCGCTCTCGTTGAAAGGATCCGCCGAGAGTCCTCACTGACTCGTTCCTTCCTCGGTTTCGCCCCATCCCTGCTCATTACCCTCGATGGCGTGGCTGTCAACGAGGACGAGGCCGCAGAACAGGACATGATCGACCGAATTGATCAGCTCATCGACCCCGAGCTCGGCGATGATGTTGTGGCGATCGTGCGTGAAGGCTTATCGAATATCGCCCGACACGCGCATGCCACCGCAGGCGCGGTCACCGTTGATGTCAGAGGACAGGGCGCTGACGGGCAGGTGAGGGTGTCGATCGCGGACGACGGCAGGGGCATCGACCCGAATAGGACACGCAATTCGGGACTGGCCAATATGCAAGAACGCGCGCGCCGCCTGGGAGGAAGCTTTGAGCTTGGAAGCGGTATTGGTGGGCTCGGCGCTTCCTTGATTTGGACGGTGCCCCTGAGCTGAGCACCCTTGACCTGAAGCGGGAGCGCTCTTCGCCATGCAAAGGGCATGCCCGTCCCGCAGGCTTGTGCCGAGCAGGTGGAGGCAAGAGGCCTGCGTTCCACGCGAAGAGTACGCCTCTCGATTGACAAGGGCAGGCCTCTTGATTGAAGCGAGTTCCTCGCCTCTCATTCGAGGATCCACAAGCGCGAGGCTCAAGGAACTGGACCTCCGAAGCTCCCATCTCTCATGCGAGGATCCAGGCTTCTCCTGCCCAGCCTTCACTCGTTGTTAATGCTCCCTCATGTGAAGATCCAGGCCTATGCGCGTGACATGCGAGAATCCAGGCCTATGTGCGTGAAGCGTCCTCCGGCTACTTCGCCCAGATCCTCATTCCCCAGCTGTTCCCCTGCGCACTACACGGCCCGGCGTCAGGCAGGAAAGAAGAGACAACTTTCTCGGGCAGTGGAGCACTTCCAGGACAGTGAAGCACTTCCCGGGCAGTGAAGCACCGCTGCGCCCAATTCGCTTTCCAAAGCTCAAGGAGCACCGTCGCCCAGATGAGAAGACGGTTCTCTTGGCAAGGGGAAGCGAGCACTTCTTGCGCACGAAGAGACGAGTTCAGTTCCTCCAGGCGGCGGCGCGCTGACCTGCAACCCAGGCGGCCACCTGCGTGCGGCGCTGCAAGCCCATCTTCGACAAAAGCGAGGTGATGTGGTTCTTCACGGTCTTCTCCGCAACACCGAGCTTCTCACCAATCTCACGATTCGACAATCCATCGCCGATCAGGTCGAGAACCTTACGCTCCGAAGGAGTCAGATCCGCAATCGGATCCTCATGGTCGGCGCGTCGGCGGGTCAAGGTCCGCTCATCAAGAAGCACTCGACCTGCTGCGACCGCTTTGATGACGTCTGTGATCTCAGCTCCGCGCACCGTCTTGAGAACATAAGCACGCGCCCCCTTCTCCAGGGACTCGGCGAGGGCCTCGTCATCGTCGAAAGAGGTGAGAACGATGGGCAAGATATCGGGGTGGCTTTGTCCCAATGCCGACATGATGTCGATGCCCGTACCATCGGGGAGCTGCAGGTCGACGAGGATAACATCGGGGCGCACGAGGTCGGCGCGGCGTAGGGCATCTTCAACGGTGCCAGCTTCCGCAACGACTTCAAGGGTGTCGGCGCGATCAACGATTTCAGCGATACCGCGGCGAACGATCTCATGATCGTCAACGATCATTACTCGAATCGGGGAGGCAATCTGATTCTCACTCACACGACTATTCTAGCGGGTCCTTGGTCCTTTGGCCCTGGAAGAATCCACAAGGATTGTCCTCGTACCCTCACAGTCTGAGAAAAAGAGTCAAAGACGCCCACGAACAAAAGGTGCTGAGGAAAACCTTGAGGCGAGACGCTCAAGTCAAGAACACGGAGCTCACAGACTCAACGAGCAGCTCAGCTTTCACAAGTCGAGGAAGTCAGTGGATTCACAGCTCGGCGAGTGCATTCATCGCCGCCTCGGCAGCCGCCGTCTCCGCATGCTTCTTCGAAGAAGCCTTCCCCCTTGCAATCGGCTCTTTCTTCGAAGAGACGAAGGCCCTGGCGGTGAAGGTTCGATCGTGGTCCGGTCCTTCGCCCTCGACCTCATACGAGACTTCACCGAGGCCAAGTTGTGAGGCGCGCTCAACAAAAAGAGTCTTCCAGTCATGATGAGAACCCCGAGAAAGGGCCTGCACCAAAAGGAAATCCAGATTCTTCAAGATGACGCGCCTTGCGATTTCAAAGCCACCAGTCAGATAGGTCGCGCCAATCATCGCTTCAAAAGTATCGGAAAGAATCGAGTCCTTATTCCTCCCCCCGGAACCGGCCTCCCCCTTGCCAAGGTAGATGAAATCCCCCAATTCAATGCGCCGCGCCGCCATCGCGAGAGGTTCTTGGGAAACAGTGGCAGCTCGCATCCGTGACAGATCGGATTCCGGTGAATCCGGATGGTCATGGAACAAACGATCCGCAATCACGATCGAGAGGACCGCATCGCCGAGGAACTCGAGACGCTCATTGTTCGCAATTCCTCCGGCCTCGTTCGCATAGGAACGATGCGTCAGCGCAAGAGTGACAAGCTCAGGATCTATGGGAGCGCCCCACGCGACAGTAAGAGCATCAATATCGGTCCTGGGTGGGATGGGAAGGTTCTTCGCGCGAGACATGGGGCTCAGTCAGCTTCCTTCTGGTTCGATTCGAGCAAAGAAGCGAGAGCCGCCAGGCGAGGATCAATGGACTCATGTGAATGGTCTGCGGGAAGATCAGCACGCTTCTCACCGCACACATCGCACAAGCCTTGGCAGTCCTCACCGCACAGGGGGCGCTCGTCAACAAGAGTGACAATCGCGTCGCGCAGCAGTGGCTCCAGATCGATCGTGTCGTGGGTGCCGATGAGGAGAAAATCATCGGCTTCAAGATCCTCCTCGCCCGGCGATGGAGCGGTCTCGAAGTACACATCAGAAGCGTCGATCTCGTGGTGGACGCTGAGCGGGTCGAGACAGCGGACGCACTCGCCTTTCAACTCCACCTCGGTTTTCACGCGCACCAGGACGCCATCAGAGACGGATGTCAGATCAACTGACAGGGGGATCCTCGTGTTTTCGGGCACGCTCATTGAAGGTGTGCCAAGGTCTGCGGGCGCCGACCATTCACGATCCTCATGAAGCATCGCTCCGGCCTGCCTGGGCAGGCGCGCGAGTGAGAGGACGAGGGGCGAATCAGTCATTATCGAGCTCGATTTCCGTGAAGTTGACGCCGTGGCGCTCCGCGAGGGTACGCCTTCCGGCCTGGGTGCGCCGTTGAAGCTCCGCGAGAAGACCGGACAGCTCCGAGAGGGATTTCTCGACATAGTCGTCAGCCCCCTCGCGCAAGCGCTGATCCTGTTCACGCGCCTCAGTGACGATTTCACGGGCCCGATCCTCAGCCATGCGCGTAATGTTCTCGGTCGTGATGAGGCGCTCTGCTTGTGCGTTCGCGTCGACGAGGATCGCCTCAGCCTCAGCTCGGGCCTGTTGCAAGGTCGTTTCCGCTTCCTCGTCAGCGCGCGCGATCGTGCGTTCAGCCTGCTGCGTCGCGTTGGCGACAATATGCTCAGCCTTCTCGTCCGCCCTTTGAAGGGTTGATTCAGCTCGGGCGTTCGCCTCCGCGAGTGTGAACTCGGCGGTTGAATCTGCGCGCCCCATGACCTGGTCGGCGTCGGCGACGAGCAGATCGGCTTGGAGGAGGTCGTCGGGCAGTGCTTCACGCGCCTGGTCAAGAAGATCCAACATCTCCGCCTTGTTGAGGATGATCGAGGCAGACAGTGGAACCTGACGGGCCTGGTCGATCAGTACCTGGATCTGATCGAGAGCTGCGATCACGGTCGAGGGGCCGTACACCGTGCTGTCATCCCAGGTGTCCTCAGTGGAGTTCGGCATCTCCGGATTCGTCATCTCGTCCTCATTTCAGAGTCGGGCGCTTCTCACTTGCTTCATTGTCCGTCATGAGTGGGATGATCGCGGCGGGAACATACCGCGAAATGTCCATTCCCTGGATGAGCAATTCACGCACGAGCGAGGAGGAGACTATCGCAAGTTCGGGACGGGTCGGCATGAGAACAGTCTCAATGTCCCCGAAATCCCGGTTCACTGTCGCCTGAACAAGTTCCCAGTCGAGGTCGGCGCAAGTCCTTACCCCCTTGACCACGACATCAGCCCCGGCCTCGAGCGCGCATTCGAGCAAGGTGGTGTCCATTCGCATGACCCGAACCTTCGGGATCTGGGCGAGGGCGGTTTGAACCATGTGGAGGCGTTGGTCATGGCTGAAGCGGTAGTTTTTCGCCGAGTTCATGCCGACGGCCACAACAATGTCCTCACTGAAGCGCGAGGCGCGCATCACGAGGTCAAGATGTCCGAGGGTGATGGGGTCGAAGGACCCTGCGATGAGGGCGCAAGTCATGCGTGCTCCTCCTTGGCTCGCTCTGCTTCAGATTCATCCGCTTCATCTCCACCCGCGTCAGGCTCCCCCACCTTCGCCTCAAGTGCGCGAGCCTCCTCGGATCCGAGGGGTGGGCCTGCGAACCATGCTGCGGTCTCCCCCCATCGGCGTTCATCTTCGAGGACGAGGAAGTCTGGCCAATTCGGCTCGGGGCTGCGAGTCGAACGTTCAACAACAACGAGCGCATCCCTCGTCAGCCAGGGTCCGAGCAGCCTCAGGAGCTGTGCGAGTTCTTCTTCTCCCACATCGTAGGGCGGGTCGATGAGGACAAGATCAATGTCGCCTTCAAGCGTTTGACCGCTGTGCCCGGCGAGGAAGGAGGCGACGGAGGCCATACGGCATTGGGCGGGCAGCCTGGTCGCGCGAATGTTCTCAAGGATCACTTTCGCCGCGCCCGGGGCCTTCTCCACCAGTTCCACTTTCGAAGCGCCACGCGAGGCCGCCTCCAGGCCGAGCGCCCCCGAGCCCGCGTAGAGGTCGAGAACTCTCGCGCCTTGAAGCACCCCCATGTGGTCGAGACGGGAGAAGAGCGCTTCGCGTACACGCTCGGAGGTCGGTCGAGTTCCCTTCGTGGGAACCTTCAAGACGCGCCCTTTCGCGCTGCCGGCAAGGATTCTGGTCATGATTTAACTCTACGGCTTAGGAGCGTGAGATCCACTCGAGGTCATCGCCTCCACGTTTGGACAGTTCCGTTGCAAGAAGCGGGTGCTGCGCAAGACAGGGATCTGCTTGAACGAGGGCGAGGGCTTCCCTCCTGGCCGCAGAAATAATACGGGCGTCCCTGCGGACGGAGAGGAATCTCAGGTGGGTTCCGCTGCCCGACTGTTCGGCGCCGAGAACATCGCCCTCGCGTCGCAGTTCTAAGTCCTTCTCTGCCAACTCGAACCCATTGTTCGTCCCAGCGAAGGCCTTAAGGCGCTCCATTGTCCCTTCTGCAAGCTCGTGACGGTGAACCGCCATGCAGATACTCGGCGTTGAAGAACGCCCGACTCGGCCTCGGAGCTGATGGAGTTGGGAGATGCCGAATTGTTGGGAATCGAGGATCACCATCATGGTCGCTTCTGGGACGTCGACGCCCACTTCGATGACGGTCGTCGCGACGAGGATCCCGATCCTGCCCGCCGCGAAGTCCTGCATCGTTTCCGCTTTTTCCTTGCTCGAATTGCGGCCGCTGAGCTCCCCGATCCCAATGCCCTTCAAGGCTGCTTCTTGCCTCAAAGATTGTGCTACACCGCTGACTGAGGCCAGGGGCGGGCGGGTAGCTCCTGGCCCATCTGACTCGCCAGCGTCGGCGTCGGCAAGCTCTTCGCTTTCATCGATTCTGGGGCACACGACGTAGACACGCCCCTGACGCGCGATCTCTTCTGCGGCCCTCTGCCATAGCCTTTGCATCCACACCGGGTTCTCAGCATCCACGAGGAAGGTCTGGACCAGGGTGCGTCCCTTCGGCATCCCCTCCATCCGGGTTTGCGCAAGATCCCCGAAGACGGTCATGGCGATGGTGCGCGGGATCGGAGTCGCCGTCATGACGAGCTGGTGGGCGGCGCGCCCATCTTCCCCTGTGCGCAGACGATCGCGCTGCTCAACCCCGAATCTGTGCTGTTCATCAATGACGACGAGCCCCAAGTCGGCGAAAAGGCCAGGGTCGCTCAACAGTGCATGCGTTCCGACGACAATGATTGGCTCGCCCGCTGCCATGAGATGTGAAAGCTCCCGGCGAGAAGCGGCGGGCGTGGACGCCGTGAGGAGACGAATATCGACTTCTCGACCTCCCACGAGGACTCCCGCGGCGAGCGCCCTCATTGACTCGAGGTGTTGGGCCGCCAAGACCTCCGTCGGAGCGACAAGGGCCCCCTGATGTCCGGCACCGAGTGCGGCAAGCAGGGCCGCGAGCGCCACCACAGTTTTGCCTGAGCCCACATCGCCTTGGAGGAGGCGCTGCATGGGGCGCGTCTGATCGAGGTCAGCGAGGATCTCATTGAGGGCGGACTCCTGTCCCTGCGTCAAAGTGAAGGGAAGGCCGCCAAGGAAATCCTCAACAACTCGGCTGGGCGCACAAGCAGGGGCGAGAAGGGACTGAGCGCCGATCCTTCGTCCGGCGAGCACGCATTCGAGGGCGAAGGCTTCCTCCCAGGCGAGCGCCCGTCGGGCCAGTGCTGCTTCTTCGTCCGAAGCTGGCCGGTGCAGCATCGTGAGGGCTTCGAGTCTTGGCGGCAGTTTCATTTTTTCCCGGATGTGGGCGGGAACGAGCTCGGGGATCTCTTCTTCGTTCAGGGAGTCGAGGAGCATCCCGATCGCTCGGGACATCACCCAGCTTGTCAGGCCTTTCGTCTGCGGGTAGATCGGGATGGGGCGTTCACTGCGCTCACGCACTTCGTCCTCGTCGCCGCTCATTCCCTCAAAGGAGGGGTGGGTGAGAGTGAGGGCACCCCTGTAGGAGGCGACTTTTCCTGCGAAGAGGAATGACTCCCTCGGTGTCAAGAGGCGCATGTGGGGGGCGAGCATGTGTTCGTTCTTCGCGAAGAAAGTGGCGCTCATGCGTGAATGCCCGTCGCTGAGGCGCACTTCGAGGCGAACTCCTGGGCGGGAGCGGTTTGTCACGAGCTTGGTGGATTCAACGCATGCGAGGATCGTCGCCTCCTCACCCTCGCGTAGGAGACTCATTGGAGTGAGTGCCCCCCAGTGGTAGTAGCGCCGGGGAGGCGTGAACAAGAGGTCCTCGACGGTGTCGATTCCGGCTTTCGCGAGCTTGCGAGCAATCGAGGCGGGCAGTCGCAAAGAGAGCGGCGCGTCGAGAGGGTTCATATTTGCGTCCTCTCGAGGATTGAGGGTCCGGATTGTCCTCCCATGAGGACTTCGAAGTCACGCTGCCAGGAGCGTGTTCCGAAGATGAACTGGCGCACGAGGGCGACGAGTTCGGGCCCGTGGGCGCGTGAGAGCAGGAGGCGCCAATTCGATGCAGCTGCCGTTTCAAGATCTGTCACGGCCTGCGCGATGAGGGCGGGGTCCTCTGAGTCAATCGGGCAAGTCGCCGAATGGTCGAGTGCCTTTTTCTCCGCATCGATCACAATACGTTCCATCGTGTGGGCAACTTGCGGGCCTCCAGGCTGGGGGACGAAGAGACCTGCTGTGGCTTGGACGATCGTGAACGCCATGAGTTCGTCGTGGCTTGAAGCGAGGAGGAAACGCCTCAGGGCACCACCCGGGGGAGGGGGTGAGGGGAGCTCCACTTCGTTTCTGTTCACGCGCGAGGCGATGATTTCACCGAGGGCAGCGGAGGGCTCGTCACAGGGGATGAAGAGAGTGACCGCTGTTGAGGAGGCTCTCGCGATCGACAAGATCCCAGCCCCGTCTTCACGATGGGGGTCGAGGAGCACGATTGCTCCGCATCTCGCGAGGTCTTCGATGATGCCGGGGGCCCTTGTGCACACGATGACCCGTGCGCGTTCCACTCGCCGCAGGGGGCGGCGTTCAAGGAGGCGGACTCCTCGGTGGGAGATTCCTTCGTTGGCAAGTTCGTCAACGCCGATTTCCTCGTCGGGGCGTGAATCGGCGACCGCGAAGCGGATGATCCGCCCCGTGCGGGGGCGGGCGCTCAAAGGAGCGGAAGTGTCGACGTGGAGTCGCAACAGGCCAACCCCGAAGGGGTCGATCGTGCCGACGCTCGAAAAGCGGGCTCCGACGCGGCTGATTGAGTCGAAGAGGGCCTGAGCATCCGATTCTGTTCCCTGCCAGACGAGGTCGACGGCGAATTCGCATCCTGGTGAGGGCGCGTGCTGGCGTGGTGAGCGTCCCTTGCCTTCGGTGAGTTCGGAGAGCATATGCGCGAAGGATTCGAGGACCGAGGAGTCGCCGCTGAGCGCTGAGTCCACGCAGGTGAAGAAGAGGGCGAGGACCGCTGCGCCCGGGTCGAGGGCTCCTGATTCGATGTCTGTCTCCTGTATCAGGCCGTTTTGGACGGCGAGGGAGAACCAGGACACGAGGTAGGGGGTTTCAGGGAGGGTGGAGCCCAGTTCGTCCAAAGCCGAGGACGCGTGTTTTAAAGAGTTTTGGATCGCGGGGGATAGGACGCACCTGGACAGTTCATCGGTGATCGGTGTCTTGAGCATTGTGCGGGCGAGGACTGGGGTGATCTTTCGAGCGCCGGCAAGTCCTTTTGACCAGGCTGCGAGGACCTGGGTGAGGATCACGCCGATATGCCCGTGGCCGTGTTCCACTCCGGCGTTGATCGCACAGTCGAGGGCTTCAGTGAAGGGGGCGTCCTCGTTGAGGATGGCGACGCTTTCGCACATGAGGGCCAAGGTGAGCTGCGCGTTTGTCCCGGTGTCGCAGTCCGCTCCGTCCCAACCGTCGAGGTCGTCGAGGAAGCGGGTGAGTGTGTGCGCCTCGTCGGCGGCGAGTCTGAGCGCGCGGGCGAGTGTGTGCGCGGACAACGTCACGGTTCCTCCTGATGATGGTGTGTCCCCATTATTGTCTGAGGCCCGGGCTCAGTGGAGTGCTGAAGCTCTGGTGGTGGGCCGACTTCAGGTGAGGCGTGTGGGCGATCAGTCGAGACGTGTGGGCGAGATGACAGGGCCAACAGCCCGGCAAGACTTGGAGTTGACTTCGCAGATCCGTTATTCTGTCACAGTTGCCTGCGGTGGTTCTCACCGCTCAATACATTCCACTTCACGTGGGATTGACAGAAGTTCATTAACCGAGGAGATCATCGTGGCTGCCGTTTGTGACGTGTGCGGTAAGGGACCCGGCTTCGGCAAGAGCGTGTCGCACTCGCACGTTCGCACCAACCGCCGCTGGAATCCGAATATTCAGCGCGTTCGCGCCATCGTCGAGGGAACGCCGAAGCGCCTGAATGTGTGCACCAAGTGCCTGAAGTCCGACAGGGTGACTCGCGCGATCTGATTCGCCGCTCCTTGTCGCAGGTCCTTTGAAGGGATCAATCCGACTCTGATCAGTGGCCCGCAGGATTCGTCCTGCGGGCCACTGTTTTGTTCTTCTTCCCCTGTGTTTTCAGGTTCCCACAGGAGTTCCCCACCTTAAGCGGAGCCACCTGCCCCTTGCGCAGTGCTTTCTTCTTGTCTTCTGCTCTGCACTAGAGCAGGCATCCTGCCGCCTATGGCCCTTTCGTCTGTGAACCCGTCGCCTATGACTTTGCCGCCTCTAAGCCCGGATTCAACGCCTCAGCGACCGAGTGGTGTGACATCAGTCTGTCTTGAAATGATCCCAGCCGCCCTTCACCTCGACGCCGTCGAGGAGTTGTGCGGGAGCCTCGCCCTCTTGGGGAGCTCGAAGCGTGCCGATAGGTGTGAAGCCCTGCGGAAGGGATGCATCCTTGGGGAAGGCCGCGAGGATTCCGTGGTCCTCTCCCCCGCTAAGAACCCACTTGAGAGGATCGACCTTGCAGATGTCCGCGAACTCCTGGAGCTTCGCCGCTTCAGCTTCAAGGGCCCTCCGGTCGAGCTCGATCACGACCTTCGAGGCACGAGCCATACGTCCGCCGTCCTTCGCGACGCCATCAGACAGATCCATCATCGCTCGCGCCCCCGCTTTCGCTCCAGCAGGTCCGCTTTCAAGTGGCGGCTTGGGTGCCCGGTAGGTCGTCAAAGGCTCGTACAGGCCACCAAGTTCTGCCCTCGTGCGAAGAGCCGGGTCGACGTGCCCTCCTAGGAGCAGATCCAGCCCTGCGTTTGATAGGCCAAGACGGCCGGAGAAGGCGAGAATGTCACCGGGTTTCGCCCCATCACGCCTCACAGGCTCGGACTCACACCAGCCCATCGCCGTAATCGACAAGACCATTGTTTCTCCGCGTGACAGATCACCTCCGACAACGCCCGCACCGGCTTCGCGCGCCCTCTCCCCGATGCCCCTGACGAGGTCGAGGAGCCAGTCCAATTCAGTGTCTGGAGTCAGTGCGACCGTCACCACAAGGGCCGAAGTCCGACCTCCCATTCCCGCAATGTCGGCAAGATTCTGCGCGGCGATTCGCGCACCGATCTGTTCGGGGTCCGACCAGGAACGGCGGAAGTGCTCGTCCTCGACAATGATGTCGGTGGTGACGATGAAGGAGCCTTCTGGTGTTGCGATCTGGGCGCAGTCATCACCGATCCCCAGGATCGTGCGTTCCCCTTTGGGGAAGATCTGCTCGAATTGGGCGATGAGTTCGCCTTCGTCGTACTCGGTGATTCGTGCCATGGCTTAAGACTAACGAACCTTTGAGCGTGAGCTCAGGCCTCTTCTGCCAGCTCAAGGCCAGCTTCACCGCTGGAGCACGAAGGCTCTTTCAGCGAAATCGACGCGCGTTCTGGGAGGCGAAGAGGCACATCGCTGCCGCCGAAGCGACGTTCAAAGACTCAGCTGCTCCCGTCATGGGGATCGACACGAGAGAGTCGCAGGCTTTGAGTTCAGCCGGGGACAGGCCTTTGGCCTCGTTGCCAAAAGCCCAGGCGTGAGTGGCGGCCAGGGGCCCTGAGCCAGTGCGCGCTTCTTCGATGAGCTCGTCGAGGTCGAGGGTCCCGAATCCGCCGGAGGTTCCGAGTACTGTCCCTTTGAAAGAATGGACCATCCGCACAGCGGACTCGAAGTCCTCACTCGTTATGATCGGCAGATGGAAGACGGAGCCTGCTGAGGCTCGCAGGACCTTCGGGTTGCCCACCTCAACTGTGCCCGCAACGGTGATGACTGCGGCGGCACCCATGGCATCGGCGGTTCGAATAATAGTGCCGACATTACCGGGGTCGCGTCCCTGGGCGATGAGGGCAATAGCCGAGCCTGTGGGCACCTCTTGAAGTACAGAGGAAATCGCGTCTTTCTTCGCGACGGCGACGAGCCCTTGAGCATCGCCACTCATCTCACGGATCACCTCTTCGGTGCACACGTGCACCCATCGAGTCCGCTGCCGTGCGAGTTCAAGAAGCTCTGGATGCGAAGAAGCGGCGTCCTCGGAAACATATACGTCCACGACCTCGCTGCTGCGGTGCGCGAGAAGTTCTCTGAGGCTTTGAGGGCCTTCAACGAGGATGAGGCCCGTGCGTGAACGCGCAGAGCGCCCAACCAGTGCTGCCACTTTGCGCACGCGATCAGCGCGAGGATTGGCGAGCACGGTCGGGCGCTCTGAAAAGTGCGACAAGCTCAGGCCTTGGGAGCGTTGACGTCCTCGGGGAGGGCGTCCTTCGCGACCTTGACGAGAGCGTTGAAGGCGTTGGTGTCGTTCACCGCGAGCTCGGCGAGCATACGGCGGTCGATCTCGACACCGGCAAGGCCGAGGCCCTGGATGAAGCGGTTGTAGGTCATTCCCTGCGCGCGCGAGGCGGCGTTGATGCGCTGGATCCAGAGGCGACGGAAATCGCCCTTGCGGGCCTTGCGGTCGCGGTAGGAGTAGACGAAGGAGTGAGTGACCTGCTCCTTGGCCTTGCGGTACAGGCGCGAGCGCTGGCCGCGGTAGCCGGAGGCCTGCTCGAGGACGGTACGACGCTTCTTCTTGGCGTTAACAGAACGCTTGACACGTGCCATGTTTCAGTTCTCCTATTCGTACCGGTCACTTGCCGAGGAGTCGCTTGACGCGCTTGACGTCAGCGTTCTCCAGGACCTGATCCGTAGCGAGGCGGCGGGTCTTGCGGCTGGACTTGTGCTCCAGCAGGTGGCGGGCGCCCGCCTGCTCGCGCATGATCTTGCCCGAGCCGGTCACGCGGAAGCGCTTCTTAGCACCGGAGTGCGTTTTGTTCTTCGGCATTCTCTATTCCTTCTCTGTTATGACATCGAATAATCGAGGTCGTCAGTTGGTCTCCGTGGTGGCGTTGCGCGCCTGGTCCCTGCTCGCACGCTCAGCGCGCTTGCCTCGACGCTCTTCACGCTCGGCCTCGCGCCGCTTGCGTTGCTCGTTGAGCGCGTCCGACTTTCGTTTCGTCGGAGCGAGGACCATGGTCATGTTGCGCCCGTCTTGGCGGGGCATGGACTCGACGGTGGCGAGTTCGCCGACCTCGTCCGCGAGGCGTTGGAGCAGACGGACGCCCGCTTCGGGGCGGGACTGCTCACGGCCGCGGAACATGATCATGACTTTGACCTTGTCTCCGGCGGAGAGGAAACGCTCAACGTGTCCCTTCTTGACGCCGAAGTCGTGGTCGTCGATCTTCAGGCGGAAGCGGATCTCCTTGAGCTGCGTATTCGCCCGGTTCCGTCGGGCATCGCGCGCTTTCTGGGCGGCTTCGTACTTGTACTTGCCGTAGTCCATAAGCTTCGCGACCGGCGGCTTGGCGTCGGGTGCGACCTCGACGAGGTCGAGTCCGGCCTCTTCGGCCAGGCGCAGCGCGTCCTCGACACGGACAACACCGACCTGTTCCCCTCCGGGTCCCACGAGGCGGACCTCGGGAACTCGGATCCGCTCGTTAATGCGCGTCTCGCTGATGAGTGGCTCCTTCCACGGTTCTTCGTGAAGGGCAACGAAAAAGCCTCCGTTGCA
This sequence comes from Schaalia cardiffensis, assembly GCF_016405145.1. GTDB lineage: Bacteria > Actinomycetota > Actinomycetes > Actinomycetales > Actinomycetaceae > Pauljensenia > Pauljensenia cardiffensis. The sequence goes on from NZ_JAEKIA010000005.1 coordinate 56,354, forward strand.
CTTCATGCGCACGGAGGCTCATCCTCAACAGCAGCGCGAAAGCACCGCCGTCAGACCCGATTCCCTTAAGTGTGCGATCCGAATCGCTGACCCCATCACGAGGACGGGGCGGGTATCCAGGTGGGAGAGACTCCACTTGCATCTCGGGCAGTCGCCCGAACGGTTGTTTCCACCCTAACAGGCGGAGGGGATTCGTCGCCAACCCACGAGCTTTCACACCCAGTGGATCGGCTCACAGCCCGAGTACAAGACAGCCCCGGGCACAAGTCGGACACAAGCGAGGCTCTCAATGAACGCAAGCGGGCATTTGCCCAGGTCGGCTCCGCTCAGCCCCTCAAACACACAGCGCAAGGTCCGACTTGTGCCCGAGTGAAGCACGAACCCGCTGAAACCACACACCCTCCAAGGCAAAACGCCAGGGCGCAACTCCAGAAGACCAAATGAAGAGCAGCCCGTCTCTCAGGCTTTCCTCACGAGCCTCGGTGTCAGCTCCACACGATCCACTGCGGCGATCAAGCGCTGAGAACTCCCCATCCTGCGCAGCGCCGAATCAAGAGACGAACGGAGCATCCCCTGCTCAAAAGCCGCATCGGCCAACACATCAACGCGGAATAGGCCCTCCCCCTCGTAGCTGATTCGAAGGTCAAGGATCCCGTTTCTTCCCACCCCGGCCAGATCACGCAAATGCGAAACAAGCTCCGCATCCTTCCACGCCGGCAACCACTCGTCATGCTGGGCAAGGGCCGCCACCGCTGGGCGTGGAACGACAATCTGCGCTGATCCGGGATCCACGACGATCCTCCCGCCCGTCTCCACGAGGGCGGCGAGGCACACTTTGAAAGCGTCATAAGCCATCGGGCGAGCCCAAGGACGGTCATGAGCAAGAGCCTGAACTGAAGAGTAGATGGCGAGGGCATCACCCGCGGGAGTAGGGACACGGACGAACTCAATCGCGCCGTGTTTCTCCTTGTCCCCCTGCGTGGTCTGTGTGAACTCGACGGGCACAATGACGCGCTCCGAGGAGATGGCCTTGACGAGCGCATTGAGCCCCGCCTCGACTCGACTCTCGTTAGGCGCCTTGCCCCTGCCCCCCTCCGAGCTCGTCTCTTTCTCATTCGCATCAAGCGTTTCAGAGGCGAAAAGTTCAAGCGCCGCCCGCGTGAGGGGAAGAGCCTGACCGCGATCACTGCGATCCCGATTCTTCAAGCCGAGGCGCGCTGCGATCTTCTCGCGTTGCTCGGCATCCGGCCTCACAATCCTCTCTGAGGCTGCGCCCCCCTCACTCGGGGGAATAGGTCCCGATACAGGCCCGGGCTGGGAAGACAAGAGCCGTTTGCCCTCCACTGCCCCGCCCTCGCCACTCAAGCCCACAGGTTCAGGACCAGTGGTCACCGTGCAGACGCCCCAGCGGCCACGTCGAGCGCCTCCGGGAGCGTGAAACGCCCCGAGTACAAAGCCTTACCCACGATAACGCCTTCAACACCAGCATCGACAAGACCACGGATCGCTTCAATGTCCTGAAGACTCGACACACCCCCCGATGCGACGATCGCAGCATCCGTCGCCTCACACAGGCGCGCCAATAACTCAAGATTCGGCCCCGAAAGCATGCCATCACGCGACACATCGGTCACGACATAGCGAGCACAGCCCGCCGCGTCGAAGCGAGCGATCGTCTCGAAAAGATTCGGCCCCTGAGTCGTCCAACCGCGCCCCGCCAGGGTCTCGCCGCGCACATCAAGGCCAAGGGCGATCCGATCTGCGAACTCGCCAATCACTTTCTCCGTCCACTCCGGGTTCTCAATCGCAGCCGTCCCGAGGTTCACCCGTCGTGCCCCGCACTCCAAAGCACGCCTCAAAGACTCGTCATCCCTGATCCCGCCGGTCAGTTCCACATTGATCGGCAGCTGCGCGGTGATCGACTGGAGGAGCTCCGCATTCGAGCCTCGACCGAAAGCGGCATCCAGATCGACCAAGTGCAGCCACTTCGCCCCCGCTTCGACGAAAGAGCGGGCCGCTTCGAGCGGAGTGCCGTACACGGTTTCCGTACCGGCCTGCCCCTGGGTGAGGCGAACGGCCTGCCCGTTCACGACATCAACTGCGGGCAAGAGGATGAGTGTGGACATGTCAAGCCTTTCATTCCTACGAGTGGGCCGAGGAAGCGAAGTCATAGTCAAGGGCGAGGATGATGCGGCACGAGGACGAGGAGCCCTGCGCTTCGTTCACAGAGAGGAGAGCCAGTTCTTCAACAAAGCGAGACCCGCTTCGCCGGACTTTTCCGGGTGGAACTGTGTGCCGCACAGCGGACCGTTCTCAACAGCAGCAACGAAACGCGAGTCCCCATGTTTCGCCCAGGACACGAGGGGCGGCACGGTACGCCCATCGTCGAAGGGGGCTGCGGGGTCGTTGATCGCGGCATAGGAGTGCACGAAGTAGAAGCGCTGGTCCTCAACGCCGGAAAAGAGCATCGATCCTGCTCCCGCTTCCACTGGCGACCAGCCCATGTGCGGTACGACTGGGGCGTTGAGACGGCGAACCACTCCGGGCCATTGCGCAAGCCCCTCGGCCTCGCCTTTTTCTTCGGAGGATTCGAACATGACTTGCAGGCCCACGCAGACGCCCATCACGGGGCGCCCTCCCGAGAGGCGACGTTCAATGATGTTCGGCCCATTGGCCTCGCGAAGCTGAGCCATGACGGCGGCGAAGGCGCCGACCCCGGGAACGAAAAGACCATCCGCGTTCAGGCAGGCGTCACGATCCGAGGTGAGTTCCACTTCGGCCCCCACCTGTTCGAGGGCGCGGCACGCCGAACGGACATTTCCCGAACCGTAGTCGAAGACGACGAGGCGCACAGCCATGGATCACCTTTTCTTGAAGAAGCCGAAAGGACCGGGGCGACGCTTCGGGCCGCCCTCGGCGAGGACTGAATCACTGTAATCGCTGGGGGTGGTGCGCCCAAGGAGGAGATCCTCGGTCGCTTGGGGCATCGACCCGAGGAGGACCCCCGCCGGGATCGGCTCTTCAGGCTGGCCGGCCACATAGCGTTGCGCACTGATCCGCCCGGACACTCCTGGTTCCACCCCATCGCCTTCGACCAGCCAAGACATTATTGCGACAGCGCCGTACTTCGATAGGCGCGACACTGTGCGAGCGACGGCGTCCACGTCATCGGGCATCGGACGGCTCTCATTCAACAGGGCGTCGAGTTCGTCCTCGTCCGTCGGAGTCGTCTCAACGCGCAGCCATACTCCAGTCCAGGGTTTGAGGCGCACGACCGTCGCACGAATCCCTGTGAGCCCCAGGAGGGCGTGGAGTGCCTCTGGGGAGGGGATCGGTGCGAGCACAAGACCGACGGAGAGTTTGCCGCCGTCAAGATGGAGCTGCTCATCAACCGGAGTGTCATCCGGGTCCTTCAAAGCCGCTTCCAGGCCGCTCAGCTCTGAGGCGAAATCCTCTGCGCCTCCGTGTTGCGCAGTGTGTTCCGCAGCCTTCATGGGAACAGCATCAGGCTGAGAGGAATCCGCGAGCCCTGCGACGAGGTCGCGGAACTCGGCATCAATGTCATCGTCTCGCATGGACATGCCTTCTCCAGATTCTTGCGGCGCAGCCTCAAAGGCGTTGAGCCGATCGTATCGCAGCTCTTAAAGGGCGCCCTTCGTCGAGGGGATCCCCTCGACACGGGGATCAGGCTCAACAGCACTGCGAAGAGCTCGGGCGAGCGCCTTGAACTGTGCTTCGACAATATGATGCGGGTCGCGCCCATTGAGGACGCTCATGTGCAGGCAGATTCCAGAGTTGAAGGTGAGGGATTCGAGGGCGTGCCTCGTCATGGAGCCGGTGAAGTGGCCGCCAATGAGGTGATACTCCTGGCCTGCGGGCTCGCCCTCGTGAACGATATAGGGCCGGCCTGCAACGTCGACGACTGCGCGGGCGAGAGCCTCATCGAGGGGCACGGTCGCATCGCCGAAGCGCTTGATGCCACGCTTGTCGCCGAGCGCTTCCTTCAGGCCGAGGCCCAGGCAGATCGCCGTGTCTTCGACCGTGTGGTGCACGTCCACGTGGGTGTCACCGCTGGCCTGGATCTTCAAGTCAATGAGTGAGTGCTTACCCAGGGCGGTGAGCATGTGGTCCCAGAAGGGGACGCCTGTTGAAATCTCGGTCGCGCCCGTGCCGTCGAGGTTCATTTCCACGTGGATCGTGGACTCGGAGGTGGCGCGGTCAATGACGGCGAGGCGGGGGGTGTCGAAAACGAGGCTCATCGAGTGATCTCCTCCAGTGCAGTGGTGAACAGGCGGGTCTCTTCAGGGGTGCCGACGCTGACGCGCAACCACCCTTCGGGGCCGACGACACGGATGAGGACACCTCGGGCGAGCAGGGCTTCGAAGATCGCTGCGCGGTCCTCGAAGGTGCCGAAAAGAACGAAGTTCGCATCCGAGTCGAGGGCGTGAAAACCATGGGTGCGCAACCAGTCGACGAGGCCGTTGCGTTCCTTGCGCAATGCGCCGACCTGCGCCATGAGGGAGTCTTTGTGACGCAAAGCTGCGAGGGCGGCCGCCTGTGTGAGGGCGGAGAGGTGGTAGGGCAGGCGCACCAGCATGACGGCGTTGATGATCTCGCGCGCGGCGCTCATGTAGCCCAGACGTAGGCCAGCCATTCCGAAGGCTTTCGACATGGTGCGTGTGACGACGAGGTGGGGGGCGTCTTCGAGTAGTTCGAGGGCGGAGGGCACTCCTTCTCGGCGGAATTCCCCGTAGGCCTCGTCGATAACAACGAGGGTCGCGCTGGGGCGTCCATTGATGATGGGCCCGGATTCGCGGGTCATTTCCAGGATCGCCCGCTGCTGTTCTTGGGGCAGCGCCGTGCCCGTCGGATTATTCGGACTGGCGAGGACGAGCACAGCGGGGTGCTCGTGGGCGAGCACCCGGGCGACGGCGTCGAGGTCGAGGGAGAAGTCGTCGAGGCGCCTTCCCTGCACCCAGCTGGTGTTCGTATCACGCGCATACTCGTGATACATGGAGTAGGTGGGGGCAAAGGAGACGAGGGTGCGCCCAGGGCCCCCGAATGCTTGGAGGATCTGGGTCATGATCTCGTTTGAACCATTGGCCGCCCAGATGAGTTCCGGGGCGCGCCTGACTCCTGATTCCACTTCCAGGTAGTCGGCGAGGGCGCGGCGCAACTCGGTGAAATCCCTGTCCGGGTAGCGGTTGAGGGTGTGTGAGGCTTCGGCGACGGAGCGGGTGATATCGGCAATAACCTCGGGCGAGGGTGCGTAGGGGTTCTCGTTGACATTGAGGCGCACGGGCACATCCAATTGGGGCGCGCCGTAGGGCTCGAGTCCTGCGAGGTCTTCACGCACTGGGAGGAGGAGACTCATTGGCTTTTCCCCTCCCTCGCCCGGATGAGGGCGGCTTGTCCGTGGGCGGGCAGGTTCTCCTCGCGTGCGAGTACATCAAGTTGGGGGGTGAGTTGTGCGAGCGCCTCAGCGGTGTATTCAACGACTTGCTGGCTGCGCAGGTACTGGGTGACGTTGAGGCCCGAAGCGAAGCGGGCGGTCCCCCCGGTGGGCAGGACGTGGTTAGAACCGGCAATGTAATCGCCGAGTGGGACCGGCGTGTAGGGGCCGACGAAGATCGCCCCGGCGTTCGTGACCCGCTGTGCCACCTGTGAAGCGTTCGCGGTGTGGATCTCGAGGTGTTCGGCGGCGTAGGCGTTGACCACTTCGAGTGCCTCGTCGAGAGTATCGACGAGGACGATCCCGGATTGGGGCCCTGATAGGGCGGTGAGGATTCGTTCAGTGTGGGTGGTCGCGCGAGCTTGAGTGGGGATGATCGCGTCGACGGCTTCGGCGAGTGCGGCTGAGGTGGTGACGAGCACGGAGGCTGCGGCCGGATCGTGCTCGGCCTGGCTGATGAGGTCGGCTGCGACGAATTCGGGGGTTGCCGTCTCGTCGGCGAGGATCGCGATCTCTGTCGTCCCGGCTTCGGCATCAATGCCGACGGTGCCTTGGACGAGTCTTTTGGCGGCTGCGACGTAAATGTTGCCCGGTCCGGTGACGACGTCAACCGGTTGAAGAATGTCCTCTCCGTCGGTGATTCCGTAGCTCAGGGCAGCGATCGCTTGGGCGCCGCCGATGGCCCAGACTTCGTCGACACCGAGGAGGGCGCATGCGGCGAGGATCGTCGGGTGCGGCAAGCCGGCGAACTCAGCTTGAGGGGGCGAGGCGAGGGCGATTGAGCCTACTTTGGCGACTTGAGCGCACACGGCGTTCATGACGACGGAGGAGGGGTAGACGGCGAGTCCGCCGGGGACATACAGGCCGACGCGCCCGACGGGGAGCCACCTTTGTTCGACGGTGCCGCCCGGGATGATCTGAGTCTGGGAGGGTGCGGGGAGTTGCTGGGTGTGACCGATGCGGTTGTGTTCGATCGAGGTTTCCAGGGCTTCGCGCACCTGCGGGTCGAGTTGCTCGAGGGCGCGTGTGAGTGCTTCGGCGGGGACTCGCAGACGCTCGGGGCGAACATGGTCGAAGCGTTCAGCGAGTTCGTAGAGGACGGGGGCCCCTTCGTCTTTGACTCGAGCGATGATGGGGGCGACGGCCTGGGCCGCTGCTGTGGTGTCGAGGGCTGCCCGCGGCAACGCGTCCGACAGTTTCGTCCCTGTCAGCGCGCCATCTGTGAGGTCGATCCGTCTCATCGTGGAGATCATGTGCTCATGATAGGCGACTCGCTGACACCAGGCTTTTTCGTTTCCAGGGTGAACAGGCGGCTCAGCTCCGGGGCGAACAGGAGGCTCAGCTCTAGGTGCGCACATGGGGCTCAGGTCCGGCGGTGTGCACTCGGCTCAGCTCGGCGGTGAGCACTCGGCTCAGCTCGGCGGTGAGCACTCGACTCAACTCCGTGAACGAACACACGACTCAGCTCGAAGACGAACCCGTCGCTCAACTCCGAGGGTGAGCACTCGGCTCATCTCCAGCAGCGCACAGGAGGCTCAGCTCCAGGGGTGAACCCGTCACTCAGCTCCGGGAGCGAACACACGGCTCGGGACGTCGAATGCGCTGGAGGCGCATCAGTGAGATGCTGGGGGCCATCACGACCAGCGAGGAGAATACTCATGTCCACTGTCCCCGTCATTGCGGTATCCGGTGTCATCCGTTTAGGACAGTTCCTCAAATTGGCGGGCCTTGTCGAGGACGGAGCGATGGCGCGCGTACTCATCCAAGGCGGTGATGTGCTCGTCAATGGCGTGGTGGAGACGCGCCGTGGACGACAGCTTTCACACGATGACATGATCGAAGTTGACTCCCCCACTGGGCGTGCGGGCGCTCGCATCCACGTCATCGACTGAGGGGTCGCATCAGGCGAGGCATCTCTTCGCCCTGCCTCGCGTAGTGGTCGCAGGATTCATCGCTCGGGCAGCCCGGGAGAGGCCACACCTCCAACCCCGAGCGGGCATAAACTGCCACAAGTCGGACATTGGGTGGGCTCGAGTCGGACCATTCGAACTTTGATCTGGGGAGTTCTTCACGATTCGGAGCAGTGCGTCCGAGTTGTGCCCGAAAAGACAAGGTTTCGGGTGTAGTTTTGCGCCGCTGCGTGGTGCTGCTGCCCTCTAGCTTCTCGTGGTGCAGGCTAATGCCCCACACAGTGGGACGAGCGAAGCCCAGCACAGTGATGGCGGCTAAAACCACGGGATAGCCAGCACGACATCAGCATTATGGCTCAGGCAGCGCGACAGAGGCAGCGCGCGTCCTTTCTCCCAAACAAGCTAGTGGGGGCTGAGAACATTCCTGTTCTCAGCCCCCACCTGCTCAGCCTCGACGTTTCAGCATCTCAAGGCATCGCGTCGTGTCAGTCTTGGCTGTGCTTGCGGCGACGCGCAACAAGGATCGCTGCGCCCGCTCCACCAAGGACAAGAGAAGCGAGGGCCAGCCCACCACCGGAAAAACCAGTTTTGGCAAGCTTCTTACCGCCCTCCGTGTTCTTCTCAACGAAAGAATTCGTCACAGTGAAACCGTTTTGAGCATCTCCGGTCACAACTGACTCATAGCCTTCAGGAACATCCAGTTCCTTAACCGAGTAGACGATGTCCGCATCGTTCTCCTGCAGGATCAGCCCCGGCCACTTATGAGACCAGCCATTGGCCTCATTGAGAACAACCGGCTGACCAAGCTCCTTGCCATTGGCGAAGAGCTGAACCTTCACCGAATCAGGACGCTTACCGGCCTTGTTGTTCGAGTCCTGCCACTTCTTGACCACCGGCGCCTCGAAGAACAAGCGCTTATTCGTGATCGTCTGAACCGCACCACCATCACGGGTCACCTCCAGCGTGAACTCTTCATCGCTGGGCTCATACCCCTTGGGAGCCTTCTTCTCCTTGACCTTGTAGGTTCCCTGTTCGAGCGGCTCCGAGGTCACGGTCCCGTCCTCACCCGTGGTCAACTCCAGGGGAGCGAAGTTGGGATCGCCCGGCTTCGTCACCTCGAAGACAGCATCCTTCAAGACGATCGTGTCATCATCGGCATCGACCTTGATGAGCTTGATCCTCGACGCGAGATCGCCAGTGGCGTCACCACCGGAAGTAACCGAACGGTAAGTGTAGACGTGCTGCTTAGTCTCCTGGTCCTGAGATCCGAGCTTGAGCGTGTTCTTCAAGCTGGAACCCGCTTTGTTGTAGCTCGTCTGATAGTGGAGGCTGTACTGCTCGCCATTAATATCGCCTAGGTCAATGGTGAAGCGCTTCTTGTCCGGCGAAAGATCCAGCTTTCCAGTCAGATCAATCTTTTCCAGCTGCTGCTTGATTGTGCCATTGGTATTGAACTCGACTCGCCACAGTTCGAAGCTACCTTCGACGAAGGTCTCGTCTCCTTCGCCGACCAGTTCATCGCTCAACACAACGTTCTTGTAGTTCTTCTTCGCGCCATTGATGCGCGCTCCCCAGCGCACAATCTTAGGCTTGCCTTCCACGGGCTTGCCCCACTTCAGAAGATCCTCATTGGTGATGTCGCCATGATCAAGAGGGGTAACGGACGCAGTAGTGGCCTTGCCGTTGACGGTGACGGAGAAGTCGTTCACCACACCCTTGTTGATCTTCGTCTCTTCAAACTTGGCGCCGAGCCACATGCTTCCGTGGAGGTTGTATTTGTTCTCCACCTCCTTGTTGAAGGTGATGCGCACTGTTCCGCCAATGCTCCCAGCACCGGGTGTGACATGACCGGAGCCGACGACCTTACCCGAAGTCTTATCCTTCACATCGAAGTCCATCTCCGTGACTTCAGAGGGGAAGCGCATTGCCTCAGGCAAAGTGATGTCGAAGTAGTCCCCCTCATGGATACTCATCCCCAGATGCTTCGCATCCCAGTCCATCACTAGGCGGAACATGTCGCCGAAGAAGATCTGGTCGACCTTCTCTTCCTTCACATTCTGGATTTCGAAGCTCGTGATCTTAACGTCCACGTTCTTCGCTTCGGCCTTCGCTGTCATCGTCAGCCCCGGAATCACCAGGGCAAAGGCGAGAATGAACGCGAAAAGCGCAGCCAAGCGCCTCATGCTCATTCGATCATTTCGTGTATTCACGAGTTAATCCTCACGCTTGTCGAATCCGCGGAACGCGGATGAAAAACACCAGCATCACCCAGAAAAGAGCGCAGCACACACCGCACTGCTCTTCCGAAGACACAGTGCTTCCACTATCCCATAGCCAAACAAGCACTCGCAAGACTTCACCTTGCCCGTCCAGGTCACGCAGCATTCTCCTCCCTCTTTGCACTCCACAAGAGCAAGTCCCCCACCCCATCCCGAATAGTGTGCCGCTTCTTTGTCCGACATGCGTAAACAGCGTGAACTCCTACATAACTCAGGAGCAGCACGCTTGAGCTATCAGGGGCCTCTTCATTTACCGGGAGCCCACAATCGGGGGATGGATCACACACTCTCACAATTATTTCAATTCTTGAAACGCTGCGGGCTAGAAACCAGGAACACATTCCGACACAGCTACTCATCCTCAATGCTTCAGCGCCTCAACGCCTCCTACTAAAATCAGTCTTAGCCGCGCTTGCGACGAGGACAATCAGGATCGCAGCTCCTAGCGCGCCAAGGACAAGAGAAATGAGGACAAGGCCGCTTCCAAAAACCTCTCTTCACGGGATTCTTACCACCCTTCACATTCCCCACAAGAGAGCCCGCTTTATTACACCTCGTCATATAGCGAAAGATGAAACAGTCACCGCAAAGATGATCCAAGTCAATGGGGAAAGGTTTCTTCTTCGATGAGGAGAAGAAACCCTTCAGCGTCTGCGAGTTTGGGCTTTCATCGGCCATCCGACAGATCAAGCGGCGAATTCAGACCCCCGGCTGCTCCCTGAATTGTGAAGACCGGGAGACCCTTCACCCTGATATCCGAACCCCATCAACACCGACCACTGCTTTGATCTGCGAGAAGAAAGCACTCGATTGAGTGACCCTCAGCTTCGGATCCAACTCAACGAGCGTCGTACGACCTGTCTCACGAATACGCAAACGCACCGGTGATGCGCCCGGGAAGGACTCAAGAACATCCTTGAGTTCCCGCAAAAGGCTTGGCGTGCAGCGAGCAACAGGCAATTCCACCTCAATCGGAGTATCACAATCCTCACGCGCATCCACCAGCGTCATCGATTGGCCGTAGATGCTCATCCCCTCATCACGGACATTGACTCGCCCCTCCACCTGAACGATCACATCCTGAACGAGGTGAGTCTGAATCGTCTCGTAAGTGCGGGGGAAGAACAACACCTCAACGGAACCAGAAAGGTCTTCAATCGTGGCAATCGCCCACATTGAGCCCTGCTTCGTCACCTTCGTCTGTACGCCCGAGACCAGGCCCGCGATCTTCACGACGCGCTCCGCCATCGATTCTTCAGAACTCACCACCTGAGCGATCTCATAGTCCTGATAGCGTGCAAGCGCGCCTTCGAGCCCTCGGAGTGGATGATCCGACACGTACAGGCCGAGCATTTCTCGTTCCTGGGCGAGCTTCGCCTTGCGGTCGAACTCGGGGATATTCGGAATATCAACTGCAAGGGAAGAAGCAGCAGCCGACTCCTCGTCCCCGAAAGCGCCGAAGAGATCGAATTGGCCGAAAGCCTCATTGCGCTTCAGGTCAATGATCGCGTCCACCGCCTCATCGCAGCGGGCCAGAAGTGCGCGGCGCGTATGGCCCATTGAGTCGAATGCCCCCGCGCGAATGAGAGATTGGATCGTGCGCTTATTGCACACGACTTGCGGAACCTTGTCGAGAAAGTCATGGAAAGAGGTGAACTGTCCTTTGTCCTTCCGGGTCTGGACAATTGCCTCGACAACGTTCGCACCGACGTTTTGGATCGCGTTCAAACCGAAGCGGATCGCCTCACCATCGGGGGCGAAGTTCCCCTGCGAGGCGTTGACATCGGGCGGAAGGACATTGATGCTCATGTGCCTGGCCTCTGCAAGGTAGAGGGCCCGCTTGTCCTTATTGTCCTTGGTTGATGTGAGAAGAGCCGCCATGTACTCCGTCGGATAGTTCGCCTTCAAGAACGCCGTCCAGTAGGAGACGAGGCCGTAGGCCGCTGAATGGGCTTTGTTGAAGGCGTAGGCGGAGAAGGGGACGACAACATCCCACAGAGCCTGAATCGACTCCTCGGAGTAGCCGTTCGAGAGCATCCCAGCCTTGAAGCCCTCGAACTGTTTGGCGAGAACCTCAGGCTTTTTCTTGCCCATTGCCTTACGGAGGATATCCGCCTGGCCGAGGGTGTAGCCCGCAAGTTTCTGCGCGATCTGCATGACCTGTTCCTGATAGACGATCAGGCCATAAGTCGTGCCGAGAATCGGATCGAGCGCATCCGCGAGCTCGGGGTGGATCGGCTCAATATCTTGGCGCCCGTTCTTGCGCAGCGCATAGTTCGTATGCGAGTTCGCGCCCATCGGGCCCGGACGGTACAGGGCGCCCACAGCAGAGATATCTTCGAAGTTGTCGGGCTTCATGAGTTTAAGCAGGTCACGCATCCCACCACCATCGAGCTGGAAAACGCCGAGGGTCTCCCCCGCTGACAAGAGCTCGTAGGTCTTCTTGTCATCGAAGGAGAGATGTTCGAGGTCGGGGTCTTCTTTGCCGTTGATCTGGATGTTCTCCAGGGCATCCGAGAGCACCGTAAGATTGCGCAGGCCAAGGAAGTCCATCTTCAACAGCCCGAGAGTCTCACAGGTTGGGTAGTCGAACTGTGTAATGATCGCGCCGTCTTGTGGGCGTTTCATGATCGGGATGATGTCGGTGAGGGTGTGGCTGGACATGATGACCGCACAGGCGTGCACGCCCCATTGGCGCGTCAGGCCTTCCAAACCGAGGGCATATTGAACGACCTCGTGCAGTTCAGGGTGTTCCTCGTAGAACTTCCTGAACTCCGCGGCCTCCTCATAACGTGGATTGTCTTTATCGAAAATCCCATGAACGGGGATGTCCTTGCCCTGCACACTCGGTGGCAAGGCCTTCGTCAGTTGCTCACCGACCTTGAAGTCCATGCCGAGGATGCGGGCAGAGTCTTTCAGGGCCTGCTTCGTTTTGATCGTGCCGTAGGTGACGACCTGGCTGATGCGATCCTCTCCGTACTTGCGTTTGACATAGGCGATGACCTCATCACGCCTGCGCTCATCGAAGTCGACATCGAAGTCGGGCATTGAGATTCGTTCAGGATTGAGGAAGCGCTCGAAGATCAGGCCGTGTTCAAGAGGGTTGAGCTCGGTGATCCGCATGGCGTAGGCGACCATGGAGCCCGCTCCCGAGCCTCGCCCCGGCCCGACGCGGATATTCTGATTCTTCGCCCATTGGATGTAGTCCGCGACGGTGAGGAAGTAGCCGGGAAAGCCCATGGAGACAATGACGTCTTCCTCATACTCCGCTTGTTTTCGGACTGCGTCCGGGATTCCCTCCGGGAAACGGTAGTTCAGGCCCCGCTCGACCTCTTTAATGAACCAGGAAGTCTTATCCTCCCCTTCGGGCACGGGGAAGTCGGGCATGTAGTTCGCGCCCTCGGCGCTGGTCGTGAACTTCACCTCGCAGCGTTCAGCGATCTCGAGGGTCGAATCACAGGCCTGGGGCAGTTCCCTCCAGGCGGAGCGCATGTTGTCGCTCGAACGGATGTAGTAGCTGTCCCCGTCGAACTTGAAACGATCCGGGTCTGTGATGCGAGAGCCGGAGTTGATGCACAAGAGCGCGTCCTGGATCTTGCGATCTTCCTTCTTCACGTAGTGCGAGTCGTTGGTGACGACGAGTGGTGCATCGAAGAGTTTGGCGATCTCGAGGAGTTCTTTTTGGGTGCGTCGCTCAATATCGATGCCATGGTCCATGAGTTCGACGTAGAAGTTCTCAGGCCCGAAAATATCGCGAAGTTCAGCGGCCTCACGAACGGCCTCGTCCCATTGCCCGAGACGCAATCTCGTCTGCACCGCACCGGAAGGGCAGCCGGTGAAGACGATCAGGCCCTGATGAAAACGCTGAAGCAGCTCCTTATCGGCGCGCGGCCACTTGCCGAACTGGCCGTCCGTCGACGCGTAAGAACCCAGACGGAAGAGATTATGCATCCCCTCTGTCGAATAGGCGATGAGAGTGAGGTGATTGTAGGAGCCCGAGGCCGACACGTCATCCGACTTTTGCCAAGGCTCACCCCAGGTGACTTTTTGACGGTCAAAACGTGAAGTCCCCGGCGTCACATAGGCTTCTAGTCCGATGATCGGTTTGACGCCCGCGTCCAAACAGTTCTGGTAGAACTCGTAGGCTCCGAAAAGATAGCCGTGATCCGTCAGGCCCAGGGCCGGCTGGCCCAGGCGAGCAGCCTCTTGCGCCATCGCTTTCGTCTTCGCTGCGCCGTCGAGCATGGAGTACTCGGAGTGATTGTGAAGATGCACGAAGGAGTCGGAAGCCATGTGCTGATCCTATCCGTCCTCGCGTTCAAGGGCAGCAGGCCGACGCTGGCCCAAGTGGCGGGCATGAACTCTATCCGTCCTCGCATCCAAGGGTGCCAGCCCTTCACTCAGGCAGGATTTCTCAAAAGCTCCAAGGCCCTGGCCAAATCAGGCGGGTACGGGGAGCGCACGCTCGTCAACACACCGGTACGCGGGTGGGCGAAAGACAGACTCACGGCGTGGAGCCACTGGCGTTCCAAGCCCAGACGTTCAGCGGTCTTCGGGTCCGCTCCGTAAAACACATCCCCGACACAAGGATGACCGAGGGCGGCGGTGTGCACTCGGATCTGGTGTGTACGGCCCGTCTCCAAATGGATCTCAAGTAAGGAGGCTCCCGCCATCAACTCGAGCGTGTCGTAGTGCGTGATGGCAGCTTTGCCGCCCTCGATTACCGCCATTCGCCACTCTCTCGAAGGATGGCGCCCAATCGGAGCCTCAATCGTGCCCGAAGGCGGGTCCATATGACCGGCGACGACGGCGTGGTAGATCTTCGTCACGGTGCGCTCTTTGAAGGCGCGTTTCATCACCGAGTAGGCGAGTTCAGACTTCGCGACCATCATCGCGCCGGAGGTACCCACATCGAGCCGGTGGACGATCCCCTGGCGCTCTGGAGGCCCATAACCGGTGATCCGGTATCCCGCTGCTTCAAGATTGCCCAGGACAGTCGGTCCGCTCCAGCCCGGACCAGTGTGGGCGGCCACTCCTACGGGCTTATCGACGACGACAATATCCTCGTCGTCGTACAGGATGTCCATCCCCGTGACAGGCACTGGTGGCGTTTGGGGTGCGGGGATTGTCACTTCCAGTAAGTCCATTGCAGCCAGGCGCGTGGACTTTGAAGGCACTCCCCCATTGACGAGGACGTTCCCCGCTTCAATGAGGGCCTGGCACTGCGCTCGAGACATCCCGAGCATTCGTGACAAGGCCGCATCAACACGCTCACCGACAAGCGCATCGGGAACCGGAAGCATGCGCGATTCACTCATGGGCGGTGACTTCCGCTTCGAGCACGTCCGTGGGAACTTGAGTCTGGGGTGCGGGCGCATCATCTGCATCGTCCGCATCATCACGGGGCTCTGCCTCCGATTCGAGCCCGGATAAAGGCGCGGCTAATGCGGGGTTCTGCTCCTCTTCAGGAAGTGATCTCATGAGTTCCCAGGCGAGCCAGGCCGCACCGATGACGATCCAAATATCCGCAATATTGCCGACGAAAAAGTCCGTGTAGTTGATGAAGTCAATGACATGACCTTGGCCGAACGAGGGGGGTTGGCTCAGTCGATCGATAAGGTTGCCGATCGCTCCTCCCATGAGAAGCCCGATTGCGCCTGCCGAAGACGCCGAGTTCATTCGCCACAGTCCATAGGCGAGCAACGCAAGAATCACGAAGGCGAGGAGTGTGAAGAACCAGGTGGTCGAAGCCCCTAAAGAGAAGGCCGCGCCGGGGTTGTGAACAAGCTGAAGAGTGATGAAATCGCCGAGCAGGGGGATTTGGCGCCCGTTGTGCAAAGAATCTAGGGCCCAGGCTTTTGTCACCTGATCGGAGAGGATCACGAAGATGGCGAGGATCGCACAAACGCCGATCCTGCCTCTCAAAGAAGCTCCCAACCTTCGAGCTCCGCTCATTCACACTTCCTTTCACACATGGAAGACGGCGGTGGCGCCCCGCGCCACCGCCGTCATCGATAATGGGGTGCCGTCACTCCTCGACGCCGGCGTTGACCTGCGAGAGAAGGCCCTCGAGGTGAGTGCGCAGATTCGTGCGGTACTCCGACTCGAAGGTGCGCAGTTCATTGAGCTTGGTCTCGAGGAGGCCACGCTGCTGATCGAGTTGAGCGAGGATCGTTTCGTGCTGGTTCTGAGCATCGGCGATGATCTCGTCACCCTTCTGGCGAGCCTCAGCGATGATGCGCTCGGACTCTTCCTTGCCGTCACGCACATATTCGTCGTGCACTCGCTGAGCAAGGGCGAGCATCGAAGTGGCGGACTGGGCCGACTCAGGCTCGGTGGCAAGCGGCTCGAAGACCTGCGGCGCTGCGACGACCGGCTCTTCAACGGCAGGCACCGGCTCCTCGGGCTCTGCAGGAACCGGAGCAGGCTCAACATAGGGCATCGCCTCGGCGGCGCTCGAGAGCTCTGCGATACGACGCTCGGCAGCTTCGAGCTTGTCCTTCAGATCCTGGTTCTCGACGTTCAGGGCGAAGATCGTCGAAACGACTTCATCGAGAAACTCGTCGACCTCAACCTGGTCGTATCCCTCGCGGAACTTCACGTTCGCGAAAGTCTTGTTGAGGACGTCCTCGGTTGTCAGCAGGGCCATTTCCTCGCCTCTCAGTATGGGACTTGATGACGCCTAGGAGATTTCCCCAAAGCGTATCAGGGTCGTCTCGGCCGACGGCTCTTTAATACATCGCTGTCATCATAACCGACGCAATCGCCACACGTACACCATCGACAACAAGAAAAACGTGGCGCTCACCTCTAGATCCGCGCAGATCAGCCAAAGGACATGAGGAGCAGGGAGAATCGCTGAAGCATCATGAGAGCAATGAAGAGGAGGATGAAACCGACGTCAAGAGCGAATCCCCCGCCCAAGTGTAAGGGCGGGATCCGAGCCCTCAACCAGCGGATCGGTGGATCGGAAGCGGCGTATATCAGGTTCGCAAAAAGAGCGAGGACACCCCTGGGGGAAAAGGACGGGACCAGGAGTTGGAGCCAATCGAAGACCATTCGGACAACAAGCACTAGGAGGTAGAGGCCTGCGATGGAGTAGATCAGCCATCCAAGGAAACTCAGCACGGATCAGCCCTAGCTCAACAGGGTGGTTCGCCGTGATCTCTGCGCCTCACCGATCACCTCAAAAGCCTGAGGGGACAGGAGGAAGACGCGGTTCGTGACCTTCTCGAGGGTACCGTGAAGTCCGAAAGCGAGGCCGCCCGCGAAATCAATGATGCGACGCGCTTCATCCTCGGAGGTGTCGGTGAGATTCATGATCACCGGAGTTCCTTCACGGAAATGCTCGCCGATCACGAGGGCATCGGCATAAGCCTCCGGATGAACTGTGACAATGCGCGTCGGCTCAGCCGCGGGCGCCTCTTCACGGGTCTCACGGTGAATCGGCGAGACAAAAGAACGCTCCACAGGTGCGAGCTCAGTCACGGGAGCAATTTCCTCGGGCTCTTCAGCCTGTTCGAAGACTTCAGCATCAAGCTCAAGATCTTCCGCCGGGACCCAGCCCATGAACCTGCGTGCCCGTGCACCGAAAGAATCGCCCATTGTCTTCTCCTCACCCGTGTTGGCTTCCCACACGTTACGACTCATAGATCCATCCTCAGCGCAAGCACTGCGGCGAGTCGCACAAGGGGAGAGGCAAAGTCTGCTTCCGTTCTCACGAACGCCCACATTCGCCCTCGTCCGTGTCACGTGACGTTGCCTCGAAAGAGTCTCCCTCTGTTAGACAATCACCTCCCCGCGCTGTGACCTTTCCCTGGCGAGCTCGGCTGACCTTGCACGCTTTCCATCTGCCCTCACGCTCGAAACCACAGTGTGCGAACTCCACCTCACCGAAAGGTCGTGGCCAGGTCTCAGCGACTGGACTTCGGGACCTGAGGAGTTCCACCTCCCCCAGGGTCTTGGTCTTCCCGTAGTAGCGCCCCACCCTGCTCAAAGCATCTGTAAGTTGTGCCCAATTCGAGTCGAGCAGCTATCGGGGGCTGATGATGGCAGCGTTTCGCCCGCAGGAAGGGTCTCGGCGATAGGAATGAAGAGTGTCGTCCTCAAAAGTGCAGCGTGGGTCAATCGTGACCTTCTGGCAGCCCGCACTCAGCAGTTCTGCCCTGGCCGCGCCGGGAAGATCAAGGGCGGGAGTCCCCCATGAGCTCGTCGATTCGAGCTCGGGCCTGGACCGCACGCATTCGATCTGCATGTCGATGGGCACTTCGTAGCAGCGCCCGCAAATCGAGGGGGCGATGAACGCTTGTATCGGAGCGGAGGGGTCAAGGGCTCGCATGAGGCGAAACGCCCGAGTCAGGATCGAGTCGAGGAGCCCCCTGCGTCCGGCGTGCACAGCCGCGACAATGCGTCCATCGGCGCTCGAAAGGAGGACGGGCATGCAATCAGCGGTCATGACAGCTGCGGCGGGCGCATCTGGCCAGTCGCGCCCGTCCACGATGACTCCATCGGCTTCAATGAGGGTACCTGGCTCCTGAGGATCGAAGAAGGAGGATTCGGAGTCAATGTCGAGGCAAGTCCTTACCCCGTGCTTCGCGAGCACCCCGACTCTTGCTGAGTGAGTTTGATTCATCCAGAGGATCTGGCGTCCGAGTTCATCAACCAGGGCGCGGCGTCGTTGAGCCACGAGGATCGGATCGTCGTGGACATGATGAGCGATATTCGAACGTAACGGCGCGGTGCCCCGACCCGCTTCAACGAGGCGGACCGGGGCACTCAGAGCTGGAGACATCACGGATCAGCGAAGAAAATCCGGAATGTCAAGATCGGAAGCACTATCAGCTTCCTCGTCGAAGATCCGCGGAACCTCGAGGGACTGGTCCTCATTGCGTTCAACGGGGCGTTGGGAGCGTTTTGCCAAGGGGATCGCACCAGTACGAGTGGGGACGTCAACGACAGCTCGATGCTGCGGGCGTACCGTGGATACCTCCCCGAGGGGGCGGGGAGCTGCAGCTTCAGGAACAGGACGGGGTGCCGGGGCCACGGCAGCAGGAGCCGGAGAAGGATCCGGAGCTGCCTGTGCAGCCGGAGCCTTCGCCGTAGAGGCCTGCCAAGCCGGGGAAGCACTCGCTTCTGCTTCCATCTCGTCAAAGCCCGCAGCGATGATCGTCACCCGGATCTCATCACCGAGGGAATCGTCAATGACCGAGCCGAAGATAATGTTCGCCTCCGGGTGGGCGGCCTCGCGAACAAGCTGCGAGGACAAGAAGATCTCTTGGAGCCCCAGGTTGGATCCGCCCTGGAAGAACATGAGGACACCGTGGGCGCCATCAATGGAGGCTTCAAGGAGGGGCGAGGAGATCGCGGTCTCAACGGCGCGCAGCGCCCGGTCTTCACCGGTCGCAGCGCCAATCCCCATGAGTGCCGAACCCGCATCCTTCATGACGGACTTGACGTCGTTGAAGTCCACGTTGATCAAGCCCGGCGTTGTGATGAGTTCAGTGATTCCCTGAACTCCGGAGAGGAGCACCTGGTCTGCGGCGCGGAACGCATCGAGGACGGAAATGTTCGTGTCGGAGATCTCCAGGAGACGATTGTTCGGGATGACGATGAGGGTATCGACCTCTCCGCGCAGCTTTTCCACGCCGGCTTCGGCCTGTGCTGCGCGGCGATTTCCCTCGAAGGAGAAAGGACGGGTCACGACGCCGACGGTGAGCGCACCGGCCTCACGGGCGACGCGCGCAACGACAGGAGCCGCGCCAGTGCCGGTGCCACCGCCCTCGCCCGCAGTCACGAACACCATGTCTGCACCTGCAAGAGAGTCGGTGATTTCCTCGATGTGGTCCTCGGCGGCCTGGCGGCCGACATTCGGGTCGGCACCCGCGCCAAGTCCGTGCGTCAATTCACGGCCGATGTCGAGCTTCGTTTCAGCATCAGACATGAGCAGTGCTTGGGCGTCAGTGTTCACGGCGATGAATTCAACGCCTTTAAGGCCAACCTCGATCATGCGGTTGACGGCGTTGACACCGCCGCCGCCCACGCCGACGACCTTAATCACTGCAAGATGGTTCTGCGGTGCGGCCATAGTGTGCTCCCTTACCAGTCGATACCTTCACCCTCAAGTTGAAGGTTGATCTTCACCATGCTCATGTCCGGGAGAAAAGTAGAGATGCACCCGGGCCGCTTCAAGGCGACACGCGGGAGTGTGAGCGCCAGGGGACAACTCCAATCTGAGGACACTACGAATCCCCTGCTCACCGGCTTCTCTCCGCCACACTCGGACTGTCGAAGAACTCCGGCCAAGAATTCCCCCGCTCATCGGCCTCTTTCCAGAAGGACACGCGCCCTTATTGAAGGAAAGAGCAGCTCAGCCCCATCATGCTCACGCTCTCAAGCGGAGCGAGCATAGCTAGAAGGTCACCGGATGCGCTGGCGAGGAGACGTCATAAACACTCGCCGAACGTTGAGAGACGAGCACCTCGAGAACCCGAGACTTCAAAGCGGAATCATCAGGTGTCCCCCACTTGACAAGCGCCCCAGAGTCGAGGGAAAGAGTCACGCTCTTCGAATCGGCCGTGATCTGGGAAGTCCTTTGCTTGACAAAATCACCCAAAGCGCTCCACACCGTCACAACATCTTCAGCAGCGTTCTTTCGCTCCTCCCCTTGAGGAAGTGCCACGAGGGGAAGCCCCTCAGGACGCTCAGACACCCGTTGGAAAGCCACACCGGAAGCGTCAACAAGCGTGAAGCCGTTCTCATTTGCTTCGACCATCGCGCCAGTGCGCAAGCTCAGAGTGATATCGAGCCCGGCAGGCCATGCGCGTCTGACCTGAGCGTCGGCGACAACAGGATTTGTTTCAATAAGCTCCGCGATCTTTGCAGTGGGGACCCTGGGCAAGGGGATTCCCTTATAAGCGTCGAGTGTTACCGCTACGTCATCTTCACTGATCAGTCCCTCTTGCACGCCTTCAACGCGGATCCGATGCGGATCGAAAGCAAGAAGGGGGGAGAAAAGGACAAGCCACACCAATCCAGCAATGAGGAGGCTTCCCACCAGCGTCCACAGCGCGGTGCGAATGTAAAAAGAGCGCTTCGCGCGTTCCTTCTCCTCGCGCCTCGGAGCTAAATCCGTTGCCTCTTGAGGGCCGAGGACGTCCGCGGCGTCTCGCTGACCGATCGGGCGTTTCAAGACCTTTGAACGGGGGCCCACGGGTTTTCCCAAGGGCCTCATTGCCGCCGAGACTCCGTCTTGACGCTGGAGTGCTCCAGAGCCGCCCAATCGGCGGGGCTGTGCTCCGACATCACCCTCTTGGAAGAGCTTCGTTCCGGGAGCACACTCTGGCCGGGGCTTCGCTGCGAAGTCACGCTCTTGGCGGGGATGTGCTCCAGACTCGCCCCTTTGAGGGCGCGCCGAAGCAGAAGCATCCCCTTGGGCCTTCGGATATGGACTCCTTGCCCGAGAAGAAGGGCTGTGTCGTTGAGAATCACCCCGCCCCTGAGAGGAACGAGGACGCCGGGGGGAGGGAGGCTTCACTCCTGGCCCGCCATAATGGACCACTCCTCAAGGACGTCGTCCGCGCAATCCGTGATCGAACCGGCTCCCATCGTCAAAACAATGCCTTTCTCGCCGCATTCTCGGGCAGCCAGACGCGCCGCCTCATGCATATCAGGCACGTAGAGTGCTCCCTCGATCTTCGAAGAAATCAGTTCAGCCGTGACCCCGGGTTCAGGATCCTCACGAGCCGCATAAATCTCAGTCACAACAACACGATCCGCACCCGAGAGGGCCTGGGCGAAGCGCTCAGCGAAAATCCGGGTCCTTGAGAACAAGTGCGGCTGGAACACCACCACCACAGGAGCATCCCCAACAACAATTCTCGCCTCAGCAATTGACGCTGCGACCTCTGTTGGATGGTGCGCGTAATCGTCGAACACGCGCCGTCCATCCACCTCGCCGCGCGCCTCGAAACGCCGGGCAGTCCCGGTGAAAGCCTCAAGAGAGCTCGCCATCACCTGCGGTTCAATTCCGAGTAGCACTCCAGCCGCCCACGCAGCCGCGGCATTCAAAATGTTATGCACGCCAGGAACATTCACAGCAACACGAACGATTCCAGCCGAGCTCGCGAATATTGCACTCCCCGAACGGGCACTAAGCTCCAGTTCAGAAATCTCAATGTCCGCTGGAATGAGGCTGGTTTCAGGACGACCATAGGTCAGGACCCGGATACCGAGTTCAAGGGCAGCACTCGCAAGACGGGCCGCTCCCGGATCCTCAGCGCAGACGATCAGCACACCCCCCACATCAAGCTGCCTCGCAAAATCAAGGAAAACCTCCTCGAAAGCCTCAGGAGTGCCATACCGATCCAAATGGTCGGGCTCAACATTCGTCACGATCTCAATATTTGGCCGATAGTTGAGGAAGGAGGCATCGGACTCGTCGGCTTCTGCTACAAAAACATCACCTGTCCCCAGATGAGCGCCCGAGCCGAACTGGGGGACGATCCCCCCAACCGCCACCGAAGGGTCGAGTCCCGCCGCCCGCAGTGCGACCGCCAGCATCCCTGAAGTCGTCGTTTTCCCATGCGCGCCCGCCACGGCGAGGAAACGCATCCCGGAAGCGGCCAAGGCGAGAGCCCGAGAACGGTGAATGATCCGCTGGCCACGTTTTCGTCCGATCACAAGCTCAGGATTTGTCTCGCGGATCGCCGTTGATACGACAATCGTCGCGTCTTCTGGAACATTCGCCGCATCGTGACCGACGAAGCAGGAGATCCCCCGTGACTTCAGACGAGTGAGGGCATCAGAGTCGGAGCGATCCGAACCGGACACGGTCGCGCCACGCTCTTTGAGGAGCTCAGCAACGACGGACATCCCGGCGCCGCCAATACCGATCAGATGGAAAGAGCCCTCGATGGGCCTGAGAACTGTGGTCGTCATAATTCTCCGATCACGGACTCGATGAGGTCAACGAAGTCTGAAGCCGCGTGGACGCGCCCCTGTCCGCGTGAAGCCTCAGCCATTGTTTTGAGGCGCTCAGATCCTAGAAGCGGGAACACGCGGCTCGCAGCGTATTTTGCGTTGAGATCAGAGTCTTCCACGAGGATCGCGCCTCCTGATTCGACGTGCCCATGGGCGTTCAGTCGCTGCTCCCCATTGCCGATCGGTAAGGGCACATACACACAGGGCAAGCCCAAGGCAGTCATTTCTGCAACGGTTCCCGCACCCGAACGACACACCACAAGATCAGCAAGTGCGAGGGCGTCTTCCATTGTCTTCAGATAGTCGCAGACGAGCCAGCGTTCCTCGACTCCAGCTGCTCGGATCGCCTCACGCACCGGCCCGTCCTTGCCCCGACCGGTCAGATGGATGACCTGCACGCCCTCGGGCAGACGCTCGGCGGCTTGAGAAAGAGCCCGGTTCAAGCTCAGGGCCCCCAGGGAGCCTCCTGTGATGAGCAATGTCGGCAGGTCCGGGTTCACTTCAAGGCGAGCTGCGGCCTCAACACGTGCTTGGCGGGCGAGACTCGGGTCAAGGCGCTTGTGCGCGAGTTGTGCAATGGCGGGGCGAAGCGGCAGGCCCGTCACTTCGGTTCGCCCCTGGCGTGCGACAAGAGGGGTGTTGTCAAAAGTCAAGGCAAGCAGAGCCGCGCTGCGCGCACCGACACGATTTGCAAGCCCTGGACGGGCATTCTGCTCGTGAATGACGATCGGGACGCCGAGCCTTGTCGCCGCACGATATGCCGGGGTCGACACGTAGCCGCCGAAACCGACGACGCACTCGGCGCCGCGAACCACATCCTCACAGGCCGCGACTGCACGGCGCCACTTCCTGGGGAAACGCAGGGCCTCAAGGTTGGGCCGCCTCGGGAAAGGCGCTTTGTCAATAACGGACAGCTCCAATCCGGCGGCAGGTACAAGATCAGATTCGAGGCCCTCACGAGTACCTAAGACATCGACCGTGAAGTTGCGTTCGCGCAGAGTGAGAGCAGTTGCGAGCAGGGGGTTCACATGACCTGCGGTCCCACCACCGGCCAACACGATCCTACGAGTCATTGTTCTGTCACCTTCTCAACACTTCCGCGGTCAGCGCGTCTGCGTCTGCGTGCCTTGCGAGGATCACGCATCCCGCTGAAGGCATGCGACTGCCCCCACATTGTCATACCAGTATCCGCCCTCGCGAAAGAAGCGATTACTGCAATACCGATGACGGTGAAGAGGAAAGACGAGCCCCCGTGGGACACGAGTGGAAGCGGAACACCAACGACCGGTCCGACTCTCGTGACCGAAAAAACGTTGATGATCGTCTGAAAGCCGATCCAGGTGGCGACGCCACCCGCGACGATGACGGCATAGGGGTCCTTCGCCGCTTGGCAGACTCTGACCAACCCCCAGACGAGTAAGGCGATTGTCACGAGGACCGCGATCGAGCCGAGCAGACCGAATTCCTCCCCGATGATCGCAAGAATGAAGTCCGTGTGCGCGGCCTGGAGATAATCCCACTTCTCGCGCGAAGCTCCAGGTCCGAGGCCTGTGAAGCCCCCTGAGCCGAAAGCCCACAGGGAATGGTCGATCTGCTCTGGTTTTGAAATATTGCGCTCCGTGTTACCCGGCATGACTTCAAGAATGCGTTGGATTCGCGTCGGGTTCTTGCCGACAAAAATGCCCAGGACGGGCATGGCAGCTAAAATCACAACCCCGAACCAGCGTGAAGGCAGCCTCGCCACCCACAGGGCCCCAAGTGCAAGGCCAGCGACAACCATGGCTGTGCCCATGTCATGACCGAACATGACGAAGACGAGGGCGAGGCCGAGCAACCCCCCTGCTTTGACGAGCATCTGGCGCCAATCGTGAAGGCGAGCCCCCGGATGAGTCAAAGACTTCGCCAAAACGAGGAGCAGAGCGAGTTTGAGCAACTCGGAGGGCTGGATCAAGAACGGCAAGCCCGGGATCCACACCCAGTTGACGTTTCCGCCTTCTTCCCTCCCCAAGGGGGTCAAGACGAGGGACTGCAAGATCAGTGCGAACACGAAAACCGGGTAGGAGAAGGTCTTGAAGAACTCGATCGGGATCTTGTGCACTCCGTAGGCGATCAGCAAACCCCCCAGAATGACCAGGAGAGGCTTCATATAGTCGAGGTAGGGATTCTCACCACCAAAGATCGAACTCACGGTCTGCGCAGAAAACCCCATGAGCATCCCGATAATCGCCAAGACCAGCGCGGGAATGACGATAAGGTAGTAGGTGACCACCGGATTCAAGCTCCCCGCGCTACGCCCTTCGGAAACGAAACGTGGATTCGAGATTGGCGATCTCAGGCGAGCCCAGCCTTCACGCAGAGCTTCCATCGGTACTCCCCCATTGTGCGGCCAAACGCTTCACAGCTTCAACGAAAATCTCTCCGCGCTGAACGTAGTTCTCGAACTGATCCCAGGAAGCGCAGGCGGGGGCGAAAACAACCGTGTCCCCGGGTAAGGATAATGCGACCGCTTCGTTGACAACGGAGAACATCCAATCCTCGTGTCCGTCAACCTCCACGAGAGGAACTGCGGGCGCACCTTGAGTAAAAGCCCGCAGGAGGGGTTCACGCTCCTCACCGATGACGATCGCACCGCGAAGCAGAGGAGCAACCTCGGCGACCAGCCCAGTCAGGTCCTGCCCTTTCGTGTCTCCACCGACGATCCACACGGCGCGACCTGCCGGAATCCCAGCGAGGCAGGCGCGTGCAGCGTGCGCATTCGTCGCTTTCGAGTCGTCAATCCACGTCAGCTCCGCTGCCTGCGCGACAATAGCGCGACGGTGAGCGAGGGGACGATACTCACGAAGACCAGCAGATACGGCCTCAGGGCTAACGCCGTGAGCGCGGGCAAGGGCCGCGGCGGCGAGGGCATCGTTGATGACGGCAGCACCCGGATGCGGCCCGTAGGCGCCCTCCAAGTCCGCAAGGTCCGCCAAATGAATGGCGTGGGTCTTTCGCTCCTCAAGGAAGGCACGATCAACGATGCTTCCTTCAACAATTCCCACCTGAGACAAGTACGGGGTACCAAGAGTCACGCCGATCGCCCGTGCGCCCTCGACAACATCAGCGTTCTCCACCATCGCTTCGACCACCCGGTCTGAAGCGGGATACACGCAGGCGATCCTCGTGCGCTCATACACCCGTGCTTTGTCGGCGGCGTAGGCCTCCACAGAGCCATGCCAATCCACGTGATCGGCGTCGACGTTCAAGCACACAGAAGCCTCAGGGGACACGCTCAGCGTCGTGTGGAGCTGGAAAGAGGATATTTCGACGGCGAAGACCTCAGCATCCGAGTCGATTGCCTCCGTGATGGGGGTACCGACATTGCCGACCTCCATGGCATTCTCACCGTTGGCCCGCAGGATCGAGCCGAGCATGCCAAGGGTCGTGGTCTTCCCATTCGTGCCTGTCACGACAAGCCAGGGACGGCCCGCATGAGTCCCCTCTTCTTGGAGGCGCCACGCAAGCTCGACTTCTCCCCACACGGGGATCCCCACCGCTTTCGCGGCTGCAAAGATCGGGGCGTGGGCTGGGATGCCCGGGGAGACGACGATGACCTCCGGTCCGGCAAGGATCGCCTCTTGAGCAAGCTCCTTCGCGTCCTCGACGACGGTGACTTCAATGGACTCGAGGCCCTCGAAACTGTGCTTCGGGGGATTCTGGTCGAACACGAGCACCTCACGCCCCCGGGCGAGAAGAGCGCGAGCCGCACCCCGACCGGAGGTGCCCCAGCCGATGACGACAACGCGCCCGCTCATAGCTTCGACACCCATTCGGCGTAGAAGACACCTGCGCCCGTGATCGCGAAGAGTGCGGCGATCAGCCAGAAACGGATAACGATCGTGACCTCTTGCCAGCCTTTGAGTTCGAAATGGTGGTGCAGCGGAGCCATGCGGAAAACCCTCTTCCGGGTCTTCTTGAAGACGAGAATCTGGATGACGTCGGACATGGTGATGACGACGAAAAGACCACCGATGATGATCGCGAGGAACTCAGTGTTCGTCAGGATCGACAAGCCCGCGACCGCGCCGCCGAGAGCGAGGGAACCTGTGTCACCCATGAAAATGCGTGCCGGCGAGGCATTCCACCACAAGAAACCCGCCAAAGAACCGATCAGTGCGGCCGAGAAGACCGCCAGATCCATGGGATCACGCGTCATATAACAGGCCGCCTCCGCAAGATTCGCGTGGTCGGAGTAGCACGACTGGATGCGCTGAAAGTAGGTGATGAAGGTGTAGGCGCCAAAGACGAAGATCGACGCGCCCGTCGCCAGCCCATCAAGACCATCGGTCAGATTCACAGCGTTCGACCAGGCCGCGACAATGAAATTCGTCCACACGAAATAGAGGATGACGCCGATCGTCAACCCTGCGAAGGCGAGAGTCACAGCTGTGGGACGAGCAAGGGAAATCGCCAGAGAACCAGGAGTGATGCCATGCACATTCGGACGGAGCAAAGACATTCCGGCAAAAACGGCGGCGACCAGGATTTGGCCGACGATCTTCGCTCCCGCGTGAAGTCCCAGGGAACGCTGACGAAAGATCTTGATGCCATCGTCAAGTAGGCCGATCAGCCCCAGACCCACGAACAACACCAGCAGCGACCAGCCCGACCAGGAAGGACCCACCCCGGCGATGAAAGAACCGATCAGCCAAGCAAGAACAGTTGCGAGCATGATGACGAGGCCGCCCATCGTCGGCGTCCCTCGCTTCGTGAGGTGTTGAGTCGGTCCATCCTGGCGGATGAACTGCCCATACTGGTGGCGCGTGAGAAATCCGATGAGAAGCGGTGTGCCCAGAATCGAGACCGCGATAGCGATGACGAATGCGGCAATAAGTCCGATCAACGCTGGACTCCCTTCTCGCGGAGAAGATCCGCTACCTTCCACGACTGTGAACCGTAGGACCCCTTCACGAGGACAACACAGCCAGGCTCCAGTTTCGCACAGAGCAAGGCTGCGGCCTCCTCAACACTTCCAGCGAGCACGCCCTCGACCTTTTCACCCGCCCCCTCGAGGTAGAAGTGCGAATCTCCTCCAAGGACGACAAGCGTCGTGACTCCCCCATCTCGCGCCATATCTCCGACCGCCCGGTGAAGCTCAGCGGATTCCTCGCCGAGTTCGAGCATCTCGGACAACACAGCGAAACGAGGGCGATTCTGGCCGATAGCGGCAAGGGCTGCGAATCCCGCTCGCATCGAATCGAGGTTCGCGTTATACGCGTCGTCAATCAGGGTGAAAGGAACGCCCTCGATTTCAAGGTCCACCACATCCATACGATGCGGGGACAAAGCAGTTGCGCCGTTCACCGCGGCGAGGACCTTGTCGAATCCGATCCCGAGAACGAGGGCGCCGGAAATAGCGGCAAGCGCGTTATTCACATGGTGGACGCCCGCGACTCCAAGAGCAACCTCACCCCTGCCCTCCGGGGTGAGGAGTGTGAAGCGCGCGCGATCGAAGGCATCCCTCGTGACATTGAGGGCACGAACCTGCGCTTCAGGCTTGCCTGAGGCTGAAAAGGTCCAGACCGGGCCGCTCGCAAGAGGAGCCATCGCCATCACACGCTCATCATCAGCGTTGAGAATCACCGGAGCGCCAGGCACAGAGCCGACGATGAGCTCAGCCTTCGCCTTCGCGATTCCCTCAACCGAGCCGAAACCGCCGAGGTGGGCGTGGCCGACCATCAATTCGACCGCCACGTCCGGAGCGACAATCTCCGTGAGGTAGGCAATATGGCCTGGCCCGGAGGCGCCCATCTCCAAAACCATGTGTCGGGTCGTGTGATCAGCGCTCAAAACCGTGAGCGGCAGCCCGACCTCGTTATTGAAGGAGAGTTTGGGGGCGATGGTCGGAGCATCGGCGGACAAGATCTGGAAGAGGAGGTCCTTCGTCGTGGTTTTACCCGCCGAACCGGTCACGGCGATCACATCGAGGCTCTGATTCGCTCGAAGGTCATGAAGGTGGGCGCTCGCAAAATCGCCGAGAGCTTTCGTCGACTCGGGAACAAGAATCTGGGCGATCCGTGGGTCGAGGTCGAGGATGCGCTCAACGATCACTCCAACAGCACCACGCTCAACCGCTGCCTGAGCATAATCGTGTCCATCGCTCATCTCGCCACGGCGCGCAACATAACAGGAGCCTTCCTGAGCTTCGCGCGAATCCGTGACGACAGGGCCGGTCACCATCCGGTCGGGACCGTGCAGTGTTCCAGTGACAGCCTGAGCGATCCAACCCGCCGAGCGTTCCATCTTCTTCCTTTCCTCGGCCCGCGTGAGCGCGGACGTCACTGCGTCGGAGTCGTCGGATACAGATCCGGCGAGCTTGACGATGCGGGAATCCCGAGGTTCCTCACAGCCACTTTGGCGACATCTCCGAAAAGCGGCGCGGAGGAATCTGAGGAGATATACCCGACCTTCGGATTGTAAAGGACGACAGAAATCGCCAGGCGCGGAGCATCGACGGGAAGGAGGCCGGCCGTCGTTGAAACGACGCCATGACCGCCGTCTTCGAGGATGATATCCGCGGTGCCGGTCTTCACTCCAAGACGGTAGCCGTTAACTTTGGCTGCCCCTGCCGTACCGAGTTTGTCTTCGACGACCGATTCCATCATCGTCATGAGAGTTTGCGCTGTCTGGGCGTTCATTGCCTGGGTCGGGGTCGGAGCCTCGGGGATGACAGCAGTCCCATCGGCGTTCGTCACCGATTTGACGATCCGAGGAGCGATGCGGACCCCTCCATTTGCGATGGTTGCGAGGAAGGATGCTTCTTGCAGGGGGGAGATCGAATAAGACTGCCCGAACATAGACACATAACGGTCGCGTCCAAGCCATTCGGTGTCCGGGCGCACACTGCCCCCGGTTTCGCCCGGAAGTTCAATCCCGGTGGGTTCACCGAATCCGAGGCCTCGCATCATCGTGTAACGCTGCTCGTCACTCACCGTCTGGCCCACGAGGACAGTCCCCGTGTTCGAAGACTCAGCGAGGATTCCCGTAGCGGTCAAGACCTCGCCGGAGTGCTCATGAAAATCCGTGATCGGACCGCCCGCATCAGCCAGGTCCAATTGATAAGGAACGTTGAAAACGGTGGTCGGCGTGATTGATCCTGCTTCGAGGGCTGTGGCGAAGGTGACGAGCTTACCGACAGAACCGGGTTCGACCGCGTACTGGACGGCGGAAACGGCCTGCAGATTCGCATTATCGGGCACCGTCGAGTTCGAATCCGCAAGGACCAAGATCTGCCCGGTCGAAACATCTTCAACAACGATCGAGCCCCAATCGGCCTGGTGCCTACTCACCCTTTCGTCGAGGAGTTCTTGGACCTGGTGCTGTAGATCGGCGTGGATCGTCAAAGCGACTGACGCGCCGTCAACAGGATTCTTCACGGTCTGCTTGCCACCCGGAATCACCGCTCCATTGGGTGCGATTTCGAAGGCCTCCGTACCGGGAATCCCTTTGAGTGAGTCCGTGTATTGCGCTTCAATTCCGGAAGATCCCTTCCCATTGGCATCGACAGTTCCGATCACGGGAGCTGCGAGCGCACCATTCGGATAGGTGCGCTCGTACACGGCTTCCCATTCGATGCCATAAATGTTCAGGGCCCGGATCTTACGGTAGGTGACCGCATCAACATTCCTCTTGACGTACTCGTACCTCGAGGAACCCATGAAAAGGCCGCCCAGTTCTGCTGTGCTCATGCCCAGCAGCTCGGAAAGTTGGCGAGCGGCCTCAGTGGGCCCGTAACCGACGACAACATTCTTCGTCTGTCCCTCTACCTCTTGTTTCTCATAGTGCACGTACTTGCGGATGTTCTCCTGGTTCACTGCGATGTCATAGGTGAGGATCGAGTCAGCGAGAACCATCCCGGTCGCATCGGTAATCTGACCGCGCTTCGCCGCGATGTCCGACTTCGATGTGCGCACCGCTTCGCCCTCGGCCGCGAGTTCCGGGGCTTGGACGATTTGCAGGTTGACGAGGCGCACGATGCACACGCAAAGCAAGAGCACGACCATCAGGAGAATGTGGCGAGCTCGTCGAGCAGATTGATTCATGGTTTCGCCTTAGCGCGCGGCGGGCGTTCCACCTTCAACGACGCCCGTATTCAAAGTGATGAAGCCTGTGTTTCCCGCGGGAACCATTCCCTGCGCGCGAGCCTGAGTCTCGAGCGAGGAGGGCGAGGAAACCTCCTCGATTCTCACTTGCATTGACCATGCTTCAGCATCGAGCTCGTTGAGGATGATCTGCTGGGAACGGATTTCGTAGGCCGTTTGCGCCATGCGAGTGTGCAGGAAGATCGAAGTGGCTGCCGAAACGATGAGTACGGTGAGCAAGACCGCGAAGAAGACGAGGGCGGAGCGCCCGCTGCGTTGCCCTTCAATAACCCGGATCTGTTGGACGGAGGCGTGCAGGCGCTCCGGACGGGAGGCGGGCCCGGTTTGGGCTGCTGCTGCTCTCATGAGAGCTCCTTCCATTCGCGAACGAGTCGGACGCCGCGCAGTCGTACAGAAGCGGATCGAGGATTGTGGGTGATTTCAGCGTCATCGGCCATGCGGGCTCCTCTGGTGAGCAGCTCAAGGCTCGGTGCCATGTGCTCGGGAATCACCGGGAGCCCAGGAGGCAGATCGATCGAGGAGCCCGCTCGGAAGATCTCCTTGACGATCCGGTCCTCCAAAGATTGGTAGGACTCGACCACGAGGACGCCGCCAGTGTTCAGAGAGCGCAGTGCCGCTGGAATCGCATCTTCGAGGATCCTCAGCTCGTCATTAACGGCGATCCGCAAGGCCTGGAAGGTCCTCTTCGAAGGGTTGCCACCGCTTCGACGTGCGGGGGCTGGAATGGCTGCGCGAACAATATCAGCGAGTTGACCGGTGCGGCTCAGCGGCTCCGTATCTCGGCGTTCAACGATGCGCCGGGCAATCCGGGATGCGAATCGTTCCTCCCCGTAGACGCGCAGGATCCGAGCGATTTCTTCCTCGGGTGCGCTCGCAAGGAGTTGGGCTGCACTGATCCCACTCGTGGGGTCCATTCGCATGTCCAATGGAGCGTCCGCGGAGTAAGAGAAGCCGCGTTCGACCTCGTCGAGCTGGAAGCTGGAGACCCCCAGATCCATGAGGATCGCGTCCGCTTTTCCACTTGGCGAGTGTTGGGCCACGACCTCGTCAATGTGGTCGTAGGTGGTCTGCACGGCGGTGAAGCGATCAGCGAAGGGGGCGAGGCGCTGGGAGGCGAGGGCGATGGCCTGGGGGTCGCGGTCGATGCCGATAAGGCGGATGTCGTGGAATCGTTTGAGGGCCGCTTCGGAGTGCCCGCCCATGCCGAGGGTGCAATCAACGAGGACTCCCCCTTCATCGGGCAGACCGAGTGCGAGCATGTCGAGGCATTCGTCAAGAAGGACGGGCGTATGACGCGCCGAAGTGTCGGGGGTGCCCACATCCGCTCCTTCCTGTCGAGGGCGACTCGTGGAGCCGGGTCCCCCACCGGGCTCCGCCATCGGGGAAGTGATGTCGGAACACGGATGGAGACCGAGCACAACGAGTCAGAACATGCCGGGGATGATCTCCTCAGCGGTTTGCGAGAACACCTCTTCCTGGACGGCGAGGTACTCGCGCCAGGCTTTGGCATTCCAGATCTCTGCACGCGAACCGGCACCGATGACGGTGAGTTCACGGTCGAGACCGGCGTAGGTCCGAAGATCGGCTGGGACGCTGATGCGCCCCTGCTTATCCGGAACCTCCTTGTAGGCGCCCGAGAGCATGACTCGGATCCAGTCGCGCGCCTGTTTCGACGACAGTGGCGCGTTCATGAGGTCCTTCGTCATTTCCTCGAACTGTGAGGCAGGGAATGCGTAGACGCAGTGCTCCTGACCTCGGGTGAGGACGATGCCGCCCTCCATGTCCTCGCGGAACTTGGCGGGGAGGAACATGCGTCCTTTGTCGTCGAGCTTGGGCTCGTATGTGCCAAGGAACATGTTTCACCGCCTTCCCCCGCGGAACACTTTTCCCCACTTTACCCCACAAACTGACTTTCAGGGCACCGTTTTTCGGAAGATCCTCCACACAACAGAGCAACAATCCGCAGAACCATGCGGAAAACTTGCGGTGGTGAGAAGTGGGGAAGATTTTCTCGAGCTTGTCTGGAGTGCGAGAGAAGAGGGGGTTATCAGACGCCCGAATCAGTGTTTTGCCTGCTCTGGGGCTCCTCAAGGAGGAATGTGGAGCGCCCCGGGGTGCAAAGTGGGGACGAACAGGGAGCAGGGCCGGGGTGGAAAGTGGGGAGGAGACAGCTCCGAACTCACCGGCACCCAGACCTCGATCATCAGGGAGCAGCTCGGGGTGGGCAGTGGGGAGGAACAGGGGGCGGGTCGGGGTGGAAAGTGGGGACGAGGGAACAGCATGGGGAGGATGGTGGCAAACAGCCTTCACTCCCCCGCTGGCTCAGCACTCACTCCCCAGGGTGGAAAGTGGGGACGATCAGGGAACGCCCCGGGGTGGAAAGTGGGGGCGCCCAGGGGCTTAGCGCTCACTCCTGGGCACAGCGCTTACGCGCCCGGGCACAGCGCTCACGCCCGGGCACAGCACTCGCCCACACGTCGGACACACCCCCATAACAATGCGCACCGCAGGGCACGACCTTGGTTACAAGTCGGACATAACCCCTGCACAACACGCAAAGACCAGACCTCGACCTGGGGTTACTCCAACGATCCACGACACAGTGTTCGACTTGTGGACCACACAAGCACAAGGGCGCACGCAATAATCACAGGGGCGCACGCACAAGGCGCACTCTCAGAATCCCGGATTCCAGATCCGAGCAAAACTCAGTGACGGCCCCGCTCTTGCCAACGACGCTCCTGATCCGCAAGGAAACTCGCCCAAGAACTCCGCTGGCGCTTCACCTTCTTCTTCAGAGAAGGAACCCCACTGCCTTTCGGCGAAGAGATCGCGAACCACACACCGCCGACCATCAAAATGAACCCAGCGACGCCCAGGAGGATCGACACAAGCGAATAACCGAGAGACACCGCAGCAACAAGAACGATAAGGCCCACAACGGCGAGCAATGCTCCCGCTGCGATGCGACGGGGGGAAAGGCGAAGTGGGGCATGGTCCTCAATGGGAGACTCCATTTGAGACGCGAAAGCCGGGTCAGCACGACGGAACTCTTCTTCCATCTGTTCGAGTACTTGCTTCTCATAATCGGAGAGAGCCACGACGCCTCCTTTCAGATCCGTACCCCCAGTCTAATCCGTCGCGTGACCCTCAAGCGATTCAGTTCCACCAGGGCGCTGAATCAGAGTCGCCGGCGCAATCGCATTCCTTCCAAAACGCGAGAGCACCGAATCCATCGCACGCTCCGAGGCGAGGGGCTTGCCGTCCTCGTCCAAAGTGACAGCGATCCCCTCGTCCCTTGAGCACAATCCCTCGCAGCGGACCCCCACGAGGCGAACTCCACCCGCAGGCATCACCTCACGTTCGAAAAGCCCCTTCACAGCCTCGAAGACAATGCGCCCGACGTCGCTCGGGGCGTGAAGGGTCGTGGAACGCGTCAGAGTTTTGAAAGCAGGATCACGCAGTTTCAGGACAATCGTCGACGCAACCCATTCGTGAGCGCGCAAACGTTGGGCGCACTCGTGGGAGGCCTTGAGGAGGAAGGCTTCCACTTCCTCGCGGGTTCGCAAGTCCTCATCGAAGGTCTGCTCCGTTCCAATGGACTTCTCCTCGCGCTGGGGCGCAACCCTGCGTCGATCAATCCCCCACGCCAGATCATGAAGCCGGTGGGCATTGGCGACTCCCACAATGCGGCTCAGCCGAGACATCTCCAGCTTTGCCAGATCTCCGATCGTGTCGATGCCCGCCTCTTCGAAGCGTTTGGCGGACACGGCCCCAACTCCCCATAGGGCACCCACGGGTAATCCATGAAGAAACTCCACAGTCCTATCCGCTGGGATGAGGAGGAGGCCATCGGGTTTCGCATTCGAAGACGCGATCTTCGCGACAGATTTGGAAGAAGCGATGCCCACACTCGCAGGAAGCCCCACTTCTTCGCGGATTCGAGCCCGCAGCATGCGCCCGATGCTCGTCGGAGAACCCAAGCGCCGTCTCGCCCCCGACACGTCGAGGAAGGCCTCATCAATCGACACCTGCTCCAACTCGGGAGTCACCGAAGAGAGGATCGCCATGACACGTTTCGAATACTCCGAATAGGCGCCCCGGCGTGAAGGCACGACCCTCGCCTCGGGACACAAAAGTCGTGCCCGAGCCATCGGCATGCCCGCACGCACGCCCTTCGCCCTCGCCTCATAAGTGGCCGAGGTAACGACCCCACGATTGGAGGTCCCCCCAACAATGATCTCCTTGCCCGCCAAAGAAGGGTCTTCGGCGAGCTCAACCTGCGCGAAGAAGGAATCCATGTCGATATGGAGGATCGGGGTCGCTGAATCGTCATCTCCCCAAAAGCGGCGCCCCCTGGCGTCGCGCGGCGCATTCGACATATCCCCTCCTCTCCTCGTCTCGCTACAGTGTCCCCCATGGCACGGGTATCAGCGCGCGGAAGTGAATTCCACACAGTCGATTCGGGCGAGGTCGAGATCCGCTGGGATGGGCCCATTGCCACCGTATTCCTCAACGGCGTCGAATCCTCAGCGATCCACACTGATGATCCCTCGATCCTTGAATTCGAGTACATGCAGCACGCGAACTGCGCCCTCGACGCAGTATTTCCTGCTCCGCAGAGGATTCGAGCACTCCACTTGGGAGGAGCTGCATGTGCCCTCCCTCTTGCTTGGGCTACTCTGCGGCCCGGCTCGCGTCACAGCGCCGTCGAGATCGACCCCGGCCTCGCGGGCGCTGTACGCGATTGGTTCGATCTGCCTCGCTCTCCGGCTTTATCCATCCGGGTTGGGGACGCTCGCGCCGTCATGTGCTCCATGAAAGACGCCTCTTTCGATGTGATCGTCCGCGACACCTTCGACGAGGGGAAAGTCCCCGCTCATCTGCGCACCACCGGCTTTGCCCGTGAGGCGAGGCGAGTTCTCAAATCTGAGGGGTTGTTCCTCCTCAACTGCGCCCACGGGGGCGGCGAGGACGCCAGGCGCGAGATCGCCTCGCTTCGAGAAGAGTTCTCGCAGCTGTGCTCAATCCAGGATCCGAAGGTCGGTCGCTCGGGTCGGCGCGGTAATGTTCTCGTCGTTGCGAGTAACTGCGCGTATCCGATTGATGAGCTCGATCGGCGACTGCGCACACTGCCACTTCCTGCCCGAGTCACCCATGGGAAGGCGCTGGAGAAATGGTGCGCGGGTGCCAAGCCCTTCCTCGATCCAGAACCCTCATCTCAAGGCGTGGGCGTGGCTCAAGGCGCAGACTCGACTCAAAGCGAAGACTTGGCTTCGAAAGCCCGGGCTTGACTCGAGGCGCAGGCGTGGCTCAAGGCGTGGGCGTGGCTCAAGGTGTGGGCGTGGCGTCGAAAGCCCGAGCTGCAGTCCTTTCAGACGGCGCCCTTCAAGATACGAGCCTTCACTACGGGCACTTTTATGACGGGCCCCTTCAAGACGGTGCCGAGTTCGTCGAGTCCCCTCAAAAGAATCAGTGAGAGGATTCTTCGCCCGAGTTCTGCTCGCCACTTGCGGACTCGCCCTGGGCTGAAGGCCCCGCACTCGACGAAGCAGCGGACTCATCTGATTCAGGCTGAGCGCTATGGCGAGGGCGCCCGACGTTCCTGGGAGCATTCGGGTTCAGCCTGCGCAGCTCAACACGGCGCAGCGCCGCCTGAAGCGGATCCGATTCTTCTTCCGCTTGCGCCTCTTCTGCCTCGTCTTTTTCTGGCTGCTCCGCGAGGTTCGCGAGATACGCCTCAATGACGTCGCCAATGTCCTTCTCAGTCTTGCGCTCAGACCTCAAAGGAGTGCGTTCAGCCCACTCTCCCGGGGGAACACCGTCTTTGCCAGCTCCGCTCAAGGCATCAAAGTGTTCCTCGAGGGCGGCCACAGTGCGCTGCATCTCCGAGTTCGATTCCAAAATCCGCTCGATCGCCGTGTGTTCTTCGGCGGCGTCCTGTTCGAGTTCACCCACGGGAAGAGACAAGTCCGCCAGATCCGACAAAGCACTCAAGAGTGCGGAGGCGCCTGCAGGATATGCGGCATCCGCGACGTAGAAGGGGATGGCGGCGAGGAACACGATCCCCGGAATCCCCTGATTCGCCAGCCGCTCCTGCAGGAAAGTCGTCATCGGCGTTGGGAAACGCAAGGTCGCCGCCATCTGAGGCTGTTCAGGAATAAGGGCCTTTTCCGTAGCCTGGACATGAACGGGCGTCGGCCTCGTATGGGGAACCCCCGAGGGCATTCCGTTGAAAGAAACGACGATCTCTACACCCGCTCGGGTCGCAAGTTCGGTGACGATCCTCGAGAAGGACTCCCATTTCGCATCCGGCTCAGCACCGTGAAGCACCAGCACAGGGTTGCCGAGATCGTCTTTGACTCGGTCGAGGACGAGTTCGGGCATCTCCACGGACTCGAGCACCCAGTCACTCACCGTCGCGAAAGGCCGGTGAGACCTGTAATCGAGGAAAGCATCCGTATCGAAAGTGGCGACGCGTTCCGTGGGCAGCGAACGCAGCATCTCTTCAACTGCCAGACGAGCGGCACCACCCGCATCGAAAGCACCGTTGAACTGGGCGACGAGGATCCGCGCCTTCGTGTCCTCGACATCTCCCCGCCAGAAGAGGTCTTCATCGGTTGAGCGCACGGGCCTCTCCTTTCAGGTCGTCAGTTCTCATGCCCCTTCCACGCTACCTGGATGGACAAAGCGATGCGCGCCTAGATCCACGAGTTGCGCCATGAGCGAAGGAGAACGAGAGCAAAGGCGAGAAAGAACAGACATCACGAACGAGGGCGAGGGCCGGGGCGAACGAGGGCGAGGGCCGAGCCACACGAAAACCGAGGTCCCCTCCCACACACCCTGCAAGACAGGCAGAAGCCGGGGCCGAGCCACAGAAGGACTGGGGCCAAGGCCTTGGCACCATGAGCAAGGACGAGGGGGCACCACGAAAAAGAAGAAAGAACACCATCAGCACGACGCCCCAGACACCACGAAACGAGGGCGAGGGCCACCACGAACACAAGAGAACACCTGGCCGGTTCTTCTCCGTGGACTTGGCGAAGCCTCCGGCTGCACATGAGGCACAATGGTTTACCCCTCTTCACCGACCGCAAAGGAAGCGCATGGCCGAGCAGCCCTCAACGCACTCGAGGCCTCCCCTCCCAGAGCAGGAATTCGTTGACGCCGCCTACGCGCGTCTCGACGCATTGCGCCGCTCCTACCGTGAAGGCCAAGCGAAGGCTCATGCCACGCACGGCGTCGGCAATGCACAGGGCTGGACTGAAAGGGACGCGATCTCCTCTCACCTGGGAGATATGGCAGCCCGCCTCGAAGGGGTCGAAGAACGCCTCGTCTTCGGCCGACTCGATACGAAAGAAGGGCTCGTCCACCATATCGGCAGGCTCTCACTCCTCACCGAGGAAGGCATCCCTCTTCTCATCGATTGGCGCGCCCCCGCCGCGATGCCCTTCTATCAGGCGACCGCTGTCGAACCACGAGGGGTCGTCAGGCGCCGCCACATCACAACGAAAAAGCGGAACGTCACCGCAATCGAAGATGAGCTCCTCGATTCACACTCCACGAGCGCCCTGGATCTTCAAGGAGAAGGGGCCCTCATGTCCGCGCTCACAAAGGCGCGCGATGGGCGAATGGGCGACATTGTGGCGACGATCCAATCTGAACAGGATCAAATCATTCGCGCAGCCGACGATGGCCTAGTCGTCGTTCAAGGCGGGCCGGGGACCGGCAAGACTGCTGTGGCGCTGCACCGCATCGCCTATCTTCTCTACTCGCAGCGCGAGCGTCTTGAGCGCTCCGGGGTGCTTCTGCTCGGGCCTTCTCGGGTTTTCCTCCAATACATCGAAAAGGTCCTGCCTTCCTTAGGTGAGACGGGCGTTGTTTCCACGACTCTTGGCGACCTGCTTCCCGGGATCAGCGCGAGGGGCAGCGAAGCTTTCGCCGTCGCGCAGGCGAAGGGACGCTCCGGCTGGTCCAGACTTTTGCGCCAGGCGGTCCGTTCCCTTCCCAGACTCATTGACGAGCCTGTGCGCCTTGAAGTGTGGAACCGCAGTGTTGATCTTCTTCCCGAGGACGTGAACGCGGCCTTCAAACGTGCGCGCAACTCCCATAAGACGCACAACGAGGCGCGAGAGATTTTCGCCCGCGAGCTTATGAAGACGCTCGCCAAGCGTCTCGCAAGCGAAGCCGCGGAAGGGCTCGGGCGAGTCGAAGAAGAGGACATTGCGAGCTGGACTGCGGAGATTCGAGATTCCATTGATGCTCGTCGTGCGATCAACCTGGCGTGGATGCCCACGGGTGCTCAGACTCTTCTCACGCGCCTGTATGCGAGGCCACAGCTTCTCCGCGCTCTCAATGCCTCGGCGAGGCATCCCTTGAAGGATGCGGATCTGGAACTTGTCGAGCGGCATGGGGGTGAATGGACGCCGGCAGATGTGCCGCTGCTCGATGAACTCGAAGAGCTTCTCGGTCCGATGCCGAACTCGAGGAGGAGTCGTCGCGACTCCACCGCAAAAGAGGAGATCAAGCGAGCTCAGGAGGCAATTGATCGGCAAGGATTGGGTGGGGGCATTGTGACCGCCGCCCAGCTCGCCGCATCTGCGAGAGCCGAGGTCGAGTGGAGCCCCCTGACGGAGAAGGCGGCCGCTGACCGCCAGTGGGCCTACGGTCACATCGTCGTCGACGAGGCACAGGACCTGTCGCCGATGGCGTGGCGCGCACTGCTTCGACGCTGTCCCTCCCGCTCGATGACGATCGTGGGAGACCTTGATCAGCGTCGCGGGAAGAATCGCCCCCATACCTGGGTCGAGGCCCTGGGACCGGCTCGCCGCGCTTATTCGGGCGAGTACGTGCTCTCCGTCTCCTACCGGACCCCGGCGACTTTGACCGCTATCGCTGAGTCGGTGATGGCTCGGGCCGGTGAGCCCGTCGTCCACCCCATGAAGGCCGTGCGAGATGTCGAGGATTGCTACCGAGTTGTCAGAGTCGAAACTGAGAGCGAAGCGGGGGGCCCAACCGAGGCGAAAGGTGAAGCCTGTTCGGGAAGCAAGGCCCACCCGGGGGGCGA
This sequence comes from Schaalia cardiffensis, assembly GCF_016405145.1. Taxonomy (GTDB): domain Bacteria; phylum Actinomycetota; class Actinomycetes; order Actinomycetales; family Actinomycetaceae; genus Pauljensenia; species Pauljensenia cardiffensis. The sequence goes on from NZ_JAEKIA010000005.1 coordinate 96,181, forward strand.
AGCTGAGGCGAAGGCTGAGGTCCAGCAGCAAGACGAGACCTTGCGAGGGGGCGAATCCTTAGCAGGCCATGAGCCTGTGATTGGCCGCAAGAGCGTTCACACTCACGAGCGACTCGTGAGCGCGGTGAAGCAGGCGGTGAACCTCGCCCTCGAACGTCTCGATGCCGAGTCCGGTGAAGGCTCAGGCCGCGTCGCGGTGATCGTCGGTTCTCAGCGCGCTTCGATGTGGGGAGCGGATGTGACGGGAAGTCGGGGCTTGGACTCGCGAGTCTCGCTCTTGTCCGCTCCGGCCTCGAAGGGCCTCGAATTCGACTCGGTGATCCTCGTTGAGCCCGCAGAACTTCTCGAGGACGGCCCAGGGGATCTCTTCGTCGCCCTGACGCGAGCCACCCACGATGTGACTGTCCTTCATGAAGGAGAACTCCCAGCGGGAATGGAGGAATGGTAAGCCCGGTGAGGCGCGAGCCTAAGGAATGGTGAACCCGATGTTCGGGGCGAGCCGAATGTTCAGAAGGTAAACGCGTTTCCCGTGCTCACCAGTTTTCTGGCACCATTTCGATCATGACGCGAGCACTCCTCCTTGAAAATCCCCATAAGACCGCCGACGAAGTTTTCGTGAAGAACGGTATCGAGGTCGTTCGCAACCCCGGAGCCCTCGACGAGGCCGAACTGATCCGAGCTCTTCAAGGAGTCGACTACCTCGGCCTGCGTTCGAAGACGAGCGTCACCCGTGAAGTGCTCGAAGCGAACCCGCAGCTCAAAGCAATTGGCGCCTTCTGCATTGGAACGAATCAAATCGACCTGGAAGCGGCGACCGAGTTGGGTATCTGCGTGTTCAACGCCCCTTACTCCAACACCCGTTCCGTGGTCGAACTGGCCATCGGCGAGATCATCGACTTGTGTCGACGCGTCACTGTGAAGAACTCGCGTCTTCACCGTGGCATCTGGGACAAGTCCGCTGACGGCGCGCACGAGGTCCGAGGCCGAACCCTCGGCATCATCGGCTATGGCAATATTGGCACTCAGCTTTCCGTGCTCGCGGAAGCGATGGGCCTCAATGTCATCTTCTATGACGTCGCCGAGCGCCTCGCCCTCGGCAATGCCACACAAATGCCGACGATGGAATCCGTGCTGCGTGAAGCGGATATCGTTTCAGTCCACGTTGACGGCCAACTCGTCAACGCTAATCTCTTCGGATCCCGCGAGTTCGCGATGATGAAACCCGGAGCTCTCTTCATCAACCTGTCGCGCGGCTTCATCGTCGATATCGATGCTCTCCACGACGCCCTCGTCTTAGGTCATCTCGCCGGGGCGGCAGTCGATGTTTTCCCCGAAGAGCCCAATAAGAACGGCGACCCCTTTACCTCTCCTCTGGCAAAACTCGACAATGTGATCCTCACTCCGCACATCGGAGGTTCTACGGAAGAGGCTCAATACGACATCGGTCGTTTTGTTGCGAGCAAGATCGCCGACTATGAGAACACGGGCTCGACCGATATGTCCGTGAACCTGCCGAACCTCCAGCTCAGTGCTTCCGAGGAATCGCGCTACCGGATTGCCCTCATCCATCGCAACACCCCCGGCGTCCTCGCAACCGTCAACAACACTTTCGCCCAGACTGGCGCGAACATCGGTGCTCAAATCCTTGGAACTGCGGGGCAAACAGGCTACGTGCTCACGGATATCAACTCCGAGTTGCCTGTTGAGGCGATCGAGAAGATCCGTTCCATGAAGGATACGATCCGTCTGATCACGACTCGCCTGTGAAGGTGTCGTGGCTTGGGGGTGAGATCTTTCCCTCGTGCTCATCCCAGGGCGGCTCCTCGTAGAGTAACCTACGGTTCCGTAGGTAAAGTCGATTAACGGAGGCACTGTGTCCCTCACCGACGATCTTCGACGCGGCTACGCGCCCGGCGTTGCCCTCGAGGTCTCAATCCCCGAACTTACGCTGCCGCAAATGGTGGAGGAAGTGGCACGCCGATACCCGCAACGCGTCGCCCTCGACTTCTTCTCCCGCTCGATCACCTACGCGCAACTCGTTGACCGCGTCCGGCGCGCCGCATCAGTGCTCGCCCGCGCGGGCGTCGCCCCAGGCGATCGCGTTGCCCTCATGATGCCGAACTGTCCTCAACATGTCATTGCGATCCTCGCGACAATGACTCTCGGGGGTATCGTCGTCGAGCACAACCCCCTGTCTCCCGTCCTCGAAATTAAAAAAGAGTTCGAAGCCCATGGTGCTCGAGTCGTCATCGCCTGGGAGAAGTCCATCGACAAACTTGCTTTCCTCAAAGACGAGGCGACCGTCTTCTCCGTTGACCTCACACGTGCCATGCCGGGGGCCACCCAGTTCCTCCTGCGCCTGCCCGTGAAGGCGGCGAAGGAAAAGCGCACGGCTTTGTCCGCCAAGCCCCCCACGTGGACGCGGTCCTGGGATCGCGAGGTCATGCAATCACCCCGCTGGTTGAACGAGCGCCCCGTCAGCCCCGACGACCTTGCCCTCCTCATTCATACTGGTGGCACGACCGGCATTCCGAAGGGTGCAGCCCTGACGCACCGCAACATCCTCGCCAATATTGCCCAGTCGATCGCCTGGGTTCCTGTCCTCCACGAAGGCGCAGAAGTCTTCTACTGCGTTCTGCCCTTGTTCCACGCTTTCGGTTTCACGATTGGGCTCTTTGCGGGGCTTCGCCTCGGTGCAAGCGTCGCGTTGTTCCCCAAGTTCGATACAACGATGATCCTCACGAGCCAAAAGCGCCTGCCCTGCACCTTCTTCCTTGGTGTCCCCCCGATGTATGAGCGCCTACTCAAGACAGCGGAGACAATGGATGTTGATCTGAGCTCAATGACTTTCTCCCTTTCGGGAGCGATGCCCCTGTCTGGGGAATTGGCGAAGCGTTGGGAAGAGGCGACCGGTGGCCTCATGGTCGAGGGCTATGGCATGACTGAGGCCTCCCCGATTATCCTTGGCTCTCCCCTGTCCGATTCTCGCCGCCCCGGCGCTTTGGGCATTCCCTTCCCCTCGACTCAGGTTCGGATTGTTGATCCCGAGGATCCTGGAGTGGATGTTCCCGAGGGCGAGATCGGCGAATTGATTGTGAAAGGCCCGCAAGTTTTTAGCGGCTACTGGGAGCGCCCCGAAGAGACTGCAGAAGCCTTGTGGAATGGTTGGTTGCGTACGGGTGATCTCGTGCGCGTCCAGGACGGCTTCATCCATATGGCTGATCGTCGCAAGGAGATGATCAATGCCTCCGGTTTCAATGTGTACCCGAGCCAGGTTGAAGACGCCGTTCGAGATATGCCGGGCGTTCGCGATATCGCAGTCATTGGCCTTCCCGCAGGAAGCGCGGGCGAGAATGTGGTCGCCGCGGTTGTCCTTGAAGCAGGCGCCTCGGTCACCCTGGCGGACGTGCGCCAGTGGGCGGAGAAGTCGATCGCTCACTATGCTCTTCCCCGCCAGATTGTCGTCATGACTGAGCTGCCGCGCTCTCAGCTGGGCAAAGTCATGCGTAAGAAGGTCCGCGAGCAGATTCTCGACACCGCTGATTCTGTACTCACCGCTGCCGGTCAGGTCCGGAATGCGGCCGATCAGATGCGCAGCGCCGCTGATCAGGTGAGAAGCGCGGCCGATTCTGCGGCTGCGAGCGCTGCCGCGAAGCTTCGTAGTTTGAAGAACCGCGAGTGAGAGGAAATGCTGAGCAGTAGAAGAATGCCCGCCCAGGGCTTTCCAAACGACAGGGCTGGGGCCTGAGGACGTTCCTCCTCGTTCCTGCCACTAACCCCGATTCTTCCTTTTCACAAAAGATAGAAAATGCTCGCCCGGAAAACGGGCCGAAAGCGTTTAGGCGTCGAGGAGGGTCTCGGCCTGTGGCTTGGCTTTTCTCGAGCGCCGCCTCTTCGAGGCCCCCGTACTCGGCGTTGTTTTCTTCGCCGTGTCTTTCTTCTCAGGAGGCGTCTTTCCACCAGTTCCCTTGCTGGAGGTCTTCTTCGCGCCAGCCTCCCCCTTCACGCCTTCCCCCGATGACTTCACCTCATGTGAATCCTGAGAGTCAATGTCCTGTGTGCGCGAACGCAGGGCATCAATCGCTTCTTCAAAATCGTCGAGGCTGTTGAAGGCATGGTAGACGGAGGCGAACCTCAGGTAGGCGATCTCATCAAGATCACGCAGGAAGGGCAAGATCGCCTTGCCGACTTCATCGGAGGAGACATTCGAAACGCCAGACGATCGCAGTTTCTCTTCGACCTGCTGGGCGAGAAGGGCGAGCTGGTCATCTGTGACCGGCCTGCCCTGGCACGCTTTTTTCACACCCGAAACGACTTTGTTCCTGGAGAAGGACTCAACGACGCCGGAGCGTTTCACCACTTGGAAGGTCGAGGTTTCAAGGGTTGTGAAACGCTTCTTGCAGACGATGCACGCCCGCCGACGACGGATTGAGGCACCATCGTCCGCAATACGCGTATCGACAACACGCGAGTCCGGGTTATGACAGAAAGGGCAATGCACCCCTTCACGCTACACGCTTCACACACCTCAGTGGTAACACCCGAAACATCTTCCACATTTGAAGAAGGCTCAGCGAATCGGGACCTTGATCTGCTGGCCAACCATGAGAGCCCCTTCAACATCATTGAGAGCTCTAATGTCCGTGACAACATCTTCAAGGGGGCGATCCGTGTTCACGCCTTGCGCGATCGACCAGATGGACTCACCTGCGACGACACCATGCACAGCGGTCGGACCGGAGTAGACCCCGGGCGACAAAAGCATTCCAATTCCCACACCCGCCACCCCAAGGACAAGAGCAGCCATCAGCCCGAGCGCAAAGCGCACAACAGAGGCCAAAGAGATAGGCGCCTCCAACGCCCCATCTTGCTCCCCCTCAAGGCGGGATACGCATGGACGACGATGCATCGCAGGATCTTCTGCGAGCAGGACTTCGCGACGACGGCGAACAGAAGGAGCCATGCTGATCTCAACGACATCCGCACCTGGAATAGGTGGAACACAGACAAGACGCCGCTGTTCAAGGTGAAGTGCCGAGTTCTGAGTACTCATTGGTATCCCCTCCGATCGAATCGAACACTTGTTCGTCGAACATCTGTACGATATCAGCATGAGTGCGCAAAGTCGAGACTTTCTCGAACATGTGTTTCATTCACGCCCCAGGCTCCGATAGCCTGGCCCTATCAGTGGAACAGAGGCCATAGGCATTTGCGTCCTCCCATCGATCGACAGGAATCGTCATGACTGAGACCAGCCCGCTGAGCCCGCGGCAACGCCAGATCCTCCTCGTCGTCCACGAAGAGGTCCAAGCCCACGGATTCCCCCCTTCAGTCCGCGAGATCGCCGCCCGCGTGGGCCTCGCCTCTCCCTCGACCGTGAAGCATCACCTCGACGCCCTGGAACGCTCTGGCTACTTGCAAAGGGTCCCGGGCCTTCCCCGCGCCCTCGAACTCTCTCAGAGCGCTCGAGTTCAACTCGGCGTCGACTCTGACTCCACGGAGGATCACCCAGAATCACCTGTCAGCGCGAGAGTCGTGACGATCGACCTGCCCGCAGCTCACGTCGACGAGGAACTCTCCAGCGTTCCCCTCGTTGGCCGGATTGCCGCTGGCTCCCCGATCACCGCCGAACAGCACATTGAGGACGTCTTCGACCTGCCCACCCGCCTGACCGGCCACGGCTCCCTTTTCATGCTCGAAGTCTCAGGAGAATCAATGATCGACGCGGGCATCCTCGACGGAGACTTCGTCGTCGTCCGCTCACAAAGCAGCGCCACCCCCGGAGAGATCGTGGCCGCAATGATCGAGGGCGAGGCGACAGTCAAGGTTTTATCGAAAAAGGACGGTCACATCTGGCTTCTGCCCTGCAATGAGGACTACGCGCCAATCCCCGGCGATGAGGCAACGATCCTCGGCAAGGTCGTCACGGTGCTGCGCTCTCTCGTCTGAATCGACTGTCTTGTGCTCACTCACCTGAGAGGAGGGTGCCGCGCTCACTCATCTCAATCAACCGCCTTATGCTCACTCGTCTAAGAAGCAAGTCCTACGATCCCTCATCTTAAAGGATGGTGCTGCCGATTACTCACTGAAGGAGGACGAGGACACACGAGAGGGGCGGCACCTTAAGGTGCCGCCCCTCAATCGTTGTCGGGGAGGGGGAGACGAGATCCCCTCAGCTTCGAGACTCTACACAGCGAGAATCAGAAGCCCAGGTCCCGTGCGACCTGACGCAGACGCGTTGCCGAAGCCGTCAGGCCATCACGCTCCTTCAAGGTGAGCGGAGGGTTGAGCACCCGGCCCGCACCCTCGCGGCCAACAATCGTCGGCGCAGCCATGCAGACATCCGAGATGCCTTCCCAATCCTCAAGGAGGGTCGAAACCGTGAGGACACGGTTCTCATCGCGCAGCACGGCGCCGGCGATATTCGAGGCCGACAGTCCGATCGCGTAGTTCGTTGCGCCCTTGCCGTCAATGATCTTGTAGGCGGAGCGAACAACCTCCTCCGCAATCCTGTTGCGCAGTGCCGCATCGAAAAGACCACCATCGAGGGTGGGGCCCCAATGCTCAAGCGGCACGTTGCCGATCTCGGCAGAGGACCAGAGGGCAACCTCGGAGTCACCATGCTCGCCGGCGATGTAGGCGTGGATGTTCTGCGTCGCGACTCCGGTCTCCCTCGAAACAAGGTAACGCAGACGCGAAGTGTCAAGAACTGTGCCCGAACCGAAGACTTGGTTGCGTGGCAGTCCCGTGATCTTCAGGGCCACGTAGGTCACGACATCGACCGGATTCGTGATGAACATGAAGCGCGCATCGGGTGCGACGTTCTGCAGGTTCGGCACGATCGTCTTCATGAGGTTGACGGTGGAACCGGCGAGCTCCAGGCGCGACTGCCCGGGCTTCTGCTTCGCACCGGCGGTAACGATCACGAGGTCCGCGCCGCGGACGATCTCCACGTCGTCAGAGCCCTCGACCGATCCGCAGGGGGTGAACTGAATACCATGCGCGATGTCGAGTGCCTCGGCCTCGACCTTCGCCTTGTTGATGTCTTGAAGGACGATCGAACGGGCGTCGCCCCTCATCGCACAGGCGTAGGCGACTGCAGTGCCGACGGCACCAGCTCCGACGATCGCGATTTTCGAAGGGCGACCGGATGATTTGGACGGGTACAGGCTCTTAGCGTTCGCTGCCACTCTTAGCTCCTTCCATAAGGCCCAGGACCAATAGTGTCAGGTCACACCCCGTAATGCACCACCTAGTTTCGAATGCAACCCGACGGGGACCTGAATTGTGAGTTCCGCTGTACGCACGTTGGGCCCTTCGTCCACCTTGTCCGCCTTCGACGAGACTCAGAGAAGAAGCGGGAACCTCACGCCCTCGTCCTTCTACGCTTCTTCTCCCCCACGCCTTTGTCCACCCGAGGCGGCCTCATGTGATGTTGCGAGACGTTTGAGAGCAGCGCGCACGAGCTGCGGATCCGTCGTCGGCCACATCTTCGGCATCGACTGGCGGATGAAGGAGCCGTAGCTTTTCGTCAGCACACGACGATCCAGGATCGCCACCACTCCCCGATCCTGGGCGGATCTGAGCAAACGCCCCGCGCCCTGCGCCATGAGCAGTGCCGCCTGCGTCAAGGACACCGTGTGAAAGCCCGAAAAACCCTTGCGCTCCGCATCGATTGAACGAGCCTTCGCAACCGCATCATTGAGATGAGGGAAGGGGATGCGGTCAATCACAACGAGCCGACAAGACCCACCGACGACATCCACGCCCTGCCACAAGGAGCGCGTACCGATGAGGCAGGAGTCCTCTTCCTCACGGAATCGATCAACGAGGGCGCTCAGGGTCTCATCCCCTTGCATATAGATTGTTAAATCCGTGTGCTCCCTAAGAAGCTGGGCGGCGCGCTCGGCGGCCTTCCAGGAGGAGAAGAGGCCGAGCATTCCCCCGCCCGATGCTTTCGCGAGCTCAACGAGTTCCTTGCCTGCTTCAGGGCTCAGGCCTCCTGGGCCAGGCTCTGGCAGGTGCTTCGCGATGTACATGATCGCCTGTTTCTCAGGGGCGAAAGGGGTTCCGACGTCGATACCTTCGAAAGGCCTCTCAGTCATCATGAATCCGCATTCGCGTGCGATCGCGTCGAAGGAATCCCCCAGAGAAAGGGTCGCGGAGGTGAGAATCGCGGGCCTGTCGCTGAATCCCTTGAGGCCCAGTGGGGGCGCGACCTCGAGGGGGCTGATCGACAAGAGTTCTCCCGAGCCCTGATCCGAACGGGATAGGGAAAGGATCGTCAGTTTCGGGTCCTGGGACCAGGTATCCACGAAGCCCGTGATCTCGTCGAGGGCGGCGCGCGCCAGCACTTTCCCGGCCTGTTCGGCGCCAGAATCTTGGATTGCTGATGCGGCGCGCCGGGCGGCGTCGTCGATGATGCGCATCGCCTCCGCGAGCGCTTCGGGGCGTTCGAGCATGAGCCCGTCTTCGAGGGGTGCGAGCACCGCTGCGAGTTCTGTTCCGGCGTTTTCGAGGTCCTCGGCATCCACTTGCGCTTGAGAGCGGATCGTGCGGGCGATTCTCGTGACGATGCCCTGTGAGAGGAGTTGGCTGGCTTGCGTGCGGACGCGCTCGGAAAGCTCGTGGGCCTCGTCGACGACGACCGGCCCGAAGTCGGGCAGGATTTCAGCCTCGCCGGTGCAGTGGATGCCGAAGAGTGAATGGTTCGTGACGATGAGGTCAGCCTCTCCGGCCTTCTCGCGAGCTGCTTTCGGGAAGCACTCCTCGAGCAGCGGACACGAACTGCCCAGACATTCCCTTTTTGAGACTGAAACCTGGCGCCAGGCTTTGTCTGAGACTCCTGGTACGAGTTCATCGCGGTCACCGGTGTCGGTTGTTGACGCCCATTCGCGCAGTCTCAGCACCTGTGTGCCCAGGTCGGACACTTTCCCGGTGTTCGTTTCTATTCCCTCGAAGAGGGTGCCCTCAGTGGGGTAGCCGCCTTGCGCGCGATGCAGGCGCAGGTAGTTCGACCAGCCTTTGAGGACGGCGACCTTTGGGCGGATTCCCGTCTTCTCGGCGATGGCCTCCACGACTCTGGGGGCGTCTTTGGACAGGATTTGACGTTGAAGCGCGAGGGTCGCGGTCGTGACGAGTGCTTTTTGCTCGGTTGTGACGCAATGGGCGAGCAGGGGGACGAGGTATCCGATTGATTTGCCGGTACCCGTTCCCGCTTGGACGAGGAGTTGTCCCTCGTCTTCGATGGCGGAGGCGATCCGACGGACCATTTCCACTTGCCCGGGGCGTGCACTCCCTCCTATCGATTCAACAACGAGGGAGAGGATGTCGAGCGGATCTGGACCCTCAGTCATCCAGACTCCCCTTGGGGCTTTCCATCCTCTTGGGCACAGCGCCTTCAAAGCCTTCCCTCTTGTCGGGCATAGTCCCCTCAAGGCTTCCCGCGCCGATGGACAGGGCCTGCTTAAGACTTCCCGCGCCCGCGGAAGAGGCTCCCCCAACGCCGTTCAGGACGATCCCCGCCTCCTTGATGTGTGCTCCGAGGCGCTCGTTGACGCGGGCGATGACGCGCGTCCCCTCCGAAACGTACTCCTCGCGCTCGACCTCGCCCTCCTCGTGGATCGTGTGCACGAGGTCGCCGCGCGAATAGGGGATGACGCAGTCGATGAGCAGGCTCGGACGAGGCAGGGCCTCCTCAATCCGGTGGCGCAGCACATCAATGCCAAGGCCCGTGTACGCCGACACGACGACCGCTTCGGGGAAGTAGGTGCGGACGAGGGCGAGGCGCTCGGGCGAGGCGAGGTCGGCCTTGTTCAAGACGATGATTTCGGGAATGCTCGAAGCTCCCTCAATATCGGCGAGGACGAGGCGCACGGCCTCCACTTGGCCGACGGGATCGGGGTGTGCGGCGTCAACGACGTGGACGAGCAGATCAGCCTCCCCGACTTCCTCAAGCGTGGAGCGGAAGGCTTCGACAAGCTGGGTGGGGAGGTTGCGGACGAAGCCGACGGTGTCGGTGAGCGTGTAGGCGCGCCCATCTACGGTTTCAGTGCGGCGCACCGTCGGGTCGAGGGTCGCGAAGAGGGCGTCTTCGACGAGGACCCCCGCGTCCGTGAGCTGATTGAGGAGGGTCGACTTTCCTGCGTTCGTGTAGCCGAGGATCGCGACGGAGGGGACTGCGCCGCGGCGCCGGGAGAGGCGTTGAGTGCGCCGGGCGGGTTCCATTTTGCGGATCTCTTCACGCAGCTTCGCCATGCGCGTGCGGATGCGGCGACGATCAAGTTCGATCTTCGTCTCGCCCGGTCCTCTCGAACCAATGCCTGCGCCCGCAGCGACACGGCCACCGGCCTGGCGCGACATCGATTCGCCCCAGCCGCGAAGGCGCGGTAGCAGGTATTCGAGTTGGGCGAGTTCTACTTGGGCTTTGCCCTCCCTGGACTTGGCGTGTTGGGCGAAAATGTCGAGGATCAGCGCGGTCCGGTCCACGACTTTCGCGTCGATGACGTCTTCGAGGCCTCGACGCTGAGAGGGTGTGAGTTCTTCGTCGACGATCACGGTGTCGGCTTCGGCGGAGCGCACAATGTCGGCGAGTTCCTTCGCTTTGCCTGAGCCCAGGTAGGTCGCCGGATCTGGTTTCACGCGCTTTTGGACGACGGCGTCGAGGACCTGGGAGCCGGCCGTTTCCGCGAGCGCGGCGAGTTCTCTCAGTGATGTGTCGACTTCTTCTTCGCTTTGGGTTGTCCTCAGGCCCACGAGGACGACGCGTTCGAGTCGGATCTGACGGTATTCGACCTCGGAAATATCTTCGCGGTCGTTCCTCTGGCTTTGGATGCGTCGGGTTCCCGCTCTCGCTTCCCTTTCGAGCATCCCGGCATCCCAGGAGTGGTCTTGTCCCTCGGTCGATTCGAGAGCGGTGCCGCGCCTGGCGAGGATGCGGGCGACGATGCTCTGTGCGCGCTCTTCGTCTAGGGAGTCGTTCAGCTCGCGCTCTTCGAGGGGCTTGTCCATCAAGGTCCTTTCTCACAAGGTGGGCTTCCAGTGTGTCACGCCTTTATGGGCGCAGCCGAGTGTGTTCGCCCCACTTTGAGCACAACACTTCCTTTTGAGGACGCGGCCTTTTCGGCTCCTTTCGAGGTGTACGGCCCGCTGTGTTGCTTCCTTGTGGGGCCAGTGCCTCGTTGTATCGTCTCGAGTTGAGGACGAGAGCCCCTTGCGAAGGCAAGGAGAAGCCTCTTCGTACCGTTAGGCTTGTGCCTGTGAGCGAACAGTATTTCTCCGATCAGGTGCCGGCCGCCGACTCCGATCTGCGCACCATCACCATCGAGGCGCGAGGCCACGAGTTCTCTATGCGCGTCTCTGCGAAGATCTTTTCTGCGTCTCGCCTTGATCTGGGCACCCGTCAGCTCCTTTCGGAGGCGCCGGAGTTGCCAGAGTCTGGCCGTTTCCTTGATATCGGCTGCGGCTGGGGGCCGATCGCCTTGACCATGGCGAAGGATTCTCCTGAAGCGGAGGTGTGGGCTGTTGACGTGAACTCGCGCGCCGTTGATCTCACTGCCCGTAATGCCTCCCTCAATGGTTGCCCGAACGTTCGTGCGATGCTCGAAGAGGATGCTCTCGCCACTGTCGAGGCCGAGGATGCTCGCTTCGATGTCATCTGGTCGAATCCTCCGATCCGCATCGGTAAGGAGGCTCTGCATGCCCTGCTGCGCCGGTGGTGTGATCGTCTTGCGCCCGGCGGTGTCGCCTATTTCGTTGTGCAGCGCAATCTCGGCGCGGATTCTCTGATCGCCTGGCTCAATGGTCAGGGTTATGCGGCGGGTAAGATCGCCTCGAAGAAGGGCTTCCGCATCATTGAGGTGCGCCCAGGGGCCTGATTCCCTCAAGGCCGGGGCCTGAGCCTGGATTACTCAGGACCGGGGCCTGAATCACTGAGGACCGGGGGCAGAAGGACCAGCCGCACAATGACCGGTCGGTGGAAGACCGTGCACGGCCTGCAGGCTTGGGCTATGGCCCGAAGGATTGCCCTGCGGCACGCAGGATTACCGCATGATCTGGGGATTCCCGTATGCGGCCCGTAGGCTCATTCCCAACTCATATCCCCGTCGACAGGGGCTTCAACCTCACGCCCCATCGCAGTTGCCCGCAGGCTCATTCCTGCCTCGCATCCCCCTCGGCAATCTCCACAGCCCCTCGCTCCATCGCAGCGTCTACAGCCTCACGAACGAGGGCGATCGCCCGATCCTTCAAAGGCGCTGGATCATCGGCCTCGAGCCAGAACACCCTCGGATCAGGGCGCAGCCACTTGATCTGCCTGCGGGCCAATTGCCGGGTCGCAAGTTCAACGCAGTTCTGGGCCTCGTCCTCGTTCATCTCACCCTTGACGACGGCGATCGCCTCCGCGTAGCCCGTGGCGCGTCGAGCGGTCCTGCCCTCCTCGAGGCCCTCTTTCATCAGTTCACGAGTCTCCTCGATGAGGCCATCTGTGAACATTCGCGCAGTCCGAATGCGGATCCTTTCGTCGAGGACCTCAAGATCATGGCGGATTGCCAGCATGATCGAGGGGCGCTGGAAGAGTCTTTCAGGCATGTGCGAGGAATAGGGGCGGCCCGTCAACTCGATGACTTCCAGGGCCCGAATGATGCGCCGCGTATTGTGCGGGTCGATCCGGCTGGCCGATACAGGATCGAGGCTCTCCAAACGCGCATGGAGCCCGCGAGACCCCGAAGGGCCCTCGGCCTCGGCCTCCACGGCGGCGCGAACACGCGGATCGGTTCCGGGAAAGTCGATCACATCAAGGAGAGCTCTTTGATACAGGCCCGATCCGCCTGCGACCACGCTAAGGCCCCCTCGTCCTCGAATATCAGCGAGGTCGGCGCGGGCTGCTTGCTGATAGCGGGCGACGGAGGCCTCCTCTTTCACGTTGAGGACGTCGATCTGATGGTGAGGGATGCCGCGCCGTTCCTCGAGAGGGGTCTTCGCTGTGCCGATGTCCATGCCGCGGTAGAGCTGGAAAGCATCTGCTGAAACGATCTCCCCCGCCCCTGATTCGAGAAACTCGGGCAGTGCCGAAGCGAGGTCGAGAGCCAAGTCCGATTTTCCTGAGGCTGTCGGACCGACAACGGCGATGACGAAGTCGCCCGGCCGCTGGAGCGTAGGGGCACAAGGGGCTGTGAAATCCTCAGTCATCACCACCCCGTCATTGTACGGAAGGAGCACTACCCGCATGTCAGGGGCGCGGCTGGGAGTGGGCTCATCCTCGACGACGCCGAACGCATGGGAAGGGCAGTAGTGGTACGGGCCCCAGCCCGAAGAGACTCGCCAGCCCGACGACAACTCCTCAGCCCGATAGAGTTGGGGCATGAGTTCAACCAGCACCGATCCGATCACGATCGAGCGCGTTGCGAAAGCACTGGAGACGATCGGGCTCTTCCCCTTCCTCGCCGGCCAGACGCAGATCGCCGCGATCCTTCCGAATCGCACCATCCGCATTGTTCTGCCCGAGGGCTCGCCCGCGCAGGGAGTTGCGGAATATCCCCGTCGTTTCCACGCCTGTCACCGAGACACACTCTCTGAAGTGGTGCGCACGTTCAACGCGACGACCTACGTTCCCAAAGCCGCTCTGGTGACCACTGAGGAGGGAATGCTCTCTGTGCGTTTCTTCCACTGCTTCAACTGGGTTGTTGGTGCGACCGATACGCAGATCAAGGGGGAGATCTCCCAGTTCATCCTGTCGTGTATCGCTGTGCAGAACCGCCTTGACGAGCAATTCGTCGACCCCTGGGCGAAGGAGGCCCCGAATGCCTGAATGGAAGTCCTGGACCTTTGGCGGTGAAGACGAGAACGGCTTCGCCTTGCCCACTCCCACCGAGGATGAGCCGAGTGCACCGGCCCCCACCCCAGGAATGGAAGCTGATGCGGCCGCCACAAAGTGGGGCGTCGAGGTTGAGCCCGTGTCGATTAAGCGCATCGAGAAGGTCATTGAGGGCGATGGCCTGCCACATGCCTCCGATGAGTTCGTGGCCGTCACCGAGGTCAATGGCATTCGCATGCAGTTCCACCTCGAACCCGCCGACTCGCCCTGGCTCCAGCTCGAAGCGAAACTCCCCCTCGAGGACGAGAGTCCCGGGCTCGAGGTGCTCGGCGAGATTGCGAACACCTGGAATCTTGATCACCTCCAGCCAACCGTGTTCCCACTCAGTGATGAGTCTTCCCGTTTCTTCATCCTCGCGACGCGTTTCTTCGTCGCCGAGGGGCTTTCGGATCGTCAGATCCACGCCATGGTGCGGCGCGGCGTTTCTGTGACGGCTCAGGCGCTTCAACTTCTGCCGACTCTTGTGGCCGAAGCGGGTAAGTGAGTTCACGCGCGTCAGTGAGCCTGAACGAGGGAAACCTGACGCACATGTGAGCCCAGTGCCCAAGTGAGCACGGGACGCACGAAGAGCCCTACGCGCCGGGAACCCCATAGAATCACGCGAGCCCGGCACACAAGTGACAACGGAGAGAGAGCGTGGGTCTGGTCGTTGACCGGACCCACGCTCTCCCCTTTTCGACCTTCGATTCTTATCTGGGGCCGCACACGGTCCCCACGCCGTTGTGACGACCGCTCTCCTATTGTGACTGTCGATTCACACTCACGTTGCGAGTTCACACCAAGCGGCCTCGATCGTGACCGAGATCAAATATTTTCCCTGCTCAGCGGCTACAGCTCCCTAAGCAATCGACCCTTCAATGCTTCATGTTTCAGCAGCAACCCCCTGCTTCACAACTGACCAAGGAACTACTGATTCACAGTTCGGTCGCAGTCCACTGCCTCACAGACGCCCAGAGTCTCACAGCTCAGTTGCAGCCCAGTGTTCCATAGATGCCAGGCGCTGAAGGCCCCACCAATTCACACGTGACAAGCGCTCCAGTGTTTCCTCACACGCGACAAACGCTCGAGTGTTTCCTCACGCGCAACTAGCGCTCGAGTGTTTCTCTCGCCTCAGCGGCCCACTCGAATCCTTGGAATCCCCAAGGAGACTCGCTGGTCCTCCTCTTGAGCTTGACGCTGCTCCCACGCGTCTCCTGCACGAGTGCGCCGCAGCTGCCACAATCCGCCTTCGAGCGCGGAGTCGGCGATGAGATGGTGCGGTGCACCATACGTCACCCGTGCAGTCACCATATCGCCGGGCCGAGGAAGATCCACCTTCGACGCATTTTCAGGCAGGGCAACGTGCACGAGGCGGTTGTCGCGGGCCCGACCCGTAACACGATGGGTCGCTCCGTCCTTACGGCCTTCGCTCTCACAGATCAGGACCTCAACGCTGGAGCCAACGAGCTTCGCATTATCCTCAGTGCAGATCCCCTCTTGGAGGGCAATGAGGCGCTTGTAGCGGTCGAGCGCGACCTCGGCGGGAACCTGATCTTCGCGATCCGCTGCAGGGGTGCCCGGGCGCGGAGAGTACAAGAAGGTGAAGGCGGAGGAGAATCGTGCCTGTTCAACAACCTCGAGGGTCTGCTGGAAGTCCTCTTCAGTCTCGCCGGGGAAACCAACAATAATATCGGTCGTGATCGCGGCCTCAGGAATGGAGGCGCGAACCCTTTCGAGGATCCCCATGAAGCGTTCACGCCGGTAGGAGCGTCGCATTTGACGCAATACGGCATCCGATCCGGACTGGAGCGGCATGTGAAGGCTCGGCATGACATTCGGCGTCTCCGCCATTGCGGCAACGACATCGTCCGTGAAGGCGGCCGGGTGGGGCGAGGTGAAGCGCACGCGTTCAAGCCCCTCGATCTGGCCGCATTGACGCAGGAGGGCCGCGAATGCTCCGCGCTCACCGAAGCCGACCCCGTAGGAGTTGACGTTCTGGCCCAGTAGGGTCACTTCAATGGCGCCTTGGGAGACGACGGCGTTGATCTCGTCGAGGATCTCACCAGGACGCCTGTCGCGTTCTTTACCTCGAAGATGCGGGACGATGCAGAAGGTGCAGGTGTTGTTGCAGCCCACCGAGATCGACACCCATGCGGCGTATGCGGATTCCCGATGGGTTGGCAGGGTCGAGGGAAATACCTTCAAAGATTCTTCGATTTCAACGGCGGCCTCGTGGTTGTGGGCAGCGCGTTTGAGGAGGACGGGGAGCACATCGATGTTGTGGGTCCCGAAGACCGCATCCACCCAGGGGGCCTTCTCGATAATGCCTTCGCGCATCTGCTGGGCGAGACAGCCTCCGACGGCGATCTGCATGCCTGGGCGTTCGCGTTTGACAGCGGCGAGTTGGCCGAGGTTGCCGAAAAGTTTGGTCGCCGCATTTTCGCGCACGGAACAGGTGTTAATGACAAGGACGTCTGCACCCAAATCCCCCGCTTCCGTTGCGCGTTCAGCTGCCGCGGGGACGAGGGAGACGGGGAGGAGTCCCTCCTGTTCGAGTAATCCCGCCATTCTTTCCGAGTCGTGGACGTTCATCTGGCACCCGAGGGTGCGGATGGCGTAGGTCTTGGGCAGGGCGGTGGTGGTCTCGGCATTCACGGCGTGCAGTCTAATGGCTGTCAAGGATTCCTCCCGATTCGAGGGTTTCTTTGAGCAGTTCGAGGGCTGCGTTGACTGTGCCGGATCGAATGTGAGCGCGGTCGCCTGTGAGGTGGAGCTCTCGGTGTACGACTCCTTTCGACCAGGCGAGAGCAATGTGCACGGTTCCCGCCTCGTGTCCTTCAGCGGGCCCGGGGCCTGCGACTCCTGTGGTGGAGAGGGCGAGCTTGGCACCCATGAGCCTGCGGGCTCCTTGGGCCATTTGGCGGGCGACCTCAGCGTCAACGGGTCCTTTTTCGGCGAGCAGTGTGGAGTCCACCCCCAGCAGAGTCGCTTTGAGTGGCGTGGCGTAGGTGCACACTCCTCCGCGCAGCACTCGGGAGGCTTTGGGCACGTCGACGAGCCTTGCGCATAGAGCACCCCCGGTGAGCGATTCTGCGAGCGCGAGGGTGAGTTCTGCCTCGGCGAGGGTGTCGAGGAGTTCGATGAGGTGAGTGTCGTCCATGCATCCAGGCTAAGCGTGAAAGCTGGGTGTTTCGCGGGTGATCGAGGGACGCACGTTAGGAGTCGCAGCGGGGATTTCCCTTGCGGATCGCGAGCGCAGCTGAGCCCGGCACGCGCGCTGAGAGTGCTGCACAGTGGAGTGTCTGCTCCTTCTCTTTTTCGCAAGAGGGTTGCGGGCGAGCGTGTTTTCTCCTGGATTCCCCCGAAAGGGAGGGGTCTGCGACGAAATTCTCAACCAAGGGACGAGCAGCGCTGAGATTTCCGAGCGGGGATGATGAGTGATGAAATCCTCAATCGGGAACGATCAGCGGTGAAGTGAACTCCCCTCCCCCGCCTGCTCCCCTATTCTTCTTCGCGTTCTTCGAGTACTTGAGTCACAACCGCTGTGCAGATCGAGGGCGAATACCCTTTGCGAGCGAGCATCCCCGCGAGCCTGCGAAAGGCCGCGTCTCTGGGAACCTGCGACATGGTGCGCAGGCGTTTTCTGGCGAGTTCGAGTGCGCGCTGACGCAGGTCATCAGGCTCCAGTGTTTCCATGGCGGCCTCGATGGTCTTAGGGTCCAGGCCTTTGCGGCGCATTTCCTCAACGAGGGCGCGCCCCACTTTGCCCGAGCCGGTGAAACGATCGGATACGAGTGCCCTGGCAAAGGCCGCATCGTCGATGAGGCCGACGCGCCTGAGCCTGGTGATGACCTCTTCGGCAGTTTCAGCGGAAAAGCCCTTCGATTCGATCGCTTGTCGCAGCTCCCCCGTGGAACGCGAGCGCGTATCCAAGAGGCGCAGGGCAAGCTCGCGGGCCCCTTCGATCGCTGCTGCTCCTTCGAGGGCACTATTGCGTTCTTTGAGGCGTTGGAGGCGCTCTGCTGGGCTGAGGCGCGACTTTCGCCGCGTCTGGGCCCCTTCGGGATGATCTTCAGGATCGAGGTAGCGGACCATTTCGGATCAGAAACCGGCGTCCTCTGAAGGGTCGATCACCTCAGGAAGAGGCTCCGGCTCGGCCTCGGGTGCTTCCCCGATTCCGAGGGAGATGAGGATCTTGTCTTCGATCTCTTTGGCGAGTTCGGGATTGTCTGCGAGGAACTGGCGGACGTTCTCTTTGCCTTGGCCGAGTTGATCGTCGCCGTAGGTGAACCAGGAGCCGGATTTTCGGATGATTCCCGCTTCGACTCCCATATCAATGATTGAGCCTTCACGCGAGATGCCCTTGCCGTAGACGATGTCGAACTCGGCCTGTTTGAAGGGCGGCGCCATCTTGTTCTTCACGACTTTCGCCCGCGTGCGGTTCGCGACGGGGGCTCCCGCTTCTTTCAGGGTTTCGATGCGGCGAACGTCAATGCGAACCGAGGCGTAGAACTTGAGGGCTTTACCGCCGGTCGTGGTTTCCGGGGAGCCGAAGAAGACGCCGATCTTTTCGCGGAGCTGGTTGATGAAGATCGCGGTCGTGCCGGTCGCCGAGAGGGCACCGGTGATCTTGCGGAGTGCTTGGCTCATGAGGCGCGCCTGAAGGCCAACGTGGGAATCACCCATTTCCCCTTCGATCTCTGCTTTCGGGACGAGGGCAGCGACCGAGTCAATGACGATGATGTCGATACCCCCGGAACGGATCAGCATGTCGGCGATTTCGAGGGCCTGTTCGCCAGTGTCAGGCTGGGAGACGAGGAGGTTGTCGATGTCGACGCCTAGGGCTTTCGCATACACAGGGTCGAGGGCGTGCTCGGCGTCAATGAATGCGGCATTGCCGCCCGCTTTCTGGGCGTTCGCCACAGCGTGAAGAGCGACGGTGGTCTTACCGGAGGATTCGGGGCCGTAGATTTCGATGACGCGGCCGCGCGGCAGCCCGCCAATACCAAGGGCCACGTCGAGAGCGAGGGAGCCCGTGGGGATCACCTGAACCGGGGGACGCGTGTCATCGCCGAGGCGCATGACGGAACCCTTGCCGAACTGCTTGTCGATCTGGGAGAGCGCGAGTTCGAGGGCCTTGTTCCTCTTATCGCCCTTGCGGTCTTCAGCTTTTCGTTCGCTCGTGCGCTTACGCGATGCAGCTGCCATGGGATGTCCTCTCAACGCTTCGAGCCTCTCCGGCTCACGGGTGATCCGGTCTGGGAGCGTCATCCCCTCTCCGGGGCGACGCAACGACGGTATGCCCGACCATAGGCATCTGCGGACCATCCCCCATCACGCTTGTGGATGAACCCTGGCTGTGGATGGATGAACCCTCAGGTGTCGTCAGCGAACGATCATACATGGAACAGGTGTTCGACTCGCGTCGAAATGCGCGCGTGTTGAGACACGGAAGCGGACCCTCAGGAATCGGTACGCAAGCACACCAGGAGCTCAGCGCAGCGAGCGCTTCGCTTTCGCGTCGAGGCGGTGAAACCACTTGCACGACTCCCCCACACCGGTTTCATCGACCAGGGCCTCCCACACCCTTTGTGGGGCGAGACCCGCCTCAAGCGCCTCCAGGCAGGTACCGGAGATCGCGGGCAGATACAGGTCCGCAGCGTAAGAGCGCCCGAGGGTGGGGCCGAAAACAGAATCGACAGCGTCCCAGAACTCCGAAGTCTTCACGTTCAGGAAATGAGGGTGACGGGCACGAGATCTTCGGGCACCGTGTCAGGTACGACGATGCCGGAAGAGACCGCCATACGTTCAGAAACCTCACGCAGGACGAACCAGAGCGGCACGCCGAGCGCCAGGCAGATCGCCTCAAGGAGTTCGGAGGACGCTTCCTTCTGGCCGCGCTCAACCTCGGAGAGGTATCCCAGGGAAACCTGGGCGTCCGAAGAGATTTCACGCAAAGTGCGCCCCTGGTGACGGCGAAGGTCGCGCAGGACATCACCGAGTTCAGTCCGCAACAGCGGAGCGGGAGCGGCAGAAGCGTTCATATGGTGAGCCTATCGCGCAGGGCTCAGCCGCGCATCTCCATACCGGCCTTCAAGTCCGGCTCGGCCACTCCTCCTGCAGCTCAACACCGACTTTTCGGCTTGTTTCTGCAGATCTTGCGAATTGTGGCGTTGCTCGCCCTCGTCATGGAACTTGAGCGAACAAGACTCAACTCTGGGTCTTGGCGTCCTTCTTCAGGCGCATCCCCTCAGCCACATACACCCAACCCGACCACAAAGTGACGACGAGGGCGAGGCCCGCGACCGTCCAACCGAAAACGAGCATGCCCTGCGCAAAAAGCCCGCTCCACTCTCCCCCGAACTCGATCGTCGTCCACGGAATCAACAAGACCCAGATCGCGAGCATCTGCAACACCGTCTTCAGCTTGCCACCCTTATTCGCAGCGACGACGATCCCCCTCTTCAACAGGATCGCACGCAGCCAGGTGATGCCCAGTTCACGGAAGGCGATCAGCGCCGTCACCCACCAGGGCAGCAGGCCGACGACGGTGAGCATGACGAAAGCGCCAAGAGTCAACGCTTTATCCGCGATCGGGTCGACGAGCTTGCCGAAGTCGGTCACGAGGTTCCGCGAGCGAGCGATGTGCCCATCGAGCTGATCCGTGGAAGCTGCGATCATAAAGACCAGAACCGCCCACCAGCGCGCCCCAGGCAGCTCAGACACCATCAGCCAAATGAACACGGGCACGAGGAGGAGGCGAATCACCGTCAGCGCATTCGGCAGGTTGTACGGTGAAACCGAGTGCTCCCGATCGACTAGCGAGACATTGTCGTGCATTGCCCGTCCTTCCCAGTGACTCAGCGGCCTGTAAGCTGCCAAGCGTCTTCATCCTCTTCGGGCTCCTCATCGACCCATTGAGGCGGATTCCCACCGAAGTTGTGCCCCGCGTAGGGATCCTGCATCACGTCGTCACCAGGAGTGTACGGCCCTGGCTGAGAAGACGCGCCGTCAGGGACGAAAGACGAGACCATCTGTGCGGCCCCGCTTGCGGGCGCGCCCGCCTCACCTGCCATGTCCGAAGCCGCCGAGGCGTCGACCGCCCCACGCCCCGCATTGTCCGAACCAAAGGCATCCCCCGCCAAAGCCGGTGAGGTCGCCGGAGCCTGTCCCCCGGCATCCATCGAATCGGATTCACCCCTGAGCATCGCAAGCACCTCGGGCAATTGCTCAGGCTGAACGAGGACCTGACGGGCCTTCGACCCCTCCGAAGGCCCAACGATCTCCCTGGACTCCAACAGGTCCATGAGACGCCCAGCCCTGGCGAATCCGACCCGGAGCTTGCGCTGCAACATCGAAGTTGAACCGAGCTGAGTGGACACCACAAGCTCCGCCGCCTGGAGCAGATCATCAAGATCATCACCAATATCCTCGGCAACCTTGACGCTCTTCGTCTCCGTCACGACATCATCGCGATAGTGGGGCTGCATCTGCTGCTTCACATGGGCGACGACCCTGTGGATCTCCGACTCAGTCACCCACGCGCCCTGCACGCGCATCGGCTTTGAAGCGCCCGCAGGCAGGTACAGAGCATCACCCTGACCGATGAGCTTCTCAGCGCCCGGCTGGTCGAGGATCGTGCGCGAATCCGTCAACGAGGAGGTCGCGAAAGCCAAGCGGGAAGGAATATTCGCCTTGATCAAACCGGTGACGACATCAACGGAGGGCCTTTGGGTCGCGAGGACAAGGTGGATCCCCGCGGCGCGCGCGAGCTGCGTGATCCGCTGGATCGACGCCTCCACGTCACGCGGCGCGACCATCATCAAATCAGCAAGCTCGTCAACGACCACCAGAAGATACGGGTAGGGGCGCAGCACCCGGTCAAGACCCGGCTTGGCCAGGACCTGGCCCGATTGGACCGCCTTATTGAAGTCGTCAATATGTTTGAACCCGTAATCGGATAGGTCGTTGTAGCGCGCGTCCATTTCTCGCACGACCCATTCGAGGGCCTCGGCGGCCTTCTTCGGATCCGTGATGATCGGTGAAATCAGATGTGGGATGCCCTCGTAGATCGTGAGCTCCACGCGCTTGGGGTCGACGAGGATCATGCGGACCTGCTGGGGGGTCGCGCGCATCATGATCGAGGTGATCATCGAGTTCACAAAGCTCGACTTGCCCGAACCGGTCTGGCCCGCGACCAGGAGGTGCGGGGTCTTCGCAAGGTTCGTCACGACATAACCGCCCTCGACGTCCTTGCCGACACCGACGACCAGGGGATGCTGGTTGCGCAGGGCCGCACTCGAACGCAGAACATCACCGAGGGCGACATTCTCACGATCAGTGTTCGGGATTTCAATGCCGATCGCGGACTTGCCGGGAATCGGCGCGAGGATGCGCACATCCGCGGAAGCCACGGCATAGGCGATGTTCTTCGACAGGTTCGTGAGCTTGTCGACCTTCACTCCCGATCCGAGGACGACCTCGTAACGGGTGACCGTCGGGCCTCGGGAAAAACCGGTGACCTGCGCGTCGATCTTGAAGTCGGCGAAGACTTGGGCGAGAGCGTGAACGACCTGGTCGTTCACCACCGAGCGGGTCTTATGCGGGGGCCCGGAGACGAGGAGAGAGTCCTCAGGCAGGGTGTAAGAGATCGCCTCGTTGAGTTGGGGCTGGAAGACCTCCCCCTCGGGTGCTGGCGTGATCGGCGCGGGGGCAGGCTCGTCGGCTTCGGGAGAGGTGGGGGTCGGAATGGCCTCGGTATTCGGATCGGCAACGACCGAGAACTTCTCAGTCGGCATGTCATGCGCTAAAACACCGGTCTGGGCTTGGGGCGCCGACTCAACCTCGCCGCTGTTTGCGGCCGATGAGGCCTCGCCGTGAAGGGGCGCAGGCTCAGCGTCCCGGAGCCGTGCAGGCGAAGCGCTTCCCAGTACGCTCGTCGAGTCCTCGGAAACATTCGGGGAGCGGAAGGACTCATCGCCGTCGTATTCGTCAAGGAAAGGATCGTCCCCTGCGGCGAGGTCCTCGCGTGCGCGTTGACGCGCCACTCGAGCCGGATCCTCATTCTCAGGGGTTGTACCCGGCGTGCTCCTGCGCTTAAAGCGCCGCGCCAGCTCCCTCAAGCGCGCGGGGACCTCCGCGACGCGGGTACGGGTCGCAAGAAGCAGCGAATAGATGCCCACCAGCACGAGGATCGCGCCCGCCCCCCAGGGGGAGAGCAGATTCGTCAGGGGACGAGCCACGAACCAGCCCACGATTCCCCCTGCGGACTCGATCGTCTCGACATCCTCAAGAGAGGGATTGCCCTGCGTGACATGCACGAGGCCAGACAAGGAGATCACGAGCCCGATCCCGCCTGCGACATGATGCGGCAGAGCCTGCTCTCCACTGCGCGCCCGGAAGAGCTCAATGGAAAAAGCGATCAATGCGAGCGGGACGACCACGGAGAACAGACCCACCGACCCGGCTGCCGCATGATGAATGAAGTCCCCGGCCTGCCCGGAGATCCTGAACCATTCACGCAAAGCAACGAGGAGCGCGGCTGCGATGCACACGAAAGCGAGAGCATCGCGTTTCATCTGAGGATCTGCTGCCCTCCAAGCGCGAACCAGTGAAGCAACTCCCCTGCCGATCGAGGCGAAGAACCTCGCGAGGAGTCCCGGCTCGGGGGCTTGGGGGGCCGCTTGACGCTTCGAAGACTGGGGGCGACCAGAGGGATTTCTCCCGGTCTTGCCCGTCGATGGGGTACGTGATGCCATGATGCTTCGACGCTACCCGCGTCCAGCGCCAGACGGCCCGTGGCGCGCCGGAAATCAGGCCTTCTGGCTCGTGAGTCCCGTCGCCTTCCCCTCCTTCACAACGCGCAAGATCTGCTCAAGAGTCGGCACCGGCAGAGCCGACTCGTGTGAGATCGCAATCGCCGCCGCAGCATTCGCCAACGAGCACGCCTCCTCAATGTCCTTGCCTTTGAGGAGTGCGGCGCACATGGTGGCGATATGGGTGTCGCCGACTCCAGCGGTGTCCGCGACACGGGTTTCAAATGCGGGCACCTGAATGCGTTCCGCGCCCTGCTCGCGTTGAAGCTCACACCCCATGATCCCGGTCCTGCGCACCAGCGCCGCTTCAGGTTTCATGAGATTGCGGATCCCCGTTCCCGGCTCATGCGTCGCGAGGATCGAGCTGAGCGCCGCGGCCTCGCGCACATTCATCGTGACGATATCCGCACGCTTGAGGAGTTGACGCCACGATTCAACGGGGACCTGCTCGACCGCGGGGGAAACCGAAACGACGAGGCGCACCGACGCCGGAAGGGCCGCTCCCCAACCGGCGAGCACCATCGCCGAATGCGGAGTCGTCAAGTCCGAGGCCGCAATGTGGATAAGATCGCCGGGCCTGAGGACCATCCGATCCAGAGCAGTCCGTGAAGGCTCGGACTCCACTCCAGCCGTCACAATGGAAGTCATCGAGCCGTTCCTCTCGATGAGTTGGATCGCCACACCAATGTCGCCCACGAGCTCCTGAGTGAGGATTTCCACCCCCGCTTCGACGAGCTGCTGGCGAACCGCGAAGGAGTTCGGGCCCGTCCCCAGGGGAGAAGCCAAAGCTGCGGGCACGCCCTGCGCGGCGGCTGCTGACAGTGTCGTGAAACCGCCGCCCGGGCGCGAACTTGCAGCATCAGCATGCACCGAGCCTCCCCTGACGGGAGTGTGCGAGACGTGCATCGGGAGCACGAGGACGACCGAGTGGGTCGAAATGAAGCGTCCAGCCATCGAATGAGGTCCTTTGCGCTATGAGTGCCCGGGCGTGTTACTGCTCGACGACGACGGGGACAATCATCGGGCGACGACGCAGCCTGCGGGCGACCCAGCGTCCGAGGACGCGCCTCATCGCCTGTTGGAGGACATAGGGGTCCTTTCCGCCGGGAGCGGCAGCGTCCTTGAGGGCATCCTCCACATCGGGCAGGACCTCGTCGAAGACTGCGTCATCTTCCGCCATGCCGATCGCTTTGATCGTCGGACCGGAAAGGACCATGCCCGAATCGTGCTCGACCACGGCGTACACAGAAATGAAGCCCTCAGAACCGAGAATCCTGCGGATCTCGAGCTCTTCTTCGGAGATCTCACCAATCGATTTACCGTCGACGAAGACGAGCTCGCAGGGGACCTGGCCTGAAATCCGCGCCTGCCCGTCTTTAAGGTCGACCGTAACCCCACCATCGGCGAGGACGACCCGACTTGCGGGGACACCGGTGGAGACCGCGAGTTGACCATTCTTCACGAGGTGGCGCAATTCGCCGTGAATCGGCATGACGTTCTTCGGCTGGACCAGGTTGTAGAAGGTGAGGAGCTCGCCCTGGCAGGCGTGGCCCGAAACATGGACCTTCGCATTGCCACGGTGGAAAACCTTCGCGCCCAACTGTGTGAGCTCGTTGATCACGCGGTTCACATCAGTCTCGTTGCCGGGAATCAGGGAGGCCGCCACAACAACCGTGTCCCCCGCTTCGAGATTGACGAACTTGTGGGAGCCAGCGCTCATCCGCGCGAGCGCCGCCCTCGGCTCGCCCTGTGAGCCGGTCGCCATGTAGAGGCGCTTTTCAGGAGGAAGGGCCGCCAATTCATTGGCGTCCACGATCAGGCCCACAGGCACCGTGAGGTAGCCCTTTTCAGCGGCGATGCGCATATTGCGTTCCATCGAACGCCCGACGAGGGCGACATGACGTCCCGCTTTCGCGGCGGCGTTCATCACCTGCTGGACGCGGTGCACATGTGAGGCGAAGGTCGCGACAACGACCTGGCCTTCTGCTTCTTCAACGATCCGGTCGAGGACTGGGCCGATCTCGGATTCAGAGGGGATGAAACCGGGGACCTCAGAATTCGTCGAATCAATCATGAACAAGTCGACGCCCTCGGAACCGATGCGGCCCAGGGCCGCAAGATCGGTCTTGCGCCCGTCGAGAGGCTGGTGGTCGATCTTGAAGTCGCCGGTGATGAGGACCGTGCCCGCGCTTGTGCGCACGCAGATCGCAAGAGCATCCGGAATTGAGTGCGTGACCTGCACGAACTCGAGCTCGAATGGGCCAAGCTGGAGGCGATCGCCGCTTTTGACGATGTGCATGTCACCGGCGGGAAGACGATGCTCGCGCAGTTTCGGTTCAATGAAGGCGAGAGTCAGGTCGCTGCCGTAGATTGGAATGTCGTCGCGCAGCTTCGCGAGGTAGGGAACCGCGCCGATGTGGTCTTCGTGACCGTGTGTGATGACCATGCCGACGACGTCGTCGAGCCGATCTGCGATCCACGAGAAGTCAGGGAGGATGAGGTCGACGCCGGGCTGGTAGACCTCGGGGAAGAGGACACCGCAGTCGACGATGAGGAGCTTGCCCTCGTGTTCGAGGACGTTCATGTTACGGCCGACCTCGCCCAGACCTCCCAGGGGGATGACGCGCAGGGCCCCATCTTCGAGGGGGGCGGGCTCGCGAAGATTTTCGTACAGAGGCTTCATGTGGGCGATTCTACTTGTTCTTACGCCTCCACCCCCGGACCAGAGATTCATTCCAAGACCCCGCACTCACCAGGCGCAGGCGCGAGCGCCTTCGAGAAGCCGGGCGGCGGGAGCGCCTTCGAGAAGCCGGGCGGCGGGAGCGCCTTCGAGAAGCCGGGCGGCGGGAGCGCCAAGCACTCCCGCCGCCGTGACCAGGTAAGACTTATGGTCTGACCTTGTGCCTTCCGCTTCAGCCTTCGCGGAACATAATGCCGAAGCTGCCACGCGGGTAGTGCCACTTGAGCACACCCTTAGGAGCCATGGCGAGACAGGTTCCGCACTCCAGGCACGCCGCATACTCCACGCCGATCGTGCCATCGGCTTCAACCGAGTACACGTGCGCAGGGCAGATGCGCTCGAGCAGAGGGCCGGCGCCGAGCTTGCGGGCGAGCTCCTGATCGACCTCGATGTGGGATTCTTCCTCATCAAGGTTGTAGGTGTTCCCGGCCAGTCGAGCAGGGACGCTGTCGATGACGAATTCAGCCATTGCTCAGTCCTCTTTTCAGGAAGTGTCGTTACAGGGCGCGGATGCCCGCCAGGACATCCCCCATGATCTGAGTGAGTTTCAGTCCCGACGCCTTGAGAGCGTCGATTCCGACCTTGCGCATATGACGCCTGGGCTTCAGATCGTGGTTGAAGATCCCGTAGAACACCTCGGCGGCGAGCTTCCCGTAGTCCTTGTACATGCGGGGGCGCTCCAGGAAGGCCGGGGCCTTCGCATAGGTCGCCATATCCTTGCCGACGAAACCAGAATCGAGCAGACCCCGGTAGGCGTCCATTGCCTCCTGGCTGAAGTCCATCGTCTGGAAGGCCTTGCGAATCGTTTCAGCCGCCGCGAGCGCAGAGCCCGCCGCCAGGTCCATGCCACGGATGGTGAGCCCCGTGTTGAGGGTGAAGCCCGCGGCATCCCCGATGATGATGAGCCCGGGGCGGGTCAGATCATGGGATGCCATCGCAGGACCGTCCTCAATGGTGAGGTGGCATCCGTACTCCAGGAGGGTGCCGTCCTCCAAGAGCGGGGCGATAGCCGGGTGGCGCAGCATGTGGTCGTGGACGTCTGAAGAGGACAAGCCCGACTTCTCGAGGTCGTCGAGACGCATGACCACTCCGATGGAGATGGACTCCTCGTTGGTGTAGAGGAACCCACCGCCTGCGACGCCCTGGGTGCAATCCCCGACCATCGCGTAGGCCACGCCTTCCTTACCTCGGACGTTGAAGCGATCCTCAAGGACCTTGCGAGGCAATCCGATGACGGATTTCACGCCAACGGCGAGGTGCTTCATCGGTTCTTTGGCTCGGATTCCGGCCTGCTGG
Source organism: Schaalia cardiffensis (assembly GCF_016405145.1). Taxonomy (GTDB): domain Bacteria; phylum Actinomycetota; class Actinomycetes; order Actinomycetales; family Actinomycetaceae; genus Pauljensenia; species Pauljensenia cardiffensis. Next base: position 123,884 of record NZ_JAEKIA010000005.1, read on the forward strand.
GCGATGAAGGAGTTGACCCCGTCCGCGGCGACGACCACGTGGGAACGCAACTCGTCCTCGCCGGCCCGCACACCGACAATCTTCTCGCCTTCGACGATGAGGGAGTCGACCTTCACGCCGGGCATGACGGTCACTCCGGCCTCTTCGCATTGTTCGAGAAGCCAGGCGTCAAGTTTGGCGCGCAGCACGGTCACTGCGTTGACTGGTTCACTCAGACGCTGATCCCAGTAGTCGATATTGACGAAGGAACTGGCGTTGATGAGGCTCACGCAATTCCGGGTGATTCTACGTTCCACGGGCGCGACGTCAACGAAGTTGGGGAAGACCTTCTCCATGACGCGGCAGTAGAACACACCGCCGGACAGGTTCTTCGATCCCGGCTCCGCGGCGCGCTCGATGAGCAAGACCTCCCGTCCTTGTTCGGCGAGGGTGTAGGCGCATACTGCGCCCGCCACGCCCCCGCCGATGACGATGACGTCGAAGTCAACTTCCTCGGACATGTTCTTCTTCTCGTTTCAGGACAGTGCCGCAGTGAGTGCGGGCACGACATCGTAGATGTCGCCCACGATGCCGTAGTCGGAGATCCGGAAAATCGGGGCATTGGCGTCGTTGTTGACGGCGACGACGACCTTCGAATCTGCCATGCCGGAGGTGTGCTGCACCTGGCCGGAGATACCGAGAGCGACATAGACGTCCGGTGCGACGTGCATACCGGAGACGCCGACGTAGCGGTCCTTGCTCAGCCAGGCCGTGCCTTCAGCCAGTGGACGCGAGCAGGCGATCTCGGCGCCGAGGGCCTCGGCCAGAGTCCGGGCGAGGCCGAGGTCCTCTTCGGCCTTGAATCCGCGTCCGCAGGAGACGATGCGACGCGCTGCAGCGAGGTTCGCAGGACCGGAGCCTGCGGGCTGAACGTCGACGACCGCGGCACCCATGGGGGCACCTTCATGTGCCTGGGCAGCCGGGCCACCGGCTTCCGGCGCGGCTCCGCCTTCGAGGATGAGTACGGCACCCTTGAAGGCGACGGTCTCGTTAGTCAGTCCGCCGTAGCGGGCAACTTCGGCGTTTTCAGCGCTGACGCTCGTCGCGCCGACGACGACGGGGAGGGCGAGGGCAGCTGCCGCAGCTCCCGCGAAGGAGCGCTCGGCGGGACGGTTCGCAGCGAGAATCACATCGCCCTTCGCATCAGCGAGGAGCCCCGCGACAACGCCTGCGTAGGCTTCGGCGGGAACGTTCTCAGCGGTGGGGACGTGAATGATGGTGTCGACGCCGCCGACGGCGGGGGCCGAAGGAGCGACGGCGATGACGGTGGTGGTCCCGCCGATCGCAGCGGCAGCCTCAACGAGGTTCGCGATGCGCTCGTCGGTGGTGAGGATCCAGGTGTTCGTCATTGTTCTGCAGTCCTTTCTCAGAGTGCGCCGGCATTGCGCAGGGCGGCGACGAGCTGGGCGGCGGCGTCGTCTCCGGTGAACATCTCATTGCGGCGGGCCTTGGCGACCGGCTTGGCACGACCGGTGACCTCCAGAGCCGTATCAACGGTCGAAAGCTCGGCCACGGGAACCTCCTCGAGGGGCTTCTTGCCAGCAGCGAGGATGTCCTTCATGCCGGGGACCTTCACGGGGGCGGCATCGGTGGCGACGGCGGCGACAACGGGGCCGTCGACGCGGACGGTGCGGGTACCGCCGGCGGTGCTCTGGGTCAGGGTCCAGCCATCACCCGCAGCTTCGACGGAGATGACCTCCTGGAAGCAGGGCCAGCCGAGGAAACCGGCAATAAGGGTGGGAACAATCTTCGCGGATTCGTCGATCGAGGAGTCGCCTGTCAGGACGAGGCTCGTGCCCTCGACCTTACCGACGAGGCCTGCCAGGGCACTCGCAACAGTGGTGGCGTTCCACGTCGAGGTGGCGTCATCGGCGACGACTAGGGCGCGGTCCATGCCCCTGGAAAGGGCGCCCTTCTTCGCCATGGACGAAGAAACGGCCTTGCCGCCGACGGAGATGCCGACGACATCGGTGCCGAGGGAATCGGCGAGGGTGCGTCCCACCTGGACGGCGACCGGGTCGTATTCGGAGATCGCGGCCTTGGCGCGCGACCAGTCGACAACGCCGGAAGCGTCGACGGTGGTGTCTTGTGGGTTTGCTGCGTACTTGTACGCGACGACGATGCTCATCATCTGCCCTTTCTGCACGGGGGTGCTTTTGGCGGTCTATGTGGGGCCCTTAAGCCCTGGGGGATGCGAAGAGGGTCGATTAGACTAATTGCCTGTGACCCCCTCGCGGAAGGAGTGCGCGCATTGACGCGTTTTGCGATTCTCAATCCCGCTAAAGCGGGCCGACCTCGTGACCCTCAAATGGAGGAACGCGTCTTTCGCGCTGCCCTTGATCTTTATGGGGAGGCAGGATGGGCGGGCTTCAATTTGACGAAGATCGCCGCCGAGGCCGGAGTCGGCAAGTCGAGCTTGTACTCGCGATGGAACGACCGCGACGAGCTGCTCCACCATGCCTTCACCGCCCTGGTGATTTGCCCGGGACCCCGTGGGGATTCCCCCTGGGAAATCCTCGTCAACGAAGCGGACTTCCGCCTCCGGGAATATCTGGGTCCGAATCGTTCGGCCGTTCGTCGGCTCTTCGTTGAAGCCGGGAACGCCGAAGACCCTGTCATATGCCAGATCTACAAGGATCTGTTCGTCACCCCCCTTTCGGCTATTCATGAGCGTTTGTGGGACTTCAAACTCAATGGTGAGTTGCCCCGCAACACTTCGGTGGTGCGTCTGCTCGATGCGATCGAAGGGAGCGTGCTGATGCGCACCTTCTGTCTTCCCGACGATGTCATCGGCTGTTTCTTGGAGAAGGTTCCGGCTTACGTGGCCGATCTTGTTGACGATCAACTTCACCACCACGAACCCTCACGCCAATTGGACGAGTGACCTGCGGCGCGCAAAGCGCTCTGGGCCAGGTAGCTCAGCATCGGCTTTTCAGCCTGAAGAGTCGTCGCGGGCCCGTGCCCCGGGTACACCGTCAGTGCGGAATCCATCTGGGCAAGACGGGCGCATGAGCGCATCAGCTCCGTGTAGTCGCCCAGGACGAAAACCGTCGAGCCGATCGCCCCGGAAAACAGAGTGTCTCCGCTGAACAAGACCTGTTGTTCTGTGGCGAGCAGGCAGATGCTTCCGGGCGTGTGCCCCGGGGTGTGCAGAACCTGCAGGGTGTCACCTCCCCATGTGATGACATCCCCTTCTGCGAGGGAACGGTCGACATGGTCGACGGTGTAATCAATGCCTTCCTCGTCGAAGCCGGAACGGTGAACATCTGCAACCCCGTCCACGTCGTCAACGCCGCAGGCCACTGGGCAGCCATAGGCTTCGATAAGTTCATTGACCGCCCCAATGTGGTCGCTGTGACAGTGAGTCAAGACGATACCGATGACCTTCTTGCCTTCAAGCCAGCGCATGAGCGTTCGCGGCTCTGCGCCCGGATCAATGATGAGGGTGCCTTCCTCGTTGGTGAGGGCGTAGCAGACGGCCTTCCAGGCGCCGACGGTGAGATGCTCAATTGTGAACACTATCAGCGCCCCTTGAAGTCCACGGATCCGGTTTCGGCCAGGGTGTATCCGCGCGTTTCAGGAGCCCAAATGACCGACACTCCGAAGCCCAGGGCGGAGATCAGAGCACCGGCGAGCATTGTCTTGCCGATGCCGTGATTGTCGATGAACCCGGGCAGGATGTAGATCGACACGACAGTGCCGATTCGGCTGAAGGCCATGGCGAAGCCCATAGCGGTCGCCCGGATCTCCGTGGGGAAGAGTTCATTGGGGTAGAGCCATTCGAGGTTGCCGGGGCCGCCTGACAAGAGCGCGTAGGAGATGAAGCAGCCCATGATCAGGCCGATGCCCGCGCCTGGGAAGAAACCGATGATGGCCAGGGCCACGGTCATGCCGCCGAAGCAGGCGATAATAAGGGGGCGGCGGCCGATCTTTTCGCACAGGTACATTGCGGGGAAGGTGCCGAGCATGAAGAAGGTGCCGATGAGGAGTTCGCCGAGAAGGACATTGCGCCCCTCCCCCAGGCCGACGGCGGCAATGATCTGCGGTCCGTAGGTGTAGAGGGCGAACATGGGGATCGCCTGGCACAGCCAGATGACGCCGACGAAGATGATGCGCTGCAAATAGACGCCCTGCAAAACCTTCGAGACTGAGGTCTTCGCCGCTTCCTCAGCCTCAGGCAGACGGACATTGGCCCCTAGGGTCTCATGGACGATGCGCTGAGCTTCTTCGCTCCGGCCCTTGGAGACGAGCCATCGGGGAGACTCGGGGATATTCCAGCGGCCCACGAGGATGAGAATGCAGGGAACCGCGGAGGAGGCCAGCATGTAGCGCCAACCGTGGTTCGTGTTGATGAGGGCGAAACCCACGAGGGCTGCGACGTTTGCCCCCAGATACCAGGCCGCCGCAATAATACCCATCGCTGCTGCACGGTATTTGCGCGGCGAGAACTCGGCGATCATAGAGGTCGCGATCGGATAGTCGGCGCCCACTGCCACGCCGACGAAGAAACGCAGGATCACGAGGGTCAGTGGCGTGTGGACCATGGCGCACAGGATCGACAAGATGGCGATGACCACCAAGTCGATGACGAACATCTTGCGCCGACCGATCAGATCCGTGAGCCACCCGCCGAAAGAGGCTCCGAGGAAAAGACCGACGAGGGCGGATACGCCCAGTAGGCCGTTCCAGTGAGCATCGAGGATAAGGTCTGAGCCCATCGCCCCCAATGCCACGCCGATAATGGACAAAACATAGCCCTCGAGGAATGGACCGCCCGATGAGAAGACGATGACTCGCCTCAGCAGCGGAGTCATCTCGAGGTCCTCGAGGTCGATGACGGGTTCGTTGTTGCCCACGGTGTTCTCCCTCCATTCTCATCGCGGGACATGGTGTTATGAGGGGCGGCGCGGGAGAGTATCTTCAGCGCCTCTCCCGCGCCTGGGAATCGCGTCTTCGCCCCCCCGCACAAACGCGATCAGCGGTACTCGATGATTCCCCAGTTCAGGTGTGGCTTTGCGCCGGTCTCGTCAGCATCGGCATCGACCAGTGCGAAACGCAGCTCGCCTTCCTTGATCTTCCACAGGCGGGTCTTCAGGGTCGTGCCCGGGTGGACCGGTGAGGTGATGCGAGTCTTGAAGCGGGTGATGCGCTCGGGCTCTCCGGGAACGAAAGCGTTGATCGCGTGACGCATGACGACACCCGCGTAGGAGATCGCGTGCAGGATCGGACGCGGCTCCCCGTTCTCGGCGGCGTAATCCCAGTCGATGTGCTGAGGGTGGTAGTCGCCCGAGAGACGGTAGATGAGCGCCTGGTTCTCCGGGATCGTTTCGGTGATCTCCACGTCCGCAGGACGGTCGGGCATCTCGACGATGTCCTTGGGGGGCTTGGGGCCGCCCCAGCCGCCGTCATAAATCAGGCAGTCCCAGGACTCGTTCGTGAAGAGCAGGTTGCCGTCCGAGTCGTAGGTGTCACCGATGTGCTGGGCGAGCAGGCCACGGCCCTCGCCGCGGTCGTAGAGCCCCTCGAGGCGCACCATGGTCTCCAGATGGTCGCTCATCTTCGTGATGGGCTTGTGGAAGGTGATGTCGAAGCCCCAGTGCAGCGAGCCCGCGTAGTTGTAGCCGTAGTCGATGGTGCGGGTGACTTCGGAGTCAACGATGAGCATCGCACCGAACATGGGGAGCACCTTGAGGTGAGGATCGCGCTCATCGTGCTCGTTGATGTATTCGAGGCCGTCCTTGCCGTCGATGCCCGCGCCGCATCCGAGAGCGAAGAGTTCCAGGTCGCGGAAGGTGTAGTCGCGGACGAAGGGTCCGAAGGTCTTGCCGACCATTTCAGTATTGATCGCCATTGTTCACTGTCCTTTCATGGGATCGGATTCAAGAGTTTGCGAGGATGTGCTTCTGTACTTTTCCGTAGCTGCCCCGCGGGAGCTCCTCGACGAACTCCACGAAACTGGGCACCTTGAAGGCTGCGAGGCGGCCCGCGCAGTGGTCAATGACTGCTTCGGCATCAAGCGCGGCATTTGCCTCGGCAACAATAAAGGCCTTGACCGCTTGGCCTCGCACGCCGTCGGGGACACCGATCACGGCAACTTCACGCACTCCGGGGAGGTCTTCGATGACCCCCTCGACTTCTGCCGAGGACACGGACTCGCCCGAGCGTTTAATGAGGTCAACGCGTCGATCGACGAAATACACCCAGCCGTCTTCGACGTAGGCGTAGTCGCGGGTGTAGTACCAGCCGTCCTCGTCGAGGACTTCCGCCGTCGCCTCGGGATTGTCCCAATAGCCCGCCATGAGACTCACCCCAGGGACGCCGTGGAGGACCAGCTCCCCCACCTCGCCTTCAGGCAGATCAGAGCCGTCATCGTCAACGATGCGGATCTTGTAACCGGGACCCACTTTGCCGATGGAAGGCCAGCGCCGTTCCCCGTGAGGAGGATCGGTGATGGCTCCGATGAGGCATTCGGTCGAACCGTAGTTGTTCAGCAGCGGCACGCCGAAACGCTCTTCGAAGGTCTCCTTGTCCCGGGTGCTCAAGGGCAAGAAGTAGTGCATCTCTCGCACTTGGTGGTCGCGCTCTTCCGGGTCGACGGGCTGACGCAGCATGGTCGCCACGATCATCGCCATCCCCTGGACGAGGGTCGCGCGGTGAAGACGGGCCTGGCGCCAGAAGCAGGACGCCCGATAGTGGGAGAGCATGATGAGCGTCGCCCCCAGCGTCAGCACCGGGGCCAGGGCCGAGAGCTGGTAGTTCACCCGGGTCGCCACCATTGAGGTCATGTAGCGATCCTCGGGATTCATATCAAGTTCCCAGTTGACGAAATCGCCTGAGAAGACGAAGTTCGTGTGCGTGATCATCACGCCCTTGGGCGCGGAGGTCGTGCCCGAGGTGAAGAGGATCTCGCACAAGTCCTGGGGCTGGACTCGAGGATTCGACGTGAAGGTGTTGGCTTCATGTCGAGTGAGCTCGTGCAATCGGAGAAGGTCTGGGAAGGCCTCCTCGTCCTCGTTGCCTCCCTCGATCACGACGATAATGTCCTTGACGGTGTCGGGCAGGTTGGAACGCACTTCGCCAAGGTTCTTCGTGCAGGTGATGAGAGTCTGAGCCTGGCACAGACCGAGGATGCGACCCAGCTCGAAGGGCGCCGAAGTGGCATCAACGGGGACCGACACTGCCCCCATCTTCGCGAGTGCCAATGCGCACTCGACGAACTCGATGCAATTATCGAGGTAGAGCGCCACCTGGCTCTTCTCACCAATCCCCCTAGCGGTAAGGGCATTGGCGCACTTGTTCACAAGCGCATCGAACTCGCGGTAGGTGAAGCGACGGATTTCATGAGAATAGGCGTCCTCGAAAACGAGGAACTCGTGTTCTCCTCTGTCCTTCACCTGCCGTTCCCACAGTTGGGCAACCGTGGTGTTCTCCGGCGCGATCTTCGAGCGGGTCACAGCCAATCAGTCCTCGTCTTTAACCTTGACGGTGCCCGATTCGACCAGGCGGTCAATGTCCTCATCGGAGTACCCCGCGCGCTTGAGCACGTCGCGAGTGTCCTCGCCCAGTGCCGGCATCGGACGCCAGAAAGCCCCCGGGTTACGGCGGAACTTCGGGAAGGTGTTGAGAACCTTGACGGGAGTGCCGTCCGCCTTCTCAGAATCGATGAAGCATTCGCGGGCCTTGACGTGCTCGGCTGCCAGGATGTCCGGGAACTCGTTGACGACCTGAGCGGCGATGCGGTGAGCGACGAAGTCGCGCTGCACATCGAACTTGGACTGGGTCTTGAGGTACTCCTCCAGGGTCTCCTGGATGAGGTCGGCCTTGGGGCCATTAAGCCACAGCGCCGAGGTGCCCTCGGGGTATTCCTCCGTTCCCCATAGGTGACCGAGCCCGATGGTCTCGAGCAGGTACTTGTTCTGCGACACCCCGTACAGGCACAGCCCGATAAAGCCGTCTTTGCACTCGTAGATGCCGATACCGCACAGGTTCTGGTGACGGGCGCCAGGACGCGGGTAGAGGATGTCCGCGTTCATGTAGTCCATCATGTAGTAGGTGCCCACCCGCAGGAGGGTCTCGTACATCGCCATGTCGATGCTCTCGCCCTCGCCGGTGACGCCCACGCGGTGCAGCGCCGCCAAAGCCGAGGAGATGATCATCAGGGAGTTGATGTAATCGCCCAGATACGGGGAAATGTTCATCGGCTGGTCGACGCTGCCGTTCTGGGCGACGATGCCCGCGTATGCAGCGACCGTCAGGTCGTAGGCCGCCGAGTTGATCTGCTCTTCATCGCCCCACTGTCCGAACCCGGACACGTGGACGATGACGAGCTTGGGATTGACCTCCCAGAGGAACTCGTCGGTGATGCCCTTGCGAGCGTACATGGGGCCCTTGCCGGATTCGATGAAGATATCGGCATCCTTGACGATGGCCCGCAGGGCTTCCTTGCCGTCTTCAGTGAAGGGGTTCATGGAGACCGAGCGCATATTGCGCCGCTCCATTTCCTTCACCCAAGCGGTGTCGCGCATGGAGTCGCCGGTCCACACGTTCTCGATCCACGTGACATCGGCTCCCCATTCGGCCATGATGGCCGCGGCCGTGGGGGCTGCGATCTCAACGGCGGAGTAGACGACTTTAACGCCATCGAGGACGCCGAATGATGGCTTTTCTGTAGGCAGTGCCATTGCTTTCGCTCCTTTCTCTAATGGCTCAGCGGTAGGGGTAGAGGGCGGAGCGGCCGGTGGTGAGGATCATCATTTCGTCGGTGCCGCCCGAGACGCGGTCCACGCGCAGGTCGCGGTAGAAGCGCTGGATGCGGTGGTCGCCGGTGATACCGACGCCGGCGAGAACCTGGAGGGCGCGGTCAACGACCTCGAAGGAGGCCTCGGAGCAGTAGTACTTGGCCATCGAGCAGTCGCCACGCGAGAGCTGGCCGTTGTCGTGCTTCCATGCGATCTCGTAGAGCATGTTGCGCATGTTCGTCAGGCGCACCTTCATCTCGGCGAACTTCAGCTGGATGAGCTGATGGCGGGCGATGGCCTGGCCGCCCTGGACACGCTGGTTGGCGTACTTCGCGGCGTCCTCGAAAGCGCAGTAGGCGGTGCCGTAGTTGGTCAGTGCGACCAGGAAGCGCTCGAGGTCGAAGTCGGCCACGCCGCGGCGGAAGCCGTTGCCTTCCTTGCCGAAGAGGTCCTTCTCCTCCAGCTCGACGTTGTCGAAGTAGACGTCGCAGCACGAGTCCATGCGTAGGCCGAGCTTGCCCAGGGGCTCCTTGGTGATGCCCGGCAGGCTCATGTCGACGAACCACTCGGTGTAGGTGTCCATGTTCTCCGAGTCGCGGGCCATGACCACCAGGTAGGGCGCATAGAGCGAGGACGTGATGAAGGTCTTGTGACCGTTGAGGTAGACCTTGCCGTCCTTGCGGGTGTAGGTGGTGCGCATGTCATCCCACGAGGATCCGGCCGAGGGCTCGGTCATCGCGTAGTTGAGCATCTGCTTGCCGGTGCCGACGAAGGAGAGGATCTTCTCCTTCTGCTCTTCGGTGCCTTCACGCAGAACCGTGTCCCAGCAGGGCAGCTGATAGAGGACGTAGGTCGGGCCGCCTTCGCGTCCGAGGGCCTCGTAGGCGGCGGTCAGGGTCACCCAGTCGGCGCCCAGTCCGTCGTATTCCTCGGGCAGGAGGATGCGGTCGAAACCGAGTTCGCAAATCGCTTCGGCCCATTCGAGGGGGTACTCGTGCTTCTCATCGCACTCGTGGAAGTAGGTGTCCCAGTTACGCGAGCGCATGAGCTCGGTAAAGGCATCCACCATGAGTTGCTGGTCTTCGGAGAGGGAAAAGTCCATTGTGAGTCACTTTCTGTGTGTGAGCGTGTGTGCTCAGCGGCGGATCGGGTGTTCGGCGTAGAAGCGAGCGGCCTCCTTGAGGACATCCATGGTCTGGTCGAGCATCTTGGAGTGATGCAGGAAACCGTGGATGACGCCCTCGACTTCGTTGTAGAGGTGGGGCACGCTGCACAGACCGAGGATTTCAACCAGGGTGCGCGAATCATCGCGCAAGGGGTCGAGGCCGGCGGCAACGATGTAGCAGGGCGGGATTCCCGTACTGAAATCGGAGCCGAGAACGTTGAAGTAGGGGTCGTCGGCGTTCTCGGGTTCAGCGAAATACTGATCCAAGTAGTAGGCGTAGTCCGCTTCCGTCAGTCCATCCCATGCCCCTCCCAGCAGGCGCATGGACATAGAGTCCTTGAGCCCGTAGACGCCGTAGAAGAGGAGCATCGTGCGCGCCTGGGTGAGGACGCCCTCGTCGCGCATCATGAGCATCGTCGCCGCCGCCATATTGGCCCCTGCGGAGTCGCCTACGAAGGAGATGTCCTCAGGGTCGATGCCCCATTCTTCAGCTTGCTCACGAATATGCGCGACGACATCGCGGCACTCGTGAATCTGGCGGGGGAAGCGGGCATCGGGTGCGAGGGTGTAGTCGATGCTGACGACCGCCGCTCCTGTGAGGTGGCACAGAGTGCGGGTGATGCGATCGTGAGTGTCAACATCGCCGATGACCCATCCGCCTCCGTGGACGAACACGATGAGTGGTAAGGGCCCCTGCTCACCCGGACGGTAGTGGCGCACTCGCACCGCACCGTAACGGGTGGGAACCTCTTGGTCGACGCACACGGCCACTGAGGGGCCGCCCTCGTTCCAGAAGGCGCGCTCGGCGCGATACGCCTGACGCATCTCCTCGAGGCTCTGACCTGTGACGTAGGCACCTTCGGCAAGTTCGTTCTGCTTGGCGACGACCTCGCCCATTTGCTCACTCCATAGGCGAGGCACATCGTATTTGTGACCCATGACCGTGCTCACGCGTCCTCTCGGGCGTCCGCGTCCTCTTCAACGTTGCGTTTGCGCGCAACGACGATGAGAGTGAAGGCGCAGACCGCAGCGATGAGTGCGGCACCAGCGAGGATGAGGAAGATCTGGTTGTAGGCAACAGTGGGATTGTCCTGGTGGGCGTCGCGGATGGAGCCGAACCAGATGTAGGAGAAAGTGTCGGGCATGAATCCGACGACGGAGAGCAGGCCGGTGGCCGTACCGAAAACGCGGACGGGGACTTTGCCTTCAGTGAGCTGACTGGAGCAGATACCGAAAACACCGTTGGCGATGAAGGCGAGGAGGATCGCCATAGCGACCGCCACGTAGGCGAGGGAGGCCTGTGCGGGAAGGAAGGCGAAGACCGCCAGTCCGATCATCACGACCACCGAACCGAATCCGATGACCCGCGAGGGGGAGCCGAGCTTGGCGGCGATGGTGCCGAAAACGGGGCCCGAGATCAGAGAGACGCCGTAGGTACGGACTGTTCCGACGATGAGGACTGTGCCCGGCGCGATCATCATGACGTCCTTCATGTAGCCGGTGGTCTGGTTGACGCCGGTGTAGAAGAAGTAGACGAAGAAGAGTGTCAGAGCTGCGAGCCAGACGACAGGGTTTGAAAGGACCTGTCCGAGCTGCTTGAAGCTGAAGCCCTCGTCACTGGAGCCGATCTCGCCCTCGAACTTGGGGATGAAGAGGAAGGAGAGGACCGCGAGGGTCATGATGATGGAGCCGAGGACGAGGAGGAGGGTCCGCATGGGGACGATATCCCCTTGATCGGCGAGGAAGGAGACGATCGCAGCATTGACGAAACCGAGGATGAGGCCAGCCAGGCCGTAGAGTCCGTAGGAGATGCCGATATTGCGCGAGTATGCCTCTTCTTCAGAGATGAGGCGCACGAGCTTGAAGCGGATACCCCACCAGATGAGGATGGTGGTGATGCCCATGCCGACGAAGAGCCCGATGAGGACGGTGTAGGACGGGAAGAAGGCGTACCAGTAGGCGAGCAATGCGGTCGAACCGAATCCGACCCACGCGAGGGTGCGCACGCGGACACGGTCGGCGACGATCCCCGAGGGCAGGTAGCACACGAGTGCTGTCCACGAGTATGCGGCGAGGAGTGTGCCCATGGTCGTGACGACATTGTCTTGGCTCGCCGCGCCCGCAGCGATCAAGGCCTTTTGGAGGGGTTCATCAAAGACGTACTGCAGATACGCAGGCGTATAGACGATGGAGCTTCCGATGGAAACCAGGACAAGAAGAAAGACGCGATGAAAACTTGTGAGGTCTTTCGCGCGACGCTCCTGGGTGAGCATACTTAGCACTGGGGCCGCCTTTCATCATTGAAGGGTAGGGGATCAACTTTTGTCGAATGCCCCGCGACCGTCTTGCTCTTCTTCGAGAATTCCGAGGAACCCTCTGCTTACGACGATTCTCGGCCACCACCCTGGTCAACGTTAACCATGAAGCAGGACCTTAAGTCACACACACGGGGCGCTGTGTTCTCAATGCTATCGGAGGGGCACCAACTCCGTCCCGACCTTGGTCCCTCAACTTTCTCCGAACATTTTGGACACTTCTCGTCCAAAAACGACTTCGACCTGCAATGAGGCCGATCGCGCCCACAGTGCGGTCATTCTGGACGATTTGAGTCCATTTACCCAAGGGTGTGTAAAGCAACAGATTCGCAGGTCAGACGCCCAACTAAGGTCGAATTGTCTGACAAATTAACGATATATCAGTGAATCACAGATTACATTTTTGGAATGTCGAAATCATAGAGGTAAAAGAAGAGCTATCCGACAAATGCATAATGTCCGCCAAATCGGAAACTGTCTAACACATTGAACGTATCCAAAAAAGGAAACTATCATTCTAATTAACGGAGCTATTCAATATCAGGCGATTCGGCAAGGATATTTCTTCTGCACCGTTAAAGAAGACTTAAGTGCCTGCGGCAGCCACCAGCAGATCACTTGCGAACACGAACCCGCCGAACACCCCTGAGCGCCGAAGGCAGCACCGAGATACCACTCCTGGCACGCCACTGGACTTGACCAGTATCCCGCGTGCCCGATGTGTCCCTGCGGCCTCAAAGCCTCCAGACACATACCTGTGGGAGCAACCCATGGCATCTCCTCACAGGGGCATGGACACAACCCCCAGGCACTCGGCCGCGGGCGCAGCTCTCGCATCGACTGAAGGATCATCCTGAGCGCACCCCCAGACACACGCCCGCGGGTGCAGCTTGTGCGGAAGCGACGGCCAGGCGCAAGGGTGTGCCCCAGACACACGCCCGCGGGTGCAGCCGACTCGACAACGGCAGAGACAAGCCCCTCCCTAAGCCCCGCGCATACCGAAGATGAGCAGTTCCAGGGCAGTCGTGTCGAGTACGCCAGCATTGAGCCTCGCACGCACCGAATGCGAGCAAAAGTCAGAGGAGGACTGTGAACCTCACAGGAGCCCTGCGGTCTTCAAAGCAAGCCGCAGGCCCTCAATCTCCTCAGCACCGGCATCCACAAGCGGCAGACGCAGCTTCGGAGTATCGATAACGCCCTGGAGGTGAAGGGCGTGCTTCGCCATGACAGCGCCCTGTCCACCTCCCATGATCGCCGCGACGAGAGGACGCAGTGAATAGGACAGCTCGCGCGCCTCCCACACCTTGTCCCTGTCGAGAAGATCAATCATCTCCCGGTACTTCTTCGCAGCCACATGCCCGACAACGGAGATGAAGCCGGAAGCCCCACCCGTCATCCACGCGAAGTTCAAGCCGTCATCCCCGGAGTAGTACTCCAAGCCCGTGCGGTGCATTCGTTCGACGCCCTGCTCAACATTGCCGGTCGCATCCTTCACTGCTTTGATCCGCGGGTGCTGAGCAAGAACGTCGAGGGTCTCATCGGAGAAGGCCAAGCCGGTGCGTCCAGGAATGTCGTAGAGCATGATGGGCAAGTCGCTCGCCTCAGCGATGGCGCGAACATGAGCGACAAGCCCCGCCTGCGAGGGCCGGTTGTAATAGGGGGACACGACGAGCAGCCCATCGGCTCCGTGAGCCTGGGCGCCCTCGGCGATCCGAACCGCATGGGCGGTGTCATTCGATCCCGCACCACACAAGATGAAGGCGCGATCCCCGACCGCTTCCTTCACCGCAGCAGTCAGTTCATCCTTCTCAGGCTGATGAGTCGTCGGGGATTCACCGGTCGTACCGGACAGAAGGATCGTGTCGCAGCCATCATCGACGAGCTTGGCCGCCAAACGCACCGCGGAATCAACGTCGAGAGCCCCGTCCTCGGTGAAGGGCGTGACCATGGCGGTTGCGAGGCTGCCGAAGAGTCGGCTCGGAATTTGGCTCATGACATACAGAATACGGATGGCGCTGCGCCCGCGTTGTGATTGTTCGGTTTTCGGACCCGCTTCCCAGGTGCAGGACTACTCGCCCACTGCCGCCCACCACAGGTGTTCCATGAGAAGACTCCCATCGGGCTTTTCCAAAGTGCGGCGAATCCCGGCTGGCGCAAAACCGGCACTATGAAGGAACTTCGTCCTCGCCTCGTCTTCAGGACGCGCCCAAGCGCGCAGGTTCTCAGCCTTCGACAGCTCCGCGATCGCGGCGAGCAGACGCGAAGCGTGCCCTGAGCGAGTGAAATCGCGCTCAATGAGCAGTTCGGCAATGAGCGCTCCAGCGGGGATCTCCTCTCCCCCGTCAAGACTCAAAGGATCCGCGGGGGCGACGAGGGCGAAGCCCACGAGCGTGCTCGCGTGGAGGGCAACGAGGACCTGGTATCCCTCGGGTGCAGGAGCTGAAAGGCTCTGCTCCCATTGATCTGCCAAGGCGGAGGCATCAACAGGTGATGCGACTCCGAGTACTTCCTCCAAGGCCTGCGCCTGAATCCGTCCGATCGCCTCCGCATCCTTAGCGCAAGCCGGGCGGACCGAGAAGCGAGGGGCTGTGTCTGCGTCGTCCCTCTCGGATATGAAAGGTGCGTCGGAGAGGCTGGTGCTGCTGTGATCCGAGCAAGCGTTGCGGCTGGTGCCGGGGAGACTGTTGCCGCTGGAGCCGGAAAGGCTTTCGCCGCTCGGATCGGAGAGGCTTTCGCCGCTGAACTCAGGCAAGTTCTCTTTCCTGAACTCGATTGTCATGAAACCCTCAGATGTCGAGGATCTTGTCGAGGCCGATCGTCAGACCGACGCGGCCCCGAATTGAGCGGATCGCGAGAATCACGCCCGGCATGAAAGAGACCCGATCAAAAGAATCCGTGCGGATAACGAGCTGCTCACCCGGGTTGCCCAGGAGAATCTCCTCCGAGGCGGTCAAACCGCGCAAACGCACCGCATGAACCGGGACGCCGTCAATGAGGCCGCCGCGAGTTCCTTCAGGATCCGATTGCGTCGCATCAGGCATGGAATCGAGGCCCGCGCCCTTGCGTGCGGCTCCAATCCCCCGAGCTGTTGCGATCGCCGTCCCAGAAGGCGCATCCACCTTATTCGGGTGATGCATCTCGATCACCTCAGCGGACTCGAAATACGGGGCGGCGAGAGCTGCGAACTTCATCGCAAGGACCGCACCCATAGCGAAATTCGGCGCAATGAGAACAGCTCTGTCCAACTCCTCGGCATGCACGCGGACTCGCTCATAAGACTCCTCGGTCCAGCCGGTCGTACCCACGACGACGTCGACACCCGCATCGAGCAGGGCATGAACATTCAACTCCGTCACGCTCGGAACAGAGAAGTCAACCGCAACCTCCGCAGCGTTCAGGGACTCGGGGGTGATCTCATCCTCGGCATCGAGGGCTGCGACGAGCTCCATACCCCCCGCCGCTCTAACGGCTTCAACGACGGTCGAGCCCATACGGCCCTTGGCTCCGGTGACGGCAACGCGAATAGTCATGAGACCAGGGTATCGCTCGCCTTCTCGTCGGCGCTGAAAAGGCCGAACGCCGAGAGAGGTACCTCTTCGGATTTCTCTCACACGAGGCGCGTGCGCGCGGCCGGGAGACGAGCTGGGCGGCGAGGGCGTGCACGTCATCGGTGGTGACGGCGTTTGCGGCGTTCGCAGTTAAGAGCACATACGGGAAGGCAGACTCATACGTGCACGGATGCTAAAACGTATTCAGTCGACAGCACGAATGAACTCCTGCCGAATGGCATTCAGCTCATCGGTAGTCAACCGTCGACTCCCCTGGAGCTTCGATACCGAGGCAATCAAACGACCGTCGAATTCTCTAGGAATTTTCCCCTCGATCTCGATCTGCGCTCGGATCTGCTCCTTATCTCTTTCGTCCATTCCGTTGACGAGTTGGTGGACCACTCTGCTAGTCGAATCATTAATCGTCTCTCCCTCAATGGGATCCAATTCGACTCGTCGTGTTGATCGCCTCCCGATGCCGACCTGCGTCGATTGGCAATCAACCACGCTTTCGACCGTCGGCGCTGTTATCGCCCCTGTTACTAAGCCCGGAACTTCGAGAACCTCGGTGAACCACTCACTCGGCAGTATTCCTACAGTATCCGCTTCCTGGCGCAGCAATCGGCTCATATTCTTTGACACGTCCCCGGCGCCGAGCAAATGGACGCGAATACCATAGTTCTGTGCTAACTGCACTCCCAGGCGAATATCTTCATCCCCGGAGAGCACGACCGCATCGACGACTGCTCGATGGCGCGCCAAATCGATAAGATCCGTGACAATCAGGGAGTCAACTCCCTTTTGTTGTCCGGCGCCGTTGAGAACGCCGAGCCGAAGCTTGACAAAAGGTAACAGCGCCAATTCAGCCTGATCCGCAGACAATTGATTTCCAGGCATGGCATCATACCAGTAGGTACGCAGGAGCGGCGCATCCGATGCCAATCGTTGGGAGATCTCAACCAGCTTATCGATCATCCGCATCGGGTCCTTGAGGCGAATCTGGTCGCGTCTCAGCTTCTCTCCAAATGCTACGCGTATCCCCGCGGCATAGAAGTATCCCGCATCTACTAGGAGCGCACAACGGTCCACATCGACCCCCAGATCAAATACATAGGCCCCCTTGCGGGGGCCATACGCTGACCGTGCAACTAATAACGACCAGCGGACTATCAGGCTACCAGATTTGGTAGCGGTCCACAATCGTTAAGGGGCGTGTCAGTTCTCAGGAAGGACGAGGGCGCTGGAACGCGCTTGCGAAGCCAGGCGCTGTGCAAGCACACGGACGTCCTCGACCCCGACCTCGTCGATCGCATTGAGAGTCTCAGGAACCGTCCGGTACTCGCCCGACATCTCCGCCCGCCCCAGGCGCATCATGCGAGACCAATTGTCCTCAAGGCTCAAAGCGATGCCGCCGCGTACCTGGCCCCTCACCCTTTCGAGTTCATCTTCGCTCGGCCCGCTCGCGGCAAGATCTTCCAGCTGGCCGAGCATGATGCGCTCAACCTCCTTGACCTTTGCAGGCGAAGTGCCGACATACATGCCGAAAGAACCAGTGTCGGCGTAAGCGCTGTGGAAGGCGTAGGTCGTATACGCCAGACCCCGTTTTTCACGCACTTCTTGGAAGAGGCGCGAGGACATCGAACCTCCGAGCACGCTGATCAGCACGGACATGGCCGCCCAATCCTCATGTTTGGCGCGAAGGCCAGTCGTGCCGACGATCAGATGCGCCTGTTCGACATCACGGCGATGAACGATATGGCGCTCGTGATCGCAAGGCGCAGGCTCTTCAGTTGTTCGACGGGGCCTCGGCGAATTCACCTCATTAAGGCGCTGCGCCCACGAAGAGGATGCGAGAGCCTCCTTCATCATCTCGGCGAGGCGCTCATGATCGACATTCCCCGCTGCCGCCACGATCAAAGAATCCGGACCGTAGGAATCCTGGTAATGCGCCCAGACGTCCTCCCGGCTCACGCGGCGAATCACCTCGGGAGTTCCACCGATCGGGCGGCCCAAGGCCGCATCCCCGTGGATGGCAGTCTGGAACGCCTCATGGAGGACCTCAGTCGGACTATCGTCCGCCATTGCGAGCTCGTCGAGGATGACCTCGCGTTCCATCTCGAAATGCTCGGGCTCGATCAAAGAGTCGGTGAGCATGTCCGTGAGTACCTCCACCGCCATCGGCAGGTCCTCGCCGAGGATCCTCGCCCAATACGCGGTGTGTTCTCGCGCAGTCTCCGCATTCGATTCGCCGCCGACCCCGTCGAAGGCGGCCGCAATATCGAAGGCGCTGCGTTTCTTCGTCCCCTTGAAGAGGAGGTGCTCCAAGAAGTGAGTGGAGCCCTGGTGCTGCGCCGACTCGTCGCGAGAACCGACCGGCACCCACAAGCCGAGTGCGACTGAGCGCGTTGTGGGGATCTGCTGGGTGATGATTCGAGTTCCCGAGGAGGTGACGCTTCGCGAGATATCGCCCTCGGAGTCGTCAAGCAGGTGCGCCCGGGTTGCATCAAGGGGCAATTCGATCGGCGGAGTCATGGCGATGATTCTAACCGTCCGACGGTGATGCTCCCTCCAGGGGCGACACAAGCACAGAACAGCGCATAGTCGGGGCTAGCGCGACGACGCTCTCCCCGACTGTGCGGCAGTGGAAGATGGCTACTAAGCGTTCTGGTGGGCTGCGGCTCGCTCGTCCATGATCCGACGCCGATTGCGGTCGTAGTCCCCCAGACCCCGCCCCACCGCGAACAGTAGGAATGCCACCATCCAGGTGTTCTGAGGAATCTGGTCCTTCATGATCATCGCGTATCCGAAGCTCATCACTAGGACCGCGATCGACAGCCAGTCGCAGACGAGACCGACCTTCCCCCACGCGCTCATGTTCTTCCATTGAGCCATTGCGCTTGTCTCCTTCTCTCACCTGTAGTAGCAGTACGAGTGATTGGGGCATTCTTTCTGGAATCCGTGACTCCACCCATGGTATCCAGCGATTCCTATCGGACCGAGTCCATAAGCAGCTCCCATCCGGCTCCATCCCCAGTCGCCGCTCCACATGCTCCATGTCACTTGGCCTGTGGCAGCACGGGCAACACCATCGTTGTAAGCCACGGTGTGACCTGCCATCAGAACGGCAACAATAGCCGCTATCGGAATCGCTCTCGTCTGTTCGGATTCTCTTCCGAGTTCCGCTCCTCCGACAGTGGCAGACACGTCGTCACGGTCTTGCATCGTGACAGCATCAGTGGAGCCATATGCGACTCCAGCGCCGCTGAGTACGAGCGCACACGAAGTCAGCGCACCGATCACAGTTCTCTTCAATGTCGTCATTGTTGTCTCCTTTGAGACAAAGCTGCTTGAGTGATTGTTGGCCGACGCCGTCATTCTATGATTTGCGACTCGTTCTCCTCTATCGAGGAATGTTAATGATTGTTGGGATGGTGCCTGTCTCGGCGTTCATCGCCAGATAGCATCCGACCGAAGACGCACGGCATACCCCGCTTCCACGACACGTGGTACGGCACAGACGCGTGAAACAACGTTGAGTACGAGAATCTGGGCCTTTGCAGGTGAGGGTAGGGGTCGTGGGGTGGGACTGGGTGGTGGTGGGGGTTGAGGTCTCTCGGTGATGGGAGTTCGTACACGACCTGTCAGACAGGCCGGGGCGTGTGTCACGTTACCAGCAGTCTTGCTGATCTCACTGCTTTCTTGTCCCTGGATCGGCTCGGTCTACGAGCGCTGTGGCAGCAACTCAACGAGCAGCCCACCGTCATCGGGTGTGCCGTCATCGAGTTGTATCCGTGGTGTTTTGCTCGTGGTGGCCGGGGGTCTGTAACCCCGACAACAACCACCTCAGAATACTGCTCAACGGCGGCGGCTCACACACCTACCCCAGACTCAAATACGAAGAACCGGTTTGAGTCCCCACGCAAAGGATCGATGGCACAACCCTATTTCCGGGGCCGTCGCCCCTCGATCGAGGAAAGTCAACAACCCGGAGTCGACCCGATCCGAGCGGCGCGAACGGCGAGTTCGGTCCGTGAGGTGCAGCCGAAGCAATCGAGGAGTTGGGTGACGTAGGTGCGCACGGTACCCTCAGAGTAATTGGTCAGCTCTGCAATCTCCCGATTTGTCGCGCCCTGGATGAGCCGTTCATATACGGCCCGTTGTCCGATGGAGAGCGAATCAACGGTGCGAGCCCAGCCTTCGGTGCGCTCCTGTTGTTCTCCAAGTGATCGCAACGTGTCGAGCGCAAAATCCATCGCCCTGGGCGCGAGTACGCGGTGCCCCGAATAAATATGGAGGAGAGAATCCACGATCTCAACCACGGGTAGGTCCTTCGTAAGAAACGAACAGGCTCCCGCGGCGAGGGCCTCACTGAGGCGATGCTGGACCTCGAAGGCCGTGAACATCACGACTCTCACCGATGAGTGGCGCTCGGACATGATCCGAGTAGTCTCCACTCCGTCAAGCACGGGCATCTCGACATCCATCAGGACGATGTCGGCAGGGCGGTGTTCCACAAGCGCGAGGACCTCGCGCCCATCAGCAGCGGTCCCGACAATGCTGATGCGAGGATCCATGCCCAGAAGGGAGGCGAGGGCGTCGCGCAGATTGGGATCATCGTCCGCCAGGATCACTCGGATGGGGCGGATATGTTCGGGCGGCGACATGGGGGCGGTCATTCCACTCCCCCGATTCGGACAGCATCGATCGGCATGACGAGGGATATTATCCATCGTCCGGGCACTGTACCGAAGCAAACATCACCGCCAAGCGTCTGTGCTCGGCTCTGCAGACTCATGATGCCCAGTCCGGACGACAATTCGAGTTGAAGATCCAGTTCTTCCTTCGACAGATCCGATACGACGGTGACTTCCACGCCGCGCTCCGACACATCCGCCGACACGTTGACAATCGAGTTAACAGGCGCATACTTCACGCAGTTCATCAGTGCTTCCTTGAGGAAAACAACCAGGAATCGCAGTCGCGTGGCACCCAGAAGCATTGACAGCTCGTGTTCGTCGGGAAGGGCGCTGTGCAGTCGTCGACGCCCCATACGAAGCATCTGGGCGGCATCATCAAGCGCATGAGACACCGACTCGCTCATCGGGTCGTTGCGGGGTTGCAGCATTGTTACTGTACGACGCAATTGAGTGATGGCACGCGCTATTGATTGTTCAATGTCGGCAAGTGCGTACAAAGGCTGATCCCGATTGGGCACTTGGAGGGAGCGGACCATGACCAGGGCCTTGGTCAGATCCGTGATCACCGTGTCGTGAAGCGTCACGGCGAGCTCTGTATTCGTCCTATGGGCGAGGTACTCCACCTGCTGTTTGAGCAGTTCAATTTGCTTACTGCTCGTCAGCATGAGTAGACCAATCGAAACAGCGATAACCATTTGAAGCAGCAACAACCAAACAAGCAACGCACCAGAACGGTCAACAGGCTCAAGATAATAAGCACCAGACACGGCGACGCCGGAAATCACTACGAGAACCCACCGATTCTGTGAAATCAACTCAGCTGTAGCGAGGACGACAAGAAACGTCGTCATCAGCGCGTCGAGGAGACTAGCGGGTGAGATGATGGCGAGGCAGCTCACGGCTATGACTGTCACACTCCCGAGAGTGGAGAACCACGCTGCTGCTGCCATGCCTCCGGCAATGACCGTTGCTACTAGAAGGGAACGCCATGGCATCCTCCCCGAAGTGAGCAGAGAATAGCAGTCGAATGAGAGAAAAACCAGCGCGACCGCCGGATAAGTGAAATGCTTCCCCCAGCATTGAATCCTTCTGACAGCAGAAAGCAAACGCTGGAATAGCCTCACTATCACGACGCGCCTCGACACGCGGGATAATTCGGGAAGAAACGACAAAACAACTCCACAGGAGACACACGAACGCTCGACGTGTCATCAGCATCCTGAGAGACTGCAGGATTGACCATACCCATCATCCTGGACATCGCCGCCATCATTCCAAGCACTCGACGAATCACAGTTGACCTCCACTGGTGTCGCTGGACAGATCCATTCATCCATTCAACACCGATGAGGACATCCGCGACTATCGAGGAATGTCGATCTCTTCCCCGTAGTCTCTCCCCGCATCAGCCGAACGCGCAACGCCAGCTACGTCATGAGCAGGGCGAATACGCCACAACAACCCGGCCCCGGGCATGTAGTGACACAGTGGGGCCGGGGAGCATGCGCTCCCCGGCCCCATCTCAATCAGCGAGTGGCACCGCCTACACGAGGATCACTCCTCAGAAGCGGACTCCTCCTCGTCCTCGCGCTTACGACGCGTGCGAGTACGGGGGCGGCGCTCACGGCGCTCAGAACGATCACGGCGCTCACGACGCTCCGTGCGCTCCGTCGACTCAGGGCCCGCAGCCTCGGCAGCTGCGGCATCCTCGTCGAGGACGGCGTGCAGGCTGAGCTTGCCACGATCACCGATCTCAGCGATTTCCACCTCGACCTGCTGGCCGACCTGGAGGACATCCTCAACCGACTCAATGCGCTTGCCACCAACAAGACGACGCACCTGTGAAATGTGCAGGAGCCCATCCTTACCGGGGGTCAGTGACACGAAAGCACCGAAAGACGTGGTCTTGACGACCGTGCCGACGAAGCGCTCGCCGACCTCGGGCATCTGCGGGTTCGCGATCTGATTGATCATCTGACGAGCGGCCTCAGCGGACTGGCCAGAAGCAGAGGCGATGTACACCGTGCCATCGTCCTCGATCGTCACATCGGCGCCGGTATCCTCCTGGATCTGATTGATCATCTTGCCCTTCGGGCCGATGACTTCGCCGATCTTATCGACCGGGACCTGAACCGTGATGATGCGCGGCGCATTCGGGCTCATCTCATCGGGGCCATCAATCGCCCGGTTGATCAGATCAAGGATCGCAAGACGGGCATCGCGGGCCTGAGCAAGAGCGCCGCGAAGAACCTGCGAGTCGATGCCGTCAAGCTTCGTATCCAACTGAAGAGCCGTGATGAAGTCCTTCGTGCCCGCGACCTTGAAGTCCATATCACCGAAACCGTCCTCGGCACCGAGGATGTCAGTCAGGGTCACGGACTTCTGCACGCCATCGACCTCGCCGGTCATCAGACCCATGGCGATACCCGCGACAGGGGCGCGCAGCGGGACACCGGCCTGCAGGAGCGACAGGGTCGAAGCACACACGGACCCCATCGAGGACGAACCGTTCGAGCCCATCGTCTCGGAGACCTGGCGGATCGCGTAGGGGAACTCGTCGCGCGGCGGAATCACCGGGATGAGGGCACGCTCGGCGAGATCGCCGTGGCCGATCTCGCGACGCTTCGGAGCGCCGACGCGGCCCGTCTCGCCCGTCGAGAAGGGCGCGAAGTTGTACTGGTGCATGTAGCGCTTCGCCGTCACCGGGGACAGGTTGTCGAGCTGCTGCTCCATGCGGAGCATCGCAAGGGTCGTCACACCGAGGATCTGCGTCTCTCCACGCTGGAAGAGGGCCGAACCATGAACGCGCGGGAGGACCTCGACCTCGGCGGAAAGGGAACGGATCTGACGCGGGGTGCGCCCGTCCATGCGGATCTCCTCGCGGAGGGTGCGCTGACGGATCGTGTACTTCTCAAGAGAGCGGAAAGCGGCCTTGAGGTCCTTCTCCTGCTCCGGGTACTTCTCAGCGAGCCCCTCGAGCATCTCAGCCTTCACCGCGTCAACGGCCTCGTCGCGGGCGAGCTTGCCCTCCGTGAGAAGAGCCTTCGCGAGCTTGTCGCCCACGAACTCCTCAACGGCCTTGTACTGCTCATCCGTGTAGTCGATGAACAGCGGGAACTCGGCGGTCTCCTTCGAAGCGTGCTTCGCGACCTCGATCTGAGCCTCGCACAGCACCTTGATGAAGGGCTTGGCGGCCTCAAGACCATCGGCGACGACATCCTCGGTCGGAGCGGGGGCGCCGGCCTGGATGAGGTTCCACTGGTTCTTACCGCCACCAGCCTCGACCATCATGATCGCGACATCCTCGGAGCCGTCCTCAGCCTTGACGATGCGGCCCGCGACAACAATGTTGAACACGGAGCGCTCAAGCTCAGACCAACGCGGGAAAGCGACCCACTGGCCGTCAATGAGGGCGAGCCGAGTGCCGCCGATCGGGCCCGTGAAAGGCAGACCCGCGATCTGGGTGGACATCGACGCGGCATTGATCGCGAGGACGTCGTAGGCGTCGTCCGGGTGGACAGTCAAAACGGTTTCGACGACCTGAACCTCGTTGCGCAGGCCCTTGACGAAGCCCGGGCGCAGCGGACGGTCGATCAGGCGCGCGGCGAGAATCGCCTCAGTACCTGCGCGGCCTTCGCGGCGGAAGAAAGAACCGGGGATGCGGCCCGCAGCGTACGCGCGCTCTTCAACATCAACGGTGAGCGGGAAGAAGTCGAACTGGTCTTTCGGGGACTTGCCGACAGTGGTCGCGGAAAGGACCGTCGTCTCGTCGTCCAGGTAGGCGAGGGCGGACCCAGCGGCCTGCTTCGCGAGACGGCCGGTCTCGAAGCGCACTGTGCGCTTACCGAAGCTGCCGTTGTCGATGATCGCCTCAGCGGCGATGATGTCGGAGCCTTCCATCATGGTGGCGTTTCTCCTTGTTTCGGGGATATGAGACTCGCGCCCGGCTTCGGCCTTCGATCGAAGTCCACGGCATCAATCCGAACGACCCAATGTCGCGGAGGTCCGTGAACCACTGTCGAAAACCGTCGGTCGGTGCGCAGTGGAACGGGCAAGAGGCTTGGGGCCTCGGCGAGGCCTTTCGAGTGGCCTCAGGGTGAAGGGCTGGCGCTCATCCGGGAGAGTGATGCGCGTCCAGGAGAGTGGTGCGCATCAGGGAGACCCGTGTGGTCTTCCCGTTCTCTTCCGATTTTGCGGCAGCGTCCTCGATGATGGGGAGCGGCCCTCAGGAGTCGAATGAGACCTGCGGGCGCGCCCCTCGTGGTCGATTGCTTGCGCGCCCCGTTCGGATGCGCAAGCAAAACCGGCCCGGTCCTCAAGAAGAGGATCGGACCGGGACGGCTCAGCGGCGCAGGCCCAGACGCTCGACGAGGGAGCGGTAACGCTCAATGTCGATCGAGGCCAGGTAGCCGAGGAGGCGGCGACGACGACCGACGAGCAGCAGCAGGCCGCGGCGCGAGTGGTGGTCGTGCGTGTGGTACTTGAAGTGCTCGGTCAGGTCCTTGATGCGCTTTGTGAGGAGCGCGATCTGAACCTCGGGGGAGCCGGTGTCGCCCTCGTGGGTGGCGTATTCGGCGATGATCTGATCCTTGACGTCCTTGCTCAGGGGCACAGGCTTCTCCTTATGACTCGTTGCGCGGGGCGGGAGGGCTATTCCCTACCGCTGACAGTTCGCGGCCGATCTGACGGCCTTCCAAGGCTAGCACGGGCGAAGATACGCACTTTCACAGGAATGGGCTGATCCGCGAGCAAAAGGGTGTGCGATCGGGCACGTCGGAAGGGAGGGGGAAGAGGAGCGGGGGCGACTCGGGGCGTGGGCAGGGGCGGGCGCTCGGAGAAGCTGGTGCGGGAGGGGCGGGGCAGTTCGGGGCGTGGAGACACAGTGGGCGGGAGGAGCGGGCGCTCGGAGACGCTGGGGTGCGGGAAAGGCAAGGGGCACAAGTCGGACGACGCTCGCACCATGCCCCATGAGGGCCCGCGCCGTTCTGGGCTTTTCCCATTCGGCACGGCTAAATCTGGCTCTGAATGTCCGACTTGTGGCCAAGGGACCGCCGCGCAACCCAAGAGTGTCCCGCGAAACCGAAAACGAAGCGCTCGGTCTCAGGTGACGCACAGCCCTGGCGCCGCGCGGCCCCTCCGGCGCGCTGCGCACCCCCGGGTCAAGCTGTGCCGACGCGCGCCCACGCAAGTCTTGCGCCCCGCTGGCCTTGCCCGACTCTTGGGACGCGCTGGCTTCGGAGCTGCTGGCCTCGGGGCGCTCTGGCCCTGCACCCAAGGCGGTGCTCAGCAGGCGGTGACGTCTTCAGGATCAATTCTCGAGGCGACCCCCACCCCGAGGACATACGCCGATTGACGCAAGTCGTCATCCATCTGGGCGAGCAGATCTTCAAGCGAGTCGAAAGCCAGCATCGGCCGGATCCTCGACACAAAAACAACAGCGATCCTCTCACCGTACAAGTTGAGGTCCGAGCGGCCCAGAACATGAGCCTCGACCGTCCGATGGACACCATCGAACTGCGGGTTCGTCCCCACCGAGATCGCAGACGGCAAGAACTCTGCCGACTCCGTCCCCGGCACCTGGCGCACGACCCATCCGGCGTACACGCCGTCAGCGGGCACAACCCCCTCGATCTCCTCCTGGAGGTTCGCCGTCGGGAATCCGAGTTCGCGTCCTCGTTTGAAACCGTGCTCGACAGTACCGCGGATGCGATGGAGGTGGCCGAGGACTCGTGCGGCACCGGCGACATCGCCCTCGGCAAGAAGCTCCCTCACCCACGAAGACGACCAGCGCCTTCCCTCGGGCGCTTGAATATCAGTCACCATTGTGACGTCGAAGCCATATCGACGCCCCAGCTCACGCAGGGTGTCGATCGTCCCGAGGTTCGCGCGCCCAAAGTGGAAATCCTCTCCGACAACGACCTCGACCGCGCCGAGACGCTCCACGAGGAATTCGACGACGAACTCTTCTGGTTCGAGCATGTACACGCTCGCGTCATAGTGGACGACGAGAGTCGCATCGAGCCCCGATGCTGCCATTGCATCGAGGCGGTCGCGAAGCGGGAAGATGAGCTGCAAGCCTGCTTCCGGCGCGTGAACCTGGATGGGGTGCGGATCGAAAGTGATCGCAACGGCGTCGGTGCCGCGTTTGCGGGCGCGCTCCACGCACGAGGAGACGACGCGCCTGTGCCCATTGTGCATTCCGTCGAAGTTGCCGATCGTCACGACAGACCTCTCGCCTCCGGGCACATCGGACAGCGTTGACCAGATCTTCATCCTTCCCCTCCGAAAAATACGCAGATCGTCTTCAGGCGCGGCTTCGACGCGTCGATCAGTCCGAGGATTCTCCCCTTCGGATCAGCCGCAGCGAAGATGGTGGTGTCCCCATCGACGAGGACGGGGGCGGATTCTCCTCGAATGCGGGCGCCTATGCCTGCTCCATGATCGGGCATTGTGGAAGCGAGCGCATCTTTCGCTGACGTTCGAGGGCTAGACGGGTTGGGGGCTTCAAGGCTAGGAGAAGCGGGCGCTCCGGAGGTAGGCGGTACAGGGGCTCCTGAGGCAGGCTTAAGAGGAGGCGGCACAGCGACACCTGGGGCAGGCGCGGCGGGGGCTCCTGAGGCAGACGCAGCGGGCGCTCCGGAGGTAGGCGGTACAGGGGCTCCTGAGGCAGGCTTAAGAGGAGGCGGCACAGCGACACCTGGGGCAGGCGCGGCGGGGGCTCCTGAGGCAGACGCAGCGGGCGCTTCGCGGGCAGGCGCGGCGGGAGCACCTGAGACAGGCTTAAGAGGAGGCGGCACAGCGACACCTGGGGCAGGCGCGGCGGGAGCACCTGAGGCAGGCGAAGCGGGAGCTTCAGGGGTAGGTGAAGCAGCGCTTTCAAGGGAAGAAGGAAGAGTAGCTCCTGGGACAGGCGCAGCGGGCGCTTCGGGGGTAGGCGGTACAGAGGCTCTGTGAACGGGGGCGGCCCGCAGCAGGGCCTGAAGCTCCTTGGGGCCGCGCTTCGGGGGGTTGCCGTGAAGAAAACGCGCAGCTTCGGCCTCGTTCAAGGAAATGATCGGAAACATCGCCGTGACCGCTGCACCCAGCGGAATCAAGCCCGGAGCAGGTAAGGGCTCTTCTGAGTGAGAAGCGGATTTCAAAGCCCCTTCAGGTGTCGGCGCAGGCAGCGGCATCTTTGGATGAGACGCAGCACGCGAGCTCGCGGCCTCGTCCTCGAGCGAATCCACAGTGCGGCAGTCCTCAAGAGTGAAGGCTCCGACGCGGGTGCGTCGCAAACGCGTCAGATGCGCCCCGACGCCAAGCATCAAACCGAGATCTCTCGCAAGGGCCCGAATGTAGGTGCCGGAAGAACAATCGACGACCACATCCACATCAAGAACCTCGAGTGGGCCCGAGGGCGTGTCGAGGGTCGCCCGGCGCAGATCCGAACAGCGCTCAAAACGCGAAACCGTTACTCGATTCGCCTTGAGCTCAACCTCAACGCCCTCACGCACAAGCTCGTAGGCCCGTTTGCCGTCAATCTTCTTCGCCGACACCGAGGAAGGCACCTGATCGATCTCCCCGCGAAGACCCTCCATCGCCTTTTCGAGCTCATCGAGGGACAAGGAGGTACAGCCGAGGGCCTGAACAAGGGCGCCCTCGGCATCATCAGTGGAAGTCGTCAGGCCGAAACGGATCGTCGCCTCATAAGTCTTCGAATGCCCCGTAATGAAAGTCAACAGGCGAGTCGCCTTGCCCACGCCCACGACCAGAACGCCCGTCGCCATCGGATCCAAAGTGCCGCCGTGCCCGACTTTGCGGGTATGAGCCAGGCGCCGCACGCGAGACACGACATCATGGCTCGTCATACCCGAAGCTTTATCGATGACGAGGATCCCTGGAACCGAATGATCTGGACGCTTCGCCATCCTCAGAGCGCGTCCTCGTCCTCGTCCGTATCATCATGCCGGTAAGGGTCTGCATCGCCGGCATAGGCGGCTCCCTGAGCGTGGCGGGCGATCTGTTCGTCCTTGGCCTTCGCGGCCGCGAGCGCACCCTCGATCGCGGCGACCGAGTCGGGCAAAGCATCAAGAATGAACTCGATCGTCGGAGTCAGGCGGATCCCGAGGGCTTTGCCGACCTCGGAACGGATGATGCCTTTCGCCGACTCGAAAGCACGAGCCGTCGCTTTGCGGTCCTCATCGTCACCGAGGACCGTGTAGAAGATCGAGGCGTGCTGTAGGTCGCCGGTCACGCGCACATCCGTGATCGTCACGAAACCCAGTCGCGGATCCTTGATCCTCCGTCCAAGCAGACGCGCGACCGTCTGCTGGATACGATCCTGCACCTTGCGTTGGCGGGCTTCGTCTGCCATGAGTCCTCCTGAAAGTCGTGGGTCGTCTGGCCATGCGTCTGCTCTGGCCGAGCCTGTCCGAAGTGCGGCGTCCACTCGAACTCGCGCAACGCGGAGTCCACTCGAAGCTGTGCGCAAGCTCGCGGGCGCGCAGACTAGGTGCTGCCTTTTCACGACTCCGCACGCCAGCGTAGCGGCATGCGGATTCGTGGCGAAGCCTCGCACGGCTTGTTGAGCCAGACGAAGTTGAGAAACGACCCGTATTCCGGTCTCCCATGGTACGGGGTTCTGCACGATCAAGAGCTCCATGCCCACGTGGGAGCTGGGATTGACAGGCCGATCATGGCTGCGGCGGCTCCGAACTCAACCATGCCCAGGTGGGAGCTGGGATTGATGTTGGCGCTGACGACGCCGCCAACCGCTAGGGCGCCATGCCCAGGGGGGTGCTGGGAAATCGTCGAGGGCACGATCCTCGGCGGTAAGAGCTCAACCATGCCCAGGTGGGAGCTGGGATTGACAGGAGAAGCGGGGCTGGTATGGAGAAACGCTGTGCGGGCTTCTCGCGGGGCACAAGTCGGACCCGCAGAGGCACAAGTCGGACCGCAAGTCGAGCTGGGGGCGCATAAGCCAGAGTTCCCCTTCGTCATTTTCCTTTTGATCAGCACAAACCCGCTCGCCCTCGTCAAGTTTCCAAGGCGAGCGTCCGACTTGTGGCCAAACGCCCATTTGCAGCCAAGGGCGCATTTGCAACCGAGAAGCCGCGTAGAGCCCAAAGCAGGCTTGTGGCCGAGCGCCCGCTACAAGTCTGCCCAGCTGTATCCAAGAAGCCCCATCGAGCCTGCACCGCCCCCACTATCCCCAGCTCAATCCCGCCCTATTCCCGGTCCACAGGACCCCTTTGACGAACTCGCTCAGATTCCCACAGGGAGAGAAGCTGCACGCATGTCCGCAACGCCGAGCATCACCCAGGTCCAAAGGCGAGTGCACTTCACCGGGCGCCGCCACAAGCACTGCCGTCTGAACGCCGACACCATCAAGATCGCGCGCGGAGTCCACCTCGAGTCGGAGTTCCTGCGCGGCCTCGAAACCCCCTGGGCGCAACGACGAGCGGTGGAGATCGCCCGGGTGTTCGCAGTTAGTCACCTTCGCCGGGCAAGCACCGCCGTCGGGCGTTCCGCTTTGCTCCTCCACGGGCTTGACCTGCCCGAGCCTCTCTCCGCCGAAAACGCTGCGAGGATCTCCTTTACCGGCGGCCGGGGCACTTCACGAGGAGCCCTCATTCTTCCGGCAGTTGTTCTCGATGGAATCATCATCTCCCCTCGGCTCCCAGTCACCTTCGTTGGTTCGACCCATGTAAGGACTCACTCGGTGAGGGTGCACGGCATCCTCGCACAGGACCTGAATGCTGCAGCAATCAGCACCGCACTTCTGAGCCCGCCACGGATCGCGTTCATACTCGTCAGTCAGGCTTATCGCACGATTCTCGATATCTTCGAGGGCGAAAGGCCCGCGCCAATGGCAAGTGACCGTGTTCGCCGTCAATCCCTCGCAGCTTTGCATGAGCTCCCCAGAGGCCGAGGATGGGAGCGGGCTTCGAGGATCCTCGCTTGGGCCGACCCGGCCTGTGAATCCCCCGCTGAGGCCTGGCTCTTATGGAATCTGCTGAGGGCCGGTGTTCGCGGAGTTCACACCCAGATGCATGTGTGCGAGGCGGGACAACACTTTTTCGTAGATATGGCACTGCCTGAGCTGCGCCTCGCGATCGAATTCGATGGCCGGGGCAAGTATGGGGCATCCGTGCAGCAGATCCACAGGACGATCGAGGCGGAGCGACGACGAGAGCGACTCCTCGTCGCCTCGGGTTGGACTGTGATTCGCTTCGATTGGGCGGATCTTCAGGATCCTGAAGGCTTAGCCGCCGAGCTTGTTCGCATCATCGAGGCTCGGCGTCTGGCTTTGGGGATAAGCGAATGACGGGACTCGTTTGCGGGCAGCTCGACGCCGGGGTGGTGTTTAGGGCACGCCGAGCGTCAAGGCGTATTAGGGCCCTACTCAGCGCCGGGCTCTGAACATAAGCCACGACGGGGGTAGCTCGCGTGGCAGGTTTATGACGGGGTGGCGTTTGGGGAAGCTTGACGCCGGGAGTGATGTTTGGGGCACGCCGAGCGTCATGGCGCATGAGGGGACTGCGCGTACTGGAGTGTATTTCGTCCCGGCTGAGTACGGGGCTGCGTGGCCTGCCTGGCACAAGTCGGACAGCGCGCATGGAAGAGAGGGCACAAGTCGGACAATGCGTTTGAAGGCGGGAGCACAAGTCGGACAAAGGGCCAAGGTAGAAGCACACAAGCCGAACCAGACATCGATTAATTCCCCTCTGATCAGCGCAAACCGTTTCAGCAGCATTGAGTTTCCAAGGATATGATCCGACTTGTGGACCGGGGATAAGAAAAGGTCCAGGAGAAGGTCCGACTTGTGGACCGGGGATAAGAAAAGGCCCAGGAGAAGATCCGACTTGTGGACCGGGGGTAAGAAAAGGGGTCCGGGTTGACGTTACAGCGTCAACTCGGACCCCTCCTGCGCTCCTACGCGCACGCGTAGCGCGCGAGCAGGATCATCCTGGAAGGAACAGGACCTTCCCTAGAATCAGTCGCGAGGCTTCTCACGCATCGCCCAGGTCTCAATGAGGTCACCCTCGGTGATGTCCTTGAAGCCGAGCGTGATACCGCACTCGTAGCCTTCGCGGACCTCAGTGACATCATCCTTTTCACGACGCAGAGACTGGATCTCGAGGTTGTCGGCGACGACGACACCATCGCGGACCAGGCGCGCCTTCGTGCCGCGCTTGATCGTGCCGGAGCGGACGATCGAGCCCGCGATATTGCCGAACTTGCCGGAACGGAAGACCTGACGGATCTCCGCGGTGCCGAGAGATACCTCCTCGTAGATCGGCTTGAGCATGCCCTTGAGGGCAGCCTCAATATCCTCGATCGCCGAGTAGATGACGTTGTAGTACTTGATCTCAACACCCTCGGCGTCCGCGAGTTCCACGACTCGTTCAGCCGGGCGAACGTTGAAGCCGATGATGACCGCGTTATCGACTGTGGCGAGGTTGACGTCATTCTGCGTGATCGCGCCGACGCCACGGTGGATGATGCGGAGCTGGACTTCCTCGCCCACATCAATGCCGAGCAGCGAATCCTCGAGCGCTTCGACAGCACCGGAAACGTCGCCCTTGATGATGAGGTTGAGGGTGTCGACCTCGCCTTCCTTGAGGACCTTGTCGAAGTCCTCGAGGGAGACGCGCTTGCGGCGCTTGGCGAGCATGGCCTGCCGCTCTGCGGCTTCGCGCTTATCGGCGATCTGGCGTGCGGTGCGCTCGTCGGTGGCGACGAGGAAAGAATCACCCGCACGGGGAATCGACGCGAGGCCGAGAACAGCGACCGGGCGTGAGGGCCCGGCCTCGGCAACATCCGCCCCGGTGTCATCGAACATCGCTCGGACGCGGCCATGGGCGGAACCCACGACAATGGCGTCCCCGATGCGCAAGGTGCCGCGCTCAACGAGCATGGTCGCAACCGCACCACGCCCCTTGTCAAGGTTCGCTTCGATCGCGACACCACGAGCCGCAGTATCCGGGTTCGCCTCGAGGGTAAGCGCCGCATCCGCAGTCAAGAGGACCGCTTCAAGGAGCTCACGGATACCGGTGCGTTCCTTCGCCGAAATGTCGACGAACATGACATCGCCGCCGTAATCCTCAGCAACGAGTCCATATTCGGTTAGCTGACCACGGATCTTATCCGGGGAGGCGCCTTCCTTATCGACCTTGTTGACCGCGACCACGATCGGCACGTTCGCGGCCTGAGCGTGGTTGATCGCCTCAACGGTCTGGGGCATCACGCCGTCATCGGCAGCGACCACGAGGATCGCAATGTCGGTGACCTGCGCGCCACGGGCGCGCATCGCGGTGAAGGCCTCGTGGCCGGGGGTATCGATGAAGGTGATCGGACGAGTCTTGCCTTCATGCTCGACGTTCACCTGGTAGGCGCCGATGTGCTGGGTGATGCCGCCGTGCTCGGTGTCGACGACATCCGTATGACGAATCGCGTCGAGGAGCTTGGTCTTGCCGTGGTCGACGTGGCCCATGACCGTGACGACCGGCGGACGCGGCTGCATGTGCTCGGCATCGTCGAGTTCTTCCGCCTCGAGGTCAATGTCGAAGGACTCGAGGAGTTCACGGTCCTCATCCTCGGGGGAGACGACCTTGACGTCGTAGCCGAGTTCAGCGCCGAGAGCCTCGAAGGTGTCCTGGTCGAGCGACTGGGTCGCTGTCGCCATTTCACCGAGGTGGAAGAGGACGGTCACTAGTGCTGCGGGATTGACGTCGATCTTCTCCGCGAAGTCGGCGAGGGACGCGCCCTGGCGGATACGAACGACCTGCCCGTTGCCGCGGGGGATTGAAACGCCACCGATGACGGGAGCGTTCTGCTGCTCGAACTCTTGACGTTTCGCGCGTTTGGACTTGCGGCCACGCTGATTGCGACCGCCACCGCGTCCGAAAGCACCCGGCGTGGCGCCGCGTCCTCCGCGGCCGCCTCCACGTGCGGGGCCGAAACCGCCGCCTGCGGGTGCACCGGCGCCTCCTCCGGCTCCGGGGCGAGTACCGCGACCGCGACCTCCAGCGCCGCCGCGCGTGGGACGATCATTCGCACCAGTCGCAGCGTTACGGGCGAAGTTCGCCTGGCCGGGCATCATTCCCGGGTTCGGGCGGTTGCCACCTGAGCGTCCGCCCGGGCGGGGTGCGCCACCGGGACGAGGACCGCCGGTGCCACCGGGACGGGGAGCACCGCCACGTGCGGGACGCTCATTGCCACCCTGACCGGGACGGGGGCCGCCTTGACGCGGGCCAGGGCGCGGACCACCGGTGCCACCGGGACGGGGCATTCCCTGACTGGATGCGTAGGGGTTATTGCCCGGGCGCGGGCCAGCGGGACGCGGACCAGGGCGGGGGCCCGCCGGACGCGGAGCTCCAGGACGCGGTGCCGCAGGAGCGCCGTCACGACCGGTGGTCTTCGCCTTGGGAGCGGGAGCTTTGGGGCTCGCAGCAGGCTTGGGCGCAGCGCCAGGCTTCGGAGCTGCAGCGGGCTTAGGCGCAGCGCCAGGCTTCGGAGCCGCACCAGGCTTGGGCGCTGCGGAAGCCGCACCGGGCTTGGGCGCTGCGGGAGTCGCACCGGGCTTGGGAGCGGAAGAAAAGGCCGGTCCCGTTGAAACGGCGGCACGAGGATCGGCGGGCACGGGCGCGCTCGCAGGGGTCTTCGCCTTGGTGGAAGGCTGAGTGCTCTTATCCCCGGGTTTGGCCGCTGAGCCTTTCGGGGCGCTCGGCTTCTTCGAAGCCGAGGTCTTCGCTGCGGGGGTTTGTTCCTCCCCTGTTCCCTTCGAGCTGTAGTGCTCACGAACGGAACGCACGACTGGCGGCTCGAGGGCCGAAGATGATGCCTTGACGAACTCTCCGTGATCCTTGAGGTACGTCAAAAGTTCCTTGCTGGTGATTCCGAGCTCTTTCGCAAGCTCGTGGACACGCAACTTTGCCACTGTTCTCCTGTCCGGAAGCGCCTCCGGACGGAGACGCGTTACTTGTATTGCTGGCAGCTCATCGCTGGGTACTCATCGGGTGCCCATCAGCTTCCAACCCGCTTCCATTACTCGAGTTCAGGCGTCGGCGACGCCTTGGATGACACGACCTGCTCGCACTGAGTCCACAACTCTTCGGAGACAACCTCCTCGAGGCGGAGCGCGCGCGCGAGGGCCCGACGTTTACGGGCCTTGTCGACGCAGCGAAGATCCGGGTGGATCCACGCGCCCCGACCGGGTCGCTGAGCTTCGGGGTCGAATGATACG
Source organism: Schaalia cardiffensis (assembly GCF_016405145.1). Lineage (GTDB taxonomy): Bacteria > Actinomycetota > Actinomycetes > Actinomycetales > Actinomycetaceae > Pauljensenia > Pauljensenia cardiffensis. The sequence continues at coordinate 158,613 of NZ_JAEKIA010000005.1, forward strand.
ACCCCGTGGTACACCGCGAATCGGAGCAGTTCCGAACGCGGTGAACGCTTCCCACAGCCAACGCAGGTACGAACGGGTGCAGGGCCCGGGAGGGCTTCACTCTCGTTCAGCGCAGACTGCGACACCCCTTCAGCTTAGTCGAGCCCTTCTCAATCCTGAGGATCGGAGTATGAGCGACTGGTCACGTCATCAGGCATCGAGGAGTGCGAGGCCACGCCCTCGTCGCCGGTTTCCGTGTCGGAGTGAATGTCGATGTGGAAGTCGGTGAGTCTGGCTGCGAGGCGGGCGTTCTGCCCTTCCTTACCGATCGCGAGGGAGAGCTGGAAGTCGGGAACGATCGCGGTTGCCGTGCGATTGTCAATCGAGTGGACGACGACGCGCGAGACTCGGGCCGGCGAGAGGGCGTTGGCGACGAAACGGCCAGGATCCGCCGACCAGTCGACGATGTCGATCTTCTCGCCGTTGAGCTCCGTCATGACGGCGCGCACTCGCGACCCCATCGGACCAATGCATGCGCCCTTGGCGTTCACACCTTCGCGCGTCGCGGCGACGGCGATCTTCGTACGATGACCTGCTTCACGCGCGATCGCTTTGATCTTCACGAGGCCCTGCTGAATCTCGGGGACTTCCCGTTCGAAAAGCCCAGCGACGAGGCCGGGGTGGGTGCGTGAAAGCGTGATGCGGGCACCCTTTTCCGTGCGCTCGACATTGACGACGAAAGCTCGGATGCGGTCGCCGTGACGGTAGGCCTCACCGGGAGCCTTCTCAGAATCAGGCAGAACCGCTTCGAAGTCGTCGCCGACCTTGATGATCGTGATGCGCCCATCGCGGGACTGGTCGACGATACCAGTGACAACTTGGCCCTTCTGGTTCGCGAAACCGCCGAGGACCTTCTGATCGTCAGCGTCACGCAGGCGCTGCATGATGACAGAGCGGGCAGTCGACTGGGCGATGCGCCCGAAGTTCTTCGGAGTGTCGTCGAATTCGCCGATCTCGTTGCCGTCCTCGTCCTCGTCCATCGCCATGACGGTGACGCGACCGGTCTTCTGGTCGATCTCAATGCGGGCTTTGGAAACTGCGCCGGGAATGTTGTGGTACGCCTTGAGGAGGGCCTCTTCGATCGCTTCCACGAGGCGGCCGAGGGAAACTCCCTTCTCCTGCTCGACCATGCGCAATGCGGTCATGTCGATTTCCATGCGTCTCATTCCTCCGAACCGAATTCGACGCGAGCCCGCGCCTTCTTCATCTGTGCGTACTCGATCCTAACGGTCTGAGCGTCCACGTCGAGCACTGCACCCTTGTCATCGGCGGATGTCACACGACCGCATAGGCGAGAGCCGTCGCGCAGCTTCACGCTCGCGAGGCGCCCGATCTGCTTGACCCAGTGACGAGGCTCAAGGAGTTCACGTTCTGCACCGGGGGTCGACACTTCCAGGTAGTACTCGCTGTCAATCGGGTCGGCCTTATCAACGAGGGGCGAAACGGCCCGCGAAACCTGCGCGAGCAACTCGGAATCGAGCCCCTGGCCCGTTTCGGGGCTCTCAACGATGACTCGCACGATTTTCATTCCCGATTCTTTGACGCTCAAGACGGCGTCGAGTTCGAGTCCGAATCCTTCAACGAGGGGGCGGAGCTCCTTCTCGAGTGCCTCGAAGTGTTGGGGTTGGGCCACAAATCCTCCTGTGTGTCCGACACGGCAAGGGGTTCCTATTCTACCCGGGGGTCAACATGCGATGATGCCCAGGTGACGATCTTCGGATTCTTCTCGCGACGCCCCGGCTCCTTCGGCTCTCCGAAGGGCCTACCAGCGTCCTTTGAACACGCGCTTGCGAGTGAACATGCGCATTCTTCAAGGACAGCGTCTTCGTCCAGGAAAGGACGCAGGCTCGCAGTTCTCGGCGCCACGGCGGGTACTCTTGCTCTCTTGTTGTCGTCTTGCGCTTCGGGCGTGCGTTTCGATTCGAGGGGCGCATCCCTTCCTGAACTCACCGAAGTGGATACCCTCCGTGAGACCGCGGCCCGCACGGAGGCCGCCGCTTGGGCCCGTGCTTCCTCCTTGGCCGAGGACGCGAGCTCGTGCCCCGAATGCGCCCAGGCCCTTTCCCTTGTCGCAGCGAACTCCCAAGCTCGTTTGGACGCTCTTGGCGGAGTGTGGTCCCCCTGGGGTGATCACACTCCTGAGGGGGCCGAAGAGGTTCCCCCTATCGCGGATGCGCCTGTGACGGTCGAAGAACTCGTCTCCTGGCTCGCTTCAACGGCCCGCAGGGATTTGGCTGCGGCGGCGGATCCGACTCTTATGGAGTCGGATAACTCCCGCGCCCTCGCTTCGGTCGCTCTGGGGCGCTACCGTTCTGCACTCGACTTGGCGGGCGCTTTCAATGTGAGTCTTGATTCTGAGGCTGCTGCGGTGACGGAGTTCAATGCTCGTCTGCACTCTTTCATCTCAAGTCAGACAATGGATCTTCTCAGCGGCTGGGGCTTGGATCCTCAAGCTCTGAATGCCTCGTCCATTCTTCCTGATGCTGATCTTTCTGCGGCGCAGAGCCTGGCAGAATCGACTGAGTTGGCTGAGGCCGTGGCCTCCTGGGATTGCACGGCCCAGTCCCTTCCGAAGGCGCAGCTTGTGGAGTTCTCCATTGATGATGCCGAGTTGCGCTCTCATGAACTCTTCTCCCGTGTCGATCACTACCTTTCAGCCGGTGCGAATGATCACAGGACCACCCGCTGTACTCTCGATTCGCTCGACGCGGCTTCGCTTGCGAATGGGCTTCTCCTAGCGGATCTGCATCTGCTCTCCTCCGATGACCAGACGATACGACTGATCGGCTTGCATGAGGCCCTTGAGGACCTGAGTTCGTGGTCCTTCCTCAACGAGTACGGGACCAGCCCCGCCCTGATCGGCGCGAGCGCCTGAGCTTGAGCTCGCGCGCGCTCGCAGGTGTCGAGTGCACCCGTAGAATCTTCCTATGCCGAATCTGATTCCCACCGAAGTCTCAGTTCTTCTTCCCGAGGGCGATCGGCGCGCCCCTGCGGAGCAGCTTGAGTCGGGCGAGTGGATCATCGCGGGGAGGCACGCGATCATCCTCGCCAACAAGGAGTCGGTCCTCGATTCGGGAATGTGGTACGAAATCGCGACCGCGAAGTGGAGTGCCGAGGACCGTGTTCTTTCAGTCGAGTGGATGGATCCAGCGCGCACACCCATCCGCGTGGAAACGGTTTCACAGGATCCGCGGGTGTTCATGCGGATCCTCTCCGAGCGTGTGAATCATTCGATCGTCGTCCACAAGTCCACACAGGTCTCTAATGGCACGACGATCACCGTGTGGATTCGACGTCGCGAGGACGATCAGCTCTTCTCCGTGCTCGCTGCCTTCGGGCCGCTTGATGAGGCCTGTGAGCGTGAAGCCGCTCATTTTGAACAGCAGCTGCGCGAAGGTGTCGGCTTGGACTGAGCCGAGCCGAACCGAGCAAGAGACTCGTCCCCCGCGTCCGGCAAGGAAGCCCGCCCATGGCAGGAGGAATCGGCAGGGAAGCGAACTCACGGCAGAAATATGGGCAAGGAAGCCAGCCCGGGGCAAGAGGAAGACGAAGGAGGCGAGGCCTGAGTCGGCCAGGAGGTCTTAGTCAGCAAGCTCGGGCAGGGGCGTCCTGACGAAGGGGTTTGTGGAAAAGCCCTCTTCGAGGATCTTCTTGCACCATTCGCGCGCAGTGAACAGCGAGTGGTCCCGGTAGTTTCCGCAGGAGGTGATATCCGTTCCCGGAACGTCTTGCCAATTCACGCTCGTCGCGATCGCTTCGAGTGAGGAGACGAGCGCTCGGGTCACAGTCTCTACACCGGGGGTTCCCCAGGTGATGAGGTGGAATCCAGTGCGGCAGCCGAAGGGTGAGCAGTCGATGACGCCTTCCATGCGGTCGCGCAGCAAGGAGGCGAGGAGATGCTCGATGGTGTGCAGGCCCCCGGTCGGGATGGCGTTCTCATTGGGTTGAACGAGGCGCAGGTCGAAGTTTGAGATCTCATCGCCCTTCGGCCCTGTTTCAACGCAGATGAGGCGCACATAGGGCGCGAGGACGGCCGTGTGATCGAGCGTGAAACTCTCAACTTCTGCCATAGGGGGTTCTCCTTCTTCGCTCGGTGGGACCGCGAGTGGACACGCTTCAGATTAGTGGATCGCTTCGACGAGGGCGGATGCCAAGTCCTCTGGGCGCCTGGCGTTCGGCGCGATGCCTTGGCGAAGTTCTTATCAGATGCGAGGCCTGCTTTTTATCCATCAAGAAAAACACGATGGTGTGTGAAGAAGCGTCGGCGCTCCTTCTCGCACTCGTGCGCCTCCTCGCGCACACCGGAGAGCGCCGAAACAGCAGACGCGAGGGGGAAGAACTGGCGTGTTCCTCCTCGCGCACCGGAAAGCGCGGCTGAAGGTCACCTGTGATAGCGGTGCGGTTCATGTTCCTCCTCGCGCACACCGGAGAGCGCAGTAGTCTTCGACTCCCGCCCCTCCAACTCGCCCCTGTCGAAGAATCGCCCACGCTCAGACCCGAAGCCCCTCAAAGCCTTCGTTTCGCGCCCCTCTCCCCTACTCGGAAAGCGTTTCAGTTCCTCTCAGTAAAGGTCTGCCGCCGGTTCTCCAAGCGCATGAGTTCACGGAAGGCCTGCGCATACTGGGGGTCGTCCTCGTCCATGCGTTGAAGACGCCCGCGCGCCTCCCCCAGTTTTCGAGTGAGATCCGTTCGGACGAGCGCTGCGACCACTCCCCTGCAATAGGAACGCATTTCCTCCTCGCGGTCCTGTGGAAGAGGCGCGACCGCGAGCTCAGTGACGGCGGCGCCGACGAGCTCGCCAGCAGCATCGCGTACCTGGTCGACGAAGCGACGGCTCGCAGCCTCCGTCGCACGCTCGCCGACGCCGAAATACTCCTCCGCGGAATGCAAAAGCTTCGCGAAGGCATCAAGGCCACCGCACGCGCGAATCGCATCATGCACCGCCCGGTGCGTGGGAACGAAGAATGAATCCCCTTCAAGGTCTTCGAAACCAGAACCGATGACGAAGACCGGGTGCTGCAAAACAACCTCGAGCGTCTGGCGTTCAAGGCGGGTGATCGGGTCCTCGGGACCGCGCCTGCGCGGCACCGGAGAAGGGATCCCGGCTCCGGCCATATCGGATGCCTCGCCATAGCGGGGCTCAGGCGCCGGACGAGCAGCATGGCGAACCGCATCCGCCACACTGCGCATGTCCATGCCGAGCCAACCGGCGAGGGAACGCGTGTATTCCATGCGCAAAGCACGATCACGAATACTCGCAACGATCGGCGCGGAGGCGGACAGGGCACGGACCCTGCCCTCAGCAGTGCGCAAATCGACTTGACGGATCACGGAACGAATGACGAACTCGAAAAGCGGAGTGCGGGATCGGACAAGCTCAATGACCCCCTTGTCGCCGCGCGCCATTCGCACCTCGCAGGGGTCCATGCCCTCGCGGTCGACGGCGACAAAAGTTTGGGAAGCAAAGTTCTGATCCTCGTGGAAGGCCCGCAATGCGGCCTTTTGCCCCGCCGCGTCACCGTCGAAGGTGAAGATCACTTCCGAGCCCCGGGCCCGCCCATTCGATAGGAGCACCCCCGCAGCAGGATCTGCGGCATCACCCAAGAGGCGGCGCACGATCTTCACGTGCTCAGAGCCGAAAGCCGTGCCGCAGGTCGCAACAGCGCAAGGCTCGCCGGCGACGTGGGCGGCCATGACATCCGTGTACCCTTCGACAATCACGATGCGATGTTCTTTCGCGATTGCCTTCTTCGCGAGGTCAAGCCCATAAAGGAGTTGTGACTTTTTGTAGATCGGCGTCTCGGGGGTGTTGAGATACTTCGGTGATTGCGGGTCCTCGTTGAGGCGGCGGGCGCCAAAACCGACGGTCGCCCCTGTGATGTCTCGGATCGGCCACATGAGGCGCCCTCGGAAACGGTCGTACAGACCACGATTTCCGCGCGAGGCAAGGCCTGCGATCTCGAGTTCCTTATCCGTGAAGCCCTTCGAACGCAGGTGGCGGGTGAGAGCATCCCAGGAGTCGGGCGAATATCCGACGCCGAAGTGAGTGCACATCGCCTGGTTGAATCCGCGTTTCGCGAGGAATTGCCTGCCCGCAGCACCCTCGGCCGAGGCGAGCTGACGCTGGTAGAACTCTTCAGCGACCCGATGCGCTTCAAGGAGGCGCTGACGTTTCCCGGGTTCTTCACTGCGAACTTGTGTGCCGCCCTCTTCGTAGTGGAGCGTGATGCCCGCACGCTGGGCGAGGAACTCCACGGCCTCTGTGAAGGACAAGTGGTCGATCTTCTGGACGAATGAGATGACGTCCCCGCCCTCGCCGCAACCGAAGCAGTGCCACATCCCCAGGTGAGGGCGGACGTGGAAGCTGGGAGTGCGTTCATCGTGGAAGGGACATAGTCCTTTGAGGGACCCCACTCCTGCGGGGCGCAGGGCGACGTGCTCGCCGACGATCTCATCGATCCGAGCGGCTTCGCGCACGAGGGCGATGTCCTCTTTACGAATCAGACCGGCCATGCGCACAGTCTAGCGATGCCCAGCAGGAGGGGCGCCGGGTAGGCTCGCCCGCTCAACAGGCGATGAGCCTCAGCGATGTCCAGGCGGAGACGTCGGGACGGGTGATGCCCTCCGAGATCACGACGCCCAGCCAGGCCCCATGAACCCCCAGCCAAACCCCATGAACGCCCCAGGCCCCGTGAACCCCCAGCCAGGCCACGTGAACGCCCAGCACGGCCCCATGAGCAAGAGGAGCGGCAGGACATGAGAAAACGGCCAGGCACGATACTGCACTCATGAATCATCGCCTCGCGTGCCGGACACGACAGCACATTCTGGCACGCTCTGTGCCCGTGAATTGTGTCGAGGCTCTTCACAGTTGGCTCGACAGCATCCCGCACAGGCGCGCATGCCATTTCGAGGCCGAAGAATCCGTCAGGGAAGCGACCTGATCAATGACCGCCCGCACACGCCCCTCCTCATTCGAGGATTGACGCCACTGGGTTGCGAACACGGGCTCAAGGGCGTTCGGCCCGACCTCCACCAATGCGTCGACAAGATCAGCGAGGAGGGTTCTCTGCTGATAGTAAACAGGCTCAGTTTCGCGTGGACTCATCACGAAATGGACCGCCAGCCCCTTGAGGACTTGGATCTCCGCTCGAGTCGAGGGCGGAACGACAAGATCCGCACGGTAACGGCCAAGAGGGCCTGGACCGAACTCCACACGCGTCGCTGACACGGCTGCGGAGCAAAAACGTCCGATGAGTTCACTGGTGAGGTCTTTGAGACGAGCGAGATCGGCGTAGGAGCCGTCGAAAGAGCCCATCCACTCGCCCAAGTGCACGAGTCGCTCGATCGCTGATTCAAGGTCGGCGCGAGCGACGCCGGGACCGTACCAGTCGAGAGTCGAGGCGATGACCCGTTCAAGGACCTCATCATCGCGCAGGCTGTGCACATCGCATTTTCCCGTCGCCACGGCATCTTCAACATCGTGCACGCTGTAAGCGATGTCATCGGACAGATCCATGATCTGGGCCTCGAGGCACCGCCGCCCGAAAGGAGCACCTTCACGCATCCATTCGAAAACCTCACGGTCGTCCTCGTACACCGAGTATTTGCGCAAAGACTTGTCCGGGTCGGGCCCCTCCCCCCTCGCCCAGGGATACTTGCAGATCGCGTCGAGAGTGGCGCGCGTGAGGTTGAGGCCAGCGGGCTCCCCATCCTCGTCAATGACTTTCGGTTCAAGACGCGACACGAGACGCAAGGTTTGGGCGTTGCCTTCGAATCCTCCGCAGTCGGCGGCGAGATCGTCGAGGACGCGCTCACCGTTATGACCGAAGGGAGGGTGGCCGAGGTCGTGGCTGAGGCAGGCCGCGTCCACGACATCCGGGTTGGCGCCGAGTTCCTTGCCGAGTTCGCGGCCCACCTGGGCGACTTCGAGAGAGTGGGTGAGGCGGGTGCGCACGAAGTCATCGCTTGCCGGGCCGAGGACCTGCGTTTTCTCCCCGAGTCTGCGCAACCCTGAAGAGTGCAGGATACGTGCGCGATCACGCTCGAAGGCCGTGCGCATCGCAGACTTCGCGGACTCTGCGACGCGCCTGGACTGATCGGCCTGCGAATAGACGGGGACGAGGCCTGCGTCCGAGGGATTACCTTGCAGTCGAGCGCTCACGGCCACAGTCTAGCCGCCGCTCTACATCCTCGCCCTCAAGGGGTTTGGAAGCTGTGGAGTGCCTCCAACCTGCGCACAGCTCGCAAAGCGCTGTGGGGAGCGCTGCAGGAACGCAGCAGGGTGGCTGTAGCGCGTACAGACAGGAGTTCGAGGGCGCTGCGGGAGGGGTGCGCACAACGCAATCAAAGCTCGCGGGATTCCTTAGAGGATTCTCATCGCTAGAAGTGGTCATCGTGCGGCTCATCGGGTTCACTGGAAAGGAGCAACAAAGGAAAGGACCGAGCACATGGGACTGTCAGAACGTCGACTCGCCGCGGCCCTCGTCGCTCTGTCCCTCGTCGCCATCGTCGTCGCCTGGTGGCTCGCATCCGCGCTCACTGTTGTCTCCGAGGAAGTCGTCTCCCCCGGAATCGTCATGTCCGAATCCGGGGGCGCCCAATCAGCACAATCGGGGACATCGCAATCTGGCGTTCCCATCGCACAACACCCCAGTGGGGAAAGCGAACAACCGCCCTCACCTCCCACCAACGGAAATGTTGCGCCCGTTGAAACCCCGACTCCGCCCCCTCCCCCGACGAGCTCGACCCCGGCACCAACCCCGATCGTCCCGGCCCCGCCCATCGACCTCGATGACGACGACTATGACGATGACATCGACGACGTGGATGACGACCGAGACGACGACTAAAGCAGCCTGTAGCCCATTCCCCTCACCGTTTCGAAACGCTCTTTGCCAAGTTTCGAACGCAAATAGGACATGTACACATCCACGACATTGGACCCGGGGTCGAAGTCCATTCCCCACACCGCGGAGAGGAGCTGCTCGCGGCTGAGCACCTGGCGGGGGTTGCGCAAGAACATCTCGGCGAGTGTGAACTCCCTGGCCGATAAGTCGACGACGCGCCCATCGACCGTGATCTGCCTCGTCCGATAGTCGAGGCTGAGATTGCCGTAGGACAGTGTGGTCGCAGCGGTGCTCGACTGAGAGGCTGAGGCAGAATCCCTCAAGCGCAGGCGGATCCTCGCCAGGAGTTCCTCATAAGAGAAGGGCTTGGCCATGTAGTCGTCTGCACCGTTTTCCAAACCGGCGACGCGGTCCACGACCGATGAGCGCGCCGTCAGCATGATGATCGGTGTCGCAACCCCCTGTCCGCGCAGCTCCTCAAGCACATCGAAGCCGTCGATATCGGGAAGCCCGACGTCGAGGATGATGAGGTCGAAGTCGCCTATCAGTCCGAATTGGATCGCCTCGCTGCCCGAGGCTGTGATCGTCGGGGTGAATCCCGCCGCTTTCAGCCCCTTTGCGATGAAGGAGGCGATTCGTTCCTCGTCCTCGACGATCAGAATCGTGCTCATGTCTCACTCTCCTCGGTCGTGGTGCGAAGCGGCAGGCGCAGGGAGAACACGGACCCGTGTCCGCGTCGTGAAGATATCCCCAGTCTCCCCGAGTGGGCTTCGGCGATTGAGTTCACGATACTCAGTCCCAGACCGGAGCCAGGGGCCATTCGCTCTGCCTCCTGGGTACGTGAGAATCGCTGCCTCACCCGTTCCAGATCCTCGGCAGCGACGCCGATTCCCTCATCTTGCACCCACAGGACGAGCTCATCGCCTTCAATGCGTGATCCGAGGGCGATGCGCGACCCTTCGGTGGAGTATTTGACGGCGTTGTCCACGAGTTGGAGCCACGCCTGAGTGATCCTGTCCGCATCGAGGACGGCGTCGATATCTGCGACTTCGCCGAGCTGCCAGGTTCGTTCCCCGAGGAAGCGGACCTTTTCGAAGACGCGGTCGCTGAGCTCGGCGACCGCAACGGGCGCGGGCCGGAGGAAGTCGCTCTGGCGCATCTGCGCGAGCAGCAAAATGTCCTCGATGAGCAGTCCCATCCGCTGGGTCTCCTCGAGGAGGAGCCTCCTCGTGGCCGCAATATCTTCGGGGTCACTCGGATCGAGCACTTCGAGGTGTCCTCGCAGGATCGTCACTGGTGTGCGCAACTCATGGCCGACATCATCGAGGAGGCGCAGCTGGTTCTTGTGAGAGGTTTCGACCCGGTCAAGCATGCGGTTGAAGGAGCGCGCGAGGAGTGCAAGATCGTCCCCTCCGCGAACCTCCACTCTTGATGTGAGATCGTTTTCGCCAATGGACTCAGCGGCTCGTGTGAGTTCTTCAATGGGGCGCAGGAGGTGGCGCACGGCGAAGTATGCGACCGCCGCGACGAGACAGAGCGTGCCTGAGCCGACGATGATGGAGGTCCCCAAGATGGAGCTCAGGCTGCGGGTGCGACTGCGGATGTCGATGACGCGAATGAGCGTGGCGGCATCGCTTCCGCTGCGCACGGGCGCGACGAGGACCCGGTAATCGCCCATGCCAGTTGACACTGTCGTGATGACACTGGACTCGCCTCCGACCCTCGCGTGGATGGCGGCCATGAGGGCGTTATCGTTCTCGGGTCGCAGCTCCACATCGGCGGGGGCAATCCACCGCAGTTGCGTCCCCTGGTACGCGACATACGATTCACCGGTGGACAGAACCGTGCGTTCAAGGTAGCTCTGCACCACCCGCTCCGCACTCGTGAAGCCTTTGCCCGTCAGTGGATCGATTCCCGTGTTGGACAAGAGTCGCACTTCGTCTTCGACGTGCCCAAGATCCTGGGTCATCGCAGAATAGACGTGGCGGTAGTGGAGCACAGCAACGAGGGTCTGCGTGACCGTCAGCGTTGCGAGGGCAACGAGCATGATCGCGGCGAGGATTCGGACTCGGATCGTCGTATGTCTGAGTCTCATGCCCCTATTGTGTCGACTCGTGAGCTCTGATGTGACGGCTCTGTCCGAGTGATCTCATGCTCGACTGCTCCAAAATCCTCGTCTCGAGCACGCGCCGCTCGCTCTGCCTCGAGCACAGGCGCTCAGATCTCTTCGAGCGAAGCCCCTTTCGTCTCTTTCGCAAAGAGGTAGAGGATTCCACCGACGAAGAGCAGAGCTGCGAAGAGGATGAAGGCCGGGAACACCGCGCGAAGCGTGACCTCCTGTTGGACGGCGCTGCCGCCGATCGTGGCCCTCATAATGAGCGGGCCGATGATCTTCGCGCTCGCGCCGATGCCGTAGCCCAAGCCGAGGCCGGTGCCGCGCGCCTCCTTGGGGAATTGCTCGCCGCCGAAGGCGTTGAGGATCCCGAAGGCACCATCGCCGAATGTCATTGCGATGAGGATGCCCGCGAAGAAGATCATCCACGAGCCAGACTCCCCGTCCTTGCGGAGAAGGCGACGATGAGCGCCCCGATGGCGTCGATAACGGTTCCGAGCCCCGAGCAGGCGAGGATGATGCCTGTTTGGATGCCGGAGAGGTTCCAGGGTTTGGTCAGCAAAGAGACGACGAAGCCGATGAGGAACATGTCGAAGAACTCGGAGATGTTCAAAACGATGACGAGGCCGATGAGGCTCTTGTGGTGTCCGCTCAGCGGACGCGAGTCGATCTGTTCGAGGGCGCTTGGCCTTAGCTCATGAATCGTCATTGTCCCCGGTTCTCGGTTGTGCGGTGGGTCCAGTGATCCGTAGGGCTCTCTTGGCCCTTTGGTTCTCTCAGCCGTGTGTCCTCCGCTTTTCGACTGGGTTTTCCTCTTCGGCTGGCTTCCTATTTCAGCGGCCACTCGCTTTGTCGACTGGGTTCTCCTCCTCGGTGGTCTTCCCCTTCTCAGCGGCCCCTCACTCTATCGACTGCCTTCTCCTCCTCGAGTGTCCTCCGCTTCTCAGCGGCCACTCGCTTTGTCGACTGTCTTCTCTTCCTCGTCGCTCTTCCTCTTCTCGACTGTCCTCCCCTTCTCCACGAGGTCGAGGCCCTTCCTCGTCTCTTCGACGGTGAACTGGCCGGGGGCCGAGGAGGCGGCGACAGAAGCGAAAGTGGCTGCTGAGAAGAGGGTGGCACCTGCGATCCGCGTGATCGCTCCCGTTTCTCCCATGCCGATGCCGATGATGGGACGGCGGTGCTCGCGGTGGGCGCTGATCTGGGCGGCGAGGACGCGCAGGGCATCCTCGGGGGTGGTGACGCGGCACGCGACTTTGAGGACATCGGCGCCCGCTTCGGCCATCTGCGCGTAAAGGGCAGCGAGGGTGTCATCGGGCGGAGTCTCGTTGAAATCGTGGAAGGAGGCGATAACTGCGGCTCCGGCCTGGTGGGCACGAAGGATGAGGGCGCAAGACTCGGTCCTGGCGATCTCCACGTCGACCGCGTCCGCGAGGCCTGCAAGCAGCGCCACGAGTTCGGCGTACTCGCTTGCGCTCAGTTCTGCCGCACCGCCCTCGACTGTTGTGCGGATCGTCGCGAGGACGGGGAGGGGAGCCTGTGAGACCGCCTCTTCCCAGGCCTCTTCGATCGCAGCGCGCCTGTTGGAAGCGGGCTCGAGTGCGGCGAGGAGCGGGTCGACTCTCCATTCGACGAGGTCGGCCGCTTGACTGGCCACAGCTTCGATTTCGGCGCTGAGGAGTGCGGGAGTCGTTCCCATGAGGGGCGTGATGATGCGGCTCGGCCCGCCGAGCACGACAGCGGGACGAGGCGAGGAGCCGCGTCCGATCCTCACCTCGATCTGCTCGGAATCCGAACGCACGGCGCTATTCACCCCTGCCCCGGTCGGGAGAACGCTATTCGCCTCTGCCGCGGCTAGGAATGCACTGTTCTTGCCTGCTCCAGGCGAGAAGGTGCCGCGCTCAGATTCAGCCCGAGGGGCAGCGCCCTCGCCTACCCCGGTCGGGAGGAGGCTATTCACGCCTGCCCCGGCTGGAAAGAGGTCGTGCTCGCCTCCCCCAGGTGGGAACGCACTGTGCTGAGGATTATGGGGATCCACGTCTCTTATCCTCCGTTCGCGCCGTCTTCGGCAAGGTGAAGGTTCGCTCGCTCTGCCTCGGTGAGGAAGGGCGAGTCGAGCCATCCTTCGGGAAGATGCGGGGTCTTCTCCCCGCCTGCGCGCCCTCGCGGCCCCAGCGCGGCCTTCGGGAACTCCTGGTCGAGGTCGAAGCCGTGAAGGAGATCGTGAAGCTCCTCGAGGGTCGACACCATGGACAGGGCGTGGCGGGTGGGCCCGCCGACAGCGAAACCTCGTAGATACCAGCCGAGGTGCTTACGCATTTCACGCATCGCACGAGCCTCATCCCCCTGGTCTTCGACGACCCACCT
>NZ_JAEKIA010000006.1 GCF_016405145.1 Schaalia cardiffensis
ACGGGCCCACACACTACGACAACGCCTACAGCCCCGACACCGGCTTCCACACCCGAAAAGGCTGGGCCGGACGCACATAACCCCCACGACACGCCCGAGCGATGCCACACTTTCCTGCCGGTAACCCCACTTTCCTGCCGGTAACCCGAAGAACACAAGCTCTCCCCCGCTCCTCGACTCTGTTTCGCAAGCCCGGAGCGATGGCCACACCAATAACAGCACCATGCCGCTTCTTCGCGTGAAAACGAAAAACCCCCGTGCACGCTTTCGCCTGCAGCGGGGGTGTTTCTATTCTGTGGAGCTAACGGGACTCGAACCCGTAACCCCCTGCTTGCAAAGCAGGTGCGCTACCAATTGCGCCATAGCCCCCAGTGAAGACTCAGTCTTCGTAAGGTTCGTCCGTGACGGACTTCCACAACTCAACGTTATCGGAGAGATCCTCGAAGATTTGACGAATAACAACGCCGACTGCAACTGCCGCGGTGACCGCTGACAGGGCTGTGATCCACTTCTTCATTGGGGATCTCCGTCTCTCGTGCGATGCGGATGGTGGGCCTAGGTGGGCTCGAACCACCGACCTCAGTCTTATCAGGACTGCGCTCTAACCTACTGAGCTATAGGCCCATCCGTGCTCTCTCGGGCACCGCATTATCGTAACCGCCCTCGAGTTGCACCGGCAAGTCCGTGGACGTGAGGTGCGGCACGACGCTCCTTGAAGAGCACAACCTGTCCCGCCTCAAGGCTCAACTAGAAGCCGCGCGCCAGATGAAGCCGCGTGCCACGTCACGCTATGAAGCTCGACATCAAGCCGTGAAGCTCGGCCCGGCGCACACCCCACCTCAAGGCACGCCAGGGGCGGGCGCGCGCCTCATTCATCCATGAGGGAAACTTTGATTCCGCCCACCAGGGAGGCGATGACGTTGTAGAGCATCGCTCCCAGGGTTGCGGTCGCAGTCAAAAGCACGACATTCGAGACCGCCACGATCGTCGCATAGGACAAGACCTTCGGCAGGCGCAGGTAGTCGAGCAGGGAGGTGAACTTCTGAGCTCCGATCGTCTTGAGGAACTCCTCAATCGTCGAAAAGACGTGCATCCCATCGACCATGAACCACAAGACCGCGGTGCCAATAACCATCGCAATGCCCAGGGCCACGGACAAGAGGAAACTGACCTTCATGACCGTCCAGGCGTCGACGCGTGCGATCGCGAGATCAACCCTGCGGGGGACGTCATCGTACACGCTGCTCTGCTCGCTCATTCCTCGTTGCCTTCCTCACTGGATTCCTCCTCAGACGCTACAGCCTCCGAGCTCTTTTCGATGGTGTTCTCGCCCAGAGTGGCGGTCTTCTCGCTTGAAGACTCCTCCGAAGCCTCACCAGAAAGCTCCTCTGACATCACGCCTGAGACCTCGCCAGACGTTCCGCCAGAAACCTCATCCGAAAACTCGTCTTCGTCCTCGTCGATGTCGCGCTCCGGATTCGGCGTGATCGCAATAATGCGGTCATCCTCATCGGGGCGGGCGAAAATCACACCCATCGTATTGCGGGCGGTCGGACGCACATCAGAAGCATTGACTTGAACGAGTTTGCCGGATTCCGTGATGACCATGACGTCCTCGTCCGGGTTGACGACGAGGGCGCCCACGAGGCCACCTCGCTCATCGACGAGTTTGCCGACGCGCACGCCAAGAGTGCCGCGCCCCTTCCTCGGATACTCCTCCACGGGTGTGCGCTTCGCATAACCGGACTCGGTGACGATGAGCAGATCCGAGCCCTCGCGGGGCACCTCCATGGACAAGAGCTCATCGTCGCCGCGGAACTTCATGCCGCGCACGCCCGAGGTCGAACGCCCCATGGGACGCAGATTCTCATCGCTCGCGGCAAAACGAGCGGCCTGTCCGTCACGGGACACGAGGATCAGATCCTGGTCGGAGGTGATGACCTGCGCGGACACGAGCTCATCGGGACGCCCCGCCTCGTCCTCGCGAAGGTTGATCGCAATGATGCCGCCGGTGCGGGCCGACTCGTAGAGCTTGAGCGGAGTCTTCTTGACAAGACCGGACTTCGTTGCGAGCACCAGGTAGTCGGCGACCTCGTAATCACGGATCGCGAGGACTTGCGCGATCTTCTCCTCAGGCTGGAAGGCCAGGAGATTCGCGACGTGCTGGCCCTTGGCGTCGCGACCGCCCTCGGGAATCTCATAGGCCTTCGCGCGATACACGCGCCCAAGGTTCGTGAAGAACAGCAGCCAATGGTGGGTGGTCGTGACGAAGAAGTGCTCCACCACGTCGTCGCCTCGCAGCTGGGTGCCGCGCACGCCCTTGCCGCCGCGCTTTTGGGAACGGTAATGATCGGTGCGGGTGCGCTTGGCGAAGCCGTCGCGAGTGATGGTGACGACCACATCCTCTTCGGGGATGAGGTCCTCCATGCTCATTTCCCCATCGAAGGGGACAATGCGGGTGCGCCTCTCGTCGCCGTACTTCGCGACGATCTCTCCAAGTTCTTCGGAGATAATGCTCCGCTGGCGCTCGGGGCGCTCCAGGATGTCGCGCAGGTCCGTGACACGCGCAGTGAGTTCGGCGTGTTCGTTGAGGATCTTTTGGCGTTCGAGGGCGGCGAGGCGGCGCAGCTGGAGGGCGAGGATCGCGTCAGCCTGGACGCTATCCACGTCGAGGAGCTCCATCAAACCGGTGCGCGCCTCCTCAACCGTCGGGGAACGCCGGATGAGGGCGATGACCTCATCAAGCGCATCCAGGGCCTTGAGGTAGCCCTCGAGGATGTGGAGGCGTTCCAGGGCTTTGCGGAGGCGGAAGTTCGTGCGCCTTTGGATGACCTGCATCTGGTGGGCGACCCAGTGGCGGATGAAACCGTCAATCGACAAGGTGCGCGGCACGCCGTCGACGAGGGCGAGCATGTTCGCTGAGAAGTTCTCCTGCAGGCTCGTCCTCTTATACAGGTTGTTGAGGACGACTTTGGCGGTGGCGTCTCGCTTGAGGACGATGACGAGCCTTTGGCCGGTGCGCCCCGAAGTTTCATCGCGGATGTCCGCGATTCCCTGGATCTGGCCGTCGCGCACGAGCTGCGCGATCTTATCTGCCAGGTTATCGGGGTTGACCTGGTAGGGAAGCTCAGTGACGACGAGGCACTGCCTGCCGTGGATCTCCTCAACGTTGACGACTGCGCGCTGCGTGATTGAGCCGCGGCCCGTGCGATAGGCGTCTTCAATGCCCTTTCGTCCCAGGATCGTCGCACCCGTCGGGAAATCCGGGCCGGGGATGATCTTCAGGAGGGCTTCGAGGAGTTCTTCACGGGAGGCCTCGGGGTTGTCGAGCGCCCACTGGACTCCCTTGGCGACCTCGCGCAGGTTATGGGGAGGGATCCTCGTCGCCATGCCGACCGCGATACCTTCGGAGCCGTTGACGAGCAGGTTCGGGAAGCGCGAGGGCAGGATCGCCGGTTCTTGGTTCTTGCCGTCGTAGTTGTCTTGGAAATCGACGGACTCCTCGTCAATGTCGCGCACCATCTCCATGGCGAGGGGCGCCATTTTGCATTCGGTGTAACGCGGAGCTGCGGGCCCGAGGTTGCCGGGGGTGCCGAAATTGCCCTGGCCGGCGACCAGCGGATAGCGCAGCGACCACCATTGCACGAGGCGCGCGAGGGCATCGTAGATCGCCGAATCACCGTGCGGGTGGTAGTTGCCCATGACATCGCCGACGATGCGGCTCGACTTCGAGAAGGACGAGCTCGGACGGTATCCGCCGTCGTACATCGCGTAGAGGACGCGACGGTGCACGGGTTTGAGGCCGTCGCGCACGTCGGGCAGGGCTCGCCCGACAATGACGCTCATCGCGTAGTCGAGGTAGGACCTTTGCATTTCGACCTGGAGGTCGACCCTTTGAACACGGTCAAAATCGACCGTTTCTTTGCTCGGGGTGGTCTTCTCGTCGCTCACATTCGTCCTTCGTTTGTTTGTCGATGCCCTAGGCCGGGCGTTTCGGCCCCTGGCGTCGTCTCAGTGTCAGATGTCGAGGAAGCGCACGTCGGAGGCGTTGCGCTGAATGAAGGAGCGGCGACGGTCGACGTCGTCCCCCATGAGGATCGTGAAGATCTCGTCCGCGTCCGCCGCCTCATCGAGGGTGACCTGTTTAAGGATGCGGTGAGCCGGGTCCATGGTGGTTTCCCACAGCTCATGGTCGTTCATCTCACCCAAGCCCTTGTAGCGCTGGATGCCGCCTTCCTTCGGGAGGCGGTGTCCGGCAGACTGGCCTGCGGTGAGGAGCTTGTCGCGTTCCTTATCGGAGTAGGCGAATTCGTGCTCGGCGTTCGTCCATTTGATGCGGTAGAGCGGCGGCATCGCGATATAGGTGTGTCCCTGTTCGATCAGGGGGCGCATGTATCGGAACAGGAGGGTGAGCAGGAGCGTCGCAATGTGCTGACCGTCCACATCCGCGTCGGCCATGATGACGATCTTGCCGTAGCGGAGCTTGTTGAGGTCGAAATCCTCGCCGATTCCCGTACCGAAAGCGGTAATGAGGGAGCGGATGGTGTCTGAAGACAGGGCCCGGTCCAGGCGCGCTTTTTCAACGTTGAGGATCTTGCCGCGGATCGGCATGATCGCCTGATGTTCGGGGTCGCGTCCACCGACGGCTGAACCTCCCGCAGAGTCGCCCTCGACGATGAAGATTTCGCAGTCTTCGGCCTTGCGCGAGGAGCAGTCACGCAGTTTGCCGGGCATGGAAGCGGATTCGAGGACGCCCTTGCGTCTTGTCGCTTCGCGGGCCTTGCGGGCGGCGACTCTGGCGGCCTGAGCTTGCTGACTCTTCTGGATGATCGCCTTCGCTTCGGCAGGGTGGGCGTCGAACCAGTCGCCGAGCTGCGAATACACCTGCTGTTGGACGAAAGTGCGGGCCTCGGTGTTGCCGAGTTTCGTCTTCGTCTGGCCTTCGAACTGGGGTTCGCTGAGTTTGATGGAGATGACGGCGGTGAGTCCTTCGCGGATATCGTCGCCCGTGAGGTTGTCGTCCTTGTCTTTGATGATGTTCTTCTCGCGCCCGTAGCGGTTGACGAGAGTGGTGAGTGCGGTGCGGAACCCTTCTTCGTGGGTGCCGCCTTCGGTCGTGTTGATCGTGTTCGCGAAAGTGTGGACCGAGGACGAGTAGGCGGTCGTCCATTGCATGGCGATCTCGACACTCATCGTGCCTTCGTCGTTTTCCGATTCGAAGTCGATGATCTCAGCGTTAACGACATCGTTCTTCTTCGTCGAATCGATGTATTCGACGTAGTCGCGCAGGCCGTGCTCGTACATGTAGCTGACGGCGCGGTGACCGGGAACCGGATCGTCGGCTGTGCCGAGCTCGTCGCCGGTGATTTCGTCGCCATCGTCGACGGCGGTGGGCCGCTCATCGGTCAGCGTGATGCGCAGGCCCTTGTTGAGGAAGGCCATCTGCTGGAACCGCTGACGCAGGGTCTCGAAGGAGAAGACGGTGGTTTCGAAGATCTCGGGATCGGGGTAGAAGGTCTGTGTCGTACCGGTTTCCTCGGTTGCTTCTCCGCGGACGAGTTCGGTGATCGGATGTCCGCCGTTCGCAAAAGACATGCGCCACACGTAGCCCTGACGGCGGATGACTGTGTCGACGCGGGTTGATAGGGCGTTGACGACGGAAATGCCGACGCCGTGCAGGCCACCGGAAACCGCGTAGCCGCCGCCACCGAATTTACCTCCGGCGTGCAGGATCGTCATGACGACCTCGACGGTGGGCTTGTGCTCGCTCGGGTGTTCATCGACGGGGATGCCTCGACCGTTGTCGACGACTCGAAGACCACCGTCTTCGAGGATCGTGACCTCGATGTGGTCGGCGTATCCGGCGAGTGCTTCGTCGACGGAGTTATCGACGACCTCGTAGACCAGGTGGTGGAGTCCGCGTTCGCCGGTCGATCCGATGTACATGCCCGGGCGTTTGCGGACGGCCTCTAGCCCCTCGAGAACGGTGATGTCCGAAGCACCGTAGCCTTCGGACCCGTCGGTCGTCATCTCGTTGTCAGCCACACGGCTCCCCTCGTACGAGTCGGGCCTTCGGACCCGACGATTCACCTGTGTAATTCTACCAAAAGCACCTATTGGGGCCTTTTTTCCACTGGCTGTGCGCCTTCCTTCATATACTGTCTGAGCTGCGAGAACACTCGTGTGACGAGGGCCACTGGCGTGCTCGGTGGTCCGGAGCGGAAACTCTCGTGGAAAAAGCGGGTTCCGCTTGCCTCATCCGTAGGTGTCGCGAGGGCCGCGGCCGGGCACCGAGAGTGGCCCTTTTCGCCACGAGGGCGCGACCGGGCCACGGATGATGACCTGAGTGACGACTCCCGGGCCGACTTCTTCGTCGATGCGCCTCTCGATCGTGGCGAGCAGCAGGTGCAATTGTTTTGCCCATGCGGTCGAAGAGCATCGGATGATCAGCGTCTGGTTCTCGAAGGTCTCCACTTCGGAGTGTTCGGCGACTTGGGGGCCGACAATCGCCGGCCATTTCGCCATGATCGACCCCATTTTCGTTGGCGTATCCCACTGGTTCTTCTTCACCATTGACGCCAGCACTGAGCCAATCGGCTTCGAGTCCCTGAACTTCAGGTGCATCGCCGCCATTCCTGGAGCTTTCGCCCATGTCGAGCGCGCGCGGATCCTCGCCCGCTCCAATGCATGCAGATCGCCCCCGAACTCACCCAAGGCCCCGGTATCACCGGGTTTATCGTGGACTCCCCCACTGTCCTCGCCTGTTTCCTCGGCCTTGGTTCCACCTGACTCATTTCCTTGTCCAAATTCAATGGCCGAGGCCTCAGAAGTGCCGGTCAAAGAGCCGAGGGAGGGGCGGGTCTCTTCAAGCCCCCAGCTCGGCGCGGCAGAGCGGACATAGCCCTTCGCCCGGGCGATCCTTTGGGCCTGCGCCAAAGCTCTGGCGAGATATTCTTCGCCGAATCGAGTTCCCGCAGGATCTGGGGCACCCATCGGATCACTGTTCACAGGTGGATCGGGAGTCACGAGGCCGCCACCGTATCCGCTTCAGGCACAAAAGCCTCATCCTTTGGACTCGAGGCGGAAGCAGGAATCTCAGCTCTGCGTTCACCCTTGCTCTCAGCATCCTCGCCGATAGCGGGATCGACACCCCCAAGGACATCGGGATTGACACCTTCGCAAACACCGGAGCTTTCGTTCTCAGCTGCCCCGGATTCATGACTGTCGGAAGTTGCGGATTCAACATTCACGGTAATTGTGGGCCTAGCGCTATCGGAGACGCTGGGGTTGACACCCTCGCTGACGCTGGGCTCAAAGCCCTCGGAACCACTGGGTTCTTCACTCTCAACGAGAATAGGCTCAGCGCTTTCCTTAGCTCCAGGCTCTTCGAGGAGGACCTGGGATCCGAGGACCGGATCCCAGTGGATTTTCAGCACATGCGAATCCAACTCGGGGGGAACATCAGCTTCAACAGCGGCCGTAATGATCACCTGGTCGGCAGCATTGATGCGGGTCGCCAGGCCTGCCCGGCGTTTGGAGTCGAGCTCTGCGAACACGTCATCGAGGATCAATATGGGCGTCTGCCCGTCAAGACGCAGAAGATCGAAGCATCCCAATCTCAAGGCGAGTGCAACCGACCAGGACTCGCCATGACTCGCGAATCCTTTCACGGGCATGCGTCCGAGCTTCAAGCCCAGGTCGTCACGATGAGCGCCCACAAGATTCACTCCACGCTCAATCTCTTGGTCGCGCATCCTGTCGAAAGCCGCAAGAAGGCGACGCTGCTGCGCTTCAACATCACCGAGATCACCACTGCCAGGATCATCCGGGTTCGTCCCGATTGTCCGATCAATGGAGGCGTCGAAGGAGAGTTCGAGGCGACGATGAGAATCGGCGACATCATCATAGGCCCTAGCCGCAGGCTCGGACAGGAGTGAAACAACCTTGAAACGGGCGGCGCTGACCTTCGCTGAGAGTTCCGCGAAGCGTTCATCCCATACCTCGATTGTCGACAAATCCGGGGTCCGGCCGCGCCGCAGTTGAGACTGCGCGTGTTTCATGATTGCGGCTCGTTGACGCAATACCCGATCGAAGTCTGCTTTGACCTGCGCATACAGGGGATGCATCTGGATGGCGATCTCATCGAGGAAGGCTCTTCGCACACTCGGGTCGCCTCGAACGAGTTGCAGGTCTTCCGGGGCGAACACGACGGTGCGGACAAGGCCGAGGATTTCGCGGGGACGAACATTCGCCCGGTTGATGCGCGCACGATTCGCTTTGCCGCGCACAATCTCGAGTTCCACGACCTGTTCACGATCCTCATCACGCACGGTCTTCACGCGGACAAAAGCTCTGGCAGGCGCAGGCTCTTCCTCGTGAGTGGGAATGCGTACGAGCGACCCTTCAGCGGAAACGCGGTGCGAAGAGAAAGTCGACAGGTAGGCGATCGCTTCAACGAGGTTCGTCTTGCCTTGGCCGTTGTGGCCGAGGAAGACAAGAGGGCCTGCGGGCAGCTCGAGGACGACGCGCTTCCACGAGCGAAAATCGTCGAGCGCGAGGTGCGAGACCCGCATCTGTCACACGCCGAAGCGAATCGGCATGAGGAGATAACGGAAGGTCGTGACCTCGCCCTCGTCGACCTTCGTCTGACCGGTCATGACGGCCGGCTTATTCGGGTGGGTGAAGCCGAAGCGCACGTAGTCCGTGTCCATGACCGAGAGGCCATCAATGAGGAACTGGGGGTTGAAGGCGGTCGCAATGTCTTCGCCATACAGGCTCGCCTCGAGTGCTTCGGAGGCTTGAGCATTGTCACCCTGCCCGGCTTCGAGAACGAGGCTGCCATCCGTGAAGGAGAGTCGGACGGAGGTTTTTCGCTCGGCGACGAGGGACATGCGCTTCACAGCTTCGAGGAGGGCATGACGATCGCACACCGCCTGGATCGGAGTCGATTCGGGGAAGAGTCGACGAACCGGCGGGTAGTCGCCGTCCATCAGGGTTGAGGTGGTGCGACGGCCCGAGGCTTCAAAGCCGATCAGCGAGGACGCTCCTTGCTGGGAGGAGTCCGAAATGCCGAGTTCAACTGTTTCACCTGAGGTCATCGACTTCGCGACATCTTGCAAGATTCGAGCCTTCACGAGGGCGATGTGCTCGAAGGCGGGATCTGCGGGGGTCCATTCGAGCTCACGCATCGCAAGACGGTAACGGTCGGTCGCAAGGAATGTCATGTGCTCGCCGTCGATCTCCATGCGCACACCGGTGAGCAGGGGGAGGGTGTCGTCCCTGGACGCGGCGATCGACACTTGGGAAACGGCCTGGGAGAGGACCTGGGAGTCGACGGTGCCCGCAGTTTGCGGCTGGGCAGGAAGGAGCGGGTACTCGTCAAGAGGCATGACTGCGAGAGTGAAGTGTGAAGAACCGCAGGTGAGCTTCACTTTTTGACCGTCGAGTTCGATTGTGACGGGCTTGTTCGGAAGGGACTTCGAAATGTCTGCGAGGAGGCGACCGGAAACGAGGACTTCACCCGCCTCTTCAACGGTCGCGGGAATGTGGGAGTTCGCAGAAACCTCGTAGTCGAAAGAAGAAAGGGTAAGTTCTTCGGCCTCAGCCTGGATGCGCACGCCCGCGAGGATCGGTGTGGCCGGGCGAACGGGCAAGGCACGGGCGGTCCACGAAACTGCTTCTGCGAGAACGTCGCGGGCGACGGTGAACTTCATTCCGGCCTCCGTGAGAACAAGACGATATGCCTCCCCACTCTACCCGTGATCTTCGCTTCTTTGACACTGTGAAGAAGAAAGCACTGATCGTCAGCGTATTCGACAAGCTCTCGACTGTCTGGAACAGGAGTTTTCAACCCTGTGATCTCAGGTTCGGTAACAAGAAGAGAGTGTCGCCAGCTGCCTGCGCTGCTGGTGGTGATGGGGTTTTTCTTGTCATTCAAATGACAAAGAATCCTTCATCATCAGCTGTGTGGACACTGTGGAAACACGGACTTGTCCTTGCAAATCACAAGTTTTCACCCGTGCATCGAGTCGGGGATGAATCTGGGGAGAGGGCACGTTGACCTGTGAATGACAAAATTCCTTGTTCGTCTGTGTCCACAGATCCCGAGGAGGAATCCACAGGCGGGGATGTTCAGTGCACTGAGGAACTCACAGAGCCTGTGGACGAGTTTCGCTCCCCCTGTGCGACTCTGCGGCCGTGTTTCAGTCGCCCCGGGCCTTCTTCTTGATGCGATTCGTCAGCTCCGAGACATGGTTGAAGGTCTCGCGCTTTTCCTTCATGAGGGCGAGGATCTTCTTGTTCGCATGGATCACGGTCGTGTGATCGCGTCCGAAAGCTTGGCCAATCTTCGGCAGCGACAGATCCGTCAGTTCGCGGCACAGGTACATGGCGATCTGACGGGCTTCGACGACCGAGTGGGAGCGATCCGTTGAGCACAACTGGTCAATGGTGACGCCAAAATATGCGGCGCACTGGCCCATGATGAGGGCGACTGTGATCTCATTGTCGTCCGGGTCGGAGACATAGTCCTTGAGCATCATCTCTGCGAGGGAGATATCGATGCGTTCCTTCGTGAGGTTCGCGTAGGCGACGACACGCACGAGGGCGCCTTCGAGCTCGCGAATGTTCGAGGAGATTCTCGAGGCAATGAACTCGAAGACCTCAGGTTGGATCTCGAGGGCGTCAGTGGCGGCCTTTTTCTGCAGGATCGCGATACGTGTCTCGAGATCTGGTGGCTGAACATCAACGAGGAGGCCCGATCCGAAGCGAGAAGTGAGTCTCTCTTCGAAGCCATTGAGGTAGTTCGGGTGGACGTCGGAGGTGATGACGATCTGCTTATCAGCTTCGTACAGGGCGTTGAAGGTGTGGAAGAAGCCCTCCATCGTCTGCTCTTTATCCCCAATGAACTGGATGTCGTCAATGAGGAGGATGTCGAGTTCGCGGTAGCGGCGATGAAACTCCTCGACGGCGGAGTTATCGGTCTTGTTCAGTCGGATCGCGTTGATGAACTCGTTCGTGAACTCTTCAGAGTTGACGTAGCGGACTTTGAGCTTGGGGTAGAGCGAGAGCGCATAGTGGCCGATCGCGTGCAAAAGGTGAGTCTTGCCCAGGCCCGAATCCCCGTAGATGAACAGGGGGTTGAAGGAGGAGCCCGGTGATTCTGATGCGGCCAATGCGGCGGCGTGGGCGAAACGGTTCGAGGGGCCGATGACGAAGGTGTCGAAGGTGTACTTCGAGTTCAATCGGGTTGGCTGTCCGCCAAAATCCGCGGGAGATCCCGAAGTCGCTGGGGTCGGGGTCGACGTTGACGCTGAAGCTGGGGACGGGAAATGTGTGGCTGGGATGGCTGATTGCGCTGGGGAGTGCGCTGGAGTCGCAGGGCCATCCTCTTCGGCCTCGTCATCTTCAGTGGCGAAGGAGGGATCGACCGTGATAGCGATGCGGATCTTCTTTCCGAGAGTTTCGGATAGAGCCGTGGTCACTTCGTTCGAGGCCTTGGATTCGATCCAGGTCTTTGTGAACTCGGAGGGAACGGCGAGGAGGATGGTGCCTTCGATGTTGCCCAGAGGAGTGGCGCTCCTCAGATAGGTCGCGGCTGCGGGGCCCAAATCATGAGTGGAGACGGCGTCAAGTGCTTTGAGCCATGCATCGGCCAGGGATGTCGTCTCCACGTGAAGTCCTCCAGAATCGATCTTCAGTGATGTCAATCACCGGATCATAGCTTCGAATGGGCGATCCGGTCGCATGCCACTGTATCTGTCCCCAGGCGCATTCACAGTCTGGGGATGAAACTGTGGAAAGAGATCTGCGAATCACATAAATGTAGTTACATCAATGGGTTGCGGCGATTCTGCGGAAAGAGGGTTTTCCACAGCCCTGTGGACGCCGAAGCTGCATTCACACAATGTGGACAGAAGAGTCCACAGAGAATTCCACAGGTGTGGACACGGGGAGTGCGTCACAACGAGCTCGGGCGCGTTGACTCACTCCCCCACTCCCCCTAACCTAGGTGTCTGTCTGTGCCCGAAATTCGGGCATGCCATCGATTCCTGCGCAGGTCGTCTGCGGTGGGATCGCCACCAAACGACCGATGAGTGGTGGATAGCCGTCCACCACTTTCGCCGAGGAGAACTGCAGTGACCACCAAGCGGACCTTCCAGCCCAACAACCGTCGTCGTTCCAAGACGCACGGCTTCCGCCTGCGCATGAGCACCCGCGCCGGCCGCGCCATCCTGGCTGCCCGCCGTCGTAAGGGTCGCGCCAAGCTGTCCGCCTGAGACCGCACTGGTGCTGCCTCGCGCACACCGGATGGTCGATCCTGAAGATTTCCGCCTCACTTTCCGAAAGGGAGCACGAGCCGGGAACCCGGTCCTGATCGTCCACGCTCGAACCGACGAGGAAGGCAATGACCGCCTCGTCGGTTTCGTCGTGCCTAAGAGGGAGATCAAAAGGGCCAACGGCCGTAACCGTGTGAAAAGGCGGCTCCGACATCTCATGAGAGAACGCCTCGACACCCTGCCTGAGGGGAGCAGAGTCGTCGTCAGAGCCAGCGGCAAAGCACTCGAACTCAACTCACACCAGCTCGCCCACCATCTCGATTCCGCCCTCGAAAGAGCCTGGAAACGCTGGGATCCCACATGTTGATTCCCACTCCGAGCGCACTCGTGCGAATGGTGTTCACCGCCCCAATCCGCCTCTACCAGCAGTTCCTCTCACCGGCGCTCGGACCGCGCTGCCGCTACTCGCCAAGCTGCTCGACCTACGCCCTCCAAGCGATTGAAACCCACGGAGCGATCAAGGGCATAGTGCTGGGGTGCTGGCGGCTCCTCAGATGCAACCCTTGGACTCTTGGCGGCGTTGACCATGTCCCCGAAAAGGGACGATGGACCCCGGATCCGTGGATTCCTCCCGAAGACTGGGTCGGCAACGCAATCATCGAAAGGCCCCTGCCCATGGGCATGAGCCCGAATATGGAGAGCAAGGACAGCATCGACCTCGAAGACGAGGGCCAGGAAGTGTCGATCCGCCCCGGCAGCGTGCACCACCCCATTGACGAGGCACACAGCCCCGACCTCGTCCCCGAAAACCACCCGGCGAAAGCCGGACAATCGAAGGGCGCCCCTGGCGTCCGCGCATCCTGAAGGAGAACACATGTTCGACAAGATCCTTCATCCCTTCGCCGTCGCGGTGGCGTGGGTATGGGTAAAGATCCACGACTTCCTCGTCCTACTCGGATTCTCCTCCGGATCCGGCGTGGCATGGGTGATTTCGATTGTCCTGCTCACGATCATCGTGAGGATCTTGATCCTGCCGCTGTTCCTCAAGCAGATCAAGAGTTCGCGGGCCATGCAGGCCATTCAGCCGGAAGTGAAGCTTCTCCAAGAGAAGTACAAGGGCAAAACCGATCAGGCTTCGCGCGTCAAACAAAGCGAAGAGACACAAGCCCTGTACAAGAAGTACGGCGTCAGCCCCTTCGCATCCTGCCTTCCGCTCCTCGTTCAACTTCCCATCCTCTTTGCGATGTACCGCGCAATCTACGCGGTGAAGGACCTCGCGGCCGGCACCTACACCTACGCGGGCATCGAGGCCGATCGCCTCGGACCGATCACCCAGGAACTGGCCTCCTCCATTAACGGCTCAACCGTTTTTGGCGTGCCCCTCTCGCACACAATCACCTCAGGTGATGGCATCGCAGCGATCATCGTTTTCGTCATCCTCATCGGCGCGATGATGATCCTCCAGTTCTTCTCCATGAGGATCTCCATGGTGCGCAATATGCCGCCGATGGACTCGAACAATCCGATGATGCAATCGCAAAAGTCGATGCTCTACGTCATGCCGCTCATGTACCTCTTCTCCGGCGGCTTCTTCCAGATGGGCGTCATCATCTACATGGTCACAGCTGCCCTGTGGGCGATTGCGCAGACCTACTGGACGATCAAGGTCATGCCCACCCCGGGATCTTCCGCTTACGAGGAACTCCTCAAGCATCGTCACGACAAGTACCTCGAATGGGCCAAACCCTTCTTCGCCTCCTACGACGAGGCCCGCTCTGCGCTGCCCTCCGCCGCGGATGATGCCCAAGTCCTTGAGCTCAATGAGAAAACCTTCACTGAGGCAGCCGCTCAGGCGAAGAAGCTGAAGGTCGCGACCGACTTCCCCGAGTCTATGAGCCCCGGCGAGAAGATTTCAATTTTGCGCAATCTGGCGAGCCAGGAATGGACAACCCTGCCCGATGAAGTCTGGATGCGCACGCTTCGCGCGGCCGCCGAAAAGGCCGAGGAACGCCGCAATCAGCAGGTCAAGCGCGAGCAGAACAAGCGTTTGTCCCGCGAAGAACGTCAAACCAAGGCTCAGCGCCAGCGCGCAGAGGAAGCCCGCAAGGACAGTGCCTCTGACAATCCAGCCGGATTGAGTGCCGAGGAGATCGAGCGCCGCCGTCAGGAGCGTCGCAAGGCCCGTCGCAAGCAGAACAAGAAGAAGGGCCACTGAGCCTTAACACGAGGGCTCAGGCACCCTTGTCCCCCAGCCATCTAGCCCTGTTGAATTGGGAGAACACTCATGACTGAGAACACCAGCACGGACAAGCTCACCCGCCTCGAGGAGGAGGGTGAACTCGCCGCCGACTACCTTGAAGAACTTCTCGACATTGCCGACCTCGACGGCGATATCGAGATCGATGTGGAGAACGGGCGCGCAAGCGTTGAGATCATCTCCGAGCACTCCTCTGGCCTGGATCGTCTTGTCGGTGAAGACGGAGAGGTCCTCGACGCCCTCCAAGAGCTCACTCGCCTTGCGGTCCAGACTGAAACTGGTGAGCGTTCGCGCCTCATGCTCGACATTGCCGGCTTTCGCGCCGAACGCAAGGCCGAGCTCCAGGACCTCACCATGGAGGCGATCGCACGCCTTCGTGCCACTGGCGAAGCGCAAAAGCTCGAGGCGATGAACCCCTTCGAACGCAAGGTCTGCCACGACGTTGTCGCCGAAGAGGGCTTCCTTTCCGAGTCAGAAGGCGCCGAACCTCACCGTTGCGTCGTCATCTTGCCCGCTGAAGAGGACGAGGTCGAAGAGGCGGAGACTGACGGGGCCGAGGAAGAGTGAAAGACCTCAAGGGGGTTGATGACCCCACTCTCAAGGGGGTTGGTAACCTCCCTTCCTCGAAGGAACAGGCTCAACTTGAGGACCCTGCGACCCTTGCCGTTCCAGATCCCCTTAAGCGTAAAGTCGGTGATCCTTTCGAGCCTGAGCAGCCCACGGAAGCAGTCAAAGAGTTCTTCGGCTCGGCATTCGCCGATGTTGAGGAATACGTTCACATGCTCGAAGAAGAGGGTGAGCTTCGCGGCCTCGTCGGACCACGGGAAATGCCTCGACTCTGGTCGCGTCACGCGGTGAACGCTGCCGCTGTCTTGGACTTCCTTCCCCGCAAGGGCCAAGTTCTCGACATCGGCTCTGGCGCAGGCCTTCCGGGGATCGTCATCGCGATTTGCCGACCTGATCTCGATGTTCACCTTGCCGAACCGATGCAGCGCCGCTGCGAATGGCTTTTCGATGTCGTGGAGAACCTCGGCTTGGACAATGTGACGATCCATCAGGCCCGCGCCGAAGAACTCAGGGGCAAAGGGCAGGCCGATGTCATCACAGCCCGCGCAGTTGCCAACATGTCGAAGCTCATCCGCATGACGACCCGTTTAATCGCTCCAGGTGGTTCCCTCGTGGCTCTTAAGGGGCGCCGCGCCGCCATCGAGATTGAAGAGGCCGCTAAGGAACTCAAGAGCCACCATCTGCGCGCTGAGATCCATGAGGTCCCATCGATTATGGAGGACGAGTCCACATACGTGGTGGTCTGCAAGCGTCAGAAGTAGGCCAGGTTGAGAGTGAGAGCGAAAAGCGAGGTGAAGCCCGGGCCCACGGCGGGGTCGGAGCTCAAGGCTTAGTCGCTGAGGCCGGATTTGAGGCGTGTAGCGGGACGAGGCCGGAGGCGTATGCCCGTGTGAGGACTGAGGTGTGCGTTGGCACGGGGCCGGGGTGTGCATCTGGGCTGAGTCCGGAGGCGAGTAGCGGGGCGAAGTCCTTGGCATATGTCGCTGTGGGGGCGGAGGAGTGTGCCGGGACGGGGCCCTTGGCGTACGCCGGTGTGATATGCGGCGTGAGAGCCGCAGTGAGGTCGGTAGCGAAATCGGGGAAAACGCTTCGGGGCCGTGAGATCCGAGGCGCCTGCCGGGTGAGAGCTGGGACCAGATCTGTGGCGAGATCATCAGATCTGTGGCGAGATCCGGGGAGTAGGCCGAGACTCACTTTTTGCCCGAGACACGCCCTCTGTGTTTACCCCGATCTGGGACCTGGTCGAGGCCGAAGAGGTTATCCACAGGGGATGTGTCGTCCATCATCCTGAGGTGGGCACGCAGGCGGTCTCACTACTTGCCCACGCGGCCACGTACACTGGGCGGGGCATCAAACGGAAGGGAAGAGAGTGAGCAACCCGAAGAGTCAGGATACTCCCCTGCTCTCCCAGATCGAGCAGAACATGCACGATCAGAGAATGCTTGATAACGCATCTTTCGGTCGGCCTTCACGCACACGCGTCATCGCGGTCGCAAATCAGAAGGGCGGGGTCGGTAAGACCACGACAGCAGTGAATCTCGCTGCCGCACTCGCCCTCGGAGGGCTTTCGGTCGTGGTCGTGGATGCGGATGCCCAAGGTAACGCTTCGAGTGCTTTCAGCATCGAGCATTGCGCAGGAACTCCCTCAACCTACGATGTGCTCATCGGCGGTGCCGCCCTAGCCGATGTTTTACAAGAGTGCCCCGATATAGAAGGTCTTCGCGTTTGCCCAGCGACGATTGACCTTTCAGGTGCAGAGATTGAACTCGTGGATCTGCCGAGGCGTGAGTTCCGTTTGGCTGAGGCAATGAAGGAGTTTCTCGCTGTCACGCGCGATGTTGATGTCGTCATTGTCGATTGTCCCCCCTCTCTTGGACTCGTGACTCTCAATGTCATGGTCTCTGCAGATGAGGTTCTCATTCCGATTCAAACGGAGTATTACGCGCTGGAGGGCTTGAGCCAGTTGTGGAACACGATTGAGCGGATTCGGAGCGAACTCAATCCAAAGCTTCACGTGTCGACGATGCTTTTGACGATGTTTGATCGGCGTACTCGCCTCTCCGAAGAGGTTGAAGCCGAAGTTCGAGCGCATTTCCCCGCCCTTACTTTGAACACGGTCATTCCTCGTTCGGTGAGGATCTCCGAAGCGCCGAGCTTCGGCCAATCGATCATCACTTACGAGCCTCGAAACACAGGGGCCCTTGCCTACCGGAAGGCTGCCCTCGAGTTGAGTTTGAGATTCGCGCAGGACTGAGGAGGAGAGCCGAGGGTGGTGCTCAAAGCGGAGTTGAAGGAAACTTTGGCGATTTTTGGTTCGGCTTTGACTAAGTGAGCCTCTGATATTCTGCTCTGCTCTGCCCTGGTCTGCCCTGGTCTGCCCTGGTCTCGTCGGGTCTGGTCTGCTCCGGCCTGGGATGAGTGATTGTCTTCCGGTGTTGTCGTTGCCTGAACATTCGTCTGAGATCGCAATCTCTGAAACGTCATTCGAGCAGCGTATTGTGCCGAGTGTCTAGACAATGTTGAACCTCGGGGGATCTGTTCTCAGAGCATCGCTGTTCTCAGCGGAGCCTTGGAGTGGAGGCTCGCATAGTTGTGTACACGTTTGATGGTCGGTCCTCCTATCGGATATCGGTCGACGCACCTCGTAATCGTTCCGTTGTGAATCTCGAGGAATGTTGATTCTAGGGAGGAACTTGTCGAGGTCTTGAGCAAGAGTCGGCATTGAGAAGCAATTGAGGATTCACGACCGCAGTAGTAGAAGGAGTAATTGTGCCGAATCGTCTTTGACTTGGATTGATTCATATGGAACGTTTCATTTAACGGGATCTGAGGACGCACCTCTCTTCGTTTTCGTATTGAGCTTGTGCGTTTGAGTTTTTGTCGCTACAGAGTCCAACTGATGCTCAGAGATGATCGCAGGATTTTATGAGAACGTTTATCACCTTGAGTGTTTCACGTGAAACACTTCGGCGCTTCTGCCCCTGTCTTAGGCGCTGTTCTTGGCGGGCGGCATCTCCGCGCGCTACTTCGGAATGAGCAACTCGGTGTGATCTGCGGATATATGGAAGAGGAGGCGGTCTTCTCAGATTGATTGCTTGAGGACCGAGCGAAGAAGGTTGAGATCGCCGAAGTGCAGGGATAACAGCAAAGAGCTGTAAGAAGGCAATAACTCATGAACATCCGCAGGAGCGCTCCTTTGGATGCAACTGCGAGCACGAGCTTCACCTCGGAGGGCATCTCCGAAGAGGCGGGGCCGGAGGGTATCTCGCTTGTCTGTTCACGGCGAAGCTAAGTCGTCGCGGTCGCGGGGGCATCTGGCGTCAATGACAGTGCAATGTGGTGATAAGCCGAATGCACGATCAGGCGGTGGTGAGCTTTGGACACCGGGATATGGCGCCCGTAGCGCAGAGCTCCGCAAAGAATAACGAATGAATAGCGTTCTTGGAGGAGGAGCCCTATACCTGAGTAGATTCACCCATTGAGCAACAGCGCCTCTTCAATGGTGCGGAGTGAATGCATGAGTTTCGCTGAGTGTCCAATGGGAGGAAGTCGTTCAAACCAGGCCTTGGAGAGTCTTTCTCATAGGCGGTTCGGGGGAGACAAAAGGCTAAGCAATGAAAGCTGATTTTGGCTGACGAACGGCAACGAAGAAGCCGTCGCTCTCCTCTTTGAAGAGCTGCACCTTGGTTGTCGTGCTGCTGCCGCAAGGGCCGGGGAAGCCCCGCCTTCGAAGACGCAGATAGTGTTCTTATTCGTAGATGCACAGCGAAGCTAGTGTCCACAGTGAGTTCCATCCCGGATGAGGATCGTTGTTTCACGTGAAACAATGGAGTTCGATTCAAGGAGGATACGGATGTCTCAGAAGAAGTCTCCCCGTGGCGCGGGCCGTCATTCAGCGCTCGGACGTGGGCTTGGTGCACTGATTCCGACGCAGGTTGACGAAGTCAATGTCGAGGAATCGTCGCAGGTAGATCCTCTTGACGTCTTCTTCCCCGCACGTCCGAATACCACTGCACTTCAAAGAGGCGGTTCCGCAAAAGGTCTGCTTGTACCGAAGGCCGCAACATCGAAGACCCCCACCTCAAGGAAGACAAGAGTGAGCTCCTCGGGCTCGCCTCTCACCGAGTTCGAACCTCCTGCCAAAGAACTTCAGGAGGTTGCAGAAGTTGAGGAGACTGCTCCAAGAAGCCCCAACAAGAAAGCCTCCGACGCAACACATGCCAGCACTAAGATGCTCGGCTCCACCGGTTCAAAGCCGAGAACTACTCATTACAACGCCGAAGCCCAGCGAGAGGTTTCAGCTAAAAGTCGATTTGCTTCGCAGCAGGATCTCAGCACCACCGCTAAGAAGACGGACGCGATGCTCGAAGAGCAGACCAGTACAACAGCCGAAAAACGATCGGGCACGGGGTCATCTTCCACTGCTGAAGAACAACCGCGGGCCGCACTTTCATCGGTTCTCTTAGACGATGCTCTGAAGGATGCTTCAGCTCAGTCCTGCAATAGTGTTTCACGTGAAACATCGGATGAGCTTCTTCCCGTGCCCGGCGCGAGCTTTGCCGAGATTCCACTCTCGTATATCGTTCCGAACACCCGTCAGCCTCGTGAAGTGTTCGACGAAGATGATTTGGCTGAGCTCCGAGATTCGGTTCTCGAGGTCGGAATCCTCCAGCCCATCGTTGTTCGTCCGATCGACTTCACAGCTGACATGTCCAAGCGGTTGGAAGAAAGCCTGGAGGAGAAGCCTGAGGCACGCTTTGAGCTCATCATGGGTGAGCGTCGACTTCGAGCGGCTGAACTCGCAGGGCTCGACAGGGTTCCAGCAATCATTCGACAAACTGAAGACCAAGACCTCCTGAGAGATGCTCTACTCGAAAATCTTCACCGAGCCCAGCTCAATCCGCTTGAAGAGGCATCTGCATACCAGCAGCTCATGGCAGATTTTGGGGCCACACAGGAGGAGTTGTCGAAGAAAATTGCACGTTCACGCCCGCAGATTGCCAACACCCTCCGTCTCCTGAAGCTTCCGCCCACAGTTCAAAAGAAAGTCGCGGCGCAAGTGATCTCCGCTGGGCACGCGAGGGCACTTCTTTCCCTTGAAACGGTCGAGGATATGGAGCTTCTGGCTGATCGTATCGTTGCGGAGGGTCTCTCTGTTCGCACAACTGAGGAGCTTGTTCGACTTGGACGCGCTAAGGCCGCACCTCGTCCACGTACCCGAACACGTCCGGTCATTTCTGCACTCGGCGAGCAGGTTGTTTCCGCACTTCAGGATGCCTATGAAACCCGGGTAAGTATCACCGAAGGAGCCAAGAAAGGCAGGATCGTCATCGAATTCGCGGGTCCTGAAGATCTTCGCCGAATCGCAGACTTAATTTCTGCACAACACTAAAACTCAAAGACCAAAGTGCCGCTAGGCCCCTCATGCCTGCCCGTTCTAATGGCCACCTTGAGCTCGTGCGATTCACCACTAAAGTGGTCGCATCGAAGCTGAGACGCGAGAATGGACGCACATGCACTGACAAGGAGGCGTACATGGTCGAGTCTTCGGCACCCATCACGGCCTTCTTCGATGTTGGTGGGGTGATTGTCAACTCCCATCCCAGTGCTCAACACATTGCAAGCCTCATTGGCGATGGACGACAGTCTCTTGTGAACTTCGTTGATCAGGCGATGTGGGCGCATCGTGACGGGTATGACGCGGGCGCCTCCGACCGCGAGTTCTGGGACCGAGTCGCAGGTGACTGCGGGAAGCCTGCAGTAACTGATGAGCTTCTTGAAACCCTTGTCGAATACGACTCAATGCGCGTTCACCAGCCAGTTCCTGAAACAATTGAGCTACTGAAGGACTTGCATGCCCAAGGAATCCGCCTGGGGATCCTTTCGAATGCTCCACGTCCGATCGCGAATGAGATTCGGCGAACTCAGTGGGCCAAGTATTTCGAGAGCTTCACTTTTTCCTGTGACACCGCGTGCTGCAAGCCCGATCGACCAATCTACCGAGCTGCCCTTGAAGCGATGGGGATCGAGGCTAAGGAAGCGGTCTTCTTCGATGACCGGAAGAAGAACATCAGAGCGGCCGAGTTGCTTGGCATTCGCGGAATCATGTGGACGAATGCCGAACTCGCGCGCCGTGATCTCATTGACCTCGGAATGCTCGCTTAAGCCGTTCTGCTCCTCGCGCGTATGCAATAGAAAAAGCTAGGCAGAGGCAAGACGGAAGTAGGGTCCCACATAGTAGTGCGAGCGCTTGTTGAACTAGCTGCCCAGGACCTAGGCGCGGGCAGATCGATGCAGCCGGGTTGGATATTCTCGCTGTGTTGCTCAATGAATCGGGCTAGCCATGGGTGGACTGCACGTCGGAACGAAGCAAAAATCTTTCAGAGGCAAAATAGCTCGGAACAGGCAGCTTGCCGACGAGTCAATAGGGAGGGTTCGCACTCTGGCCCCCACGAGATTGGAACAGAGGTGGAGATGGGAGCGGTGGCGGGGGCAAGAGGTCCGGGCTAAACGACGTCCCAACTGCCCAATCTGTCGGCTTAGACAGAAGAATCGTGCGGGCCGGTACATCGGCTGAGACAGAAACATCGTGCTAACCGATAGCCCGGGTTCACCGATAGGAAGACGTAGCTGAGGGGGATAGGTCGCTGGAATCCTCTATGATCTCTCGAATACAGCGGAAATGGCGGAGTCGAGGGAGAGGGGTGATCTTGATGCGCAGAGCCTGCCGCAGACATGGAGATTTAGCGCAGCTTGAGCGTAGAGCCCAAAATCCCCCGATCCTGAACCAACAGCACGAGCGAAGAAGGCGTACATAGTTCGCTCGAAGCCCCGTCGATACCATTGAGGGGCAGCAGAGGCCCGGTCTCAGGGAAGACACGCACGTTCCGTAGAGTTCAGATGTAGTGCCGCCACAACACCCAAGTGAAGCGGAAAACCCACACTGGATTCGGCAGTGACTCCAAGAAGTCCCTCTCCCGCCTCAGGAGCTATTCGCCGTCATGCGAGGACGCTTGAAGCCGCAACCCTCTTGTGAACTGTGGGCGTCGGCTAAAGGAAAGAGAGGCTATTGGCGAGCAGTGGCTGCGAACGGCCAATTGTCTTCGACAACTCCTCCTGCTTGGTTGAGCTCAGCCTTCTCCGTCCTCAGAAGCGATTCCATCCTCGGAAAGAATTCCCTCCTCTGAGCCCATTTCGTCCTCGTCAATGACAGGCCGTCCTGCTGCAACGAAGTCAACGATTCGGCAGCACAATTCTGCGAAACTGCCTGCGTTCTCCGCAGCAAGGGGGAGGAGGGAGGT
The DNA here is from genome assembly GCF_016405145.1 of Schaalia cardiffensis. Taxonomy (GTDB): domain Bacteria; phylum Actinomycetota; class Actinomycetes; order Actinomycetales; family Actinomycetaceae; genus Pauljensenia; species Pauljensenia cardiffensis. The sequence continues at coordinate 22,404 of NZ_JAEKIA010000006.1, forward strand.
GTCGGTCATGCCGGGCGTGACGTTCGCATCTATGAACCAGCATGTGCCCTCATCGTCGACGACGAAGTCAATACGGGACAGATCTCGCAAGCCCAAAATTGTATGCGCTTCGATTGCAGCTTCCCGAAGAACATCAAGCTCATCGCGCGTGAAGCGAGCCGGAACAAAATACTCGGTCTCATCGGTCGTGTAACGAGCGGCGTAGTCGTATTCACCAGTGTCCGTCGCGATCTCAACCGGAGGTAAAGCGAGCGGGCCCTCTTCGAGGTCTATAACGGAGACAGCGATGTCGCGTCCTTGAATGAACTCTTCGATCATGATGTGCTCGCCATATGCGAATGCTTCAACCATCGCCGAACGCAACTCGGCGGGATCATGCACGGTTGAAATGCCGAGGGCGGAGCCGCCATCGGTCGGCTTGATGACCAGAGGAAAGGAGGTCTGCGCTTCGATAGCTTCGAGGACTTGAGAGGCACCAAGTTGACGGAAGAGAACCTGGGGGAGTGCTACCCAACCGGGAGTCTCAAAATCAGCAGCTCCGAGAAGTGCCTTAGCTGTTGGCTTATTCGATGCAAACTTCGCTTGTGTCGATGCTGAACCAACGAAGGGAACGCCAATTGCTTCGAGCAGTGTCTGAAGGGAGCCGTCCTCGCCAATAGAGCCGTGGACCAGAGGCCAGATCACATCGGGAGCGAACTCTTCAATGACTGAGAGGAGTCCTTGATCAACATCGCTGAGCCGAACCTCGTAGCCCGCCTCTTGGAGAATATTGGCAACTCGGCGACCGGAGCGAACGGACACGTCTCTTTCATGCGTGAGACCTCCGGCGATGATGAGGACCTTCGACTTCACGGTGTATCTCCTGTTCTCCTTCAATGCTTCATGCGAGTTCAGAATTGCGGTGTTTCACGTGAAACATTGAGTGTGAATCACTATAGGTGTTGGCCAAATCGTATGTGATGATCTAAAGCGTTCATGGGCAGCCATAGTCGCTCTGTTCAGCGAGCTCAGAGGGCATTGGGCGCAGGGGCAACGCCCGGCCCGACCTCGTCGATGTCTTGTTTGTGGAAGCCGACGCCGAACATATCCACGAGTTCTTTCTCGGCATTGACGACAGTCGACAGCCTGCGCACGCCCTCGCGAATCTGCTCCGGCGTCGGATAGCAGAAGGACAGCCGCATGTGGTCTGCGCCCTGACCGTCGTAGTAGAAGGCTGTACCGGAGACATAAGCGACCCGCGCACGAACAGCGCGAGGCAGCATGGACTTCGCGTCGAGTCCTTCGGGCAGGGTCACCCAGGTGTAGAAGCCACCTTCGGGATGGGTCCATGAACAATCAGGCATGTATTCCTCGAGCGCGTTCAGCATCGCCTCGCAGCGCTCCGCATACATTGCACGGAAGGCCTTCACCTGCGAGTACCAGTCGTAGTCGCTCAGGTAATCGGCGATTGCCATTTGGCCGATCATCGAAGGCGAGAGGATCGCCGACTCTGACGCCAAGACGAGCTTGTCTCGAATCGCGTGGGGTGCGTAAGCCCAACCAATGCGGAAGCCGGGCGCAAACATCTTCGAGAAGGAACCGAGATAGACGACGCCTTCGGGGGAGAAGGATTTGAGTGAAGGCAGTGGATCGGCGTGAAAACCGAGGAGACCGTAGGGATTGTCCTCGAGAATGAGGACGTGCTCTCGCATGCAAATCTCAGCGATGAGCGGACGACGCTCCAAAGACAGAGTCACGCCCATTGGGTTGTGGAAGTTCGGAATCGTGTAGAGCATCTTGATCGTGCGCCCCGAAGCCCGAACATCGCGAATGACTTGCTCAAGAGCTTCGGGAATGATGCCCTCATCATCCATGGGGACGTGAACACAGTCCGCCTGTCTGGCGCGGAAAACGCCAAGCGCGCCCACATACGAGGGTGCTTCAAGCAAGATGACATCGCCCGGGTCGATGAAGAGCTCGGTCATCAGGTCAAGAGCTTGCTGAGAACCGGTCGTGATAACGACATCATCTGGGTCTGCGCCGACGATTCCCTCGTAGCTCATGACTTCGGTGATGCGTTCGCGCAAGACCTCCCAGCCCTGACCAGAGCCGTATTGCATTGCCTGTGCGCCCCGGGTGGAAATGAGGCGTTTCGCCGACTCTGCGAGGCGATCAAGAGGAAGGTCTTTCAAATTCGGCATGCCACCGGCGAGAGAGACGACCTCGGGGCGCGAGACAACGGAGAACAGAGCGCGGATCTCGGAAGCTCGCAGGTTATGAGCTCGTTCAGCGTAGGCATCGAACCACGGGTCGAGTCGATTTCCCTGCGGATTGCTGTCCGGATGCGCTGATGTGCTCACTGAACCTTCCTTACCTCGTTGATCGTTGCACTCGGGCCGAGCCGGTGGGGCAGCCGTTCGTGGCCTAAAGCCAGATCGGCGAGAGCCCTGGCTCCAGTCCCGGGCCCGGTGCGCCTATTCACAATGTTCGAGGCCGAGCCGTGGATCCTCAGGCTCCGACCTCGTGCCGCCGCCGAAAAGCTGGGAGGCTGACCGGCATACTCGGTGACGAGCACCAGGAGCCGCGAGCCTGTCGGAGCGACACTCCACCTCAGTGTGCCATGTCACGGGCATCGAGAAGCGTTCGGATCAGAATATGGCGCGCAGCGGGGGGAGTTCCACCCAGCCTCACTTTCTCTTGAGTCGATCCAAGAAGCTCTCTCAAACAGAAGAGGCGGAGTGGAATCTCAAGATCAAAAGCCACTGAAGTGCCCCAGGCGAGAAGATGATCCCCTTAATGGGCCGAATATTTCACGAGGTAGAAGCTCTCATCTCAAAGCGAGGGGAGGCCAAAATCATCGTGTGTCCTACTCATGCCAAAACGATGCCCGAATCACCAGAAGATCGGGCGACTCGCTCTGATTCCTCTGGTAGCCGAGCGCCCCTCTTCGGAGCGAATTGCGCGTCTACGAGGAAAGCTTTCGCCAGCGAAAAACGCGCAGATACAAGCGCAGAGTCCTAAACTGTTACGCCAAGAACGAGGGTTCGTTGAGAACGCGCCACGAGATCGAAGAGGTGAGGTGAGGGGAACAATGCAGGTGATCTCAAATGAGGCTCTGGTCTTCGGGGCGGGAGCCCTCGCATTGACGATGGTCTTGAGTTTTTTCCTCGGCCTCGAGCGTCACTTCCACCTCAAAGACGCTGGCGTGAAAACGCATGTCCTCGTGGGAATGGGTTCGTGTCTGTTCACCCTGACCTCGATCTACGGATTCGTCGTCCCTGAAACTTCGACTCTCACTCTCGATCCTTCGCGCCTCGCAGCTCAGATCGTCTCGGGCATCGGCTTCCTCGGTGCAGGAGTCATCTTCGTCAACAACGACACCGTAAAGGGCCTGACCACTGCCGCGACCGTGTGGCTCTCGGCGGCAATCGGCGTTGCATGCGGCGCAGGACTCGGAGTACTCGCGGTCATCACACTCGTCTTGCACTTCCTGCTGATCTTCGCCATCGGTCCCCTTGTGGAAAAAATCCCCTCAAGTCACCGAAACGATCGGACGGTCATTGAATACGAGTCTGCAAAGGGTGTGATGAGAAAGATCCTCGTGGTCGCATCGGAGCATGGATACGCAGCTTCAGTGAAATCAACGGAATCCATCCAGACCGAAAACGGTGCGGGAATGCGCGTTGTTCTGCGATTCGAGGGCCCCTACCCCCAAGATGCCCTGATGAAGGAGCTTGCCCAGATCGAGGGCATTACGGCAGTGGATCGTGTGGAGCGGGCGGAGTTCGACTGAGATTCGAATAGCACAGCCCGCTGAACTTCCCACACAACATGCCAATGAACTCACCAATGTGGGAAGTAATTGGCATGGTGAGTGGAAAGCTCACTGTCTTGTGCTCATGAGCGCAACATCGCCGCTTCTCTTCCGTGATCGCAATATCGCCGCCTTTCTTCCTTGTGAAATAGAAGAAGAACCGCGAAATAGCTGACAGCTGCAAACGTTTGCGTTAGCATGGTCGAACACTTTGCGCATGAACGCCGAGCAAAGAAGCTCGGGATGTGCAAACGCCGTGGTTCCAGGAGGAATGGCCCGTGAGCATCACAGTCATCGGATCGAATAACACAGACCTCATCACCTACATCACCCGTTTTCCAGTTGAAGGCGAAACCATCGAGGCGCCCGACTTCGAAATCGGCTTCGGCGGAAAGGGGGCCAACCAGGCTGTCGCAGCGGCGCGCCTCGGCTCCGAGGTCATCATGATGACCTGCGTCGGCGACGATGCTTTCGGTGCGGCGACGATCGAAAACCTCGCACACAATGGCATTGACCTCTCGCTCGTGAAACAGGTTCACGGCACCTCCGGTGTGGCGCCGATCTTCGTCGACCCCGACTCCCACAACCGCATCATCATCGTCAAGGGCGCGAACAATGGACTATTGCCCGAAGACGTCGAAGCTGGCGCTCACGCCATATCAAAGACCTCACTCATCGTGTGCCAGCTCGAGATCCGCATGAAGACCGTCGCGGCTGCGATCGCCTTGGGAAAGAGACTGGGTATTCCGGTTCTTCTCAATCCTGCACCGGCCACGAAAGATCTCGACCTTGAACTCGTCGCTCAATGCGCCTACGTGATGCCGAACGAGTCTGAGCTCGAACTCCTGACCGGCATCGCGACCGAAACGGAGGAACAGGTGAAGCGCGCCGCCCAAGTCTTTCTCGAAGCGGGCTGCCCGAATGTCATCGTCACCTTGGGATCACGAGGCGTCCGTTGGCTCTCTCACTCTGGAGACGATGTCTTCATCGCCCCATTCTCCATCGACCCTGTGGACACCACAGGCGCGGGAGATGCCTTCATCGGTTGCTTCGCGCACTGCCTATCCGAGGGCCTCGAAGTTCGCGAGGGACTTGAACTCGCGAATGCATATGCGGCGCTGTCGGTCACTGCACGGGGGACCCAGAAGTCGTACCGCGATGCGCAGGAGTTCCGTTCCTGGCTTTCCGATAGAGACCACGTCCTTGCCGAGTCCCCTGTATTGCACCGTTGATAACGATTGCACAACATCGAGCGATAATGCTCGACACGCTGCGATGTTCGCCATACGATCAGTAACGTTCGTTCTAGGGGTCAAGCACGCACCTCTGAGCGTTCGACGGACCGTTCTTTCTTTCTGTCCCTGAGCTCGACGATGAGCTCGAACCCCGGGAAGAAGAAGGGAGGAGTTGCGATCCGGCGCCCACGCGCGCAAGACGATCCCATCAGCGTTGATGTGAATCACAAGGAGTCATCATGAAGTCTCGAATCGCAGCCGTAAGTGCAATCGTTCTCACTTCGGTACTAGGCCTCGCCTCTTGCTCTGGCGGGGACTCGACGAACTGTTCGTCGTCCCCCTCCACAGGGTCATCCTCGAACTACACGATTGCCATCGTGCCCAAGGACGCGACGAACCCCTGGTTCGTGCGCATGGAGACAGGCGTCAACAAATACGCCGAAGAAACCGGGCTCAATGTGTTCCAAAAGGGTCCGGCCGAAACCGATGCCACCATGCAGGCGCAGGTCATCCAAGACCTCATCGCCCAGGGCGTTGACGCGATCGGCGTCGTCCCCGTCGACCCTGGAGCAATCGAACCCGTCCTTAAAGAGGCCATGGACGCCGGCATCGTCGTCGTCACCCACGAGGGAGCCTCCCAAGAAAACACGATGTACGACATCGAAGCTTTCAACAACGCCAAGTACGGTGCGTTCATCATGGACAACCTCGCAGCCGCAATGGGTGAAAAGGGGACCTACACGACAATGGTCGGCCACGTCACCAACGCCTCTCACAATGAGTGGGCGGACGGCGCCATCGCCCGTCAAAAAGAGGCCTACCCGAACATGACCCTCCTTGCAGCCGAACCGCGCGTCGAATCCCAGGACAACGGCGAAACCGCCTACCAGGTGGCCAAGGAAGTCCTCAAGAAGTACCCGGAGGTCACAGGCATTCTCGGCACCTCCTCCTTCGACGCCCCCGGCGTTGCCCGTGCGATCGGCGAGCTCGGCCTGCAAGGCAAGGTCTTCACCGCCGGAACTGGCATGCCCGACGCGAACAAGGAAATCCTGGACAAGGGACTCGTCTCCGCCCTCACCCTGTGGGATCCGGCGGACGCGGGTTACGCGATGGCTTCACTGGCCACGAAGATCCTCGATGGGGAGAAGATCGAGGACGGAATCGACCTCGGCCCCAAGGGATACGTCATGCACTTCGCCGAGGGCTCCACGAAGGTCCTCGAAGGTGACGGCTGGATCCAGATCACCAAGGACAACGTCGACAGCTTCGGCTTCTGACGATCGCTCGGGGGCGTCGGATCTGCCGACGCCCCCGCGTTCCGCGTGAAAGGCAGCGGTCTCGAGAACCCCTCAAGGCGCTGCACCTCGGAAGGAAACGGGAATGGAATCCCCACTCATCTCAGTGAAGAACGTCTCTAAGACCTTCGCAGGCGTCAAGGCGCTCAACAACATCGACCTCGAGATCGCACCGGGCGAAATCCACTGCCTCGCCGGCGAGAACGGCTCAGGAAAGTCGACCCTCATCAAAGTGATCTCCGGAGTCCACGAACCAGACTCGGGCACCATTGAAATCAACGGGCGAACATGGACGAAGATGACGCCCCTCGAAGCGATCGGCGCCGGAGTCCAAGTGATCTACCAGGACTTCTCCGTCTTCCCGAACCTCACAGTCATGGAGAATCTCGCTCTGACGACCGAGGTCGCAGCGGGGCGAAAACTCGTCAACTGGAAGCGCTTCAGGAAGATCGCCGAGGAGGCGGTGGCGAAGATCGGCTTCACCGTAGACCTTGACGCGAAGGTCGGTGAACTCTCCGTCGCAGACAAGCAACTCGTCGCGATCTGCCGGGCCCTCATGTCAGATGCGAAGCTCATCGTCATGGATGAGCCGACCACCGCACTGACAAAACACGAGGTCGACGCCCTCTTCTCCATCATCTCCGACCTCAAGGCCCGCGGTATCGCCATTCTCTTCGTCTCCCACAAACTCGAAGAGGTCTTCGAAATCTCCGAACGCTTCACCATCCTCCGTTCAGGAGAAAAGGTCATCACCTGTGAACGCGATGAGCTCGACCGCCACAAATTCGCAAAGTACATGACAGGCAAGGAGTTCACCGAAACCCGTTTCGAAGCAGATGCCCTCACTGAAGAAGTAGTCCTCGAGGTGAAGAACCTCTGTGCAGCAGGGGCTTTCGAAGACGTCTCCTTCTCCCTCAAAGGTGGAGAAATCCTCGGCATCACAGGCCTACTCGGATCCGGACGCACGGAACTCGCACTCGCCCTCTTCGGCTCCCTGCCCACGACCTCGGGAACGATCAGCGTGAAGGGAAGAAACGTCACCCTCTCCTCTGTACAAGACGCCATCAAAGCCGGCATCGCCCTCGTCCCTGAAGATCGCCTCACTGAAGGGCTCTTTCTCACCCGATCAATCGGGGAGAACATCGTCATTTCAGAACTCGATTCCTTCGCGGGCGCACTCGGCGTTCTCGATAAGAAGAAGATCGAGAAGGAGGAGATCAGATGGGTCCAAGAACTCGAAGTCGCCACCCCGAATCATGAGAACGCCGTCAACACCCTCTCGGGCGGCAATCAGCAGAAAGTCGTCCTCGCCAAGTGGCTCGCGACGAAGCCCGACGTCTTGATCCTCAATGGACCAACCGTCGGCGTCGACATCGGATCGAAGTACACAATCCACTCGATCCTTCAGCGCCTCGCTGCTCAGGGCATGGCGATCGTCATCATCTCCGACGATATTGCCGAAGTCCTCACAAACTGCTCATCCGTCCTCATCATGCGCGGTGGTCGCATATGTGAATCCATTGATCCGGCTACGACGAGTGAGGCCGAACTCGGCGAGCTCGTCTCCCGCGACACGGCCCAGGAAGGAGTGAAGTGACATGACTTCGCTGAAGGCAAAAGTCCTGCGAGCGAATGAGTTCTGGGTCTTCCTCGTGATAGTCCTCCTCGCCCTCGTCATCCAGATGCGAAGCGGCCAGTTCTTCTCGGCGAATAACCTCGTCGACCTCGCGAACGCGATGGTCGTCCCTGGGCTCTTCGCCATCGCCGCGCATCTTGTCCTCGTATCGGGCGGAATCGACGTGTCCTTCCCGGCCCTCGCCTCACTCGCGGTCTATGCGACGACTCGCATCCTCGTCGATCAAGGATTCAACGGACCGGTGATCGTCCCCTTCCTTCTCGCCATGCTTTTCGGCGCACTCCTCGGAGCGTTCAACGGGTTGTTCACCTCGTGGCTCACAGTTCCGACACTCATCATCACGCTCGGTACAGCGAATGTCTTCTCCGGCGTCATGCAGGGCGCGCTCAAATCGGTCCAGATCCCCAACATCCCCCAGTCGATGAAAGCTTTCGGCGAGTCCACCCTTTTCACGGTGACGAATACCCAATCAGGTCTCAAATCCGTGATGCCGACGAGTATCCTCATCTTCCTCGCCGTTCTCGCCATCGTCTTCTTCATCACCCGATACACAATGTTCGGGCGCGGTATCTTCGCGATCGGCGGCGACGAATCAGCCGCAGAGCGCGCCGGATTCAAAGTCCGGCGCACGAAGTTCTGGCTCTATGTCATCGTCGGAGTCATCGCCGCGCTCGCGGGCATGGTGCGCACCACTTCCATGGGCCAGATGCACCCGACGAATCTTCTCGGCATGGAGATGATGGTGATTGCGGCCGTCGTCCTAGGAGGCACGGCGATAACCGGCGGCACCGGTTCACTCACGGGTGTCATCCTCGGCACTCTCCTCATCGTCATCGTTCAAAACTCAATGATCCTCACCGGCATCCCAACCTTCTGGCAGGGCTTCGCCCTCGGCCTCCTCATCATCATCGGTACCGGCGTTTCTGCCGTGCAGGTGGCGAGGTCGAAGCGCACCCAAGCAGCGGGAATGTGACAGGAGAACCACTGATGAGTATTTCATCCCTTTCCCAACGCAAACGAGTCGGAATGCCGTCCTTCCTCACGAAGGACACGTACATGACGAGGCTCATTCTCATCCTCGTCCTCCTCCTCATCTTCTTCGCGGTCGTCAAGCCCGGTCCCTTCTTCGCCTTGAGGACCTGGCAGTCTATGGCGATCCAGTTCCCCGAATTCGGACTCATGGCACTCGGCGTCATGCTCACAATGTTCACCGGCGGTATTGACCTTTCGGCGGTTTCGATCGCGAACGTCACCTCGATCTGCACAGCTCTCATCCTGCGAGCAACCCTGACCGGGGATGCGAGCCCCTCCTCGATGGGTCTTGCCATCGCGATCGCTCTTGGGGTCGCACTCACAACTGGATCAGTGTTCGGCGCCTTCAATGGTTTCCTCGTCTCGGTGCTGAGGATTCCACCGATCCTCGCGACCCTTGGAACCATGGAACTCTTCGGCGGCATCGCGATCATCCTCACAGGAGGAAAACCTGTCTCCGGTGTTCCTGATGCCTATGGAGCTGTCTTCGCCGCTCGCATTGGAATCGTGCCGATGCCGCTGATCGTCTTCACCGTCTGCGCGCTCCTCATCGGTCTCATCCTCACGCTCACCGGATTCGGCACGAAGATCCTCCTCATCGGTGCGAATGAGAAGGCGGCGCACTTCTCGGGACTGAAGATCAGAGGTCTTCTCATGAGGACCTATATCCTCTCGGGCATTCTCTCTGCGATGGCCGGCCTCGTCATGCTGGCGAATTACAACTCTGCGAAAGCCGATTACGGAGCGAGCTACACCCTTCTCACTGTCCTCATCGTCGTCCTCGGTGGAGTGAACCCGAATGGAGGAAGAGGACGCATCGCGGGCGTGGTCCTCGCGATCGTCATCCTCCAGGTGCTGTCCTCAGGGCTCAATATGTTCCCCAATATCTCCAACTTCTATCGCGCGCTGATCTGGGGCGGAGTACTCCTCGTCGTCATCTGTGCGAACGAACTCAATGGCAAGAACCCCTTCAAGGGCCTCCTCGTGGAAAGGAAGAAAGCATGAAGACTGTGAGAAGCAAACAGATCGTCGTGGGGGCTGACTTCGCGGGATTCCCACTCAAAGAGGCGGTCAAGGGTCACCTGCAGGAGCGAGGCTGGACCGTCACCGACCTCACCCCGGACATCTCTAGCGCCCCCATGTACCACCGCGTCGGTTTCGCCCTCGGTGCGAAGATCGCCGAAGGCGAATTCGAACGGGCCCTCGCCTTTTGCGGGACCGGAATGGGAATCCACATCGCCGCTTCGAAGGTCCCGCACGTGCACGCCGCCGTTTGCGAGACTGTTCCTTCCGCAAAGCGAGCAGCTGCGGCGAATAACGCGAACCTCCTTGCGATGGGCGCGTTCTACGTCGCTGAACGCACGGCGATGGCAATGGCTGATGCCTTCCTCGAATCTGAGCTCGGTACGGGGTACGAGGACTGGGAAGGCTTCTACGAATACCACCGCATCGGATATGACGAGTGCGAGAGCTTCGATTACGCCGCCTATAAGGCGAACGGCTTCGAAGTCGTCAATCCTCAGACAGCTCTCCTCGCCCCCGAGCCAAAGGGGTTGGCCTACTGAGGTGCGAGGCCTACTGAAGCGCGAGGCCTACTGAGGCGTGAGGCCTACTGAGGCGTGAGGCCGACTGAAGCGCGAGGCCTACTGAGGCGCACATACGTGGAATCCGCCGCTCCTTCAACCAAAATCGAAAGGAGCGGCGGACTCGTGTTCGCCTTGAGAAGACTCCCCATAAAATCAGTGATCCTGCCTTTGGGTGGGCACAAGACCAATGGACGCCCCTCGGGTCGTGCAGGTCTTGGGTCGTGCAGGTCTTGGGTCGTGCAGGTCTTGGGTCGTGCAGGTCTTGGGTTGTGCAGGCCTCGGGTCGTGCAGGTCTCGGGTTGTGTAAGTCTGCGGATCCGCCCCTCAAAAGGTCAGTTGATTCGGCTGAGTGAATTGGCTCGAGTCGACTGAGCGAAGGGTCAGGCGAATGAGGCCAAGAGCATGATTCTTCCCCGAAAAGCAGGAGCTCCTCAGCCCTCGAAACCGGTTGATTCGCGAACAATGAGCTCGCCTCGCACGATGATTCGCTTCTCGATTGGCTCATCTTCGGATAAGAGAAGATCGACTCCGCGCCGGGCGATCTCAGCGAGAGGTTGGCGAAGTGTCGTCAAAGACGGTCGCATTAATTGGGCGAACTGAATATCGTCAAAGCCTGTGACCATGACCTCCTCCGGGATTCGCCAACCGCGGTGGCGAAGCTCTGTCGCCGCGCCAATCGCAATGAGGTCGTTGAGACACACGAAGGCATCCCACTTGTCCCCGCGGGCCAGCAGAACGCTCACCGCATTGCGTGCGGACTCAACCGAGAAGTTGCATTCAACGACGTCAGTGTCCTTCAGCTGCATCCCGAACTCCTCGGCCGCAATTCTCGCTTCACTCACGCGCGTCATGGAGGAGACATCAGTTCCCGTGTTTGAGAGGAGGGCGATGCGCTGAGCTCCTTTATCGCGCAAGTGTTCGAGGATCGCGCGAATACCGTGACGATCATCGACTCCGACCATCGGAAGTTCAGGGAGTTGAACCGCGCGATCGAGCTGCACGGTGTTGACGAGTGATGAAGTGCGCTCGAGGGCGGGGGTGGAGAATGCCTCATGGCAGGGCACGGAGATCAGTCCGTCAACGGAGCCTCCCTCGAAGGAGCGGAGCTGAAAATCCTCTTTGATCACCGACATTTGGGAATCTGAGAGCAGCAAAGACAGGCCGCGCTCGGCCAGACAATGCTCCACTTGGACAACGAGCTCCATGAAGAAGGGATTCGAGATCGAGGGGACCACCATGCCGATCTGCTTGGTCCTCGCGAGTCGTAAGGATCGGGCGACCGGGTTGACTCGATATCCGAGCTCGCGTGCGACCTGGCGCACATGATCGCGGGTCTGGGCGCCGATGAGTTCGGAGCCGCGTCCGAGCGCCCGCGAGGCTGTTGAGACGGAGACGCCCGCTGCGCGTGCGACGTCAACTAACCGGGGTCTTTGCCTGTCATCGGTCGCCATGGCCTCAGCGTAGTGCTTGTCGATCATTGGCATTGTGGAATGTCATCCCTAGTGCCTCGTGTATCAACTCTGAGATCAGAGAGAAGCACTGTCCGCTGAGCTTCCCACATAACATGCCAATGAACTGACCAATGTGGGAAGTAGTTGGCATATTCAGTGGGAAGCTCGCCCACGCCTCACCGGATTTCGATCAACGCTCCGGAAGAACACGTCGGTAGCGCTGTCGAGGGCTCTTTGGAGGCTCAGTTGCCTCGACTACGCCGTCCTCAATCAGTGAATTCAGGGAGTTCTGTACAGAGGTTCTGCTCAGTCCCGTGGCTCGGACGAGGTCTTTGGTTGAAGCGCTTTCGCGATCTGCCAGGATCGCTCGTACGACTTCCAGCGCGGTGGTGTACTGCTCAGCTTGAGCGACGCGGCGCCGACGGAACACGACTGTGAACTGGGTGAGATCGTTCTTGAATTCGGCCGGAGGCATCAAAGCCTCGCGAAGCGCCGCTTGAATCACCTGAATCCCCGTGCCGCGGTTCTCCGCGATGATGCCGCCATCCGCGAGAGCCACGCTCTCCAAGAAAGTTGCCAAGCGCTGGTTGCGAGTCGCAGAAGTGCCGGCGGCCTCAAGCGTCGCAAGAGTAGTGTTCCCGTAGAGCCCCCCTGGATTCGTGATCTCAAGACGATCGACGAAGAGGTTGACTTGCACCTGAGTGCCGCGCGCTGCTGGGGAGTAATCGCGGTGCATGAGTGCGTTGACAATGGCTTCTCTCACTGCGACGAGCGGGTAGTCGGGAAGTTCTGTCCTGAACCTCTCGCCGATAAGCGCTCCAGTCCGCATGTTCCTCGCAACGAGGTCGAGTGTACGTTCGACGAGTTCAGGAATCGGGCCAGTCACTGTTGCACTGTCAAGAAGGCGAGTACCGGTTGTGATCTCCCCTTTTGATGTTCCCGGGAACATCGCCCAAGCGACGGTGAGCCGCGGGAAGAACTCCTGAGGGTACTCACCCATGGCGAGGAGAGCTGCGAGGGTCGGATGCTCTTGCCGGGTGATGCGCAGGCGCGCAAGCGCCAGATCCTCACCATGTGCGAAGGTCTTCGGACGTTTTACCCGTTCGCTTTGAAGGAAGGGAGCGAGGATGCTGGAATCGAGATCATCTACGGAAGCATCGTCGACGGGCTCCTCATCCCATTTCGGCTGTGTTTTCTGCTCGATGAGGCGGTCGACTTCATATTGCGTCATCCGCATATCACCGTCACCGGTGCGTTTGTAAGAACCTCCGTAGCACCCCTGGTCGGTGACATAGCAGGGTTTATCAAGCGACTGCATTTCCGGGATTTCTGCGACGAGGACGAGAGCGTCGTCGACCTTGAGAATCTCGATTTCGGGCCGAACGACGGGAGTCATCTGCTCGCACCGGGACATGAGCTGGTTCTGTGCGCTCTGGGGGTCGAAACCCTCGACGGGTGTGAACCCCTGGGTTTCCGACACACCGATGATGAGGGTTCCACCGTCAGAGTGAGAGAAGGCGCTCAAGGTTTCACGCACGGCTTTGCCGATCCCTGGCTTCACTTGTTCTGAACTGGTGTCGAAACCGAGAAGACGGAAACGATCGATGCGCTCGCGAAGCTCTTCATCCAACATGCCAACTACTTCCCACATTGGTGAGTTCATTGGCATGTTGAGTGGGAAGCTCGCCCAAAACTCAGGAAGACTGAAGGAAAGACCTGAAAGCTGAGTCTTCAACGGCCTCCTCTGCCGCATCTCAAGTGGCCGACCCGGGCACGCCTGACCCTCCAGGGACTCTTCCGATCTGCTTTCTTCGCATTGCCCTCTTCATCATGCTGGGCCTTTTCGCTTCTCGTGCGAATCATCCTAAGGAAACGTGTTCCCCTTCAATGTCCGCTCCGAACTCGCATCAGGAGGAAGACGGCCCCGCAGTCATCCGACTCGCCCTCGGCTCCTCTCAGAGCGCCCTCCCTCGGATCGCCTTCTCTCGGGTCACCTTCTCTTAGAGCGCCTCACCGGTGATGCGGTGTCGGATCTCGTAGATCTGGCCCGCATGCAGCTCAACGGCGGTGCGGAAACCGGCATCACTGAGAGGATTGGGAGCTCCTGATACGCCTGTTCCGAAATCGAAAGCGGATGTGATCGCCTCAATGCCCAGGCATAGGTTCCTCCCACACCACGGGGCGCCTTTGCGACCGTAGTTCGAAATCCACAGCATCGCGTGGTCGAGCACCTCGGTATCCCACTCAAGGGCGACACAATATCCCTCGGCCTCATTGAACAGTGCGACGCGCCCCTCCTTCGGGGCGGCCAAAAGAACGATCTCGTCGACCTCGTCTTTGAGGGGAAGGCGCGTGAGATCCAGCGTGCCACCATCAGCTCGAGGTGCCTTGGTCGCATCGTGGAACACCGCGCCCCTGTCCAGTACTGAGGTGCCCGAATCGGCGGGGAAGCTCCACAAGGAATCGCATTCGGGCAGCTCAATGCGCGCACCGCCCTCGGCCTCGGGAAGCGAAAAGATCGGATGGAGGCCGAGCGGCAGGCAACAGTCGGAACGAACGAGGATCGAATCGAGGAACTCGACCCCGCCTTCGAGGCAGGTGACGCGGCGCTCCACCTTCTCGATCGGAAAATCGGGAGCATATTCGAGGAAGAGCCTCGCATGGTCTTCACCGACTTCGCTTGCGCTCCACTCCAAGTTTGCGGAGGGGCCGTGCACCCATTCGCTCGGGCCCGCAAAACCCTGACGCCACGCCTCTGGCAGGTCCTCGGCCGAGGCGGGGGCCGCACCGAAGGGGGCGCACAGGAAATCACCCCGCAAGCTGTCAAGCAGCGCAAGCTCGGGGAAGCCCTCCCATTTCGCCGTGTACGAGGGCGAGAACTGGCGCGGGGTCCCGGGGTTGAAGACGAGGGTCGTCATCGCGCCGAGAGGCTGAATGCTTGCGCGCACGCTTTCGTTTCCGATGATGATGTCCATGTCGACTCCTTCGTCGAGAACACTGAGGTGACCAGGTGTGGCCGGTGCTGAGGCCAGGAACACCCGGAGTCACCTGGGGCGGGGAGGTCACCCGGGGCCAGTCTGTACCTGGACCACCCTGGGGTGGCTGCTTCGTGAAACAGATCCAAGTGTAGTCACCTGTGGTCTGCCTACTCTGCGCCCCGTGCCCGACTGTCAACTCGAAAAAGATGATGTCGGGACTTGGCCCAACTGCTGCGCCCCCGGGGGCCGACTTGTGCCTGATGAACTCGCGTCCGATGAACGCGTACCTGATGAGTATGGGGATTATTCACCTGACCCGTGCCTGATGAACCTGTGCCTGGTGGGCGTGGGGGTCGCTCCACCCGACTTGTGCCCGATGAGTGTGTCGTCCCCGTCTCCTTCCCTCGTCCCTTTCCCACTGACTGATTAGTACGGATGCCGTCGTCGTCCCCTCCTGGTCTTCCTCGCCCGCCTCGTAGCTCTCGTCCTTTCATCCGCCTCCTCCTCTTCGCTTCCTCGTAGTCCCTGGGTGAGTCAGCGCCCGTAGCGCGCGGCGAAGTCCTCTTCGAGGCGTTCAAGGGAGGTGCCCTTAGTTTCAGGCACGATGAACAGGTAGAAGCACAGCGCCACCACATTGATCGCACCGAAGGTCGCGTAGGTCCACGCTGCGCCCAGGTGGGTGATCATCACGGGGAAGACATAGGACACGAGCGCGTTCATCAGCCAGCCGCACCCGACTGCAAAACCCTGTGCGACACCGCGGATGCGCGAAGGGAAGATCTCCGACACGAGAACCCAGTTCACCGTGCCCGACTGTTTCGCGAACACGAAAAGTGAAACGAGGACGAGGACGAGCCACGGCAAGGCGGAGGGCACATCCGCGGAAATCGACCCATCGGGCAGCGTATAAGGCGTGATCCCGAAGGCGAACACGAGGGCGAGAGCAAATAGGAAGAAGGTGACGCCTGATTCTTGGTAGATACCCACATGGCGGCGCTTGAGTCTGCCGACGAGCCACAAGCCGAAGGCCGCGCCAAGAGTCGCAACCGCGCCCGTAATGACGTTCAGGGAGATCGAATCGGTTGTGGAAAAGCCCGCCGCCCGCAGAATCTTCGGCAGGTAGTACATCGCCGTGTTGATGCCGGTCAACTGGTCGAAGCAGGCGAGGCCAATGCCGATGAAAGTGAGGCGCCTCGTCCAACGCACTCGCATCGTCCTCGAAAAGGACCAGGTGCCTTCGCTCTTGGCGCGCTCGTGCAGATCGACAATCTCACGGATCTCATCTGCGATGTCGTCGCGCTCGGGATCGCGGATCTGTTTGAGAGAGCCGATCGCCTCGACATAGTGGAGGTTCGCAGCGTACCAGCGTCCCGACTCGGGCATAAGGCGCATCCCGATCCACAAGAGAATCGCGGGGATCGTCGCGAGGACGAGCATCCACCTCCACGCAGCGCCGTTTCCACTGAGAATGACGATATCGGCCATGGTCGAGGCCTGATCCCAGCTCAGCTGCGAGGATTGTGCGATTGCCGGGTCAACGGTGACGTGAGGGCCGCCGTGGCCGCGGGCGAGCATTGCATTCATTGAGTAGGCGAGCAGCTGGCCGAAGACGATCATGAACTGATCGAGGGCGACGAGTTGACCTCGGACTCGTGTTGGCGCGGATTCTGACAGGTAGATCGGCACGGTCGCGGACGCCCCGCCGACGGCCCAGCCGAGGATGAAACGGAAGAACAGGAGGACTGGGATATTCGGGGAGAGAGTACAGCCCAGAGTTGCGATGGTGAACACTCCGGCGAGGAGGAGGATGTTGAAGCGCCTGCCCCTCGAGTCGGAGATTCTCCCACCGAGGATCGCGCCGAGCGCGGCGCCGAGGGCGAGAGTTGCGCCAACCAGGCCCTCGTCGAACTCGTTGAGCCCGAGGCCGCCAGCGGCGGGCGGCATGTACATGTACGGCAGTGCGCCTGCGATGACTCCGGTGTCATAGCCGAAGAGGAGCGAGCCGAAGGTCGCGACCGTTGCGAGGAGAGCAATGGAGCGATGCGGCCCTGAAGCGGGCGTCGCCTCAACGAGGGCGTTGAGCTCGTCATCAGAAGGAATCGCAGTGCTTCTCGGGGGACTTGATGTCATAAGCCCATCATCGTCCGATGACACGTGAAAGGGAACACCGAAGTCTCGGGGACTGCGACTTCATCATCTGTGAACCTGTGGTTGAGGGTTGGTGTGGGTCAACACTGCACTATCGGAACTCCTAGACGCCACCTCCTGCTATCTCCTAATGTGGGAATAATTAGGAGATTTTAGGAGGTGGAGGCAATGAAGCTCCCCATTCCACCACCGGCACCACTGGCGGATATGAGACGCATCCTCATTGGAGGAAACACTGACACGCGACATCTCGTCGACGTCATCACATCCAGAACATTGGCTGAAGATCCCTTGTACCACCCGTGGGAGTGGTTCTTCCGACATGAACCCCCTGAGGGATTTACGCGTGAGGAGTGGTGGGTTGCTGTTCGTTCAGCCCGCGCTGCGACAGCGCGGCCTCTTCCCCTGAGGCTCACAAATGGTCAGGCACTCACATTCAATCTTCCCGACCCGCTTCTTCGGCTCGTCGACGAGATCTCCGCGCGCGCTCGCGGGCAAATCGAGCTTCCGGAACCCGTTGTGAATACGGCTACCCGCAATCGCTACCTCGTTCGCTCACTCATTGAGGAATCAATGACGTCTTCCCAGCTTGAAGGAGCCGCAACCTCGCGAATCGATGCAAAGAAGATGTTGAGGGAGAACCGAAAGCCGAGGGATCGCTCTGAACGCATGATCGTCAACAACTTCCTCGCAATGAAGCGAATCACCGAGTTACGCAATGAATCCCTGACTCCCGAACTCGTCTGCGAGATTCACCGTCGCGTGACAGATGGGACTATCGATGACCCCGCCGAGGCCGGAAGAATTCAACGTCCCGGTGACAGCCGCGTTCGGATCGTCGGTGACGCCAGCGATGAACAGATCCTCCATATACCGCCCCCCGCAGCGGAACTACCGAAACGCTTGGAGGAGCTGTGTGCTTTCGCCAATACCTCGTCGAATAACGAGGACGGTCCGTATGTCCCTCCCCTCGTACGCTCCATCACCCTTCACTTCATGATGGGACACGACCACTATTTCGCAGACGGGAACGGGCGAACCGCTCGCGCAGTCTTCTATTGGTCAATGCTCAACCAGGGTTTCTTCCTCACGGAGTATCTTTCCATTTCGCGCTTACTTCTCAAGGCGCCCGCGCGCTACGCGCGCAGCTTCCTTTACACCGAACAGGACGAGGGTGATCTCACCCATTTCCTTCTTGAACAGGCGAAAATCGTTGAACGGGCGATCATCGATCTTGACGGCTACCTCGCTCGCAAGACGAGAGAACTGAAACAGTTCGGCAGCAAGCTCCGCACACTCGGGCTCAATCACCGCCAGATCGCGCTCCTCGAGGCTTTTGTCCGCGACCCAGGCGCGATCACGACGGTCGCCGAGCATCAACGCACTCACGGTGTCTCGAACCAAACCGCTCGCACTGACCTGCAGGATCTGCATGAACGGGGTTATCTCCACGTGGTCAAGAGCGGTAAGACCTTCATGTGGTACCCCGGGGATGATATTGCCACGAGGATTGATTCAGGGCACTAGCTGGACTTCCCTGGGAGGCTGTGGAGGTGAAGGTCTTGTGGGCTGGATGTGGGGTTGTCACGTTCATGTCCGGTTCAAGGAGGCTTTCATGACTGACGCTCATGCAGCTTTGATGTCTCAGGGAGTCGCTCATCTGGAGGGTGGCCTGGTATTCCGCCAACGACGCGGCGTGGGCCTCTGGGGAATAATCCCTCCTCCCGGATTCTTCTCACTTTGAGGGAGTGTGCGTCATTGGGGTCGATGAACACGTGTGGCGTCAGCGGGGTGGAGACAGGTACGCAACGGTGATCGTGGACTTGACACCCGTGCGCAACAAATACCCCTACACCAGCTCATCAAGACAATCACCAGGCCCGACCTGTTAAAACTCACATCGCACTGGCTCGCATGAGAAGCAGCTTCACTCGCCGAGTCCAAGACATCCTGGCCTACTTCGACCACTCCAAGCCTGCTCGAAACGAGAGGGTTCAGACCTCACCCACACCCCATCTGCGAAAAGCCTGTTTGATGATCGACACTTCAATCATCTCTATCGTTTCTTTCGTTTCTGACATAGACTGGGTCCATGGCGAGCATAACGATGGAAAGAGACGGTATTGGGGTATGTTCGCGAGGTTCGCGTACGGTTTTGCCCCCTGAAGATCGCCGCGAGCTTCATGAGATCGATCAGTTGCTCGCGGCTCAGCCAAGGCTTGTCGACCAGCAAGGGCATGCGATCCCTCTGCCGGAAGAGGTGTTCAGTGTGCTTCGCGATGTCGTTGAAGCCATGCAGGCTGGACGGGCAATCGTGCTGACTCCGACCGCCATGCGTTTGACGACCGGGGAGGCTGCGGAGATCCTCGGCGTGTCTCGTCCGACTCTTGTGAAACTCCTTGAGGAAGGAAAGATCCCCTTCGATAAGCCGAATCGGCATCGATACGTGATGCTCGAAGACCTTGAGCGGTATCGAGCAAAGCGGGCCGCAGAGCGGCGAGCGGCCATCATGAGGTTCTCGGAGTCGGCTCGAGAACATCAATTTGATGATCCGACCCCCGAAGAAGTCGCCGAAGCGGTGAGAGTCGTGAGATCGGGGATGAGTACAGAGTGAGTTTCCGAGCCCTTCTTGATGCGAATGTGCTGGTTCCCATCACTGTTGCGGATGTCTTCCTGCGCTGCGCCGAGCAGGGCTTCTACGATCTACTGTGGTCAGACCGCATCATCGAAGAGGTCTCGCGGACGCTGGTACAGCTCAATCCATCGATTCCTCGGAATAACATCGATGAGCGGATTCAGGACATGATAAGAGCCTTCCCACAGGCAACGGTCTCCGATTGGAAGGTGTTTCGAGAACGATGCCCCGAACTGCCTGACAGTAATGACGAGCACGTATGTGCCGCTGCGATTGCGGGAAATGCCGATGTGATTGTCACATTCAATTTAAAAGACTTTCCGCAGGATGCACTGGAGCAGGCCGAATTATTTGCCCAGGGTCCCGATGAATTCATGCTCGACCTGTGGGATCTCAAGCCGTGGTATCCACAGAGAATTGTCACGATCATCGACGAGATGAGCGATGTGAGAGGTCTCAATTGGAGGGACATGGTTCATCGTTTGTCGAAGGCCGGGCTACCGAAGTTCGCTAATCTGATCACCGAGTGGCACTACGACAACAACGCTGATTGACTACGGTTCTTAAGACTGGCGCGGAGCGTGGCGGAGCGGCTCCACGCCGCCCAGCCACACCCCGAGAGTCGTTCCGCCGTTACACCTGCTCGGGCACCATCGAAATCGCACCGCAGGGGCACTCCTCGGCGCACAAACCGCAACCCTTGCAGTAGTCGTACTTGAACTCGTACTCGCCAGGAGTGATCTTCACGATCGCATTATCCGGACACACGCCGAAGCAGTTATCACAGCCGAAACAATTGCCGCAGGACATGCAGCGGCGCGCTTCGAACAATGCCGACTCTTCGTCAAGCCCCTGAACGACCTCGTCAAAAGTCGACGCGCGCCTCGCACCCTCGAGCTTTGCACGCACCTGACGTGGAGCATCCGCGTAATACCACGGCGTCATGCGGGAGAACTCCGCATCAGCATGCTTCGGGGCCGGGGTATAGGTCGTACCGTGCAAGTAGGCGTCAATATAACGCGAAGCCTTCTTCCCATGACCGATTGCGACCGTGACCGTGCGCTCCGAGGGCACCATGTCGCCGCCGGCGAAAACACCCTCAATACCGGTCATCATCTGGTCACTGACCTTCACTACCCCGTCCTCGATCTCAATGTCGGAGGCATTCTCGATCAAGGACAGATCCGCCTCCTGTCCGAGCGCCATGATGAGGGAGTCGGCGCCAAGCTCCTCGAACTCGCCGGTCGGCTGGGGGAAACCTGAATCGTCGAGTTCCATCTTCTCAATGGTCAAAGTCCCCCCGTCCACGTGCTTGACCGTGGACAGCCAGCGCATCATGATGCCCTCTTCCTCGGCTTCAGAAACCTCAGAATCGTGGGCGGGCATACGGTCCCGGGTGCGCCGGTAGACGATGATCGCCTCTAAAGCGCCGAGGCGTTTCGCCGTTCGAGCCACATCAATCGCGGTGTTGCCGCCGCCGTAGACAACGACCCTTCGGCCGAGCATCGGGCGCTCACCCGTCTCAACGCCCTGGAGCAGGGAGACGGCATCCACGATCTTCGCCGACTCGCCTGCGGGAATATCAGTGCGACGACCAATATGCGCGCCGACCGCAAGGAAGATCGCGTCCCATTTGCCGAGCTCGTCCTCGACATTTTCGACCTTCGCGTTGTATTCGATGGAAACACCCATCTCCTCAATCCTGCGGATCTCAGCATCGAGGATTCCACGCGGCAGACGATACGAGGGGATGCCGAAACGCATCATGCCGCCCGCCATCGGTCCCGCCTCCTTAATGTGGACGCGATGCCCCGCAAGGCGCAGATGGTATGCGGCTGACAAGCCAGAAGGCCCGGCCCCCACAATGAGGACGGACTTTCCCGAATCCGCAGCCAACACCGGGACGCGCCAGCCCTGCTCGATCGCCTTGTCCCCGAGGAAACGCTCAATCGCATTGATCCCCACGGCCTCGTCGACCTGCACGCGATTACATGCGCTCTGGCACGGGTGGTAACAGACCCGGCCCATCGTCGCAGGCATCGGATTGTTCACCATGATCTCGCGCCAAGCGGACTGGTAGTCACCCTCCTCGGCGTGGTAGAGCCATTGTTGAATGTTCTCCCCGGCGGGGCAGGCCTTATTGCACGGGGGCAGGAGGTTCACGTAGACGGGACGCTCCGTGCGCCACGAACCCGTTTCGTTCGCGAGCGAGGACCCGACGTTGAGGGTGATCGCGAAAGGCTGTTTCTCCATCGTCATGGCGTTACTCCTGCTCCGGGGCGTTCGTGCGCAGCGACGCCCTCATCACTGTGTCGGGCCTGCGGATCTGCGTCGCCGGCCCTCCACTTTCAAAGGCCTCAGCGAAGGCAGCAGCTTCGGCACGTCCCTGCTTCGTCTGCGAGGCGGCGTGAAGGATGTGCTCGTAGCGCCCCTCCGGATCCTCGGGCGCAGAAAGCACGCGGGCGCGCACATCCTCGTCGAGGTTCTCCTCATCAATGAGGCCGTAGCGGCGAATATTGCGATCCGCGATCGCCTGGAGGCGCGCAAGAGTCTCAGCGTTGCCCCCGCCCTTGAACAAGTGCGCGAAGCGCCTCTGCGGACGCAGATACTCCTCGACGGGAGCCGGGCGGCGAATCTTCGTCACAGAGGTGATCTCCCCGCCCTCGGCCTCGAACACGGGGAAGAGGCCGGTCTGCGTCGCAAGCCGGGCGAGCTTGACGGTGATACTCGATGCCGCGCCCCACCCCAGCGGACAGGGGACGAGGACGTGGATGTAGCGTGCCCCGTGGTAGCTCATCGCCTTCTTCACCTTGTGCTCAAGGTCGCGAAGATCGGCGACGGTCGCAGTCGCGACATAGGGGATCTCGTGGGCCATTGCGATCCGAGCCATGTCCTTGCCCTGGCCGAAACGATTGCCCGGATTCGGGCCGACCGGTTGGGTCGTCGCGGTACGAGCCGTTGGGGGAGTGGCGCCCGAACGCTGTACGCCCGTGTTCATGTACGCCTGATTGTCGTAGCAGATGTACAAGACATCGTCATTGCGTTCGAACATGCCCGACAGGCAACCCATGCCGATGTCAACGGTTCCGCCGTCACCGCCCTGGGCGACGACCCGAGTCGCCTTCCCCTTGGCCGCCAGCCCCGCGGCGGCCCCGGCGGCGACTGCGGGGGCGTTGCCGAACAGAGAATGCAGCCAGGGAACCGTCCACGCGGACTCCGGGTAAGGCGTGGAGAAGACTTCGAGACAGCCCGTCGCATTCACCGCGACAATGTCGCCTCCGCTTGCGGCGGCCGCCGAGTCGAGGGCGTAGCGTGCGCCGAGGGCCTCACCGCAGCCCTGACAGGCGCGGTGGCCAGAGGTGAGGGTGTTCCAGCGGTTCGGGTCGGACTGGAGTGAACGATAGTCCTCTTCGGCGAGCCTGTTGCCGACCGCATAAGAGCCGACCTGGTAGAACTTCACGTGCTCGCGCGCGGGGATCGCGGTCTCTTGAACTTCGGGGATCCCGAGGTGGACGGACATGATCCTTCTCCTTTCAGTTCCCGGTTTCGTTAGCAAGCGCCGCATCGGAGCGCGCATAGGAGTCACGGACGATGTTCTCCGCGAGCGGGCCAGACAGACGGGAGGCAGCCTCGCGGGCGAGTTCGGCGTCAACGAGTTCCCGGTCGAGGTCGAGGAAGGTCTGCGCTTCGAGAGTGTTCTTTGCGGAGGCGTCGAGGAGGCCGTGCAGGGAGGCCTTCGTGATCGGACGCCCACCAAGGCCCGCGAAGACCTCGAAGTTCTCAATCCCCATGCCTCGCACGGCGCCGCGGCAGTAAGAGGAGACGATGCCGCCGATGCCGACGGAGAAGGCCTTTTCAATATTGATGAAGCGCCTGCAGTCCTTCAAAGCGTCGCGCACGGCTTCGGTGGGGAATGGGCGGAAGCTCGTGATTCCCAGGACCCCGATCTTCTCCCCGCGCTCGCGGCGCTCATCGACGACATCCTTGATGGTTCCGAGGACGGAGCCCATCGACACGATGATCGTGTCGGCGTCCTCGATCCTGTAGGGGCGGACGAGGCCGCCGGAGTCTCGGCCGAACACTTTGGCGAACTCCTTTTGGATCTTCGGGATGAGCTCGAGGGCCTGCATCTGACGGTGGTGCGCGAGATAGCGGACCTCCGTGTAGGCCTCTGGGCCGACCATTGCGCCGATCGACACGGGATTCGCCGGGTCGAGGACCTGGCGGGGCTCGTAGGGCGGGAGGAAGCGGGCGACGTCCTCGGCCTCGGGCACGTCCACGATCTCCATCGCGTGAGTGAGGATGAAGCCGTCCATGCAGACCATCACAGGCAGGGAAAGCTCCTCGGCGATGCGGAAGGCTTGGACGTGCAGGTCGGCGGCCTCCTGGTTCGTTTCCGCGTAGAGTTGGAGCCACCCGGAGTCGCGTTGGCTCATTGCATCCGTATGGTCGTTCCAGATGTTGATGGGTGCGCCGATCGCCCGGTTCGCGACCGTCATGACGATCGGGAGGCCGAGGCCCGAGGCGTTGTACACGGCCTCGACCATGAAGAGGAGGCCCTGTGAGGCCGTCGCCGTGTAGGTGCGCGCTCCGACCGCTGAAGCGCCGATGCACGCCGACATCGCGCCGAACTCGGATTCGACGTTGAGGTATTCGCAGCCCTCGATCTCGCCCTTTTTCACGAGGGCGGAGAGTGCTTCAACGATGTGCGTCTGAGGGCTGATCGGGTAGGCGGCCACGACCTCGGGCCGACATGCGGCGATGGTCTTCGCGATCGCCTGGGATCCTTCGATCTGTTCACGCATCGGCGTTCTCCTTCGAGTCCGCGCGGCCGCGTTCGGCGGCGACGAGGTCGTATGCGGCGGTCGCGGCGGACACGTTCGCGTCACCGACCTTTCCGGGGAAGCGGTGGCGGATCGCGTCGGTCACCGACTGCAGGCGGATGAGTCCTGTGAGGGCTGCGATCCCGCCGAGCATGACGGCGTTGGGGACGGGGCGGCCTACATGCTCGCGGGCGAGGTCGAATGCGGGAAGGGTGATCGCATGGCCCTTCGGCAGTCGATTCACCAGTTCGGATAGACCCAGCTCCTCGAAGCTCTTCGTGGAGTTGAGCAGCGCGTAGCCTTCGGATTTGAGACCGGCGAACACGTCCATCACGCTCAGGAGAGTCGGGTCCTGGACGACGACGACATCGGGTTCGAGGACGGGTTCGCGCGTGCGAATCTCCGTCTCGGCGATCCTGCAGAAGGCCACCACTGGCGCGCCGGTGCGCTCTGAACCGAAGGAGGGGAACGCTTGCGCGTGGTGCCCATCGGTGAATGCTGCCATTGCGAGCAGGTCGGACGCGGTGACGACGCCCTGTCCTCCTCGACCGTGGATTCTCACTTCGACCATGCTCTTGACGCTATGCCCAGGGGAGGAAACTCGGTCCCATTTGCAAAGATTTGCGCTTTTCCCTTGAAAACTTGGGCATCGCGGTGACCACAGTGTGAAACGGTGAAGAGCCTCGGGTGATAAAACACACCACTGCACTGTCGTAAAGGAAACTCCCAGTCAGGTCCCATCAGACTTTTGCGATACCCGCAGAGCGCGCCCAGGAAGAGTTCAGGACGAGCGCAGGAGAACGTGGCCCAATAGATGCCATATCGACGTTCGCGCGAACCACAGTTTGAGCGGATTCTCCACCCCGAAGCGCAGGCGACCAGAGCCTGCGAAACAGACGGGCACATGATGAACGGTCCTCGATGAACCCCCAACACCCACGGAGGTGAAGGCCGCGCACCGATTCCGACTCACGTGAAGGACGTGTGAATATGAGACATCCATTGAGAAAACGAGCGAGCGCAAAGCCACTGAAGCTCGGGTCCATCGCCTTCCTCGCCTCCATCGCGCTCGCCGGATGCTCAGCCACGAATGCGCTGGACAGCCTCGACAACACTCTTGGCGCCAGTCAATCCGCGAGCGAAGGCACACCCGCATCTCACACCGCAGCGCCACCCAGCGCGGCGCGGGCCCTCGCCGAAAACGCCGCCGCATCCCATGTCGGCGATGACGAGTGGGACGAGGCCCAGGCTCAGACGATCACCTTGCACACATCGACTGCCACCAGCGACGCCGAGGGAGTGAGCATCAAGGACTCGACGGTGATGATCACCCAGGCGGGGGTCTATCGGCTCAGCGGCCAACTTAAAGGACAGGTCATCGTCGACGCCCCGAAGGATGCCGATGTCATCCTCATTGTCGACAATGCTTCGATTGAGAACGAGTCCGGCGCAGCCATTTGGGCGCACAGCGCGGACAACGTGGTGATTTCCTTGGAAGGAAACTCCACCGTGTCAGACGCCTCCTCCTATGAAGATTCGGCGGAGGCGAATGCTGCGATCTACGCGGACTGCGACCTCACAATCACAGGGGAGGGGACATTGAAGGTCACCGGGAGGGGGAACGATGCGATCACCTCCACAGACGACCTGTACATCCTCTCGGGAACACTCATGCTCACAGCCGTAGACGATGGCCTGCGCGGAAAGGACTCCCTCACCATTGCGGGCGGCACGATCAGCGTCGAAGCCGGTGGTGATGGGCTCAAAGCCGATCAGGACACGGAGCCGGACTCCGGATACATCACGATCCAGGGAGGAGAAGTCTCCATCACCTCCGGTGGTGACGGCATTGACGCCCACACCGACGTCATCTTGACGGGCGGGAGCATCGATGTGAAGGCCGGAGGCGGCACCTCCTCGGGCGCAAACGCCACTACTTCGACGAAGGGCGTGAAAGCCGGGGTCTATCTCATCAGCGAGGACGCGAGCCTCAACATCGACTCCGCAGATGACGGACTCCACTCGAATGGGGCTCTGCGCCTGAGCTCGGGGACAATCACAGTGGCCAGCGGCGATGATGGTGCCCACGCGGAAGTGGCCGCAGTCCTCGACGGTGCTGATCTTGCCGTTTCCCAATCGAATGAAGGTCTCGAAGCCGGTCTGATCACGATTTCCGGTGGCACCGTTGATCTGGTCGCCACCGACGACGGGGTGAACGCCTCGGGGTCGACAAGCGTTGAAGAAGGAGTGGCAGCTGTGCAGGAGAGCTCATCTTCGACTGAGAACGCTCAAACACCGACGAAGGACCCACGCGCCGGGAAACCCGGCCAGGGCACAGCTCCTGAAGGTGCCACCCCTCCGGAGGGTGCCATCCCACCTGAGGGCACAACTTCTCCGGAGGGTGCCACCTTGCCTGAGGGCGCCCCTAACGGGGGTTTCGGGGCAGCGACTCCTCCCAATCCTGGGGAGACGGGAGCGGACGCCACAGGTCAGGGCGCTCTCGGCGCTGGAGGGGGAGGCGAATTTGAAGACACCGGCGAACAGCTCAACATCACCGGAGGGACCCTCACCGTCAACGCCGGGGGAGATGGTATCGACTCCAATGGCTCCATCACCATCAGCGGAGGCACCATCACGATCTACGGTCCCGAAAACGGGGCGAATGGGGCGCTCGACTACAACGGGACAATGACGCTCAGCGGAGGAACCCTGCTCGCCATCGGCTCTTCGGATATGGCCCAGGCGCCTTCCTCAACGCAAGGTCAAGGGTGGATCTCCTCCACAGTTTCAGGCTCTGCAGGGTCCACAATCACGATCAGCGATGCCCAGGGCGTCGTCCTGGCGAGCTACACCTCTCCGAAGGCTTTCACTTCCCTGGTCTTCTCAAGCGCCGAGATGACGGTGGGCGCGCAATACACGCTCAGTATTGACGGGGTCTCGACCTCGGTGACGGCCGGTGAGCCTGGCGCAGGGCAGATGGGAGGAGGGCAGATGCCAGGGCCTCGCGGCTGAAAAGCCTCAGTTCGAAGCGGGGGTGAAAAGGGACAGTAAATCCGTCAGGCTCGCCACGACGAGAGCACCCGGCGCATCATCGGGCAGCGTGACGGAAGTCCCGGGGCGCACGAGCAGGGCCGCGGGCATATGGGCATCGCGCGCGGCGGCGATGTCGATCGGGCGGTCTCCGACGCACAAGACCTCACCGGGGTCGAGTCCATGCTTCTTCGCCAGGAGCAGGTTCATCGCCGGACTCGGCTTGCGCTCAATCCCATCAGGGGCACAGACCATGTCATCCACGTGCAGGTTCAGGGCACGCAGCAAATGCTGAGCGCTGGTGCGGTCACGGTGGGTCGCCACGAGGTTCAAACCACCGACCTCAGTGACCCGCTCCATCACCTCAAGCGCCCCTTCCATAACGGGGGCGGGCTGGTGGCGCCAGCGCTCCTTGAGGGCCTCGTAAGCGCTTTCCAGTGCACCCCGTTTGGCGCCGTACTGGCCCACGAGAGTGTCCATGGCGTGGGCGATGGATCGCCGCGTCGCCAAGGTGACCACACGCAGATTCTCAGGATCACAGTTGCCGAAGGTCGCTTCGCACAGGCAACGGTCGACCTCGGGATAAGTGTTGACGAGAGTGCCGCCCATGTCCCAGATGATGTGCCTCATGTCCCCATTGTCCCCACATCTGCTTGTCCGGTAAGGCGAATCGGGAGCCGGTCTCGCCCTGCAACGCCTT
This sequence comes from Schaalia cardiffensis, assembly GCF_016405145.1. Taxonomy (GTDB): domain Bacteria; phylum Actinomycetota; class Actinomycetes; order Actinomycetales; family Actinomycetaceae; genus Pauljensenia; species Pauljensenia cardiffensis. The sequence goes on from NZ_JAEKIA010000006.1 coordinate 50,746, forward strand.
GAGTTTTGAGAACACCTCAAACCTTAGAAGCCTCTCATCTCCTCCACAGCACAAATTTAAGGAGAGGGAGTGCAATAACACCAAGAGATCAAGAAAAGGAGAATACCATGACCGCGCTCATCACGATCGGCATCGACCTCGTCGCTATGCTCGTCCTCGTCTTCGGCCTCTACTTCCCCAGACACCGGAGGGCAGACCTCGTCGCCGCGTTCCTCGGCGTCAACGTCGGCGTCCTCGCCGTCGCAACGGTCCTCGCAAACTCCGCAGTGTCCGCAGGCCTCGGCCTCGGCCTCTTCGGCGTCCTCTCGATCATCCGCCTGCGCTCCGACGAGATCACCCAGCACGAGATCGCCTACTACTTCGCCTCCCTGTCCATCGGCTTGCTCATGGGAATGACGAGTACGCCGACGCCCCTCGTCGTCGGACTTGTCGCCCTCATCCTCGTGGCTCTCGCATTCGGGGACTCTCGTCTCCTCTTCGGGCGCTACTCGAACCAGACTGTGCAACTCGACCGCGCCATCACTGAAGAGGCTGCACTGCGGGCCGCCCTCGCCGAGCGCCTCGGCGCCACAGTCATCGGCACTCGCGTCATCCGCGTCGACTTCGTCAACGACCTCACCCTCGTCGATGTCCGATTCCGCGACTACACGCGCGCCGAGCGAACTGCGGCCAGGCAGCGCCAGCTCGACGAACAGGCAGGACCTCGCGTTGAGCACAGCGCTGCCCATCAGGCAAGCGCCCACGCCCTCGTTTCTGCCGCGCCGAAACCCTGACCGATAGTGCACCGAGCATGACACTGGAACCGGAAGGACCTGCGATGACGCCCCACCTCCTCCAACACCAGCGCATCATTCAGCGCAGTGCCGATGCGCTCATCCCCGCCGACCTCGACACGATCGGACTCGCTGAACTCAACGAACAGGCGGAGATGTTGACGCGAGTCGACCGCAAATACATCGTCACCCGCTCGCATATCCCCGACATCATGTCCGGCCTCGACACGGACACGAAGGTCCTCAGCATCGCAGGGGTCCGCTCCCAGGCCTACGCATCGACCTACTTCGACACGCCGGGACTGCGCTCCTTCCTCGATACGGCCAGGCCCCGCAGGCGCCGCTACAAGATCCGCACCCGCGCCTACCTCGACTCAGGCATCGCCTTCCTTGAAGTGAAGATCCGAGGAGCGCGCAACACGACCGTCAAGACCCGCATCCCCTGCAGCGTCGAGGACGCCCGCGCGGGAAGGATCACCGCCGAGGGCGAGGCCTGGATCAGAAAGACTCTCACAAGCGCTGCTTGTGAGGCACCGACCCCGGGCTCGCTTCGTCCGGTCTTACGTGGCTCCTATACGCGTGCGACTCTCCTCATGCCCCACGGGGATGGGCGGGCGACCATCGACTCCGAGCTGAAGTGGACGAGCCTGCGTCATGTCGGGGCCAGGGATGAGGAGGGCGCGAATCTTGAAGCGTCCGACTTCGTCATCATTGAGACAAAGTCGGGCTCCACGCCCTCCGCGCTCGACCATCTCCTCTGGGAGAGGGGACACCGCCCGGCGCGCATCTCGAAATACGCGACTGCAATGGCCGTCCTCGACCCCTCGCTTCCGAGGAACCGGTGGACGAGGACCCTGTCTAGGTACTTCGCCGCTTGAGCAATCGCAAGCAGATCCTCAGCTGCGATTCTTCATGTTGGTCCGTCTTAGTGCGACGAGGCGACGACGTGGGTGGGGTGGGTAGCACTGTCGAAGGGAATTGGAGATCGCGGGCGACAGGAAGATGGGCATGAGCCCGCCTCGGCCTCTTCCCCATCGGTGTCACCAAAGCCGAGGGCGACAGGCAGATGGGGCATGAGTCGCAGATATAGTCTTGCAAAGCGCGACGTCAAGGATTGCGCAACAGCACAAGGCTTGGAGATCATCACCCCCTTCGAGCACGACATGAAAGGCGCATCATGACTCTCCCCTCCGAAAAGCTCGCCGAACTCGGCCTCGAACTGCCCCCAGTCGCTACCCCAGTCGCCGCCTATGTGCCCGCTGTTCTCGACCGGGGGGTCATCCGAACCTCCGGCCAGATCCCCGTCGTCGAGGGCGAGCCAGTCTGCATCGGTGCTGTCGGCGAGGACGGGGCCGACCCAGAAGATGCGAAAGATGCCGCGCGCGTCTGCGCTTTGAACGCCCTGGCCGCCGCCGCTGCGCTCGCCGGAGGCGTCGACCGCCTCGCAGGTGTCGTGAAGGTCGTTGGCTTCGTGGCGTCGCGCCCCGACTTCTACGCTCAAGCGAGTGTCATCAATGGCGCCTCTGAACTCTTCGGCGAGGTATTCGGCTCCGCCCACGCGCGCAGCGCGGTCGGCGTTGCCGCTCTGCCTTTGAATGTTTCCGTCGAGGTCGAGGCCGAGTTCGCCCTCGTCGAAGACTGAAGACCGACGAAGGCTCATAGCCAGGGGCAAGAGGCGCAGACTTGTGGGTGGCGAGGGGCTCAGACGGGGTCCCGAAGCCTTAGACGGGGCGCCGAAGCGGCCAGATAGCGTGCCGAAGGCTTAGACGGAGCCAATCGCTCGTGCAGGGCGAACGAGGAATGAGGTGAAGCCCCGCCGATCTGCGAAAGCCTCTCGGGTCTCATGTCTCCGATTCATCGCAATACACTGGACGAGCACCCCCACCGGGGTATCCCCATTCACAGTTCTTCAGGAGATTTCATGGCCGACACCATGCCCAAGATGGCCGATACCATGCCCGAGGCAGCGCCCACGACGACTCACCAGATCTTCACACTCGTTGATGCGAGAACCAAGGTTGAAAATCTCAAGACGAACGACGGCTGCGGTTGCGGCGGGCACGGGGGTAGTCGCGGCGGCTGTGGTTGCGGTGGGCATGGCCACGGTGGAAGGCGCACTCAGAGCGCTGCTCAGGGAAGGTCTGCCGCCCAGGGGCACCCGGAGGGAAGCGGCGTTGCAGAAGCAAGCGGCGTTGAGGAGCTCGACATCCACGCCCTCCCGAAAGTCGTGCGCCACGCCCTGGTTTTCCATGCGATGGACATCCTGCCCATTGGAGAGAACATTCGTATTCTCGCCCCTCATGCCCCCCAAGCGCTCTTCGAGTACCTCCAGAACTCCGAGTCCCACTACCGAGTGGAGACCTTCGAAGAAGGGCCACTCAGCTGGCGCTACCGCATCACGCGCCTGAGCAGAGAGGCGTGTTCATAGACTGCTGATCGGCCCGAGCCCGGGAGAAAGGTTTTGTTCGGGATCGAAGGGCTCTGGTCTGCATCCTCGTCCTTTGTTCCGTCCCCTTCGTACCTTGTTCGGACAACGGGTATCGGCGGGTCAAGAGGTGTCGAGTGTCTGACCGGGGTGCCGGAATCGTCGGAACTGGGCGCACGGCTCGGCGTAAAGGGGTCTGATGTCAGTCCAGAGAGTCTTCGAAGAAGCTCCCGTCGATCTCGTGCACCGTGAACGGGGCGCACCTTCTGCACGGCGACACCGTAATCAAGCATCAGTGATATGAGCTGGATGCCGTTGATGAGGATGATCTTGCCGTGGAGGTAGCTCGCCGTGGTCTTGACGGCCAGAGGCACTGAACGCGTTCTACAAGCGCGGCTGGTGTGGATCCGCGCCTGGAGGGGTTGCGACGACCAAAAGGCCACCACCGCCTCATGGGTCGACTGGTACCATCGCACCCGAACCCACCACAGTACCCACGACGGGCGATCCCTCATCTGCGAAAAGCTGCTTTAGGCCTGTTGCGCCGCGCGGATTCAGCAGTGCAAGCGTGATTCGAAGAGACCGAAATCTGCTGCGACCTGACAGACCGGAGCATCGTCACCTGACTCGTGCAGCTTTAGCCTGACTCGTGCGGTTTTAGTGATCCAGGAGGGTGGGTAGTTTTTGGGTTTGGGGATCGATTTGGGGGTAAGCGGTGTGTTGTTGCCTGTTGGGTAGGGGATGTCGGTTTCTTGCAGATCGATGAGCTTTTTGACCAGTTGTGGGGCTGTGATTCCTGTTGCCTGGTAGAGATGTTGGGCGAGGGCTAGAGCTTAGGTGACAGTGGTGAGGTGGGCTTGGATGGTGTCTTTGGTGTGGTGGAAGATGGGCCGGGCTTTGAGGTCGTGCTTACTCATGCAAAAGGACTGCTCTACGTGCCATAGCTCGTGGTAGTGGGCAATAATCTGCCTACCGTGGCTGAGGTGTGCGGGGATAATTGGTGACATAGCCTTTGAGTCCAGCTAGGCGCTTGGCGCGTTCGAAGGCTTTGTCATCAAAGCTCATGCCCATACGCCCCTGGGACACGAAGCGAGGCTTGCGCGCGGGTTTGGCCCCTTCGATGGTGTCCATGGCTCGACGTTGTTGCGCGTTGAGGGTTCTATTGTCACGCGCTGCACGCTTGCTGGAGTAAGCCCATATTGCTCTCCACGCTTCTTGCCCCTTTTGCCTGCTGTTGTCCTGGTCAAGCCTTGGCTGTTGTGTTCTGCGGTTGGGGATGGGGGGCAATAATTTGCCCATCAACCATGTAATCCCCATGCTGGTCCCAGTACTGTTCGAGGTCGTGGGGTGCTCGGCTTTGGCGGGCTGCGACGATGAAGGATATCCCTGCCTCGTCCAGGGCTTTGAGGTTTCCTGTACTGAGCATGCCTGCGTCTGCTACCACCACGAAATCATGCAGACTGTGGCGGTTTTGGAAGCGTTGAATGATGGGGATGAGGGTGTGGGTTTCGGCTTTGTTACCTTCAAAGGCTTCCACCTCTCAAGGGTTTTTCGCGCGGTCAACGAGTAGGCCAACAATGATTTGGGGGTCAACCCGACGTTCCTTGGAGTACCCCACGCGGCGAAATCCTTTATTTGCCTCCCAATCCTCATCCTCACGCTCAGCCTCGAAATGCAGCGTTGTCACGTCATAGAGCACAAGGGACGGACAGGTTTCCATGACGGCTAGCGTGAGTAAAACAAGCCTGGGCTAGAGTGTCACGGTAAACTCGCTGAGCGCAGCGCTTAAGAGAGTTAAACAGCGTCCGACGGCTGACATGCTCGATTCCTCAACGCTCAAGGACATTGATGGTGGCTTCCTTCGAGCATGCTTCAATCAAACGCGCTAACACCATCTGCTTAAACGCTTCATCACCCAGGACATCAAAACCAATACCCGCGTAGGCATTTGTCCAATGCACTCCACAACAGGACGGAGCGTTTGTCTCCCACGCGCAAAACGCTCGTGACATGGCGTTGCTTAGGCTCAAAACTCTAACGCTGCTTGACCAAGATGGAGTTCATCATGAGCTGCCTGCATCAACACAGTCAACTCAACCTCATTGTGAGCAGAGCCGACATGCTTGACCACAACATTCTTACGTCCCTACTTTTCCATGATCTGCACAGCAGCCGCACCACAAGCAGTTCTCACACGACGAATAAACGGGGCCACACCCCCATCATAAACACCCGCTTAGTGCCCCACCCACACACCACAAACCGCAGAATTTCAACAAAAACCAAGACCCCAACACCCGAAAACACCACCACTTGCACAAGTCAGGCGACGCTACGGCAAAAAAGCCCCAGACAACGCGTCCACGTCGATATCAAGAAGCCCGGCCGTATCCGCGACGGCTAAGGCTGACGCGCTCGCGAGCGCGGCGCTGGCCTCGCGCTAGCCGCAAGCCGGACTGAGACCCGCTCCAGCAATCATGGCAGGAGTGGCGGAGGCTAGTGCTACCTGCACTACGGTGTCGACGAGCATTCGCACGCGGGTCTACTACAAGATGCTGACCAATCAGACCAAAACACTGCCTCGGCGTTTTGCAAGTGCACATCCGCGTTCACAACCTCACGGGGAAGTGCAACTAGGCTTTCAAAACCTCTTTAACTACATCGCCTGCGGCCTGCTCGAAATAAAAGGATGCAGACCTCACCTACACCCTCAGTTGTGAGGAGCCGTTATCTCTTCTTTCCGCACTTATAGCAGGTGCTAAATCCTCCTCCGTTCTGAATTCCGCAACTGGTGCAGGTCCAGTCGAGCCAACGAACGTGAATCTCAGACGCGTACCCGTTAAAGTTCTTACACTTTTTACACTGGTAGCGATCGTCTTCGTTGTTAGTTTTGCAGCGTTCGCAAACCCACATTGTGGAAAATCTCCTCTTTGAAAGGTTGGTACTCCTGTTGAGATTGATTGACTTTAAAGTGCCAAGTCAATCTTGTGCTATAGTTTCGCTCGTCGCTTTAACGTTAAGAATCAATTATTAAAGCGCGCTTTCTTGTGTTTAATCTCAAAGACTTTGAATCATTGTTGAGGCTGGAATGGCGATACATTGAGAGGCGAGGTGAGCTGTGAATGTGGATTCAACTCGGCCCCGGTCGATCAGATCAAACTCATCGCAGTTTGCGCGAACCCAGTCGATAATCTCGGTTGCGGTATGTGCAAGTGCTGCAAAAGTCTCGATTCCCTTTGGTAAACCAATGAATATAAAGCCACCCGACTCTTCGCCGTGTATTAGGGGTGCCCACGCCCAAAAGCCATCATCGACTTCGTAAAAAAATAATGACGTTTCATCTTCATTGTACGCTGACCTTTTCAAGTGCGGTAGATCATGAAGTAGTCGTTGTGTCATAAGTGTGACGTTCGCGTTGGAGAAGTGTCCGAATATTGTAAAAGGGCTAGCGTTTATAAAACGATTGACTTTCTCGGCAAGGGGGCCTATGTTAGAAATATGAATGTCGGTCGCCATTGTTTTTCCTATCGCTTGTGGGAAATGAAATATGAAAACAATTCTTCTAATTGCTTTATGGAAGCGTGTTGTGTGATGTGTAGATGTGGTAAGGCGGTGTTGTCAATACTGCTCTCAATAGTTTTTTCGTGAAGTGTGTTGTGCTTTTGTTGATGTGGATTGTGAAAGAGTTGGTAATGCAATTTGAATTTGTTTGATGCGGTGGGGTAGGGTTGGTCTGAAATTGCGAGAGTTCAAATAGTCAAGTTGTGGTGGCGTGTCTCAAAGGTCCTTCCTGTAAAATGGGCAAGCTTCAATGTGTTCATTGGAAGATGTTTTCAGACAATGTGAACACATGCTTTCATTGGCCATTCCTGCTCCTTCGGCTTTGAATTGTCTTGTTCGCGGAAGTTGAATGTATAAAAAAACATAATAATGTAGGTTTATCTTCATCGCAAGGGTCGACAATATGGGCTCTTCCGAGTTGAGTGTGGGTGGCCGGGTGTTGGTTGGGGGTTGCGAGTAGAGGTCGAGGTCCTTGATGATGAGCGGACTTCTACCCCCGCGATCTTCAATGACCTCGGCAATGTTTCACACTACCTGCTGCTGCGTTGATTTGCTTGATCGTTGTGATCAGTGTGATCTGCTCGTCGGGCTGGAGGATTCCACCTGATCGCGGTCGCTCGGCGCGAGTCTGGTCTGGTGTTGGATGTTGAGTCGTGTAATCAGGTGATGGGATGTCCTGGGTGTGGGGTGGTCGCACAGGACCACGGGAGAGTGGTGGTGGAGGTGATCGACGTCCCTGGGTCGGGGTACCGGCGCGGCTTCGGTGGCACAAACGCCGCTGGCGCTGCAGCGAACACGCCTGCCAGACAGTAACGTTCCTGGAGCACAACAAGGGGCTGTGTGCCTCAGGGTGCGTCTGGGCATGCGGGCGATCCGTCAGCTATGCTTTGGGGGGAGTCGCCATCGTCGGCCTGGCCCGTCAGCTGGGTACCACGTGGAACACGGTGTGCAGCCACATCAAGCCTTGCCTGCAAGCTGGGGCCGATGACCTCGCCCGTTTTGCGGGGGTGCGGGTGCTGGGGGTGGATGAGGATGTCTGGCACCATCAGGACCGGCGCCGACGCGGCCCGCGCGAGCGCACCGGCATCGTGGAGTTGACCCGAGGGGAGGACCATCCCACGGCCCGCTTGTTGGATCTGGTCCCAGACCGCTCCGGTGCAGTCTATCGGAACTGGCTGGAAGAGCGCGGCAAAGACTGCCACTCTGGTGTGCAAATAGCGACGCCGGACCCCTTCCAGGGTACAAGAACGCCATCGATGACCAACTCGAGGATGCCACCAGCGTGCTCGATGCCTTCCACATCGTCAAGCTCGCCGGCGAGACACCAGGTCAGGTGCGCCGCCGCGTCCAACAAGCCACCTTGGGCCACCGCGGGCGCGAGGGCAATCCCGGCTACCACATCCGCAATATTTTGCGTGCCTCGCGCAATCGGCTCACCCCACGTCAACAAGAACGACGCCAGGCGGCCTTCGCCATCGATGAGGCACACATTGCTGCCGAAGTTGCCTACCACTGCGCCCAGCAGGTCCGCGAGGTCTTCCACCAAAACACTCCCGCCCAAGGCCGAGACCTAGCAGCCCACCTCGTCGAACGCCTGCCAACGTGTCCCATCCCCGAAATTGCTCGCCTGGGCCGAACTCTACGCAAGCGGAAGGACGCGTTCTTAACCTACTTCGACACCAACGGGGCCAGCAACGGCCTCCACAGAAGCAATCAACGGCATCATCTAACTCGGCCAATGCACCGCCCACGGATACCGCAACCCCAACAACTACAGACTCCGAATACTCCTAATCACCGAAGGCCTCGATGCCTCCACGCACACTCAACTATGAAGAGCCACAATATGGTTTGTGATGTGACGATGTTGGGAGGCTTGCCTGTTCGGCGAACGACGGTGTGCGAGACGAATTAACGGCCGGAATGTTTGGTATCGATGAAGTGAACACAGTCAGCTTTAATTAAAGCGTTGTCGTACTAACAGGGCATAACGGCTTCATCGTTGCCGCATGTGCATGGCATGTAGGGTGGAGTCTCATTGTTGTTTATTTCCAGTAGGATTCGAATAAGACGTTGCAAATCGGCCTTCACCCCCGCAGGGGCGCGACCGTCTCGACGGCCCTGTCGATCGCCTCGACACTGTCCTTCGCATCGCCGAAAAGCATCGACGTGTTCTCCCTGAAGAAGAGGGGATTTTGGACGCCCGCGTACCCGGTGGCCATGGAGCGCTTGAACACGATGACGCGCTTCGCATCCCAGACCTTCAACACGGGCATGCCCGCGATCGGGGAGCCGGGCTCCTCAGCCGCCGGATTCACCGTGTCATTCGCCCCAATGACGAGAACGACATCGACCTCGCCGAAGTCATCATTCACCTCATCCATCTCGAGGACGATGTCATAAGGGACCTTCGCCTCGGCAAGAAGGACATTCATATGACCGGGCAGGCGCCCGGCGACCGGGTGGATCCCGAACGTGACCGTGATACCGCGCGCCTCAAGATCTTCGACGAGAGCGGCAACCGGGTACTGCGCCTGTGCGACGGCCATGCCGTAGCCGGGCGTGATGACCACGCGCTTGGACCCAAGGAGCAGATCAGCGACCGTGGACGTGTCGACCTCGCGGATCTCGCCCTCTTCTTCCCCACCGTGCACATGCGCCGTCGACGCATCCGTGCCAAAACCTCCGAGAAGGACATTGAGGAAGGAACGGTTCATCGCTTCGCACATGAGATAGGACAGGTAAGCGCCCGAAGAACCGACGATCGCGCCCGTGATGATGAGCAGATCATTGTCAACGAGGAAACCGGTGAAGGCTGAGGCCCACCCCGAATACGAGTTCATGATGGACACGACGACGGGCATATCGCCGCCCCCGATCGCGATGACAAGGTGAATCCCGAGAGTCAGGGCGATGACCGTCATGAGGAGAAGGCACGCCCAAGCCGCGAGCGAGAAATCACCATGCTCCACGAAAAGGACGGCGAGCACGAAACACACGACGAGAGCCACGAGATTCAACCAATTGCGGGCAGGCAGGAGAATCGGACGACCGGGAATACGCCCCTGAAGCTTCAACCCCGCAACGATCGACCCCGTGAAAGTCACCGCTCCAACGAACACGGAGAGAAACACCTCGCCGTAGTGGAAGGACCCGAGGGAAGCGGAGGAAACATCGGGATGCAGATAGGAGTTGTATCCGACAAGGACAGCCGCAAGGCCGACGAGCCCGTTAAAAATGGCGATGAGCTGCGGCATCCCCGTCATCTCAACATGGAGCGCCCGATAGATTCCGATCGCACCACCAAGACCGATCGCCAAGGCGATGAGCACAGCGGTGACGAGGACGCCGTGAGCCGGTTCACCTGCGAGGACGAGCACGATCGCGGCGGCGCAGGCGAAAGCCATACCGACCATGCCCGCGATATTGCCCTTCACCGCGCTTTCATGTCGGGACAGGCCTGAGCAGGCGAGGATGAAAAGGATTGACGCAGCGATGTAGGCGAGCGTCACCGGCTGGTTGAGAGCGGACAAATCGAGAGGGAGGTTTTCAAGGTTGTGCATGGCGCTTCACTTCCTGAACATCGCGAGCATGCGGTGCGTGACCGCGAAGCCGCCGAAGATGTTGACGGACGCGAGGACGATCGCGACGAAGCTCGCACCCGCGATGAGCGGATGCGGGTCGCCGATCTGTGAAATCGCGCCAATGAGGATGATCCCCGAGATCGCATTCGTCACCGACATGAGCGGAGTGTGTAGCGCCGGAGTGACATTCGAGATGACGTAGAAGCCGAGAATCACCGCGAGGATGAGAACGATGTAGTGCCCGGTCGCCGCCGCAGGAGTCACGAGGATAAGAGCGATGAACACTGCGATCGCGAGAATGAGGCCGATCAGTCCCGTGCGCTTCGCCCTCTTCTCCTTCGCGGCCCTGCGCACCGCCTCTTCAGCGAGCTCCTGCTCGCTCGGCCCGCTCGCGGCTTTCGCAGGGGCAGCGGACACGCGGATCGGCGGTGGCGGCCACATGATCGAACCTTCGACACTGACGGCGATGCCCCTGACGATCTCATCATCAAGGTCGATGACGAGTTCGCCGTCCTTGCCTGGCGTCATGAGTTCGAGAAGGTTCGCGACATTGCGCCCATACAAGCCGGAAGCCTGAGTGGGCAGGTGTCCAGCGAGGTCAACGTAGCCGATGATCGTCACACTATTGGCAGTCGTCACAACCTCCCCGGGGACGGTGAGCGCACAGTTCCCACCGTTCACGGCAGCCATGTCCACAATGATCGAACCCGGTGCCATGCCTGCGATAGCGTCCTCGTCGAGCAGGATCGGCGCTGTCCTGCCGGGAATATTCGCGGTCGTGATGACAATGTCGGACTTCGCGGCCTGCTCGGCATAAAGAGCATTCGCCGCCGCCGCTTCCTCGGTGGACAGAGCCTTCGCGTACCCGTCCTCGGACTTTCCCTGAGAAGTCGGCAGGGGAACGAAACTCGCGCCCATCGACTCGACCTGTTCGGCGACCTCGGGGCGCACATCCGTCGCCGAGACGAGAGCCCCCATTGAATTCGCAGTTCCAATCGCCGCGAGCCCTGCAACGCCCGCACCGATGACGTAGACGCGGGCGGGCGGCATCTTGCCCGCAGCGGTGACCTGACCGGTGAAGACTCGCCCGAAACGATTCGCAGCCTCCACGACGGCCCGATATCCCGCAATATTCGCTTGAGAGGAAAGAACATCCATCGCCTGTGCGCGAGAAATCCTCGGGACCGCATCCATTGCGAGCGCCGTGATCCCCAGGGGCGCCAAACTCTCGGCAAGCCCCGGGGTCTGCTGTGGGGCGAGACGGGCGATGAGAGTTGCGCCGGGCCTCATCGCTGCGAGCTGCTCCTCGTTCGGAGTGTCGACCGCGATGACAACATCAGCTGCCCACACGCTGTGCGCATCAACGAGGCTCGCGCCCGCGTCCTCGTACAGGGAATCTGGGAAGGACGCGCGAAGGCCGGCGCCGCGCTCAACGAGGACCTCGTATCCGAGGCGAATGAGAAGCTCGACGGTCTGCGGGGCAGCGGCAACGAGCGGCTGGCCCTCCCTCTCGCGTGGAACAGCGATTCGCATAGGTGCTCCTTATCGTAGGAGTCGAAGGACGTGATGCGGATCATGTCCGTGGTTCTCCGTCACCTTAAAAGGCCCCTCGACCTCGACATCGGGACCAAGGCCCGAACTCGGTGTTCCGCTGGGGAAAAACGCGGCTTCCCCACGCCGTTTAGGGTGCCGACATGGCCCTTGACGATTACCTTTGAGGCATGAGCTTCTTCGACGATGACACCGCCCAGCCGGAAGAGGACTTCGACCGCATCGAAGTCGATATGACGATCAAAGCGTCCGTCGAGGACGTGTGGGGCATCGTCGCAGAACCGGGCTGGTGGGTGAACGACGGACCCGTCGGCGACCACGAGGTCACCCGCGATGAGCACGGCTATTACCGTGTGAACGACCCGGAAGCGGGTGAATGGCTCGTCGAAAAAGGCGAGGAAGACCCGATGGACATCGTCTCCTTCCGCTGGTATCCGCTCGCCTCCGACGAACTTCCCGAAGACGCCTCGACGAGCATCGAGATCTCCCTATCCGAAGAAGGCTCAGGCATTGCAGTCCACGTGGAAGAGTCCGGCTTCTCCGCCATCGCCGAAGACGATGCCTCAGCCCGTTCGATTTGCGAGGACGAGCTCGCCATGTGGGAGGTCGCGCTCGCGGCCGTGAAGGCGCACCTGGAAGCCTGAACCTGGGCGGTCGGAGCCCACCTTCAAGGTCGAAGAGCGCCCAAAGCCCGCCGTAGAGTAGCGTTATCGGGAATCCCCACAGGCGTGGGCGCATTTTGCCCATCCGATCTTGAAGGAGTCCGATGACCGCGAAGGACACCGCAGCCGTGTCAGGGACACAGGATCTGCAGCGCACTTTGCAGAACCGTCACGTCCAGCTCATTGCAATCGGCGGAGCAATCGGCACGGGCCTGTTCATGGGCTCGGGCAAAACGATCGCGACCGCGGGACCCTCGGTCCTCTTCGTCTACACCATCATCGGAGCCGTCCTCTTCCTCTTCATGCGAGCCATGGGAGAGCTTTTCCTCTCCGACTCGCGCTACACGACTTTCGCCGACATTGCGCGTGACCTCATTGGCCCCTGGGCCGGTTTCGTCACGGGGTGGACCTACTGGATGTGCTGGGTCGTCACCGGTGTCGCGGACATGGTCGCGATCACCGGTTACATCCGCTTTTGGTGGCCCACAACGCCTGCGTGGATCCCGATTGTGATCATGACGGCCCTGCTCTTCACACTCAATGCGATGACGGTCAAGGCCTTCGGTGAAACAGAGTTCTGGTTCGCCCTCGTGAAGATCATCGCGATCCTCGCCCTCGTCTTCGTGGGAATCGGAATGGTCCTTATGGGCACCATCGACGAGGCCGGAACCGCTGCCGCGGCCTCGAATCTTTGGTCGCACGGAGGTTTCTTCCCGAAAGGCGTGATGGGTTTCCTTGGCGGTTTTCAGATCGCTCTTTTCGCTTTCGTGGGCATTGAACTGGTCGGCACCACTGTCGCCGAGACTGCAGACCCTGTGAAGACTCTGCCGAAGGCGATCAATTCGATCCCGATCCGCATCATGTTGTTTTACGTCGCCGCGCTTGCTGCGATCATGATGGTCACTCCCTGGGACCAGGTGGATCCTGAGCGTTCGCCTTTCGTCACGATGTTCTCAATGACGGGCCTAGGTGCAGCCGCAACGATCGTCAACCTCGTGGTCTTGACTTCGGCAGCCTCCTCGGCGAACTCGGGGATTTACTCGACGTCGCGCATGCTCTTCGGACTCGCGAACCGAGGGGATGCGCCGAAGGTGTTCTCCCAACTGTCGAAGCGTCACGTTCCCAGAAACGCCCTGTTCCTCTCCTGCGTGTTCCTGCTCAGCGCGATCATTCTCATGGCGTCGGGCGATTCGATCTCCGCAGCTTTCACACTGGTCACCTCGATGTCTGCGACGCTGTTCATGGGCGTGTGGGTCGTCATTGTCGTCTCCTACCTGATCTACCTGAAGAAGCGCCCCCACCTGCACGAGGTTTCGACCTTCAAGGCTCCCGGGGGAGCGGCTTCTGCGTGGTTGGTCCTTGGCTTCATGGCGATCATGGTTGTCGTCCTCGGGCTTTTCCCCGATACCCGGGCAGGATTGGTTCCCTCTTTGGTGTGGATCGGTGCTGTGACTGTGGCGGCGCTCGTGCATCGTCACCGCATGCTCAAGCGGGCGGAGATGGGGCAGCTCGAAGACTTCTGAGCCTTTTCTTGCGTGGAGGGCGGCCTGGACGTTACCGACAGCGTAGTGCAGTTCTGAGCCCTTCTTGTGGGGAAATGTCTTCCGATCCCCGACCACCCCTCACCAGGGTGTCTGAGCCCTTCTTGCGTGGAGGCGTCGCTTCGCGTGGCGCGCTCATGGCAGGGGCATGCGCGATCGCGCCGTGATGCGCGAGTGGAGGGGTTGGCGGCAAGTGGAGGGTTTATATCCCCTCCACAAGTCGTGAAACCCTCCTTTTCTTGGGGGTCTTCCCTCTTCTTGGGGCCCTCCTTTTGAAGGATGGGTGGTCCTCGCATGGTGTCCCGGCATCGAATTTAGGGCTCAGTGCGCTTGGAGCCGAGGCCTCGTACTGGGCTGGACAATGCCCTGACTTCGCGCTTCGAGGCTGCGGGAGAGTAGGCTTGAACCAGTGCCACGGGAACCTGGAAGAACCGGGTTGAGAGGAGGGCCCTCGCCCTCGACCGTCGAACCTGAACCGGCTCATACCGGCGTAGGGAGGCTGCCTGCTCGTGCGCACCGTGCTGTGAACGAGAGGAGAACCCCCAGCATGGGCACCACCACTTCCACTTCCGCTCCGCGTCTCAACTGGCGCGTCGTCGACATGGTCACTGCCGCCGTCCTCGGCGTCGCCTGCGGCCTGATCTTCCTCGTCTGGAATCAGATCGGTGGTCTGGGCTACTCCGTGCTCGACGCCCTCACCCCCGGAATCGGCGGCCTCGTCCTGGGGATCTGGCTCCTCGGCGGGACCCTTGGTGGCCTCATCATCCGCAAACCCGGAGCCGCCATCCTCGTCGAAGTCATTGCCGCTTCCGTCTCAGCAGCCCTCGGTTCCCAGTGGGGCATCGGCACCCTCTACTCGGGAATCGCCCAAGGACTCGGCGCCGAACTCATCTTCTTGATCTTCATGTACCGCCGTTACAACGCGAGTATCGCGGCCCTGTCCGGCCTGTGCGCGGGAGTCGCCGCGTGGGTCCTCGAACTGTTCACCGCCGGGAATCTCGCGATGGGACCGGCATTCCTCATCACCTACCTGATCTGCTGCATCCTGTCTGGCCTCGTCCTCGGCGGGCTCGTCGCCTGGCTTCTCGTCAAAGCCCTCGCCGCGACCGGCGCCCTCGACCGCTTCGCCGCAGGACGCGAAGCCCGCGCCCGTGTCTGAGCCCCGCCCCACGGGCTTCCTCGTGAAAACCGAAGAAGCGGGTGCTCGCGTCGAGGCCCGAGCCTGGGGATGGCGCCACGGCGGCCGCCACGCCTGGGCCCTCAACAGCATCGACTTGGACATCGCCCCAGGTGAGCGCGTCCTCATCCTCGGCCCCTCAGGCTCTGGTAAGTCCACGCTCCTCGCGGGACTTGCCGGAATCCTCGGAGGCGAGGACGAGGGCGAAGCGCGGGGAAGCCTGAGCGTCGACGGCATGCCTTCGGAACAGCAGCGGGGCCGCATCGGATTGGTCATGCAGGACCCGGAGGCGCAAGTCGTGCTCGCCCGCGTCGGCGACGACGTCGCCTTCCCGATGGAGAACCTCAGCGTTCCGCGCGAGCAGATCTGGCCGAGAGTGGGACAAGCCCTCGAAGAGGTTGGCCTCGGCCTCCCCTTCGACCATCCCACCTCGGCTTTGTCTGGAGGGCAGAAGCAAAGGCTCGCCCTCGCCGCGATCCTCGCCATGCGTCCGGGGCTCCTCATCCTCGATGAACCCACCGCGAACCTTGACCCTGTCGGAGTGGCCGAGGTTCGTGACGCAGTCGAAGGGGTCCTGGCCGCAAGCGGAGCCACCCTTGTCGTCGTTGAGCATCGCGTCGACGTGTGGGCCGGCCTCGTCGACAGGATCATCGTCATCCTCGGCGGGAGGATCGCCGCTGATGGGCCCGTTGACCGTATCCTCGCCGAGCAGGGAAGCCTCCTGAAAGAACAGGGGATCTGGCTTCCCGGAGACGACGTCGCTGCCGTAGTCGGGGCGCCGGAGAAACGGCGTCATGAGACGAGTCCCTCCGATCCGATCCTTTCCGTGCGTGGCCTGACGATCGGATACGACCCCGAGCATCCCATTCGCACCGGAATCAACCTTGATATCGCCAGAGGGCAATCGACTTGCATTATCGGGCCGAATGGCACAGGGAAATCAACTCTGGGCCTCACTCTCGCGGGGCTTTTACCTGCCCTTGATGGAAACGTTTCCGCAGTCCCCCGAAACCCCGTGCGCTCCGCCTCGGCGGACCCCCACCAGTGGCGCTCCGCCGACCTTTTGGGCCGGATCTCGATGGTCTTCCAAGAGCCCGAGTACCAGTTCCTCGCGCGAAGCGTCCGCGAGGAACTCGAAATCGGGCCGCGGCAAGCCGGAATGTCCGAAGACGAGCTCGCGCCCCTCGTTGAGGAGCATCTGAAGGCCCTGGGACTCAGCGCCCTCGCCGAGGCGAATCCCATGACACTTTCCGGCGGGGAGAAGCGTCGACTCTCGGTTGCGAGCGCGCTCATCAGCGCCCCCGAGCTCCTCATCCTCGATGAGCCGACCTTCGGTCAGGACCGGGGGACGTGGATCGAGCTCGTCCGACTCCTACGAGATGCACGTGACCGGGGGACGACCCTCGTGTCGATCACCCATGATCCTGCCTATGTCGCCGCCATGGGGGATACGGTGATCGATCTTTCCGACATTGGCGCACCCGGTCATGCTGGGAACACCGGGACTGCTCGGAGTGCCCGGAGTACCGGGAACTCTGGGAGCGTCGGTACTTCCCGGAGTGCCGGGAATGCTGGGAACAGCAGGAGCACTGAGAACCTCGGGGGCACCGAGGGAGCGAAGAACAACTCCAGAGGCGCGAGCGAGAACGGGGGTGTGAACAGGACGAATCCGACGGGTGAGAATCGAACCTGGAGTGAGAACGAAGGCCTGCGTGAGACGGCTTCCCCGAGACAGAGTGCGACACGGAATGACAGCCCGACTTTGAGTGGGGGCGGAACCCGGAATGACCCCCTGGCTTTGAGTGAGAACGCAGCCCGGACCGAAAACGGGCCTTCAAACGACAATGAGGCCGCCTCCTTTGCCCAGGTGCGCAGCGCAGCCGAGCACAAAGCCCCATCGACACGGCTCGATGCCCCCTCGCGCAGACGCAGGCTCCTCAACAGGGTCAATCCCGTGACGCAGGTCCTCGCCCTGATCGTCATGACGACCCCGCTCCTCATCACCATCGATCCAATTTCTGCGGGCATCGCCCTCGGCCTCGAAATCCTGCTCCTCCCCCTCGCTCAGATCAGGCCCACGACCCTTGCCCTGAGGATGATCCCCCTCCTGATCGCCGCCCCAATCGCTGCGCTCTCGATGCTCCTGTACGCAAACCCAGGGGGAGAGATCTTCTGGTCCCTCGGCCCAGCGATCATTTCTGAACGCTCGATTCGCTTGGCGCTGGGGATCCTTGTGCGCGTCCTCGCTGTGGGAGCGCCCGCGATCATCCTTTTGTCGAAGATCGATCCAACCGATATGGCAGATGGTCTTTCCCAGGTCCTCCACATGCCTGCACGTCCCGTGCTCGCCACTCTCGCAGCTGCGCGCATGACGGGATTGATGGCGGCCGATTGGAAGGCTTTGGAGCAGGCGCGGCGCATCCGAGGAATCGGCGATGCGAGGGTAGTGGTCTCCGCTCTGAGAGGTTCCTTCTCCCTCTTGGTGTTCGCACTGCGTCGATCAGCGAAGCTCTCGCTGACAATGGAAGCCCGAGGTTTTGGGACGGCGAGGACGAGGACATGGGCGCGCCCTTCTCATGTCGGAATGGCGGACGCCGTGATGATGCTCGTCGCCCTCATCATTCCCACTGCAGCTTTGACGGCGTCAGTCCTCAGCGGGTCTTTTGAACTCATCGGGCGGTGACGAGGGTGGGAGTGCTCAACGCTGAGGAAAGGGGAGTAAGCGACTCTGGAGAAGAGGAGCCGACAGGCACTGGCGCGATAGGTGCCCTGGATGCTGGAGAAGAGGAGCTGGCGGATGCTTGGGAGGTGGGTGCCTTGGGCGCTGGTGGCGCGGGTGCGGCGGATCCTCGCGTGCCGATAGCCTCGGGCGCCAGTGGCGCACACAAGCGAGATGAGTCGAGGGCGTGTGCGCACTCTTATGGGGAAGGTGAATCTCTTCAGGCCCACGAGGTGCGAAAACGCGTCGAGCTGTGTGGAGAAGAATCTTGCCGAAAGCCTCCCAAGGGCCATGATCTTCCACAGATCCATCCAGCGAAAACTCCAACCAAGACTCATATCGAGGCTCGCTCGTACTGGCAGGAGAAGCGAATCGAGGTCCATTGGGACGGGAGCGATGCCTTACCTGAGGCTCTCCTCGATTCCTGCATGAATGCAATCCGCTCCCTGCACAATCCTCTTCGAACAGGAGATACTTCCACCGTCAAAGACGCTCCTGCCCAGGGGAAGTCGTCGCACCCGTTTGACAGTGCGACGCAAGAAAGAACAACAGCCAACAGTCCATGGAAGAGGCCAATCACAGGGGAGGCAGAGGCCCAGCAGACGGGCAACAACCTTGTCCAGGACAAGAGTTTCCAGACAGGCCAGAACCTCCTGCAGGGCAATGACGTGCAGACGGGCCACAATCGACGGGCAAGCCACAGCCTGGGGGAGGAGCAGGATCCCGACAGAACCCAGGAAGGTGGCGATGAGAAGTCGCGCCCGGCCACACCGATCATCCTTATCGATGGCCTGTCCGGAGCGGGAAAAAGCACTCTCGCACAAGCGCTCGCTCGCTCCCTCGCCTCCTCCCTGAGCGGCGACTTCGCTTCCCACGGCCCTGTTGAGTCTGTGCGCGTCCTCGCCCTCGACTCCCTGTACGAGGGATGGCACGGTCTGGACGCGGGGAGCACAATCGCCTCCAGAATCGCCAAAGACCTCGCAGAAGCACGCCCAGCACGCTACCGACCCTGGGACTGGGAGAGTGAATCCCGCGGCGAAGAACTCATCATCGAAGCGGGAGCTCCCCTGATTATTGAGGGCTGCGGTGCCCTGACGCGAGAATCGCGTCGATACGCCGCCATCGCCCTGTGGGTTGAGGCCGCTGGAGGCGAGAAAGAACGCTACCGGCGGGCGATCGGACGCGATGGAGAGATGTTCCGCGCGTGGTGGGAGACGTGGGCTGAACAGGACCTGGGGCGTCTTGCGGGACCGAGGCCGGGAGGGAACACGACACAGCTCGTCGCAAGAGCAGACACGGACCCGCGCGCTCACGCGGATCTGAGGGCAGACCTACAGCAACGTCGAACAAGAATGGAGGCGGATCCGCGCGCCCATGCGGATCTGAGGGCGGTGGGGATCTCGTCGGCGAAGGCAGCCGCGGATCCACGTGCCTACGCAGACCTCCTTGTCATCACCTGAGGCGATCGGCGCATGCTTCAACAGCGGCGCATTCTTCAACACCTGAGGGGCGGATCCGCCCACGCCTGATCACCTGCGGTGAAGCGAGCACTCGAGCCAGATCGGCCGCATCCCTTTTCCGCAGGCCCGATAAGATCCCCAGGTGGAATCCACTAACCCCTTCGAGGTCGAGGCACCGAGATACGGCGCCGTCAGACCCGCCTACCCGAGCCCCGTCCTCGACGCCCTCCTGAACGAGGCAGAGGCCTCTTTGGGACACCGGGCACATTTCGTCGCCGACATCGGTGCGGGAACGGGAAAAATGACGCAACTCCTCGCCCGACGGGGCCTTAGCGTCGTAGCGCTGGAGCCCTCGGAGGCGATGCGCCAGCACATGAGGGAAGACCTCATTCAAGAAGGATTCATCCTCCTTGACGAGGACGCCGCATCCGCTCCATCGACAATGCGGCAGAACCAAGGTACCCGAGGCGATAGCGAAACCATTGCCGTGCGCGCCGCGAGCGCCGAAGCGACCGGCTTGGCTGATGGCACCCTCGATCTCGTCGTCTTCGCCCAATCCTGGCACTGGGTCGACCCTGTCCGGGCAGCGGCCGAGGCGGCGAGGATCCTCTCTCCTGGTGGAGTGCTCGCGGCAGTGTGGAATCAGATGGATGTATCGATCCCCTGGGTTCACAGGCTGACGCGAATCATGCGATCAGGGGACGTCCATCGGCCCGAGGACCGACCGGACTTCGGAGACGCGTTTTCACGCCCTGAGCTCAAACTCGTCACATGGGAGGAGGCGATGACTCCCGAGCAGATCCTCGAACTGGGAACGACCCGCTCCTCCTACCTGAAACAAGACGAGGCCGGGCGTCGGCGGATGCAAGCGAATCTGCGCTGGTACCTGCATGAGCACTTGGGGCGTCCGAAAGGCTCGAGGATCCTGCTCCCGTACTGGACCCTCGTGTGGACGGCGCATCGGCTCTGAGCAGGCCTGTCATCCGCTAGGCACAACGCTAGGGATCAGGGGCAACGCTAGAGACAACGCCTGGGATCAGAGCAGATCCTTGTGCTCCATCCACTTCATCGCGACCCAGCCGAAGGGAATGCGCCCGTAGAAAGTGACGAGGCGATAGAGCACCGCCGTCGGCAGGCCGATCGATAGCGACACCCCCGCAACCTGCAGACCCGCCGTCAGGGCCGCCTCAACCGGGCCAATACCACCAGGCGAGGGGATCACTGAGCCCAAGGAGTTCGAGGCGAGGTAGGTGAGCGCCAGGGGCAGAAAATCCATCGACCCGCCCATGGCTGTCAGGGCGGCCCAGAAGGCTCCAATGAACCCGATGTTCATGATGACGTTGCCGCCAAGGATTGCAGCGAGTCTCTTCGGTTGCCCGACGATCCAGATAAGTCGTGGGAACACCTGCGTCCACGTCCGTTTGATTTTCGCCCAGATCCACTGGCGGAACTTCGGGACGGATAAGGCGATGCCGATCACCACGATGACCAGCACCACAACGGCGAGGATCGTGGCGTAGGGGAGCTGGACGGACAGGGAATTGCCCGAGAGGACCATGACGAGGAGCAGGAAGCCCAGCATGATGAACAGCTGGAGCAGCTGCTGCAAAGTGACAGTTGTTGCAGCAACCACCGTGTTGACGCGTTTCTTCTTCAATAGGCGCAGGTTCACGACAGCCGGTCCCACTCCCGCGGGAGCCACAATCGTCGCAATTGACGCCGCGACCTGAGCGCTCACTGCATCTCGGAAGCGCAGCTTCACGGGGCTGAGGGCCATGAGCGGGATCGCGCCACCCACCCAGGTCAGGCAGGCCAGTCCGAAGGAGATCGCCATCCACATCGGGTCCGCCTGAGTGACGGCAACGGCAATGTCTTCGAAGTTCAGCGAGCCGAGGACGACGACGAGCGCGGTGAACAAGACGGTCACCATGATTACAGTGCGTGGGGCGAACCTTTGGACATTCGTGAGTTCTACGCCCTCGGCCTCTTCGGTTCCGAGGACGAGGCCGCGTAGGTTTTCAAGGAAATCTCCGCGCCGCAGGGTCGAGCGTATGGATGAGGGCATGACCGCCGTTTGAAGGAGCGGAGCGGCGGTGGTCAAGGAGCGTTCGTCGAGGATGCGGCGCGCGGAGGCGAGCGCCCGTTCGGGGGTCGCCGCCTGGGAGAGGACGACGAGCATCTGCGCGATGTCAATCCTGCGGTTCAGTTCGGTGGTGGCAACCTCGCCGCGCTCCCAATCGACGATCCACAGGGCCCCTGATTCGTCGAGGACGATCGAGTTCTCATCAAGGTCGCGGTGCGTAATTCCGTGCGAGTGGGCGGCCTGGAGTTGACGCCACGCATCATCGAGGACGGAGTCCGGGATTGTTTCCGAGGGAAGCTGAGCCAGCGGGACTGTGGGTGGAAGGGCTTTGGAAACGCAGATGAAGGAATCCCCGGCCAAAGCGATGCCGACGACCTCGGGCGTGCGGACTCCAGCCTTGCGCGCACAGAGGGAAGCGAGGGTGGCGCGTTCAGCTGTCGCCTTCAACGACAGGGAAATCCAACGGCTGATCCCCCTTAGTCGCAGATTGTTCCACACGTCAACGATCGTTCCGAGAATCTCGCGCCCAGGATCTAAGACGACGGCTTCCACGGTGGAGCCGTCTTCGGTGAGGGCCTGGTAGTGGCGGTTGCCATCGGAGTCAGGACGGCGAGTCACGGTGTATTCGCCTGCTTCGAGTTCACGGTCGAGAAGGTGCAAGCGGCCTCGTTCGTCTTCGCCGAGGGTCGCGGACTCCAGGGGTTCGAGGGAGGTGTCGAGGTCGGAGCGGATGACGGACAGGGGTTTTACTCCGATGTCGAGCAGGGCTCGCACAATGTCCTTGGCGGAGGCGCGTCGGTCCTCGAAACCGAAGATCCAGCGTGCGGCTGAGCCGACTGCTCGGCCGAGGAAGACGGAGAGGAATGCACTCGGCAGGGTCATTGAGGAGCGCATGACGCCGAGGAAGACGATGACCCACAGTCCGATCCAGGACCAGCGGACGGTCTTCATGTTCTGCATTTCTCCGGCGACTGTGAACAGCGCGCACAGCACGACGACAACGAGGTTGATGCCGATTGCCGTCGAGGTGGAATCTGATTGCAGAGCGACGGCTTTCGCGACTCTGAGGGGCGCGGTCATTTCGGGGGGAAGCAGGGAGGTCGCGTACAGGGCCGCCCAGCCGAGGAGCGCGGCGACCAGACCCGTGACGAGCGCCTGGAGGATCGCTATGAGGCGACGGCGGCGGGCGAGGGCAATGACGACCGCGATTGGGGCGACGAGGACGACGCCGCCCTCAATGAGGGTGATCGGCAGAAGGAGGATTTCGCGGATGAAACGGAAGTGGAGGACATCTTCGGTGACGCCCTGAGTGGTGGCATTCGCGAAGACTCCGATCGCCCAGGTCGCGGCGATGCCGAGGATGGAGAGGACAACGTCGAGGAGGTCCGCGCGGCGCCGTTGTCGGGGTGTCGGACGGTCAGCAAAGCGGACTTCCCGGACGATGCGGCGTGTGGATAGCGCCGGGGCTTCGGAATCCGCGGGAGCCTCGGGGCTCTGAGGGGCAGAGGGAGCGTGATTCGGCTGGGGAAGCTTGAGGGCTTCAGGGGCATCGACGGACGCGGAAGGAGTGTCCTGCGTCTCAGGGGTTGTGCCCATTTCACCACTATCCATGGGCTTGATCTTACTGTCGAGCGACGGGCGGGTAGTGTGGAGACGCTCTAGGCGCCGACACAAGGAGACTGCGTGATCCTCCAAGCCCTCTCTCCCATGGCTGACGCTTCATGGCTTCAGACTTTCCTGAGCTGGTTCCACGATCCTGAAGGCCTCCTCCTCGCGATGGGTCCCTGGGTCTTGTGGGGGACCCTCGGCATTGTTCTCATCGAATCGGGAGTCCTTTTCCCGGTCCTTCCCGGCGACTCTCTCCTTTTCACGGCGGGTCTGCTGCATGATCGACTCGGCCTCCACCTTCCGACCCTCGTCGCCCTGACCTTCGTTGCGGCCTTCATTGGTGCCCAGATCGGCTACTGGATCGGTGCGCGCTTCGGCCGCAGGCTGTTCTCCCCAGACGCTCGATTCCTCAAAACCGAGTACCTCGACAAGGCTGAGCGCCACTTCGCTGACTATGGGGGCCGCGCCCTCGTGATCGGCCGGTTCATTCCCTTCGTGCGCACCTTCATCCCCCTGGCCGCCGGAATTGCGAGGTATTCCTACCCGAGGTTCCTCGTGTTCAATTCCCTGGGTGCGCTGCTGTGGGGTTCAGGAATTACCTACCTCGGTTCAGTCTTGGGTGGGGTTGCGTTCGTGCACGACCACCTCTCGCTCATCATCTTGGCGATCGTGGGGGTGTCCTTACTCCCGATGATCATCGAGTTCATTGTCCACCGGGGCTCTAAGGACTCGAAGGCTCAGGACTCTGGCGCTGAGGGCTTGAATGCCCAGGACTTGAATCCCGAGGACGAGGCCGCTGGAGAAGAGGAACCTGATGCTGCGCTAGTCGGCGACGTTAGTCGCTCATACGGCGGCTCCACGAGTGCCGATTCCTCTCACACTGCTTGCCTGGATGCTGCTTCGGAGGAGGCGAGGACAAGCTCGGAGAACCTGAGCGAGTAGTCGATGCTCGGACAGTGGTGGATGCTCACGCCGACGATCATTGAGATGCTGATCGCGGCGGTACTCCCCGCTGTTTTCTGGGTGCACGCCAAAGTCCGCTCCCCTCTGATCTCCTTGGCGGTCGCACCGGCGGTCACCTTCTTCTTCATCACTGTTTTATCGATTCTCTTCGAGCGGGTCGGCATCTCTTGGCAGCGTGAACACGTCCTCCCTGTCCTCGGGATCCTCACTCTCTTCGGCGCGCTCGTCCTCGTCTTCACGAAGGCCCGAGAGCTCACCGGAGGGCGAGTCACCCGAGGTGCGATCCGCCATGTTTTGGAGGAACGGAGGCGTGGGGGAGCGGAGCCGAGCCGAGCTGAGACGAGTGGACTCGACAAGGCGCGAGCGGCGAGGAGCCGAGTCGAGCCGGGCCGCGTGGAGCTGGGCTGCATCACGACGACTGGAGCCGAAACGAGTGGACTTGAGAAGGCCCGAGCAGCGAGGGGCCGAGTCGAGCCTGAACCAGTCGGCGGACCCATATGGGCGATGGTTGCGGCGGGCTCCTTCTTAGCTGCCCTCCCGATGCTCCTGCACGCGAACCCAGAATTGCCGGCCCAGCAGTGGGACTCGACCTTCCACCTCAACGGCGTATGGTCGATCCTCCAATTCGGATCGGCATCCCCCTTCGGAGGGCTCTCCGACCTCTACGGCGGGCGCAGCGTCTTCTACCCCACGACCTGGCACGCCTTCACCGCCCTCTTCTCCACCTCCCCGACAGTCATCCGAGCGGCGAACGCCTCCTCCATTGTCCTCATGATCATGTGGGTCCTCGGAGCGAGCGCATTGACGAGCGTCATCACCCGTCGACGCGGCGCGATCCTCGCAGCACCAATCCTTGCCGGACTGTTGCTCGACATGCCTGCCGATAACCTCACGATGTACAACCAGTGGCCCAACGCGATGGGCTTGGCCGCAGTGCCGGGTGTCGTTGCGCTCGCGGTCATCCTCGGTCGTCGCATCGCTGGCGCTTTCGAGGAAGGTATCCGCCCTCTTCTACGCGAGCTCTATTTGAGCATCTTCCTACTGCTTGGTGCGGCGGGGGCCAGCGCCGCGCATCCGAGCTCTGCTTTTGTGCTCGCCGCCCTCCTCATTCCCGCGCTCCTCGCGGGCTCTGTGACAGTCCTGCGGCGGGCTGTGGCTTCAGGATCGTGGCTTCGAGTCATTCTTGTCACCCTGATTGTTGCGTCCGCAACGCTCATGCCCTTCCTAGCGCTCACGACGAGCAAAATCCGCGCGATGGGTGAGTATCCGCGTCCGGGATTCACCTGGTCTTACGCCCTGTCGCACATGTTCACCCCCGCTCCGCCCTTCACCGAGACGACCTCCATGTCGATGATGATCCTCCTTCAGGCAGGACTGGTCCTCTTGGGCATCGCCTACCTGAGCGGCCTCATGACACCAAAGCTTCGAGGGATAGGGGGAGGGGCACCCTCGTCCTCGTCAATCACAAAGGGACCGGAGCGAGAACATGAGAAGCCCTCAGACTCTAAGCCGCCACTGAGCGGCGGGCAGTGGGATGACAACGAACCGGGGAGTCATGACGACCTGTGGGATGACGACCCATGGGATGACAAAGAATCTGGGGACGACGACCTGTGGGATGACAAGGCAACCCCTTTCACCCGCGAGCACCCGCGCGAGTGGCTCAGAGCACGAGACTGGCTCAAAGCAGAAGAACCCCTGTGGCCGATTGCGGCTTACCTCGTGTTCTGCGTGCTGACTCTGCTGGCCTACGCGCCCCTCGGTGAAGTCCGAACCTTCCTTCTCGCTCCCTGGTACTTGGACGCCCGACGCATCATGGGTGCGCACGGGCTCACCATGGTGCCGCTGATGGCGCTCGGTTTCGACTTTCTCGCCTCTATAGCGCACAAGATCCTCTCAGGAGCAACTGGCTCGGCACAGTCTTTTTCGCTCCCGCAGCTCGCCCCCTGGAAAGTCAAGGTCGCCCTCGGCCTCGTCCTTTTGACTCTCAGCGGTTTCGGCGCACTCGACTCACGATTGGCGGCCACCGACTATGTCTACGATCCCGAGAAACTGGGAAAACCCGGTATGGCCGACACCGCTGAGCTCGCAATGATCCGCCGCATGCGCCTGCGAATCCCCGGCGACTCCCTGGTTTTGGGCGACCCCATCGCGGGCGCCGCTTATACGGAGGTTCTCGGCCAGCACGAGGCCGTGTTCCCGCAGCTGAGCATGACCAATGGTGGGGAGCGCTGGCAGCAGGTCCTCGCTCACCGCTTCAAGGACATCCACACGGATCCGGAAGTGTGCGAGGTGGTCCGCGAACTCGGCATCACGCACTTCTACGAGGACGAGGACGGCTGGTACTACAACTTCAAGCGTTCCACGCGATCACCTGGCCTGTACGGCGTCGACACTTCGATGGGTTTCGAGTTGGTCGATCACGGGGGAACTGCGAAGCTCTACCGAATCACGGCCTGCGGCGAGATCGTGGGCAAAGGCTTGATGGGTAAAGGCTGAGTGGCGCGTCCGGCTGAGTGGCAAGGTCGCGGGTACCAGTTCGACAGGGAGCATGAGGCGAGGGCTAGCAGCAGAAATGTGTGTACAGGGTCAACGTGGCGTGGTGGATGCGAGCGTCCTGTCCAGCCTTTGCGGGTATGGTTGCCGTCTTCGGGGCTGAAGGGGGTGCCTGGCTGTGGACCGATGGGGTTAGGGGGCGTGAACCGGGCTGGGAGTGGCAAGCCCGCATCGGGAGACCAGGAGGCGATCAGGAGCGGGCTTCGTTAGCCTTGGCGCATGGAAGCCGCATCGACCCCCCTGTCATCGCGCGAAACCGCCCCGCCCTCGGCGCCCACGAACATCCCCGGTCCCGCGCCCAAGGGCGAGCGCATGCGCATCGGCTTCCTCGGCCCCTTCGGAACCTTCACTGAACAGGCTGTTCGACAGATCGCGCCCGCAGGTGCCGAACTCGTCCCGATGACTTCCGCGCCGCACGCACTGGCGGCCCTGCGCCGCGGCGAGGTGGACCGTGCAGTCGCCCCGATCGAAAACTCCATCGAAGGTGGTGTGAACGCGACCCTCGACTCGCTGGCGCACGGAGACCCGCTCGTCATCATCGCGGAAATGGTCGTCCCGGTCGTTTTCCAGCTCGTCGTCCGCCCTGGCACTCGGCCCGAGGATGTGCACAAGATCGGCACCCACCCTCATGCGTGGGCCCAATGCCGGAACTGGGTTGAGCAGACCTTCCCCGGCGCGATCCACGTCCCGACGACTTCAACCGCCGCGGGTGCGCAGCTGCTCGCGAACGGCGACGCGAACTTCGATGCGGCCTTATGCTCTGCAGTCTCAGTCGACACTTACGAGGTCGAAGCCCTGTTCAGAGATGTTGCCGATAACCCGGGCGCGGTGACGCGTTTCGTCCTTGTCGCACCCCCCGGGAATCTGCCGGCGCCGACTGGAGCGGACAAGACGACGATTCAGGTCGCCTTGCCCGTCAACGAATCGGGCGCTCTCTTGACTCTCCTCGAACAGTTCGCTGTGCGCGGTGTCGACCTGTCGCGCATCGAATCTCGGCCCAGCGGAGATGCTCTGGGTGACTACACCTTCAGCATCGATATTGTCGGCCACATTGCCGAGGAGCGGGTTCAGGCGGCCCTTGTCGGCCTCCACCGGTATTCGCCGGAGGTGCGCTTCATGGGTTCATATCCGAGGGTCGACGGTCGGCGCTCGGTGGTCCTGCCCGGAACGAGGGATGAGGATTTCCAAAAGGGGCGTGCGTGGGTCGCAGATCTGCTGCACGGCGGCGATGGCATGCACATTGATTCCTCCACGCCTGCGCCCTCGTGGCCGCTGCTCGGCTGAGGGCGCGGTCTCGACTGGGCTGAGGGGGTGGCCTCGACTGGGCTGAAGGGGCCTCGACTCCCCTGAGGGGGCGGCTGTCCACAAGTCGAACCGTATGCCTTACCTCTTTGAGGAAACCCCAGGTCAAGGTTTGAATCGTCGGAGCTATGCACGCTTTGTGTCCGACTTGTGACCCAATCCGGGGCTTGGTGTTCGACTGTCCAGCGGGGTTTTCCGGTTTGTTGGTTTTTCTCAACTCCCTTGTGCGTGAGTGAGGGATCGTCAAAGCGTGACAGTCTGACAGCGTGACGGCCTGACGGCGTGAGTGGAGGGGATAACGATGTGTGGAGGGGTTATATCCCCTCCACTTGTCGCCAAGCCCTCCTTTTTCAGGCCGTCAAGCACCCACCTCCCGCCAACCCCTCCTTTTGTGGGGGTGTTCGCTTGTCGGGTCTCGCTACCCCCTCCTTTTGTGAGGCCGTCAAGCCCCAACTCACTCCAAACCCCTCTTATGAGGCCGCTGCACATGTGGCGCGTCACTCGCTGGCTTCCTCGTCGTGCGGCTTTCCCTTCCCCGCCCCAATTGACTCTCCCGTACCCGAGCTCGCCCGCGACAATCGCGACCGCTGACTCTCCCCGCCCGTCCGGCTCTCCCTCTCCCTACTCGAGCAGCGGTCGCACCAGAAGTGGTGCTGTCGCGCCATAGAAGAACCGGTGCTTTCGAGCCCCAAGGAGCCTGTGCCTTCGACTCTTGCAGCAGGGCAGCTGGTTACGACTCTTGCAGCGGGGCTACTGACGCCGAGTCTTACAGAGTCGCGAGGGCGGCACGGCGCCCCACCTCGGGGACATCAACGATGCGCACGGGTATCTTGTAAACGCGCGAGAGCGTGTCCTCAGTGACGACCTCGCCCATGCTGCCGACGGTGAGGCATCCTTCGCGGTCGAGGATTCCGACGCGGTCGTTGAGCATGATCGCGTGATCGGGGTTGTGCGTCGTCATAATGACGGCGTAGCCACGTTCGATGAGGTCTCGCACGACGCGGATGACCTTGAGCTGGTTGCCGAAGTCGAGGGCGCTGGTCGGTTCATCGAGCAGGATCAGCCGGGGATCTTGAACGAGGACGCGCGCGAACATGACCTGCTGTCGTTCACCTCCGGACAAGGCGGTGTAGGACTTGTCAGCGAGGTGGGTGATGCCCAGGTCGTTGAGTGTGTCGGCAACCCGCTGATAGTCCTCCTTCGAGGGCATGGAGAATCGCGAGATATAGGGGGCGCGCCCCATGGCGACGAAGTCTAAGACTCGGTAGCCGTAGACGGATGCGTGGCTTTGGGGGACGAAACCGATGCGCCTGGCGATGGCCCCTGTGCTCATGTCGCTCAGTGCCCGTCCGGTGATGCGAACAACCCCCGCCTCGGGCTTGAGCTGGCCGGCTAGGCATCCCAGTAGTGTCGATTTTCCGGCACCGTTGGGGCCTAAGAGTGTGAAGGAATGACCAGCGTCGAGGTCGAAGGACACCTTCTCGAACACAGGTGGGGCGCCCTCGTAGGCGAAGCTGAGGCCGTGGACCATGAGGATAGGCTCCGAGACAGCGGCTCCCGCGGTTGCGCTTCGCGTGCCGGGGATGGACGTCATCATTGGATGGTCACCCGGTTTCGGAAGAGGAGCCAGATGTAGAGGGGGGCACCGATGAAGCCGGTGAGGATCGACAGGGGTATTTCAGCGGCGGAGAGGGTGCGCGCGAGGGTGTCGATCACGAGCATGAAGATCCCTCCGATGACGGCTGATACGGGCAGGAGGCGCGTGTTGTCGGGACCGGCAATGAGGCGGCCGATGTGCGGGACGACCAGGCCAACCCATCCGACCGTGCCTGAAATACAGACGGCGCATCCGGTCAGTGCGGTCGCGCAGACGATTGTGGTCAGGCGCGTCGAGCGGAGAGAGACGCCAAGGGATTGGGCCTGCTGGTCGCCCAGGGAAAGAAGGTTGACGCGCCAGCGCATGGCGAAGAGAACGAGCGCGGCCACCGACATGACGGGGGCGACCATCGCCACCTCGCTTCCCTTAATCTGCGAGAAGGACCCCATCATCCAGTAGGTGATGTCAGCGAGTTCCGTTTCCGGGTCTGCAATGTACTTGAGCAGGCCGAGCGTGGAGTTCATCAGTCCAGCCACGATGACGCCGGAGAGAATGAGGGTCATCGTTGAAGTGTTGCGCAGCAGACGCGGAATGAAGGTTGCGAGGGCGACCGCCGCGAGGCCAGTTGCGAGCGCCAGGATCTGCAAGGATGCGCGCCCGGTGTGCAGGAGGATCGCGCTTGCTGCGCCGACGCACGCGCCAGCCGACACTCCCAACAGGTCAGGGGAGACGAGGGGGTTGCGGAACACCCCCTGGTAGGTGGCACCGGAGAGCGCGAGGGCCGCTCCGACGCAGGCAGCCCCGAGGGTTCGGGGCAGGCGTACCTGGAGGATGACAGTTTCGACTGCGTGTGGCCACGTGACCTCCACGTGGATACCGGGGAGGGTACCGATGAGGATACGCGCTACCGTCGGCGGGGATATCTGGTAGTTCCCCAGGCACATGGCGAGGACCCCCAGGGCGGCGAGGAGGAGGAATAGGGCGGCGACCAGTGGCCAGACGCGTTGTCGACCCATAGATGGTCTTTCTCTCTCGCCAGTCTCCTGGGAACCCTTCGTCATGGTCGTGTCACTCTGTGGGGAAGAGGATCGACTGCAGATCCTCGTCGCTGGCGTCGTAGTGGTAGTAGGTCGAGTAGAAGTCGTAGGTGTACTTGTTCATGTCGACGTCGCCGAAGAGCTCGGGCTGGATGACGGTCGCGGCCCACACGGGCTGCAGGACTTCGTCTGCGGAGCGTACACACCACACGAAGACACCCTTGGGGTTAACGTAGACGCGGTTGTTCTTGACGGCTTGGAGGTCTGCGAAACGCGAGTCGCTCATGTACTCCGTCTTGTGCGCAGCGTCGCGGGCGACGATAACCTCGGGATCCCAGGCGAGCAGGTCCTCGAGTGTGATGTCTTTGAAGGTGCCTTCGATGCCGTTTTCCGTCGCAACGTTGACGCCGCCGGCCATTTCGATCCAGTCGGTGACGATGCTCCCTGCGCCCTCGGTGTTGAGGGTGTTCTTCGCCGCGTAGAAGACGCGGGGGCGGTCTGCGGTTGCAATGGCGTCGGTGCGGCCCTTCACGAAGCTCATGTTCGTCTGGTAATCAGACACGAGGTTCGCGGCGATCTTCTGCGCGTCTCCGCCGAAGATCTCGCCCATGAGGGTCAGGCCGTCGATGACGTCTTGAGCGGACTTGAAGTTGCTCTGGACGGCGGGGATCCCGGCATCGATGAGGCTCTGCTGGGTCTTCTCGTCACCGACGAACACGACATCGGGAGCTGCAGCCAGCAGGGACTCCATGTTGACGGATTCGCCGAAGATGTTCGGCAGGTCCGCGATCTGTGGATACAGCTTGAGCATCCACGGGTTCTTCTGGTTGGACGCAATCGCGGACACGTTCTTGTCCTGGACCCCCAGCATGAGGAAGGCCTCTTCCATCGCGGGGAAGGAGGCGGCGACCTTGTTGACGGTTGCGGGGATTTCGACCTCGACGCCGCGAAGGTCGGTGACGGTTCGGGTGCTTGCGCTGACTTGCTCGGAGGTACTTGAGGGATCCGACTGGGGAGCAGTCGTGTTGGTCGAGCATGCGGTCAGTGAGAATGCGAGGGCAATGCCCACGATGGGAGTGAGTCGACGTAAGAGTGTCATATTCATCCGTTCTTCAGCTGCGGGGCGACGGTGGAGCATCGGGTTGTTCCACGAAGATGCCCAAAATGATGGGGTGTGCCCCGTCATTATAGGAAGTTTGGGAAGAAAATAGAGGGAAGTGGCAGGTGTTTTCTCTTGGTGGCGATGTTCGGGCCTGCGTGTGTCCTTCGCAGATCCGCCAGAGTTCGTGTGTTTAAGCCCTCAAGGCTTGAGAGCAGGGGCGAGCTCAACAGGTGTGATAGCGTCGGTGTGCTTGTGCTCGTTTTCCCCTCCAAAATGCTGTCTGCGGGTGGAGGGTGGTTCGAGGCCGGGGGTGGTTGCTCGAGGTACCTGGTTTGCTCTGCTGATGTTGATGGTGGTTCGAGGTGGAGGGTGCTTCGAGGTTGCGGGAGGGTGGTTCGAGGTGGAGGGTGCTTCGAGGTTGCGGGAGGTGGCTTGAGGTCGGGGGGATCGAGGGGACGGCGGCTTGATCTTGGAGTGGGGGGGGTCTAAGGGGAGTGGAGGGGGAGCCTAAGGCGAAGCTGGGAGTGACTTGGACCCAAGCTCGCCTATCCGAGCGGTGTTCCGCATAGCGGCGTCCGCTTGGCGGGTGTCGTCAACCCCTCCTTTGGTGACCCGTTCGGGTGTGGCTGTCCACAACTCGAGCGCTATCTGTCGACTCAAGAAAGAAACCCCAGGTCAAGGTTTGAATCGTCGGACTTGTGGACGCTCGGTGTCCGACTTGTGACCCAATCCGGGGCTTGGTGTTCGACTGTCCAGCGGGGTTTTCCGGTTTGTTGGTTTTTCTCAACTCCCTTGTGCGTGAGTGAGGGATCGTCAAAGCGTGACAGTCTGACAGCGTGACGGCCTGACGGCCTGACGGCGTGAGTGGAGGGGATAACGATGTGTGGAGGGGGTATATCCCCTCCACTTGTCGTCAACCCCTCCTTTTTCGGGTCGTCAAGCACCCAGCTCTCGCCAAACCCTCCTCTTCTGAGGCAAGTTGGGGCTTATGAGGCAGGTTGGGGCACAAGGTCAAAGATGTTGTGGCTCAAGAACGAAGATGCTGTGGCTCGAGGTCGAAGATGAGGATGGCGCGGCCGACCCGGCAGAGGGCGCCTTCACAGGACCTTCGGCACGGACACATCCAATACGCCCTGATCAACGCGCACGTGCACAGTCGTAGCCGTCCCCACAGGATCGCCGTCAACTTGCACAGTCTGCGGTGTTTGCGCGCAGACGGACACCCCCTCGGCCTGGCGGAAGTGAATCTGCCCGGTCGAATTGGCCAGGTTGAAGGCCTTGAGGCCGAGCCTTTGGAAGAGGATCTTCCACGACAGATCCGCCCACCCGAGTAGGCCCGCCTGAGTGTCGACCGCGATCACATCGAGAAGGCCATCATCCAGGCGCGCCCCCGGAGCAAGAGTCACGTACGGAAGATCCCCGCAGTTCGCGAACATGAGGGACTTCGATTCGATCCACGCCATTTCCTGCGCCGGCGCGTTCGCAAGCTCTTCGCCCTCGAGAATCGCCGAGGTCGACACGACCCTGCTGGAGGCCTCGGAAGCAGGCGCATCGCCGACAGGGTCATCAGCCGGACGGGGGCGACGCAAAATCACGCGCATCCCGGTGCGCGCTGTGGTCATGGCCCCCAGGGCGGCAATGACGTAGGCGACCCAGCCGATGTGCTTCTTCAACTCGGAGTCCGTCTTCGCCATGGTCTCCCCGTCGAAACCGAGGCCGGAGATCACGACGAAGGAGTACTCGTTCGTTGAAGGAAGGGACTCGGGCTCAGGCAGCTCAATCCCCTCATCGACGCGCAGACAAGTGCGGGCGGCTCGCACCAACATGCCCTCTGCGGGCAGGGAGGACGGCTCTTCAACACCATCGACTCTCAGCCACCCGCAGTCCACAAGACGATGCTCATTGCCGAGGGCGACCCGCACAGCCGCTGGTACATCATCGATTGGAAGCTCGAGATTTCGCGCGAGAAGATTACCGGTTCCCACGGGGATGACGCCCATGCGGATCCCCATTCCGGCAAGGCCTGCCGCGACCGCGCGAACGGTCCCGTCACCACCGGCTGCGATCACAAGAGAAGCGCCGAGGGCGACCGCACGAAGAGCCTGACCGGTGCCGGGGTCTTCGACGCTGGTTTCACACCATTGGACTTGGGGGACCCCCATTTCCTCAGCAGTTTTTTCGACCTGCGCTTTGAAAGCATTGAGGTCCGCGTGCTTCGAGGGATTGACGATCACCCACGGCCTCGTGCATCCGCACTCAGGATCCATCGCAGGTGCGGGAGTGAGCATCGCCTCGCGACGAACCCTGCGCCTGGCGTACTGGGCGAGGAGAAGACGAATCATCCACGCAAAGGCGATGAGGATGACGAGAAGGAAGGCCACGAGGATCCAGGTCTCCAGAGTCATGCTGCCAGATTATCTGCCGTCCGGTGGGAGCGTTGGGCTCATGCAGGATGCAATGGTGCTGAGCAGAGTGAGCGCTTGCGCGATTGCCCGTAGGCGTGCTGGGGGTGGAGGAATGGATTGCGGTGCCCTGGAGGTGAACTCTTGTCCTGTTGAGTCGGAGGCGATAGGCTCAATTCACTCAAAACGATCAATTCGCGCAAATCGATTGTGAAAGGAGTTGTGGACTTCCGATGCCAACTCATGAGAGTACCTACCTGCCTGAAGAGCTTGTCACCCAGCGTTTCGCAAAGATGGTTGAAGCCCTTGAGGAGGAGCCGGGCGAAGCGTGTCTGCTTGTCGGGGGAAAACGAATCGAATTGACGAAGGAGATGGCTGATATCCTCACCGCGGTCGCCCGAGCAATGGAACGGGGACTCGCAGTGAGCGTCGTTCCGCAGAATACGCGAATGACGACGCAGGAGGCCGCTGACTTCCTCGGAATGTCCAGATCAACCCTCGTGAGGATGCTCGAAGCCGGAGAGATCCCCTTCGAGAAGGTGAGACGTCATCGTCGACTTTTGCTTTCTGATGTACTCGAATACAGGGAACGACAGCGCAGATGCGCGAACGAGGCGCTTGCGGACATGGTTGCCGACGGGCAAGCGATGGGAGCCTACGACATCGATCCTGCTGAAGCGCGTCGTGCCCTCGCGAGGATTCGAGCGGGGGAATGATGTATGGCTTTCTCGGCTCTCCTTGACGCTTGTGTTCTGGTGCCGAGCACTCTTCGTGACCTGCTTTTGGAGTTGGGCACGACGAACGTATATCGGCCCCTGTAAAGCGAGCGGATCGAAGATGAAATGACGAGGACGATTCTTCGCTTGAGCGAGAAACGAGGGCGTGATGCTCAGGAATCAAGGGAATACGTCAAACGCCTGACAAAGCAGATGAATGCGGCACTGCCTGATGCCAAAATCGCGGATTGGGAAGAGTTTGAACATCAGGTTCCCCAAGGTCCCGATCCGAATGACCGACATGTTGTCGCGGCGGCAATTGCCGGACGCGCCGACGTTATCGTGACCTTCAATATCAACGATTTTCCCGAGTCGTTTGTGCCGCGTGAACTCGACGTACTCCATCCCGACGAGTTCCTCCTCGACCTGCTCGATCTGAATCCTCGGCTTGTCCAGGATTCTGTGAAAGTGATCGTTACTCGAAGCGGCCGAAAGGGCCCGAAATGGGGGTTCGGAGATCTTCTCGAGCGCCTTGAACGCGAGGAAGTGTCGAGATTTGCAGCCGAGATGCGGCAATTGCTTACTTGAGAGCAAGCAAGGATAGGGTCGCTTTTCGAGGGGCCCTAGGTTTTCAAGGAGCCCCTCAGCAGGAAGTCAACACGCGTTTGCGTGATTGTGCCGCTTCCTTAAGAACAAGCGCCTGGGCCGCGACGATCACTCGGTGCCCGACTGGCTTAGGATTGCGCCATGATCGATATTCGCGCACTCCGTGAGAACCCCGAACCCGCACGCGTCTCCCAGCGCGCTCGCGGCGGCGACGTCGAACTCGTCGACCGCATTCTCGAGGCCGACGCGCTTCGCCGCACCAGCCTTCAGGAATTCGAGTCGCTCCGCGCCTCTCAAAAGGAGATCTCGAAATCGGTCGGCAAGGCCTCGAAGGAAGAACGCCCCGCGATTCTCGCGAAAGCGAAAGAGCTCGCTGAGCAGGTGAAGGCCTTGGAGGCGCGCGCGAACGAGGCTGATGCTGAGGCTGAGCGTCTCGCCCGCCTCCTGCCGAACCTCGTCCTCGACGGCGTGCCCGTCGGAGGTGAAGAGGACTTCGTGGTCCTGCGCCACGAGGGTCCGGCGATCAGGGATTTTACGGCCGAGGGTTTTGAGCCCGCTGATCATCTCGCCATCGGTGAGGGCCTCGACGCGATCGACACGAAGCGCGGTGCGAAAGTCTCGGGTGCCCGTTTCTACTACCTCAAGGGAATTGGCGCCCGCCTGGAGTTGGCGCTCATGACGATGGCCCTCGACCAGGCCCTCGCAGCGGGCTTCGTCCCGATGATGACCCCGACCCTCGTGACCCCGCAGGTGATGGGCGGTACCGGCTTCCTCAACGAGCATTCGGAGGAGATTTACTACCTGCCTGCTGACGACCTTTACCTCACGGGCACTTCCGAGGTCGCCCTCGCCGGCTATCACAGCGATGAAATCCTCGACCTGTCTGCGGGTCCGAAGCGATACCTCGGCTGGTCGACCTGCTACCGCCGCGAAGCAGGTTCAGCGGGCAAGGACACGCGTGGCATCATCCGCGTACATCAGTTCAACAAGGCTGAAATGTTCTCCTACTGCCGCCCTGAAGAGGCCGCCGAAGAGCACGAGCGCTTCCTCGCCTGGGAAGAGGAGATGCTCCGCAAGGTCGAATTGCCTTACCGGGTCATTGACACGGCGGCAGGTGATCTTGGCACCTCCGCCGCCAGGAAGTTCGATTGCGAGGCGTGGCTGCCCACCCAGTC
Source organism: Schaalia cardiffensis (assembly GCF_016405145.1). Taxonomy (GTDB): domain Bacteria; phylum Actinomycetota; class Actinomycetes; order Actinomycetales; family Actinomycetaceae; genus Pauljensenia; species Pauljensenia cardiffensis. The sequence continues at coordinate 87,346 of NZ_JAEKIA010000006.1, forward strand.
GCGGTACATGGAGGTCACCTCGACCTCGAATTGCACGACATTCCAGGCCCGTCGTCTCGGCGTTCGCGAGCGCCGCGAGGACGGCATGTTCCCGGTCGCAACCCTCAACGGCACGCTGGCGACGACCCGTTGGCTCGTCGCGATCCTTGAGAACCACCAGCTCGCCGATGGGTCGCTTCGTGTTCCCGAGGCCCTGCGCCCCTATCTTGGCGGGCTTGAAGTCCTCGAACCCGTCAAGTGAGCGGCATGGAGCCGATCCTGAACCTCGTGTCGCCGCCCCCATCAGGGGAAGAACCGATCCCCTTCGAGACCTTGGTCGAAGCGGCGCGCCTCGCCCTGCCCGCCGACATGCCGAAGGATCCTACGAAAATCCTCGTTGCAGTGGATCTGGATGGGACGGTGCTCCTCCCCTCGGGACCTTCGCCTCGCGTTCGCGAAATGATGGCCGAGGCCGACCGTGCAGGCCTTCAAACGGTGGTCGCGACCGGCCGTTCTTTCGAAGCGACCGCTCCTGTCCTTCATCAACTCGGCGACCCTCAAGGGTGGACGATCTGCTCGAATGGCGCGGTGAGCGTCCAATTCGACGCGCGTCAAGGCGTGGTGTCCTCGAGAATCCGTACTTTCGACCCGACGGACCTCATTGACCTCGTCTTAGAGGGGATCCCTGATGCGCTGATCGGATTGGAAGTGTCCGATTGTTTCTTGCTGTCGGGTGGTTTCCCTCCAGGCGAGTTCATCGAGACTCACCGCGTCCATCCGGTCGAAGAACTGCGCGGCAAGGAGACGATCAAGCTCGTCATTCGCGCTCCAGAAATGGACCGAGATGACTTCCAGGACCTGGTCGATGAACTCGGCATCTCCGAGCGCTACGAGTGTTCGGTCGGCTGGACGAGCTGGGCGGATGTCTTGCCGCTTGGTGTCACCAAGGCCAGCGGTTTGCATGAACTCGCCGAGACCCTCGGGATCGGAAGGGCCGGAACCGTCGCGATCGGTGATGGCACGAATGACGTTCCGATGATCCGATGGGCGAACTTCGGCGTCGTCATGGGTGGTGCTGCGGACAACATCAAGGCAGAGGGCGATCACGTGACCGGTGCTGTGGAGAACGACGGAGCTGCGGCCGTGATCCGCGCGGTGCTCGACCATTGCGGGCTCGCACGCTGAACTCGTTGCTGATTCCGCTGAGCTCAGCGCTCATACCGCTGAGTTCAGCGCCGCTTTCGCGATGAGGACAGGCCGCGAATCGGTGGCCAAGACGAGGCTCGCAGTGGCAGAATCTCGGGGGGAAGCGCCAAGGACGGAAGGACCCCGAGATGACTGGCGAAGCGAAAGACCTCATTGAAAACGGGCGGACCGCTCTTGGCATCGAGCTCGGCTCCACACGCATCAAAGCCGTATTGATCGGCCCAGATCACGAGATCCTCGCTTCCGGGGGCCACTCCTGGGAGAACCGACTCGTCAATGGACTCTGGTCTTATTCCCTCACAGAGGTCCGAGAAGGGCTTCAACATGCGTATGCGACTCTCGTCGCCGATGTGAAGGAACGCTACGGCCTCGTCCCAAGGAGCTACGGTTCTGTGGGCATTTCCGCAATGATGCACGGCTACCTGGCTTTCGATTCCGAGGGCGAACAGCTCGTGCCCTTCCGCACCTGGCGCAATACGAACACGGGGCGCGCCGCCTCACAACTCATCGACGCCTTCAACTTCAATATTCCACTGCGCTGGTCGATCGCCCACCTGCACCAGGCGGTCATTGACGAGGAAGCCCATGTCCCCTCTCTTGCGTCGATCACGACCCTGTCGGGGTGGGTGCACCGTCAACTCACCGGCCGCAATGTGCTCGGCGTGGGCGACGCCTCGGGCATGTTCCCGATCGATTCAAGGAGTGGCACCTACGACGCTGCTCGGGTCGAGGCCTACGACGCCCTCGTCGCTGATCGGAATTTCGGCTGGAAGCTCGCCGATCTGCTGCCCGAGGTTCTGCCTGCGGGCGCGAGGGCTGGGGAGCTCACTGAAGCAGGCGCGCTCCTGCTTGACCCGACGGGCACGCTCAAACCCGGCATCCCCTTCTGCCCTCCTGAGGGTGACGCCGGGACCGGCATGGTCGCGACGAACTCAATCGCCCAAAGGACCGGCAACATTTCTTGTGGCACTTCCGTGTTCCTCATGGTCGTCCTCGAAAAGGCGCTGTCGCGCCTGCACACCGAGGTCGACATGGTGACGACCCCGGACGCTTCGCCCGTCGCGATGGTCCATTCGAATAATGGCGCCTCCGAGGTTGACGCATGGGTTGGCATGTTCGTGGAGTTCGCGAAACTTGCGGGCATGGAGCTGGATGTTTCGCAGGTCTACGAGCTTGTGTACTCCAACGCTTTGAAGGGCGATGCGGATGGCGCTGGCCTGCTCGCCTACAACACGCTGTCGGGCGAGCCGATCATTGGGCTTGAGGGCGGACGCCCCCTGTTCACCCACACTCCGGAGGCGGTGTTCACTCTCGCGAACGCCTTTAGGACCCAGCTCATGAGCATTTTCGCTCCGATCCGCATCGGCCTTGACATTTTGGGGGCCGAGGGCGTGGCGCTTGATGAGCTCTTCGCGCACGGTGGATTGTTCAAGACTGCGGGGGTCGCGCAGAAGATCCTCGCCGATGCACTCGGCATTTCCGTGTCCGTCGGTGAGACTGCGGGCGAGGGTGGCGCGTGGGGCATTGCGGTGCTTGCGCGTTATGCGCTCGCGAAGGCCGAGGGCGAGTCCCTCCCGGACTATCTGAGGGAGAGGGTGTTCGCTTCCGCGCAGGCGAATGTCATTAATGCCGACCCGGCCGATCATGAGGCCTATAACCGTTTCCTGGCTCGCTACCGCAGGGCTTTGCCCGTGGTGCAGGCGGCGGCGGACAATTCCTGAGCCTCCAGCCTTCAGACGGTAGCCTCCAGCCGCTAGCCGGAAGCCGCCAGACGGTAGCCTCCAGCCTCCGTTTGGGAGCTTCCACGCCTGCTGCTGAGTGTCTGCAATAGTCCTGCTCAGTGCTTGCAATCGTCTTGCTGAGTGCTTGCAACAGCCTCCTGGGGGCTGGTGGGGTTTTCCGCGCCGGGGTGCGGCGCCTGCACATCTGCACAAGAGCCCCGGGCTCTTGTGGGAGCGTTCGCGGAGCTGACCGCATCAGGGACGCCATGAGGAACATCCCCGGGCGATTGTGGGGGCTTCGCTCCTCCCCGGTAACACGCCCTGCCTGGGGCGTTGTGATGCGTTGTGATGCATGCTGGGTGTGCACCGAGTTTTTCGGATGCGGTATCGGAGTGGAGCCTCGCGAGCGGCGGCGAATGTGCAATCCGGATGATGGGCGCTCAGACGGCTGCAGCGGAGGTTGTGGAGTAGCTGGGCGAGGATCTTGGCGTAGGTGAAGGGCGCGACACCCCGCTACGATTGCGCTCATGGGTAAAGCAAGTCGCCGTAAGAAGGTCGCGAATCCTGCCGCTCTGGCGCAGTATCGCGCGCCGATTCCCTTCGTCGCTCGCCCCTTCGAGGGCCTTCCACGCGAGGTTGAGCTCGTCGCCATGCGAGAGATCATCCCCTGCGCCACTCTGACTGCTCGCACGAACGCCGATCACGGCTCCGTGGCCTTCGACTTCGTGACCGCACTTCCCGATGGTCGCGGTGCGATGGTCCGCGGCGATGGTCGGATTCTCGTGGCCCTGCAGACTCGTTCGAACTCGGGCGATCTGTCGCACGATGCGGGCGCAGCGCTACTCAATGCGATCTCCGCGAAGCAGAACGGAGACGAGGGCCTCGTCGATTTCAACGTGCGCGATCCTTCCGAGCGACTGCAAGACATTCTCGACCCCGATTCGCTCGGCGAAATGGTCTTGGAGGAGAACTTCGCTTTCTGGCTCAATCCGGACGAGGATTGGGATGAGGCGACTCGTCGTGCCCTCGAGGAGAATCACAACGAGATCATCCCGACCGTGAAGGTCGAGGGCGTTGAGGGCATGTACTGGTGCGAGATGAACCGCAACTTCGTTCGTTACCTCTCCGATGTTGAAGAGTCGCCCCTTTTTGATGCTCTGGCCCGTGTTCAGGCCGCCGGAAAGGCGAACCTGGGTGAGGGTTCGCGTTTCATCGGTGCCTTCCGCGCCTGCGGTATTGCGATCCCCGTGTTCGAACTGGCTGAGGGTGTGCGCGCCGAGGACATCGTGAAGGAGGCTGGAGTCCTTGAGAAGGCCATTGCGGCTGCCCTCAAGGTGAAGGAGCCGCTCACGCCTGAAGAGAGGCGTGCCCGTCAGGGCATGGTGTCGCGTCAGGTGACGATTCGCTGATCGAAGCCGCAGAGTCGATCTTCATCATCGGACCGGACCGGATCGGACCGGGTGGCGGCCTTAGCCAACACCCGGTCCTTCTTCATAGTTGAGGCAAGGAGGGCGATGTCATGAGCGGGCAGCCTGCGCAGGCTCGTATTCGGACGATCAGCGCGCGCATCTATGGCAGGGTCCAGGGGGGCGGCTTCCGGTGGAATTGTCAGCACGAGGCCGAGCGCCTCTCCCTAGTGGGCGAGGTTCGCAATCGTGCGGATGGCTCGGTCTGCGTCATTGCGCAGGGCTCGGCTGATGGGGTGGCTCGCTTGATCGTGTGGCTCTACAAGGGGCCGAAGTGGGCGAGTGTGGAGGACATCCTCGTGGAGGATCTTCCCGCCGGGTCTTACATGGGGGATACTTTCAGCATTCGCGGGTGAAACGTGGCTTTGCCAGGGGCTGTCGGGCGTGCTCGGACGAGGCGGGTGAGCGGCTCGAAGGCGCATCTCAAGGTTCAGCCCCTACGCGCTTCACTCCCGACCCGCCTGTCCTTAGCGGCGCTATGATCGAATCGTGAATCTCCTGGGCAGCGCGGATCCTCATGCGCCGCAACGCGTCGCAGCGATCATTCCTGCCCATAACGTCGGCCGTGACATTGCGCCGACCATCCGAGCGTGCCGAGCCATCCCCGGTGTGGACTTGCTGATCGTCGTCGATGACGGTTCAGACGACAACACGGGTTCCTATGCGCGTGCAGCGGGCGCCGTAGTTGTCCGCCATTCTGTTGAACGAGGCCGAGCCTCCGCCATTGAGACAGGGGTGAAGGTTGCGGCGATGCGCGACCACGCCGATTGGCCGCCGCGCCTCCTCCTCATCCTTTCGGCGGATCTGGGCGAGTCCGCGGTAGAGGCGAGCGCCCTCGTTGAGGCTGTGATGACTGGAGAAGCGGATCTCGCTTGCGCCGTACCCGCGAGTACCGAACAGCACAGCGGCCGTTCCCATGCAAGGAACATGGCGCGCGCGAGGATCCGACGTTCGACCGGCTGGGAGCCGACGTGCCCCCTCTCCCTCGTGCGCTGTGCGACGCGCGAAGCGATCCAAGCGTCAATGCCCTTCATGAAGGGGTATGGGCTTGAGATTGCGATGACGATTGATGTGCTCGTCGCGGGTCTTTCCGTCGTGGAGATCCCTTGCCATTTCGAACACAGTGGCGCCGATAAGTCGCTCGGTGAATTGAAACCCTCGCTGCGCTTCGCGGATGCTGCGCTCGCTTCGGCGCGTCTCACCGTGCGTCGGGTCCGCCTTCCCGGCGCTCATCGTTTGCGCCAGACGATACCCCAGGGCATTGGGATTCCCTTCCCTCGTCCGGCTCGCGACAGGACCGCCGAGGAAGCGCAGGCCCAGGCCTGACCCTCCTCAAGACACCCGTGCTTTCAGCTCGCTGTGTGCAGGGTCTCTTAATCGGCGTTGCGAAGGCTCCTTCAGCTCGCTGTGCGCAGGCTCTCTCAGCCCGCGTTGCGTAGGTGCTTTCAGCTCACTTGCGCAGGCTCTCTTAGTCGGCGTTGCGCAGGCGCAAGGAGTTGAGGACGACGAACACCGATGAGAACGCCATAGCCGCCGAAGCGAACATCGGGTTAAGCAGGCCCGCGATCGCCAGGGGGATCATCGCGACGTTGTAGGCGAAAGCCCAAAAAAGATTGCCCTTGATAATGTGCAGGGTTCGCCGGGAGATGCGGATCGCGGTCGCCACGCTCGTCAACTCAGAATTCATGAGGGTAATGTCGGCGACCTCGATCGCGACATCGGTTCCCGACCCCATCGCGATTCCAAGCCCCTGTACGCCCGCTTGAGCGAGTGCCGCCGCATCATTCACACCATCGCCGACCATTGCGACCACATGACCCTGCTCCTGCAAGCTCGCGACGACATCGCGCTTCTCATCGGGCATGACCTGAGCGATGACTCGGTGGATGCCGACCTGTTCGGCGACCCTACGGGCTGCGGCCTCATTATCTCCGGTCAGGAGGATTGGCTCGATGTCGAGTTCTTTCAAACGTTCGATCGCTTCGGCAGAGCTCGGCTTTACCGTGTCGCTCAAAATGAGGACAGCCAGGGCCTTCGCGCCCTCAAGGGTTGCCGGGAGGACACGCTCTTGCGTTTCTCGTTCTTCTTCGCCGTTCTCGTCGCTGCTTGGGGATGCAAGGCCACGTTCGCCCGTTTCGTGACGTTCAAGGATCGTGCCGGAGTAGCCTGCCTTGTCGACGACCCTTTCAAGTTCTTCATTCGAATGCTCTGAGCTCAGGAGAATCGTCGCGGTCTCAGTCGCGAGGTTTACCTGCGCGCTCACCCCTTCGAGTTTCCCGAGCTTGCGCTCCACGCGTCGGACGCACGAGGCGCAGGTCATGCCCTGGACATTCATGGTGATCGTCGCGAGGGGCAGGGGAGTGTCTTCCTTGGGGAGCACATGCCCAGAGCCTGTGGGCTTAATGGACGAGTGAGCCCCGCCCTCGTCGATCCACTTCGCCATGATCGCGGCGACGACGGCGGAGGCTCCGCGGCGCTTGGCTTCGGCGAGGGCGCGGTGGTGCTCCTCGCTTAAGGTGACGCCCATATTCGCGAGCCAGGTTGCGCGACCCACGAGGGCGAGGGCGGGGCCTTCGGGGCGATGGATGATGGCGGAGGCACCAAGACCCGCGTGGTTAGTGAAGGCCGTGACTTGGGTGGGGGTGATGCCGCGTTCGTGCGCGCCGGCGAGGATCGCTCGGGCGATGGGATGCTCGGAAGCCGATTCGACACCGGCAGCGATGGCGAGAGCCTCCTCTTCACTGATTTCCTCGCTACCGCGTTCCTCGTCGCAGAGCACTTCAGCGGTGGTCTTCACGCCCGAAGTGCCGCAGACCTCCTCAAGGAACATGCGCCCGGTCGTGACCGTGCCCGTCTTATCGAGAAGAATCGTGTCGATCGAGCGAGTCTGCTCAAGGATCTCAGCGGACTTGATGACGATTCCAAGCTGGGACGCGCGCCCCGAGCCGACGAGCAGAGCAGTCGGGGTCGCCAGACCCAGCGCACAGGGACATGCGACGACGAGAACCGAGACGGCTGCCGTAAATGACGCCTGGAGCGGTGCGCCCCAGATGAGCCAACCCGCGAGGGTGAGGAGGAAAACCCCGATGACGAGGGGAACGAAGACACTGGAGATCGAATCGGCGAGACGCTGAACGGGCGCCTTACCCGCCTGAGCCTCAGTCACCATGCGCCCGATTCGCGCGAGCGTCGTATCCGCTCCGACTCGGGTGGCCTTCACGAGGATCGAACCCCAGGTGTTCATCGTGGCACCGGTGACGGCATCGCCTTCGGACACGTCGACTGGCGCGGACTCGCCCGTGAGGAGTGAAGTGTCGAGGGCGGTCGCACCTTCCACGATGACCCCATCAGTGGCGACCTTCTCTCCAGGTTTAACGAGGAAGAGGTCGTTGATCGCAAGATCCGCTGCTGGGAGGCGAACGAAGGAACGCGCGCCGCTCGTCGGATCAATGTCAACGCGAATCGCTTCTTTCGCGCCGAGTTCAAGAAGCGAGCGCAGGGCGTCACCAGCGCGGTAGCGGGCCCTGGCCTCCATCCAGCGGCCCGTCAAGAGGAAGACGACGATGGTGCATGCGCCCTCGAAGTAGATCTGCGCATGCGTCGCCTGGGAGGCTCGGGGCAGGAATGTCATTGACATGCGCATCCCGAGTTCGCCCGCGCCCCCGAAGAGCAGAGCCCACCAGCTCCACAGTGAGGAGGCGATGACGCCGAGGGAGACGAGGGTGTCCATTGTTGTGGAACCGTGGCGCCCAGCTGCGAAAGCTGCCTTGTGGAATGGCCACGCCCCCCAGGTCGTCACGGGAATCGAAGCCAGGGCCACGACCCACTGCCATCCGCTGAACTGCAGGGGCGGTGCCATTGACAAGACGAGGGCGAGGATCGCGAAAGGCGCGGAGATCAGGAGGCGGTGTTCCAGATTGTCGGCGCGCTCGCGGGCTCCTTCGCCCACGCCCGGTGAGGAGGTGGTCGATGAGGGGGTTGTTTCTGAGATTGCGTTTGGGGAGGAAGAAGGGGTCACTGAGGAAGCGTTCGTTGAGGGCGCGGAGGTATTGGGCGTGGAAGGGGTGGAGTCGGTGCTGGGCGTAGACACGGTGTTCCTTCTCAAAGCGCCCTGGAACTGAACGAGTGATCTCAGATCGGCCCGGGCGGGGTGGCAGTGTGGATGGGGACGTGTTTGATAAGGCCACTCGGATTGGCCCCGGCGGCGGGTGGCTTGTCAGGGTTGCTTCGCGGAGGTGGTGAACTGCTTCGAGTCCCGTCCTCGGCCCCCGGCCTTGTCCTCGGAGCCCGGCCTCGCCCTCGTCAAGGGACGCGAGGCCGAGGAGTCAGGGGCAGCTGCAAGAGCGAGCAAGACACAGGAGTGACGAGAACCTGGGCGCGGAGAATGGGAAAATGAGCGGGCCGCCAAGGTAGCAGCTGGTGCGGGCAGGCGCTCCGAGGCACAGACACGGGCGGCCCACTCAGGTCCGCTCAGAAATCGCGGGAAATGCTGACGAGCTCAAAGCCCGCTTCTGTGATCGCTTCGCGCAGGGCATCATCGTCCACACCCTTAGAGGTGAAGACGGTGACTTTCGAGGTGGCACCAGAATTGAGGATGACCTCGACGTTGGTGACGCCCCTGACTTCTTCGAGCTCCTCGGTCACGGACTTCACGCAGTGGCCGCAGGTCATGCCATTGACGGCGAGTTCGATGGAACGATCAATTTCCATGGTCATGGGATTCTCCTTAGGGGTGTGAGTGTGATCGGGGCTGGAGTCTGGGTCTGGGGCAGAGAATGGGCTGCGAGGCAGTCTTCAGTGTCGGAGGGGTCCTGCGAAGCAGTTCGCAGTGTCGGATTCGAGATTGAGGGAGAGACTTGGGCTGTCCTTGGGGTGTGGGGGCTGGTATTGGGGATGAATACGGTGCTCGGCTCCGGCCTTTGCAGGTGATCCGAGTGGAGGAAGGGGACCTCCACGGGACTCTAAAGGTAAGCCGAGTGGCGGAGACGGCTCCCAGGGATTCTGCGGGCCGAAGTTCAGGTTCCGGGCTCGCCGGGGTGTTTGTCCCAGGTGGGCGACGAGTGGAACTCGCTTACGAAGCGAAGGGCTACGAGTGGACGTTTGACGCCGACGGGCAAGAGCGGAGCACAGGGTGAGTGTTGGGATGTCGCACGTGGATGCAGCCCGACTCTCTCGTCCGGGGTGGTTCAGGATTTCACAAGTCTGGCAATGGCGTGTGTCGCCTCCTGGATCTTCTCGCGTCCGGCCTCGTCGGATTCCTTCGCGGCATTGATGACGCAGTGGTTCATATGGTCTTCAAGGAGCCCGAGCGCAACGGCGTGAAGGGCTGATTGGACGGCGGACATCTGCGTGAGGATGTCGATGCAGTATTCGCCTTCGGAGACCATGCGTTGGAGTCCTCGGACCTGTCCTTCGATCCGGCGGAGGCGAGCGAGGTAGCGGTCCGTCGAGGACGAGTAGCCGTATGTCATCAGGGCTCCTTCTCGTGGCTCCGCCATAGGGCATTCAGTTGCCCTACCCTCTGAACAATACCCCTAGGGGGTATATGCGTCAATCCTTCCGCGTGATTCGATCAGTGGAGAAATCCTGGGTTTTCGTAAGTGGAGGGGTTAACGATGTGTGGAGGGGTTATAGTCCCTCCTTTTGTCAGGATCCCCTCCACTAATGAGCAGGCCCGTGAGTGGAGGGGGTGGCAGGTGTGATCGGTGTGGGACTTGGGCCGGGGTGTCTTGGGTATTTGTGAGTGGAGGGGTTGGCGGAGTGTGGAGGGGTTGTAGTCCCTCCTTTTGTCGGGATTCCCTCCACTGATGGAGGTAGTACTGCTGGAAATGTCACTGATGGAGGTGTCCTGCCTTCGGCTGTCGTCATGGTTGCAGGTGTTGTCGTAAGGCCCTCCTCTTGTGGCCTCAGCGCCTCGCCGCATTCGCTTCTGCGCCCCGCGATTCTTAGGATTACGCTTGAAACACGAGCGAAACAAGTAGCGCCGAACGAATAAAGCAGGAGGTGGGACGAGTAACGCCGTACAAATAAACCGAGACGCGAAACGATGCGGGACGAGTAACACTGAGTGCGAGATTTCGAAGGCACAGCACGGGCCGAGTGCGCGATTCCGAACGCGCAGCACGGCCTGAGTCCAGCACGACTTCGAACACGCAACACGGCCTGAGTCCAGCACGACTTCGAACGAGCAACACTAAGACGCGAAACGTGTAACGCGAAACCAGCAACACGCGAAACGCCGATGGGTCATCACAGCACGTGAAACCCCCACAGCAGTAGCGACTGTGCAAAACAGGACAAGGACCGTGGCACAGGGGAAGGGGAACGAATGGCAACACGACGCAGAACCTCCCACGTGCGTGCACCCCGTAGACGCCCCCGCATGCGCGTCCGGCGCAGGCACCGTCGCATGTACGCGCGACGCAGAGTGCCACACTCCTACCCTCCAGCGGAGGTGCGCTTCACGCTCATCCCCCTCCTGCCCGTCCTCCTGGCAACGGGTGCCCTCGGCCTCGTTGCGGAGATTCAGAGCCTGCCAGAGAGGTGGCGTGAGGCTGCTCGTGAGAAGTCGGAGGCCCTCGGCGTCGACACCTCTGAACGATCCCAGAGGATCTTCTTCGACGAACCCGGCCTGGATACGCTTTTCGTCCGTGGCCTCGCCGGAGCCGCAGGCACCCTCAACCGTGCATTCTCGCGGGTCTTGAAAGTTGAGATCGCCCTCGACCGAGGACGTGGCGGAGAGCGGGCCCGGCGCGCCGCAGCCCTCTTGCCTCTGCTGCCGAGTCGTTCTTACGACGCCCTCATGACGGGGATGCTCACCGTGTTGACGGCAATCGGTGCGGCGCGCGGCGGTGCCGTCCACGTGACCCTGCTGCGTGATTCGGCACATCCTGAGGAGCCCCTTTCACCGCGTCCGGGCCGCCCCCAGGTTCATCTTCGACGCCCGAAGCCACCTGAATCCTTGCGCGACATGTGTGCCGACATTGACGACATGTACTGGTCAATGAGCGCCGGACACACTCTCAAGATCACTCGGGTCGGCGAGGGCGAGGCCCGACGCTGGCTTCTCTCCCTGCCTGGCACGGCCCACACGGACTTTCACTCCACGGAGAACCCGGCTGATTTCGAGTCGAATATTCGTGAGATGCTCGGCTTGGAGTCGGCGATGCGAGTCGGGGTGGTGAAGGCACTGCATCATGCGATGGCACTCGACGGCGTGAATCCTGCGGGTTATTCGAAAGAACCCGTCATGATTTGCGGTCATTCGCAAGGAGGAATGGTGGCGGTCGCCCTCGCTGCGCTGCCACCGCTAAAAGCAGGAGTCGACGTTGAGGCGATCCTCGCGACCGGTGCCCCTGCGCGGCGCATCCGCATTCGTGAAGACGTCACGATGGTGTCCGTTCAGCACGATCAGGATGTGATCCCCTCGATGGACGGCACTCCGGCGCGAGCCCCCGATCAACGTGTTCACGTGGGTCGCAGCCTCGTGCGCCCGAAGAAATCCCCCTTGTACTATGCGCATTCTTCTGCGACGTATACGGAGACGGTGCGCCACCTCGAACGGAAGGTGCGTGTGAATCCTTGGGGTCGGCTGGCGTCCTCAGTTGCAGCATTGACGGATTTCTTACCGCAGATTGACGAAGAGACCCGCGTCTTCTTCTACGAGGTCTGGCAAGAACTCCTCGAACCGACGAGGACGGACACGGAAGATGCGTTCGTTGCGCTTGATCGTGCGGAGGACTTCGAGCCGGTGGATTACCACATGGACTGGTCTCCGACCCCTTTGATTGCTCTTCCCGAGTTTTCAATATCGGCGTTCGCCCTGTATTCGAGGCTTGTATCTGATTATGTGAAGAAAGTGGCGGACACTCCCAAGAGAATCCTGAAATCGATGAGAATCCCGAAAACGATCAGAATCGGCGGGCACAGGGCAGTGCCCGGGTTTGAGCGCTCGCAGGAAGCACCCCGGAAGGACATTCGATCATGACTCATTCGACGCCGGGTTCGTCCTGGCAGGAGATCCTCCGCTGGACGCAGATGTCCACGCCGATTAACAAGGGGACCTTCTCTTCGGCGACGCGGAAGATCCCGCAGATCGCAAGTCCTTTGGTCATCGGCGCACTCGGCGTGGGGGCTCTTGGCGTGGGAATCGCCATGCAGGCGATGCGTCCTTCGAAGAGGAGTGGGCGTTCATCGCGTTTTCGCGCTCTCCTCCTTTCCAGCGTTGATGAGGCGCTTCGTGCACGTCTCGAAGAGCTCGAGCCTTCAATACCACTTGAGGTGTCTGTCGAGGTCGGGGAGGGTTTCGGAAAGCCGGCTCTCGTGGCATTCGATATTTTTTTGCCGAAGGGCGGGGGTGTTAGCCCTGCGATCTTGTCCGAGTTGCTGGACGTGGGGACGAAGGCCGTGTGGGATAATCCGGAGCTCGCGCCTGTCGCGATTCGCGGACGCATCATCACGTCCTTCGACGCTCCCGCTCGTGAGGACGCCGGGGGGTTGTGTGCTGGGCGAGCATGCAGTGACGAGGCCGGGGCGGAGCCGGAGCTGCCAGATTCGGAAGGTGCGGCCGAGGAGGAGCCGGATCTAGCAGATTCCGCAAGCGCAGCCGGGCCGACGTCGGCGGGCTCGGAAGAAGAGGTGACGAGGGAGGGAGGAAAGGCCGGTGTCCTCGTCCTCGCGGATATGACGGTCCTTGGCTTCCTCGACGAGACTGCCAGGCCGGAGGACCTCTTCGCTCGTTACGGTTCTCCGGCATCGGACCCGAGGTGGAGACCTTGAACTTCCCGGGCATCCGCATTTTTTCGCTTTCACCTTGAGGGTGGCGCCTTTCTTCAAAGCAGGGGCGACGAGGTTGTCCTCAGAACACGAGCGGCACAATTGTTCTCAGCCCGAGAGCCTGCTTCCTCAGCCTGAGAGCCTGTTTTCTCAACCTAAGAAGGTGCTTTCTCACTTCGGGAATGACATTTCTGCACTCCGGAGAAGGGGAGCACTCCACAAAACTCTCACTTCAGCAATCACCAAGGAAAAGAATGAACGACGAGACTTCGCAAAGCTTGGACTCGACTGCCGCTCAGGCCCCCTCGCCCACTCCGGGAACTCCGCTCGGCCTCAGCCCCTCTTCAAGATGGTGGCGCAACGCCGTCGCCTACCAGGTCTACATCCGCTCCTTCAGGGACTCCGATGGGGATGGGATCGGAGACATTGAGGGCTTGCGCCACTGCCTTCCCGAACTCGCTGATCTTGGCGTGAAGATCATCTGGATCAACCCCTGCTACCCCTCGCCGCAGCGCGATCACGGATACGACATCGCTGACTATCGTGCGATCAATCCCGAATATGGCAGCCTTGAGGGTTTCGAGCTCATGCTCGCCGAAGCTCACGCCCTCGGTATCCGAGTCATCATGGATATCGTCCCGAATCATGCATCCGTTGAGCATGCATGGTTCCACGAGGCGATCGCCTCCGAAGCGGGAAGTCCCGAAAGGGCCCGCTTCATCTTCACCGAGGGCGAGGACGGGGGCGAAACCCCTCCGAACACCTGGACTTCCGTATTCGGAGGGGGCGCGTGGCATCGCGTCGAGGACGGGCGGGAGAACCCGCAGTGGTACCTGCATCTTTTCGACTGGAGCCAGCCGGACTTCAACTGGCGAAACCCACAGGTGCGTGAGGAGTTCCTCGAGATCCTCAGGTTCTGGTTCGAACGCGGGGTTGACGGTTTCCGCATCGACGTCGCACACGGACTGGTGAAACCGGCCAGGATTCCGCGTGGCGAGGGAGTCGGAGCTGAGGGACTGTGGGGCCGCCCAGAAGTCCATGAGATCTACGAGGAGTGGCGCGCCCTTGCTGACTCCTACGAGGAGAAGAAGTACTTCATTGGTGAAGTGTGGGTGGATTCGGCTGAGAAGCTTGCCCGTTTCACCGAGCCGGGCCGATTGCACCAGTCCTTCGCTTTCGAGCTGCTCGTTCAACCCTGGTTCGCCTACCGTTTGCGTCGTTCAATTGAACGCGCTTTCGCTGTGGCGGGCGCCGAGGAGGGCCCTGCCTGGGCTTTGTCGAATCATGATGTGCATCGTGTGGTGACGCGCCTGGGGCAAGAGCAGGTTGATCGGGATCCGGATCCGAGGGACATGCTGGCTGATGCTCGTAGGCGTTGGCCGGTCGACGTGGAGTTGGGGGTGCGCCGTGCGAAGGCGGAGGCGGGGCTTCTTTTCGCCCTGCCGGGAACGGTCTACGTGTATCAGGGTGAGGAGCTCGGCTTGCCGGAGGTCCTTGATCTGCCGGATGAGCTTCGTCAGGACCCGATTTTCACGCGTACGGGTGGCGCCGAGTTCGGTCGTGACGGATGCCGTGTCCCGATCCCGTGGAGTGCGTCGGGTTCTTCGATGGGTTTTGGGCCCGAGGGAGGGGCGAAGCCGTGGCTCCCTCAGCCCGACTCCTTCCGAGGTTGTGCGCGCGACCTTGAGAAGGCCGATCCGAACTCGATGCTCTCCTTGTACAAGAGGCTCAGCCGTTTGCGTCCCGAGCTTTTGGGTGGGGCGAGCCGAGTGGAGTGGATTGATGCGGTCCCTAGAGAGGTCGTGGCGTTTCGCGCTGGTTCTTTGGTGTGCGCGACGAATACTGCTGACGAGGAGCGAGAGACTCCTCTTATCGAGGGCGCGAGCTTCTTGCTCAACACCGCCGATCTTGTGGATGCTTCGGGGTGCGGAGCAAAGGGCTCGGTCCTTCCGGCGAATTCAACGAGTTGGTGGCGCTTGGGTTGATCGTCCCAGTGCGACGCCCTGAGGCGGGTCCCGGGGTCCATCGTCCTCAGAGCTTCCCCTTGAGAACCCCCGCTGTCTCAGCTTCCTCGGTCTTGGGCCCACCTTCGAGCCCCATAGCGCAGGCCCTAGCTTCGGACCCCACCCGGAAGGCCCACCCCCCGAGGAACCTCACCCCGAGAAGCCATTGCTTTCAAGGCCCCTCGTTCTCAGCGTTCGCGAGGAAGCACCCAGCGTGCGATCTGGGGGGCCGCGCCGATGTAGCTCGCAGGAGTCAAAGCGAGCAGACGCTCCTCAACCTCGGCGGGAAGCCCCAGAGTAGAGATGAAATCACGCATCGCGGCAGCATCGACCTCGTGGCCGCGGGTCAGCTCCTTGAGACGCTCATAGGGGTTCGCCATCCCCGTGTGGCCCGCGATCGCGGCAGCGCGCATCGCTTGCTGCACCGCTTCACCGAGGACCGCCCAATTCGCGTCCAGATCCGCAGCCATGCGTTCCGCGTCGAGGTCGATGCCATCAAGGCCACGGACCAGGTTGGAGTAGGCGAGGATCGAATGCCCCAGGGCGATGCCGATATTGCGCTGCGTCGTCGAATCCGTGAGGTCTCGCTGCAGGCGCGAGGTGACGAGTGTCGAAGCGAGGGAATCGAGGAGCGCTCCGGACACTTCGAGGTTCGCTTCGGCGTTCTCGAAGCGGATCGGATTGACCTTATGGGGCATTGTGGAGGAGCCGGTCGAGCCTTGGGCTGCGAGGTTCTGATGGAAGTAGCCCATCGAAATGTAGGTCCAGCAATCGGTCGCGAGATTATGTGCAATGCGTCCGGCGCGGGCGACATCGGAATAGAGTTCCGCCTGCCAGTCGTGGGATTCGATCTGAGTGGTGATCGGATTCCAACTCAGACCCAGGCCCTCGACGAACTCGCGCGCGATCTTCGGCCAATCGGCGCCGGGAACGGACACGATATGCGCAGCCCAGGTGCCGGTCGCCCCGTTGATTTTGCCGAGGTATTCGCACGCTTCGACTCGGCGGATCTGTCGGGCGAAACGATGCGCGAAGACTGCCATCTCCTTGCCCATGGTGACGGGAGTGGCGGGTTGGCCGTGAGTGTGTGCGAGCATGGGGACATCGGCGCCAACCTCGCTCAGGCGGTGGAGGCGATCGAGGAGGGCGCACGCCGAAGGCAGCCACACCTGTTCGATCGCGGCTTTCACGGTGAGTGCATAGGCGAGGTTGTTGATGTCTTCGGAGGTGCAGAAGATGTGGACGACCTCGCGTAGACCCGGGAGGCAGGTGTTGGGGCCGAGGACGTGGGCGGCTTTGTCGAGGTGTTCGGCGATGAGGTATTCGACGGCCTTCACATCATGGCGGGTGGTGGCTTCGAAGTGTGCGAGGCGCCGGATCTCGGCCTCGGAGAAAGAACGAGGCAGGGCGCGCAGGTATTCGCGTTCGGCGTTGCTCAGGCTCGGGGCTCCGGGCAGGACCTCCTTGTCGAGGAGGTGGAGGAGCCATTCGATCTCGACGTGGACTCGCGCGCGGTTGAGACCGGCTTCAGAGAGGTGATTCGCGAGGGGTTCGACTGCGGTGCGGTAGCGACCGTCGAGAGGGGAGAGTGGCTCTCCGGAAGCTGCGAGGTCGGAGTAGCCGTGGGAGGGGGAGAACAGAGTGGACCAATCAGCGCTCATGTCCCCATCATCCCAGACGCAGCAGGAGGGAGGGCGCGCCGCTCGTGCAGGAGGGGGCGCGCATTCGTGCGTTACGCGCATCCGTGGGTTATACGAAGCGTCGAAGGATGCTCATGACCTCCGGCACATAGGCGGCGCCGAATAGGTGGACGTGGATGGTGAGGATGTGGAGTTGGTGAAGGCCGACGCGATCACGCCAACCATCAGCCAGGGCAGAGGCCTCGTCATAGGCGGCAAGGACTCTTTCGAGCATGGGGAAGCCGAAGACGGCGAGGGCGGCGAGGTCCTCCTCGGCGTGTCCGCCCTGAGCGGCCGGGTCGATGAGGACCGCACCGGAGGGGGTCCATATGACGTTGCCGTTCCACAAGTCGCCGTGCGTGCGTGCGGCCATGTGCCCGCAGGCGTGCTGGGCTCTGTAGGGGGCCGGAGTCGGCAAAGTCGGCTCTGCGTCCCGGCTCTTGTCCTCAGGGAGGGTGTGCTGCTTCTCCCCTGCGAGGGTGCCTTTCTTTTCTCCGACTAGAGGGTCTTGCTTCTCCCCGGTCTTGTCCCTGGTCGGAGCGACTTCCTTCTCCCCAGTTCCATCCTTGGTGAGCGCGCCCTCGTGAAGGAGCTTCGGCTGTTCATGGTCGAACTCTCCGCTTGCGAGACGATCACACAGCATGCCCAGCGCTGTGCGCTGATCGGGGGTGAAGCCCGGTGAATCAATGTAGGGAAGGATCCGGTACTGGGCGTAGAACTCTCCCCAAGAGGCGGGTGCGCCCTCGTGGAGGAGAGGGAGCCGGGCTTCGCCCATCCACCCATCGCCCAGGTGTCCGGGCGGGGGAGCGCCAAAATGCGGGGCACCTGCCGCGTGAGTGTGGGCGAGAGCTCGACCGAACTCTTCTGCCGCCGATGCGGTGGGGGAGACCCTGTGGAGGCGGGGCTCTGTGAGCCAGGTGCTTCCACTGTCGAGGACGGGCACGACCCGCGCGGCCTTAGGAGACGTGTCGGCGAGCCACATGAGTCCCGTGACCTCGTGGGAAATCCGTGAGGGCCTCGGATCCTTCTTCGTGAAGATCTGCATTCTTCCTCCCTCCGCGCCTTCATCCACAGGCATCGACTCGGCGCACGCTGGTCCACATCCTCCCATTGTCGAGCCTGATTGAAGAGGGCGAGTGGCTTAGCGTCACCTCAAAAGGGGAAGGAGAAAAGGATGAGCGCAGGGGCGCTGATCGCGGCGCAAGACGCGCGGGACAACCTGCGGATTGTCGCTGCAGAACTTGAAGGCGCTGTGTGCAGGCTCGGGCTTGAACGTTTCGACGGGTGGGAGGGAAACGCCGCACAAGGCGCACGCTCACGGCTCGTCGAGCTTTGCTCCATGCTGGAAAGCGCCAGAAGTCAGGCGGAATTCGCATTGAACGAGGCTGAGGCGCGGGTCCAATTCGTGGAGGATTCTCTCGCCGCTGCGGCCCTTGCGGGCGCAAGCTCTTCTGAGGTTGCATTCTTCGGCTCAGGGGTTGCCTCCTTAGCGGATTCGGATGCCGAACTTTTCGGCGCGAGTGTGATGGGACGCTAAGAGATGGAGGCTTTTGGCCGATTCCTTGTGACGAACGGTGAGACCCAGGTCGATACGGAGGCTCTTTTCGCTGCTGCGGCTCGTCTTGAGGCTCTTGCCTGTGATCTTGAAGAGCTCGAATACCGTGCGCGCCGTGCTGGCGAGGATACCCTGGCCGCTTCGAGCGGGGACTTTGCTGGCGCCTGGCAGGCAAGGGTCGCCGCCGAGTCCGCCGAACAGGGAATCCTGACTGCCAGAGCCCGTTTGATTGAGCTCGTTGATTCTGTGAGGTTTGCGGCGAACCTGTATTGCGAAGCAGAGTCGCGAGCCCTGAGTCTGAGCGAGCCCCTCACTGACGGTGAATTGGCGCTACGGGGCATTGCGGGAATATCCATGCTCTTTCCAGGCCCTGCGGGCGCAAGCGGGGTGTTGCTGAGTCTGCTCCTAAGCTCAAAAGGCCCCCATTCTTCGGGTATCGCCTCGCCTCCTCACAGGGCGGCCAGTAGTTACTTCGACTGGCTGGCACGCCTCGTTGCGACGGGGAGCAACGCGAGAATCATGGCGGAGATCATGGAATTCACTTCCGGCGCAGGCGATGGTTTCGCTGGAGTGCGCCTGCAGCGCGACCTCGCTACGATCAGCAGGGCGCTCATGGATACTCCCTTCTGCGAGGAGGATGCGGGCGGACGTCGAGGAACGAAAGAGGCTGCGGCACGGGTATCGTGGCTCTCCTCCTTCTTGGGCGCTTCCGTTTTCGGCGCACCAAAGGGTGTTGAAGTGCGCAGCGGTCAGGGCCTTCCACCCGGCCGGGATCATGTCTTAGTGAATCCCGGAGAAGGTGTGAGCAGGGGGTTTGCCAAGACAGGGGAGACCAATCTGAGGGTCATTGACCTGCTCTCAAGCGCAAGCCTTGTTCCGGGAGGCACGAGAAGCCTCACCAGATTCGTGGGGCATCGACTCCCCCTTCCCGGGACAGGGCTTCCGACTCCCACTCCTGCATCCTCGGTCCCCACACCAAAGGAACCGACGGCGCTTCTCGATCACCTGGCGAGCCTTGATGGTTCTGGCGATTCCGGCCAGTTCATGATCTTGCGCCATGAGACACCACTGGGGGATGGGACGAGCAGTAGATCGTGGAGCGTCGTTGTACGCGGCACACAGAAATGGGGAGTTGGAGCTTCGAACCCGCAGGACATGCTCACGAACTTCCAGGGAGTCGGCGGCCTCGACACGGACCAAAAGCGCGCGGTTCTGGCGGCAATGGAGATGGCGGGAATTGACAAGGGTGAGCCGGTCGAGTTCGTCGGTCATTCTCAAGGGGGCATTGTTGCTGCGGACCTCGCCACCGACCAGACGCTCTGTCAGGACTATTCGGTCGTTTCCGCCCTGACTGCGGGCTCGCCAATCGCCGGGTCCGTCCCCGAAGGAGGTGTGCGTGTCCTTGCTCTTGAGAACACGAGGGACATTGTTCCCGGGCTGGATGGTGCGAATAATGCCCCAGGAGTCGTTACCGTCCACTTCGACGGGGAACCCTATATCCCCGAGGGGAAGGAGGGCGGGAAGGTCGTCGCCCACGACATCGGGCTGTACCGCAACGCACTCGCTGATCTTCAGGCACATGAGGGAGAAGAGCTCGCGGAGGTGAGGGCTTGGGAGGAGGCGCGAAGCTCTCGGATGGGGTTTTCTTCGAGGACGAGGACGACGGCCTTCGTTTTCGACACTCAAAGGGTCGGCTACTGAAGAGGTCTCGTGACACCTCGCTGAAAAAGCCTCGCGACACCTCGCGCTTGAAAACGCAGACTGAGCCTGGGATGGAGATGGGCAAGAAACTGCGCAAGAGGGTGCGGAAAAGGAAACGCAGACCAAACTACGCAAGGGGTGTTAAAGAGGAGTCGCGCAGCAGGGTGCTGAAAAGAAGTCTGTGAAGAAAGAGTGCGAGAGCGTGCTGGCAACAGGTCCCAGAACAGCTCGCGCAAGCGCGCTCAAGGGCTTAGCGCGCAGGTCAAACACCCTGTGGAGTGCTAACGTGTGCTGCGTGACACGGGGTGCCACTGGCTGAGAACACACCCGTTGAACCTGTCCAGATAATTCTGACGAAGGGATGTCGCATGATTACGCACGCGACCGCATCAACCGCACTCAACGCCGTTCGCGAGACCACTCCTCTGGTTTCTTGCATTACGAACTCGGTCGTCACGAACTTCACCGCGAATGCTCTGCTCGCAGTGGGCGCCGCACCGGCGATGGTTGACATTGTCGGCGAGGCCGGGCCTTTCGCTTCGATCGCCTCCGCCCTGCTCATCAACTTAGGAACCCCGACTCCTGAACAGCGTGAGGCAGCCAGACAGGCCGCGCGAGCCGCTCATGATGCGGGCGTCCCCTGGGTCCTTGACCCTGTGGCCGTGGGCGCACTCGTGCATCGCACCGCCCTCGCTCATGAGCTCCTCGACTTCAAGCCCACTGTGATCCGGGGTAACGCCTCGGAGATCATCGCCTTGGCTGGCACTGGCATCGGGGGTCGCGGCGTGGATGCCGCTGACGAGGTTGATGCCGCACTCGACGCGGCCCGGGCCCTCGCGCAAAAGGCCGAGTGCGTGGTCGCGATCTCTGGGGCCGTTGATGCGATCGTGTCCGTCTCTGAGATCCTCCGCGTCGGAGGTGGAGCCGAGATGCTGACGCGAGTGACCGGTGGTGGCTGCGCCCTCGGCGCTGTGAGCGCCGCTTTCGTGAGCGCGGGCCGCACCAAGGGCCTGGGGGATCTGGAATCTGTTGCCGCATGCCATATCGCCTACTCGGCTGCGGCTGAGCGCGCCGAGTCTCAGGCTGCAGGGCCGGGCACTTTCGCTCCGCTCTTCCTCGACGCCCTGTATTCGCTGGAAGGCGCCGAGCTGAAAAGGATCCCCCTGTCATGAGGACCGCCCCTGATCTTCGCGTCTACTTCGTAACTGACGCGGGCCTGTGCGAAAGCGCGGGCCGCACGGTCCGTGAAACCGTTATCGCCGCAGTTGAGGGCGGCGCAACCTGCGTGCAGTTGCGCGCTAAAGACTCCGATGGGAGGCCCTTCCTTGAGGAAGTCCTCGAGGTCGCGAAAGCCGTCGGCGAGAAAGTCCCCGTGATCGTGAACGACCGCGTCGACGTGTTCCTCGCGGCCCGCGCCCTCGGAGCGCAAGTTGCTGGCGTGCACGTCGGTCAATCCGATCTGCCCGCCTCCCTCGTGCGCACTCTCATCGGCGAGGACGCCTACCTTGGTTTGTCGATCGGCACTCAAGAGGAAGCACAGGCCGCCCGAGAGGAAGGGGCGGCCGA
This sequence comes from Schaalia cardiffensis, assembly GCF_016405145.1. GTDB lineage: Bacteria > Actinomycetota > Actinomycetes > Actinomycetales > Actinomycetaceae > Pauljensenia > Pauljensenia cardiffensis. Next base: position 108,997 of record NZ_JAEKIA010000006.1, read on the forward strand.
CCACGTCGGCCTTTCAGTTCTGCGCACCACCGCGACAAAGACCGACACTCCTGATGTTCTCGGCTTCGAAGGCTGTGAACGCTTGAAGAGGATTGTCGGCATCCCGGCCGTCGCGATTGGTGGGGTCGGAGTCGATGACATGGCGCAGCTCGCGCGAATCGGCATTGACGGAGGGGCCATCGTGTCCGCGATCTGTTGCGCCCCTGACCCGGCTGCCACCGCAGCTCAACTACTTGCCCAGTGGAATGAAGGAGCACAGGAATGACTAGGACCGTCACAGCTTTGACGATCGCAGGATCTGACCCTTCGGGAGGCGCGGGCATTCAAGCGGACCTTAAGGCGATGAGCGCCAATGGCGCCTACGCGATGAGTGTCATTACCGCACTCACCGCCCAGTCGACTCGTGGTGTCACGGGAGTGCATGCCGTGCCCCTGGATTTCGTTCGACTCCAACTCGACACCGTCCTTGCTGATATTCGCCCCGGTGCGACGAAGATCGGGATGCTCGCAACCGCCGAGCTTGCCGCCCTCGTCGCTGAGTATCTTCCGACCCTGGAGAACACGGTCCTCGACCCGGTGATGGTCGCGACCTCGGGCGATCCGCTCCTCGAGCCGGATGCGCGGGCCGAGGTTCGTAGGCTCTGCACTCTTGTCGAGCTCATCACGCCGAACCTTTCCGAAGCGGCGGTCCTCCTCGAATGTGAACGCGCGAGGAACGTTGAGGAGATGATCGAGCAGGCGAAGGCTTTGCGCGAGCTTGGAGTCAAGCGCGCCCTCGTCAAGGGCGGGCACCTGGATGAAGATGCGAGTGATGTCTTCATCGACGAGGACGGGCCCCTCGTTTTGACGGGCCGCAGGATTGCCACGCAGAACACTCATGGGACCGGCTGCACCCTCTCTTCGGCGATTGCGGCTCTGCGTCCTCGTCGTCACACATGGGTCGATGCCGTGAAGGACGCGAAGGCTTACCTCACGGAGGCGATTGCTCACGCCGATTCTCTTGGCGTTGGGCACGGGCACGGCCCCATTCACCATTTCCACGCGATCTGGCCCAAGGAGGAGCGATGAGTTTCACCGATGAACTGTGGCAGGGGATTGTCCCGATCCGTCAGGCGATTGAGGATCTTGATTTCCTCAGGGGCTTGGGTGAGGGGACTCTTTCACGCGAGCGCTTCGACTACTACATGCGTCAGGATGCGGGATACCTCGGGACTTATGCTCGGGCTCTTGCGGGGCTTGCCTCGATGGCGAGCGACCCGGATGACCTGGTGTTCTGGGCGGGCTGTGCGAGGGATTCGATCCTTGTTGAGCGTTCCTTGCACGCTTCCCATGTGGAGGTTGACGGCCCCTTGGAGGTGTCGCCGACCTCGAGGGCGTATCAGAGTTTCCTCTTGGCCTGCCTCGCCTCGGGTGAGTATGCGGTCGCTGCGAGTGCGGTTCTGCCGTGTTTTTGGATCTACCAGAGTGTTGGGGATTCTCTGCTCGAAAAAGCCGGTGAGCTGGAGAATCACGCTTATGGGGATTGGATCGGCATGTACGCTGATCCGGCTTTCGCCGAGCAGACTATGATTGTTCGTTCGATTGTGGATCGTCTGGCCGAGCAGGTGTCAGAGGAGGCGCGTGGGCGTATGCGTGAGGCCTTCGAGACGGCCTGTCGTTATGAGTGGATGTTTTGGGATGCGGCCTGGCGCATGGAGGCCTGGCCGATCTGAGCTGGGAGCGCTCAAGCTGCGTAGCAGCCGGGATGGGAGAAGCTTGGGTGAGCCGGGGTGTCCGGGGGATCTGGGGGAGCTGGGGGTCCGGGGGAGCTGGGGGAGCTGGGGTGTCCGGGTGAGCTGGGTGTCCGGGGGAGCTGGCTCGCCGCGATCTGAGGCTCGCGAGCTTGCTGCAAGTCCGATCGCTGCCCCGGATGAGCATTTCGGGGAGTCCGTGGGGGTGCTCAAGCTGCGCAGCGGCCGGGGCTTTGCCTCGGCCGCTCCCCGTCTTGCTTTGGTCGTTCCCCGTCTTGCCTCGACCGCTGCGCAGCTTGCTTCGGCGGCTCTCCGTCTTGACGTGCGGATCGGCGCCTCCTCACGTGTCCTTTTTCAGTCCTCCTTCTTCTTTGCACCGAACAAGCCCGCGACGAAAGAAGAGACGATCGCGGTGATGATCGCTCCGAAGAGGCAGGACAGGAAACCGCCCGTGGAGAAGGGGAAGCCGAGTTGTGTGGACAGCCAGCCCGTGAACTTGAAGAGGACCGAGTTCGTGACGATTGCGAAAAGCCCAAAGCTCAACAGGTAGAGCGGGAAAGTCAAGGTCTTCACGATCGGCTTGATGATGGAATTGACCCCGGTGAAAACAAGAGCGATCACTGCGAGTGTGAGGGCTGTTTCCGTCAGGGAAGCCCCTGAGGTGAAGGAAATATCGGGGATCAGGCGTGCGGACACCCAGATCCCTGCCATGGTTGCGAGAAGACGAAGAAGAAACTCCATGCCTCCACTGTCGCGCATTTTCCCGCTCCGCGCTCGCTGAGCGACGCTTCAACGCTCATGCTGGCCCACGTGAAAGGCCCCTCGTCCCCTCCGCGCCCTTTGAGCGCGTGAACGCCCGCACTTCGGAAATCCTTCATCTCCTTCGGCGCTGTGCGCTAGGACTGAAGCATGAGCGAATTCCAGGTCCCGATCCGCCCCGCCGTCCGTAATCTCCCGCGTTACCGGCCGGGGAAGGCCGCGCCGGGAGCAATGAAACTCTCCTCGAATGAGATGGCGACCCCGCCCTCGGCCCCCATCCTCGAGGCGATGAGAAAAGCCCTTGAGAACGTGAACCGCTACCCGGATCTCATGGCAACGCCAGTGCGCGAGGCCATCGCCAAGCGTTTCAAGGTCCTTCCCGAGCAGGTCTGCGTCGGAACCGGCTCTTCTGCGCTCCTCCTCGCCGCCCTGTCGGCCGTGTGCTCGCCGGGCGCGAAAGTCGTCTACCCGTGGCGCTCCTTCGAGTCCTATCCGATTGCGATCCCAGCTTCGCACGCCGAAGGGGTTCCCGTTCCCCTCGACGAGGATGGGGGTCACGATGTTGAGGGGCTCGTGTGTGCAGCTCAGGATGCTACCGCCTTGATCCTGTGTTCGCCGAACAACCCGACGGGTCCTGTTCTGACTTTCGACACGATCCGGGACATTGTTGAGCGCGTTCCCGCATCTGTCCTCGTCCTCGTTGATGAGGCGTACATTGATTTCGCGAGCGATCCGCGCGTGTCGAGCGCGATCCCGTTGATTGAGGAGCATCCGAACGTCCTCGTTTTGCGGACTTTCTCAAAGGTGCATGCGCTCGCGGGAGTGCGGGTCGGGTATGCGATTGGGAATACGGAGCTGATTGGTGCAATCCAGGCGGTGTCCGTTCCTTTTGGGGTGTCGAGTGTCGCGCAGGCAGCGGCTCTCGCTTCCCTTGAGGACGAGGCCGGGGTCCGCGCTTCGGCTCAGGCGGTCATTGCCGAGCGCGAACGCATGATCGCCGCGCTTCGCGAGGCGGGGCTTTCGGTGCCGGATTCTCAGGCGAACTTCTTCTTCCTTCCGGGCTTGGGGGCCGACTTTGTCGAAGCATGTGTGGATGCGGGCCTCATCGTTCGTCCTTTCCCCGAGGGCGTTCGGGTGACGCTTGCCGATCCGCTAACGAATGATCGCTTCTTGGAGGTCGCGAGGCGCTTTGCGCGCTGAGGAGCGCGCCGTGGGTGTTATCCGGTAGATCGAGGCTGCTGGATTGGAGCTGCGGGGTGCGGTGCTGGAGCTGCGAGCTGTCGTGGCGGAGCTGCGAGGTGCTGTGTTGCTGCTTCGAGGTGCGGTGTTGCTGCTTCGAGGTGCGGTGTTGGAAGTCCGGGCTGCTGTGCGTCTATGCCTCAGCCTCTTTGGGACATGCGTCCCCACGTTATGTGTTCGGCAAGGCTGAGGGGTCCTTGATAGCCCCGAGGTCATATTTGGGGTTCTCTGGATTGGTGTGGGGTGGTGTGCGGGTGCCCACATTATGCGTTCGGCGAGGCTGAGGGGTGGTTGATGGCGCCGAGATTATATTTGGGGTCCTTTGGGCGGTGCGGCTGCGAATGCTCCGCGCCACGGAGCTAGAAGGCTCGACGCTTCAACCTCGAAAAACCCTGGACACACCCGAAAATGTCGCTCATTGTGGCCGATATCCTTCGGTTAAGGCCACAAGGGCTCGGCGTGGACGTAGGCTGCGAGGGTTTTGGTCGGCACCCAGGCCGCGAGGCCTCAAGTCGGACAATAGGCGTAGACAAGTCTGATAATCCAAACTCTGACCTGGGGTTTTCTTAAGGGGCCGAGGCGTACGGTTCGACTTGTGGACCGCCGCACCACCGCACGGGCGGCGCCGCACATTCTGACCGGTATTCCGACTTTTCCGCACCACAAAGCCAAAAAGTCCAGGTCAAACGAATACTTTCTGTCCCACCACTCCATTCTGGCCGTTATCCCGGTTTCACCGAGAACCGGCAAGCGATAGTGAGACCTCGGACAGGTCAAGGCACTGAGGTCGGGCACACCTCAAAGCATTGAGGTCGAACACAGGGCATGAAGGAGGCGCTGCCACAGGGGATGGAGGAGGTTGTGCCACAGAGGAGATGCACGTCCCCGCGGCCAGATGCGCGTGGTCGGTCGCGCGTTAACAGCGTGGGAGGTGATCCCTGCCCGAGTAGCCAGATGCCTCGTACCATTGATAGAAGTCTCAGGCGCGGGGGAGGTGCAGGGGCTATGAGAAGATGCAGTGAACCTACAGGGGGATTAATACCTGGAGGGAAGATCAAGAAGAAGCGGATGTGAAAAGTCCCAGGACCTTGTTGAACAGTGCCCTGGGACTCCACACGAGTCGGGGTGGCGGGATTTGAACCCACGGCCTCTTCGTCCCGAACGAAGCGCGCTACCAAGCTGCGCCACACCCCGTGCGACTTGAGAAGTATACGCGCCGGGTGCCCGCCCTCCAAAATTGAGGACGAGGAGCGGGGTGGCAGATGGATCACAGGGACGCCGTTCGTGCAGTGTTGAAGGTCGGTGGAGCTTGTGAGTCTCGTCTTGGCAACGTTCCCTCGGAGACCACAACAGCATCGAAGGTGTGGAGTGCATCGAAGGTGTGGAGCGCATGGGAGCGTCATAGGGCGTGTCAGCCTAGGATCGAGCGTTGAACAGCTTCATTGAAGCTCAGAGCCTCGAAGACCTGTTGGGTTCGAGAAGTTCTAGGCTCAATAGCTTGACAGTTCAACAGCATTCTTGAGTGCTCGCGTCCCTCGGCCTGGAATCCCCAGGCTGAGGGGAGTTTGGGGTGTTCACTCGAGCCTTCAAGTTCTGTTTAGCGCATGTTTCTTCCAAACAGACCCTGTTCGACCGCCATCCTCTACACGGCCGCAACCACACGCTTCCCGCGCATGGCTCTCGCTTCACGGCCGCGACAACCGCACGGCTACCGCGCACGGTTGCCAGAGGACTGCTGCCGCCGCGCGGCTCACAGGGTGCGCTTCTCAAAACGCGACCGCGACCGCACGGCTCCCGCGCATGGCTCCAGCCAAACTGCCATGCCCCCTTAATGGACGGCTCTTCAGGCATCCGCCCCACGTTCAAGGCTTGGCGAGAGGGCGCGCCACTCAGACTGAGCGGATCGTCAAGAGGGAAGCTTCCGGCCTCGTCGCGATCCTGACGGGAGCATAGGGGGAAGTGCCGAGTCCGGCGGACACGTGCAGGAGGGAGGAGCGATCGCCCGAATGCCAGCGATGAAGTCCTTTTGCGTATTTTTGTTTGATGTCGCAGTTCGTGACAATAGCTCCGTAGCCTGGCACTCCGATCTGGCCTCCGTGCGTGTGGCCGGCGAGGATGAGGTCCGCTCCAGCCGCGGTGAAGGCGTTGAGGACGCGCGTGTAGGGGGCGTGCGTGACACCGATGCGAAGTGAGGAGTCCAGAGCCCAGGAGGGATCTGGGTCGACGATCCGGTCGCGACCGATATGCGGGTCGTCGGTTCCGAGGAAGGAAACTCTTTGCGAAGCTTCGGGTGCGGAGCCATTGAGTTGTGACCCCCCAAGTGCGGAGCCCCCAAGCGGTAACCCGCCACACGAGGAATCCCCGAGTGCAGACCTCCCACATGCGGATCCGTCGCCGCCGCAGGGTTCCACATTCAGCGTGCCAGCCCGATTGGACAGGTCGAGCCATCCGGCGTCTTTGAAACGGCGGGCGAGTTCTATCCACGGCAGGTCCGGTATTGAACTCTTTGGCAGTTTTGAGGAGCCGAGGAGGTAGCGTCCCCAGTTCTTCTTCTGTGCCGAGTAGTAGTCGTTGGAGCCGAATACGAATGCACCGGGCAGAGCGAGGAGGGGCTCGTAGGCGTCTTCGAGCAGCGGCAGTCCCTCTGAGAGTCCGAAGTTGTCGCCCGTTGAGACGACGAGGTCGATGTGTTCTTCAGCGGCGACGCGTCGAAGGAAGGTAACGAGGAACTCCTGTCCGGGGAAGAGGTGAAGGTCGGACAGGTGCAGGATCGTCATTGTTTTGATGCCGCGGTGTGCGGGCATGTCGATGGCGATTCTGCGCAGAACCGGCATGCGTCTTTCCACGCTTCCCCATGCGAGGGCGAGGAGCCCTGTTCCGGTGAGGGTCCCGGCGGCGATGCCGAGCGCGCGGCCTGTCGCAATGAGGGCGCGCGGGGCGATCGAGGGGCGGTCGGCGATGAGGTCGAGCCCGAGGGGAAGAGCGTCGCTCGTCATCGTCAGTCTCCTATTCCTTGGGTGAGTCTTGCGGCGCTACAGGTGCCGTGTTCTGAGGGGTGGAGTCAGTGTCGGCCCGGGCTCCTTACCGAGGCTGTCGAGGCGTGCCTACCGCGGAGTTGCCGAGTGAAGCGTTATGCATGGGTTCAATCCCTGTGTCGGCGAGGGCCGCGGACATGTAGGGCGCCCAGATCTGTTGTCCGACGAAGGTCTCGCCGAAGATTGCGTGGTAGTAGGTGCCGTTGATGACGATATCGCGGACCGGGGTGGTCGAAGAATCAGCGTGGCCGACCCAGGCGGAGGTGACGAGGGAGGGGGTGAAGCCGGTGAGCCAGGTGTTCGCGGAGTAGTCGGTTGTGCCGGATTTTGCGGCGAAGGGTCGTCCGTCGGCGAGCCGTGTGGAGGTGTAGTACTGGCTGGCGGATGCCGTCAGGAGGGTTGCAACCTGGTTGGCGACGTTTGAGTCGAGGACTTGCGAGCAGTTGGGGGCGAATTCCTTCACGGTGTTCTCATCGCGGTCGGTGACTGTTGAGATCGACATGGGTTCGCAGAGTAATCCGCCGTTGTCGAAAACTGCGAAGGCGCTGGCGACTTGGAGGGGGGATGCGGAGGAGGATCCGATGATGTTTGCGGGTAGGGCCGCGATCGTTTCACCGTTTTCGGTGATGCCCATGTCGGCGGCGGTTTGGAAGATTTGGCAGAAGTCGACTCTGGATGCCATGTTGACGAAGGCTTGGTTGACGGATAGCCCGGTCGCTTTGACGACATTCATTGGGCCGTCTTTACCTGCGAGGTCTTCTACTCTCCAGGGTTCGGTGCCGATGGGGGTGCCGCCGCACCGGAAGGCGCCTGAACCGTAGTTCCTGTTGGTTGAGCCGACGGTTTCGTATGCGGAGTGGCCTTCTTTGAACCATTCAGCCAGGGTGAAGACTTTGAATGTTGAGCCGATCTGGAATTGGCCGTCTGCGGCGTAGGAGCTCATGGTCTGGCCTGCTTCGACGCCGTAGGTTGTGTTTTGGGCCATGGCGACGATTGCGCCGGTGCTGGGTATGAGTGAGACGAGAGCATCGTCTACGTCGGAGGGGTCGTCAACGGGGATGGCGCTTGTGAGGGCCGCGTAGGCGGCTTGTTGCTTCGCCGGGTCGAGGGTTGTGCGGATGGTGAGACCGCCGGTCTTGAGGAGGTGTTCGCGTTCGGCTGCGGTTTGACCGAAGGCTTCATCTTGGAGGAATCGAGTGATGACGTAGTTGCAGAAGTAACCGGTCGAACCGTTTGCGCCGATACAACCTTCGGCGGTGTTGGTGGGGTTGAGTGTGTCGACAAGGGGGGTTTCGATTCCGGCGTCGTACTCCTCGCTTGTGATGACTCCTTGTTCGAGCATGACGCTGAGGACCAAGTTGCGTCGTTCTTGGGAGGCTTCCGGGTAGATGAGTGGGTCGTACTCGACGGGGGATTGGACGAGGCCGGCGAGAGTTGCTGCTTCGAGGTAGTTCAGTTCGGAGGCCGATTTGGAGAAGTAGCGTTGGGATGCGGCTTCGGCGCCGTAGGTGATGGGGCCGAAGGGCGCGATGTTGAGGTATCCGGTGAGGATTTGGTCTTTGTCCATCGTCCTTTCGATGGCGAGGGCGTATTTGATTTCGCGGAGTTTGCGGGCGGTGGTTTGTTCGGTGGCTGCGCTGACTTGGTCGGCGTCGCCTTCGAGGTAGCCTTTTTCGGCGAGGGCGTTGCGCACGTACTGTTGGGTGATGGTGGATGCGCCTTGGGTCCCTGATTCGCCGAGGTTGTTGATGAGGGCGCGGGCGATTCCTGTGGCGTCGACGCCGTTGTGTTCGTAGAAGCGTTTGTCTTCAATTGCGACGATCGCTTGTTTCATGATGTCGGCGATGTTCGCGGAGGGGACGACGATCCGTTGCTTGTCGTAGAAGCGGGCGATGACACCGCCATTGGCGTCGAGGAGTTGGGATTCTTCTGCGGGTTCGACGACTTCGATTTTGCTGGGGAGATCGTTGAGGATTGAGGGAACTGCTTTTGTTGCGATTGCCGCTGATCCGGTGAGAGGGACGAGGAGGCCGGCTCCGAGGATGCCCATAAGAGCGGAGACGGAGATGAAGGAGAGGAGGAGTCCGAGGAGTTGTGCCGGGCTCACGAGGCGCGGATGGTGTTGCGACATAGGTCCAGAATACGTGGTACCACAAGGTGAGGGGCGGGCTGGGGCCGGTGGGTGGTCCGCGTGGTGGGATCCAGGTTTGGACTCTCTCGCAAAATGTGTGTATCGTCACATGTGAAAGCTCATTGGCGAGCGATTTGGAGTATCAATCCATGAACAGTGTCGATGACGACCAGAGTTGGGTTGCGCGGGCTCTTTGCGCTTCTTGTGAACCTGATGCCCTGTTCGTTCAGGGAGCGACTCAGCGTCAGGTCCGCGTTCGGTGTCTTCAATGCGAGGTGCGTCTGGAGTGCCTGGCTGACGCTCTTCAGTCCGAAGCGAACTTCGGTGTATGGGGTGGACTGACCGAGCGTGAACGCCGTGCGATGCTGCGCCATTATGAGGGTGTGGAGAACTGGTATGGGTGGTTGAGGGAATCTGATGATCCTCTCGCTGTTGAGATCCGTTCCCCGAAGGTGCCGAGGGTTCTTGCGCATGTTCGCGCTTGAAGTAACTGTGAAGCGCTTGGCCTGTGGGTTCTATTGTTTCTTCGTGGACTCCCAGGCTTGGTGAGTGCTGGGTGCGTTGTGTGTTTCGATAGGATGGGCTCATGGTGAAGTGGGAGTATGTGACGATTCCGTTGTTGACGCATGCGACGAAGGCGATCCTTGATCAGTGGGGGGCTGAGGGTTGGGAGTTGGTCCAGGTGATCCCAGGTCCGACTGGTTCGGAGAATCTTGTCGCCTATTTAAAGCGTCCTGTTGAAGATTGAGCTTTGCCGTGAGAGGGGCCTAATGGATCTTTTCACTTTGAAAGCGGTGAAATCGCTCAAAGTTTGAAATATCCATGTTCGTGCACTGGTCTCCTTTAGTGGGCTGCTTCATGTCATGCTTCTGATCTCAACTGCTGTGGTAAATCCTACAGGTGTACGGGTGTTTGGAGACGGGTGTTTGGACATGTCACACCAGCTACCTCACCCCGTTTTCCCTGCAATCGCTGCCAATGCGGCTAGTCCTCGCGGTCGATGAGCCAAGGGGTGTTGTCGAAAATCTGAGGCGCGAATGGGCCATTTTGCACGTAAATCCCTTGCTTCTGCGCGCCACGCTATGAAACACTGGCGGGGTTATCTCTCCAGGGAGTGGTGTCGGCTCTGTCGTATCGTTCTCTTTGTGAGCCACAGCTTTTGTATCCGCGCTGTGCGGTCCAGACGAGTGGAAGGTTGATTCGTGTTCCCACGATCTGATCGATTGAATATTCGGCGTTTAGCGGCGTTCGTCGCGTTCATTCTCGCCTTCGCCCTGGTGGTCCCAGGCTTGACGACGATGGCAAGAGCCGAAGAGGGTCAAGTAGTTGACGTGGATGTGAAGATTACGAACTTCGAGATTCGTAATATCACTAAGGAGACAGTCGAGAAGATCCACCACACGCAGACCTTCCTCCTGAAGATGGATTGGAATGCTGACCATCTGGGTGACACGCTTAAGTCAGGCGATCAATTCCATATCGAACTCCCTGACACTATGAAGTTTCCAGCTGGGGCAGTGCAGCGGGAATTTAATCTCACTCGGAAGGATGACCCTAGTGTCGTCATTGGCAAGGGAATAATTCAGCCCGGGCCCGGTGATATTGGGGGGACGGTTACCGTAACATTCAATGAAAAGGTTGAGGGTAAACTCAATAATCATGGAACGCTCTGGATGGGCGCTCAGTTCAATATGGACAAACTGAAAGTGAATGAGGTTAACAAGTTCACGGTCACAGTGTCGAAGGTCCCTATAACTACTGAGATGACTCCCTACCTGCCGGGACCTATTGTTAACGAGGATCTTCTGAAATGGGGTAATCCTGATTCAATGGACCCTCATGTGGTAAAATGGGGGGCTCGAATCAACCATGCTAAGCATGACCATAAGAATGCTGTGATTACTGACTCACTTTCTGAAGGAATGGGGGATGAAACCTACATTCCCGGTAGCTTCATCCTAGAGGAACGAGAATACAGTGAAAATGGTGAACAATCGACAACTCTTAAAACGATTGATTTAATCGAGGGGCCAGGAGGTAATTTTACGCTCGCTCCCGACAAGCGGTCGTTCACGATTAGGCTCGGCGACATTTCCGGTAAGCAGTTAGCGCTGCGTTATTCGACGACCTACACGAAGCCTGGCAAGCAGTTGAAGAATAAGCTGACTCTGAATTCAGACCAGATTAAGGATTTCTCGAAGACCTATACCTACCAGTCCGCTGAGTCAGGTGGCACGGGCTCGAATGACGATGCTTCGAAGATTAAACTCAAGAAGGTCGATGCGACAGATCCCACCATCACTTTAAAGGGCGCTGTGTTCGAGGTCACGAAACCGGATGGGCAGACTTTCAAACTCACCACTGGCGATGACGGCACCGTGACATCTGATGCCCTCGTCGCAGGCCAGCAATACAAGGTCAAAGAGATTGAAGCTCCGAAAGGGTATATCGCGGATGAGACCGAGCATGTCCTCACGGTTAATGCCGACTCCGCCGCTGAGCTGACAGTTAAGAACGAGCCGATAACCATCGAGATCACCGCTGAGAAGAATTGGGTTGACTCTGACGGCGTAGACGGTAACCGTCCGGATGAGGTGGTTGTCAAGCTTGTGGCCGATGACCCTGATATTCCTGCTCAGACTCTGACTTTGAAGAAGTCAGAGGGGTGGAAGGGCGTCTTCACGGGCCTTCGCAAGTTCTCCTCTACGGGTGAGGAAATCAATTACACGGTTGAAGAGGATCCTGTTCCGGTCGGGTATACGACCAGTGCGCCTTCGTACGATCCGCAGACCCGTACATTTACCGTGACGAACACTCTCGAGACAGTGAACATTTCTGTCAAAAAGGAGTGGGTTGGTCCCGCCACGGATTCTGTCACCGTCAAGCTCCTGGCTGATAATCAGCCCGAAGGGAAGACGCTGACTCTCAACAAGGACAACAACTGGCAAGGCACCTTTAAGGATCTTCCGACACACAAGAATAAGAAGAAGGTCGAGTACTCGCTCGAAGAGGTTGCCGTCCCGGGCTACAAGTCAGAGATCACCGGTTCTGTGGCGGACGGCTTCACGATCAAGAACACGAACATAGAGACGACCACCATCTTCGGAGTGAAGACGTGGAACGATGACAATGATCGCGATCGGAAGCGTCCGAAAGAGATCACGGTCAAGCTTCTGGGCGACGGCAAGCTCGTGAAGGAAGAAAAGGTGGAGGCCGGCCCTGACGGCGAGTGGACGTACACCTTCAGAGACCTTCCGAAGTACGACCCGACTACAGGCACGGAAATCAGCTACACAATTGCTGAAGATCAAGTCGAAGGATATGAGATCCCCGACATCAACGGTTTCAATATCACGAACATTCGAAATCCTGACACCGTTGCAGTACCTGTGAAGAAAGTCTGGGTCGGCCCGAAGGGTACGCAAGCAACCGTTCAGTTGTTCGACACTGATGGTGAGGTTGCGGGTAAGACCTTGACCTTGAACGAAGGCAATGGCTGGCAGGGCGTTTTCAATCCTCTTCCGAAGTACAAAGATGGTCACGAGATCAAGTACACGGTCAAGGAGGTAGATGTTGATACCTCGAAGTATGAGGTGACGGTGAGTGACTTCGTTCCGTGTCCGCTTCCTCGTGCGGATCAGCAGGTCCGTGCGGATGCGGAGTGTGGCTTCACGATCACGAACACGAATATTGAGAAGGTCAAAGTTGAGGGTGTGAAGACCTGGGACGATGACAATGATCGTGATAGTAAGCGTCCGGGTGAGATTACTGTTCGTTTGAAGACGAAGGATGGGGAGCAGGCATCTCAGAAGGTCACGGCTGCTAATAACTGGGCGTATTCGTTCACGGATCTTCCCAAGTACACCGATAAGGGTGATGAGATCGTCTACACGGTGACTGAGGATGCTGTCGGGGAGTATGCGACGAAGATTGATGCTGATGGGACGATCACGAACTCGTACACTCCGGGTAAGACGTCTGTGTCGGTGTCGAAGGTGTGGGATGACGCTGATAACCAAGATGGTGTGCGTCCTGATTCGGTGAAGGTCCAGTTGAAGGCCGATGAGAAGGCTCTTGGTGAGCCGGTTGTGTTGAACGCTGACAACAAGTGGACTCACACGTGGACGGATCTGTTCATCAACAACAATGGCAAGAAGATCGGGTACACGGTTGAAGAGGTGGACGTTCCCCAGGGGTATGAGGCGAAGGTTGAAGGTGATGCCCAAAAGGGTTACACCGTGACGAATACTCATGTTCCTGAGCAGGTCTCCATCCCAGTTGTCAAGAAGTGGGAAGGGAAGACGGGCGCGAGCGCGACTTTCCACCTCTACGCTGGCAAGGATGATACGGGCAAGGTGTTGACCCTTGATGCCGCCGTGGACTGGAAGGGTTCCTTCGATGGTCTTCCTAAGTTCAAGGACGGTAAGGAGATCGCTTACACCATCACTGAAGATGCCTTGGAAGGTTATGAGGCGAAGGTGAAGGGTGATATGCGAGATGGCTTCACCGTGACGAACACCTATGTGGACAAGAAGCTCGCCAAGACTGGTTTGTCCGGTAGTGGGCTCCTCCTTGGTTCGACCATCTTGGGTGGGGCGGGTGCTGTGATGCTCGCGGTGCGTCGCAAGCGTGAACAGGCCTGAGACACGCGAAGCGTTGAGGCGCTGAAACGCCGACGCTGACTGGTGGGGGTTGGGAACAGGAAACTGCTCCCAACCCCCACCGCTTTACACACACCCAACTCAGAAAACGAAATGTGCCCGGGTGCCGAAGGACGTCCTGAATGAACGCGAAGGGCGCCCAGAGCACAAGCTCCGGACGCCCCAAGTGGAAGTGGGCTCTCAATCAGCCAGGCAACTTCTCAACACCAGAAGCTCCCAGGATGACCAAGCCCCCGCAGTGAATCAGCGTGCGCGACGCGCAAGCCGATCAACATCCAGCAAAGTCACCGCACGGCCCTCAAGACGAATCCAACCGCGCGAAACGAAGTCTGCGAGCGACTTATTCACCGTTTCCCGCGAAGCGCCGACAAGCTGCGCAAGCTCCTCCTGAGTCAGGTCATGGGGAACATGCACACCCTTATCCGTCGCAGTACCAAAACGATCCGCAAGATCAAGCAGCGCCTTCGCAACACGACCCGGAACATCAGAGAAGACAAGATCCGAAAGAGACTCGTTCGTGCGACGCAGACGCTGAGCCAAAGCCTTGAGCATATGCTTCGCGAGAGTCGGATTCGTATCAAGAATCTCCATCAGATCCTCATGATCGAGGTACAAAAGAGACACCGGGGAAACAGCGGTCGCAGTCGTTGAACGCGGGCCCGGATCGAAAAGAGTGAGCTCACCGATAATCTCGCCGGGGCCGAGGACAGCGAGCAAAGACTCGCGTCCGTCATTCGAGGTGTGACCGAGCTTCACCTTGCCCTCAGTCACGATGTACAGGCGATCACCCAGGTCGCCCTCGTCAAAAAGGGTCTCCCCGCGTCGAAGGGTCGTATGCCCCATCTTCTGCTGAAGGGAAATCTGCTGAGTCTCATCCAGGCCGCCGAAGAGCGGGACCTGGCTGATGAAGTTTCCGTCGCCGATCATGAGGCGTTGGCTCCGTTCTTCTCAAGGCTCCGGGACGTCCGGGCCGTGGGTCACGACCCCCGCGCTCTAAGGGGGTGTGGAGGATCACTGGATATTATGCCCCTTTAGATGCGTAAAGGTGTGCGCATACGCTTCGACGCGCCGAAAGTGTTGAAAACTCGGCGCGTCGAAGCGGTTAAGGCAGAGGAAAATCAGAAGCGGGCAGCGGCCTTCGCAGCGCGACGACGGGCACGCGCAGTGAAATGAGCCCCCGCAGGATTGATCCTTTCAACCTCAGCACGAAGCACTTCCTCATTCCGGCCAATGCGACGTACAGAATGGGAAAGAAAGCCAATCCCCATGAGCACGAAACCAGCCAGCAAACAACGACCTGAATAGGCTGAAGCCTGCACATGGTGGCTCAGGTTCTGGCCGAACGTGCTCGAAGAACTCAGCATCCGCAAATACGGCAGAAAAAACTCAGCGGTCAGACCCGGAACGATGAGCGAAGGCAGTCCCACAAGCGTCGTCAACACGCCAACAAACCACGGGCCCAAAGAGGACTTACGGGCCAGAAGGAAAAGGAAGAGGACGAGCACGAGTCCACCGAGGAGCTCAAGGAAAGGCAAGAGTGCGAAGCTCCCCGTCGCCACGGAACCAGCATCATTCAGCGTCAGACGAGCCCCCGAATCTGCGATGAAGAACCACGCCAGGGGCGCAAGCAGAAGATACCCAAAGAGGCTCGCCCAGTGGGCTCCCGTCCGAGAAGGAACCTCAGCCTGAACAGAGGCACCATCAAAAATCGCGTCATCGAGAGAATGCGGGGCTGCTGAGGCTCCCAACTCTTCGACGGCCTGCTCGCCAATGTCCTCACGAGGACGCCATGAGGCTTCAGGCTCAGGCTCATCAAGGTCAACACTCGGGTTTATGAGCGAGCGGCGCTGCACAGAAGTCTCATCGAGAGGCTCAAAGAGGGATTCACCCTCTTCCCTATCTTCAAATTCTTCAAAGAACTCCGCCTCAACGTCCTCGCCCTCCACGCGATGAGCGAGCACATCACGAGGAGTCGGTGTCGGGTCGATTCGAGTCATGACGGGAATCTCTCCAGTCATCACCGGGATCGTGGTCGTATGCGAGCCCAGCGTGACAGTCTCGATCTGACCCGTGATCACAGGAGCGGACTCTCCGACAATGTCATCCTCAGGCGTAACCTCACCGGGAAGCTCAACCTCCTCGCCAGTAAGGGGCTGCTCGCCTGCGAGGACCGGCTGCGCCAGTGCGGGAGCGCTCTCAGTGTCACTCTGGCGGCTGCGGTCACGCACAGCGGCCCACATGGACTCGGCGAGCTCGTCGGGCGGAGCTGAAGCCGAGGGAGATGAGCTACTCGTTGCTCCCTCGTCGCCAACAGACTGCGTTTCCAAGACGGGGGAGCTGCTCGGTGTCTCTGAGATGGATGAGGTGGCGGGAAGCGACGCGATGCGAGAGCTAGCAGAGGTCGGCGAGAGGGGCGGGGTGTCTGACGTGCTCGAAAGTGGCGAGCTAGCAGGTGTGTCCGAGAGGGGTGACCTGCTCGCTGTGCTCGAGAGCGTGGAGCTCGTCGGAGCAGCAGGGATCCCCGTAGCGTCCGCAGAGACGACGCGCGGCTCGGGACGGACTGTGCTGCTCCCTGAAGCCACAGTCTGCTCGCCAGTGGCGATCGAGGAGTCCCGCGCCTCCGGAGCTTCTGGCTCGTCGAAAGTCTCCTCCATCTGAATGGGGGAGGAGGCCTGCGCGAGAGGCGCGCTCGATTCGGTTGGGGGGAAACTCTCTGCATGAGTGGCGGAGGGCGCCTGCGTGGGGGAGGCTTCTGATTCGGTGGGGGAAGCCTCCTCCGTCTGAATAGGGGAGGGGCTTTGTGTGGAAGAAGCTTCTGGTTCGGTGGGTGAGGGTTCTTCTGCCTTCAGGAGGGGGATGCGGGGGGCTAGGGGCGCGGTCTCTGTCTGCGCTAGAGGCGCGGTCTGCGCCTGCGCGAGGGGTACGGTCTGCACCTGCGCGAGGGGCGCCTCAGTCGCCGCCGTCTCCTCGTCCCGATCAACGTTTTCTTCCTCGCCCCGATCGAAGATGAAATTCGGATCGAGGGTCAGTGCCTCTTCAGCGTCGCCCTCTTCAGGGCGCTGGGGGAAATCCTGCTCAGACATGCGTCTCCTCCTACTCGTTGACACACGATAACGAGCGAAAGAGGCAGAAGCGGGCTCATTCTTCGGCTAGGCGCGGATCAGGAGCGTCGTGCACGTCACCGTTTTCAGTGTCGTCCTCGCCCTCGACGACACTATTCGACAGTGCGAAGGACCTCGCCCAGTAGATTCCGATCGTGGAGGAACCGAGGACGAGGCCGAGGGTCGCCACCACAGGTGCGGCCATCGACAGGGAAGTGAGGATCGAAGCTCCGGGCCTGACGACCGAACCCGTGATGGACGTCCACAGCGGCCACAGCATGTAGCTGGGGAGCACCATGAACAACCAGGCGGTCAGCTGAGGTCCCGTCAAGGATAGGCATGCCATGAATGCAACAACCCCCAGCAGAAGTGCCGCCGTGAAAGCAATAATCGCCGCACCGGGAGTGAAGGGGCCGAGCGCTCCAAGGCCGTGGGCGGCGACCTCGGTCGTATCGGAAGGGGCAAT
Source organism: Schaalia cardiffensis (assembly GCF_016405145.1). Classification (GTDB taxonomy): domain Bacteria; phylum Actinomycetota; class Actinomycetes; order Actinomycetales; family Actinomycetaceae; genus Pauljensenia; species Pauljensenia cardiffensis. Next base: position 126,119 of record NZ_JAEKIA010000006.1, read on the forward strand.
CACGATGAACAGCATGCTCGCCCCCAGGGCGCTTGGGATCGCAAAACCCGCAACCCACGCGTGCCGATGGTGGAAGATCCTGCGGCCCTGCGAAGTACCAAGCCGCTGCGGGTGAGCGGCGCGCTTGAACGTCGCCATGAGAGCGAGTGCCGCCCCCAGGGTGATCGCAGTGACGGCAAGGGGGTAGAGGCTCCAGGAGACGGCGGCCTGCATATCCAGTGAGTCCACGAAAGAGGACTGGAGCATCGGGATCCTTAAGAAACCCACGAACTGGCCTGCGCCAACGATCACAGAAAGACCGCTCGTCAGGAACATGCCCGCAGGCGATTCCTCGCAGTTCAACGACACGAGAGTCAACAGGACTGCGCCAATACCCATCCCGATGAGTCCCTCAACGGAGGCGAGAGGCTGGCCGATCGCGGTTTTCGCCTGCACATCCGCCATTGAGGAGCCGAGGAGGATCAGCGCGACTGGTGCGAACACGAGGGCGAAGAGGAGGCTCTTCGCGTGTGGTGTGCGAATGACGGAACGCAAAGACATGGATTCAGTATCGCAAGGACAGCTGGGTATGGCCGAAAGCGCCCCGCTCCTTTGCGCCGTAGGCTGATGCGGTGACAATCGACGCTCTGATCGACCCTTCGGTGCACGTACTCGCCCGCGCTTCGGCGCGACCTGAGGTGCAGGCAGCCATGAACTCCGCGATTGATGCCCTCACGCGCTTGAGATTCCACGAGGGACTGCGTCGCGGATGGGAGGAGGCGCGAGCCGAGGCGACCATTCACGAGGCGACAGCGCTCGCCCTGATCCTCGGCGCGAGGACGAGTGTTAGCGAGCTGAGGCTCGCAAGCCTCGCCGGGGTGGGGGAGCGCCCCGCCGGGGCGGATTCGTTCCTCGCCGGGGCGGGTTCACCCCATGCTGATACGGCTTCGTGCCCCTCTGAGGCTGGGGCGCCGATTCGAAGAGACCCAGCAATGGATCTGGCCATTGGGATTCAAAGGTCGCAGACCGGACTTGTCGCAGGATTTCCTCCCCTGAATTCCAGGGTGCCCTCTCGTCCTCGTCAAATTCCCCTGCCTGCGCTTGTGGCGTCGATCCACCGGGATATCTGCTCCGGCCTCGTCGAATCCGGGAGAATGAGCACCAGGGGTGTTGCGATGCCGAATTCACCTGAGCTCCTCGCGCCACTCGCAGGGTATATGAGCGCGAATGCGCCCGCTCTCGCCAGGGCCGCCGCCATCCTCGCGCATTTCAGGTTCCGTGAGGTCTTCACTCCGGCCTCTCCGGCAGTCGGTGCGGCGCTCGCCAGGCGACTCCTCGTCCTCGAAGGAGTCGATCCGACGGGAGTGTGCACGATCTCAGTGCTCGATGCTCACGATCCCGTGCAGGCGAGTCGGGAACTCGCGGGCTGGGTCAGCGCAGACGAGGAGGGGGTGGCCCGCTGGATCCTCCACTTCACAAAGTCCGTTGAGCATGGGGCGAAGGCGGGAGAGAACATTGCCCTGCACGTGCAGGCGGGGCGACTGGGCTAAAGCGGGCCGACTGCGGCAAAAGCGCAGTGGCAGGCCTGGGCGAGAGCTAACAGTTGATCGGGGCCGGGGCCGGGGCCGGGGCCGGGGCGAGGTGTAGTCGCTGTTTGCGGGGCGAGGGTTGCGTGTGCGGTGTTGCGGGGCGAGGCGTGCTCGCGGGTCGCGGGGCACGAGTAGGGGCACAACAGTCGACTGGAGTGAGAGCCAACTGCCGAGCGAGGTAAACAACGGCTCAACGCGATCAGGCGCTCGTGCGACGAAGAGACACGCTCACCGCGACCGATACGGCGAGCAGGGCACATCCCAGACCGAAAATTGCCTTGCGGGGTGGACGAGGCAGAGCACGACCGACACGCGCCTTCTTCTCAAACCTTTCAATCCGCCACTCGCGTTCCTCAGCGATCTTGCGCAGCGCACGATCAGGATTCACCGCGACCGGATGACCGACGGAAGCCAAGAGGGGCTCATCAGAAATCGAATCGGAGTAGGCCCAGCAATCGGCGAGGTTCCAGCCGCGCTCAGCGGCGAGCTCCGCGCAGGCGCGAGCCTTCCCCTCGGCCTGGTTGAAGTGGAGGATCTCGCCGGCGAAAGCCCCCTCTTCGTCCTTCGCGACAATGGTCGCGAGAATCCCATCGGCTCCGAGGCGCTTCGCGATGGGCCTGACGACTTCCAGTGCTGAAGCGGAAGCGACGATGACGGGCCGCCCTTCGGCTTGGTGACGGGTGATCTCCTCAAGAGCTTCGAGGTAGCACACCGGGTCGATAACTGAATCCAAGGACTCTTCAACGGTCGCTTCAAGGCGGCGCGCGTCAATCCCCTTCGCCAGATCGCCAAGCGTTTTCGCCATCTCATTCATACGGTTCTCATCGGCGCCGCGAAGAATATAGGGCAGATGGACGAGAACGGACATGATCGCGGCTCGGCGAGTAACCAGCCCGGCATCCACGAAAGGCCCCCGCAAGGCCATGGATGAGGCCGTCGCAAGAATGGTCTTATCGAGGTCGAAGAACGCTGCGCTCTTATGAGGCGCAGTGCTCAAGGGGGAGAGCAAATCGGGCATGACGCCTCCTTTTGAGGGCGAAGAGAGCACCATCGTGGCGCGTCCACAGGGAATTTAATGCCATCAAGTCTTCCACAGGTAAAAGAAGAGCGGGGTGAAAGGCCGGGAGGATGGGTGTCTTCTTCAGGTATGGGACTGTGGCGAAGAAAAAGTGTGCATGTGGATTCGGCTCGATCAACGAGGACGGGAGGTGTGCGACTGAGCGGCCTGAAAACCACAGATGAGACAAGCATTCGCAATCTCCTAGAGCTTGTGGAGATTCTTGAATGGAGGGAAGGCAGGGCAGATGGTGCGCCTGATCTTGAAATCGTGGGAGTGGGAGGAAGGAACGGAGACGGGAATACACAAGTCCGGGATTCTCACCCCCAATGCCCTCGTGTGGAAATCGGGGCCGGAGGGCAATTCCACCTCCCGGAAGACCTGCCATTACTCGCCGAGGTGATCGTGAACGCCGTGGGGGCCGCGAGCGCGAATCACGCTCAAGCCCCTGTACGAGCGCTGAATGAATCTGGGCCGCAAGTCATTGCCCTTGCCGAGTGGAGTCCCGCCTCAGGAGCAGCCGTTCTCGCCGGACTCCTCGCGAAAACTGAAGACTCAGTCCTGATTGATGCCTCCGGTACTGCACCCTCGCCCTTCCTCATGCAATCCCCAGACCTGCCAGGAATCCGCTGGGCCGACCTGGATCGAGCTGAGCGGGCATTCGGCCCCGACCTCGTCGAACGTCTGCCACGAACGCAAGGCATTCGCATCCTCGCCGGGGATGCTCGGGGAGTTGCGGACGGAGCAGACCCTCGTCTTTCAGCCGTCATTGAGGCGAGCGCAGGGCGCTGCGTCCTTGACCTTGGGCGCTGGGACTCAAGGGCGGAGTTTGCCCTCATGGCGGGCATCGACTACCTGGTTCTCCTTGGAAGCGGTGATCTTGCTGGAGCCTCACGCCTTGCCTGCGTCCTGGCGCTCTATCCGCCGCTGGTTCCCACTGTGCTCGTGACACGGGGGAGAGTCGGCCCGTATATTGCACAGCTCACGGATGTGCCGACGATGCAATTATCGGCGGCGATGAGAAAAGGGGGCAGGCCTCTTTTAAAGGAACTGCGGCGCGCATCTGGGCGCCAGTGGGCGGGCAGATGGGCTCTCGAGGAGAAGTACTGCGCGCCTGAGGTGAAGCGCGGGGTTTTCGGGGCGAAGCACTGCGTGCCTGAGGCGAAGCCTGGGGTTTTCGAGGCGACAGCATGAGCGGATCCATGGGTGGTTTCAGTCGAAAAACGCTTTCTCAGGAGCGGACAAGGAGCACGGGCAGTGTCTTCGTTGAGGAGTGGAGCGTGAAGGCGAGAACTCAGGGAGGCGATCGGAATGGCACACGCGTGGAAAGGGCTTCAGTGGCGCACAGCGCAGATCCGAGAGGGGAAACCTTCGAACAGGAAGTCTTCGAACAGGATGCCTTAGCCAGGATCGCCTCCGGCCAAGGCATCGGCCTCGCTGTCCGCCAAGCCGCCCGACCCGGCGCGGGCATCCGTGAAATGAGCGAACTCCTCGAGAAAGTCACCTCGATCGCCGCCGGAACAGGTCCCGAACTCGCCCGCGTCCTCGTCGATCCTCTCACGAGCGATGTCCTCGTCAACTCGACACAGGCTTGGGTTGACCGTGGTCGAGGCCTTGAACCTCTCGACCTGCCCTTAGACAGCGATGAGCAGACTCGAGCGCTCGCGGTGAGAATGGCTGCCGCCTGCGGACGCCGACTCGATGACGCAAGTCCCATCGTCGACGGCTCATTGCCGGGCGGAATCCGCCTCCACGCAGTCCTTCCAGCACCCTCAGCCTCGGGGACCCTGCTCTCCCTTCGGACTGCGAGAGCCACTGGCATGGGTGTGGACGACATGATCGAGACGGGATCCATCACCCCCGAGATCGGGAGAATACTGCGCGACCTCGTCGAACAGCGGGCGAATGTCCTGGTATCAGGGGCGACGGGAAGCGGGAAGACGACACTGCTCGCAGCCCTGCTCGGCCTGGTTCCAGCCGACGAGCGAATCATCTGCATTGAGGAGGTCCCCGAGCTCTCCCCCGATCACCCGCATGTCATTTCCCTCGTCGAACGGAAAGCGAATGTGCAAGGACGAGGAGGAATCCCCCTGTCGGAACTCGTGCGCGCCGCGATGCGCATGAGACCCGACCGACTGGTACTTGGCGAGTGTCGAGGCCCTGAAGTGCGCGATGTTCTGCTCGCTTTGAATACGGGGCACGACGGAGGCTGGGCCACGATCCATGCGAACGGAGCCAATGATGTGCCTGCGCGGCTTCATGCTCTCGGTGCGCTCGCGGGAATGAGTGATGCGGCGGTCGCCGCCCAGGCGGTAGCGGCACTTGATGCGGTCGTCCACATGCAGCGGGCCCCTGTGCGCTCCGGCATGGACGAAGGGCCGGGACGATGGGTCAGTGAGATCGCGCTCCTTCGCCGCCAAGGCTCTGAACTGTTGTGCGACCTGGCAATCAAAGCGACTCGTTTCGGGAAGTGCGAGCACGGTCCTGGTTGGGAAGACCTTGAAAAGAGGCTCGCAGGCTCCGCTTCGGGTCGCGAGCCTGCGGGATCCGCATGAGCATCGTTCTCGCGCTCGCAGCACTTGTAGCAGCGGTGGCCAGTGTTGTCACCAAGCGCTCGTGGCGTCGGTGGGTCGTGTGCGCGTGGGGCGAAAGTGGCGAAGAAGCGAGGAGGGTGGCTGGATGTTCGACGCACATGGGCGGGGCTGGAAGGAGATGCTTGGGAGGGGCTTGCTCCGCAGGAGGCTACGGAAGCGGGATTTGGGGAGGGGACTGCTCCGAAAGGGGAAGAGGCCCGAGAATAAAAGCTTCAGGTTCGGGCGCTGCGCGGGCCAAGATTCTTCGCTCCCGAAAACCCAGTGGCCCCGCAGATTATCGGATCGCCGGTGCAGAGCTCGCGCTCCTCGTCACGGAAGTCGCCTCTCGTTTGAGAGCGGGCGCGCCAGTCGAGCACGCCTGGGAAGCGAGCTGGACCCGCCTGATCCCCGGTGTCCCCTTCAGTGGGATTGACGAGAACGGGAGCCCGCGAGTCCTCTCCGAGCTCACAAAAGTCCCTGCGTTAACGCAGATCAGAACCTTTTCTGACATTCGTCGGATTCACTGGCTGAAAAGAGGACGAGGACGCGCCGCTCATAGTGCCACCCTCGCCCTTCGCAGTGCCTGCCGACTCAGCGCGAGCAGTGGAGCTCCTTTGGCGCAGATCCTCGACGCGGTCGCCGACGGACTCGAAGAATCCGAAGCCGCCGAAGAGGCCCGCAGGATCGCCTCATCATCGGCACGCACCTCCTCAAGGATCTTGATCGCACTCCCCCTCCTGGGAATCATCGGCGCACAGGTAATGGGGGCGGACCCGATTGGGACATTCTCAGACGCAGGGATCGGTTCTGTCCTCGGCCTCATCGGCCTGACGCTCCTCCTCGCTTCAATTTTCGTCTCCCGCACCCTCATCGCCAGGGCCGCAGGCTCTGCTGGAGAACTGGACCCGGCAATCGCCTGCGATCTCGCCCAAGCAGTCTTGGAAGCGGGAGGGTCCATCCCGCAGGTTCTCGAAGCGATTGGAGAATCGGCGGAGGATCCGACGCTTCGTGCAGCCGGGCGAGGTCTGCGTATTGGTTTGAAATGGTCGCGCGCCTGGGAGGAGCGTCCGAATGATCCCCTCGCTCTCGCCCTCGAACCAGCGTGGACTGATGGGGCCATGCCCGATGAGCTGCTGCGGCGCAGTGCCCGGGCGATCCGAGTCGGGCGCATCGCGGATGCGAGAGCAAAGGCCGAGGCCCTCGGGGTGGAGCTCGCACTCCCACTCGGGGCGCTCCTCTTGCCCGCGTTCCTGGCCCTCGGGCTCGGACCCGTGATGCTCCACCTGTTCGAGGGCGGTTTCGCTTCACTTGTCTAAGGGTGTTGAGCGGAAAGGCTCGGAGTTTTCGCGTTGGCGGGCAATCCCAAGGGCGCCTTCAGATAACCCGCAGTTGTTCACTCGGATTGTTACTTGGGCGGGCAATCCGTTTCTCCCACTGTGTGCTCGGTTTCTTCCACTGTGTGCTCCAGCGTGAGTGGGGCTCGGGCGGGGCAAAGGGCGTCCGTTAGTTGCAGCCCGGATCTGCTCCAGCATGAGTGAGGTTCGGAGCTTTCACGTAAGCGCGCCATCCACAACTCATAGCCTCTTCCCGCTCATGCACAGCTGGGGGAGAAGCAGGTCGCGCCGAAACGGGGAGATGGAGATCCTGAAGATCCCGGAGAGACCGGGAGAAAGAGGAGGTTCACTCATGTCTCACCTGATCAGCATTGCGGGCATTGAAGAGGCGATCACACGTGCTCGACGTCAAGGCGCGCACACCCGAGCGAGAATCGAAGAAGAACTCGCATTCACCTCGGGAGCACTTCAAGGGGATTATGAAGAAGGGTCGACAACAGTCGAATACGCGATCGGCGCGGTCGCTGCCGCGGGTTTCGCGGGGCTCCTGCTCGTCGTCCTCAAGTCGGGCGCGGTCAAGGCCCTACTTCAGGGCATCATCACCTCGGCTCTGACATTGTGAAAAGACGAGGCCGAGTAGGAGGCGAGGAAGAGGGGTCAACGAGCGTTGAACTGGCGATCGGTTTCGTGGCCGTCGCGGCGATGCTCGTCCTCGTCCTCGCGGTCTCTTCCTTCGGGATCGCACGCCAGGGGCTGTGCCGTGGGGCAGGGGAGGCAGCGAGGGCGGCGGTGAGTGGAACTGCGGATGCTGAAGCGGTTGGCCGTCAGGCGCTGGGGAGCCTCGCGGCTCGAGGAGCACAGGTGTCGGTCACTCGTTCGGGGCAGTGGGCGCTCGCATCCGCCAGCATGCCCGGATCGAGCATCGCCTCTATGCCGCTTCCCCCGCTCACATGCGAGGTCCATGCGAAGCTCGGGAGTTTGGCCCCGTGAGGAGCTTAAAGGAGGAGGGCTCGGGCACGATCCTCACAGCGGGAGTGTGCGCGGTGGTAGTTCTCTTCGCGCTTGTGATCGGCGCATATGGGGTTGAGGCCTCCACTCGAGCGAGGCTCGACGCAATCGCAGACCTTGCAGCATTGGCGGGCGCGGACGTGTCGGCGACCGCCCAATGGGAGGATGTCGGCTCACGTCCCTGTGAGGAGGCCGGAGCAGTGGTTGCGAGGAATGGTGTTGCCCTCGACTCTTGCGAAATCCTTGGGACCCACACCCGAGTCATCGTCTCCTCACCGGTGAAGCTCATGGGCGTGTCAGTTCCGGTGCGCGCGAGGGCCAGAGCCGGGCCGAAGGAGTGATGGGCACGAGGGAAGAGGTGAGTCTCCGAAGCCTCAAGGACTCAAAGGACTCTGAGGTACAGGCCGGGGCAGAGCTTGGGGAATTGGGGCGTCGGGGGCGCTATCAACGGAGAGCCAGACCGACATGCCTTGATGGGGAGTATGGGGAGGGCGCCTCCTACGGAGCCCCCAGGAGGGGAATGCGCCGGTGTGGGCCCGGGGAACACCTCGTTGGGGAGCCTCGGGATATGGAGGCGTCGAAAGGAGCTGTGCCGACCGGGAGTCCGAGAGGGGTGCCCATCGATACAAAGCTCGGGTCCCCATTGATGATAGAGAGCTCGCGGAAAGGCTGAGCCGCTGAGGAGCCAGAGGGGGCACTCCTCGCTCGGGGTGCTTCGGGATCTTGGGTATCAGAGAGGCTGAGAACACCACAGTGGCGGAAGCCTCGCTGAACAGAGTAGGAGAGCGCCAGTTGACGTGAAATGGTGGGTTCGCAGCACAGGGCTGCGAACCCACCATTGTGATCAGGGGCGAGGAGTTTTGCTCGATCAGAGCGAGAAGGGCCAGTCGATCAGGCCGAGTAGTTCTGAGAGGAGAGGAACCACGCTTGCTGCTCAAGCCTGAGCACGTAGTCCTCGACAATTCCGGAAGACATGGAATCGGTCTCATCGACGACCTTGTGGACCTCACGCAGAGTGGAAACGACTGCGTTGAGCGCATTCACCATGTAGTCGACAGCGTCGGACACCATGAGAACGCCCTCGGGCGCACTCGGGACGGAGGTGCGCTCTGCGATGGCCTCAGGGCGCCCGTCCGGGATCGCGTTGATGGCGCGCATGCGCTCTGCGATCTCATCGGAGGCCTCACGGGCAATGGTGACGACCTCATCGAGGTTGAGGTGAATATCGCGGAAGTTCGGGCCGACCACGTTCCAGTGGATCTGTTTGGAAACGAGGCTCAGAGCGGTCACATCAACGAGGACACGCTCAAGGGCGTCGCTGAGTTCCGGCGTGGCGGAGAAAACGGGGATGACAGAGGGGTTCTTCACAGGAGTATCGCTCATAGTCCTCAAGTTTAGGTGCGCTCCTTGAATGCGGCCACAGATGTGCTTTTCAGCACGCCAGCGCCTGTATGCGTTTCCTGTGCGCCTGTACCCCGCCACGTCAGCCGACGGGAGGGGTACATAACCCCACCAAAAGCACGACCAAGATCAGCCACAACGAACTCCCTGCACAAAGACTCCGTTGCAACCACCACTGGAATCTAGCTTCAAACCTCGCCGACACCTTGCGGTATCCCAGGGTCTGCGTGCCGAGCGTGCGCATATCCCTTGTCAGTCCGCGACTATGTCTTTCCGTATCAGCGTCTTGGTACGTTCCATGCCCGCTTCCCTGCATCTGCGCCTACCTCTCCAACATCCCAAAGCCTTCGGCTCCGTTCGAAATGCCCCGTTCTTATCCTGTATTCCCTGGGTGAGGCCGCAAGTTGAAGACCAAGCCTCTGCTCACGTCCACAAGTCGGACACTGAACTCCCAAGTGAGGCCACAAGTCGGACAGTGGGGCAGTGCAAGTCGAACAATTCACCCTTTGACCTGGGGTTTTCCTAAGGAACTAGGACGCAATGTTCGATTTGTGGACAGCCGCATCGACACATCCGAACGGCGCCATCCCCGAACGACACCAAACCCGAGTGGTGCAAAACCCGAGCGCTGCCAGACCCGAACGGCACTACACATTCGGGCCCATATCCCTGTTCTGCTACCCCGCTTGTGCTTTCGGCAGGGCTGGGGGGTGGGTGGTGGTGCCGAGATTGTGTTTGGGGTTGTGTGGGTGGGGGTTGGCGGGTGTTGTGCTACCCCGTTTGTGTTTTCGGCAGGGCTGAGGGGTGGGTGGTGGCACCGAGATCATATTTGGGGTTCTTCGGGTGATGGTCGGGTGGAGTTCGAGAACCCTCAGACCACGATTCCCTCCCATATCCGAGCGCCGGAGATCTCCGGCAACTCAGACACGGCGGCATCGACCTCGCCGCGCCCGTATCCGAGTGGCTGAGAAGACCTGGCCTCTGAGATTGAGGCCGTGATCCGCGAGCTGCCAACATCAGAAAGATTGAGGTCCCTGATGGGCAAAGCCCTGATGCGAGGAACCTTGGTGGGAAGAGCTCCTGAGGTGGAAAGTCCTAGTGCGAGGAGCCTCGGGGAAGAGCCCTTGAAGCGGGAAGCGTAGCCGGGAGCAGGATCTGATGGAAAAGCTCTGGTGGGAGGAGCCGCTGATGCGGAAAGCCCTGGTGGGAAGTGCCCCTGATGGAAAAGCTCTGGTGGAAGGAGTGGGGATTGAGCCTCTTCGAATCCGGTGGCCCTCCAGCATCCTGCCTTTGGGCATAGTGCCGACACCAGGGTTGGCTGGGTGCTGAACTGGGGCGGGCAGTGATCGACTCATGACAATGCACACAACTGTGGCCAGCGCAGGTCACTGAGCCGGGTGGGGCAGTGGTCGACTCATGACGATCCATGCGACTGCGGTCAACGCGGGCCGCTTAGAAGGCCACCTAGCCGGGCGGGCAGTGATCAACCAGGAAGTTCAAGAGGAGGATCGCGCCCGCTTTTGACAAGGGCTCGTTCCCATTGCCGCATTTCGGTGACTGGACGCAGCGCGGGCACCCCTCCTCGCATTCGCATCCGAGAAGAGTGTCCAGGGTCGCCCGCATCCATGAGCCTGCCCTTTCGAATCCAGTCTCAGCATGCCCGGCTCCACCGCGAAACGCATCGTGCACGAAAACGCTCGGCAGGCCCGTGTCCTCATGCTCGGCGGTGGACAATCCCCCGAGGTCCCAACGGTCACAGGTCGCGAACAGTGGGAGTATGCCGATTGCCGCGTGCTCGGCGGCGTGGAGAGTACCAGGAAGCTCATCGCGTCCGAGCCCCAGCACAGCGAGCGCATGAGCAGAAAGCTCGTACCAGACGGCTTTCGTCTCCAGGACTCGGGTTGGCAAGCGCAGTTCGCAGTTGCGGATGAACTCGAGCCCGGGCAGGCGCAGCAGGTCGTAGTCGGTGACGCGACTTGTCACATCGACCGCGCCGAAACGCCAGGTCACAAGCCCATCCTCGCTGGTCCAGGAGCGTTCGACCTGTCGCACGGAGACGCTCACATGCTGTTTTGCGCGAGTGCGAAGGGGAGTGCGGACCTCTTCGACGACGGCGATGCGTTGACGTTGTGCACCCCTCGAAGACGCTGGGATGAGCGAGGGCGCGCCCCAGGCTTTTGCTCTGGCACCGGATTCTCCCCAGATGTCAGCTCTGCTTCCGACCCGGACCCTACTCTCGATGTCAACTTCGTCCGCGGCACCAGCCCAGGTCCCAACCCCGGCCCCGGCGTTAGGTTCCGCTCTAGCCGATGTCCCGGCACCGACGCCAACCTCTGCCTCACTCTCGACACCTGCCCAGGCCCCGACACCAGCCTCTGCCTCACTTTCGACACCAGCCCCGGCCTCGTGACTGAGGGGCGCCATCATTGAGGACAAGGACAAAACGTGGAAGGTGCGTCCCTGATGGATGTAGACCGCGTCGGGGAAGACATGCGCATCAGCTGAAGCCTCGTCAATCGTGCCGATGAGCGCACCGCTCCTCGCATCGACGATCTGCACCTCACCACTCGAGCCTCGTAAATCGGTCAGATCACTGGCTCGCTCTTTTCGGGTCGCATCCCAATACCAGCCTGCGGGGCGGCGACGCAGATACCCCTCCGCCGCGAGTCGCTCGGCGAGGGCGGTCATGCCCGGTCCGAATAAGGCGAGGTCCTCCCCCTGCGCACGCGACTCGGACAGGGGGAGCTCGCCAGCTGCCGCACACAGGTGTGGGGCGAGGACATAGGGGTTGAAAGGGTCGATGACCACGGTCTCAACGGGCGCGAGGATCTCCTCTGGGTGGTGAAGCAGGTAGGCATCGAGCGGGTTCTCGGAAGCGATGAGCACTCTGACCCCGGGGGCTCCGGCTCTGCCCGCCCGGCCCATCTGTTGACGCAACGAGGCGCGTGTTCCCGGCCAGCCCACGGTGACCGTCGCATCCAAAGCTGACACGTCCAGGCCCAATTCCAATGCGGAGGTGGTGGCAAGTGCGCGCAGCTTGCCAGAGCGCAAGCCCCTCTCCAGGGCTCGACGCTCTTCGGGCAGATACCCGCCCCGGTAGGCCGCGACTTGCCCGGCGAGGGCGGAACCGTGCGCCCCCAATCGATCCTTGACCTGTGCGGCGAGAGATTCTGCGCCAGCGCGCGAGCGACAGAAGAGGAGGAGTCGAGCGCCCTCTTCCATGAATGCCGCACCCAGGTTCGCGGCTTCGCTCTGTGCACTGATGCGACGCATCGGGGCCTCAAGAACAACATCCTCCCCGTTGATCGCGCGCAGGAACTCGGAGATGTCGACTTCAGATTCTTCGGGGATGAGACGCCCCTGCCACAGAGCCAGGTGATGCGAGCCGCAAGGGGAGCCGTCCTCGTCGATTGCTTCCGCCCCGCGCCCGGTTATGGCTTCGGCGACGGAGGCGGGGTCGCGGATCGTCGCTGAGAGCATGATGATGATCGGATTGGCACCGAGGCTGTGGGCGATGCGCAACAGCCGACGGATCACGAGGGAGACGTGCGCGCCCAGGACGCCGCGCCAATGATGCAGCTCGTCGATGACGATGTACTTCAAGGAGGCGAGGAAACGGGTCCAGCGCTGATGGCTCGCAAGCATGACGTAGTGCAGAAAATCCGGATTCGACAAGAGAATATCGGCGTTGGCGCGCGCCCATTCCTTCGCCTCTCGTGGGGTGTCCCCGTCGGCGCTCATCGCTCGGACTGTGCTGAGAGGAGAGTCTTGTGCGCAGGCCGTGAGTAGGCGCGTCAGTCCGGCGAGTTGATCGGCGGCCAGCGCTTTCGTCGGTGAGAGGTACAGGCAGGTCGGTCGCCTGCGGATTGCGGAGATCCGGGCGGAATCTTCGACCTGGCATAGATCAGAAAGGATCGGAGTCCACGCGGCTACCGACTTGCCCGAGCCGGTTCCGCTCGCGAGGACGACATCGCTGCCCGAATGGATTGCGTCGAGGGCGCTGACCTGGTGACTCCAGGGCATTGTCGCCCCCTGTGCTCGCCAGGCTTCGACCACAGCGGATGCGACCCAGCTGGGCCAGTCGCCCACGCGGGCTCTGCGCCCGGGGATTTCGCGCAGGTCAATAAGACGGTCATCACCTGCGCTGAGACTTTTCAGCAGATCCACGAGGTCGGCGTCGCCAAAGTTTTTGGGGGCACGGGGAGTCGAAACGGGAAGGGGTGGCGTGGTGAGGGGGCTTTCGGCTGACATGGGATGAGGGATCTCAGCCGCACTGCTGGCACGCGGGCTTTCGGGCCCACTACTGGTGCAGGGGCGTTCGTCTGCGACAGCCTGCGGGTTCTTGAGCGCATCACGTGGGAGGGGGCTTGCGCTTGCGGTGGTACGAGGACTTTCGCTTGACTTTTTACTCGGGCTTTCGTCAGGTGTCGTCTGCGGGTTCTTGAGCGCATCACGTGGGAGGGGGCTTGTGCTTGCGGTGGTACGAGGACCTTCGCGTGACTTGTCACTCGGGCTTTTGTGTGCGCCGACGGTGAGAGAATCCCCGGCTGCGCCACCGGGCACAGGCTCCCCGACTTCGCTAGCGGCGAGAGAATCCCCGGCTGCGCCGATAAGAGGATGACCGGCTGAGAAAACGCTAGGCCCCGCGCCTTCAGTGCGACAACGCTCTTCGACGCTCACTTCGCCCTCACAGGGTGAGCGATCCTCACCGCCCACTTCGCCCTCAGGGTGCGAGCCGTCCTCATTTCTCACTTCGCCCGAGGATCGGTCCACCCGAGGGTCTGCTCGGCAGCCTGCTTCATGTACTCGATCGCGCCAATACCGGTGGACACGCCAGCGGACACGTTCTGGGTGAGCTGATCCTTCGACACACCCGCCGCAGTGTCGAGGACGAAATCCGCGAAAACAATCGACGTCCCCTGCTCCGAGGGCATCGAGTAGACGGTCGGGAAATACTTCTCACGGTTCCACGAATCCGCCGCCGCGAAGAGAGGACGAGTGGAGCGCGGAACATCAAGACCGGTCTCCCACATCGCCCGGATCGAGAGGAAACGACCGGACTGATCGATCGAAATGAGGAAGGGAACGGAGTCGAAGACCGCTCCGGCGGCCCGTCCCTCGGCGATCACATCAAGCTCGTAGCCCATTTCGTGGACGTGCGAGAGCAAGCGCTCAAAAGTCAAGGGGTAGGGGGTGCACTCATCGTTCGGCACTGCGAAGGGGACGCTCATTCCTGGTCCTCCTCCACGATCGGGACTGAGGCGGCAAGGCGGGGTTTCGCCTGCTCCATGGCCTCCCCGGCGTCGCTCGTGTTTTCCGCATCATCGGCCCAGGTCACGAAGTCGGGAAGTGCCTTTTCCAAGTCAGCGAAGAATCCCATGATCATCGACAGACTGGTCTCGTAAAAGCCGTCGAGCTGAGCTTGGGTGAGACCGTCCATCGCGACGACATTGCATTCGGCGATGAGCCCGTAGCGGCTCGAGTCCTCCAAAGGAGCGAGGTAGGCTTTCGGGCCGCTCCGAGTCGAATTACAGTTCGCGATCTCGTCAACGAGGGCGCCGAACTGGGTGTCGTCCTCGGCGATCCCACGCCATTGGGCGCGAACCTGGAGGATCTGCGGGTTTGAGGTGTTCCAGAAATAGACGGCGTTGCGAGTGGGAACGACAAGTTCCGCTTCGGAGTACTCCCCGAAGTTGAGATCGCGCGAAGAGAGCAGGTCTCTGACGCGTTCGGTGCTCACTGGTGTGGCGGACACGTGCTCTCCTGATGCTCGGTAATGGCCTCATCTGAACGAGGAACGCGTCCACTGTATCCGAGGGCGGGCCCCTCAGCGCGGGGATGCACTTCTCACCCGTAGGTGGTGGCGTAGTTTTCCTTCGTGAACATCCCAGCGCGGGGATGCTTCTGAAGATGCCCTTGAGTGGCGGTGATTGCGTAGATGGAGCCCCTCAGCGCGGGGATGCACCCGTGTCCGCTGCGGCCACTGGCCGTGACGCACCGATACAGTGGGGGTTGAAACACCTGAGGATCGCGAGAGGAGAGCCGATGAGCGTGGGGATGCCCCCGTCTAGGCGCCCCAAAGGGCGGCCCGTGAATCAGCGCGCCGACGCGAAGAAGCCTCTCCCCTCCTCGCCGCGGCCCGGAGTTTCCTCCGACCGCTGGTATGCGCGCAAATTGAGGCGAAGGATCTTTGCTGCGCTGGTCTGTGCCTTCTTGAGCGTCGTTGTGACGAGGGTGGCTTTGAGTACCGCTCGCGGTCAGGGCGTGGACACGATCTTCATGGAGGCCGCCGCTAAAAGCGCGCGCCGCTTCGATCCTTTCGTTCAGCTCGTCACTTCGCTCGTGTCTGTGCCGGCGATTGTTTTTGTGGGCACGCTCGTTTTCCTCGTTGCTCTTGCGAGGAGGCGCCCGACTCTCGCAGGCAGGGCGATCGTCATGGTCCTCGGTGCGAACGCCACCACGCAGATCGCGAAGGCTCTGCTCGACCGGCCAGACCTCGGCTTATCCACGGCCCTACCGAACTCCCTGCCCTCGGGTCATACGACGGTCGCCATGTCGATCACTCTTGCACTGGTGATGGTCGCACCCCAGTGGTTGCGCGCCCCCTCAGCCTGGGCCGGCTGGATCTGGGCGTCTCTTATGGGGATTTCGGTGATGATTTCCGCCTGGCATCGTTTGGCGGACGTCCTCGTCGCCTTCTTCATCTGCGGAGCGTGGGCATTGGCGCTCGCGCCGATTGAGGGGCGTGAACGTCATGCTCCTGCCATGCAGCGTGCGATGTCGATCGGTGTCCTCGCCTTCTTGATCGTGGCCGTGCTCCTCACCATTTTCGCTTTGGCGGGCATCTCCTTGAAGGAGATCTCCTCGCCGGGGGCCTACAGCTTCGGTTACGACGCCTACCTTGAAAGCGCTCCTTGGCGGTCCCGAGTTCTCGCGCTCGCCGCTTCCACGTGGGTGCTCTCCGTCGCGGGTTGGGTCATTAACGAGGTCGATGTCCTGTGCTCGAGGCGCGATTGAAGGGCGTGAGCCTGAGAAGCGGTTTTTCTTCGTAGCGCTCCCGGCTAGAGGCAACACCGCGCCAAGGGACTCAGGGAGCTGAGAGCACAGTGGCTCGGTGTCGTGGGCTCTGAGGGGGCCCGGGCTCTGAGGGCGGGGGAGATGACAAGAGGATAAAGGCTCTTGAGGCGCGAGCAGAGCACGGACTAAGACCGGTTATTTGCCCCGCTCAGGCGAGCCTTTCGTGTTCGCCTGTCATACAAGCACATCAGCTGAGCCCAAACGTACCGCTGCTGCACTCCGCTATGCCGACGCGTTCTTTGAGAACTTGAAATTCCCTAGATGTGCTGGTGTTGTATCGACTTGGGCACAATATGTAGTACCGTAGGCGATGTTCCCAAATGCGCCCCACACTCTTGGACTCGCCCTGAAACAACACTGTTCCTCGGATGCAGGGGCGCCTTCCGCGCGAAAGCGCAACGACCTGAGAGGTGTCCACCATGGATCAGCCCACCCCGGACAACGCCGCCCGGTATGACGTCGATGCCATCGCCACCGTCGAGGAGTACCTCGACCGCTCTGACTGGCGAGTCAACGCGAACGCGAACCAGGGCTACTCTCTTGGCGGACTGATCCTCAACACCGCAGGCAAAGTCGTTGCGAACTACTGGCTTGAACGGGTCTACACCCCGCAGATCGGTGAGGCTCACCGCCGCGGCGACTACCACATCCACGACCTCGACATGTTCGCCGGCTACTGCGCGGGCTGGTCCCTCAAGCGCCTGATCCAGGAGGGCTTCAACGGCGTTCCCGGCGCAATCGCCTCCGCGCCTCCCGCCCACTTCTCCTCCGCGTGCGGCCAGATCGTCAACTTCCTCGGCACCCTCCAAAACGAGTGGGCCGGCGCTCAAGCCTTCTCCTCCTTCGACACCTACATGGCGCCCTTCGTGCGTCTGGACAACATGTCCTACAAGCAGATCGTCCAGAACATGCAAGAGCTCATCTACAACCTCAACGTCCCCTCACGCTGGGGCAGCCAATGCCCCTTCACGAACCTCACCTTCGACTGGACGTGCCCGGACGACCTGCGAGACGAGTACCCCCTCATCGCCGATGAGGTCTGCGACTTCACCTACGGCGAACTCCAGCACGAAATGGACCTCATCAACAAGGCATTCATCGAGGTCATGACCCACGGCGACGCGGACGGTCGGGTCTTCACCTTCCCGATCCCGACCTACAACATCACGCCGGACTTCAACTGGGACAGTGAGAACACGGACCTCCTTTTCGACATGACCGCGAAGTACGGCCTTCCCTACTTCCAGAACTTCATCAACTCCGATCTCGACCCGCACATGATCCGTTCCATGTGCTGCCGCCTCCAGCTCGACCTGCGTGAACTCCTCAAGCGCGGCAACGGCCTCTTCGGCTCGGCTGAACTCACCGGCTCCATCGGCGTCGTCACGATGAACATGGCACGACTCGGCTACCGTTTCGCAGGCGACGAGGACGCCCTCGTCACTGAACTCGACCGGCTCATCGACCTCGCTTCCGATTCCCTCGAGCGCAAGCGCGAAACGATCCAATTCCACATGGACCACGGGCTCTTCCCCTACTCGAAGCGCTACCTGGGCCACCTCGACAACCACTTCTCCACCATCGGCGTCAATGGCATGAACGAAATGGTCCG
Organism: Schaalia cardiffensis; assembly: GCF_016405145.1. Taxonomy (GTDB): domain Bacteria; phylum Actinomycetota; class Actinomycetes; order Actinomycetales; family Actinomycetaceae; genus Pauljensenia; species Pauljensenia cardiffensis. Next base: position 143,749 of record NZ_JAEKIA010000006.1, read on the forward strand.
CAACTTCACGCATGACGAGTACGACCTGACCGACCCACGCGGCTTCGACATGTGCGTGCGCATCCTCGACCACGTGCGTGAACGCATGGTGGAACTCCAGGAAAAGACCGGCCACCTCTACAACCTCGAAGCAACCCCAGCTGAGGGCACGACATACCGTTTCGCGAAAGAGGACCGCAAACGCTACCCCGGCATCCTCCAGGCAGGAACCGAAGAGCAGCCCTATTACACGAACTCCTCTCAGCTGCCTGTCGGCTACACCGACGACCCCTTCCAGGCTCTTGAGGATCAGGAAGTCCTTCAGGGCAAGTACACGGGAGGCACGGTCCTGCACCTCTACATGGGGGAGCGCATGAGCTCGGGAGCGGCCTGTAAGGAAATGGTGAAGCGCTCGCTGACCGCCTTCAAACTCCCGTACATCACGATCACACCGACCTTCTCGATCTGTCCGGTCCACGGTTACCTCGCCGGTGAACACTTCGAATGCCCGAAGTGCCAGGAAGCGCACCCCGAGCGTGAACCCCAGGCCTGCGAGGTCTGGACCCGGGTCATGGGGTACTTCCGCCCCGTCCAGTCCTTCAACATCGGCAAGAAGGGCGAATACGCGGAACGCCAGATGTTCTCCGAGGACGCGGCTGGTCAGCACGGTGAACTGGTGTCCGCCTTCCCGCCGGTCGACCAGCGCTGAAAAGCGAGGTCGAATCACTCATCATGAGCGAATCGAGTGAAGCTGGGGCCCGGGCCGAGCAGGCCGGGGCCCCGCTCCGCATCGGAGGATTCACCCCCGATGATCTGCAGATCGCCGGACTCGTTCCCCTATCGACCGTGGACTGGCCAGGACGATTCGTGGCCTCGGTCTTTTGCCAGGGATGCCCCTGGAGGTGCCCGTACTGCCAGAACTCGGCGATCCTGGATCCGAAGATCCCCGGTGTGGTTGCGTGGAGCGCCGTGGAAGATCTGCTGTCGCGTCGGCACGGACTTCTCGATGGGGTCGTTTTCTCCGGCGGGGAGGCGACGCGCCAGCTCGCCCTCCTTCCCGCGATGCGCAGAGTGAAGGAACTCGGCTTCCACGTTGGACTGCACACCGCGGGCGCCTATCCGAAGCGACTGGAGACGATCCTGGAAGAGGGCCTTGTCGACTGGGTGGGGATCGACGTGAAGGCAATGCCGGAGAACTACGAGCAGGTGTCGGGCAGAGCCGGTGCGGCTGAGAAGGCTTGGGCCTCCCTCGATCTCGTTCTTGCTCATCCGGAAGTTGCGCACGAGGTCCGACTCACCGTCTATCCGGGTGGCCCCTTCGATGGGCTTGAAGTCGCCCGAGAACTCAAAGAGCGTGGAGTGAGGGCTTTCGCCTTGCAGCAGGCTCGGGCTTTCGGAGCCCCGGAAGGCTTCGAGGCGAAGGGGGCGGGCTGGGACGATCAGGTCGCGGCGCTCGCGCGTGATTGCACAGCCCTGGGCTTCGAGAGTTTCGAGTTCCGTCCCGACTGATCTGGCAAGACGCCTCGAAGTGTAGACGTAGTTCGTGGTCTTTCCGTCGGATTCTGCATCGCCTCTTCGGATGCTGTGAACGTTTCTGATGCTTCGAAGGTGTCGGACGCTTCGAGAAAGTTCGTGGTCCGTTAGAGACAGGCGGCTATCGCGAGTTGACGCACGCGCTTTTGTCGCCGGGTTCGTGCATTCTTCACATGTCGCTGCACTCGCCTGATGCGTAGACGTGGGGGCTCTGTTAGTAATGAACCTCCTTGATTTTAGCGATATCCGCCAGGATGTTCAGGCGTGGCTCTCTGGTTCGCGTGTGCATGTTTCCTGAGCTGTGGGGCTTGGGTTTTCTCTCGCAGCATCCGTTCTGGCCCGCACATGCATGCCTCTAAGCGCGTAGAGCTGATCCCCCGTGCACCGGGCGGCTTTGGCCCACGCGTACGCCACTGACCTGTGGGCCCGGGGGAGTGTCCTCGTCAGCATCCGTTCTGGCCCGCACGTGCATGCCTCTGAGTTCAGTCGCCCACGACAATGCGGAATCGGGGACGGCTCTAGCGCGCGGGCGCATGCCACTGACCTGCGCACAGCCCCCGCCTCCTCGTCAATGAGCATGTGTGTTGTGCAGACAAGACCGAGAAGGAGCCGCCCGCAGCTAGAGTGGAGGGGCGACACCCCTTTGGAGGACTGATGGAAAGCCCGATGACCCTCGCTGAAATGGAAGGCCTCGTCGTCGATCCCACGACATCGGCTGAACAGCTCAGACTCATCGCCTACTTCGCGCCGGATCTGCGCGCCCAAGTCATTCGTCACCCGAAGGTGTATCCGGGGCTACTCGACTGGTTGGAGGACATAGGGGACCCTGAGATCGTTGCGCTGGTCGGCGAACGCCGTAGAGCAGACTCTGGTGAACCCCTTAGGCCTGCCGCCGTGTCCGTCGATGCTGAGGCAACGGCCATCATTCCCATTCAGGATCTTCCCCAAGACGAGGACGTGGCCGTGGACCGGCGGTCCATCTTCCCGGCCGTCGCTTCTCAGAGGCCCGAGTCGGACAACACTCCCCAGAAGAGCAGCGTTCCCGATGCGCGGCCTACTCATCCGGGGCCAGGCGACGCGCTTGCGGATCTTGAACTCACTTATCCGCGGCCCGCTCCCATGACCCCCGAGTCTGCGCTTCCTGTTCGAGGGCCAGATCCCGTCACGCCTGATTCTGTTCTGGTCTACCCAAATCATCCCGAAGTGGTGCCCAATCCGTCTGCAGTGCCGACTCCGCCTGCCACTCCCACGGGGCCGGATTCGACGCTGAGCTATCCTCCTGTCCACCCTCCCACACCGAATCCAGGTCTTGCCTACCCCCCTGTCGGCCTTCCTGCACAGAATCCAGGGGTGGCCCATCCCCCTGTTGGCCCTGCTGCACCTGTTCATTCAGGTCCCACCGATGTGCCCTCAGGCCCTGAGCTCACTTATCCGCAGCGTGCTCCCATGCTGCCCGATCCGACGCTCAGCTATCCGTCTGCTGCGTCCAGGGGGCCGGATTCGACGCTGAGCTATCCTCCTGTTCGCCCTCCCACACCGAATCCAGGTCTTGGCTATCCCCCTGTCGGCCTTCCTGCACAGAATCCAGGGGTGGCGCATCCTCCTGTTGGCCCTGCCGCGCCGAATTCAGGGCCTGCCCATCCCCCTGTCGGTCCCACAGCGTCCACTCGTGCCCAGACCTATCCGCCAACGCTTCGTACACAAGCTCCTTCTGCTTCACCGTCTCCTGCCTTTGCGCCTAGCTCCGCCACAGCGTCTTTCCCCGAGTTCAGCACTCCCCCTCAAAAGAAAGCTGCGCCCCGCGATAGGAAAACCATGTGGATCCTGATCGGACTTGTTGTGGCTCTGCTCGCGATCCTCGGTTTTATCTTCTTTGACTTCTCCAGTGGCAAAGGAGATTCCACCTCCCCGAACTCTACGGATTCTCAAACAAATCAGACACAGCCCACGGCACCTGAAGCTGAGAACAAACCTCAACAGCCCGATACCGCCCAGAGCACTATCGTTTTCCCGGCTCCGGCCACCGCGAAGACCATGCCCGGATTCTCCTCACCTTCGGGCAACATTGTCTGTTTCTTGTCGGATGATCAGGCCACTTGCAAGATCGCCCAGAACTCCTGGGAGGGCACCGCATATCAGACCTGCCGAGGAGATGAGGGCGTCGGAGTCCTCTCCCTCAAGGGGAACCGTGCGGAGGCATCCTGTGTCGCCCTGGACCTCGCGCAGGCACCGGTGCTTGCTTACGGCGAGTACGCGAAGAATGGGCAGATCGCCTGTACCTCCACGATGGACGGCATCTCGTGTTGGAACCAGGCCAATGGCAAGTCCTTCGCCCTCGCGAGGGGCGGTTGGATGACTTCCTCCCAAGGTGAGATCACACCCGACGCTTTCACCTGGTGAAGCTCCCTGCCTGGGCACAAGTCGGACAATGGCACCCCCGCTGGAGTGCGCGCACCATCCGCGACGAGACTGAAGAGTCTTTGATCAGGGAAAACAAAACCGTCAAACGGTGCTTGACGCAGCCATTGTCCGATTTGTGTCCAGAGGGCGAGTAAAGGCAGGGGTCGCCCAGGGCAGGGAGGCAAGGCAGGGAGTGTCCAGAGGGCGAGTAAAGGCAGGGGTTGCCCAGGGCAGGGAGGCAAGGCAGGGAGTGTCCAGAGGGCGAGTAAAGGCAGGGGTCGCCCAGCGCGGGGAGGCAAGGCAGGGAGTGTCCAGAGGGCGAGTAAAGGCAGGGACCACCAAACACCAGGACAATCCAGGACTATTCGGTGACGGGTCCGAGGACCACCTTCGCCCACGCACCGTGCAACGACTCTTGGTCGCTGGGCTGGAACAGCCCAGCCAGAACATCCCGGTAAAGGCGAGAAAGCTCGTGTCCGTTGTAATAGGCGCCTCCGCCGCAGGCACGGATCGACTGCTCAACCGCACGCAGACTCGCCTCCGCAGCAGCATTCTTCACAGCAGACAGCTGCGGCATCCAGATCGGACCCCGATCTACGCCCCCTTCGATGTCTCGGGCGAGTTCGCGGATCTGCGGGCCGACGGCATTCATGGTGATGGCGGCCTCGGCGATCCTCCAACGGATATCAGGATCATTGGCGTACACGCTCTGGTTCTTCACGGAGCGACGGGTCTTGACGTGCTCAGCCGCAACCTCGATCGCGCGTTCCCCAATGCCCATGTAGGTTGCGGCGAGAAGAATCTCGAAGTGCGAGAAGATGCCGAAGACGACCGGGTCTTTCGAGGGGCCGGGCTCACAGCGGGTGAGGATGTGATCCTCGGGCGCGTATGCGCCTTCGAGGATCGTCGTATTCGACTGGGTGGCGCGCATACCCAGGGTGTTCCAATCGTCCTTGATTGAAAAGCCCCCGTCCTCGCGCTTGAGAATCGCGAATACCGAGCGTGGCCCGTCTTCCCCCGAATCATCGCGGCCGAAGGTCATCAGGCGCGTCCACACCGGAGCGAGGGAGGTGAAGACCTTAACTCCTTCGAAGGAATAGCCGCCCTCAGAGTCGGGTAGGGCTTTCGTGATGGAGCCGAAGAGGACGAGGTCGTTGCCAGGTTCAGAAATACCGAAACCGTAGAGCTCACCGGCAACGGCGTCGCGCAAAATGATCTCACCACGAGGGTTCCCATTACGAAGGAGGTGGCGCCCCAGGCCGACAATGATCTGGTGCATGTTGATGCCCAGGGCGGTGCCCGGAGCCGCTTTTGCGAGGCGAGTCTGCTCGGCCGCGATCTCCTCCAGGCTCAGTCCTGCGCCTCCGTACTCTTCCGGCACGAAAGCTGAGAGGTACCCCGCTTCTCGAAGATCCTTGAGGTCATCCACGGGGAACTCATTTGCGAGGTCGTGAGCGCCAGCGCGCTCGTGAATGCGCGTGAGAAGATCGTTGCTCAGGAAACCCATGCTGGTCCTTTCAATGAAGCTCGACGGATGGGCCAACGCTAGCGCGCCAGGTCAAGGAGTGCCCGAGATGGGTGCAGGATGTGTCGCACTCCCGGTGTTGACTCTGGGTGAAGTAGGTTGGTCTTGTGACTTCGTATCCCCTCACTCCGCGTCAGCGTTTCCTCAAGCAAAGGCAGCGCCGACAGAACATCGTCTTCGCTTCGACTGGAGCTGTGATGCTCGCCCTCGCGCTGATCAGTCTCCTCGTTTTGACTGGGCTGATTCCTGTGCCTTTCGCGAATGACTTCTCCAAGGGCACGAAGTACGCGACCCCGGGGACGATCCCGTGTCCGGCCGAGGGCGCAACTCCTGTTGATCCCTCGACGATTCAGGTGCGAGTCCTCAATACGACTTCGCGTCAGGGCTTGGCCAGTGAGGCGACGACTCTGCTCGTCAATGCCGGTTATGAGCCTCTCGAGCCGAGCAATGCCAGCCCTGAATACGCTGGAGTCGTGCAGATCGACGTTGGCCCGGCCGCAGTGGATGAGGCGTATACGGTTGCTCGTTTCTTCCCGAAGTCGAAGGTCGTTCTCAGTGAGTCGACTGATAAGACGGTGACGGTCCTCTTGGGGACTTTCTACGATTCTTCCTCCGTTTCCGATGAGGTCGGCCGTATCGCAGAATCGAAGGACCCCTTGAAGGGGCCTTCGGGGTGTCTTCCCCTTTCGGAGGAGAGTCTGAAGAAGGCCGAGCTGGCGGCTGCGCAATCAGATTCTGCGGAAGGACAGTCGGACGCCGATTCGCAATCGGAGAACTGAAGCTCGAGCTGCGAGCTCAAAACCAAGGTAGGGGATCGGGCTGCTTGCGGCTTTGAGCTGTGAACTTGCCGGAGGGGCGTTGAGGACAGTTGCGGCCTTTGAGCTCCCCTGGCTGCTTGGAGATCTGAATGGGGTCGAGCTGTTCTATGGGGAGTGTTGAAGGAGAACACGCGGCCCGGAGGCGTTCCCAGGGTGGAGCAGAGCTCTCCCCGTGCTGGAGACGAGGTGTTCTCTGGGGCAGGCTGCAGATTCTGTGTCCGCTCACGAGGTGTTCACCGGGGCAGGCGGCAGAGCCCATGTCAGCTCACGAGGTGTTCACGGGAGCAAGTTGCAGATTCTGTGTCCTCCCGTGAGGCGTCACTAGGCGGAGAAAAAGCGTTCCCCTAGTGCGGAGAAGTGTTCCCAGAGGAAGCAGGTCCCCGTAGCCAGGTTCTTCATAACCGGGTCCCTCAGAAAACAGGGCAGGGGAACCAGGGCAGGGTAAACATCACAGCGGGGAAACAGAGCGTGGGCGCCGAGAGATCCCCCTTCGAGCAGCCCCTTCACCGTGCAGCCCTCAGCCCCGCACCCTTCATTTCAAGGCCTCTCATTCCGGGAGATCCCGCCCTCGTGGATCTCCTTGACGAGGGCGTCCCCGTCTGAACCGAACCACACTGGAATCCTGCGGGGAACGGTCCATAGGGCATCGGGAACAAGAGCTTCAAAGGTGCCGTGCGAGAGGAACTGTTCGATCTCGGAAAGCGAACGAATCGCGATCCCCGCAACATTGAGTGGGAACTCGCGGGCGAACTCGGCATAGATTTCAGGGTCGTGCTGCCCGTCATCGCCCACGAGGAACCATTTCATCGTCGGGAACATACGGGCGAGCCGACGCAATTCGCGCCGCTTGTGCTCGGGTCCAGAACGGAACCAACCGGTGTTCGACGGTCCAAAATCCGTCATGAGGAATCCGCCGCGCGGGTAGCCGAGGCGTTGAAGGAAATCGCGCAGAGTGGGCACGACATTCCACGCTCCGGTTGACAGGTAGATGATGGGAGCGCCGAAGGCAGGCGCATACTCGGTGGCCACAGCGCGTCCGCGAGCTCCCCTCCGGGCGAGGCAGCGAAGAAAGTTCGCCATTCCGGGCACGGCTTCGCGTGCGGAGACGCGGTCGACGAAGGAGTGTTTCGCTGCGACGAGGGGACGCGGCAGCATTGTCACCATGACGGTGTCGTCAATGTCTGAGACGACGCCGATCCGCTCCTCGTCGCCGACAATGCGTAGCGCGACGGACACGGGTGTCCCCGCGCGCACCCTGCCGACACGATGAGTCGCAGGGGACTGACAGTCACAGGGCTCATGCGGGCAGGGCTTGTCCAAGCAGGGCTCAAAGGTGCAGGCCTCGTCCAGCCAGGTCTCGCCTGGGAGGGACTCATCCAAGCAAGGCTCAAGCGCGCAGACCCCATTTGAGACCTTGTCGCCGGGGAGAGGGTCTTCTAGGGGGCGCTCCTTGACAAGGCCCTTCTTCGTAGGGGCCGAGTAGAGGGCGTCGCCCTCGTGAAGACCAGCAGCGCGCACATCGCCCTCGTGAAGAACCTGCATCCACGCGCTGTGCCACCCCGCCGCAAGACCGTGTCCTGAAACGGACAGGTCGATATAGCCGCCCCGATCTGCGAAGGCGATGCGCTTTTGATCCCCAACGGTGACGAGGACGGGCTGGCGGGGGACTTGCGCGTCGAAGAATTGACGCCACCCGCGCCGTTGCGCCAGCCAGGAGCGTTCATCACCGGAGCGCTCCATGATGACGCGGCCGAGGACGCGCGCGCGGTGAGTGGAGCCGTGGCCGCCGAAGCCAACGATCCCCGGGTGAAAACCCCATTCACTCAGGAATCTGGAGAGCGCTTTCGAACCCGCTTCCCCGAAAGAGGAACTCAGGGTGAGAAGCAGGGACGGTGACTCATCGTCGATGAGTGGTCTGGCGAACATGGGCCTCCTAGCGGGACAGGCCTATTCTGCCCGAATTTGCGATGAAGAGAAGACAAGGCCCCTCGTACACGGGCCTTATTCTTCAATCCTGGGGTGCAGTGAGGTGGTCGCCCGACGCAGGGAAGGAAGACCGAGGACCATGATCGCAACCATCACCCAAGCTGCGCCCACCATGACGAAGTAGCCGGAGCGGGCCCCACCGGCATCAATCACAGGGCCCGCCATGGCCGAGCCGAGGGACAAGCCAATATTGAGAGAGGTACCAACCCAGGTCAGGCCCTCGGTGAGGCGCTCGGGTGCGACGATCCTCGCGATCACAGTGTTGACATTCGTCATTGTTGGCGCGCAGGTGATCCCCGTTAGGGTCATGACGAGCGCCATGACGGGAATCGAATGGGCCAAGAGATAGGTCGAGGTGCCGATCGCCAGAAGCACGACGCCGAAGGCGAAGAGGCTCCACAGTGGCTGCGTCCACTTTCGCGAGCCGTACCACAGGCCCGCGAGCAGTGACCCGATGGAAAAGAAAGCGAGGAGAACGCCCGACATGGAGGGGGCGCCGAGGGCAGCGGCGAAAGCGACGACGGCGACATCGTTTGCGCCGAACATGGAGCCCATTGCGATGTAGGTGAGGACCATGACGATCACAGCGGGATTGCGCAGGACCGAACGGTGATGCTGTCCTTCGACTTTGGGACGGGGAGCGGGTTCGGAGGCGCTCTGCGAGAAGAACCAGAATCCGCCGCCCCCGAGGAATAGGCAGATGAGGACGAGACCGACACCGGGGTGGAAGAGCGTGCCGAGCACCGTTGAAAGGACAGGGCCGATGATATAGACGAACTCGTCGATGGCGGACTCGAGAGCGAAGGCGGTCGTCAGGCCTTTGGGGTGGTCTTTCAGTGCGTTCGTCCATCGGGCTCGCACGAAGGCTCCGGGAGCTCCCCACGTTGCACCCGCGATGACGGTGATGAGAGCTACGAGGACTGGGGAGGCGTGCATGATTGCGCCAAGGAGGAAAGCGGCGTTCGCCGCGACCTCGATTGTGAGGAGCGGAACCATGACCTTACGCTGGCCCAAACGATCGACGTAGCGGGCGATGATGGGAGCGCATAGTGCGGTTGCGATGACATTGAGGGCTGCCATGAAGCCCGCGAGAGAGTAGTTCCCGTAGCTTGCTTTGATGAGCAGGACGATGGAGATGGAGGTCATCGACATCGGTAGGCGCAGGATCAGTCCGGCGAGGGAGAATTTCCAAGAGCCGTCGAGTTTCAAGACGTCGAGATAGGGGCCGAGCACCCGTTGATCCTATCGACCAGCAAGTGCGAAAACCTCACTCCTTCGTGTCAGATCGCGCACCCGCAGCTCGGCTGAGCTTGAGCGCCTCCCCGCCTTGTCGAGACTCTGCCGATCCTCAGTTGGTGACCGTGGAGCCGCTCAAAACGAGCTGCTGTTGGCTATGACGGTGTTGGCGCAGTCTTTAGTGGTAACGAGGGTTAGGTGGTGTGTCCCTGTGCAGAAGTCTCCATGTAGTACTTGCTGTGCGGTACGCGACCACCCTCATCATCGGAGGTGACGTGATCGCAGGATCCGCGATCCCTGTGGCCTCCGAGACTGCCCTCGGCGGACTGTCGCACTAATGCTGTGCAAGCCGGGAGGTGTTCTTCTGCATGGTGATGGTCTGACCGTGGCCAATCACCGGGTCTGCCACGACGGTGAACAGAGGAGTCTTGGTGACGCTAGGCAAAAGGTGAGCGATCATCGCCGCTCTCTTCTCACGGATATGAAACTGTCGACACAAGTCACTCAGCGGAATATCCCGATCCAGGTCGAGAATCTCAATTCCGACAACCTCGTCCATATCATCCAGATCAACGAACAGACACATATCGTCGTCAAAGGGTTCTGTGCGTGCGACGGTCGCATCCGACAGACGGATGTAGCACGCTCGCGCCGTCCAATCCAGCTCGACCTTGATCGTCTGTGCGTTCATGCCCTCCACCCTAGTGTCTGAGAAAGTCATTTTCGCCAGCAAGTGACCACTACGACGCCGTCAGTCTCGTCCGGGGGCCAGGATACAACGACGCACACTCGGCTTCCGTCAGCATGTACATACCCCTCGAAGAGCATTCTGTCGCCATTAGCTGCCGGTCTCGACAAGGAGTAGTCGTTCAGAACCTCAAGGAGTTCTTGCTCGCTGATCTGCCGTTCGGCCGCTCTTCGACGACCGTGATAGCTGATGCGTTTAATCCGAGGCATGGGCGTTTAGAGAGAAACGGCCTCAAACTTGAGGACGCGGTCCACTCCCTCAGTCTCGAGGATGTCAACCTCAATCACGTAGGTTCCTAATTCCATGAGGGGAAGACTGAACTGTAGTGCAAACATTGCTCCGCGTTTGCCTTCTCCATACTCGGGTAAGTTCTTCAGGTCGGAAATCCTCAAGGTTCCATCCAACTGATAGCTCTGCTGCGGAACTGTGGCCCTGATGGCGAGATTGAGTTCATCAATATCCGTCGATACCCGAACTCGACCGGCAACACTGAGCATGATTTGACTGGGTATCTCGCGCACTACCATGCGAGTGAAGCTCGCTCCTACTGCGGTCAGCTTTGATTCCTGAATCGCAGCGTAATCAGCCAGGAACGCGTAATCCAGTTCAATCACGTTTCGAATCTAACACGCCCACGTAACCCTCGAAGGGATACTTACCTTCGGGGCGCGACAAAGACCGCCTTCCAGTCATCACAGCCCTCCTTAAACTCGGGCGCCATGAACTCAGACGCGAGCGGTTCGAGGGTGACCATTACTGCTCTGCTTAAACCCGCGCGCCACACCTTCCAGAACTACAGATCCCGAGCTGCCGCTACGCCCTCATCGGTGAATAAGCGTATTTCCTGGGCATGGAAGAGAAATCCCCTCCGCTCCGCGTGAGTGTCGGTGTTCGAAGACTTGGCCCCGTCCTCGTCGAGCGGGACGAGGACGGGGCCAAAAATCGGGGTGACACCCCAGATCAGTGTGTCTTAGCCGAAGGCGTCGGAGACGACCTTCTTCGCTTCCTCCTGGACTTCGGCGAGGTGCTCGGCGCCTTTGAAGGACTCGGCGTAGATCTTGTACACGTCCTCGGTGCCCGAGGGGCGTGCAGCGAACCACGCATTCTCGGTCGTGACCTTCAAGCCGCCGATCGCAGCGTCATTCCCAGGCGCGCGGACCAGGCGAGCAGTGATCGGCTCCCCCGCGAGCTCAGTCGCGGTCACGTCCTCGGGTGAGAGGGCGGCGAGCTTCGCCTTCTGCTCGCGGTTCGCGGGGGCGTCGATGCGCGCATAAGCGGAGGCGCCGAAACGCTCAACCAGTTCAGCGTGCAACTGCGAGGGGGTTTTGCCGGTGACCGCGAGGATCTCCGAGGCGAGCAGCGCGAGGATGATGCCGTCCTTGTCCGTCGACCACACGGTGCCGTCCTTACGTAGGAAGGAGGCTCCGGCGGACTCTTCGCCGCCGAAACCGACGGAGCCGTCGAGCAGACCGGGAACGAAATACTTGAAGCCAACGGGGACCTCGATGAGCTTGCGGCCCATTGAGGCGACAACGCGGTCGATGAGGGCGGAGGAGACGAGGGTCTTGCCGACCGCAGCATCCTCCTTCCATCCCGGGCGATGCTGGAACAGGTAGTCGATCGCGACCGCGAGGTAGTGGTTCGGGTTCATGAGACCGTCGGGCGTCACGATCCCGTGACGATCCGAGTCGGCGTCGTTGCCGGTCGCAATGTCGTAGGGGGTGTTGCCGTTCTCGTCCGGTGTCATGGCGCGACGCAGGGAAGCCATGGCGTTCGGGGAAGAGCAGTCCATGCGGATCTTGCCGTCCCAGTCGAGCGTCATGAAAGGCCAGGCCGGATCCACAACGGGGTTCACGACCGTGAGTTCGAGGCCGTAGCGTTCCGCGATCGCCGCCCAATAGTCGACGGAGGCTCCGCCGAGGGGGTCTGCGCCGATGCGGACCCCGGCCTCGCGAATCGCATCTATGTCGATGACCTGGTCAAGCTGATCGACGTAGTAGGTGAGGTAGTCGAACTTCTCCAAGTGCTCGTCTTCGAAGAGCGGCGCGCCGATGATGCGCGGGATCTTGCGCCAGCCCTCCTCGAGGATCTCGTTGGCGCGGTTCGCGATCCATCCGGTCGCGTCCGTGTCGGCAGGTCCGCCGTGAGGCGGGTTGTACTTGAAGCCGCCGTCGCGCGGGGGATTGTGCGAGGGGGTGACGACGATACCGTCGGCGAGACCAGGCCCGGAGGTGCGCAGCGCCTGCGGGGCTCCATTTGCGCCGAGGATCGCCACGGACACGGCGGGGGTCGGGGTGTAGGAGGAGTGCGAGTCGATCTTCACACTCACTCCCGCAGCAGCAAGAACCTCGAGGGCGGTGCGCCAGGCGGGCTCGGACAGTGCGTGGGTGTCACGGCCGATGAAGAGCGGGCCATCAATGCCCTGGCTCGCTCGGTACTCGACGATCGCTGCGGTGATCGCGACGATGTGTGCTTCGTTGAACTTGCCGTCGAGCGAGGATCCGCGGTGTCCGGAAGTTCCGAAGGACACACGCTGGTCGATAATGCTCGGGTCGGGTTCGATGTCGTAATAGGCGGACAGGACCTCTTCGACGTTGATGAGGTCTTCGGGAAGGGCAAGTGTGCCAGCTCTCTCATGCATGCCCACAGTGTTTCACTTTGGGTGCGCTCGCGGAAGGGATTCTCGAAGTCCGGCCTTGCTCTTGTGAAGCAATGGCTCCGTGTTCGCGAAGCGGGCCCGTTCTTCGTTTGACTCCTCGTCCGTGATTCGGCATTTCTTGGGCTTGGTGTCCTTGACTCGGCTTTCTCGGGTTTGGTGTCCATTGCGCGACGTTCTCGGGTGTGGTGTCAGTGGCGCATCGTTCTCGGGCGCTACTACCGCGCCGCCCCCGTCTTCGTCTCCCGTCTTTCTTGGGCGAGGCCCGGCCACGTTCCCATCCTTCTCTGGCTGTCTCTCCGCAGACTCTCCCTCCTCGGCCTCGTCTCCTGTTCTGCTCTGACTGTCCCTTCGCAGACTCTCCTTCCGCTCCCCTCGTTCTCTTTGGAGTCATCGAGGCGATGATCTTGGCCAATGGTCATATGAGATGGCGAAATATGCCGCTACGCTGTGTTAGGCCGGTCACTCACGGTGCAACGATGATGATGCGAAGGAGGCTCTCGTGGGGTGGTTTGACTCCGTTGAGCACAACAGATGGCTATCGACGCAGATGCAGGCGCTGATCGCCGAAGCAGAAGGAGCGATCGTCCCCACGGGTTTCGCTCATCTCACCGAAGAGGGCGAACCGGATCCTGAACGAGGCATCGACCTCGCCGTCACCGGGCGCATGCTCTACGTCTTCTCCCTCGGCGTCCTCATGGGGCTGCCCGGAACACGGCGCTACGCGGACCATGCGCTCAAGAGCATCGGCACCTACTTCAAAGACCCGGTCAATGGGGGCTTGTGGATTTCCATCAAACCCGAGCCGGACGAGGACGGTCACGGCATCCCCTGGGATGAGGAGGGTCGCTCGAAGTCCCAGTACCACAATGCTTATGTGATCCTCGGCCTCGCTGCGGCGACGGTCGCGAACCGTCAGGGAGCCTACGAACTCCTCAACGACGCCCTTCACGATCAGGAGCGGCACTGGATCGAGCCGAATGGGCTCGTGCGCGACCAATACGATGAGGCCTTCACTCATGCGCTGCCTCGGCGCACTCTGGGGACCCTTTTGCACACGGCCGAGGCATATCTGGCGGCAGCGGAGGCGACGACCGACCCAGTGTGGATCGACCGGGCCGAGCAGATGGCAGCCTTCGCGAATAAGGTCGCCGCTGAAAAGAGCTCTCGCCTTCCCGAATACTACGACGAGAATTGGAAGCCCCTAGGCGAAGAACCCGAAGGGTACGTGGACGGTCGACGCATCTACCACGGGTACGTGACCGGGCACGCCATGCAGTGGACGCGCATCATGCTGCAGCTGCGCGCCGCTTTACGTTCACTCGGCCGACCCCAGCCCGATTACCTCATGGAGTGCGCTGTCAACCTGTTTGAGCGGGCTCGCGTCGATGGGTGGCGCCGTAACAATGGGGAACCCGGTTTTGCAACTTCAGTCGACTTTGAAGGTAGCCCTGTCACGGGCGAGGACGAACACCAGCAGTGGGTCGTGTGCGAGGGAATCTGTGCGACCGTCGCAATCCGTCGTGCGATGCTTGACGATGGTGCCACACCCGGCGAAATCGAACACTTCGAGCACTGCTACCGTTCCTTCCTCGACTATGTGAACGACTACTTGATTCTCAAGCCCGGCCGGTGGCTGCGCAGTCTCGACGCGAATAACAAGAGGTATGCAACTCTGAAGTGCTCGCCCTGGGATGTTTACCACTCCATCCAGACGACGCTCGCCGTGCGGGTGCCCCTGTGGCCACCCTACGCTTCGGCGTTGTCGCGAGACCTGCTCGATAAGCCGAAGGAAGCGCCCTCGGACAAGAAGTCGTGGAACAGTTTCTTCCGTCGCCACTGATTCTCTGCTCCGCCTCTTTTCCTCAGTGAGGTTCTTGGCGAGCTACGAGGCGCGGTGCGGGTCTTTCCCGTGTAGGAGCTTCGACTTGCCCCACGTGTGAAGTTCGCTCTGGACTCTTCCTGCGTACGAGGTTCGGTGCGGCTTCTTCTGTGGGTGCGCGCTGTGGTGCCGAGAGTCCCGAGGACGAAAGCACGACCAGGGTTTTCCTCGGGTGTGAGACGCCGGAATTTGCCCAGATGGGAAAGGTGGTGCGACGCGAGTTTTCTTCGAGCTGATAACTGAGCGTGGCGGGTGCTTGTAGCTGAGTGCGGCGTGTGAGTGCCGTCTGTCGTGACAGACACAACGGACGGTGCTCTGCCTGAGTGGTGTCAGTCGGGTAAGATCAACGAGTCTGGAGGGCTGACCGAGTGGCCGAAGGTGGCGGTCTTGAAAACCGCTGTGTCAGCAATGGCACCGGGGGTTCGAATCCCTCGCCCTCCGCCAGGCCGATTTCGTCGGGAGCTCTTGCTCTTCGAGCCAGGCTCCGGCTGAGCCCTGTGTGGTGTTGGGGTCCACGATTTCAACGCTCGGGGTTCATGCTTTAGGCTTGTCGGTACTGGAGACGTGCCTGAGCGGCCGAAAGGGGCTCCCTGCTAAGGAGTTAATCGTGTTGCGCGATTCAGGGGTTCGAATCCCCTCGTCTCCGCGGAATAAACCCCGGGATCGTGAAGATCCCGGGGTTTTTCGCTCCCCGCGCTCGGGCCCTGGGTAGTTGGTTCGGGCCTTGGGGCGATGACTTCCCTTAAAGGACGAAAAGAGTTGGACTGAACCCGACTTTTCGGCTTTGTGGTGCGAGAAAGTCTGGTTCAAAGTTGTTGGGGGCCAACTTTGGGGTTACCGGCAGGAAAGTGTGGCATCGCTCGGGCGTGTCGTGGGGGTTATGTGCGTCCGGCCCAGCCTTTTCGGGTGTGGAAGCCGGTGTCGGGGCTGTAGGCGTTGTCGTAGTGTGTGGGCCCGT
>NZ_JAEKIA010000007.1:0-64401 GCF_016405145.1 Schaalia cardiffensis
GTGTTGTTGTGTGGGGGTGGGAGGAGGTCGTGTGGGTTGGTGGGGTGGAGTTGGAGGTAGGTGTGGGGGTTGGTGAGGAGTGTGTCGGGGGTGTTGAAGGTGAGGGTGAGGTCGATGGTGTGTCCGGGGGTGAGGGTGGTGTGGGCGAGGTTGGAGCTTGTCCAGTCGAGGGTGGCGCGGATGGTGGTGGGGCCGCTGGGGAGGGGGAAGGTGCGGGTTTGGCCGTTCCAGATGCGTCCGATGGGGGTGGTGTTTGCGGTGATGAGGATGGAGCGTAGGGCGGAGTTGTACCAGCACCAGGGGCGGGTGATGCGTAGGAGTGTGGGGGTGGGGGTGTTTGTGTGTGTGGTTGTGGTGGGGTGGGTGGCGATGTGGAGGTCGTGGGGCAGTTGTGTGGTGTTGTCGGGTTGTGGGTGTCGGGCTTTGCGGCGTTTTGCGTGGTATTCGGGGTAAGCCCACTTAGGTAAAGGGATCCCGAAAAAATATATGACCAGGACGGAGACCATCGAGACCATAGTTATCGAAGCAAGCGCGAGGAGAAAGATAAAACCTGGAGTTGTTTCATAAAACCCTGTCGGTTCGATCAAGATCATGAGCGCGCCCACGGTGAATCCAAGGCTCCAGAGGGGGAAGATTGCGGCGATCACCTCGCGGCCGAAAAGATTTCCGAACATGAGCACTGTGCGGCCGAGGGTGGTGTCGGTGAACATCGCCAAGGCCCACATTGTCCAACCAAGTGCGGCGAGCAGAACGCCTCCTGTCAAGCCATCAGTTTGCATGCTCATCTCATCCCATTAGTCGATGCCAGAGATCGTGTTGTTGTGTGGGGGTGGGAGGAGGTCGTGTGGGTTGGTGGGGTGGAGTTGGAGGTAGGTGTGGGGGTTGGTGAGGAGTGTGTCGGGGGTGTTGAAGGTGAGGGTGAGGTCGATGGTGTGTCCGGGGGTGAGGGTGGTGTGGGCGAGGTTGGAGCTTGTCCAGTCGAGGGTGGCGCGGATGGTGGTGGGGCCGCTGGGGAGGGGGAAGGTGCGGGTTTGGCCGTTCCAGATGCGTCCGATGGGGGTGGTGTTTGCGGTGATGAGGATGGAGCGTAGGGCGGAGTTGTACCAGCACCAGGGGCGGGTGATGCGTAGGAGTGTGGGGGTGGGGGTGTTTGTGTGTGTGGTTGTGGTGGGGTGGGTGGCGATGTGGAGGTCGTGGGGCAGTTGTGTGGTGTTGTCGGGTTGTGGGTGTCGGGCTTTGCGGCGTTTTGCGTGGTATTCGGGGTAAGCCCACTTAGGCAAAGGGATATCGAAGAAAAATATCGCCAGTCCGACACTGCATGAGACTAGAAAGAGAAGGGCAAAAATGGCACCCAGCACTGTGCCTGGAGTTGTTTCATAAAACCCTGTCGGCTCGATCAAGATTCCAATGATGGTCGTTGTAAACGCAAATGCTGTCAGGGGGAAAAGCGCGGCGATCATCCCGCGGCCGAAAAGATTCCCGAACATGTTAGTTGTGCGGCCGAGGGTGGTGTCGGTGAACATCGCCAAGGCCCACATGAGCCATATTGCTGCTGTGAAGATCGCTCCTTCGAGCAGTTCTGTTCCTGTCATGAGTCCTCCCTTCTTTGGCCGAAGAGAAAACGAGTAATGGATTGGTCAACTTCATTGGCGCCCCATTCGCCGAACTGCTTTCCCTTTTCCCCGCCCTTCTCAGCCCCATGAACGAGGCCTACACCAACCCCAATGGGGCCGCAGGAGAACCCCGCAACGGAGCCAAGAGCTCCTCCTACGAATTCTCCCCCGATCTGTCCGGTGCTCTCAGCGGCTCCATGAGTGGCGGCGCGTGCGAACTTCTCCTCACGGGTCAGATCAGGATCGATCGAATCCTCACGGGCTTGGGCATAAGTGTTGTCGACAACGGAGGCGGCAGTAAGGATCCCCCCAATGATGCTGGCATCCCTGAGGACGGTCCGCCCCGCCCGAAGGGCTCGTCCAGTAGCAGAAGCCTCCCCAGCAACCGCGACTCTGTTCGCGAAATCGATCCTTTGGCCCAATTCCCGCACACGTGATGACCAGCGTCCCACAGCCGTTGAATTATTCGCGGCGCGCGCCGCCTTGAACTCATCAATGAGACGGGACAGGTCCTCCGGTGGCTCTGAACGATTGATGATCTCGCGCATACGGGCCCGTCGGGCGACAGTATCAGGCGACAGGAACGTCACCCCAGGAAGAGCAGCCGTCGCCCACGCAGCCTCAATCCCTATGCTACGTGCCGCGATGAGGGTGCGCTGCACCTCCTCGGCGGCTTCCCCAGCCTCAGTGGGGAGCATCTGCGCGTCCTTACAGGCCTCGGCGAACTCGGCGTGTGCTGTTTGCTCTGCACGGCGCAGTTCCGTAACCAGCGCAGACAAATCATCGAACTTGCGACGCTTCACATCATGATCAAGGTCGGAGGAAGAAGGAGACTGGACAATCCCATTGATTACGCGTAGTTCCCATGCTTCTGCCTCCTCAAGAACGTCATACAAGCCCAACTCGACGAACGCCAAATCCTCAGCCAAAATCTCAAGTCCAATGATGAACAACGTCATCCGTTGAGAAAGCGATTCAACAACTTGCGTTTGGGCTTGCACAGAATAGCGAATCGCAGCAACAGTAGCCCCGCTCAAGGTCTCAACAAGTGAGGAAAGGACCGCATTCAGGCACTCCTGAGCATCAAGAAGCTTCACCAGTTCGGATTTCAGTGAAGTCGCACAAGCGGTAGGCGAGTTCGGCGCTACCCTCACACGACAATCCACGATTCCACTCATCGCACACCCTCACGCATCGAAGGCCGTCAACTCGGACACCATTCCCGACCGGATCTGCTCCTCAAGATCCTCGAAGGAATTCGCTGCCGCGATCATCGAACTCGCAATCGTGTCAACGACGAGCGCGCAGTCAGGAATATCGCTTTCAAGACTCTGAAGAACGGCACGAGCCGGAGAGGAAGAAGGACCTAAGTCCGGGACGGCCTCGAGTCGCACACTCTTGAGGGAGGAATACGCGTCATCCACCAGTCGAGTGCGCTCCCGAAGAAGATCGGTCCACATACTGAGCAACTCTGCGCTCATTTCAGCCCCTAACTCATCGAAGATCGCCTCGATGCTACCTCAGGGAATCACAAGGGTTCTCTTGCGATCCGCGAGGTGTGGATGGATGCCTCAGGCTGTCCTCTTTCACGCGATCCCGGGTTGTTCAGACACCCCGGTGATGGGAGTCAACGCAACTGTTCCCAAAGGGTGCCCCGTCCTCGTCCTCGTGGAGATCTTGATCCCCCAAGATGAAAGATAGGACGTAATGCCTAGATACTTGTAGGCTGAACCTGGATTTTTCGACGTCGAGAAATCCCAATCGGCCTTCGCGCGCCGACCATCAGGAAGGAAACTCGAGGTGGATCTGTACGAATACCAAGCCCGAGACTTGTTCCGTCGACACGGGGTACCCGTCTTACCCGACCGCGTCGCCACCAGCCCCGAAGAAGCCCGCGACGCTGCACAGGCACTCCTCGCCGAAGGAGCCGAACTCCTCGTCGTCAAAGCCCAAGTCAAAACCGGTGGACGAGGCAAAGCCGGCGGCGTCAAGCTCGCCCGAACCCCCGAAGAAGCAGCAGAAAAGGCGCAGGCCATCCTCGGCTTAGACATCAAGGGCCACATCGTCGAAACCCTCCTCATCGCCTCCGGCGCCGACATCGCCGAGGAATACTACTTCTCAATCCTCCTCGACCGTTCGAAGCGCCGCCATCTCGCGCTGTGCTCCAAAGAAGGAGGGATGGACATCGAAACCCTCGCGAAGGAACGCCCCGAAGCGCTCGCGAAAGTCTCCCTCGACCCTCTCAAGGGCATTGACGACACGATCGCCCTCGAAATCCTCCACGAGGCCGGTTTCGCGCCCGAACGTGCAGACAGAATCGCCCCCGTCCTCGTCAAACTCTGGGAGGTCTTCACACGAGAGGACGCGACCCTCGTCGAAGTAAACCCCCTCGTCCTGACGACTGACGGGCGCATCTGGGCCGTCGACGGGAAAGTCACTCTCGACGACAACGCGCGATTCCGCCACCCCGAGCACGAGGCCCTCGTCGACGTGAAAACCCAGGACCCGCGCGAAGCGGCGGCGAAGGCCGCTGGCCTGAATTACGTTCGCCTCGAAGGACAAGTCGGCATCATCGGCAATGGGGCGGGCCTCGTCATGTCAACCCTCGACGTCGTCGCGATAGCCGGTGAAGACCTAGGCGTCAGACCCGCGAACTTCCTCGACATCGGCGGCGGCGCATCAGCGCAAGTCATGGCGAAAGGACTCGAAGTGATCCTCGGAGACGAGCAGGTCCGCTCCGTCTTCGTCAACGTCTTCGGAGGAATCACCGCCTGCGACGCCGTCGCGAACGGGATCCTCGAAGCCCTCGAAGTCCTCGGCGAGCAGGCCACCAAGCCGATCGTCGTCAGACTCGACGGCAACAAGGTCGAAGAGGGGCGCGCGATCATCTCTGCGGCGAATCACCCGCTCATCCACATGGTCGAGACGATGGACGAGGCGGCCCGCACCGCCGCCGAACTCGCAGCAGCGAAGTGACTGGGAAGGACTGAAGAACAATGACGATCTTCCTCGACTCGGACTCCCTGGTCCTCGTACAGGGAATGACCGGTGCTGAAGGACGCAAACACACCCGCCGCATGCTCAGCGCGGGAACACGAATCGTCGGCGGAGTCAACCCCCGCAAGGCCGGCACCACCCTCACCTTCGAGGTCGAAGGCTACGGGCCCGCCGCCCAACGCGTGAGAAACGGGGACGTGGAGGTCCCCGTATTCGGCACCGTCGCCGAAGGCATGGCCGCAACCGGCGCGAACACCACCGTGATCTTCGTGCCACCGGCTTTCGCGAAGGACGCCGCCCTTGAAGCGATCGACGCGGGCATCCAGACGATCGTCGTCATCACCGAGGGAATCCCCGTCGCCGATGCGACCGTCTTCGTCAACCGTGCTCTTGAAGCGGGCGTACGCCTGATCGGCCCGAATTGCCCCGGAATCATCAGCCCCGGACAATCCAATGTCGGCATTACGCCCGCAGACATCACAGGTCCGGGCCGCATCGGCCTCGTGTCGAAGTCGGGGACGCTGACCTACCAGCTCATGTACGAGCTCCGCGATATCGGTTTCACCACCTGCCTCGGGATAGGCGGGGACCCCGTCGTGGGCACCACCCACATCGACGCCCTCGAAGCCTTCGAAGCTGATCCTGACACCGAACTCGTCGTCATGATCGGCGAGATCGGCGGCGACGCGGAAGAACGCGCGGCCGCGTGGATCGCCGAGCATATGACGAAGCCCGTCGTCGGCTACGTCGCCGGATTCACCGCCCCCGAAGGCAAAACCATGGGGCACGCGGGCGCGATCGTGTCCGGTTCTTCAGGAACAGCTGCGGCGAAAGCAGAAGCTCTTGAGGCTGTCGGTGTGAAGGTCGGGCGTACGCCCTCGCAAACCGCGGCTCTGTCGCGCCAAATCCTGCAGGGCTGAGAGGGGCTGGGGAGCCGGGGCTTGGGAGAGTGTAGGTCGGGCACAAGTCGGACGATGGGCGGGGTGAAACGTGGAGTTCGCCCCTTGTGGAGGCTTTGACGCGTTCTAAGGTCCGACTTGTGGCCCGCTCGGGCCCAACCAGCCACCCCGCCGGGTCACCCCAGCCCTTCTTCTCCTCCCTTCTCACCCCAATCTGAAGACGCCCGGCGCTGCGCGCTCCGCCCAGCCCCCGGCGTACGCGACCATGGGGGTGATATGAACGAGACCCCTTCCCCCAGGCCACAGCCGCGCACACTCACGACCACATACGTGGCCCCGCGACAACGGACCCGCCTGGAACTGCCCGACGGGTGGGCCCGGGTCGGCCTCAGTGCGATCGAGACGATCCTCATGACATGGGCAGTGACGACCGCCGCCTCCGTCGCCGCCTTCGCGACGGTCGCCTCGAACCCGTGGATGGGCGAGGCCACCTGGGATCAGGCCCTCCATGCGGGCTCAGACCTCCTCGCCCTCGTCCTGGGGGCGCCACTCCATCTGGGCGGGATCTCCTACCGGGCGACACCGACCCTTGTCGGAGTGCTCCTCGTCCTCGTCCTGCGTCTGCTTTTACGTCAGAGCGCCGAATTTTCTGCGGCATCCCAATGGTGCGCGGTGCCCGCCTTCGCTCTGCCCGCATTCGTGATCGTGGGGACGAGCGCTGAGCATGCGCGCTGGTGGGAAACAGCCCCCGGGGCCCTCCTGATTCCCGGGATCGCCGCAGCTTGGGCCGCTTTCGATGCGAGCGACAACCCTTGGGAGGCCTTGCGCGTCCCCAGCGTTATCCGCGAAGGCGTGAAAGCGGGAGCGCGGCTCCTCATCTGTGTTCTTGCCTTGTCCGTTCTGCTTTCGGTGCTCGCCGTCGCGACGCATTGGGACCAGATCCGCCAAATTCACGCGCTCCTTCTCGCCGACTCGACCTTCGCGAACATCCTCGTGGTGCTCGCGCAGGTCTGCTATCTGCCGAGCGTGCTCGCGTGGAGTCTCGCGTGGATCCTCGGGCCCGGCGTCTACGTCGGCGTGGACGCCCTGCATTCTCCCGCTTCTGCGCCGACACTGCCGATTCCCGCCATCCCCCTTCTGGGGGCTCTGCCGACTTCGACACCGGACTATTGGACGATCCTCGCGCCGATCGGCATTGGCATTGCAGTGGGCGCCTGGTGGGGGAAGAAGCACACTCGCGCAAGTCTTCACGAGCAGTGCTACGTCGCCGCTTCGGGAATCGGGGTGCTCGCACTCGTGGGTTTCGTGTGGTTCGCGAGCTCGATCTTCGTTCTGGGTGATACCCGTTTAACCCATGTCGGCCCTCCGCTTTTCCCGGTCCTCCTGACTCTGATCTTCGAATTCGGGGGTGGTTTCTTTGCGGGAATGGTCGGCGTTCATCCGCGCAGCGTTTGGTGGGCGCGTTCTCAATGGGCGATTTCGCGCAACCAGCCCGTGCCCGAGCCCCCGATTTTCCCGATTCCCATGGACGAGGAAGGGGCCCCCACGTCTTCTTCGAGGACGGCTGTGGAGGACTGGCCTGTGGAGGACTCGTCCGAAGGTGGGGATGACTCTGAGGCTAGATCTCTTGCCGAAAGGTGCCTGGGGGAGGGCGAGGAGTACTCGAAGGGGCGCGAGGAGCGCGAAGCGGGTGCTCTGGAAGTGCACGAGAATAGTGCGGGCCCTGACAGCCCGGGTGAGGAAAACGGCGACTCTGGCGAGCAGCACAGCTTTGCGGAGCACGCCGAGGAGCGCGCTGACGAGGACGGTGAGTACTGCGCTGACGAGGACGGTGACTTCCTCGCTAACAGGGGCGGCGAGTACCGCATGGACTACGGTGAAGGGGAAGCCACTGAGTACCGCAGCGAGGACGGCGAGAACCTCCTTGACACGGGCGCAGAGAGCACAGAAGGCGCTACGGGGAATGGCCATGACACGGCCTCATCCCGAGCACAGGCTCAAGTGACAGCCTCCGAACAAGGCCAAACTGAGTCCGGGGACTCCTCTCATGCCGAGCATCCGATTCCCAAAGCCCCGGTCCCGGTGAGCGTTGAAGAACTCCTCGGGACGACTCAGCATGTCGTTCCGAGCGTGAAATCACCAGCCGAACAGCTCGCGGAAACGGTTGAAATAGCCGAAATTTCAAGAAACGCAGCACAGGCTGAAGCGCCGCAGGACGAAGAAGAAGGAACGTGATCCTTCAGCTTTGCTCAAGCGCCTGGGCTCGCACCTGTGGCATCTGGCCTCGGGAATACCGTGCCTTTCCGTACCTCGTGAATATTTCACTTGCCCCGCACTACCCGCCCCGTTCTCCGTAGAGACCCCGCGCCCCCTCGGGCTTGCCGAACCCGGGTGAGTGGGGGATAGGCTTGAGGCGGTCGCAACTGGCGAGGGTGGGGCACCACCGGGGAGCGGCCGGCAGTTCCCGTGAGGCGCCGCCCGCCTGGGCGCCGGGCATGATGATCGACCTTTACCGGAGGAAGCATGTCCGTTCGCTTGGACAACCTTGAACCCATCGACCTTCGCCCCCTCAACAGGGCCCTCATCTCCGTCTACGACAAGACCGGACTCGTGGAACTCGCGAGCGCCCTGTCACAGGCGGGAGTGGAGATCGTCTCGACCGGCTCAACCGCCAAAACCATTGCCGAGGCCGGGATCCGAGTCACCCCCGTCGAGGATGTCACCGGCTTCCCGGAGGTCCTCGAAGGACGCGTCAAGACCCTCCACCCGATGATCCACGCGGGCATCCTCGCTGACCAGCGCAAACCCGAGCATCGCCAGCAGATCGCCGAACTTCACGTCGGAGCCTTCGACCTTGTGATCTGCAACCTCTACCCCTTCAGCGAGACTGTCGCCTCTGGCGCGCCCTTCGACGAGTGCGTTGAGCAGATCGACATCGGCGGCCCCTCCATGGTCCGCGCCGCCGCGAAGAACCACCCTTCCATCGCGGTCGTCACTTCGCCCACACGCTACGCGGAAGTCATCGCCGCAGCTCAAGGTGGGGGATTCACCCTTGAGGAGCGCCGCGGACTGGCCGGCGAAGCCTTCGTGCACACCGCGACCTACGACCTTGCAATCTCCGGCTGGTTCGCCGAGCAACTCGACCGTGACGACCTGCGCGAAGAGATCGACGAGGCCTGCGAACAGCATCTTGACGCCTCGGACGCCGCCTTCCTCTCCTCCTTGGGCTTCGAGCTCTCCGAGGACGAGGAGGCTGTCCTCGAATCGGGCGCCGAAGAGGGGGCATTCCCCGTTTACGCCGCCGACGCATTTGAACGCGTCGAGGCCCTGCGCTACGGCGAAAACCCCCATCAGGGGGCTGCCGTCTACCGTGAGATCAACATTGAGGAAGAGTTTGAAGACGGCAACGAGGACGTCGAACTCCTCCCCGGAATCGCGAACGCCCGCCAGCTTCACGGCAAGGCGATGAGCTACAACAACTACACCGACGGTGACGCGGCCCTGCGCGCCGCCTACGACCACGAGCGCCCCTGCGTCGCGATCATCAAACACGCCAACCCCTGCGGCATCGCGGTGGCCGAGGACGTCGCTCAAGCACATCGCAAGGCGCACGCCTGCGATCCCATCTCCGCCTTCGGGGGCGTCATCGCAGTCAACCGGCCCGTGACGCTGGAGCTTGCCGAACAGATCGTCCCGATCTTCACCGAGGTCGTCCTCGCCCCCGCCTACGAGGACGGGGCCCTTGAAATCTTGTCCACGAAGAAGAACCTCCGCGTCCTCGAGGTCCTCCCGCCCGAGCGCGGTGGCCGCGAATTCAAACAAATCTCCGGCGGCCTGCTCATCCAGGACCGCGACGAAGTCGATGCTCCCGGTGATTCCCCGGAGAATTGGACGCTCGCCGCGGGAGAGCCCGCCGACGCGAAGACCCTCGCCGACCTGGAGTTCGCGTGGCGGACGGTCCGAGCTGTGCGCTCCAATGCGATCCTCCTCGTCAAGGATGGGGCTTCGATCGGCGTTGGCATGGGCCAGGTCAACCGGGTTGATTCGTGCAAGCTCGCGGTCGAGCGAGCCAACACACTTGGCGGCCGCTCGACAGGCGACGCGGCGAAGGACGCGGGGGCGCAGATTGACTCGGCAGGCGGCGCGAGGAGTGAGGATCTCGTGTCGGACGCACCCGAGCAGCGTTCCATCGGTGCGGTTGCGGCCTCTGACGCGTTCTTCCCCTTCGCTGATGGTCTGCAGGTCCTCATTGACGCGGGTGTGAAGGCCGTCGTCCAGCCCGGCGGCTCCGTCCGCGACGCTGAATCCATCGAGGCAGCGAAGGCGGCGGGCATCACGATGTACCTCACGGGTACTCGCCACTTCGCGCACTGAGCTTTCGTCAGCGACTGCGAGTGGAGGGGTTCCCTCTCAGTGGAGGGCTTTGCGCTCAGTGGAGGGGTTGGCGACAAGTGGAGGGGATATAAACCCTCCAGACGTCGTTATCCCCTCCACTCAGCACGCGGACTCGAATTCAGGCTCGATCACCAGACAACGCGAGAGGGGATTGCCTCCACTCACATGCGGGGGCGACGCCTCCGAGACCGGAGCAATGACGCGACGCCCTGAGCGAGTCACCGTATCGTGGAAGACACTCGCAGCCGGGCGAACCACGATGGGAGGGGAAGGTCAGCCCCGCGCCTGCGTGGAAGACGCGCACGCCCAGGGCGGACACGGGGCCGTCAAAGGAGTGTTCTCAGGAGTGCGTGGAAGACGCGCGCACCCGGAGCCCTTCCTCGCAGGCCCCTCGGCATCGGGCGCACACCATGAATCGAAGCTGATCGGAACGAGGGGACAGTGAAGAGGACCTACGAGGAGATCGCGGCGCGAGCAGGCGTGAACCTACCCCCTCTAGGGCCCCTGCCCGGCCGCTGGCCCCGCCCCCTTCGCACCCTCAAAGGACCGGCATGGCCGCTTCCCGCCAAGCCCGGCCCCTTCCTCAAGATGCTGCTCGCCCGCAGACGCGGTGCCCTCGTCCTCGCCACCCTCACGTCCGGATTGGGAGCCCTCGCCTCGGCCCTCATTTCCTGGGCAATGGGGCACGCACTCGACGTTGCCCTCGCCTTCGGGATTTCACTCCAACTCGCCGAATGGACGGGCCTCTTCCTCCTCATCATCCTTCTGGTCGCCATCGGAGACAGCTTGGCGCAGCTCACCGAAATCAGCGCCTGGATGGGATCCGCAGTCGGCGCCCCCCGAACACTGAGTGAAAGAACCTCGGACCGGGCCCGCTCCTTCAAACGCGCCTCATCAGCCGGAGACGTCCTCGCTGCCGTCAACTCCGACGCGCTCGCCCTCGGACGGGCGACCGCGCTGATCCCCGAACTCCTTGCCTCCGCAGCCGCCGTGCTCCTCGTCGCTGTCCTCATGCTGCGAGTCTCGGTCAGTCTCGGTCTCATCGTCATCATCGGCATGCCGATCCTCTTCGTGCTTCTCCTCCTCATCGCCAAACCCTTGGAACAGCGTCAATCCGCCTTTCGCGCTGAACAAGGAGAACTCACGTCCATCTCAACAGATGCGGTCCAGGGCCTGCGGATCCTCCGAGGCATCGGAGGCGAAACGACCTACACCCGCGCCTACCGCGCCCAGTCCGCGCGGGTACGCGCCGCAGGGATCCGCGTCGCCCCCACGGTCTCCCTCCTTGCGGCGATCCGCTCAGCCGCGCCGATGTTCTTCTCCGTTCTCGTCGTCGCACAGGGAGCCGTCCTCGTTTCCGAGGCGCGGATGAGCGTCGGACAACTTCTCGCCTTCTACGGGTACACGGTCTACCTGCGCCACCCCGTGTGGCTCCTCGGCGAATCTGTTGAGCACATGACGCGAGCCTGGGTCGGAGCGAAACGAGCCGCCGACCTGCTCGGCATCGAGCCGATGGTGCGGGACACTCCCGTGAAGGGCGGGGACACGCCGCCGACCCGCGGGGACACACCGCCGACTGGCGAGGACGAGCCCAGCCCGCAGTGGGCCCACGCCCAGCTCATCGACCCAGTGAGCGAAGTTTGCATCACGCCCGCAGCGATCAGCGTGATCCTCGCACCCGCCCCAGATATGGCGCTCCGTGTCTGCCGACGGCTGGCACGCGTTGACGACTCGGAAGACAACGGGCTCCTAGTCGACCCGAAGGGCACCATCGCACTCGCCGAGCTACCCATTGATGAGGTCCGCGAGAACATCCTCCTCGCCGAGGAGATCCCGCAGATCTTCGCCGGAACCCTGCGCGACGCCCTGCTCGGCAGTCGCGCCCCCGAAGAACGAGTCCCCGGGACCACCGAAGCGATCTACCGCAACGTCTTGGAAAACGCCGAACTCGGTGATGAGATGAGCCTAAGCAGCGAGAACAAGGGGATCGAGGAATACGACGCCCGCCTGTTCTCAGCCCTGGAAGCAGCGGCCGCCGCCGACGTTATCGACTCGCTCGATGCGGGCCTTGACGGCAGACTCAGCGAACTGGGCCGCAACCTTTCAGGAGGCCAGCGCCAGCGCCTCGCACTGGCCCGAGCCTACGCTCAAGACGCCCCAATCCTCCTCCTCGTCGAGCCGACCTCCGCCCTCGACTCCCACACCGAGGCGATCATCGCCGAACGACTGCCCCTCGAGCGCGCCGGTCGCACCACGGTCCTCGTCACGGAGTCGCCGATTCTTGCGCGAGCCGCAGAGCGCATCATCGTCCTCGACGCCGAAGGCCATGCGATTGGTGAAACCACACCCGACGCAATCGACTCCGCCCCCTCTGATGCGCCAGAGACGACGGTCGCCGCCCGTAAGATCCTCACCCGACGAGGAGAAGACGCATGAGCCGCAGACTCCCCATCGCCCCGGCAGCCCTCACACGGCGACGCCTCATCGGACTCCTACACGCTCACGCCGGGGGAGTAGCCCTCGTCCTCTTCCTCCAACTCGCCGCCGCACTGGCCTCCGTGGCCCTGCCCTGGATCGTCGGCGACATCATCGACGGCATCCGCGCGGGAATGGGTGGCGCGTGGGTGCGTCAGCGCATCCTTCTCGCCGTCGTGTTCGTCGTCGCGAACTTCATCCTCGCCTGGTGGGCCGAGACCCGGGCGAGAATCCTCGGTGAGACGGTCTTCGCTCGGCTGCGCGACGGTCTCGTCGACTCTGTCGTCCACCTTCCCCTGTCGACTGTTGAGACTGCGGGAAGCGGAGACCTCATCAGTCGCACCACGACGGACATCGACCGCGTCCAGATGATGATCCGCCAGGGCCTATCGACGATCCTCATCCTCCTGATGACCATCGGAGTGACCCTCGTCGCCGCCTTCGCCGCCGCACCGAGCCTCGCATGGATCCTTCCTATCGAGATCATCGGCGTCGTTGGCGTGAGCCTGTGGTACATGCCCAGGACGATCCCCGCCTACCGCGCCTCTGCGGCGATGATCGCGGTATTTTCCGGCCACCTGTCCGAGACGGTCACCCAGGCCGAGGCCGTTGACGCCCTGAGGCTCGGAGCGAAAAGACACCGGGCCTTCGACTCGATGCTCGCCCAGATGTGGCGCCTTGAACGTTACGGGGCGTGGATGCGGGGCTTCCTCTTCTTGGGGATGGTCGCCGTGACCCTCGTTCCGATTGCCGCGATGATCCTTCTGGGGGCTGTCCTGGTGCCGGCGGGTGTCCTCACCGCGGGCTCGGTGACGACACTCGTCATGTACTGCTACCAGATTCGCACGCCCCTGTGGCAGGCAACCTTTTGGATTGACGAGCTCCAATTCGCGTGGATCTCGCTTCAGCGGATCTTCGGCGTCGAACTCGTTGAGCCCGACCGGAGGATGGATCCTCAGGCTCGAGGCGATGGCCCGATCCGCGTCGAGGGGGTCTCCTACGCCTATCACGAAGGACGTCCCGTCCTGCACGGCATCGACCTGGAACTTCACGAGGGCGAGACTCTCGCGATCGTGGGCCCTTCGGGTGCGGGCAAATCGACACTCGGACGCATGATCGCAGGCATCCATCCGCCGACTTCGGGGCATGTTCGTTCTGGGCAAGCCGAGCTCGTCGAGCTGCCCGAAGAAGAACTGCATCGGCGGGTCGTCCTCGTCACTCAGGAGCACCACGTCTTCGTCGGCACCATCGCCGATAACGTCCGGCTCGCCCGCGGTGATGCTTCCGATGAGGAGCTGTGGGCGGCTCTCAAGCTTGTCGGCGCGGACTCGTGGGTTCAAGACGAGGGTGGGCTCGGGATGCGAGTTGGTGCGGGCGGTACCCAGTTGACGCCTGCGCGCGCCCAGCAGATCGCACTCGCCAGGATCGCCCTGATGGATCCGGCGACCCTCGTCCTCGATGAGGCGACGTCACTCTTGGACCCCGAATCGGCGAGGTCGGTGGAGGATTCCCTGGGTGGGGTCCTTGCTGGGAGGACCGTTGTCGCGATCGCCCATCGGCTTCATACGGCGCAGGACGCTGATCGGGTGGCGGTTATGGTCGAGGGCTCCATCGTGGAACTCGGTACGCACGAGGAGCTGCTGGCATGCGGCGGCGAATACGCGGCGCTGTGGAGGGCCTGGCAGGGGGAGTGAGTGCTGGCGGAAGGGCTCTCACAGCCCCGCGTCTGGGTGTTCGGGGAAGATCGGCATGACCCCGGGAATGTGGCTGTGCGCAGTGAGGGGATTCGTGGGGATCTCGTATGCACGATCCAGGAAAGGGCGGATCTTCTCGGCGAGTTCGGCAGGCTGTTCATCGGAGATGAACACGACCTGCGGGTGCAGCTTCGCGGATTCGACGAGGTCGAGGATCGGCCTCGAATTCTCCCACTCGGAGTCCACCCAGTACACGGTCCAATCGGGGCCGAGGGCGGTGCGTGCGCTCGCAATGAGACGCCGGACCCGACACCCCGGTGGCAGGGCGGTGACGACGTCCTCGTCCAGGTCGATCATGAGGTCGGGGCCGGAGACGACTTCGAGCATGCCCTCGGGAACATCCACGGGGGAGGAGGCTGAACGCGCCCACTTCGGAGTTTTCGCTTCGACATGCTCGATCGGGGTGGCCAGGCGCGCGAGCCAGTCAACGAGCTTCCAGGTCATGAGCTCGGGCCTCATGTCGAGCATCTCGGGCACGGCCCAGCGGAATTGGCACACCGCGAGGAACCAGTCGAGTGGATCAACAGGACCGAGCAGCAGGCCCTCTCGTAGGTAGAGGGCGCGTTGCATGATGGCATCACGAATCGGATCTTCGGCAAGGGCGCGGGCCTTCTTCAGGCGTCGATGGAATCTCTTCTGCGCCGAGGCGTAGTCGTCGCCGTTCCTCCACTGGTCGCCGGGCCAGTTGTGGAGGCGGACGACCTCCTCGCGCAAGGAGAAGCGCTCGCCGATGTGGCCACGTCGGTCGAGGACGTCATCCCAGGCTTCCACCATCGTCAGGGCGCGTTCGAACTCGGGAGGCAGAGTGAGGTAGGGGATGACTTTGAGGTCCATCGTGGCGAGATCGGCCTGCCAGCGGCGCAGGCCTTCAAGAGTGACGGGAGTGCCCTCGACGTTCTTCCACTGTTTCTTCTCGGCCCGCTCATCGAAGGCCAAGAACCACGAGTCGATCGCCCGCAGCAGATGCTTCTTCGGCTCGGAGGGAGTGCGGGTGGCGCTCAGAGTCAGGTCCCCGGCTTCGTAGATCGCTTCGAGGTGCGCGATCGCCTTGAGCAGGAGCGGGCGGGATGGCAGTTTCACCTTTTTCCTGCCAGCGAGGGGCACGGGGTTGAGGAATTGTTTGATCAGCCATGCGGCGTCCGGTGATTTCGCAGTTGTGGCGACCAGCTCGCTTGCGGCGCGCACGCCCTCGTTGATGGAGTTGACGAGGGGGAGGCAGGCGCGTTCTTCGCGCGTGAGTTTGCGCCCGTCCGGGTAGCGTTTCTTCGCGCCGTGCATGCCGAGTTCGACGACGAACACGGGCAGAGCGGGGCGTTTGCGATCCTTCGGGGCCATAGTGGCATTGTCGCGCAGGATGAGGGACGAGGCCAGGGGCGAAGGCGCAGCTTCGGTGGGAAGAGGGACGAGGCCAGGGGCGAAGGCGCTGCCTGGGCAGGATGAGAGAGGTCGGGGCGGGTGAGCCCCGTAAGTAAGAGCGCACAATCACCGCGCGAAGCGTGAGCGCAGGGCGAAGCGCGAGCGTAGCGCCCGAGACCCCCTGCACAGTCCACGGAGCCCGAATCGTCGATCTTGCCGGGTAGAATCCCCGTGTGAACACGACTGCTCCCCGCCCTGTCCTCGTCGTTGATTTCGGTGCCCAGTACGCGCAGCTCATCGCTCGTCGCGTGCGCGAGGCTTCGGTGTACTCCGAGATCGTTGCCCACACCATGCCCATTGCGGACATGCTCGCCAAGGAGCCGGCCGCGATCATCCTCTCGGGCGGTCCTTCCTCGGTGTACGAGGACGGTGCCCCCTCGATTGATCCTGCGATCTTCGACGCGGGAGTCCCCGTCCTCGGCATTTGCTACGGCTTCCAGACGATGGCCCAGGCGCTGGGCGGCACAGTCGGGCGCACGGGAACGCGCGAATATGGGCACACCGATGCGAATATCGCCGGGAGCTCGTGCCTTTTCGCCAATACTCCCGGCGACCAGGTCGTGTGGATGAGTCACGGCGACGCAGTCCAGGCCGCGCCCTCGGGTTTCGAGGTCACTGCCTCCACTGCCCAGACACCTGTCGCAGCTTTCGAGAACCGCGAGCGTCGCCTCTTCGGCCTCCAATGGCATCCCGAGGTCGCCCATTCTGCTTTTGGTCAGGACGCTTTGAAGAACTTCTTGTACGAGGGCGCGGGCATTGACCCCTCCTGGACTCCCGATTCCATCGTTGACGAGCAAGTCGAGCGGATCCGTGAGCAAATCGGAGACGCTCAGGTGATTTGCGCGCTGTCCGGAGGTGTTGACTCTTCCGTTGCGGCGGCTCTCGTCCATAAGGCGGTCGGCGATCAGCTGACCTGCTTCTTCATCGATCATGGGCTGTTGCGTGCGGGCGAGCGCGAGCAGGTTGAGAACGACTACGCGCGCGGAATGGGTATTCGCGTCATCACTTGCGACGAGTCTGAGCGTTTCCTTTCTGCGCTCGCGGGAGTGTCCGACCCTGAGACGAAGCGCAAGATCATTGGCCGCGAGTTCATCCGCTCCTTCGAGGCCGCTCAAAAGCAGGTCATTGAAGAGGTCGGTGCTAAGGGCGAGATGAAGTTCCTCGTCCAGGGCACCCTGTACCCGGATGTCGTCGAGTCCGGCGGCGGCGAGGGCGCGGCGAATATTAAGAGCCACCACAATGTTGGCGGCCTGCCCGATGACATGACCTTCGAACTGGTCGAGCCTCTGCGTGCCCTCTTCAAAGACGAGGTCCGCGCCGTGGGGCGTGAGCTCGGTCTGCCCGACTACCTGGTGAATCGTCAGCCCTTCCCCGGTCCGGGTCTTGGTATCCGCATCATTGGTGAGGTCACGAAGGAGCGTCTCGATATTTTGCGCGCCGCTGATCTGATTGCCCGTGAAGAGTTGAGCGCAGCGGGCCTTGATTCTCAGATCTGGCAGTGCCCGGTGGTGCTCTTGGCTGATGTGAGGAGTGTGGGCGTCCAGGGTGATGGCCGCACCTACGGTCATCCGATCGTGCTGCGCCCCGTGTCTTCCGAGGACGCGATGACTGCTGATTGGACGCGCCTGCCTTATGAGGTTCTTGCGAAGATCTCGACGCGCATCACGAACACGGTGCCCGAGGTCAACCGCGTGGTCCTCGATGTGACGAGCAAGCCCCCGGCCACGATCGAGTGGGAGTAGTGAAATTTGGGAATGTTGTTCCCAAATTTGACCGCATGGATACACAATAAGATAATTGCCTTCATGTAGAAGGAGGCAGTTCATGTATATCAGGCGCGAAATTGAGTCGACCATCGACGCCATGCTTACACAGGGCAAGGTGGTTCTTATCACCGGTGCGCGCCAAGTAGGTAAGACCACGGTGCTCAAAGAACACCTTGGAGGCTCCTTCAGCTACGTCTCGATGGAAAACCCGCGCGACTATCTGCTGGCCAAACAGGATGCCGTGCTGTTCTTCGACTCTCATGAACTCCCTCTGATCGTCGACGAAGTCCAGCGGGTGCCCGAGCTGTTCTCCCCCGTGAAATGGATTGTCGACCAATCCGACCAGAAGGGCCGCATTGTGCTCACTGGGTCGCAGACGTACCATCTGATGAAGGGCGTGAGCGAGTCTCTGGCTGGCAGGATTAGGATTATCGAAATGCCCCCTCTCAGCTTGAGGGAGCTTATCGGCTCTGCAAGCAGCCCGCATCCTTACGTGCCGGCGCGGATTACCGAGCCCAAGCATGTGAAAGGCCTGGATATTTGGAGCGTCATCCACAGGGGCTCCATGCCCGAGCTTCAAGACAGTTCCGTGGACTGGGACTCCTTCTACTCGGATTACGTATCTGCATATCTTGAACGCGATGTACGCGACCTCATCAACGTTCGAGATGAGGCCAAGTTCTACAGTTTTATGGTTGCCTGTGCTGCAAGGTCAGGACAGTTGCTGAACGCTACTGATATCGGAAACGCAATCGACGTCGACCACAAAACAGTCAAGGCATGGCTCTCGGTACTCCAGGCCTCGAACATCGTGAGGGTTATCCAGCCGTTCTGGCCGAATGTGGACAAACGTCTTTCCAAAACTTCGAAGATCTTCTTTATGGACACGGGGCTCGTATGCCACCTCACGCGGTGGACAACCCCCGAACAGCTTCGCAACGGTGCGGTTGCCGGGCACGTCTTCGAGACGTTCGTTGTCTCGGAGGTGCTCAAGAGTTACATGAACGCAGGAGTGAACCTCCACGACGTGTGGTTCTACCGAGATGCGAAGAAGCGCGAGATTGACCTCGTCATACAGGATGGCCATGTGTTGCATCCCGTGGAGGTTAAGATGGCGGCCACCGTTGGAAGCGATGCTGTCAAAAACTTCGGCTGCTTGGACAGGCTCTCGGATTACGAGGTTGGGTTCGGGCATGTGGTCTGCCAGACCGATGAGCCCTATCTTGTGACGCGCGACGTACAGGCCGTACCGGTCTGGGAACTCTAGCTCGTCCTCAGGCAAGTGCAAGCCAAGGACGCTGCGACTGCTTATCCTGCTTGAACCTCAACGAGAAAGATTCACCCATGCCCCAAACCTTGCAGGAGCGCGCTTATCGCACCAATAGCGGTGACGTCGCCTATTGGGTGGACGCCTCTGCCAATACGGATATGCCATGGCTCGTATTTCTTCCCGGCCTTACTGCTGATCACACCTTGTTCGACGCGCAGATGGCGCATTTCTCAGGCAAGGCAAAATGCCTGGTGTGGGATGCCCCTGCGCACGGGAAATCACGACCGTATCCGCTTGACTTCTCCATGGATGATTGTGCCCGCATTCTGCACGGAGTTTTGGAGGCAGAGAACGTCAAGGGCCCAGTGCTTGTGGGACAGTCGCTCGGCGGTTACGTTGCGCAAGCGTTCATCGACCTCTATCCAGGAGAAGCCTTTGGCTTCGTCTCCATCGATTCAGCACCGCTCAAAAGAAAGTATTACCCGACGTGGGAAGTCAAAGCGCTGCGACATACTAAGAGCATGTACCGTTCTATGCCTTGGTCTTGGCTGAAGTCGCTGGGCTCATGGGGAGTAGCGACAACCGCCCAGGGAAAAGCTAGCATGCGCTCCTTCATGGAAAGCTACACCAAGAAGAAGTATGTGGAGCTCGCCGCGCACGGTTACACGATGCTTGCTGATGCTGTCGAGTCCGGACGCGCTTACGACATCGACTGTCCGGCACTATTGCTCTGCGGGGAGAAGGACCGCGCTGGTGATGTGAAGGTGTTCAACCGCAAATGGTCTGCCGGTGAAAGCATCCCTCTCGTGTGGGTGCCTGACGCGGGGCATAACTCGAATGCCGATAATCCCAGCTTTGTGAACAGCCAGATTGAGCAACTCATGACCACGCTATAACGCCAGGCACCACACTTGCCTCTTACGCATTCACTAACAACGCAATAAGCGGCATACGGTGATTGCTACTAGGTCATGTGTCGTCACCGGCGGATCTCAAAGCAGCATTTCCCCAGCTCAGAGCTGTCACTCTTCGGTCGGACGAGAATACTCCCCTCAGATGACTACAGAGCATGTAGCCACCGCTGACTACAGGGTGACCAAACGGTTTTCGCGATAGGAGAGTAAAGAAAACCCCAGTCCACCTGACCCGCTGATTACATGAAAACGAAGCGTGCAACGATCGAGTGGGAGTATGGCTGTCAGACTCTGGGTGTGATAGAGGCTGTGGCTCCTTTCCAATCATCGCCGTCTTTATCAAATCCGGGGCGCAACACTCAACGGTCGCCTCGAACACCCACGAGGCAGCGCTCTAGGTTTTCACAACCCCGCTAAGTACGTCACCCGCAACCTGCTTGAAACAGGAGTCTTCGACGCCACCCACACTCTCAATTGGGATGAGCCTGTTATTGGTGCATAAGGAAACGCTGTCGAGCCCGAGGGGTCGACAGCGTCAGCGTGTGTGTTGAACTCGCTAACTCTTTTCTTTGAGCGCCTTCTCAAGCGCGTTCGTGAGTTCCGCATTGCTTCGCTTCAAGTATTTCTGGCTGCGCTCGAGAATCTTGAGCATCTTCTTCGGGCTGATTTCAGCGTCGTTGTCGCGCTCATCTTCGTCGGTCTCGAAATCCTTGTCGAAGGCCAACACACGTTTGATGGCCTCTATTTCGGTCTCCAGCTCGACAGTTCGCATGCTTAGTGTCTCCCCGATTTCGTTGGCTGATGAAAGGTCTCCCTTCCGCTTGATGAGAACCTCTTCGCTGAATGCAATTAGCTTCGCGCACTCTTCGAGCGTATAGCTTTCATCCGTCGCCAAAGCTATCGACAGCGCTGCGGATGCACTTGAGCCGCCGATCGCGCCGAGAAGTGCGCCCCCGCCTGCGATCAGCATCGTTCCACCTGCCATGCCCGCCCCGCCAGTAGCAAGGGCTCCTCCTCCCAAGAACGCGAGGCTGGCGCTCGTAAGCGCTGCTCCTGAGAGCGTGGCGATTTCCGCGCCGAGCGCAGCTGCCAAAACGGGCGCGATAACGGGCGCGAAATAGAATGCGAATCCACCGGTCACGGCAACGACGACGACGGTTCCCGCTGCGCCTGCGATGCCCTTCGTTACGGATCCGTCCAAGCGGCTGCGCGCTGTGCCCACGGCCTTGTCAAGTTTTTTCAGACTACCGAAGCTCACCGACCCCTGGCGTACGCAAAAGACGTCTTTCGCGTAATTTGAGCATGGCTTGAGGCCCTTGTACATTCTGTCGTTTTTACGATGAAAGAATCTGTACGGCTCGAACCTCGCTGCTTCCATTGCCACGAGCCACAGCCACGTATCGTCCTCGTCTTCTTTTCGCAGTCTTTCGATTTCGTCGTACAGGGGAGCGTCGTTCAGGAAATATTCGGCACCTGCGGCCCAGACGGTGTTCGTCGTCTCGATGATTTTGTTGCTCCACTCCTCGAGCCATTTCTGCTTGCGGGCCTTGCGCTTATCGCGCTTTTCGAGCTCGATGTCGTACGCAACGAGCTGGTACATGATTGAGTGAAGGACTCGCGCCTTCTCGAAATCGAGCTTCAAACACCCGAGGCTTGCGAGTTTGCGCTCGTACGAGTCCTCGGGTCTCTCGCCCTCTTCAAGCTTCCTGTCGGAAAATGTCGCCTTCGCGTCTACGACGCATGCGACCACAAAGGACGCAACACCAACGTAATTGATGCGGAGAAAAAACTTTACAGGGTCTTTAGCGGGAATCGCCCTTACGAGAGCATCTGCGAAGTCGATGCCACTGAACACTCCGCTCGACACAGTCACCATCCTATGCATGGCGGGAGTGCCCCATGGAAGAATGTCTTCGGGTGCAATTCGCCCCAGGTCGCCGAAGCTGCGGATGTCGAGACTCTCGATCTCGCGGAAAAGCCTTCGGCAGAAGTAGGCCCCTCGGACAATGCATTGATTGATGAGCACAGGTGCCGACATCCTGCCAATCTCTTCGAGGATGCCGATCTCTGTTCGAAGGTCGAATCGCCGCTCCGTGCCCTTGATGATCTTGCCGTTCGCGTCATGGTCTGCAAGAAGGGTTCCGTTGAACAGCTTCGAGAGCCAGAGTCTGAAGCTCATATCGTCATTCTTCGAGTCTTTGAAGAAAGGGAGTGACGAGAACTCCTTCAAGAGAGACAACAGCGGGCCCGGGATGCCGGTGCCCTGTCCACCGTTGCTGCTTGATCCGGCCGCGTCGCTGACCATATGGAAGAACCATTCGATGGTTCCGAAAACGATCTTTTCCTGAGTGTTCTTGCCCAGATATTGCCTATGCGATTCGGGGATTGGAACGATTGCCAACGCGCCGTTAGTATCAGTGCCGACCGAAAGGCCAGAGAACTGGGTGAAGATGGACATCGCCAACCCGCCAATACTTAGGTGATGGGCGAAGTCTCGGAAATGATGCTGTCTGCCGCCGCCCCAATCGTTGGTGTTGCCATCACTGGCCAGTGGGTGATTATCTTCAAGCGTCTTGATGGCCTTGTTAAGGTCGTCGCCATTGTAGCCCTCTGCCTTGGCGACCTTGAGCACAATCTTCTCGACTTTGTCACTGCCCCACTCGTTTGCTCTATCAAGTGAGAATTCTCCGGTGAGGAGGATATCGATGATGCCGGCGATGATGCCGCTGCTGACTGCGACGATGTAATCGGTCCTGTCGGCCTTGTCTACATGGGGTTCCCAGTCAATCTGGTCAGATAAGTGATCGGCAACATTCGAGTAAGCTCCGCTATCGACGGTCGGCTCGTTTCCCTTCAGGGGATTAGAGCCGAAAAATCCGGGTAGCAGTTGCTTTTTCGGAAACACCATCTCGTATCGAACGAATGGCGTGTCCTTGTCGAAGGACTCCCCGTCAGTCATCGTTACCGTGTTACCGTCCTGGGGTGTTGATTACAAAGTGGTTGCACTAGCTGTTGTTCCTCATAAAACTGTGAACGGG
Source organism: Schaalia cardiffensis (assembly GCF_016405145.1). Taxonomy (GTDB): domain Bacteria; phylum Actinomycetota; class Actinomycetes; order Actinomycetales; family Actinomycetaceae; genus Pauljensenia; species Pauljensenia cardiffensis. Next base: position 22,538 of record NZ_JAEKIA010000007.1, read on the forward strand.
TTTGATGAGGGGTTAAGCCTTCGAGATCAGTGCGGGACCGATGTTGATTCTAGTGATACAACTAGTGGAACACGAAGCGCCTCCACCAAGCCCTCAACTACCACACCCCACAAGAAACAAAAGATCCGTACTATACTCACCACCACGCCCCAACCCTCGTTGGAGCATAGAAGCGGAACAAAACCCAGGACGCTTCATCTTGACGCCACACGCGCCTACAACCACTACAGGGGAAACGACACAGCTCGATCAGTAGCGTGATGGGGCGTCACTCGAGGGGTTCATGAGCCAGCTGTCGAGTCACAGTGTCACGAGCTGCCCCTGACTCCCACACCGGCGGCACCAACCGTCGGGGCTCGACCAACCGAAATTTCCATACCGCATGCTCAGGCTCGATGAGCTGGCCGGTGACATCCAGACCAAGGTCGCCCAAGCCAATGAGGGTGATCATATCAAGACCCCTGAAGGTAGTGTTGGACATGTCGAGGTCTTCGAGATGGGCCCCCTGACAAATCCCATCATCAAAACACCTCGACCATCAACTGGGCACAATGCGCCTTCCAGGTGACACCGCCGTTACACCTTTAATTGGGAAGAGCCACAAAAGAACAAGTGTATGTGCTCTGGTTGTCTTCCGCTTTTTCATGCTTCGCATTCTTATTCGCAATTCTACCGTCGAGTAAATTCTGATTTCCTATTTTTCTGGAACGATTAAAGGGTGGTGCAGGTCGAGGGGGCTTCAATATCGTTTCGTCTTCGGAGTGGAGGAGTGTCTGATGAGAGATTATCTGATGAAAGATGGACCGCATTATTTTTCTTTGACAGTTGCGATTCTGGTAGCGGTCGCAGTTGTTCTTGCGTTTCTGGATAGTCTGAGGGGGTTTTTGGTTGTTTTTCTGGCGACAGCTTTTGTCTCCCTTATTTTGCTGATGATTGTTGGCGTTGGGGTTGCTTTCAATCGTGTCAAAATGAAAGGCGACTCTGTTGAATGTGCGAAGGAGGTTGGAATCTTACTAGGCGTTTTTATCGCATCTTTGGGGATTCTGTTCGCCACTGGACAGTTCTATAGTCTCCGTATGACGCTGGATATGCCAAGCGCATATAGCAGCTCGGTCAGTTATCGTTTTGGTGATTACGGCTCTCTGAAGCTTGATGATCTTTCTGAGGAATTGCCTCCTCTGGAAGGCAATAAGGCAGTGACTATACATGCCAATTTTGGTGCCTATGCGGATGGAATGATGAAAACGGTCGCTCTTGTTACTGATTTTCCTCGCAAAAAACTGTTCAGGTACTCTGATCAGTATATTCCATCGCAATACCAGGCTAGCAGCTATTCGGATGTGGGCTATCTTGTTATTGTAAGAAATCGCGCGGAGAGGAGCAATTCAGTCGAATATGCCAGTGGGGCGATACCGTATGCCTGGTGTATTGATGTCGGGATATATGATGGTGAGAGCATGGTAGCATCTACGACAATAGAAGGGAACTATCGGCCCGCTACAAGCTTAAAAAGTGGTCCTGTAATTGGTCCAGCTCCAGAGGAGGAAGTAAGAGAGTGGGTGGCGAATGAATTGGAGCGGCTTATAGATGGATGAATACTTGCTCTTTGATTGAGCAGCCATCTTTTCTCAAAATAACGTTTTTCATTGGATAAATAGGGCATGTTGACGTTATGTAAGGATTTTTCTATGATAAATTGCAAGAATAAGTGGCTCTTCCCAATTAAGGGCGTAGCGGTGGTGTTACCTGGGGGCTAGATTTTAGTGCTGGTTGCAACGGAGTCTTTGTGAAGGGGGTCGTTGTGGCTGATCGTGGTTGTATTCTTCGGAGGGCTTATCAGCCCCTGTTTCGATGTGCCGAATAAAAGGGAGAGGGCGTGGAGGCGGCCTCCTTCATGTGCGTCCCGATGCTCGTCAATTTGATTACTAGACACATGATAGCTGCGATGTGTGTCAAAGAATCAAAGTAAGGCAATGGGAAAAGCGAAGCGAGAGCTAGGTTCGTTGAGTGTGCTGCGGGCGTCGTCAACGCAGCGCAGATTACGGAAACAGGCTTTCTGCTCGGTTCGATCTCCTACGCCCTGAAAACAGGTGCCATAGATAAGCTCACGAGGGGTGTCAACTGCTCACCGGAGGCGTGTGACGATGGGTTTACCGCCATCTCCCACAGGTGAAGGAAGTGCGTGCTCCCGCATGGCAGCGTGCTCTACCTCGTCGGGCTCTCTGAGAGGACGCCCTGCGCGCTCGACGTTACCGTTCCACACGGATACCACCCACGTGCCCTCTTTCGTGAGTATCCCGACGTGAAAGTCCACTGGGGCAGCCCCAACATCTATGAGCTGGGCATTATTTAGGTGAAGTCACCCGGCGGCGCCTTGGTAAGGGCGTACTGGGCAGAGCGTGCGGTGGCCGAGCTCATCTCACAGAGGTCTTCTGTCGGAGCCGATCCACAGCTCGTGCGCGACGCGGTAGCGGGCTACTTCAAGAGGAAGAAACGCTGACCTCGAGGGCCTTGCGCGAATGTGTTGTGCGCTTGGTGTCGAGGAAAAGTTCAGGATGAATCTGGAGGTGCTCGGATGAGGGGGCGACCGAGTCCATCAAGGCGTCGCAAGAGATAGGCGAGGACAAAGCGCAGGCTGCGCATGCAGTGGTGTCATCTGCGTCGGGGTCTTTCGAACGTGTGGCCTTCACCCACCTACGCCGCTCACAAGCTCTCGATGAAGTACGCCCAGCAACTCTCGCCACTGCAAGCTTCATAACACCTGCCCCGGGCCGATATGCCGATACGCCGACACACACCGACCCTCCTCTTGTGAAGAGGCACATTACCGCCATTGGCGGTATAATCGTGGCGGCATAATTTTGGCGGCATTGAGAGGATGGAGTATGGCATACGAACCGCCATTGCAGCGAAACGATGCGATTGACTCGCTCTGCATGGAAATCGCAGAGCTCGTAGGCATGCTCTCCCCGCAGGCACCGCTGGCGAAAAGCCCCACCCTGCATCGGGAGCTCCGGATACAAACGATTCGCTCCTCCCTCATGATTGAGGGGAGCACACTCGATGAGAGAACCGTGAGCGCCATCCTCGATGGGAAGCCGGTCCTCGGCGACAGCCGTGACATCCTCGAGGTCGAAAACGCCAAGCGCGCCTACGACCTCATCCCCGAACTGGATCCGTACTCCATCGACGATCTCCTCAGAGCGCACCGAGTGATGATGGAGGGCTTGGTCCCCGAGGCGAGCCGCTTCCGCAACGGCAACGTCGGCGTGTTTGACGGCGACATCCTCATTCATGCAGGCACTCCAGCGGCCCACGTCCCCGAGGTGATGGCGGGTATCTTCGGCTGGCTGAAGGAAACGAGCATGCACCCTTTGCTCGCCTCCTGCGTCTTCCACTTCGAATTCGAGTTCTGCCACCCCTTCTTAGACGGCAACGGAAGAACGGGCAGGTTGTGGCACACGCTTCTCTTATCGAGGTGGCGGCCCGTGCTCGCATGGCTTCCAATCGAGAGCACAATCAGACGGCGTCAAGTGGGCTATTACGAGGCTTTGGCGAAATCCGATGCCGCCGGGTCTGGCGAAGAGTTCGTCGAGTTCATGCTGGACACGATCAGGGAGTCGCTCCTTCCCTTCTCCAAGCCCGAAGGTGAAAGGGAGCTGGCTCGGTCCAGGGCGCTTGACTTCTTCAGGGAGCACAGCGATGGCAAAGTCTCCCAGCTCGCGGAAGCTCTCGGCTGCTCGAAGAGGAGCGCTGAGCGCATGGTCGCGGAGCTGAAAGAGAAGGGCATTCTTTCAAGGCAAGGAAGCACTCGGTCCGGCATCTGGATCGTTCACGAGTAGTCCGTGACGCTCTGAATACGCGGGGCACTACTAGTTCTTCACGTTTGAGGATTCGGGTATCAGACCAATGGCATCGAGAATGCTTCACGCACGGTCCGCACCCTAGAATGCGAAGAGCCTAGAACTCCTGGCCCGATAGACGAAGGAGGCTGTTCCATGGCGCGCCCGACGAGTAAAGACGAGCTGATCGCCGCATCCGCACGCGCTTACGGGAAGCTCAGGGAATTCGCCGCCTCCATGAGCGAGGGCGAGCTGGCGGCTCCCTTCGATTTTTCCGCCGACAAGGGCAAGAAGGAAGCACATTGGAGCCGGGACAAGAACTTGCGCGATGTCCTGACCCACCTCCACGAGTGGCATCGCCTTCTACTGGACTGGGTGGGCGCGAACATCTCGGGGGAGAGGCGGCCTTTTGTGCCCGAACCCTACACGTGGCGGACCTACGGCGACATGAACGTCGCCCTGTGGCGCAAACACCAGGAGACGCCTCTGGAAGAGGCCCGCGACCTGCTGGCCGAGTCTCACAACGCGGTCATGGCCCTGGCGGAGGGCTTCTCCGACGAGGACCTGTTCCGCAAGGGACGATTCGACTGGACGGGGACGACGACGCTGGGTTCCTACTTCGTGAGCGCCACGAGCTCCCACTACGACTGGGCGCTCAAGAAACTCCGCGCCCACAGGAGGAACTGCAAGCGGCACGAGTAGCTCAGTCCGTGTGCGCTTATGAGCACCCCTTCAGAGTTCGGGTTCACAGGCGCCGCCTTTTCAAAGATCGACGTGCTGGCGCGCGCTAAAACCGCGTTCCTTGAGCCTGCCGTTCACGTAGTCGTAACGCGTGGGCACCACCTTGATGATGTTCATGACGAAGGGCAGCTTCCGCAGTCTTTCCACCGGGATGCCGCGCAGCAGGCAGGCGTGTTCGTACTCCGCACCGAATGGCTCAAGCACCTCGGCAGTGCCCGTCACCTGCAATCCGGCGAGCGTGTCGAAAGAGGTGTCCTCGTCGTGGATGACTAGGCACACGTTGCTGTTGGCCTGCAGCGCCCGGAACTTGAGGCCGCCCTCGCTGATGATCCAAAAGGCGCCCTCGGCGTGGACGTACTCAACCGTCGTGTTGCGCACGATCCCGGCCCCCGCCGTGGCCAATGCGCAGATCTTGTGGCGGCCAAGGAACTCTTCGATCTCCGCGATCAGCTCGCCCTCGGGCATGCGCGCCTCGCTGGCCTCCCGGTTGATCCAGTGGTTCGCCGCAGCCTCCCAGTCGATTCCGCTTCCATTCATGGGTGGTCTCCCTTCGGGTGGTGGGGGTCCGTGCCTCTCCGGAGGGCCCCTCACCAGCATAGGTCCGGGAAAGACGCTGCGGGCCGTTCACTGCGGTTATTCCGCTGCCTCCGGGCACGGTTCCTTCTTCCCAGCGTAGGGCTAGGGACCTGTGCGCCTTGAGGCACCTCCCTCGATGGTGTTCCCCGTGGGCAGAACCTGTCGTGTGAAACGAGGGCGAGAGTGGTCATGACCGAGTTGAGTGAGCTGTTGAAGACCCTGTGCGTCCCCTCGTGGTCGCGAGCGTCGCGCGCTCCATGGAAAGGGACCGCCGGATCTGGGCCCTTCTTCACCTCCCTGTGAGCGATCGAACTCAGCGCGAGCCTGTCCTCACTCTTCACCTCTCGCGATACGCCTCTACAATGAACAGTGTTCATTAAGGAATCTTGTTAGCGGGGAGGGGGTGGATTCTCGTGCCGAAACAGGTGATCGATAGGGAGAAGCTGGTTGACGAGGCTTATGCGATCGCCTCGCGTGAGGGAGTCTCCGCCCTCTCCGTGCGAAAAGTCGCTGCGGCGTGCGGCATTGCGGTCGGTTCGGTCTACGTCTATTTCCCGACGAAGGCCGAGCTCACTGCCGCAGTCCTCAAACGCTTCTTCGCAGAGACATTCTTCGAGGAGTACTGCGCAGTCCGCGAGGGCGAAGGCTTCACCTCCTACCTCAGGCGCTTCCACGATGCCCTGAGTGAGGCGATTGCGGCGATGAATGTCGACTGGTTCGCGCAGATGCGAAGGCTCCCCGATAGTGAACGTTGTGCCTTGGAAGCCGCGCGCGCCCCGATGATGGCCCATATGGAACAGGGGTTGCGCCACGTCCTCGATGCTGATGATGCGGTGGTCCGGGCGCGCCTTGTCGGTGCTCTTCGCCCTGAGAGTCTGTGCCGCTTCACGCTTCGGAGCATCTTCGCATCGCTCATGGAAGGGAGCGATTGTGAGGCGTTTTTCGCGCTTCTCGACGCCGCCCTCTACGCCGACGCCACTCTGTACGCCGACCCTGCCCCCAGTGTCGGCGTCACCCTCTATATCGACGCTGAAACACCCCTGTGAAGGAAATGATGAAAATGAAGAAGAGCAACCTCATTGCCGTGGCCGGTGTGGTGTGGATGCTAGCCGGCGTCAACGTCGCAGTCCTCGGCCTGCGGGCGGCCACCGACATGAATGACACCGCAGCCCTCGTCGCCTTTGCTTTGATCGTGGGAGTAGCTGTAACCTTCCTCACATTCCACATGATGTTCAGCAAGCTCGTGATCAAGAACTCCCACAGGATCAGGTCGCTTGAGGGCGATAAGCATAATCCTCTCCGCTTCTTCGACGTGCGGGGCTATGTGATGATGGCGCTCATGATGTCCATGGGCATCGGGATGAGGGTGGCCGGTGTTTTCCCCGATTGGTTCGTCGCCTTCTTTTACACGGGCCTAGGCCTCGCCCTCGCTCTGGCCGGGGTCAGTTTCCTTATGCACAGGGCCCGAGGCGAGGGCTGGCTCTTCCACGCACGCCGCGGGTGATGCCTGCCTCGTCTCAACTCCCCAACACCGAAGGGGGAAGGCTTCGCCTGCGTCAGTGACCGTTTTTGAGCTTGTCTTTCGGAGAGGGGCCCTTTTCGACAAGGAGATCGACTCTAGGCCCACGGCATGGCGGCGCGCCGCGAGCCGGGCAGATCGCAGCCCTTGAACCTTCGCCGCGCTTGGTGTTCGCTGATGCACAGGGAAACAACGAGCCGAGGGGGAGTTGAGCGTGACCGAACTGAGTGAATTGTCGAAGACCCTGTACGTCCCCCTCGTGGGCCGCATCTACGCTTCGACGCACTATCCCGCGATGATCGCCGATTCGAAAGTCCTTGCCCTCGAGTCTTCTTTGCCCGCCGAGGCCGAGAGGATGCGGCGCGGACAAAGCGAGTACACAATGCTCGCAAGCGTTGCCCGCTCGGTGAATATGGACCGGCGCATCCGTGCATTCCTTGCGGACAACCCCCATGGGGCCGTCGTCAACGTCGGATGTGGACTCGAAACCACCTTCTGGCGCTGCGACAATGGAAGCGCACTGTGGTTCGAGCTCGACCTTCCCGAGGTCATCGAGGTGCGAGAAGGGCTGCTCGCCTCCTCGCAGCGTCACATCAATCTTCCCGGTGATATGTTCGACTATTCGTGGATCGACCGGGTCAAAGAGTACGGCGAACGGCCGACCATCGTCATCGTGTCCGGCGTCTTCTACTACTTCCACGAGGACGAGGTCGTCGACTTCATCAATCACCTCGCTGCCTTCGACAATGTGCGCCTCGTCTTCGATTCGACCTCCTCAATCGGGGTCAAGATGTCGCAGTACTACGTGAAACGGATGAAGAACTCCTCTCTCATGCACTTCTCGATCGACGATCCGAAGTCATTCGTCGACGCCCTCGTCGAGGGGGCGCGACTCATTGAACACACCCCCTACTACCGTGATATCGACACTCGCGGAGTCGGCCTCAGCGCTCGGGTGGCCATGCGTATTTCCGATGCGTTCCACATGGTCGCCATGAATACGATCCAGCTTCGGCAGTGACAACGCCAGTGCGCGTCCGGTGGCTCGAGTGTCCGGAGGTCTCCTCAAATCGAACGAAGGGAACCCTCGCCCCGGGCCGAACGCTCCGCTCACCCCTTCGCAGGTCCCCGTCCCCACGAGACTTCCTGGTCCTTATACGACATCGTCATCCGCACGGCACACCACGACCTCAAGGGGCTGCCACGCGTCGAAAAGACTCTTGTCGATGATTCTCAAGCCCTGCTCGGAGAGGAACTCCTCCAAGGCCGCCGCATCCCAGTCTTGGGCGAATTCGAAACCGAACCTGCTGATGAGCTCCATGCGCCCAGAATCCGCCCCCGTCTCGTGGACGTAGTTCGCCACGATGATCAGGCCACCGGGGCGCACAACCCTTTTCAGTTGTGCTACCGCATCTTCGGGCGAGTCGAGGAGATGAAGGACATTGGCGCACACGGCGGCGTCGAACACCTGCCTCGGCAGTGTCAAAGATCTGAGGTCGCGAACTCTGAAGGCGATATTGCGAAGACCTCGCCGAGCCGCCTTGCGGCGCGCCTGTTCGAGCATCTTCTCCGAATAGTCGCAGGCCAGGACGAACTCGACTACGGGGGCCAGAAGGCAAGCGAATGTCCCGGTCCCACAGGCTGCGTCAAGGAGACGATCACGAGGGCGGAGGAAATCCGCGATCCACGCGGACGCTTCGGCGAGTTCCTTATTCCCGGGGCGCGTCACGAGGTCGTAGACCCCGGCGTAGCGATCCCAAAAGCTCCGCTTGAGCATCTTCGCCCTCTCTTCCCCTCGCGGATCTGCCCACACGATCACCTCATGTGACTCCAGGCTAGAACAGGCGAGATGGCGAAGCACCCGATAAGCGTGGACCTCAGTCACTTGAAGTCGGGGACACGGGGGGCACAATCGACACATGAGGATTCTCGTCTACGGGTGTGGAGTCATTGGCTCGCTCACCGCCCATGAACTCATCCGTGCAGGAAACGACGTCACCGTGCTCGCGCGAGGGCGATGGAAGGAGGTCCTCGAACAGGAGGGGCTCGTCATCGGTCACCGTCCTTCAATGCGCACCACCCGTGACCGGCCCCGAATCATCGACACTCTCGACGCCGAGGACCGTTACGACCTCATCGTCGTCGTCATGCAGTGGACTCAATTGCCCGCCGTCATCCCGAGCATCGCGAAGAACACATCCCCTGCCGTCCTTCTCATCGGCAACAACCCGGACCCCTCGGCCACCATTGAGCGCCTGCGAGCACACGATGTCGGCAAGACCGTCCTCTTCGGGTTCCAGATGAGCGCCGGACACCGCGATGAACGCCGGGTCGTCTCCTTCCACATGGGAGTGCCGATCACCATCGGCGCCGCTCACGGGGAGGCCTCCACGCCAGAGCGCAGCCTCGTCGAGAGCACATTCGCCGGATCGAAGTGCCGTCTCACCTGGGAGAAGAACATGGCCGAGTGGCTCGCCGCCCACCTCGCCCTCGTCCTCCCAGCTGTCTACCTGTGCCGCTCCACCGGATTCAATCTGAAGAGAGCGAACTGGGGCGATGCGGGGCGCATGCTCGACGCGGTGAAGGAAGCCAGAGCCCTTCTGCGCGACCTCGGCATGAGTGTGAACGACAAGGAAGACGCGGGCTTCGAGCCGGGGGCGGGGCGGCTCTTGGCGCACGCGACGCTGTGGCTCATGGCGAAGACCCCGGTAGGGCGCCTCGCAGCATCCGACCACTGTCGCAACGCCCCTGATGAGATGGACGCCCTCGATCAGGCCTTCGAGAAAATGCGCGCAGGCTCCTCTCTTGTGATGCCGACATGGGATTCGCTGCGCCGATCCTCTCGAATCACCCCTTGAAAAGAGTTCCCACATGTCCGTTCCGACTATGGAAGCTTGAACGCGAGCAATCCGTGTCTTTCGATCACCTGATGACTGTGAGCTGCTCGCGCTGATCTTCAGCACAGGATCCTCATGGGCTTGGCTCGCTTCTCATCATTGTCGGCGCTGTCGTAGCGCCCTGAGCCGGATGAGGCGCTCCCTGAGACGGTTCTCGTGCCCCTCCTTCGTAGGGGTGTAGTACTCCGTACCGACCAGGGAATCGGGAAGGCATTGCATATCGGCGGCAACCTTGCCCTCCTCGTCATGGGCCAATCGGTAGCCCTCGCCGTAGCCGAGATCCTTCATCAGACGGGTGGGCGCATTCCGGATGACCAAGGGAACCGGCTCCGCCATCGAGTGCAGGGCATCCTTCTTCGCATGCTCGTAGGCGATGTACGAACTGTTCGACTTCGGGGCCATTGACAGGTAGATGACGGCCTCGGCCAGGTGGACCGTGCACTCCGGCATCCCGATGAAATGACAGGCATGGAAGGCGTTAATCGCCACAGCGAGGGCGTTCGTGTCCGCCAGCCCAATGTCCTCCGCGGCGAAGCGCGTGATGCGCCGCGCAAGGTACACAGGGTCTTCCCCGGACTCGAGCATGCGCGCCAGCCAATAGACCGAGGCATCGGGATCCGAGTTCCTCATCGACTTATGCAGCGCGGAGATGATGTTGTAGTGCTCCTCGCCCGCCTTGTCATACAGCAATGACCTCTGCGAGGTGCACTGGGCGACGGTCTCCTCCGTGACGGTGACGACCCCATCGTCCTCATCCCCGTTGAGGACCACCATTTCCAGTATCGACAGGGCCGAGCGGGCGTCCCCGTTCGAGAAGACGGCGATCGCCCGCAGCAGATCGTCTTCGATCCTGACGTCCTGATCACCGAAGCCGCGAGGCTCCTCCAGAGCTCGGCGGAGCAGGCCCATGATCTCATCCTCAAGCAGGCCTTTGAGGACGAACACCTTACAGCGGGACAACAAAGCGCCGTTGACCTCGAAAGACGGGTTCTCCGTTGTCGCGCCGATCAATGTGATCGCGCCCTTTTCGACGAAGGGGAGAAAGGCGTCTTGCTGGGCCTTGTTGAAACGGTGGATCTCGTCGATGAAAACGATCGTGCGAGCCCCAATGCCGCTGGCCGCGTCCGCGCGCTTCATGATGTCGCGGATCTCCTTAATGCCGCTGGTCACTGCGGAGAAATCGATGAAGGAGGCGCGGGTCTGATGGGCGATCACCCGGGCCAGCGTCGTCTTGCCGACGCCGGGAGGTCCCCAGAAGATCATCGAGGGCACCTGGTCGGACTCGATCATGCGGCGCAAGATCTTGCCCTCACTGATGAGGTGCTCTTGGCCCACGACCTCATCCAGAGTCTCAGGGCGCATGCGGGCGGCCAGGGGGCGCGTTGCATCGGCGGCTTTGTCGAAGAGGGACTCCTGGTGGCTCATCGCTGGCTTCTTCCGCTTGTGACAACAGGTCCTCGACCAGTGTAGAACATGTGTTCGATTGTTGGGTGTGTCGTGACAGGTCATCTCAGCGTTGCGTGTGTAGGGTGCTTCCCCTCAAGTACAACGCGGGGATGCGAATCTTCCCGAAATCGTCGCGCGTCTGACGCAAGGAGAGGATGCCGTGATGTCGTGCCCTGAGGGGGAGGAGATGCTCCCTGACGGGCTTTTCCTCCTCCTCGTTGATGCTTCGAGAAGATCTAGATGCCGAGAAGCCTCGAGTAGATCGAGCAGTCCTCTTCGGAAAAGACGTTGAAGACCACCGTCATGTTCTTCTCGTGCGAGTCGAGCCACTCGCGGGTCGTGCGAAGAGCGATCCTCGCGGCTTCCTCCTTCGGGAAGGCGAACACTCCCGTGGAGATTGCGCAAAAGGCGATCGAATGAAGGCCGTTCTTCGCCGCGAGGTCGAGGCAGCTCCTGTAGCACGAGGCAAGCTGGGCGCGGTGCTCATCGCTCGGCCTCCCATTCGCGATGGGCCCCACCGTGTGAATGGCATGCGTCGAAGGCAGGTTGTAGGCCCCGGTGATCTTCGCCGATCCCGTGGGCTCCGCGTGTCCCTGCTCATCCATGAGCCGGGCGCATTCGGCCCGCAGTTGCACTCCCGCGAAAGTGTGAATCGCATTGTCGATGCAGTGATGCCCCGGACTCCAACAACCCAGAAGCCCACTATTCGCGGCGTTGACAATCGCATCAACGGCCAGAGTGGTGATATCGCCCCTCCACAGGCGCATACGAGGATCCTCAAGGCTGAAGTTCGCCTCTTCTAGGGTGGAAATGCCCGCTTCGGCGATGAGGCCGGAGAGCAACTCGTCTTGCGCCTCGAGCCAGGACTTTCCGATCGGGGCGGGCGGGCGAGTGTTCACCAGGGCCCGGAAAAGCTTCCACAGCGCAGCGCTGTCCCCGGTGCTCTGCGCTTCCATTCCCCGCTCCGCTAAGAGTTCCTCCGTCAAGGATGTGAGCAGCTCGCGCTTGCGAGACTCTTCCATATCAGTCCTCCTCATCCCCTCGTGTCGTGGCTCCTTGCGTCCTTGTCCATTCCGCTCTGAGCCCTCCGGTCTTACTCCGTCCCGCGCACACTCGCCGAGAGCGGAGCTTCGGGCCCCATTGAGGCCGATGCCCCTTCAGTATCCAAAAAATCCTCAGTATCCGGGAGAAGCGGAGGCTTGCGGATTAGTATCGACTCGATCATCGGCATCGACGAGGCCTGCCTCGAGGGGAGAATAATCCGTTATGGCGAGCAGCAAGGAGTACCTGGAGCACGTCCTCGATCTGCTCTCCAAGGTTCCGGGCGTGACTCATCGCACAATGATGGGCGAATACCTGCTCTACTCCGAGGGCGTCCTCTTCGGCGGCGTCTACGACGACAGATTCCTCCTCAAAGACGTGCCCGCGGCCCGTAAAGCCTTCCCGCTGGAGCAAGAGCCCTACGAGGGTGCGCGTCCAATGCTGCTCGTCGACAGCGAGGATCCGGTGCTGATCGGCGACACAATTGCGGCGATGATCCCCCAACTGTGCGCATCAGCGACAAGGAGGCGTCGAAAATAGCTCCGGCACAAGCTCTGCAAGAGAGTCGAGAACTCTCGTAGTCATTGCCCGGTGGGCCTCATCGGGCTGCTTGAGGTCGGGCACGCAGACGACGGGGATGCCTGCGGCGTGGGCGGCCTCGATGCCCATCTCCGAGTCTTCGAGGACGAGGCAGTGTGCGGGGGCTGTGCCAAGAGCCGCAGCCGCGCTGAGGAAGACCTGCGGGTCGGGTTTGCCGCGCGTGATGTCCTCAGCGCAGATCAGGGCGTCGAAACGATCGAGAATGCCATGCGCTTCGAGGATCGAGCGGGCGCGCTCGCGGGTCGAGGATGTCCCCAGGGCGATGGAGCGTCCGCTCTCGCGCAGATCTTCAAGGAGCTGACGCGCTCCCGGCTTGAGGGGGATGCCTGTGCGGCGCGCCTCAGCCTCTTCGGATTCGACATGGGCGCACGCCTCCTCAAGGGTTGCTGGCAGGCCGAAACGGGAGATGAAGTCCGCCATGATCGGGCGAATCGGGCGGCCGGAGAATCCAGAGAGATAGTCGGCAAGGGTGAACTCGTGGCCGATTGCGGCCAGCATCTCGCGGTAGATCCGATAGAACACCATTTCAGAGTCGATGAGCAGACCATCGAGGTCGAATATCACTGACTGGATCATGGGGTGCTCCTTCGCGGTTTTCCTCCGGTTTCGAGCTTAGCGAAGCGGCTCCTCGAAGGGGGAGGAGAATGAAGAGCGAGGCGGTTGTCCCCTTGAACGCGAAGTGATGACTTCATAGGGAAGTGATGACTTCACTGGAGGGGACAGTGGCTCAGAGCCATTTGCGGCGCTTGAAGAAAAAGATCAGGCCGAGCGTCACTGCGAGCGACACGAGGAACACCAGCGGGTAGCCCCAGCGCCACGCCAACTCGGGCATGTGCGTGAAGTTCATTCCGTACCAGCCGACGATGAGGGTGAGTGGAGCGAAGATCACGGTCACGACAGTCAGGACCGTCATGATGTGGTTCTGCTGGATGTCGAGACGCATCTTGGAAAGATCCCTCATCTGCAGCGCCTGGTCACGAAGAGAGGAGGCTTGATCGCGCAGCTTGTCGAGGCGGCCGTAAACCGTGCGGAAGTAACGCAGATTCTCCTCCGCGAAGAAGCCGTTCTCGTTCTCCTCGAGGAGGCGGACGAGGTCCATGAGGTGGTCGTAGTGATCGTCGAGGTCACGAAGCTCGGAACGCATCTCGTTGATCCTATGAGCCGCGCTGCCGGGCCTGCCCGCCATGATCGCGTGCTCCATGCCGTCGAGCTCGTCCTCGTAGTCGCGAAGCAGCTGCGGATCGTTCTTGATGATCTGCACGAAGAAGTCCGCGAGGAAGCGCTCGAGACCTGGTCTGCGCCACCTCCGGTTCTCGGCGATCTGTTCCACCAGGGTTAAGGCATTGTCCTGGGCGTCGACGAATACGACGCCCTTTTCGTCCAAAGCGAAGGTAAAGCGCGCTTCGGGGAGATCCGGGTTCGCGCGGTCCGGGATGAAGATCGTTCCTGTGACGGCGTCGTAGTTCGTCTCCGCTTGAGTGTCGAGGGATGTTGAGAGGTCCGGGTCGAACTCGATGCCCATGTCGTAGGCATCGCGTCCCTCGGCCCATTCCTCGGGCGTGAGGACGGCGACGAAAGGGGTGTTCGCAGAGCGGATCTCCGCCTCTTCGCAGGCCCTCAGGCGCTCGTCGATGAGGTAGTGCATGGTCCCTCCTGGTCGTCCCTGCGTACTCGAGTTTGCCACGTCCTCGCAGGGTCTTTGAAACTCCGATGCGGAAGCGGGGCAGAAGAGCATAGTGGCGGCCACTCACTGAACGTTGTTCAACTAAGGCCTCGTCAACGCCCCACCGTGTCTTTCGGGATCGCAGCGCTCATCGCCACAGCACTTCTCGCGGTGCGCGCCCCCAGGTCTTGGTGAATCGCGCCTTCAGATCTGCGGAGCGCCCATGAACTCCGCAAGAGCCCGATCGAAGTCCGTGGGATCCTTCATCTCCCACTTGCCGTTTTTCCGTACATATTCGATGGTGAAATCATCGGACTTCATTGGGAAACTCGAACTTGCCAGGTACTCGTTGACCGTGTCAGAGAAGAGCTTGATAAGCGTCGCCTCATCGGGGGCCATGGGGTCGATGCCGGACTCGGCGACCTTCTGAGTGAGTGCTTCCTCAAGCCCCCTTGAGGCTTCCTCATTGAAATCCGGGATCGAGACGCGAATCGTGACGAGGGCGGTATTGCCTTCCACTTGAACATCCGAAACTTCACAGCTCGTCTTGTCTACGAAAGTCTTCGCGAGAAGCTGAAGATCCAAGCCGAGATTCTCCAGCTGAGCGAGCTCGGTATCCGCCCGAAGCAGAGCCGCGACCTGCTCAGGCGAAGGAGAGACCCCGAATTCTTTGAGCTCTTTCGAAAACTGTTGATTCTCAACTGAGCCCGAGGGGGCGCTCGTTTTCGCTTGGGCGGATTGGCTTGACATCGCCGAAGAGGCGGGAGAGTCTGCGGCCTTCGAATCAGGCGCCGAGGAACAGCCCGCCAAAGCGCCCACGGCAAGCGCGAGAACAGCAAGAACCGGCACAGACGAACGGGACATGGCACTTCCTCGCTTCCTCCACACGGCGTCGCGCACGATTCTCGTGCGCTAGGGAACGATGCGGAAGAGATCACTTAACGCTACACGACTCCTCCCACAGGGAATTGAAGTACAGCAATGAATCGGGTGCTACTCCTTATCCGGTGCCACTCGTCACAAGGGATGAGCACAACATTGGCGCAGATAGATCGCGATCCGGTCTCAATCCTTCGAGTCCGACCCGGGGTGAGTGCTTTCTCAGTACTCTTGAAAGACGATGCTCCCAATGGTGGGTCCTTGTCGTGGTGAATCACCGCATGAATGGAGTCCTCCATGCCGATGAATCTCGCAAGATTCCTCGTGACCACCCGTCACATGATTCTTGCCGTGATGATTGCGCTGACGATCGGTGCCGCATTCCTCATTCCGAAAGTCGGTGTTATCACGGATATGGCGGAGTTCTTACCCGCCGATTCTTCGATGCGCGCCGGGATTGCCCTCATGGAAGAAGAATTCCCCGAAGATGCGGAGATTTCGACGACGCGTGTCATGACCCGAGGGCTTTGTGAGGAAGAAGAACTCGCGACCGCTGAGGCCCTCGCGCGCATTCCCGGTGTCGCCAAGGTCCAGCACGAGGCGGGGGACCCGCGTTTCCACAAGGGGGAGGCGAGCCTTTTCATTGTGGAATCGCCCCACCCCTACGGCTCTGCGCAGGATACGGCGATTCACCATGCGATTGAAGAGCAGCTTGCCGGAAGCGAACATGTGCTCCGCTCGGACACTCCTTCACAAGCCGACGAGCTCCCCCTGTGGATCATTATTATTGCTGTTTGTCTTGTGGCGCTGATCCTTGTCATCATGTGCCCCTCCTGGCTTGAACCGCTCCTTTTCCTCGTCACGATCGGCATGGCCATTGTCCTCAATCTCGGGACGAATATCATTCGCGGGTCGATCGCGGACATCACCTTCACCATTGGCGCGATCTTGCAGCTCGTCTTGTCGATGGACTACTCGATCATCCTCATGAACCGTTACCGTCACGAGCGCGAAGGCGCCCGCAGCACGACTGAAGCGATGAGCCGGGCCCTGCGGGGAGCCTCTTCTTCGATCCTGTCTTCGTCAATGACGACGGTCGTTGGCCTGCTCATGCTTTGCTTCATGAGCCTTGGAATCGGAATGGACCTGGGAATCGCCCTCGCGAAGGGCGTGTTCTTGTCCATGCTCTCGGTCTTCTTGATTCTGCCGAGCCTTATCCTCATGTTCGACCGGTGGCTCCTCGCGAGCCAGAAGCCCTACTGGGAGCCGAGGCTGCGTGGCCTGGCCCACGTTCAATTCCGTTTCCGCTGGCCGATCCTCCTCGTGTTCATCGCGCTGTTCGCCCTATCAGCTCTCAGCGCGGCCGGCACCCCCGTCGCTTACACACTGAGCAAAGACGATCCGATCGCCGAGGTCTTCGATAAGGACAACCCCATCGTCCTCGTCTACAACAACGAGGACGAGGACGCGGCTCGTGCCCTCGCTCAGCGTCTTGAAAGTGATCCCCATGTCAGCTCCGTGAGCTCGCACTCATCCACGATCGGCAAACAACGATCACTTCAGGACATGAAGAGCGCACTCAATCAGATGAGTGAAGAATCGGGGACACAGGGCTTCGTCCTCGACGATCGCACCCTCACACTCGTCTACTTCCTCGCCCACGAGGGGAAGGCGAGTGAGACGATGACGCTCGCCGAGTTCGTGAGTTTTGTGCGCAGCGACCCGGATGCGTCCTCCCATATGGACCAGTCGATGCGTGATCGTCTCGACGCTTTGACGCCTTTCCTTGATCGAGAGGCTCTCCTCGCACCCCAGGGGGCTGCGGGTCTCGCATCGCTGTTGAAGATGAGTGAGGAGGATGCGCGTGCCATCCTCCTCGCCCACGCGATCTCCGATCCTTCGATTAGCGCGGACCCGATGAGTCTTGCCCAGTTCATTCACTTCGTCGCCGAGGATCTGGCTCAAGACCCCCAATACTCGTCCATGGTGACAGGCGCCCAGATCGCGAGGCTCAGGAGCGTTGAGCGCTTCACTGATGCGGAGGCGATGACAAGGCCGATCGGGTACTCACAGATGGCGAGACTATTGGGGATGGATGAAGAACTCCTCGCCCAGGTGTACGCCACGCGAGTAGTCTCCGGCGGGGCCTACGACTCGGCGAAGTGGACCCTTCCTCAACACCTCAACGCCCTTTCCACTCTGGCGGCTCTGCCTCAAGCAGCAGCCGGGCTCGCTCAGAACCAGGGCGCAGGCCTGGATAAGCTCGCAAAGATCGCGGATGCGGCAGCGATGACGACGCCGATGGATGCCGCGTCCCTGGCGAGGATCACCGGCCAGAACATCGAAGAAGTCAGCATGATCCTCCAGCTGAAAGCGGCAACGAGCCAAGGGGGAACACCACCCGGGGGGCCACAATCGGGTTCAGCACAATCGGGCGCGCAATCAGGCGCACAATCGGGCACGCCTGTGCCTCAGAGCCCCCAAAGCTCGGGCTCCCACAGCGGGGCAAGTACGCCACCGCCCGACACGAGTTCTCTCATGGCCTCACCGAAAGACTACCTCGACTTCCTTCTCGCCGCATCGAATGATCCAGCATCGCCCCTGGCCACAATGATCGGAGCGGAGGAGAAGAAAGGGCTCGCCGCACTGCACGGCCTCATCACCCTCTCCATTTCAGGTCAGGCCATCAGCGCCGCAGACTTCGCCTCACTCACCGGCATTGATGCCCGCACCATCGCCTTCGCGCACGCCCTCGCGGATATCCCCGCCCTCGGCGGGCAATGGGCCTTCAGCCCGCAAGAAATCGTCAACGCCCTCGCCACGGAGCCGGGGGCCGAAGACCGGGCGGCAGAGCTGAGAAAGCTCGCCACGATCATCAACGATTCAGTCGCCGGACGGGCTTACACTCCAGCGCGCCTGGCGGCCCTGACCGGGATGAGCGACCGGGATGCTCGCAGTATCGCACTCCTGAGAAGCTCCCTGTACTCGGATTCTTCCGCCTGGAACATGAGCGCACGCGACGCCATCACCTTCCTCGTCGACACGATGATCCCCAGCACGCACAACTCCCGGCGATTCACATCCCAAGAGTGCGAACAACTCCGCTTCCTTCGTACGCTCATCGATTCCGTCGTCGAACCCAAGAGGTACACGCCCGAAGAACTCGCAGCATTCCTCACCAGAGCCCCCGCAAGCGCCGCGGACTCGGGCGCGCCAGAAAGAATCGACCCCGATCAGATCAGCCTCGCATACCTCATGCACGGGGCCTCGGAATGGAGCCCTCAGGGGCGAAGCCTCTCAATCGCCCAATTCGTGTCCACACTGTCGAAGAAGATCCTCAATGACCCCCGCTTCGATGGCCTCCTCACCCAAGAGAACCGGGCCGCCATCGCCCAAGCCGAGGAGCAGATCGCACAAGCAACAGTCCAGCTCATCGGGCACGCGCATTCGCGCATGATCATCACAACGAGTCTGCCTGAAGAATCCGAACACACCGAAGCCTTCGTCTCCGCACTCCTCGCCACATGCCAAGCGGAGTTCACGCAAGGATGCCACCTCATCGGCAACTCCGTGCTCATCCACGAAATGAGGAAGACCTTCCCCTCGG
Organism: Schaalia cardiffensis; assembly: GCF_016405145.1. Taxonomy (GTDB): domain Bacteria; phylum Actinomycetota; class Actinomycetes; order Actinomycetales; family Actinomycetaceae; genus Pauljensenia; species Pauljensenia cardiffensis. The sequence goes on from NZ_JAEKIA010000007.1 coordinate 41,349, forward strand.
AAATGTCCCTCATCTCCTGGCTCACCGCCGCCGCGATCTTCACCGTCATCGCCCTGACCTTCCTCTCCCCGTCCCTGCCAGCCCTCTTAGTCCTCCTCGTCCAAGCGGGAGTGTTCATCACGATCACCACGATCGGGGTGCAGGGGTACTCGAACTACTACCTCGCACAACTCATGGTCCAATGCATCCTCATGGGCGCAACCATCGATTACGGCATTCTGCTCAGCAGCCAGTATCGCGAGGCGCGCCGAAGCCTGGGGATTCGTGAAGCCCTAGAGCGGGCCCTGAGTCGTTCAATCCACACGATCATGACCTCCGCTTCGATCATGATCCTCGTCACCGGGATCCTCAGTTTCCTCTTCGACAATCCGACGGTCGCTCAGATCTGCCGCACGATCTCCATAGGCGCGCTCGCGGCCACGACCCTCATCCTCTTCATGCTCCCGGGACTCCTAGCCGCCCTGGATCCTCTGATCGGCGGTCGTACACGCCTTCGTGAACCCGCGAGGAACTGACGCTCGTCACCCCTTACCCTGAATGAGTGAATCTCCTCCTCGTCGCAGTCGCCGGTATGCTCGCGATCGCCGTTACGGCTCAACTCGGGCCGAGGATCGGCGTCGCCTCACCCCTGATCCTCCTCGCCCTGTCGATCACCATCAGTTTCCTCCCCTGGGTGGACGCCATCGAGCTTGCGCCGGCGATCGTCCTCGAAGTGATCCTCCCGCCCCTCCTCTTCGGTGCTGCAGCGAGCATGCCGGTGATGGATTTCCGCAGAGACCTGACCGCAGTATCGGGCCTGGCGATCGGCCTCGTCGCCCTGAGCGCACTGGTCCTCGGATTCACCATTCATGCGCTCATCCCGGCGATCACCCTTCCCTGGGCGGTCGCACTCGGCGCGGTCCTCTCGCCGACGGACGCGGTTGCGATCTCAATCGCCCGAGGGCGCGGCGTCTCCCACAGGATCATCACAGTCCTCGAAGGCGAAGGCCTCTTCAACGATGCGACCGCCCTCGTTCTCCTCTCAGCGGCGACCTCCTCGGCCCTGCGCACCAAGGAACACGCTCTCGCGCCCCTCAACCTCGGCCTCAACTTCCTCATCGCCCTCGTCATCGCGATCCTCGTCGGCCTCCTCGTCGGAGAACTGGGAGTGCGGGTCCGCGCGAAAATCACCGAACCAGCCGCAGACACCGTCTTCTCATTCACCATGCCCTTCCTCGCCTCGATTCCCGCCGAACACCTGGGCGGATCCGGACTGGTCGCAGCCGTCGTCGCCGGACTCATCGTCTCCTACCGCCGAGTCGGACTGATCCCCGCCCAGAACAGGAGATTCGCCCAGCAGAACTGGCGGACCCTCGAATTCGTCCTCGAAGGACTCGTGTTCCTCACCATGGGCCTGCAAGCCTTCGGGATCGTCACGGACGTGTACGGCGGAAACATGGGCCTGGGGCACGCCGCCCTCGTCGCCATAATCGCTGGACTCCTCACGGTCCTCGTCAGGGCCCTCTTCGTTGCCACCTTCCTCGCTTTCCTCGCCTACAGTCGAAAACACCACAGGTGGCGCCTTGAACGCATTGACGAGCACATCCGCTACCACGAGGAACGCATCGCCCACGCCTGCGATAGAGCCGATGAACTCATGGAGGCGAGTGATCTCACGCAGGAACAATTAGATGCGGCCATCGCGAAATGGCATTCGCGAGTCGAAGTCGGCAAGAGGCGCCTGGCCCGTAAGGGCAATGACCTCAAGTATTGGCTGCGTGAGCCCCTCGGACCCAGAGAAGGCTCCGTGATCGTGTGGGCCGGAATGCGTGGCGCCGTCACCCTCGCCGCAGCTCAAACCCTGCCACTCACAGCTCCGGCCCGCTCCTTCATGCTCCTCGTCGCACTCCTCGTCGCCGCCGGTTCCCTCGTCATCCAGGGCCTGAGCCTTCCCCTGCTCATCCGCCTCGTCAAACCCCAACTCGCTGAAGAATCCCACGACGAGGAAGAACGAGAACGCCTCTTCGCGCTCCTGCGTTCACGGGTGAAGGACTCTGCCCTGTCCCATTCGATCACGCAGACTCAGTCCGTCCCGGGTGCGCCAACTTCGCTTGTGAATGTGCCCCTGTCGGGGCGCGCCTGGCCGGCCTTCACTGAAGAGCGCACCCGCGCCCTCGCCCTCGAGTCGATCCATCAGCAGCGCGAGGCGCTGATCGAAGCGCGCGACGACGGGGTCTTCTCCTCAGCGGTGCTTGAACGCTGCTTGGAACGCATCGACTATGAGGAGATCCTGCTGGCGCAGCGGCATTGAAGGCTGAGCCGAGCCGAGGCTTCACTCTGGAGGCAATACCCGGGCACAAGTGATGCCCCGCCGAAGAGGGGGAGCGAGGAACCCGAGGCCGGAAGAGCGCCGGATCACGCGGGATTTCGCCCAAGGCTCAAGCCCGCCGCCCCACTCAGCTGCTCTGCGCGCGCTGCCGTAGTGTGGGAACATGCTTGAACTGCGCGGGATCACGAAGGCCTATCGAACGGCGTCCCTGACCCAAAGGGCCCTCGACTCCGTGTCACTCGCCTTCCGCGACAACGAGTTCGTCGCGATCCTCGGCCAATCCGGCTCCGGTAAGACGACGATGCTCAACATCATCGGCGGCCTCGACCATTTCGACTCGGGCGACCTGCTCATCGACTCGATCTCAACGAAGAACTACCGCGACCGCGACTGGGACGCCTACAGGAACAACCGCATCGGCTTCGTCTTCCAGGCATACAATCTGATCCCGCACCAATCCGTCCTTGAGAACGTCGAACTCGCCCTGACCCTGTCGGGAGTGTCGCGCCAGGAGCGTCGCGCCCGCGCCCTCGAAGCTCTTGAAGGCGTGGGCTTGGCCGATCACGTCCGCAAGAAGCCTTCACAGCTCTCGGGCGGGCAAATGCAAAGGGTCGCGATCGCCCGCGCCCTCGTCAACGACCCAGAGATCGTCCTGGCAGATGAGCCGACCGGCGCCCTCGACTCCCAGACATCCACGCAGGTCATGGACCTCTTGCACGAGGTCGCCTCCGACCGCCTCGTCATTATGGTTACCCATAATCCCGAGCTCGCTGAGCAGTACGCGACGAGGATCGTTGAGCTCTCCGACGGGCGTGTCATCTCCGACACCCGCCCCTACGAGCCCGCAGGCGAGGAAATCCGCGAAGCGAAAGCCGCTCGGCGCACCTCCATGTCACCCCTGACGGCGCTCGGCCTTTCGGCGAAGAACCTCGCGACGAAAAAGTGGCGAACCCTCATGACCTCCTTCGCGGGCTCAATCGGGATCATCGGCATCGCTTCGATCCTCGCCCTCGCGAACGGCGTCAACGACTACATTGCACGCACCGAGGAGAACGCCCTCACCTCCTATCCGCTGTCCATCCAGAAGACCGGCATGGACATGAGTGCGATGCTCGGCGCGAACGCTGAAGGCGCCCACAGCCAATCGGGCGTCGAAGGAAAGGTAAAAACCATTCCCGCTTTCGCTTCGACGCGCGAATCAACAACGAGGAACGACCTTAAGAGCCTGAAAAGCTACTTCGAGCAAGACGGCGGCAGAATCTCCGAGCATGTCGCCGCAATCGAATACCATTACGGCGCGAAACCCCGGATCTACCAGCGCGACACCTCCAATGGGATCGTCCAACTCAACCCCGAACAGTCCATGTCAACTCTGTCGAGCGCCTACGGTTCGGGCGCCTTCTCGAGCTTCGTTCAAACCGAGGCTTTCAACCAGCTCCCCGCCAACACGGGACTGTATGAAGACTCCTACGAGGTCCTCGCCGGACACTGGCCGAGTAACGACCACGAACTCGTCCTCGTCCTCGACGACAAAGGCATGATGTCCGACTTCTTCGAATACACCCTCGGCCTCAAGCCCCACTCCGAACTCGATGAGGCGATGAAGAACTACTACTCCGGCAACGGCCTGGGCGCAGGCCCGCAGACCGCCCCCGCTTCCGCCGAAACCAGCGCAGCGGCATCTGAGGCCACGATCTACGACTACGAGCAGATCCTGGGAAGGAGCTTCTCACTGGTCCCCAGTGCCTCCCTGTACCGCTACGACGAAACCTACGGAGTGTGGACCGACCAATCCGAAGACACCGCCTTCATGAAGGAGCTCATTGCGAAGGCCCCGACTCTTGAAATCGCGGGGATCGTCAAGCCCCGCGACGACAATACGACGATCATCCGTCAAGGGATCGCCTACACCGCGGGCCTGACTCGGGAAACAATGGCCGAGGCCGCATCCTCGCAGATCGTCAAGGACCAGCTCGCAAATCCGAACATCGACGTCTTCACCGGCAAGAGCTTCGAGGAGCTTTCGAAAGGACAGGGCGCCGAAGGTTTCGACATGTCCTCCCTGTTCAGCATTGACGCAGAGGCGATCCAAGCCGCCTTTAGGATCGACCCGAATGCGCTGCAAATGGACCTGTCGGGACTGGACTTTTCCTCGATCAACATGTCTACCTTCGACCTGTCCACCCTTGACATGTCCTCCCTCGAATTCACGCCCTCGGACCTGGATGCTGAGGCCCTCGCCAATTCGATCGACCCCTCCGCTCTCTCACTCGACAAGCTGAACCTCGGCGAACTCATTGCGAAACACCCCAAACTCGCCGAGATCGACTGGCCCACGATTCTCGCCAAAGGCCTCGAGGGCGGGGTCGTCAAACCCGATGCGGGACGCAAGATCGCCGAAAAACTCGGACCGATCGCACAGGGGTTCCTCGACTACTACCAGGAGCATGCCGACAGCGACTTAGATGGGATCCCCGATGTGGACCCGGCGACTCTCGCCGCCCAATACATGGCGACCCCCGAAGTGAAGGCCGCGCTCGAAGAGGCGCTCAACTCCGGGCAGATCATCGACCTTCAGACGCTCAGCTCGCAGCTAGCCGCCGCCCTGGGTGAAGACCCCGCGCTGGGGGAGATCACGAAAGACCTCTCCGCACAGGTGGGCACGGCCATCGTGCAGACGATCGCCGGACAACTCAGCGAGGCTTTGAGTCAGCAACTCGCCACCGTTTTGTCCACATACGTGCACAGCGCAATGACCAGCGCCATGACACAGATGATGACCGCCATCTCCACTGCGATTTCCACCCAGATGGAGCAGGCCATGGGTGGTTTCGCTGAGTCCATGATGAACGCCTTCTCCTTCGATGAGTCCGCATTGGCCAAGGCCTTCGCCCCTTCGACCTCTCCTGAGGACTTGCAGAAGATCCTCCAGACGATGATGTCGCGCGTTCCGACGAGCTACGAGTCGAATCTTGCGAAACTCGGCTGGGCGGAAGAATCCACCCCTGAACAGATCAACATTTATCCCACGACCTTCGAGGACAAGGACGCTGTCAAAGCGATCCTTGACGCTTACAACGAGGCTGCGCGCAACGCTGGGGATGAGACGAAGGCCATCACCTACACGGACCTCGTGGGCCTGCTCATGAGTTCGGTGACGAGGATCATTAACATCATCAAGTGGATGCTCATCGCCTTCGTGTCGATCTCGCTGATCGTCTCCTCCATCATGATTGCGATCATCACGTTCATCTCCGTCCTCGAACGCAAGAAGGAAATCGGGGTCTTGCGTTCCATCGGCGCCTCCAGGAAGGACGTGTCGCATGTGTTCAACGCGGAGACTGTCATCGAGGGCCTACTCGCCGGCATCATCGGGATTGCCACGACCCTGCTCATCGCCGCTTTCGCGAATGCGATCGTGTCCACCAGCCTCGGAGTGGACAATATTGCGCAGCTGCCGGTGAGCGCGGCCCTCACTCTCATTGCGATCTCCGTACTCCTCACCCTCATCGCAGGGCTACTTCCCGCGAGAAAAGCTGCGAAGTCAGACCCTGTTGAGGCGCTGCGCAGCGAGTAGGCTCTTCAGGAGGAAACCCAACGCAGTTCCCCTTCGACACGTCCAGGAGGAAGAATGCCCACACCCACAACCCTCAGCACTGACAAAACCGTCGGGGTCCTTCTCGCCCCCGGGTGTGAAGAAGTTGAAGCACTCGCGGTCGTGGACACCCTTTTCCGCGCCGGGATCCGCGCCGACCTCATCGCGGTCTTCGAGGACCTAAGGGTCGTCTCCTCCCACGGCGTGTCCATCACCTGCGATCTTCTCCTCGCCGAGGCAGAACTCTCCTCCTATGAGCTCCTCTTCTTGCCCGGCGGGATGCCCGGCACTATGAATCTCGCAGCGAACGAGCAGGTCTGCCGTGAGATCGACCGGCGCGCGAAGGTCGGCCTCGACCTCGCTGCGATCTGCGCCGCGCCTTCCGTCCTCGCCTCTCGCGGTCACCTCAAGGGCCGACGCGCCACCGCGAATCCAGGCTTCATGGAAGCAATCGCCGAGGGCGGGGCACACGCCCTCGAGGAACGGGTCGTCATCGACGGCCCCATTCTCACGAGTCGCGGTGCGGGAACCGCCTTCGAATTGGGCTTCGCCATTGTCGAACGATTCTTGGGCGAGAAGGCCGCCGAGACCGTGCGCGAAGCCCTCGTCTACTGAAGCGCGTGTGCGGGTCGGACGACTCTGCACTGATCCGCGCGTGAAAGGACCTTCATGAACGGCATGCTCTTGCAGGGCTTCTCCTGGCATGTGCCCGCCGACTCGGGCCACTGGGAGAGGATCGCCGCTGACGCCAAGCGCCTCGCCTCCCTTGGCGTGACGGCCGTGTGGCTGCCGCCCGCCTACAAAGGACAAGGCGGCGTGAACGACGTCGGCTACGGCGTGTACGACCTGTACGACTTGGGAGAGTTCGACCAGCAGGGAAGCGTTGCCACGAAGTACGGCACGAAAGAGCAGTACCTCCAGGCGATTAAGGCCCTGCACGAGGCGGGAATCCATGTTCTCGTTGACACTGTCCTCAACCATAAGATGGGGGCCGACGCCACTGAGTGGGTCACAGCGACGCCGATCGATCCGGCAGATCGTAATCAGGCCATCGGGCCGGAGGAAAGGATCGAAGTGTGGACGCGCTTCGATTTTCCCGGCAGGGCCGACGCATACTCCGACTTCCACTGGGATTGGACGTGTTTTCACGGCACCGACTGGGATGAGGCAACCCAAAGGCAGGGACTCTGGCTCTTCGAAGGCAAGCAGTGGAATAGCCAGGTCGATTCCGAATACGGCAACTTCGACTATCTCATGGGTGTGGATGTGCATTTGACCGAACCCAAGGTCATGGATGAACTCGTCCACTGGGGCACCTGGTATCTCAACACGAGCGGCGCGGACGGCTTGAGGATGGACGCCCTGAAGCACATGGGCCGCGACTTCACGATGGCCTGGCTCGAAAAGATGAGGGAAGAGACGGGGCGTGAATTGTTCACAGTCGGCGAGTTCTGGACTCACGACCTTGCAGAGCTGCGCAAGTTCATTGGTGAGGACCGTACCCTCGCCCTTTTTGATGTGCCCCTCCATTTCGCGCTGCAGCGGGCCTCTTGGAGCCGGGGGGAATACGATCTTCGCGCGATCTTCGCCGATACTCTCGTTGACGCCGATCCGACGATGGCCGTCACCTTCGTGGAGAACCACGACACTCAAGAGGGCCAGTCCCTCCAATCACCCGTGGCCGAGTGGTTCAAGCCCGCGGCGTACGCACTGATCCTCCTACGAGAGGCCGGTTACCCCTGCGTGTTCCAAGCCGACCTTGACGGCGTCGGGGGAGAACACCCCATTGCGCCCGTGCCGGGCCTTGAAACGCTCATGCGCCTGCGCGCCTCGCACGCCCACGGCATCCAGCGCGACGCCTTCGACGATTCTGAGCTCATCGGGTGGAGCCGCGAAGGCTTGTCAAGTGAAGAAGGAGAAGAAGGCGCGCCCTCCACCGGTGTGGCCGTCCTCATCTCCCAGTCGGGGGCCGCGGTGAAAACACTCGAGGTCGGGGCATGTCACGCCGGGCAGGTGTGGGAGTGCGCCCTCGGCGGGCAGGAGAGCGTCATCATCAACGAGGACGGGATGGCAGCTTTCACGGTCGGAGACGAAGGCCTCGCCGTGTTCATCCCGAAAGCCTGAGGAGAAGGAGACATGGGCAAACGCAAGAAGCGCAGCTGGCCGGAGCTCCCCGAGCCCCTGGCTGGTCCGATCATTGACAATCACACGCACCTTCCCGTCCACGAGGGCGAGATCCCCAGGGCCGATGGGCTCAAGCTCTCCTTGGATGAGCAGCTGTCCCGCGCGAAGGCCACGAACATTGTCGGAGTCATTTCGAGTGCCTGTGAGATCCCGAGTTTCGATCCGACTATGCAGATCGCGCGCGCCTACGAGGGGGTGCGCGTCGCTGTGGCGATCCACCCGAATGAGGCCGCCCTTCATGCGGGCGTCACTGAGCCTTCACCTGACGGCCTCGTTCCACGTCAAGCGGCCCATCATGTGCCTCTCGATGAGGCGATCGCGAAGGTGGAGCGCCTCCTGAAAGATCCTCTGGTCGTCGCAGTCGGGGAGAGCGGCCTCGACTACTTCCGCACCGCAGCCCAGGGGCGCGAAGCGCAGAAACGATCCTTCGCCGCTCACCTGGAACTCGGCGCCGAAGCGGATTTGCCTGTGCAGATCCACGATCGGGATGCGCATGCGGACACCCTGGAGGTTTTGGCTGATGTTGCCCGTGCCGATCAGCTGATCGTGTTCCACTGTTTTTCCGGCGATGCTCATTTGGCGAGGGCTCTGGCTGAAAAAGGCTGGTATGCGTCCTTCGCTGGCCCCCTCACCTATCCGGCGAATGAGGATCTTCGTGCGGCTCTTGTCACCATGCCCCGTGAGCTCGTCCTCGTTGAGACGGATGCGCCGTATTTGACTCCCGCACCGCACCGGGGCTCCCCGAATGCCTCCTATGTGATGGCTCACACTGTTCGATTCATTGCCGAACGGTGGGGCGTGGGCGAGGAGGAGGCGTGTGCGCAGCTCATGGAGAATACGAGGCGCGTCTACGGAACCTGGTGAGCTCTTCTCAGAGCTTTCCTCAGGCGCAGTGGGCGTGGAGGACACTGTGACAACCCTCGCGTCCTAGCGTGAGACAGAGCACGAAAGGGCGCGAAACGAGTTGCGGATTGGTTACGGTTGGGCATAAGTCCGCTACGGAGCAGCCTTCCTTGAGAATGAAGGCCCCTCCTCGGGCGGAAGCTACGAACTCTGGAGCCACGTGAATCTCACGCACCCTTCGCGCCGAACCATCATCTCCACAGCCTCCGTGCTCGCATTCGCAATGACTGCGACCGCAGGAGCCTCAGTTGCAGCCTCCCACCACGATGTCACCATCGAGGTCGACGGCGTCTCAGCGCCTGTATCCGGCTTCTTCACCACCGTTGATGATGTTCTCGCCTCCGCAGGAGTGAAGCTCGGAGCCCATGACCTGCTCGCCCCCAGCGGCCAGAGCCGCGTGAAAGACGGCGAAACCATCGTCGTGCGCACCGCGACCGAATACGAAGTGAAGATCGACGGCAAGCCGACGACCGCCTGGTCAACTGCCGACTCTGTTGACGCGGTCCTCGACTCTCTTGCCGAGCCCGGCGAGGTCGTCCTCGCGGCTGCGGATCGTTCAAATGTGCGCACGCAGATGCCCTTCGCTTCTACGCGCGGCCCCGTCGAGATCCTCGTTGATGGTCAGACCCTGAAGGTTGATGCCGAAGCGAATGACACCGCTGACGCTCTTCTCGCGAAAGCCAATGTCAGCCTCGGCCAGCTCGACACCCTTGACTTCTACGCCCAGGGCGGGCAGACCTCTTTGAAGGTTCAGCGGATCGTGCGCGGGAGTGTCACCGAGACCTCCGATATTCCCTTCTCCTCTGAGGAACAAGAAGACGACTCCATGTACGTGGGGGAGAAGAAGGTCACCCAAGAAGGGGTGAACGGCTCCACTTCTTCCACCTACTACCGCGAGACGATCAACGGCGAAACCACGATCAACCTGCTCCTGTCCAAGACGCAGACTGCCCCGGTTAATGAGATCGTGTCGGTCGGCACGAAGGAGAAGCCTCAGGAAGCTCTAGCTCCTGCGGCCTCTGCAGCAGGACAACAAAGCACGGTCGCAGCTTCCGGGGATGTGTGGGCGAGGCTTGCGCAATGCGAATCGAGTGGCAATCCCCGGGCGGTGAACCCCGCCGGCTACTACGGCCTCTACCAATTCTCCATCCCGACCTGGCGCTCCGTCGGGGGTAGTGGTCTTCCCTCGGATGCGAGTGTCGAGGAACAGACCATGAGGGCTCAGATGCTGCAGGCCCGCTCCGGTTGGGGGCAGTGGAGCTGCTCATACACTATCGGCATCCTCTGATCCGAAGCTCCGAAGACCACGCAGGCAACACCAGCGAGACAAGGACAACACCACGTGAGCAGGAAAACGCGCGCACGCCACCGCGGAGCACGCAAATCTCAGGGGATCTCCTGGGCGCCGCAGAGGCGCACAGTCCTCGCGTGCACGGCATCAGCCTCCGCTTTCATGTTCGTTCTCTCCGGTGTTTCCATCGCCTCTTCGCGTGTTCAGACCACCCTTGAAGTCGATGGGGTCTCCCAGCCGATCACGGTCTGGGGTGGCACCGTTCAATCCGTTCTTGAGAAGGCGGATATTGAAGTCGGCGAACACGACCTCGTCCAGCCCTCCCCATCTTCTCCGATTCCCGATGGGGGTGCTGTCGTTGTCCGGACAGCAAGGCCCTACACCGTATCGGTTGATGGTGAAGAACAACAGATTTGGTCGACCTCTTCCACAGCAGACGCAGTCTTGGCCGACTCGGCCACAATGGGGCGCAGCGTCAGCCTCGCTACCGAACGTTCCAGCGAGAACAAAGAGAATGTTCCCCTCGTCGCACGCGAACGCTCGGTGAGGGTCGTCGCTGATGGAGAGACGAAGACGATTGAGGCACAACCCAAGGATGACGTGAAGAGCATCCTCGATAAAGCCGGTGTCGGTATCGGCGCGAATGATCGAGTCTCCCTGGGCAATACTCGTGGCGGGGCCCTGACCCTTTCCGTCGCACGGGTCCGCCGCTCACTCGTCACCTCAGATGTTCCCCTGCCTTTCGAGGAACATCAGGTTGAGTCCGCTGATCTTTTCGTCGGTGAATCCCTCATCACCCAAGAGGGAAGTGAAGGGCAGGCCCAACGGACCGAATGGGTTGAGACTCGCGACGGGAAAACCTCTTCAGCTGCGACGACAGCTGAGACCTTGAAGACCCAGCCGACGGTGGCGGTCCGTTCCATCGGAACGAAACCTGTGACACCGCAGGCCCTCGTCATGGCCGGTCTTGACCCGAAAGCGAACCTTGAAGAGGGCAAGGATTCCCTTGGACGCCCTTACGCGAAGTACACGGGCGCCCTCGGCACCCGCTCATCGGTGGCGGAAATCGAAGAGATCATCAACACCCTGCCCGATCAGGCGAGCAAGGTCGAGGCCGTTGCTGCAGCTCAGAGGTCAGGAGTGAGAGTCTCCTACATCGGGCAAGACCCCAAGGAGATCGCCCAGATCCAGGTCGCTGCGCGCGGCTGGGCCCCCTCCGAGTTCCAGTGCCTCGTGAACCTGTGGAACCGCGAATCCCAGTGGAACCCCTACGCTGAGAACGCTTCTTCGGGCGCCTATGGCATTCCCCAGTCGCTCCCGGGCTCGAAGATGGCTTCTGCGGGTGCGGATTGGCGGACGAACCCGGAAACTCAGATCACCTGGGGCCTCGGGTACATTGCAGACCGCTACGGCACCCCCTGCTCCGCGTGGGCTCACTCGAACGCGGTCGGGTGGTACTGATCCCGCGCTCCCATTCGGCTAGAGTCAACGCGTGACACGATCCCATACCCGCACTCGCGGACACCGCCTCGACCCGAGCCTTCCCGAGGGGGCTCTCCCTTCAGATTCCGGTCTCCTCGGTCCTCTCGAAGTGAAAGCGATCGCGAACGCCCTCGGCATTCGCCCGACAAAGGTCCTCGGCCAGAACTTCGTCCACGACGCTGGAACCGTTCGACGCATTGTGCGCGCCGGAGGAGTACAAGCCGGAGATGAGGTCGTCGAAGTCGGACCCGGCTTGGGCTCCTTGACCCTGGCGATCCTTGAAAGGGGCGCGAGGGTCCGCGCGGTTGAAATCGACCCCGTCCTCGCCCGTGCCCTGCCCGAAACGATCCGCAGTCGCATGCCTGAAGCCGCCGAGCGTTTCCACGTCGTCCTCAATGATGCGACGAAGGTCAAAGGCCTCGACGATTTCGGCGTGGACTGGCCGGCTCCGACGAAGCTCGTCGCGAACCTTCCCTACAATGTGGCGGTTCCCGTTCTCCTCGCAATGCTTGAGTCCTTCCCGAGCTTGAGTGATGTCCTCGTGATGGTCCAATCCGAGGTCGCTGACCGTCTCGCAGCCTCACCGGGTTCACGCGTCTACGGTGTGCCCTCAGTGAAGGCCGCCTGGTATGGGACCGCCGAACGCGCCGGAACGATCGGACGCTCTGTTTTCTGGCCCGTACCGAATGTTGACTCTGCGCTGGTGCGTCTGAGGCGGGCGGGAGAGCCCCGCGGGGATGAACGCCTGCGCCGAGCAACCTTCGAAGTCTGCGACGTCGCCTTCGGGCAGCGGCGCAAGACCCTGCGTGCGGCACTCAAAACATGGGCGGGCTCAGCCCAAGGGGCTGAGGCGCTCCTTGAACGCGCGGACATTGATCCGAGCGCCCGGGGAGAGACCCTCAGCATTGAACACTTCGTGGCCCTGGGGCGTGCGCTCATCGAACTACGAGAAGCCGGGGTGCTCATCGAAAGGGTCGACCCTCGCAGCGGCGAATCTGCGAGGCCAAGCCACGAGGCGAAGACGACGCAGAGCACCTCCTCCACGCTCCTCGACTCTCCCGCATCCGACTCCGAGGCCGTTGACAATGCGTGAGATCAGAGCCAGTGCCCCCGCGAAGGTGAATCTCACTTTACGAGTGGGCTCACCGAGTCTGGACGGTTATCATCCGCTCGTCACCGTTTTTGAAGCGCTCGACCTGCGTGAATACCTCACGGTGAGGACCGCACGCACCCCCGGCATCCGCGTCACAACCGACGCCTACCTGCCCGATGGCTCTTTCGACGAGGCGACGACTGCTCGGATGCGCGAGCTTCCCGCCGACTCCCATTTGGCCCATCGAGCCGCGAAACTCCTTCAACGCCTCGCCATGAGCGGACCTTGGGGAAATAGCGCCGCAGGAATCGACATTCACGTCGACAAGCACATCCCCATGGCCGGTGGAATGGCGGGAGGCTCAGCGGACGCAGCCGCCGCCCTCGTCGCCTGCAATGAACTCTGGGAACTCGGCTTGTCCGGGCAACAGCTTGAACTCCTGGCACGCTCCCTCGGGGCCGACGTGCCCGCCTGCCTTGTCGGCGGCATTGCGCTGGGCACAGGGCGCGGCGACCACATGGAAGCTCTCGACGAGGGCGCACAGCCCCGCCACCATTGGGCGATCGCGCTCGCACATGAGGGCTTGGAAACTCCAGGAGTGTTCCGTGCACTCGACGAGGCCCAAGGCCCGGGCGGAACATGGAAAGAACTCACAGAACCCTCTTCAGAGGAGATCGGAGCACTCACAGGAGATTCCCTGGGACTCGCTCCCTTCCTCGTCAACGATCTGCAAGAAACTGCGCTGAGGATGCGCCCCGAACTTGCCGATACGATGAGGGCCGCTGAAAAAGCGGGGGCGCTCGCGGTGATCCTTTCAGGTTCGGGCCCTTCGATTGCGGCGCTCGCCCAGGACGCGGATGGCGCACACAGACTCGCACAAGCTCTTGAAGGGGCACCGAGCGTCGCCCATGCCTTCACGACCCGTGGGCCCGTGCCCGGCGCGCGCCTCGAATAGGGCGTGCGCCTCGACTGGGGCGTACACCCCGAGCGGGGCGCGGCGCGAAACTCGAGGTTCCGGCTTGAACCCTGGATCCAAGGAGTGACATTCTGCGCCCCCGCCCGCAGGGTCTTGCCCGCTCCGACCCTCCCGTGATTTCATAACTTCAATGTAAGGACGCCACTGACGCATGGCTCATCTTCTGGGAACCCAATCACTGTCCGTGCTCGCAGGTTCGCGCAAACTCCTCAAGGAGGTCACCCTCGGCGTCGAGGACTCGTCGAGGATCGGTATCCTCGGACCGAATGGCGCGGGAAAATCAACGCTTCTGCGCCTTATCGCAGGACTTCAAGAACCCGACGGCGGCCAGATCACGAAGCGTGAGGGCGCCACAGTCCTTGTCCTCGACCAGGCGGATCACCTGGATCCGAGCCTGCGGGTGGTCGACGCAGTCCACCCGGGTCTTGAAGAATACGAATGGGCCTCCGATCCTGCGATCCGCGACATCCACGCGGGAATGCTTGCCGATATCCGACTCGACGCTGAAGTGGGGACACTTTCTGGCGGGCAGCGCCGCAGGGTCGCGCTCGCGAAGGTCCTCGCCGCGCCCTCGGATATCGTGTGCCTCGACGAGCCAACGAACCACCTCGACATCGAAGGCGTCGCCTGGCTCGCCGCGCACCTCAACGCGCGTTTCGCGAAAGCTGGAGCCGCGGGCGCACTCCTCGTCGTCACCCATGATCGCTGGTTCCTCGACACCGTGTGCGAGCACATCTGGGAGGTCGTCCCGGGGATCGACCCGGGCGGGGACAGGCCGCAAATCCCCGGGCACGTCGACGTCTACGAGGGCTCCTACGCCGCCTACACCCTGGCCCGGGCAGAGAGGGCCAGACAAGCCGATGTCGCCGCACACAAACGTGCGAACCTCTTAACGAAAGAGCTCGCATGGCTGCGAAGGGGAGCGCCTGCGCGCACCTCGAAGCCGAAGTTCCACATCGCAGCAGCCGAAGCACTCATCGCAGATGTCCCCCCACCGCGCGACACGGTCGAACTAGTGAAGATGGCGAGTGCACGCCTAGGTAAAGACGTCCTCGACTTCGAGGAGCTCAGCCTGGCTTTCACCCGCGCGGATGGGACGAAGAACACAATCTTCGACGAGGCGACCTGGCATCTGGCCCCCGCCGAACGCGTCGGCATCGTCGGAGTGAATGGAGCGGGAAAAACGACCCTGCTCAATCTGTTACGCGGGGACCTGCACCCAGACTCCGGGCGGGTCAAACGCGGCAAGACCGTGAAGGTCGCAACCCTGTCCCAAGACACTCACGAGCTCGACGCCCTCGCCGATATGCGGGTCGTTGAAGCGGTCGCCCAGGTCTCTCAAACGTGTCGGGTCGATGGCCGAGAGATCAGCGCGATGCAGATGAGCGAGCGCATGGGCTTCACCCGCCAGCGCGCCTACACGAGGATTGGCGAAGTCTCCGGCGGGGAACGGCGTCGCCTCCAGCTCATGCGCCTCCTCATGGCCGAGCCGAACGTCCTCCTCCTTGATGAGCCGACGAACGACCTCGACACCGACACTCTCGCTGCGATGGAGGACTTGCTCGATTCCTTCCCGGGAACCCTTGTCGTCGTCTCGCACGACCGCTACCTGCTGGAACGAGTGACGGACCACCAGGTCGCGCTCCTGGGCGATGGGAAGCTCCATGCTCTTCCCGGTGGCGTGGAGCAGTATCTGGCGATCCGTGAGCAGATGCTGCGTGAAGACTCCAGCACCTCTCCGCGCGCCCAGGCCGACGTGGCCCAATCTCCTTTAGCTTCCGAGGTGAAAGCCTCGTCTCGCCTCGAGGGCGCAGCCCGCCATGCTGCCCAGAAGGAAGCGAATCGAATCGAACGGCGCGTGGAGAAGCTGCGTGCCCAATGCGCTCAAGTGGAAGAGCAATTGGCGCAATTAGGGGCGGCGGTCGCGAGGGATAGCGGAGCGATCGAGGAGCTTGAGAAGGTGTCTGTCGAACATTCGGCTCTGATCGCCCAGATCGACGAACTCGAAGAAGCATGGCTCGAGGCCGCTGAACTCCTCGACTGAGAGAACAAGACGGGGATCGCGCCCGGCCCCAGAACAGGAGAAAATGTGCGCTGCATGACACTGCGCGAGTGGAGTGCGCAACTCAGAATGCAATGATCCGCACGATTCCCGTAGCGTGGAACCCATGAGTCATATCGCCCCCGCATCCCGAGCGAGGAGAGCACCTCGCCTCCTCATCGGAGTCGGCCTCATGCTCATTGTGCTCGTGGCCTCTGCGACCTCGTATGGAGCCTACGCCCACTCCCATGAGGGCACGGCCATGCCTGGAGTGAAGGTCGCAGGTGAGGACGTCACCGGAATGACCCGTTCTCAGATCTCCGATCTGATCGAGAATCGTTTCGCCGCTTCGACGGTCACCTTCACGGTCGCAGGGAAGACCCTTGAGATTCCACTGGCCGAATCAGGGGCAGATATTGACGAAAGCCTCATCGCCGACGCGGCCCTCAAAGGGGCGACCAACCCGCTTTCGCGCCTCCTGACCTCCGTTGCTCCACGCTCCGTCCGCCTTGCGCCAACCATTGACGAAGAGGGCTTCACGGCTCTCATCGACAGATTGGACGCCCTCGTGGGCGAGGCCCCCCTGTCGGCGAGCGTTGAACTCGACGATTCGGGGACTTCCCACCGGGTGATCCCAGGGCACGCGGGTCGCGGCGTTGACCGAGAGAGCGTACGCACTGCTCTCTTCGAAGCCTCAGAGAGCATGGAGTCCACTCGAGTTGAGCTTTCGGTCCACGAGATCGAACCCGAGGTGTCGACCGAGGAGGCGACACAGGTCGCCAAGGAGATGGATGCTCTGCTGCAAGCAGAAGTGTCACTCCAAGGTCCCAAACGCCTCCATGAGGCCTCGGCGGCCGATAAGGCCTCGTGGGTGGGGGTGCGCAGAGCTTTTGGTGGACTCACCGCCGATGTCAATGGGAGCGCCGTACGGCAGTGGCTTGACGGGGTGGTCGCCGCAGAAGAACGAGACCCGATTAATGCGATCGATGAAGTCGATGCGAATGGGACTCTTCTCGAGCCCGCCAGACCCGGCAAGGTCGGCATTGATGTGACGAATGTTGAGAACACAGCCGCTGAACTCGAAGAGGCTGTGAAGAAAGGCACCGGGTTTCAAGGGGTTCTCACGAGCCGTGAGATTCCTTTTGAAACGGAGCAGAGGGTCGTGGCCAATGGGCCGGAGCGTTTCGCCTACCGTGCGCGTGCGGGGGAGAAATGGGTCGATGTCGACCTGACTGATTCAACTCTCACCCTGTACCAGGGTCAAGAGAGGATTTATGGTCCGATCCTCATTAATCACGGTGGCGTCGGGCATGAGACCGTCACCGGTGTGTACCACGTTTATCTCAAGTTCCCCGCTCAGGACATGGGGTGCACTCCCGAGTGGCCCTATTGCGAAAGAGCGGTCCCCTGGGTGTCCTACTGGCACGCCTCTTATGCGCTCCACGGCGCCCCCTGGGTTGAAGAATTCGGGATCGGCACTGACGAATCCTCACACGGATGCATCAACATCCCCGTTGATGAGGCGAAGAAGGTTTTCGATTTCGCCGAGATCGGGACGACGGTGGTCACTCACCGCTGAGCCCTGCGCGCTCATGAGCGCCCTTAACGAGAATCCTGGCGTCAAACAACTGGCGTCAAACAAGAACTCTGGCATCACGTGCAGGAATGAGCGCGGTCAAAAGGAGCAAGAATCCTCATGAGTTGGGTGGCGAGCTGCTGCCTCGCCTCGGCGTCGAGTGGGCCGAGGATTGTGCGTTCACACTCGAGGAGGGTGGCGAGTGCGTTGTCGACGCGGGCCCGCCCCTTGTCGCTGAGGCTCACGAGGACGACGCGCCGATCCTCAGGCGAGGGGGAACGTGAAACGAGTCCCTTCAACTCGAGGCGGTCGATTCGGTTCGTCATCGTGCCCGAGGAGACGAGCAATTCCCCCATGAGGGTTCCGGGAGTGAGTGCATAGGGCGCGCCTGACCGGCGAAGGGAGGATAAAACATCGAACTCCCAGGGTTCGAGGCCGTGGGAGGCGAAGGCCCGGCGCCGTTCGAGGTCGAGGTGGCGTGCGAGGCGTGAGACGCGCGAGAGGACGAACATGGGGGAGGAGTCAAGATCGGGGCGCTCGAGCTTCCACGCGGCGACGATCTGGGCGACTTCATCCTGAGGCTCCATTCCCTCAAGATACTTGAGGTCGAGACAAAAGGAGAGGACTCAATCCCTTGACGGCACTCGCCCGCTTCAGCCCCACACGATCCTGCTGTTGTTCACAATCCTTTAGTTCCTCACGACCAGTTGGGGTGAGGGGCGGAGATTCCGCACCCCATTCCACACGAGGTTGACGACATGCGCGGCGACCTCGTCCTTCTTCATCCTGCGTTCGTCGAGCCACCATTGGCCGACCTGCGCGATCAAGCCGACAAGCATCTGCGCGTACAGGGGCGCCAGTGCCGGATTAATATCACCGCGTTCGAATTGAGCTGCGAGAAGATGCTCAACCCTGCTGGCGACATCGCCCATGACTGAGGAAAAAGACCCCAGGGAACGGTCATTGGGAGCGTCCCGCACGAGGACCCTGAAGCCATCCGTGTGAGATTCAATGTAGTCGAGCAAAGCAAGGGTCGCATTTTCCAAAAGAATGCGGGGCCGCTCGGAGGACTCAAGAGAAGAATGCAAAGAGGAGATAAGAGCCTGGACTTCACGGTCGACGATGACCGCGTAGAGGCCCTCTTTTCCGCCGAAATGCTCGTAGACGACCGGCTTTGAGACTTTCGCCTTCGCTGCGATCTCCTCGACGCTCGTCGCATCGAAGCCGCGTGCGGCGAAGAGGGAACGCCCGATCGTCACGAGCTGCTCGCGGCGGGCAACACCGCTCATTCGTGTGCGCTTCTCAGACATATTCCCAGTATTCCATCTCTTCTCGCCTCCCAATCCTGCCTCTCGCCCAGGCAATTGCGGCCGCATCTTGCGGATCGCGCGCCCCCGAAGTGCCGTGATCGTGTCCTCATTCGGCGCGCGCTCGTCAGCTGTGAGGAGGCCGAGGAGCGCGAAGGGGTGGGTGTATGGCAGAATCATGGGTAGTTTCCGCCCTGGTGTAACGGCAGCACATGGGTTTTTGGTGCCTTTGGTCCGGGTTCGAGTCCTGGGGGCGGAGCGAGATAGCGGGTCGAGTGGCCCGCTCGAGGAAGGCAGAATCCATGACTGTTCCTGCAGCCGTTATCGTCCTCGCAGCGGGTCAAGGAACCCGCATGAAATCCGATCTTCCAAAGGTCGTGCATCCGGTTGCAGGCTTGTCCATGCTCGGCCATGCGCTCAGAGCAGCCCAAGCCCTTCACCCCGACCACCTTGTCGCCGTGGTCCGCCATCAGCGAGATATTGTCGCTGCAGAAGTGACACGCGTCGCCCCGGAGGCACTCATTGCCGACCAGGATGAAATCCCCGGCACCGGCCGAGCGGTTTTGTGCGCGCTCAACGCCATGGTCGAGGCCCATGGCCCCCTCGAAGGCACCGTCGTCGTCACCTCCGGTGATGTCCCCATGCTTTCCCCACGCACTCTCGCCAGCCTCGTCGCCCTTCACGAGGACGAGGGACACGCCGTCACGGTCCTCACCTCCATCGCCGCTGATCCGACGGGTTATGGGCGGATCGTGCGCAACGAGGCCGGGATCGTCACCGCGATCGTCGAACAGAAGGACGCCACCGAGGCTCAACGCCTCATCACCGAAGTCAACGCCGGGGTCTACGCCTTCGACGGGGCATTCCTCGCCAAGACTCTCCTCCAAGTGGGTCAGGACAACGCCCAAGGCGAGGTCTACCTCACCGACGTCCTGGCAGCCGCTGCACCCGCATCCCGGACCGCCGGAGCCCTCGTCCTCGACGATCCCTGGGAAGCTCAGGGCTGCAATGACCGCGCTCAGCTCGCCCTCCTCGCCGCCGAATTCAACCAGAGGATTTGCCAGGCGCATATGCGCCAAGGCGTGACGATCGTGGATCCGGCTTCGACTTGGATCGGCGTGGACGTTCAGATCGGCCACGATACCGTGATCTGGCCCGGAAGCGTCCTTCGTGGCGACACCATCATCGGTTCTCACTGTGAGATCGGTCCCGGAACAACCCTCGATTGTGCGAATGTGGCCGATCGCGCCCGGGTTCTAGGCTCCTGGGTGTCTAAAGCCGACGTCACAGCCGATACGATGGTCGTACCATTCAGCGTCATCGGGCAGCCGGACAGAGGCTGACCCGTTCGGGTTCTCAGGGCAAGGGGAGGAACGCCGCATGAGCGGATTGGTGACCAGCGGAGAGAAGAGCCTCGTTCTCGTTTCAGGTCGAGCACACCTGGAACTCGCCGAGGAAGTCGGCAAGGAGATCGGCTGCGGCCTCTCCCCGGTGACCGCATACGACTTCGCGAGCGGTGAGATTTACGTCCGCTTCAACGAATCGGTTCGCGGCGCGGATGTCTTCGTCCTGCAGTCCCACACGGGTGACATCAATAAGTGGATCATGGAGCAGCTCATCATGATCGACGCTGCGAAACGCGCTTCCGCGAAGCGCATCACCGCAGTCGCCCCCTTCTACCCCTATTCCCGTCAGGATAAGAAACACCAGGGCCGCGAACCCATTTCGGCGCGCCTCATTGCCGACCTGTACAAGACCGCCGGCGCCGACCGCGTGATGAGTGTCGATCTTCACGCCTCCCAGGAGCAGGGCTTCTTCGACGGCCCGGTCGACCACCTTTTCGCAATGCCCGTCCTCGTGGAGTACGTGCGTTCGCGCATCGACTTGTCGAACACGGTGATGGTCTCCCCGGACGCGGGCCGTATCCGCGTCGCAGAGAAGTGGTCCTCGAAGCTGGGCGGCTGCCCGCTGGCTTTCGTCCATAAGACCCGAGACACCACTCGTCCGAATGTCGCTGTCGCGAATCGAGTCGTCGGTGAAGTCAAGGGGAAGGACTGTGTCCTCGTTGACGACATGATCGACACGGCGGGCACGATCACCGAGGCCGTGAAGGTCCTCACCAAGGCGGGTGCGAGGAAGGTCATTATCGTGGCCACGCACGGCATTCTCTCCGCCCCCGCGACCAGCCGCCTCTCCGAGTGCGGCGCGGACGAGGTCGTCGTCACCGACACTTTGCCGATCCCCGCAGACAAGCGCTTCCCGACTTTGACGATCCTGTCGATCGCGCCCCTGCTGGCCCGAGCGATCCGTGAGGTTTTCGACGACGGATCCGTCACATCCCTCTTCGACTGACTTTCATGTGACCGCCCTTGTCGGATACCCTTAAGGGGTTGCTCCGGCGAGGGCGGTCTCATACCGCCGTTATCGACAGGGCCTACCGGGTGGATCCTCGGGGTTCTTGACGCGCCGTAGCGTCCGAATCGAATCCTTCAGGAGGAATCCCCATGAGCGATAACCCGATCCTCGTCGCCCAGACTCGATCTGAGTTCGGCAAGGGCGCCGCCCGTCGTGCGCGCCGCGCAGGCCTCGTTCCCGCTGTCGTCTACGGCCACGGCGGTGATCCGCTCCACCTCGACGTGCCCGGTCACGAGCTCTTCCTCATCGTCCGTGGCAACGCGAACGCGCTCGTCGAACTCAAGATCGACGGAAAGTCCCAGCTGGCCCTCGTGAAGGACGTTCAGCGCCACCCCGTGTCGCGCAACATCCTGCACGCCGACTTCCTCGCGGTGAAGGCCGGAGAAAAGGTTGACGTCGAGGTTCCGCTCGTTCTCGTCGGCGAGGCCGCTCCCGCCACCCAGGCCGCGATCGAGGAGCACACCATCACCGTCAAGGCTTCCGCCACCGCGATCCCCGAGTCGATCGAGGTTGACATCACCGGCCTTGTCGCCGGAACCGTTGTTCGCGCCTCCGACCTGGTGCTGCCCAAGGGTGTCGAGTGCGAACTTGACGCTGAGAAGGATATTGTCATCATCTCCGAGCTCGCCGCTGAGGAAGAGGCTGCGCCAGAGGCTCCCGAGGCTGAATGAGCCAGAGCCGAGCGATCTTCTGGAAAGAAGCGAGGTGAACGGGCGGGCCTTGGGGTCCGCCCGTTCCCGCATTCACAGCGTGAAAAGAAACGAGGAGGAGTACGTGAACTCTGATCACACGCATAAGAGGGTCTACCAGCGTGGACCTGTGATTTTGCGGGGGCGTGCAATCCCGAAGGAAACCTCTGATACGAGGCTTTTGAGCACCCCGGAAGAGGTGGATTGGCTCCACGAGGACCCGTGGCGGGTCATGCGGATTCAGGCGGAATTCGTTGAGGGCTTCGGCGCGCTTTCGGAACTGGGACCGGCGATCAGTGTTTTCGGTTCTGCCCGGATCGAGGAGAACACCGCCTATTGGCTCCAGGCCTATCGGATCGGTGAATTGCTTGCGCAACATGAGCATGCGGTCATCACCGGAGGCGGCCCAGGTGCGATGGAAGCGGCGAATAAAGGAGCCTGGGATGCCGGGGGCACTTCGGTGGGCCTGGGGATCGAGCTCCCGCACGAGCAGACCATGAACCAGTGGGTGTCGATCGGCATCAATTTCCGGTATTTCTTCGCTCGCAAAACGATGTTCGTAAAGTATTCTTCCGGTTTCATTGCCATGCCCGGGGGTTTTGGCACGATGGATGAGCTTTTCGAGGCCCTCACTCTCGTGCAGACCGGTAAGGTCGCGTCTTTCCCGATCGTCCTCGTGGGCTCGGACTACTGGTCGGGGATGCTCGATTGGCTCGCTTCTGCGATGGTCTCTTCGGGCACGATTGACAAGGTCGACCTTGATCTTGTCAAGCTCGTTGATGATCCTGAAGAGGCGGTCCGACTGGCCCTTCAAGGCTGAATCCACCCTGTGAAAGGGGCGTATTCCATTTCTTTGAGTGAGAAGTTCCTCGGAAACGGGTAAAATACTGGGGTGAGATGCGTGTGTTCACGCGAACTACGACAAGGAGCGGCAGATGGCAGCCATGAAGCCCAGGACCGGGGATGGTCCTTTGGAGGCGACGAAGGAAGGGCGCGGAATCGTCATGCGCATCCCGAGCGAGGGCGGCGGTCGGCTCGTCATTGAACTGACACCGAATGAGGCCTCTGAGCTCGCTTCCGCGCTGAGCGCGGCGGTCTGAAACCTCTCATTCATATACTGCGAAGCGGGGGGGGGGCCCCGGGGGAGCCGCAGCGGGGCCCCCCCAAGCGAACACAACAAGACACACACCGAA
>NZ_JAEKIA010000007.1:64411-147498 GCF_016405145.1 Schaalia cardiffensis
GGACTTACACAACACTATAACATCGTGCGCGGGGGGCGCCCCGACGGTTTCACCGTCGGGGCGCCCGCTTCTTCCCTCGGGATGCTCCCCTGTCGAGGATGCGGATGCGTCTTAGCGCTTCACCGCCACGACCAGTCCATCTCCGACTGGGAGGATCGCGGGAATGAAATCAGGGGAGTCTGCGAAGAAACGGACGACTTCGCGACACACGACCGTTTCTCCGTCACGGCGGGCCGGGTCTGCGACCTGGTCGTGCCATAGTGCGTGAACGAAAGCGATCACCCCGCCGGGGCGCAAGATGCGCACCGCATGGTCCAGATACTCAGGTGTTTCTGCGATATCCGCGTCGAGGACCATCATGTCGTAGCCGCGGGCCGCCATCCGTGGTAGGACGTCCAGGGCGCGACCGGCGATGAGACGGGTGCGCTGCGCCAAAACCCCGGCGGCGGCGAAGACCTTACGAGCCTGCTTATGGAACTCGGCTTCGGAGTCGATCGAGGTGAGGACCCCGTCGGCGGGCATACCGTCAAGAAGCCACAGGCCCGACACTCCCGCGCCTGTTCCCACTTCTAAAACCGTGCGCGCTCCCGCGACCGCGGCGAGCATGCGCAGGGCGGCCCCTGTGCCGGGGGAGACGGGGTCCGCCCCGAGTTCAACGGCAGCGGTCCTCGCTTCAACGACGATTTCACTTTCGGGGACATAGTCCTCGGCGAACATCCAGGCATCTGCCTTATCAGCCATCACTCAGCCTCCGAAAAACGCGACGGGGTCCGGGCCTCAGCCTATCGTCTCCTCGCGATGATACGAGGAGACGACAGGCTCATTTCTGAACGGGGAAGACACCCAGAGGACGTCCGCTCAGGCCCCGTTCGGCGATTGAGAGCTTCTCAGCCAGTTCGCTCAGGGCCTGTGATGCGGGACCGCCATCGAGGGTGACGGGACGGCCCACGTCCCCGCCTTCGCGCAGCGCGATGTCGAGGGGCACCTGGGCGAGCAGGGGCGTTTCGTAGCCGAGCTGAGCACTCAAACGAGCTGAAACGGAAGCACCACCACCGGAGCCGAAGAGTTCAAGTCGAGAACCGTCGGGCTGGGGGAGGTAGGACATGTTCTCGACGACGCCGATGACGCGCTGTTGCGTTTGAGAGGCGATGGACCCGGCCCTCTCCGCGACTTCGGCGGCCGCAACCTGCGGGGTTGTGACGACGAGGATCTGCGAGTTGGGCAGGAGCTGGGCGATCGAAATTGCGACATCTCCGGTCCCGGGGGGCATGTCGATGAGGAGCACGTCGAGATCACCCCAGAACACATCTGCCAGGAACTGTTGGAGGGCGCGGTGAAGCATTGGGCCACGCCAGATGACGGGCTGGCCATCAGGCACGAACATGCCGATCGACATGACTTTCACGCCTTGCGCGCCGAGCGGGGGCAGGATCATCCCATCAATGACCTGCGGTTCGTGGGTGATGCCAAGCATGCGGGGGATTGAGAAGCCGTAGATGTCGGCGTCCATGACGCCGACTTTCAGCCCGGACTTCGCCATCGAGGCCGCGAGGTTCGCGGTCATTGAGGACTTGCCGACCCCGCCTTTGCCGGAGGTCACTGCGATGACGCGCGTGAGCGAATCGGGCTGTGCGAAGGGGATCTCCTTCTCGGGGCGTCCGCCGTTGAGTTTTTCCCTCAGAGCTTTCTTCTGCTCGTCGTTCATGACGCCCATTTCCACGGTGACATCCTCAACGCCCTCGAGCGCGCCGAGGGCGCTCTTCACATCGGCGGCGATCGTGTTGCGCAGCGGACATCCGGCGGTTGTCAGGAGAATCTTCACACTAACGGAGGAACCATCAATGGTGACATCCTCGGGGCTCACCATATTGAGTTCGGTGATCGGACGATGAATCTCAGGGTCGATGACGCTCGCGAGGGCGGTCATGACGCTATCGAGTACAACAGACATGCCTTCATGGTACGTGGCCTGCGCTCATGCTTGTGAGAGTGAAGCAGGTGGTGAACGAAGGTGAAAGGAAAAACGAAGGAACTCGGAGGATGTCCGCTTGCGCGCCCGGCAAGGAGCTTGGGACGCGAAAGGGAACAGAAGCGCTATTCTTCCGCTTTTTCAGCCGATGGGGCGGCCTCGTCGATTGCTTCGGGGTGAAGACCGATCTCGTCGAGCTCAGCTTGGATTTCGTCGCGCAACTCTTCTCGCATCTCCTCGCGGACCTCAGCGCGAATATCCTCTCGCAGATCATCGAGAAGATCACGAATTTCCGAGCGCAGGAAGTCACGGGTCGCGACTTCCTGGATGGACAGGCGAAGGCTCGCGATCTCACGGGTGAGGTATTCGGTGTCCGCGAGATTGCGTTCAGCACGCTGACGATCCTGCTGGGCCTGGACGCGATCGCGATCATCCTGACGGTTTTGCGCGAGAAGGATCAGAGGAGCCGAATAGGAGGCCTGAGTCGAGAAGGCGAGGTTCAAGAGGATGAAGGGGTAAGGATCCCAGGCGTGGGCCCGGGAGAGCTGATAGAGCAGGACGTTCGCCACGATCCACACGACGACGAAGATCGTCATGTAGAGAATGAAACGCGGCGAGCCCATGAAACGGGCGGTCGCCTCGGCGAAACGGCCAAAACCATCGGTTGAGGTCCTGCGGCGGTGAAAGAAACGCCAACCTCGTTCTCGCGGAGTGTCGAGACGATCAGCCATCAATGCTCCTCGCCATGATGCGGTCGGTCACTTCGTCGTCGTAGTCCCTCCAGTCCTCGGGCAAGAGCTCGTCGAGGAGGTCATCGACGGACACGGCACCGAGCAGGTGGGAGTCTTCATCGACGACGGGAAGGACTGTCAGATTGTAGGTCGCGAGCAGACGCGTGACCGTCGCAATGTGGACTTGAGGGGAGACGGCCTCAATATCAGAATCGAGGATCGTCCCGAGGAGGGTCTGCGGGGGTTCGCGCAGTGCACGCTGAATATGGACCATCCCGAGATAGGGGCCGGTCGGGGTTTCCTCCGGCGGACGCGTGATGAAGGCGACAGTTGCAAGGGAGGCGGGCAGATCCTCGCGTCGAACTGAGGCGAGCATCTGCGCGACCGTCGCATCCGGGCCGAAGATCACGGGGTCGGTCGTCATGAGCGAGCCCGCCGTCGATTCCGCGTAGGACAGGAGGCGGCGCACGTCCTTCGCCTCTTCGGGCTCCATGAGGGACAAGAGCGCCTGAGCTTGCGCTTCGGGAAGTTCAGAGACAAGGTCGGCCGCATCATCGGGCTGCATGACGTCGAGGACATCGGCCGCACGATTCGCCTCCAAACCTGACACGATCGCAACCCGGTCATCGTCGCCAAGCTCTTCGAGGACGTCCGCGAGGCGCGCATCTGGCAGCTGCTGAGCGATCGCCATTTGCCGCTCAATGGGCAGGTCGTGGAGGTAGTCCGCTAGGTCGGCGGGGCGCATGTCCTCCGTTTGAGCGATCAGGGAAGTCGCCGCCTGGTTCGTGTCCACCTTCAAAAGACCGGACACCTCCGAAACCCTCACATTGAGGGTCTCGCCTGACCTCGTGAATCCGAGGGCGGTGATGCGCTGACGCTGCACGTGCAGCTTCGAGATGACCCAGTCCTTGGGGCGGCGGCGCTCCATTGCGACGTCGAGGATTCTCACCTCACCTGAACCGTCATTTAATGTGACGACCCGGTCGAAGAGTTCAGCGAGAACGAGGGTTTCGACGGGGCGCTGCGTGAAGGACCGCATGTTGAGTAAGCCGGTCGTAATGACTGAGCCCGCTTCGATTGAGGTGACGCGCGTCAGGGGGAGGAAGACTCTTTTGCGGGGCCCCACTTCCACAACGAAGCCGATGACGTTCCCTGTGCCGCCGACCCGGAATGTGGCGACGACATCGTGAATTTTCCCAACTTGATCGCCGATTGGGTCGAAGACCCCTGTACCAGCGAGTTTACCGATGTAGACGCGCTTGCCCGCGGTCCCCAGTCCCATTGACGATGCACTCACAGGGACAGCCTAGGCCCCGCAGTGCGAGGATGGCACCCTGGGACCTTTGTTGATGGCCCCAGAGTTGAAGGAAGGAAGGTCATGTCCCTTCGCGCCACCGGCGGATCTTTGCAGATGCCCGTCATGCCCTCCGGTACAGAGATCGCGTCCTATCGCACCTACGCGGAGGCTCAGGCCGCGGTCGATTTCCTCTCCGATGAGGAGTTCGACGTCAAGTCGATCACGATCGTCGGCACAGACCTGCACCTCGTGGAGAGAGTGACCGGCCGCCTGACAATGGCGAAGGCGGCTCTTTCGGGAGCGTCTTCGGGCGCATTGTGGGGTGCGTTCATGGGGCTCATGATGTCTTTCGCTTCGACGAATCAGTCGGCCTTCCTCTGGGTCCTTTTCGGCATTGCGGGAGGCGCGCTCGCGGGCACCTTCATGTCGGGGCTCCTGTATGCGATGACGGGCGGGCGCAGGGACTTCACCTCCCAGTCGCAAGTCGTCGCCTCGCGCTATGCGGTTCTCGCCTCGGCGGGGATCGATCAGGCCTTTGAGCTCTTGCAACGCAGCCCCGGCAACCAGATGCGTCCGCGCCCCGCGCGTCGTCGGCCTGAGTCGAAGGGGCCGAGCGAGTACGGTTCGCGTCCCGATGAGAAGCCTCGTTTCGGCGTTCGACTCAGTGACGAGGGCGAGGACGGTGGAGCTGAGGCCCCGAGGGACAACGAACATGCGGCCCCCGCTCAGGAGCCTGCCGAGACTGCGGTGGAGCCTGCCGAGGATTCCCGGAAGCCACTGGACTGAAAGCGGGCGAGGGGAGCGGTGAAGGGGATCCCTCAGGTGCTGTGCAAGGGCTGGATCCTGGTGAGTTCATCGCCCAGTGCATCCAACTCGACCTCGAGGTCGTAATGTGACTGCAGGTTGACCCAGAACTGGGCACTGGTCCCGAAGAAGCGTCCGAGACGAAGAGCCGTATCAGCGGTAATTCTGCGCGTCCCATGAACGATTTCGTTGATGCGAATACTGTGCTGCCCGGCCCGCCGCATGCGGACCGGGCCCATGACACGACACATGCGAAGGCTCAGCGTCCCTGCGCCCTCGCGATCCAGGCTTCGACATCGTTGATCGTGCGGGGGATGTCCTCGGAGATCCGGGTGACGCTCCCGTCCTCGTTCACAACGACATCGTCCTCGATGCGCACGCCGATGCCCCGGTACTCGGCGGGAATCGCCTCATCATCGGCGCGGAAGTACAGGCCCGGCTCGATCGTGAAGGTCATGCCCGGCTCCAAAAGCGCATCTTGATACATCTCGCGGCGCGCCTGCGCGCAATCGTGGACGTCGAGGCCGAGGTGGTGGCTCGTGCCATGCGGCATCCAGCGGCGGTGCTGCTGACCGGCGGGGGAGAGGGACTCTTCGACGCTGACCGGCAGGAGGCCCCACTCGCGAAGACGCGTGGCGATGACGAACATCGCCGCATCGTGGACATCGCGGAAACGAGTTCCCGGCTCGTTCGCCCGGGCGAGCGCCGCCTCGCAGGCATCGAGAACCGCCTGGTAGACGCGGGCCTGGACCTCGGTGAAACGGCCGTTGACCGGCAGGGTGCGGGTGATATCAGCGGTGTAGAGGGAATCGACTTCGACGCCGGCGTCCACGAGGATCAGATCGCCCTCGTTCACGGGCCCGTCATTGTCGATCCAGTGGAGAGTATTCGCGTGGTTGCCCGAGGCTGCGATCGTGTCGTAGCCCAGGCCATTGCCCTCCTCGCGTGCGACTGCACCGAAAGCGCCTTCAACGACGCGTTCTCCGCGGCGATGCCCCACAGCTCGGGGCAGGACTCGCACAATGTCCTCAAAGCCTGCGCGGGTGACCTCGACTGCGCGCGCAAGCTCAGCGAGTTCGAAGGCGTCCTTGCGCAGTCGGATCTCGGAGAGGCGCTCCTCGAAGGCCTCATCGGCGCTTCTGGCCTCCTCGTCGAAGGGAAGTCCGGCCTGCTCGCGGATCTCATTGACCATCGCCTCGATGGAGGCGTCGACTCCGCGCACGATGCGCAGCTTCACTCTTCCCGCGTCTTTGGCGAGGGCGTCTGGCAAAGTGTCGATGTGGGCGCATCGAAGACCCGTCTCCTGGTGAACCTCCTCCAGGGAGGGGCGTGCGCCGACCCAAAACTCTCCGTACTGCGGGTCGGAGTAGAACTCCTGGGCAGAGCGCGAAGTGCGCGGCTTGAAGTAGAGGACCGCCTCGTGTGAACCGTTCTCCTTCGGCTCGAGGACGAGGACGGAATCGGGTTCGCGCTCGCCCCCCAGGCCTGAGAGGTGCGCGAAGGCACTGTATGCGCGGAAACGGTAGGTGCAATCGTTGTTACGGACCTTATAGGTGCCTGCGGGGATGACGAGGCGCTCCCCGGCGAAAGGTTCTCCGGCTTTCGCTGCACGCTGGGGTAGGTAGTCGGCTGCGCCGCAGCGTTCGACCTCCTTCGTGATCCTCGGGCCCCAGCCGGAGCCCATGAACTCGCGGAAGGCATCGGAGTCGGGGCGGCGCGAGCGTGACTCTCCCCGGGAGGCCATGGACTGCTCGGGGGCTTCTTCAGTGTTCGTGCTGGTGTGCGAATCAGTCATGGTCCCCATTGTGGCACCCGAGCGCAATTCTCTAATTACGGGGACTCGCCCCAATGTCCTTATGTCTTTATTATTAGGACAATGAGAGGGGAGGGGGAGAATGACGCTGTATCAACAACCGGACCTCGACCTTCGCGATCACGAGGTCTTAAGAGAAATCCACGCTCTGAGGAGTGAACTATTGACCTTCCTGCGAGTTCCCTCTCGCTGGCAGGGTGCCTTACGACGGACCTCGCGCGCCAAAGCGATTCGCGGGTCGAACAGCATTGAGGGCATCAACGCCACACCTGACGATGCCTTGGCGGTCGTTGACGAACAGAGCCCGATGAATGCGGATGAACGGGTGACAGCAGAGATCACCGCGTATCGCCGCGTTCTCACTTACATCCTGCATATGATCGACGATCCGGACGTGAAGCCCGATCTTCAGACGATCAAGTCTCTCCACTTCCTCCTGCTCGAGCATGATTTTACGAAATCGCCAGGGCGTTTTCGTCAATCAGAGATCTACGTTCGAGACGATGCCTCCGATCAGATCGTTTACACGGGACCTGATCCGCAGGATGTGCCGGGCCTCATGCGGGAGCTCAGTGAGAGCATCGAAGTTCAGGGAGAATCATCAGCGATAGTCGCCGCGGCGATGGCACACCTCAATCTCGTTATGATTCATCCCTTCCGTGATGGGAACGGCCGGATGGCCCGAATCATGCAGACCTTCATCCTGGGGCGCGAGGGGATCCTCGAGCCCGTCTTCTCGAGCATTGAAGAATGGCTCGGGACCAACACCGATGACTACTATGCGATTCTCGCGAAGACCGGTCAGGGGCATTGGAATCCTGAAAACGATGCCCATGACTGGATCCGCTTCAACCTTCGGGCCCACCACATGCAGGCTCAAACATTTCGCAGAAGGATGGAGGAAGTCGAAGAGATCTGGCGCAGGCTTATGGAGATCGGGGCGCCTCTCGGTATTCCGGAACGCTCCTACGATGCCCTGGTCGATGCTGCTTTGGGATATAGAGTCCAGCGGCCGACGTATGCCAAGCAGGCGGCGATCGAGGACCGCACTGCGACAAGAGATCTCAAAGAGCTCGTCGACACCGGATTGCTCGAGCCCTTCGGGCACACGAGAGGGCGCTACTACCTTGCAGGGGAACCGCTTCGTGCCCTGCGCCGTGAGATTCGCAAGAAGCGCTCTCCCCTCGCCGACCCCTATCCCGAACTCATGGGATCGGTTCGTGATGCGCTGCGCGAGACTCTCCTGGGACGTACTGAGACCAACGTTGCCCCATGAGTCGCCCCCGGAGGAGGAGATCTCGAGAGCTGCACGCCCCAATGTCCTTATGTCTCAATCATTCGGACAGCGGGCGCGGAGCAATGAGACCCTGAACGCTCAAGTGGAGGAGGAGGGCATGGGCTCGATACTCTCAGGGCATGCTCAGGATCGACCCCCATACTCATTCGGCGTGCTCCGATGGCACCGACTCGCCCTCGCAACTCATGGTCGAGGCCGCGCGGGCGGGCCTGGACTGCGTGGGCCTGAGTGACCATGACACCTTCGCCGGGTGGGACGAGGCCGAGGCGGCCATCTCCTCCACGGGCGTCGCCCTGATCCGGGGCATGGAGATGTCCTGCGCCGCCAATGGGATCAGCGTGCATCTTCTCGCCCTTCTACCCGATCCGAGTAACGAAGGACTCCTCACATGCATTGAGCGTGCCCGTGAATCCCGTGCGACTCGGGCTTTGAAGATGGTGGAGAATCTCTCAGCCGACTATCCGATCACCTGGGAGCAGGTCCTCGCTTTCGCGCCTGAGGAGGGGCCGATCGGACGCCCTCATATCGCTGATGCCCTCGTCGCGGCCGGGGCCTTCGATGACCGCTCTGCGGCTTTCGTGAAGGTCCTCCACCCCTCAAGTCCCTACTACGTCCGCTACTGGGCGCCAGACCCCATTGAAGCGGTTCAACTTGTGCTCGAGGCCGGGGGAGTGCCCGTCCTCGCCCACCCGAAGGCCCGTGCGCGCCAGCGACTCCTGCCCGAGTCCGTCATTGAGGACATGAAAGAGGTCGGCCTTTTCGGTATTGAACGCGATCACCGCGACCATGCGCCCGAGGACCGCGAGGCCGTGGACCGTATTGCCAAGCGCCTCGATCTGCGGATCTTCGGTTCCTCGGACTACCACGGCACTGGCAAGCCCAACCGAATCGGAGAGAATCTCACCGCCCCTGCGGTCATTGATGAAACTGTGGAGCGCGCCCACCTGGAGGTTTTGCACCCGTGACTGATTTCTTCAACGTTGCCCTCTTTGCGACAACCTTCACGACGCTCATTGTCATCCTCGACCCCTTCGGGACGATTCCCGTTTTCCTCGGGCTGACGAGCCGCATGACCCCGAAGGGGCAAAAGCGCGCGGCCCTGCAGGCAACTGCCGTGTCGATCTCCGTGATCCTCACCTTCGCGGTCCTCGGCCAGCAGATCCTGCACCTCCTGCATATTTCAATGGAAGCGCTCAAGCTTTCCGGCGGGGTTCTGCTTTTCCTCGTCGCCATGGAACTGCTCATGGGTTCGGATAGCGAAGAGCCTGATACCGGTGATGAGCGGGTGAATGTCGCCCTCGTTCCCCTGGGAACGCCCCTGCTCGCCGGCCCCGGTGCGATTGCAGCGGTAATGGTGTCGGTTGCGCAGGCGAATGACTCCATCGCCTCCTGGATCGGCTTGGTGTGCGCTGTCGCGGTCGCACATTTCGTCATGTGGGCGACGATGCACTTCTCGCTGATTCTCTCCCGCCTGCTCGGCCCAGGCGGAATCATGCTGTTGACGAAGATCATGGGCCTGTTGCTCGCCGCGATCGCGACCGAGCTGGTAATGGGTGGGATCTTCGACTTCATCGCCGCCACCTAGGAGAACAAGCGTTGTGATGCGAGCCTGATTCCTGAACTCCGATCAGGAATCAGAAACGTTTCCGTTATTCGCGCTAGAATAGCGTCGGAGAAATATCCGCTCAGTGGATCACGTCCCAAAGCCCAGCAAAACACCTGCATCACCACAGGACATGGCTAGGCTTTCCATCGTGGCCCGTTAGCAAGCGGACAGAACGAAGACATCATCAACCCGGGAGTATTCATGACGCAGAACCTCCGCCAGACCCTCGCCTCCCAGGTCCGAGCGGTCTCAGGCCGTCCGGTCGACAAATCGACGACCATGGAGCTCTGGCAGGGCCTGTCCGCAGCCGTCGTCGACCAGATCGCCGACCGTTGGGCTAAAACAAGCGACACCTACGCGAAGGGACGCCAGGAGCACTACTTCTCCGCAGAGTTCCTCATGGGACGCGCACTGCTCAACAACCTCTCCAACCTCGGCCTCGTCGACGAAGCGCGCCAGGCTCTCGCCGAATACGGCCAGGACCTCTCCCTCGTCCTCGAAGAAGAACCCGATGCCGCCCTCGGAAACGGTGGTCTCGGACGCCTTGCCGCCTGCTTCCTCGACTCGTGCGCCACCCTTGACCTCCCGGTCGCCGGTTACGGCATCCTCTACCGCTACGGCCTGTTCAAGCAGCTCTTCGACAAAGGTTTCCAGACCGAGCACCCTGACCCCTGGATGGAAGAAGGCTATCCCTTCGTCATCCGCCGTGAAGAGGCTCAGCGCATCGTCTCCTACGCCGATCTCACGGTCCGCGCCGTCCCCTACGACATGCCCATCACCGGCTACGGCACGAAGAACATCAACACCTTGCGTCTGTGGCGCGCAGAGCCCGTCGAAGAATTCGACTACGACGCCTTCAACTCGCAGCGCTTCACCGAGGCGATTATTGATCGTGAACGCACGAACGACATCTCGCGCGTCCTCTACCCGAACGACACGACCTTCGAGGGCAAGGTCTTGCGCGTGCGCCAGCAGTACTTCTTCTGCTCCGCATCCTTGCAGGCGATCGTCGACAACTACGTCGAACACCACGGCGAGGACCTGAGCGATTTCGCCGAATACAACGCGATTCAGCTCAACGACACCCACCCCGTCCTCGCAATCCCTGAACTTATGCGCCTCCTCATGGACGAGCACGGCCTGGGCTGGGAGGATGCCTGGAAGATCGTCTCGAACACCTTCGCCTACACGAACCACACGGTCTTGGCTGAGGCTCTCGAGAAGTGGGAGATGACGATCTTCGACCGACTCTTCCCCCGCATCGCCGAGATCGTCCGCGAGATCGACCGCCGTTTCCGCACGGACATGGCCGAGCGCGGCCTCGACCAGGCGACCATCGACTACATGGCCCCCGTCGCCGGCAACACCGTGCGCATGGCGTGGATCGCCTGCTACGCCTCCTACTCGATCAACGGCGTCGCAGCCCTGCACACCGAGATCATTAAGCGCGAGACCCTCAAGGAATGGCACGAACTGTGGCCCGAGCGCTTCAACAACAAGACGAATGGCGTCACCCCTCGCCGTTGGCTCAAGCAGTGCAACCCGCGACTGGCCGCCCTCCTCGACGAGGTCACCGGCTCTGATGCCTGGGTCACCGACCTTTCCCTCCTCGGCTCCTACCTCGATGCCGCCGACGACTCAGTCCTCGACCGGCTCGCCGAGATCAAACACGAGAACAAGGTCGACTTCGCCGCATGGGTTAAGGAGCGTGAAGGCATCGACATCGACCCCGATGCGATCTTTGACGTTCAGATCAAGCGCCTGCACGAGTACAAGCGTCAGCTCCTCAACGCGCTCTACGTCCTCGACCTGTACTTCCGCATGAAGGAAGACCCCTCCCTTGACGTCCCCAAGCGCGTCTTCGTCTTCGGCGCGAAGGCCGCTTCCGGCTATATCCGTGCCAAGGGCGTCATCAAGCTCATCAATGCGATCGCAGAGCTGGTCAATAACGACGAGGAGATCGCGGGCCGCATCAAGGTCGTCTTCATTCATAACTACAATGTGTCGCCCGCCGAGCACATCATTCCTGCGGCCGACGTCTCCGAGCAGATCTCGACGGCCGGTAAGGAAGCCTCGGGCACCTCGAACATGAAGTTCATGATGAACGGCGCCCTGACACTGGGCACCCTCGACGGTGCGAACGTCGAGATCCTTGACGCCGTCGGTGAGGACAATGCCTACATCTTCGGCGCGACCG
Organism: Schaalia cardiffensis; assembly: GCF_016405145.1. Classification (GTDB taxonomy): domain Bacteria; phylum Actinomycetota; class Actinomycetes; order Actinomycetales; family Actinomycetaceae; genus Pauljensenia; species Pauljensenia cardiffensis. The sequence goes on from NZ_JAEKIA010000007.1 coordinate 76,126, forward strand.
AGGACGAGCTGCCCGAGCTGCGCAAGAACTACGATCCGCGCTGGCACTACGAGAACATCCCGGGCCTCAAGCGCGTCCTCGACGCACTGGTCGACGGCACCCTCGACGACAACGGTTCGGGCTGGTTCCACGATCTGCGCTGGTCGCTGCTCGAATCGGGCTATGAGCCCGCAGACGTGTACTACGTCCTCGGCGACTTCGCCGCCTACCGCGAGGCTAAGGACCGTATGGCCGCAGACCACGCGGATGTGCGAGCCTGGGCCCGTAAGACCTGGGTGAATATCACGAAGTCCGGTCGTTTCTCTTCTGACCGCACGATCCGCGATTATGCCGAGGGCGTGTGGAAGCTTGAAGCAACGCCGATCGACTGATTGACGTTCTTGGAGGGGAAGGCCGCAAGGTCTTCCCCTCCAAGCTTTCTCCCGTCCTCCCCGGACCTGAGATTCTCCGTTTCGACCGGGGCTTTCCTCTCCTCGACCTCGCGCGAATGACTGCGCCCAGGGCAATTGGGGTGTAACACTTGGTGTATGTCTAAGGAGAAGGCGAAGAAGCCGAAGAAGATGGATCGCGAACTCTATGAGATTGAACTCCTGCGGCTGCAGGCCGAACTCGTAGAAATGCAGGAATGGGTGAAATCCACCGGCGCCAGAGTCGTCGTCATCTTCGAGGGGCGCGATGCTGCGGGCAAAGGAGGTGCGATCAAACGCGTCACCGAATACCTCAACCCCCGGATCGCCCAGGTGGTCGCCCTGCCTGCACCGAGCAAACGCGAAGAGAGCCAGTGGTTCTTCCAGCGCTACATCGCCCACCTGCCAGCGGCTGGTGAGATCAAGCTCTTCGACCGTTCCTGGTACAACCGGGGCGGCGTTGAGCATGTCATGGGCTATTGCACTGCCGATGAGCATCGTCGTTTCCTTCGCCAGTGCCCGATCTTCGAACGCATGCTCGTCGAGGACGGGATCATCCTTTTGAAGTATTGGTTCTCCGTGTCCGACAAGGAACAGTACAAGCGCTTCAAGTCGAGAATGACGGATCCGATGCGTCGATGGAAACTCTCGCCGACCGATTTAGAGTCCATTACTCGCTGGGAGGAGTATTCGCGGGCGAAAGATGAGATGTTCGTCCACACGGATATCGATATCGCTCCGTGGAACGTGGTGGAGTCGGAGGACAAGCGCAAGGCCCGGATCAATATGATCCATCACCTTCTCGATTCGATCCCCTATGAGCATGTTGAGCGTCCCGCATTGGAGTTCCCGAAGCGGCCCAGTTCGAATGGGTATCGGCGCACGGATCGTGCCCTTCTTCGCGAGGTGCCCGACTACGCCTCGACCCTGAAAGCCTCCTCAGAGCAGAAGAAGTACGTCGATCTCGAAGATGAAGAGATCCTGTAGGGCCGCATTTCGTCGATCTGAGAACCCCGCGTGTATTAGCCCATTGACACAGTTGACGCTCCCCGTTATTGTATGAGTGTATTAATACAGTGATACAGGGAGGAGGGGCGGATGCCCGTCGACGACTCGCGCCCCATCTGGATCCAATTGGTCGAGACCTTCAGCCAGAAGATCGCCTCAGGCCAATGGGCCCCCTCGAGCAGGATCCCCAGCGTCCGCGAACTCGCCATCGACGCCGGAGTGAACCCCAATACCGTCCAACGTGCCCTCACTCGCCTTGACGCCGAAGGACTCACCGTCGCTGAACGCGCCCAAGGGCGCTTCGTCACCACTGATACGGAAGCGATCGCCACGGCGCGAGCCAAACTCGCCGCCCAGGCCACTGACTCTCATATCAGCGCCGTCCGTCAACTCGGACTCGAACGCGAGGAAGCCATCAGCCTCTTGACCGCACGATGGACTGCCATCTCTGCTGAAGGAGGAGACGAACAATGACACCATCAGCGCCCATCATCCACATCGAACACCTCGGGAAGGAGTACAGGGGACGCCCCGCCCTCGTCGACCTCAATTTCGACGTGTATCCGGGCCGAATCGTCGGCCTCGTCGGACCCAATGGCTGCGGCAAAACGACTCTGCTGAAAATCCTCGCAGGCGTCCTCGCCGATTGGAGCGGCACCGTCACCATCGACGGGAAGGCCCCCGGAGTCGACACCAAACGGCACGTCGCATTCCTGCCCTCCACAGACTTCCTCGACTCGCGACTCACCCCCCTCGCAGCCGTCAAACTCTACGCCAGGTTCTTCGAGGACTTCGACGCCGATAAGGCGCTGTCCTCCATCCGCTTCTTCGACCTCCCCCTCGATCGCAGACTCAAAGAAATGTCGAAGGGCATGGGGGAGAAGCTGCAGATCTGCCTCACCATGGCCAGAAAGGCGCGCCTCTATCTGCTCGACGAACCGATCTCAGGAGTCGACCCCGCTGCCCGCGACATCATCCTCGAGGGGATCTTGCGAGACTTCGACGAGGACGCGCTCATGTTCATTTCCACCCACCTGATCTCCGACGTCGAATCCATTCTCGACGAGGTCGTCATGCTCAAAGACGGGCGGGTGCACCGCGCCGCCCCAGTCGACGATCTACGCGAGGAATGTGGCATGTCCCTTGATGCTCTGTTCAGGAAGGAGTACCGCTGATGTTCACTACACTCTTGAGCCAGGAAACGCGCACGCTCGCACCGAAGCTCGCCCTCATCGCAGGAATCGGAGTGCTCATCATTGCAGTGAGCCTGGGGCTGGCCGCCCTGAAGATCCCCCTTGTTTCAGGATTCCTCCTCATGGCGAGCTGCCTGATGATCGCCATGGTCCCCCTCCTCGTTCTCCTTCAAGTAGCGACCTCCTATTGGAAGAGCATGCACTGCGACGCCGGGTACTTCACCCACACCCTGCCGGTCACGGGCGGACAACTCTTCTGGGCGAAGAGCATCTTCGCCTACATCGTGGGTCTTGTCGGCGTCTTCTGGGCCATCGCGGCAAGCTGTGCAGTGTTCGTGCAGATCGCCTGGATGAACGGTGTTTCCTTCAACGAGTTCCTGTCCTCAACTCTCGACTCCTGGAACGCCTTGCCGCTGGCGATCAAGACCCTCCTCACTGTCGCCATCCTCGTGCAACTCGCAAACCTCGTTTTCCCCGTTGCCGCCGTGATGAGCATTGGCGCGCAGAGCCGGTGGAACCACCTGGGATTCGGAGCACCCGTCATCGGCTTCATCCTGCTCTACCTCGCCAACCAGTTCACCGCAGTGTTCGGAATGCTCCTGCTGCCCGGCGGCATCGACACGACGACGGGCGAGTTCTCGTGGAAGTTCATGCTTCCCGAGCTGATCGAAGCACTCAAAGACGGAGCGAACCCGACATTCATCGGCATGGGGAGTATCGTGACAACTTCACTCCTGTCCATCGCAGTGGTGTGCTGGGGGATCCACTCGCTCAACCGCCATCTGTCCTTGCGCTGAGATTCGACTGTTCAAAGACGGGCCCGGGAGACTCACAGATCCCGGGCCCGCCCCCGAGCAGAGCTGAACTCTGGGCGTTTCGGGCATCAAGGAAATCCTGGCCGATTGTCGAGGATTCCCACAGGCTCCTATGGTGGAGTGAACACGACATCGCCGAGAGTCCTTCGAAAGGAACCCTGTGGAAACAGTGGAAGCCTCTTTTGTCCCGGCCAGCCCAGACCTGATCTGGATGGTGCTCATCCAACAGGTGATGGTGCTCATCGCCTGGATCATCGGTTTGGCCGTGCGCCGAGGGCTGAAGAACCGCATGACGATGTCCACGGCCTCGGCGACCTTGACGGGATTGGCAGGGCTGTGGGGAGGCCTGCTCCTCGCAGGATGGATTTTCGATTCAGGCGACCTGTGGAAGCCCGGGATGATCGGTTTCGCTGCCATGGTCGCCGCGCTCGTCGTCGTGATCGTCGCCGTGGTTCTCGCCCGCCTCAACCCCCTCCCGGGCTTGCCCCCCATCAGTGACATCGCCGCCATGGGAGAGTCGGAGACCCGCGAGTTCAAGTCCTCGGCGCGCTGGAACCTGCACACGGGCAAGCGCGACGAGGAAATGGAGACCATCATCGCGAAAACCGTGTCCGCTTTCCTCAACTCCGGGGGCGGCACACTACTGATCGGTGTTGACGACGAGGGCGAGCTGATCGGCCTTGAGAATGATTACTCGACTTTGAAAAGCCCTGACGCGGACCGTTTTGAATTGTGGATGCGCGGCATGTGGGGCCAACGTTTGGGGACGAACGCCGCCGCTTTGCCGATCCTGGATTTTGCTCGTGCCCCCCTAGGAGGCGAGGTGTGTCGCGTGACGATTCCCCCTTCGCCCCGTCCCGTGTATCTGCTGGGAAGTAAAGGAAAAGGGGCACCTGAACTGTGGGTGCGCGTCGGCAACTCGACGAGGCGTCTGGATGTTTCGGACGCAGTTCTCTATGTGTCGCAAAGGTGGCCCGAGGCCGTGCGCGTGTCCTTATGGACGCGTTTGCGAATGTACTTTCTCCTGCGCAAGAGGGAGCGTCCGGCGCACCTGCCCCGAGCGGTGGAAAAAGCCCTGCGCGGCTGACACCAGCGCAAAGAACGCGATGCCCGGCGAGCACATGTCCCGTTGAGGGGCGCGAGAATCAGGTCCTTGCGCGCCCCGTCAAACACACGGAATCAATGCGCTCGGCTCACTCCGAGGCTTGCGGCTTGCGACGACGGATCCGTTTGCGCGGCGCCTTGGGGGCGGCTTCGACTCCGGCTTGAGAGTGGTTGCCCCGGCCTCGTCCTCGAGTGCCCCGGTCCGAACGGCCATGCTGACCCGCGCGGGCCTCGCGGTCCCCGTCCTTCGCCTTACGGTTGCGCTCACCGCAGTGGCGACGATGCGAGCCCTTGCCCGCCAGGACACCCCGGCCGCCCGGCCTGCGCCCCTGCGAACGCGAAGAGGGCCCGCCCAGATCCTCCAGCTTTTCGGCGTTGAGTCCGGCGGCGGTGCGCTTGGCCCGGGGAAGACGCCCCGTCGTCCCCCCGGGGATATTGAGGTCGGTGAAAAGATGAGCCGAAGTGTGGTAGGTCTCCAAAGGCTCGGGCACTCCCAGACCCAGGGTTTTGGAGATGAGAGACCAGCGCGGCGTATCATCCCAATCCACGAAGGTCACGGCGGTACCGGAGTTGCCGGCGCGGCCTGTGCGTCCAATGCGGTGGATGTAGATCTTCTCGTCTTCGGGGCACTGATAGTTGATGACGTGAGTGACATCGTCGACGTCAATGCCGCGCGCGGCGACATCCGTTGCGACGAGGACATCGACTTTGCCCTTGCGGAAGGCCCGCAGAGCCTGCTCGCGCGCGCCCTGGCCCAGATCGCCGTGAAGGGAGCCCACCGCGAAGCCGCGCGCGGACAAGTCCTCACCGAGGTGCGCGGCCGTGCGTTTCGTCCGGCAGAAGATGACCGAGCGGCCTCGGCCCTCGGACTGGAGGATGCGGGCGACGACCTCGATCTTGTTCATCGCGTGAACCCGGTAGATGACCTGTTTGACGGAGTTGACCGTCTGGTTCTGATCCTCAGGGTCCTGGGCGCGGATATGCGTCGGATGCTCCATGAATTTGCGGGCGAGGGCGACCACCGGGCCGGGCATCGTCGCGGAAAAGAGCATCGTATGCCGGTAGGAGGGGACCCTCGAAAGTAGGGTTTCAACATCGGGCAAGAAACCGAGGTCAAGCATCTCATCGGCCTCGTCGAGGACGACTGTTTCAACGCCGTTGAGGTGCAGGACCCCTTTGCGCAGAAGGTCGATCAGACGGCCCGGGGTGCCCACGACGATGTCCGCGCCGCGCTCAAGAGCCTCGATCTGCGGTTCAAAGGCGACCCCTCCGTAGATGTCGACGATACGGGTCGACAGGTATTTCGCGGCGCCGCGCAGATCAGTAGCAACCTGCTTCGTGAGTTCACGGGTCGGCAAGATGATGAGCGCCTGCGGGTGACCGGGGTTGAGGAGCTCCTCGTAGCCATCCTCATCGGGGGCGATGACATCTTCGAGGACGGGAATGGCGAAGCCGAGGGTCTTACCCGTGCCGGTCTTCGCTTGTCCGATGATGTCGTGGCGTTCGAGGGCCGGGGGCAGAGTGAGCGCCTGGATGGGGAAGGGGTGGACGATCCCCTGATCCTCGAGGGCATCGACGACCGGGTCGCTGACGCCAAAGTCAGCGAAAGTCTTGTTCTCTAGGTCTTCGTCTCCCGTGTTGACGAGGTCGGGGGTCGCCTCCTCCTCGAGGGTGAGGGGGACGATGTTTCCGAGGCGGACGACTCCGGCGGAGTATTCGATCCGAGTGTTTGCTGTCTGTGTGGATTCGGGCGCGTCTGCACCCTCATGCGTCGTGGAGGTCACGATCTGCCTTGTCTCCCGGGTCCTCCCGGGGTGGGGGTGGCAGCCGATCGCGCATATCGGGGCGTTCACGCACGCAGGATTCACAACTCGGGCGACCGGGCAGCCGTGGTCATTCCTGATTGTAGGGGCAGGAAGCGGGGCCGGGGCTCAGGCTATGGTCAATCACTCACCCGCCAGTGCTCACAAAGGGGGCGTCCTCGAGGATTCCCGGGCTCATCCGCGGCGTGCCGAGGAGTCCGCCGTTGGGAATGGGGCGCTGAAAAACGGCGGAAAATCTGCGAGCTGCGGCTACTCTTGGGGCATGGCACATGAGTACGCACCGGTTGATGACACCGATATTGAAGTCGTCGGGCTCCTCGCTTTCTCTGCGCTCGCTGCGATGACGAGGCTCGCGAAGGATGGTGACCAGGCGCCCGACATCAAGGCGCATATCGAGCATGCTCGCATGTCGGCGCGCGCTTTCGAGTTGTTCGAACAGCTTGAGACCTGGGCGGGGCACCGTGGTTGTGATCTGCATGAGGCCGCAGGACAGTACTCCGGTCTCTACGATGATCTCGATGCGAGGACGAGGCCGAGCACCTGGTCGGAGCGTTCTGTGAAGACCTACGTCACCCTCGGCATCATTGGGGATCTCCTACGTGAGGTGAATGAGCGTCACGGCTTGTTCAATACGAACCCGGATGTGTGGGATCTGAACCAGGGGGATTGGGAGCGCGATCATCTGGCGCCCCAGATCGGTGAGGATCCTCAGCTCGCGGCACGCCTGTCGCTGTGGGCGCGCCGAGTTGCCGGTGAGGTTCTCGGCCTCGTGCGCGCCACCTTGTTCACCCACCCGGCTCTGGCGAAGGAACCGGATGCGGCTGATGAGATTGCCGCGCTGGTGACGAAGCGCCACAATGAGCGGATGGCGCAGATCAACCTCAAGGCCTGAAAAGCGCAAGGCCCACAGGATTCCTTCCGAGAGGGGCCGCAGGATTCCGACTTCGTGCAAAGGCCCGGTGCGTCCTTTTCAGTGACGCACCGGGCTGCGGCCTTGCTGAGAACCTGCTCAGCCGCGCTGTGCTCGCTCAGCCGATCGCGAATCCGACGCGGCGCTCGGCCTGCTCACTCATCTGCACATAGCCGATGGCGTTCGCGGGAATAAGGTAGCGTTCCTTCTTCGAATCGACGAGGTCGAGGACGCTGCCATCCCGGATGGCGGCTTCGACGCGGCTGGAGAGCTCGTCGAAGTCCAAGTCGACGTCAATGGCCAGTTCGCGGGCCGAACCGCGCACCCCGATGATGATGTTCATATGTGCCTCCATGAGGATCGATACTGCTCTCATGCTAAGGGTCCGCAGATGACTATGCCCTCTGGGATGATTCCGTCATGAGCGAAATCCACATTGAGCTGCGCCCCAGGCCCGAGGGGTGGGCAGACTTGCCCGCCCTCGACGATGCTCAAACAGCAGTCGTCGAGGCCAGCCAAGACCGCTCCCTCGTGGTGCGCGGCGCCCCTGGGAGCGGTCGGACCACCTGCGCCCTCGCAGCTCTTGAGGCCGGGGTGAAGCAGGGGCAATCGGTGCTCCTGCTCGTGCCGGACCGGGTGCGAGCGGATCGTCTGAGCGCTCAGGCCCAAGCGCTCGCCCCTCATGAGGTCCGCCCAGTGCGGACCCCCGCGTCTTTCGCCCACCGGATCGTGACGACGTGGAGGCTGTCTCGTGCGGATCCTCTCGCCGGAGTGGAACTGGTGACGGGCGCACTCTTCGACGAGATCCTCGCCCGCCTCATTGAACAGGTCGACGCCCCCTGGCCCCAATCCATGCCCGCCCAGATGCGCGCAATGGAGGCTTTCCGCGCTGAACTGCGTGATCTTTTCGCCCGCGCCGGTGAAGCCGGACTCGACGCCAACAGCCTGGAAGAGGCAGGAAAAGAATTCGCTTTCCCCCAGTGGGTTGCGGCCGCAGCCCTGCTCCGGGCCTACCTGGATGCGCCGGAGTTCACGGTTGAGCACCGCGATGTGCTGCGTGTTGATCTGGCCCGCATCCAGACCCTCGCCGCTGAACTCATTGAGAATTGGGATACTCGCGGGCCCGGGGTCGGGATCGAATGCGGGCCTCTTGTGCCCGATCTTGTGATCGTGGATGATCTGCAAGACTGCACGCCTTCGACGATCCACCTCCTGCAAGCCCTTGAAGGGGCGGGGGCCAGAATCCTCGCCTTCGCAGATCCTGATGTTGCGGTCGCGAGTTACCGCGGCGGCGAGCCCCACTTGGATCTGAGACTGGCGAAGACAATTGACGCCGAGGTCATGGAACTCGCAGGGGTGAAGGCCCAGCCGCCGCGAATACGCAGGGCTCTTGTGGATGTGGTCTCCGGGATCACCCAGTCCGGCCCCCACGGGCGCCGCCGGGTGGGGGTGGAAAAGCCACGAAGCGAGGGTGAGGGTGAAGCCCGATATGACGAAGGCTCAATCATCGCCCACCTCGGCGGTTCGAACGCCCAGCTCGGAGCCCATATCGCCCATGCTCTGAGGCGCCATCACCTGCACGAGGGCGTCGCCTGGGACAAGCAGGCCGTGATCGTCAGATCCGCTTCGGCTGTCCACGAGTTCACCCGTCATCTGCGCCGCGGCGGGGTTCCGGTCAACGGGGCATCCAGGGCCTTCGATTTCGCCTCCCAGGCCAGTACCCGGGTCCTTCTCGAACTCATCGCCACGCCCGATGATGCTCGTGACCCGATTCGCGCGAACACCCTCATCGCCTCCCCCCTCGTGTCCTGTGACGCTTTGGAAGTCCACCGTCTGCTCGCCCGCCTCGCCCTCGTGAATAACAAGAACGAGGAAGGCGGTGAGGACTCGGCGAAAGCCGGCCGGGCCCTTTCAGTTCGTGACCTTCTCGAAGGCGCAGAACTGCGTCCCACACGCGAGCCCGCTGCTCGGGCAGAGACGAGCCCCCTCGAAGAGGGCCTGGCCGCTGCTGCGAAGATCTGGGCTGCGCGCGCCGGTGCCTGGCGTCAACGCCCCCAGGAGGCGCTGTGGCGCATCTGGCAGGCCGCAGGAGTTGCGGACTCGTGGAAAGACGCGGCACTCGCCAGAGGTGAAGACTCGAACTGGTACGACGACCAGCTCGACGCCGTCGTCGCCCTCATGCGCGTCGCCGACGTGTGGGAGCAGCGTAATCCGGGAAAGACGGCCGCCAACTTTGCGAAAGACCTCCTGGATAAGGGGGTGCCCGTTGATACGATCGCCCGAGTCTCCACACGCCCCGCCGGAGTCTCAGTCCTGACACCCGCACAGGCAATGGGAGCCCATTTCGAGGTCGTCTCGATCATTGGCCTGCAGGAGGGGGCGTGGCCGAATACGCGTTTACGCACCCGCGCCTTGCGCGCCGATCTTCTCGCCGACCTCGGCGCAGGCCGTTTCGGGCAGGATGCCTCGGGCGCTCGAGTCCTCCTCGACGATCCTCGTCAAGCTAGGAGGGCCGTCCTTGACGACGAGCGCAGGCTCTTGGCTGCGGCGCTGTCGCGATGCACCCGGGTCGTGCATATTGGCGCGGTCAGTGCCGAAAACGACGCACCCTCGCTCTTCTTCCACTTGCTCGCCCAACACGCCGATACGGCCGATCAGGGCGATCCGCAGCTCACCCCGGCCCCTGCGCCCCTCAACCTGGCCGGACAGGTCGCGGACCTGCGAAGAGCCGCCGCCCGCGAAGACGAGGCCGAGGACCAGGAGACGGCGATCATTCTGCTCGCGCTACTCAGCAAAGAGGGAATCCGCTCAGCAGACCCGGATACCTGGACCGGTGAGGGACCCTTGAGTTCGGATGAGCCGATCAACTCCGGACTCGTGCACCTCTCGCCCTCGAGGATTGAAGCGGCCCTGAATTGTCCGCTGCGCTGGTTCCTCTCCTCGATCGGTGCGGAGGGGGGCGGTGGAGCCGCCCAATCCTTGGGCACGCTCCTGCACGCCCTCGCCGAGGAACTCCCTCACGGCCGCGAAGAGGAGCTCCTCACTCGCCTCGAGTCGAAGCTCGCAGAACTCGACATTGACACCTCCACCTGGGAAGGACTCGACTTTAGTGAAAGGGCCCGCAAGAAGGCCCAGGCCTTCGCGGCCTACTGCGCCCAACATGAGGAGGAGGTTGAGGTCGAGAAGAATATCCGCGTCCAGATCGGACAGGTCATGATCACCGGGCGCCTCGACCGCATCGAAAAGCAGAAAGAAGGCGTCGTTATCACGGACCTCAAGACCGGTGCCGCAGTGGGGAAAGCCCAAGTGAAAGCCCATCCGCAGCTCGCCGTCTACCAGCTTGCCCTTCGCACCCTCGGCTACGAGGTCGCCGACGCGAAGCTCGTTTTCCTCCTTGATGATGGGAAGGCTAAGACCCTGTCCCAAGGCCCATTAGATGAGGAGCAGCGTGCCCAATGGCTCAGCAGAATCGAAGAAGTCGGGACACTCGCACGCGCGTCAACACTCACTGCGAGCCCGAAGGAGCAGCGCTGTACAAGGTGCCCCTTCACGCGCTCGTGCCCTGCGCACACCCATGGTCGAAGGACGGTGGACTGATATGAGGAGCCCCATGCTTTCAGCGGCAAGGATCCAAGAGGCCATTGACCCCGGACTATCACCGACGCCCGAACAAGAAAGGATCATTGAATCTCCTTTGCGTCCCCTACTCGTCGTCGCGGGCGCGGGATCAGGCAAAACGGAGACCATGACGATGCGGGTCCTGTGGGCGGTCGCCAACCATGAGGAGATCACCCCCTCGTCCATCCTGGGCCTGACCTTCACGAAGAAGGCGGCAGGTGAACTGGGCGAGCGCCTACGTCGTCGCCTCCACACACTCGCACACATGCCCGAGTGGGAAGAAACCGACAGGGAAAGACTCGAAGGGGAACCCCTCGCCCTCACCTACAATTCCTTCGCCCAAAGGATCGTTCAAGAGCACGGGCTCGCAATCGGCCTCGACCCGGACTTCCGCATGCTCGGACAAGCGGGCGGAGTACAAATGATGACCGAGATCCTCGCGAATTGGCCCCGAGTTCTCCACCCCGACTTGAAGATCGTGGACGCCGCGAAGAAAGCCCTGTCTTTGGCGGGAAAGCTCGCCGATCACGGCCTTGACCTTGACGAGGGCGCGATCCTCCTCGACGAATTCGGCGTGGAACTCTCAGCCGCCGGAGAGGGCAACACCACCATTCGTGAGATGCGGGCCGCCAATGAGAAGCGCCTCGCTCTGCTTGAGCCGATCCGTGAGTTCCAACGCCGCAAACGCGAAGAAGGTTTTTTGGACTTCTCCGATCAACTCCTGCTCGCCACGAAGATCGTCACCGAATCCCCTGAAGCGGTCAAACAGATCAGGGCCGAGCACAAGTGCGTGCTCCTTGACGAGTTCCAAGACACCTCCATCATCCAAATGACCTTCTTATCGACTCTGTTCCACGATCATCCGGTGACAGCCGTCGGTGATCCCAATCAGGCGATCTACGGGTGGAGAGGCGCCTCGGCATCCTCTTTGGAGTCTTTCTTGGAGCGCTTCCAAGGGGCTGAGGCCCGTGAGGATCAGACCCTCAGCCTGTCAACCGCGTGGCGTAATGATCGACGGATCCTCCTCGCTGCGAACAAGGTAGCGGCCCCGCTGCGTGAAAGCGCAGATAAGGCTGCGTCGCCTGTGCTCATAGAGTCTCCGGGAGCCGAAGAGGGCCGCGTGACAATCGCCTACGGGCTGAACCTGGAGGAACAGACGCGGATCATCGCGGACTATGTCGAAGGGCTTCGAAGCGCCCACAGGGGCGAGAAGTACTCGATCGCGGTGCTCGGACGCAAACGCAGACCCTTCCTCGCGATCGACCGAGAATTGCGTGAACGCGGGATCCCCACGCAGATCATCGGATTAGGTGGCCTCCTCGACCAGCCTGCGGTCGCGGATCTTCGCTCAACCCTGGCGATCACCGCGGATGTTCAGGCCTCATCGGATCTTGCGCGCCTCCTCGTCCGTGCGGACATTGGTTCTGCTGATTTAGCGGTCCTGGGGGCTTGGGCGCGCCACCTTGCCCTCGAAGCGGGGCGCGACCCGCACAGCGCACTCCTGCTCGACGCCGTTGACCACCCACCGGCCCCGGGGTGGCGACGCTCGGCTCAAGGCCCTGCAATGAGTGAAGCGGGAGCCAAGCGTCTCGCACTTTTGGGCCAGCGGCTCAGGCGTTTGCGCGCCATGCGGGGGAGAGGACTGGTTGAACTCGCTGAGTCCGCGATGGGGACGATGGGGATCCTTGACGACGCGATCGCAGATCCCCTCGGCCTTGGATCTCGTGAAGCCCTCGACTCATTCATCGACGTCATCGCAGGTTTTGAGCAGTCCACTCCCTCTCCGACGCTCCTCGGTCTACTCGCCTGGTTGGATGCGGCACAAGAAGAGGAGAACGGTCTGGAGGGGGTGGCTCTTGAAGCAGATCCTGATGCCGTTCAGATCCTCACGATCCACGCGGCGAAAGGCCTCGAATGGGATGGCGTCGTCATAGCCGGGCTCAGCGACGCCGAGTTTCCCACTCATAGGGGCAAGTCGGTCACCTGGAGTGCGCCCGCGCCTGCACAATCCGGATGGATTAATGACTCGGGTGAACTCCCTCATCCTCTACGGGGCGACTATGAGGATCTGCCCAGATTCGACATGGATCTCACGGACGGGAAAAATCCCTCCACTGCCTTCAAGAAGTGGCTGGAGGGCAGCTACAAGGTGGCGCTCGGCGCCCACTTGGAGCGTGAGGAACGCCGTCTCGCCTACGTCGCCCTTACTCGCGCGAAGCACGATGAGCTCCTCGTCGGATCGTGGATCAACCAGGCAAAGACTCCTCGTGAGCCTTCCCGTTATCTTGAGGAATCACGGCAGGCCCTCGTGAAGGACCTTCAGGATTCACTGGACTCAGGGGTCGTCTCCTGGGGGAACGGTCGCCGCTGTGAAGTGGACGCGCAGACTCGAAGGCTCCTTGAAGGGGAACTTGAGGCTCTCGGCTCCTGCATCACCCCCAAGCCCGAGGGCGAGCTGATCGAGGAACTCATGGTGAAAGAGGAGGGGGCCTCATTCCCGCCTCAGCCGGGTCCTTCCCGTCGGGCGATCGCTCTGGCGGCCGACAAGGTCCGGCAGGTGAGAGCCGAGATGGACTCAGAGCGCGAGGTTTTCGAGATCCTCGCCGAACTCGGCGACTCCGCACGTGTGCGCGATGTCGTCGCACTCCTTGAGGAGCGTCGCCTCAATGCGGAGCAGCACACGATGCTCCTGTGGTCGGATCAGGTTCCCGCGACCTCAGTGTCTCGTTTGATCGACGATCCGCAGGCCTTCGCTGAACAGATCCGACGACCCATGCCCAAGGCGCCCAGTGAGTATGCCTCTCTTGGCACGATCTTCCACGCGTGGGCCGAACGCCAACTCCACCAGGCCAGTGGTGAGCTCTGGGAAGAGCCGATCGTCGGAGTCGAGTCTCTTGACGAGGACGGGCGCGCCCGCCTGGAGCGGATGCAGAAGAACTTTCTCGAATTGGACATCGTGAGAAACGGCAGGCCTCTGGCCATTGAAGAGCCCTTCGCCCTCGAACTCGCGGGGATCAGTGTCACGGGGCGGATCGACGCGGTTTTCACTGATGCCCAGGGACGCACAGTGATCGTCGATTGGAAGACGGGAGTGTCGGCGTCGAGGGGAGCACCTCGAGACAGGCTCCGCTATTTCGCGACCCAGCTCCGCCTGTATCGCGCAGCATGGATGGCCGTCCATGAAGAGGAATCTTCAGTTCGTCCGCTTCTCGCTTTCGTTTCCTCCGGCGAGGTCGTGGAGTTGGATGAACTTGAAAAGAAAGCAGGCCTGGATCCGCGCACGAGTCTTGACAAACTCCTCATGGACGCTCTCGACAAGCAGGGGGAGGGGAATTAGGCGCCCTCTTCATCCTCGACTGCCTGAGGGTGCTCGGACATGCTCAAGGGTTGAGTCGGCGCGCTGTGAGGATCAATTCCGTCTTTTTCTTCGGTGTCTTGCACAGTGCTTTCCACCTTGGCAGACGGGGAATATGATCGTCGGGCAACGAGCTCATCCTCGCCCAGATCCTGCGACAAATCGGTGAGCATGTCGCGTGCATCCTCGATGATTGAAGAATCCTCGGCGTGTAATCCGTGCACGAGCCAGCGAATGATCGCGAGTTCAGACAAAAGCTGCGCCCTCGTGAAAAGGTGAAGATCCACCACCGAACGCTCCTGGGAGTAGGCCTCGCGGAAACGAGTGAGGAAGGCTTCAGTGGCCTGGGCGAGAATCCACGCGATGTCTTGAGCGGGATCTCCGACATGAGCGGAAGAAAACCCCGTCATCGCGCGCACCACTGAATGGTCGAGGACGAGCGAGTTCCCCTGAAGATCACCATGGATCGGGGCGGGAGCGAAACGCCACAGGGATATCTCTTCCAGGGCGGCATCCCAACGGTTCCACAGGTTCGCGGGGATGAGGACATTCGCAGCAGCTTCGTCGAGGAGCGCGTAGTGGCGGTCACGGCATTCCGTCGCCGAATATGCGGGTAGGTCAACGCCCGTGTAGGTCACAGGAGGCAGATTGTGCAGCGCCGCGAGGGATTTGCCCAGAGACGACGGCAGGATATGCGGGTCGTCGAAATCCTCTTCGTTCATGGTGCGTCCGCCGAGGTTCTGGTGGACGATCACCCGGTCGCCTTGGGGCGTGAAAGTCATGCCGTGGATGCGAGGGACGTCGAAGGGGAGTTTTCTCGCATCGCGCGCCTTCGCGAGGCGTGCGAGGACCCCTGACTCGGCATCGAGGTCGAGTCCGCCGACGCTGTCGTGGGGGCAGGTGACGGTCCACTTGTCGCCGCGCGCGTCAATGACTCCAGTGACAGAGCTGACTTCGTCGGAGAACTGGGGTGCGCACAATGCGACGATCTGGAATCCGGGGACGGCACAAGTCGCGAGGGCCGCGAGTTCGAGGGGAGTCTTCGCACGCTTCACAGATCCACGGTACATGTCGCCGCTGCGCAGGCACCTTCGGCGCGTCGCCTGTCACCCAAACTCGCGACGAATCGCGAAGAATCGCGTCGAATCCAGCCCCTCGGAGCCCCTCATTGCGCGCGCTCAGCGAAGGCGTTCTCACCCTTGCTCTTCGAACAGCTTATCCACAGCCCGTGGACGAGCCTTGTCCTTCACTCCTCGCGCTGATAGTTTCCGAATAATGCCACATGTTACGGGCACGCTTTTTCGCGCGCGGAGCATGTTCTGGACATTTCTGGACACAGCGCAGTGGAGTTGAGGAATGGCTGAAGCTCAGGTTGAAGACCACGTTGAATGGATCCGTGAGCGTCTTGCCCTGCGCGGCGTGGATCCGGCGAGCTCCTCGCAAGAGATCATCGCCCTCGTCGATGAAGCAATCGACCTGCTCTCCCCACCAATGGCGCCCGCGGCCCGCGAAGAGTTCAGCGCAGAACTCATGGCACAGGTCGCAGGACTCGGACCCCTACAGCCCCTCATTGATGACCCGGAGGTGGAAGAACTGTGGATCAATTCCCCCTCCAAAGTATTCGTCGCGAAGAACGGAGTGGCGGAGCTGACGACGGTGATCCTCACAGATCAGCAGGTGCGCGACCTCGTGGAGAGAATGCTGCACCATTCGGGCAGGCGCCTCGATCTGTCTTCCCCCTTTGTTGATGCGATGCTCAAAGGCGGCGAGCGCCTCCACGTCGTCATCCCGCCGGTCGCGGGCCGCCACTGGTCGGTGAACATCCGCAAGCACGTGCAAAAGGCCCGCAGCCTCAAAGACCTCGTCAATGCTGGGATGCTGAACGCCGAAATGGCGGATTTCCTCACCTGCGCAGTCGGTGCGGGCCTTTCGATCCTCGTTTCTGGCGCCACCCAGGCGGGCAAGACGACCCTCCTTCGCGCCCTCGCAGGCGAATTGCCGAGGACGAGGCGCGTAATCTCTTGCGAAGAGGTCTTCGAACTGGGATTGAAGAACCGGGACGGGGTCGCATTGCAGACCCGGCCGGGCAATATCGAGGGACGCGGCGAAGTGACCTTGAGGGACCTGGTCCGTGAAACCCTGAGGATGCGTCCCGAGTGTCTGATCGTCGGCGAGGTCCGGGGCCCGGAGGCCCTTGATCTTCTCCTCGCCCTTAACGCCGGAGTGCCGGGAATGGCGACCGTTCATGCGAACTCGGCGCGCGAAGCATTGGGCAAACTCACGATGCTGCCCCTCCTTGCGGGCGAGAATGTCACGACCGACTTCGTTGTCCCAACCCTTGCTTCCAGTGTTGATCTTGTGTGCCATGTGGAGCGCGATGCGGATGGGCGACGCCGTGTCGGTGAAATCCTCCATCTTCCCGGACGCGTCGAGGGCGATCGCATTGAGGTCTCCCCCCTGTGGAGCACATCGCGAGGCCGGATCGTGCGCGGCGCGGGAGTGGCTGAACTGGCCGGCCGATTCGCGATGGCCGGATTCCCCGTCCCCTCGATCGCCTATAACGGGCAAGCGCTTACCGATCGAGGAGTTTTCTGATGGGTGCAGTGCTTGTGGGACTCCTCATGGGAGTCGGATGGGTCCTCGTCATGTCCGCATTCACGGGCTCGCCGAAGTTCACATGGCGCAAGCCCCGCTGGTATCTCGCCTGGGCGGATCAGGTGACACGAGCCAGAGTCAAAGGGCTCAGCGTCCCCCGAGTGATCGCGCTCTCCATCGCGACAATGCTCCTCGTCTTCGTGGGTGTTTTCGCGTGGACGCAGGTCCTTGCCGTCTCCCTCATTGTCGCTCTCATCACCGTCCCACTCCCGCAGATGATGATCGCCGCCCGTTCGCGGACGAGGGCGAAGCGAGCACGCGAAGCTTGGCCCGAGGTCGTCGACTCCTTGGTATCGGGAGTGCGCGCCGGAGCTGGTCTTCCTGAACTGCTCTCCGACCTGGGGGAGTCCGGCCCGCTCGAATTGCGTCCCGCTTTCGCTGCTTTCGGAGCCGACTATCGGGCGGAGGGGCGTTTCGATGTGGCCCTCACCCGTTTGAAAGCCAGGCTCGCCGACCCCGTTGCCGACCGGATCGTTGAAGCTCTTCGCCTGGCCCGCGAGGTCGGAGGCGCCGATTTGTCTGTCCTTTTACGCGAGCTCGGTGTTCTTTTACGTGAAGACCTCAGAATCCGAGGCGAACTCGAAGCCCGACAATCCTGGACAGTGAACGCTGCGCGCCTCGCGGTTGTCGCCCCCTGGCTTGTCCTCATGTTGATCTCCGCTCAACCCCAGGCTGCGAAGACGTGGAACTCCCCGGGAGGTGTCCTCGTCCTCGTGTCCGGCGCGGCCGTAAGCATCATCGCGTACCTGGCGATGCAGTACGTGGCTCGCCTTTCCGCAGATCCGAGGACGATGCGATGATCCCCGAGTTGGAATATGCGGCACCCGCGGGCGTGGGGATCCTTCTGTCTGTGGGAATCCTCCTGATCCGTTCAGCCCGCGTTTCGAAAAGGCAGCTTTTCGCTCAGAGGGTGAGAGCCGGTCGCCCCGCTGCGGCTCAAGGGGCACTGAGTTTTACTCAGAGCTCTTTTGTCACCTCCCTCCTCGAAGCGATCGGCTCAACATCGACATCGGTGCGCCGACGTCTGATCCTCCTGGGAAAAGAAGCGGACCTGCCTGCCTTTAGACTCCACCAGGCGATCGCCGCGATCACAGGGATGATCCTCTGCCTCGCAATCGGAACGCCCCTCGCCATGTCAAAGGGCAAAGGCGGACTCGTCCTCGTCCTCATCCTCATTGCCTTCGGCGCCCTTGTCGGGGCGGCGGCCTGGGATCAGCGACTTGGCGTGAAGGCACGCGCCCGACAAAGACGCATCGACGCTCAAGTGCCCGACGCTTCGGAACTCCTCGCACTCGCGGTCGGGGCGGGCGAGTCCATTCCCGCCGCGCTTGAAAGGATCGCCCGGATTTCACGCAGCGACTTGTCTGAGGAGATCGAAAGAACGACTTCGCAGATCAGACTGGGAACACCCTCGTCGAGGGCACTGCTCGAATTGGCGGAGCGAAACGACTCTGCGCCCTTGGACCGCCTGTGTCACACCCTCGTCACCGCAATCGAACGCGGCTCTCCTTTGGCGAGGGTTTTGCATGATCAGGCAAAGGACATCCGCGAGGCCGCCCGCCAAAGCCTCATGGAAGAGGGTGGGAAACGTGAGATCGCAATGCTCGTGCCCGTCGTGTTCTTGATCTTGCCGGTCACTATTGTTTTCGCCCTCTACCCGGGGCTCATGGCCCTGAGTCTGACGCCATGAGGGCTCGCTGGCCGAGACTCACCGGCTTTCCCCATTCCTCAACATCCCCGACACCTGCATGTCCGTCACGAAGGAGATCACACATGGATCAACTGAGAATCACGATGCTCGCCTGGCTTGCGAGCGCGAAGGACGCTTTGCGCCCAAGAGGAGACGCGGAGCGCGGCGACGTGCCCGGCTGGGTGCTCATCACCTTGATGACAGCGGCCCTTGTGGTCCTGATCTGGGGGGTTGCCTCCCAAAGGCTCGTGGAGATTTTCAACCATGCGATGGATTCCCTCTCTTCAATCTGACACGACAGGGCTCGAGCACGAAGAGGGCTCCGAGGTTGTTTCCTATGTCCTCGTTCAGGGGCTCGTCCTCTTCCTCGTCCTCGCGCTCTTGCAATTCGCCTTCGCCCTGCACACGAGGAACATGGTGATTGCGGCCGCGAGCGAAGGCGCGAGGCGCGGTGCTCTCCTCGAAGCGCAGGACGCTGAGGCCGTGGAACGGACCGAAGCCCTCCTCGATGGGCTTGTGGGTGCCCGCCACTACGAGGTTTCGACTTCGCGCGAAGCCCTCGGAGGTAGGAGCGTCCTGGTGGTCACGGTGAAGGCGGATCTTCCACTGCTGGTGAACCTCGGTCCCTCCTGGTTGCGTGCTTCGGGTTCAGCGCTGGTCGAGGAGGAGTGATGCTTCGGTTCTTCTCACAGGTGAAGCGCTCGGCTAGGGCCCTTGTACGCGAGGAGTCGGGCGAAGCCGTGGTGGAGTTCATCGGTTTGAGCGTCATCCTCCTCGTCCCCTTGATCTATGCGATCCTCGCCCTCGCCCAGGTGCAGGCGGGTCTTTTCGCGGCCGAGGGCGGGGCCCGCGAGGCCGCTCGCGTCCTCGCGGATCACCCGGAGGACCAGGCGACGGCGCTGGCGCAAGTCGAATTGGCTTTCGCTGACTTTCATGTGCCCTCTACGCCCTCGACCGAAATCGGATGCAGGCAGTGTTCTGGCGAGCTCAGGGACGTGTCAGTGACGGTCTCGACTTCGATTCCTCTGCCTCTCCTTCCCGCTTGGCTCGGAGAGCGAGTCTGCATGCCCATATCGGTCACTGCGGTGTCCCTCGTGGATGGGGTGAGACTCGATGGGTGAATCGCGCTGTTCTCTTTTCCAGGAAGGAGGAGAATCCTCGTGCGCAGGACGATCCTCGGATCGTGAAGAGGGCCGCATTGGCCTGCTCATGGGGGCGAGCCTATTCATCGTCGCCGTTTTCGTGTTCATCTCCTCAGCGATCACTGCGGTTTCGATTGAGGATCGTCGCCTCTTGGCGTGTGCGGATCGTGTCGCGGCGGCGACTGCAGGGATTGTGGACTCTCTGAGCTACTTCAATCAGGAGGGCGCGCTCTCTTTGAATGTGTCGGAGAAGGAATCGTGGAATGTCGCTCAGGAGGCCTTGTCTTCCCTGGGGGCATCCACTTGTGATGTCGGGGATGGTGTTGAGCTTCTCGATCTTGAACGCGAGGGGGATAGTGTGCGTGTTCAGCTCACAACGAGGGCGCGCCTGCCCATTGTTCCTCAGGTGATCGCTGGTTCTGTGGGGCCGGTGCTCACTCAGTGGTCGAATGCCAGGGTGGGGGCGGCTCAGTGATGAGGATGCACGTCTCTTGACTTGTCTTTACTTTGAAGGCAAAAGGAGTCGCGAAAGTAAAACGCACGTGGTGGAAAGGTAAAACTTGGGGCTTTGGGGGTCAAATTTCTCACAAGTTGGGTCAATATGCGGGATGGGGCTCAAAGAAGTGGATCGCTCCTGACAATATTCAAGGCATGAGCAACCTTGATGTGAATCGTCTGTCCGACACTCTTCGCCCTGTGTACCAGGCCGTGCTCGATCACAACCCCGGGCAAAATGAGTTCCACCAGGCCGTCTACGAGGTTCTCCTCACGATCGCGCCTCTTGTTGAGAAGAAGCCCGAATACGCGGATCTTGCGATTTTTGACCGTATCGTCGAACCCGAGCGCCAGATCATCTTCCGCGTCCCCTGGGCCGACGACGCCAAGCGCATCCACGTGAACCGAGGGTTTCGCGTCCAATTCAACTCGGCCATCGGCCCCTATAAGGGCGGATTGCGCTTCCACCCCTCGGTGAACCTGTCCATCATTAAGTTCCTCGGCTTCGAGCAGGTCTTCAAAAATGCTCTGACCGGTCTGCCCATCGGCGGCGGCAAGGGCGGCTCCGACTTCGACCCGAAAGGCAAGTCCGATGCGGAGATCATGCGCTTTTGCCAATCCTTCATGACTGAGCTTTCCCGCCATATCGGCCCCGACACCGACGTTCCCGCCGGTGACATCGGCGTGGGCGGGCGCGAGATCGGCTACCTCTTCGGCCAGTACAAGCGCCTCGCGAACCGTTTCGACGCGGGGGTCATCACCGGCAAGGGCCTCGACTGGGGCGGTTCCTTCGCCCGCACGGAAGCGACCGGCTACGGCCTCGTCTACTTCGCTGAGGAAATGCTCAAGACCCGCTCCACATCCTTCGACGGCAAGAAGGTCGTAGTCTCCGGTTCGGGCAATGTTGCGATTTATGCGAGTGAGAAGGCCCAGCAGCTCGGCGCCACCGTCCTCGCCGTGTCCGACTCCTCCGGCTACATCGTTGACGAGGCCGGCATCGACCTCGAACTCTTGAAGGAGATTAAGGAAGTGCGCCGAGGACGAGTCTCCGACTACGTCGAACAGCGCACAGACGCACGATTCATTTCCTCCGGCTCCATCTGGGATGTCCCCTGTGATATCGCCCTTCCCTGCGCCACTCAGAACGAGTTGCCCCTCGAAGGGGCGAAATCCCTGATCGCCAATGGCGTCACCCTTGTCGCAGAGGGTGCGAATATGCCGACGACCCCCGACGCGATCGAAGCCCTGCAGGCCGCGGGCGTTGCGTACGCTCCCGGCAAGGCCTCGAATGCGGGCGGTGTGGCAACCTCCGCCCTTGAAATGCAGCAGAACTCCGGGCGCACCCAATGGAGCTTCGACGAGACCGACTCCAAGCTGCACCAGATCATGGTGAACATTCACCACACCGCCATTGAAACCGCCGACGAGTACGGTGTTGAAGGCGATTATGTCGCCGCCGCGAACCTGGCCGGTTTCGTCAAGGTCGCGGACACGATGGTGAGCTACGGGCTCATCTGAGCATTTTCGAGCCGACTCTCAGCCACGGGCACAGCCTCCTCAGTCAATCGACTAGGCTGTGCCCGTGGCCATTGAATTCCCAGAAGAGATCCAAGGACTGCGCCAGACGATGGACAATGTCCTCGCCGTCGTGCAGCCCGAACGCCTGCGCTCGCAGATCGCCGAGCTTGAGAAGAAGGCGACTGCTCCCGATCTGTGGGACGACCCTGCCGCCGCGCAGGAGGTGACATCCGCGCTGAGCCACCGCCAGTCCGAGCTCGACCGCGTGATCCGCATGTCTGAACGCATCGACGACCTCGAAGCGATGGTGGAAATGGCCGGGGAGGATCCCGAGGAGGCCGCAGAGATCCTCGCCGAGGCGGAGGCCGACCTTGAAGCTCTCAAGGCTGATATCTCCGACCTTGAGATCCGCACTCTCCTCGACGGCGAATACGACGAGCGCAATGCCGTCATCACGATCCGCTCGGGCGCGGGCGGAGTCGACGCGGCGGACTTCGCTGAAATCCTCTTGCGCATGTATCTGCGCTGGGCAGAGCGCCACGGATATGCGACGAAGGTCATGGACACCTCCTACGCCGAAGAGGCCGGTTTGAAGTCCGCGACCTTCGAGGTGCAGGCCCCCTACGCTTATGGCACTCTCTCCGTCGAGGCGGGGACGCACCGCCTCGTGCGCATCAGTCCCTTCGACAATCAGGGGCGCCGCCAGACCTCCTTCGCCGCGGTCGAAGTTATTCCGCTCATCGAATCGACCGATCACATCGACATTCCTGACAGCGAGCTCAAGGTTGACGTGTTCCGCTCTTCGGGCCCGGGCGGCCAGTCCGTCAATACGACGGACTCGGCGGTGCGCATGACGCACATCCCGACCGGCATTGTCGTGTCGATGCAGGATGAGAAGTCGCAGATTCAGAACCGTGCTGCAGCCCTTCGAGTCCTCCAATCCCGGCTCTTGGTGCTGCGCCACGAAGAGGAGCAGGCGAAGAAGAAAGAACTCGCCGGAGATGTGAAGGCCTCCTGGGGCGATCAGATGCGCTCCTACGTGCTCCAGCCCTACACGATGGTGAAGGACTTGCGCACCCAGTTCGAATCCGGCAACCCGCAGTCGGTGTTCGACGGCGATATTGATGGCTTCATCAATGCGGGAATCCGCTGGCGCAAGAACCAGCAGAACGAGGCGCAGAACTAAAGCATCGAGCATCCGCCCTCGCCATCCGCATCTTCGGGTCGCGAGGGCCAAGCTGTATGCGAGGGCGGAGCTGTATGTGAAGGTGGAGGGGGATCTGAGGCTCCACCCGCTTCGCGCGGCGTGTCATGGGCCTCGCCGGGGATGGTCCTGCTTAGGCTGGCACAGACCATAAACCCGACTGGACGGCCTCATGATTCGATTCGACGACGTCACCATGGTGTACATGCCAGGTGCGAAACCCGCCCTCGATAGCGTCACCCTGGAAGTTGAACGCGAAGAGTTCGTGTTCCTCGTCGGCAAGTCCGGTTCGGGCAAGTCGACCTTCCTGCAGCTCGTGATGCGCGAGATCAAAGCGACATCCGGGAAAGTGTGGGTCCTCGGACAAGATGTTTCGAAGATCTCCAATTGGTCGGTGCCGAAGCTGCGCCGTCAGATCGGCACGGTTTTCCAGGACTTCCGCCTCCTTCCCTCTAAGACGGTGTACGAGAATGTCGCTCTTGCGATGCAAGTGATCGGTAAGTCCAAGCATCAGATCCGCTCGGCTGTTCCCGAGGCGCTGGAGCTCGTGGATCTGGCCGGCAAGGAGAAGCGCCTTCCGCATGAGCTCTCTGGCGGCGAAGAACAGCGTGTTGCGATCGCCCGTGCGATGGTGAACCGTCCCGAGCTCCTCCTCGCGGATGAGCCCACCGGAAACCTCGATCCTGAGACGTCTTTGGGGATCATGCGACTCTTGGATCGGATCAACCGTCAGGGAACGACAGTCGTCATGGCGACGCATGATGCTGAGATCGTGAATCAGCTGCGCAAACGCGTCATCGAGTTGCATGGCGGCGAGGTTGTGCGCGACCAGTCGCGCGGCGTCTACGGGGCGGCGAGGTGAGCAGATGAAACTCCGATTCATTCTTTCCGAGGTCGGTAAGGGCCTTTCACGCAACCGGGCGATGTCCGTCGCCGTCATCCTCGTCACCTTCGTTTCCCTCCTTTTCGTGGGGGTCGCGGGCCTGTCTCAGATGCAGGTCATGCACATGAAGTCCGAGTGGTACGACAAGATCGAGGTCTCGATCTACATGTGCGCCATCAATGATGGCAATCCTTCCTGCAATGGTTCTGAGGCGAATACAGAGCAGATCTCCCAGGTGAGGGCCAAACTCAAATCGCCTGAAATGCAGCCCTATGTGAAAGAGGTTTACGAGGAGTCGAAGGAAGAGGCCTACGAGAACTTCAAAAGGCTCTACGGGGACTCGACGATCGGCCAGTGGACGAGTGCGGACATGATGCAGGTGTCCTTCCGCGTCAAGCTCGTCGACCCGGAGCAGTATTCGATCATCAAAGAGGAGTTCTCCGGAGTCGCGGGAGTATCCGAGGTCAAGGATCAGCGTGAAATCATTGAGCCCCTGTTCAAAGTGATCGACGCGGCCCGCCTGCTCGCCCTCGGCCTCGGCGCGGTGATGATCGTTGCGGCGATCCTCCTCATCTCCACGACGATCCGATTGTCGGCGATGAGTCGTGAGCAGGAAACGCAGATCATGCGCTACGTGGGTGCATCGAATCTGTTCATCCAAGCGCCCTTCATGATCGAGGGTGCGCTCGCCGCCGTTACGGGGGCGCTGCTCGCGGTCGCCTCCCTTTTCGCTTTTGTGGTGTTCCTGGTGCAGGGCTGGTTGCAGCCTGCCTTCCAATGGACGCGTTTCATTGGCGTTCGTGAAGTGTGGATCATGACGCCGCTCCTCATTCTTGCCGCGGTCCTCTTGGCACTTATCGCCTCCGCGGTGTCCCTCGCTAAGTACACGAAGGTGTGACATGAAGTCGGTGAATCCTCGTTTTGTTCGGGCACAGCGCCTTGCCGTCGTTTCTTTGGCCCTCTTCGGCCTCGCCCTGACCCAGGCCGCCTCTCCCGCACTGGCCGAGGAGTCGCGCGAAGAGGTCGCCGAAGCCCAAGAACAGGCTGCAGCGCGAGTGGATGCCCTGGAATCGGAGATCGAGGATATTGATGCGAATCTCGCACAGGTCTTCCTTGACCTCACTGCGGCGAATGAGAAGATCCCCGTGGCGCAGCAGGCCGTCGAAGAGGCCACGGCGCGAAGGGACACGGCGAATCGTGAGCATGAGATCGCCCTTGGACAGCTCACCGCAGCGAGGGGACAACAAGACGCCTTGAATGAGGAGGTCGCTCAGGCTCAAGCCCGTCAGCAGGACGCCAATGATGCAATCGGCGACCTGGCTCGACGCATGTATCAAAACGGATCAAGTTCAGCTGTGGTCCTCGCTTTGACGAAGTCCGGCACGGAGACGATCGACCAGCGAGCCTCCGCGGCCGATGCAATGGCGAGGACCCAGTCCCAGGCCTTGAATGCCGCAATCGATATCCAGACGACTCAGCGCACCCAGCTCGGACGCCAGCAGGCGATCACTGATCGTATTGCCGCTTTGGAGGACCAGGCAGCCAGGTCCCTCGATGATGCGAAGACTGCGGAAGCACAAGCGCAGGCGGGACTTGAAGAGCTTGAGAGGGCGAAGGCTGAGGCTCAGGTGAAACAGGCCGAGTGGGATTCGAAGAAGAGTGAGCTCGATGCTCAGCTCGCCCAGGCTCAGGCCGATTATGAGGAGCGCACCGCGCGCCTGCAACAGATTGACGCGGAGAACCGTTCGAACGGCCGCTACTACGTTTCCTCTGCGGGCTTTACGAATCCGGTGCTGCCCCAGTCGATGGTCATCACTTCGCCTTTCGGTTGGCGCTTCCACCCCGTCCTCGGCTATGAGAAGTACCATTCCGGAGTGGATCTGGCCGCGCAATGCGGTGAACCGGTGTTTGCTGCGGCTGATGGGGTTGTCTCGCATGTGGGCTCTGACTATTCAGCGGGCAACTACGTTGATGTCAGTCACGGGATCGTCGGAGGTAACTCTGTTATTTCCGAGTATCTGCACATGCAGGCGATCTACGTGTCTGCCGGCCAATCGGTTTCTGCGGGCACCATTCTCGGCGAGGTCGGGATGACCGGGTATGCGACGGGATGCCACCTGCATTTCGGTATTTTGCAAAACGGCGTGAATGTTGACCCGATGGGGTATCTGTGAGTCAGCGCTAAACTGGGCGGCCTGATCGCTCTCGTCGAGGGGTGATCGATCGGCTCTGGGACCGGGGGTATGTGCCGATCCTGGGTGCTGTGAAACGGAAAGTGAGAGGGGGCGCTGTGCCCAAGGAGTGGAAGAAGCAAAAGACGACCGAGGGCGAGCGTCGAAAGGCCGCGTCAGACGCTAAGAAGACCATCGCCCGAAATAAGAAGGCGCGGCACGACTATCTCATTGAGGAGACCTGGGAGGCGGGAATCGTCCTCACAGGCACCGAGGTGAAAGCACTGCGCATGGGCAGGGCTTCACTGGTTGATGCCTGGGTCGAAGCGAAGAATGGTGAAGCCTGGCTGTATGGGGCGAATATTCCCATGTATGCACAAGGTTCGTGGACGAATCATGCTCCGACTCGTAAACGCAAACTGTTGCTCCACAAGTCCGAGATTCTGCGCATCGAGCAGAAGGTGAGCGCGAAGGGGTACACGGTTGTCCCGCTTGAGCTCTACTTCATCGGCGGACGTGCGAAGATTGAGATCGCCCTGGCGAAGGGCAAACAGGAATGGGATAAGCGCCAGGCCCTGCGCGAGAAGCAAGACAAGCGCGAGGCCGAACGCGCGATGCGCCGCTACACCAAGCGCCCCCAGCGCTGAGGGGAGCGGCGGCGATGACTGGTTGTCTCAGCGGCAGGAAACGATGGCTCGTCCCCTTGTCGCTCGCCGTGTCCTTCGCCGCCAATGATGGGGAGGAGCTCCTCACCCTGGTCCCTTCCCTTCGACGCACATTGGATGCCCTGCCATCATCGATCCCCCTTCCCTCGCGAGTAGGCGCGATTGATCAGGGACATGTGAATGCCGCTATCGTCACGATGGGGGCGCTGTGTGCTGGAGCCGTCGCCAATGGGATACGCACTCGCGGGCGCGGAAGGCTCTACCAGGACTTCCAATGGGTATACGGGCTGCACGGTTTCGGCCACCTCGCTGCGGCGGCCCTGACCAAGGGCTATGCCACGGGAGTGGCGACCTCGCCGACCGTGGTCTTGCCGCAATTCTTCCACGCTCTTCGTTCGCTCGAAGCGGCGGGGGTGCCTCATCGGATGCGTCCGCTGCGCGCCCTTTCTCTCATCGGCGGCTGGCTCGCCCTGTCTCACTTCACCGGTGTCCTGTGGTCGCACGCGCACAGGTGCGATAATGACGAACACAGATCGGGCAGAGAAGACTCAGAACTTGGCGAAGCCTGAAGGGCCGGAATCGGGTTCTTCCGATTCCGGCCCTCATGTTTGTCACTCAAAGGTCACTTCTTCATTGAATCCTTTGAGTCCTCAGACATGGAGCCGCCGTCTTTCATCTTGTCGCCATCCTTCATGCCGTCGCCATCTTTCATCTTGTCGCCGTCCTTCATGGCGTCGCCATCTTTCATCTTGTCGCCGTCCTTCATGGCGTCGCCTGAGCCCGAGTCCTTCATCTGCTGATTCGTCGAAGCCGGGTCCTTCATGGCATCGCCATTGGAGGAATTCGAGCATGCACTCAGACCGAGGGCTGCGACTGAGATGACGAGGGCGGAAGCTGCGAGCTTGGGGAGCATGGGGAAACCTTTCGATGATCAATGATTCTCAACAGCCTTCGAGCGGCTGCCACGAGAGATTCGGAGTCCACAGGGGCTCGGATTGCAACAAGGAGTGTGAGGAAGACCACTTCTTGTGGGTGTGTTGAATCCCATCCGCCAGCGGCTCGGCCTCGAACCAGGGGTGTCGTCGAATGAAAGGTGGACTCGTGCTCAGTGTCGCCCTCATCGGATTGCTCGGCGGATTCATTACGGGAATCTCGCCGTGCATCCTCCCCGTGCTCCCCGTGATCTTCTTATCGGGAGGTGCCCAATCAGCGCGCCCTACGATCCAGATCGCAGGCCCTTTGGCTCCCAAATCTGAACCCCAAAGTGAAGCTTCGAAATGGCGCCCTTACTTGGTGGTCGCGGGACTTGTCGTCTCCTTCACCTTCTTCACTCTTCTTGGATCCGCGCTGCTTTCGCTCCTGCATTTACCGCAGAGCTTCATTCAGTGGACGGGCGTTGTTCTCCTCACTGTGATCGGCATCGGCATGCTGGTCCCACGGGTCATGGAGGTTTTGGAAAAGCCCTTCCTGCGCTTCGGTCGTTCGACAGGACAGAAGAAGCCCTCGAACGGCCTTTTGCTGGGAATCGTCCTCGGCGCGGCCTATGTTCCCTGTGCTGGCCCGGTTCTCGCGGCCGTTTCCGTTGCGGGCACCACTGGAAGGATCGGGCCTGAGACTCTCGTCCTCGCTTTCTCTTTTGCCCTCGGTACCGCGATCCCCTTGCTTTTCTTCGCTCTCGCGGGTCGTCGTCTCACTGAAAGGATCGCAGCTTTCCGCTCCCATCAGCGCCAGATCCGCTCCATCGCAGGCATTGCAATGATCGCGCTGGCTCTCGGCATCGTGACGGGGGCTCCCGCTGCAATCCAACGAGCCCTGCCCGACTACTCTTCGAGCCTCCAGCAACGCACCGACGAAGCTCTCAACGGTTCTTCATCTCGCTGCGTTCCCGGTGCCGAAGGATTGGCGGATTGTGGTCCTCTTCCCAAAGTCGAGGGGATCAAAGGGTGGATCAACACTCCCGATGCTGGGGCGATTGCTCAAGAGGAGATCACTCGGGGAGTGACCCTGATCGACTTTTGGGCGTACTCGTGCATCAACTGTCAACGCTCAGTGCCCGGCATTGAGAAGCTTTACCAGACCTACAAGGATTCCGGTCTGCAGGTCATCGGCGTACACGCCCCCGAATACGCCTTCGAGAAAGTTGCTGAGAATGTTGAAGCAGGAACGAAGAAGCTGGGCATCACTTACCCGGTCGCCCTCGACTCGGACCTGGTGACCTGGACGAACTTCGATAATCACTACTGGCCCGCCCATTACTTGTCGGACGCTTCAGGCACAGTGAGAGCGATCCGTTTCGGCGAAGGAGGGGAGGGTGCAACAGAGAATCAGATCCGAACTCTCCTCAAGGAGGCGGACCCGGATGTGAATCTTCCCGCTCCGGTATTCGCCAAGAATGAGCCGGAAACGAATCTTGCGAATGACCGTACACCTGAAACCTACCTCGGTGCGCTGCGTGCCGAGCGCCACCAGGGAACTCCCTCCGCGAGGGGGCGCCTCCTTGCAGGTGAAGGCGAGTACGCCTTCCCGGACAAACTCGCCACCCACTTCTTCGCCCTTGAAGGCAAATGGAATGTTTCAGGGGAGTCGATCACGCCTTCCGAGGAGGGGGAGGGAGGCAAACTCCGTCTCCATTACAAAGGGAAACGCGTTGACTTGGTGATTTCCGGAAGCGGGGTTCTCACCTGGACACTCGACGGCGAACGCAAGAGCCTCGAGATCGAGGGCGCCCCGAATTCGATGACCCTCGTTGATATGCCCGAGTCGGGCGAGGGGATCCTCGAACTCGAGGTGCCTGCGGGCTTGGCGCTCTACTCCTTCACCTTCGGGTGAAGAAGGAGAAAAATCTCCTCGTCTGTGTGCACGGGGGCGCGCCGCTTAAGATTGGCGCGTGAAGAACCCGGAAACGACGGACGAGGAGCTTCTCGCACTCATCAAGACAGGGGACCGCGATGCATTCGAAGTCCTTTACGGACGATGGGTTTCGCGTCTCCTGGCGCTCGCCGTGTCAATCCTCGTGGATCGAGCACAGGCCGAGGAGATCCTCCAAGAGACACTCCTGGAAGTATGGCGCACAGCGGGCGCATTTGACCCTTCAAAGGGGAGTGCGAGGGCGTGGCTCGTCACCATGACGAGGCGGCGGGCGATCGACAGGGTCCGCAGCTCAGAGGCGGCCCGCAGGCGCGAGGAGCGCAGACCTGATGAGGATCTGCCCTTCGATGTGACTGCAGAAGCCGTCGAGACGTCCATCGTGGCGAAGGAGGTTCGAGATGCTCTCGAAGCCCTTGGAGAGCCGCACAAGACCACAATCGAGCTCGCCTACTTCACGGGGCTCACGCATCGACAGATCGCCGAACAGATGAATACTCCGCTCGGTACTGTGAAAACACGAATCCGCGACGGCGTCGCACGACTGGGAATGATCATGGGAGGTGGGCGATGAACGCCAATCGTCATGAACCCGTCGACCCCGATGAGGTCGAGGGCTTCGAGTGTGAGGCCGTTGACATGGAGCTCGCCGGTATCCTCGGCTCTTCACTCGCTCCGCTTGAGCCTTCTGCCGGTTTCAAAGAGGCTCTCTTCGCGAGGCTCGACGAAGTCGAACAAATCTCAGAAGAGGCTCTGGCCACGGTGTCATCGGATATACGCTCCTCGTCCTCGTCAACGGGAGGAAAGGCTAGGGGCGAACAGGAGCCCCTTGCTCAAGTCCTTCCTCTCCGCAATAGGCTTCGCCCTTGGCTAGTGCGGACCACTGCAGCCGCCGCACTGCTCGTCGTAGGGATCGGGATCGGGCGGGCGAGCGCGATCACTGACATGTCTCAGGAGCACTCTTATGCGATGCTCAACCAGAGTCAGGACGTTGAGCGCTCCACTGACACAATGCCCGATGGGCACATCGCAACCCTCACCTGGTCGAGCGAGATGGGCAAGGCCGCTGTCACCTTGCCTTCCCAGATGAGCGAGGGCATGACAGAGCCGAGTTCGACGAAGGTTTTGCAGGTGTGGGTCCGCGATGCGCAAGGAGTGCGTTCGGCGGGTGTGTATTCGCCGAGCAGAGGGATGGACTTCGCGTTCATTGATCTTATGCCCGAGGACGGCGACGAGATCTTTGTGACGATCGAACCCGCTGGCGGTTCTCAGGCGCCGAGCGGAGAAGCTCTTGTCGCAATGCGCGTGGGCGCCTCCTCCTTCGCGGGCGACGAGGGCGGGACAGAAGACGGGGCCAGGACAGAAGACGGGGACGGAGCAGAAGAGGGAGACACAAGCGGGGCTGTTGAAGGGGCTCAGAAGGGGACGAGGGCGGCCCTGGACTCCTAGAGCCGAGGCGCTGAATGTCTTCAAGCCTCGCGTCCTTTCCCGCTCATTGTTAGTTCTTGATTTTTCCTGACACTGGGGGATACGCTGTAACGTCCGATCATTTCGATGGTCGGTGAGTTGATGAACTCAATAGGGGATGATCGGTTTCGACGGCGGTCGTCGATCGAGGGGAAGCGGGCCGAGAACGCGCGCTCAACTCGCTAACGCTGCGTGCAAACCAATAGGTGCCGAACAGAACCGCACCGACTACGTTCTCGCCGCCTGATTGCCGCGTGAACCTTTAGTCCGTCAGCCCAGGTGGTGCCTCCAGCCTGGTGTCTGGCGTCGTTCAGGAGGCCACTGGGTGCGGACCATGTCGGTGGGTCCGTTCCGACACTCAATCGACTGAGCTTACTGGCAGCAGGCCTGCATGACGTCAGGGGCTGAGAAATAAACAGCAGGATGCGCCCGGAGAAGACCTCGGGGTCGGCCGTCGGACGGGGGTTCGATTCCCCCCATCTCCACTCTAGAAGCCCCAGAACCGCACGGTTCTGGGGCTTTCCCTTGCCAATCCAAGGATTTCAGGCCCCTCGCATCTCGTAGCAGATATCGCACGATGCGCTGGAGTGTTCAGCGAATGATAACCTACACCGCCGATGGGCGGCTTGCCGGTGTCACAGCGGGGCAAGCTCAGCGATACTAGGTGTGATTGGGGAACGCCTCAGGGGAGGGGCAAAGGCCCAGCTCTCGCCCATGTGTGAATATGAGGAGGCCATCGTGCCAGCACCATCGAAGTCGCAGGTCCGCAAAGCGGGGTCAACTCTGCGGGCTTTCACGCAGGGCAAAGTAAGTGAACAAGAGCGTTTGGCTGCGCTTGAGGTGATCGCAGAGTATCGGAGAACATTCGCTGATCCTCTCCTGAAAGTGAACAATGGGCTTCGTAGCTTCCTCGCCACAGAGGGCATTGAGGCGGAGGTGAGTCAGCGTCTCAAGCGAATGGAGACGATCGTTGAGAAGCTCACCTACCGGGAGAAGGGCCTGGATCTGTCACGCATGGGTGACATTGGCGGCTGTCGGATCGTCATCAGTGACAACAACATCCCCAACATTTATCGGATACGGGAGCGAATAGAATATCGTTGGGGCAAGCAGATCGTTCGAGAGTCGGATTATATCAATCATCCTCGCGCTTCTGGGTATCGCGCGGTCCACGTCATCGTCAAACGAGATGAGCGTCTCATTGAAGTGCAGTTGCGCACGCAGAGGATGCATGAGTGGGCTCAACTCGTAGAATCGCTATCGCAGATGACAGGACTGAACTACAAACAAGATGTCGGTGAGTCTGCCGTGCAAGAGTTCGGGAAATGTCTTTCCAGGGTTCATCAGCATATGGATGGGCGCTATGAGCTCGTCGATGAAGATGTCAAGGAGTTCGGTTACTGGCGAAGCAGAGTCCTGGCTATGCTGGGTGGGGGTCAACTGGAGCAGGAGGAACACTGATGACGAAGAACTCTAATGTCATTGAGCACTTCCTCCTCATCTATGACCGTAAGGAAGACAAACTTCTATCGTCTCGCTCGTATGGCACAGATGGAGATGTCGCGGCCCGCGCATACCGGGAGGCTGAGTTGCGCTACCACGATAGGCCCGAAATCGACATTGTCCTCGTCGGGTCTGACTCGCTTGAGACAGTGAAACGAACCCACTCGACATACTTCCGTGGCTTCACCGCGCACGACCTCCAGCAGCTCGTGGATTCTCTCAGCTTCGAGTGAGCAACAGCGCTACTTAAAACCCTCCGTACAACCTCGCCTGGGTCTTCTCCAGAACCTCACGAAGGTCCTTTTTCCTCAGCTCCTCAACAGAGGTGAGGATTCGGTTGAGGGTCTCATCGAGGTCTTCGCCGTGGCGCTCGCCGCTTTTCGCTTCACCCTCCCTCTCCTTCGACGCCCCTGAAACAGCAGGCAGGTCCGTTTCCACAAGGAGGCGTTCTTCGGGCACCTGTCGGATGTAGGCTCGCCCGCGTTTCGACGTGAGCATCGCCGGGTTGATGGAGATATACCCGCCCATGCGGATCAGGCGCGTCAGATCATCACTCGTGCCCGAGAAACGATGGAACACGGGAACGAGCCCACGTCCGAGGGCGTCGGATCCTTCCAGGAGATCGAGGGCGGTGCTGGCGGCTCGAACCGCGTGAATTGAGAGGACATGGGGCAGAGGGCTCGACTTTTGAGTCTCCTCTCCGTGAACGCCCCCGCGAACTGCCGCCTCGCAGCTCATTGTCACAACCTCGGAAAACACCTCGACTTGCAGTTGTGCGGGCACAGCCTTTAATCGCCTGGGCGCGAAATCCAGCCCGACCTCGCCAATGAGGCGAGTCTTTTCAAGGCCGGAGCCGAAGAGTTTGAGCTCTTCGCCGATGTGCGCCTCTTCGATATACCAGGGGTGCAGGCCAAGCGACCACGCCGGCCAGTACACCTCGTCGCCCTCGTCGGCACTTGCGCCTGAGTTGGCGCCCGCATCACGGCGGGCGTTGGCCGCCCATTCCAGGTCCTCGTGGAAGTAAGAGGGTAGGAGCGTTTGGGCGACGAGCCGGAGCCCGCGTTTCGTGCAGGCGCGCAGGAAGGGGAGGCGCTCGCCCTCGTCAATGAAATCGAAATGGTAGTGGGTGTCTAGCCTCGAGAACACGGCGTGCCCCTCCAAGAATCGACGAGGCGCGGGGGTGTGGGCATGGGGCTCAGACCGGCGAGTCTTTTAATGACTTGTCCGGCGAGCATCTGCCCCATGATCGGCGGCATATAGCTCATCGACCCGAGCTTCGCGTTCGCATC
This sequence comes from Schaalia cardiffensis, assembly GCF_016405145.1. Taxonomy (GTDB): domain Bacteria; phylum Actinomycetota; class Actinomycetes; order Actinomycetales; family Actinomycetaceae; genus Pauljensenia; species Pauljensenia cardiffensis. The sequence continues at coordinate 109,906 of NZ_JAEKIA010000007.1, forward strand.
CCAGCTCTTCGGGGCGATGAAGCTGGGGTGTGCTTCTTGGGAGCTGAGGACTTCGAGGTCTGCGATCCCCCGGTGGCGGCATTCGCGGCGCATCGCGCGGGCGAGATGGCAGTGGCGTGACTCTTGGACTTCGCAGAAGTGGAGCTGTGTCGGGTCGAATTTGTTGGCCGCGCCCATTGAGGAGATCAGAGGAATCCTCTCCTTCGCGCACCAGCGGGCGATCCCGAGTTTTTGAGTGAGGGTGTCGATGCAGTCGAGAACGTAGTCGGGCCTGGGCAATCGGTCCAGGGTCTGTTCGAGTGTGCGCGAATCCAGGTAGGTCCGTGTCGCGAAGACCGTGCACTCGGGGTTGATATCGGCGACGATCTGGGCCATGACTTCGGCTTTTTCACGTCCGAGGGTCGAGGTGAAGGCGAGTTTTTGTCGATTGATATTCGATTCTTCGATGATGTCGCGGTCGAGGAGGACGAGGGAGCCGATCCCGCCGCGTGCGAGTGCTTCAGCGCAGCTCGAGCCGACGCCGCCCAGGCCGAGGACCATTACTCTCGCCTTTGTCAGCGAGTTCAGGCCTTCGGTGCCGAGGAGGAGTTCGAGTCGGGCGAAGCGTTCGCCGGGCATGGGGCCTCCCTAGTGATTCGGGCTTGGGGGAGCGGGGACGGATGGGGAACATTATTGCTGAGGGCGGGGAGCCGTTTCGAATGCCAAGAGGAGTCGAGTGCTCCGCCTTGACCTTCCTCTCCTTTCCAGGGCAGCAAACAAAGAAATACCCCAGGGGGTATATGCTTCCTATGTTTTTGCTCCTTCAGACCAGGCAATCGCGCCGAGAGGAACCTCAATGACGGCATCTCAACGATCGCTCGCCCACATGCCCGTAACCGTCTTCGCTTCCGTGATGGGGGTGGGTGCCCTCTCCCTCGCATGGAAGAGAGCCGCACACCTATGGGAGCTGCCCACATGGCCCTCCCTCCTCATCCTCGCCATTGCCGCATCCCTCTACGTCCTCGTCCTGTGCGCCTATCTTGCGAAGTGGGCGCTGCACCCCAAGGCGGCGCGGGCCGAACTCTCCCACAAGATGCGCATGCCCTTCGTCCCGACGATCACCATCGCGACCCTTGTTCTGGCAACCGCAGGCGCGGATGTCGCCCCCGGCCTGGCCAGCATCATGTGGTGGGTGGGCGCACTCGGGCACCTGCTCGCCACGGCCCTCGTCCTCACAGCATGGTCGATGCGCCCCGACATCACGAGCACGAACATTACTCCTGCGTGGTTGATCCCCATCGTCGGCAATGTCATCACCCCACTGGCAGCCCCGCAGATCGGCAATATGGACCTCGCGTGGTTCTCCTTCGGCGTCGGAATGGTCTTCTGGGGTGTTTTCCTTACCCTCATCATTGAGCGTCTCCTCATGCACGATAAGGGCATCCCCGCCAAGCTCATGCCGACCTACGCGATCATGGTCGCCCCGCCCGCCGTCGCCCTGGTCGCATGGTCGCGCCTGGGACACGAATCCGACGACGCCCTGAGCCGCATTCTCTTGTCGATCGCCTGGATGTTCGCCCTGCTCATCGGCTTCCAAGCGAAGAAGCTCCTTGAGATCCCCTTCGCCCTGCCCTACCTCGCCTACACCTTCCCCGTGGCCGCCCTCGCCGTCGCCTCCCTCGTGAGTGCCGAAGCTCTGCCCGGAGCCCTCTATCAGTGGCTCGCCCTCATCGCTCTTGCGGTTGCGAGCATCGCCATTCCGATCATCCTTGTCGGCGTGCTGGTGCTCACCTTCAAAGGCCGGATCTTCGAAGCCGAGTAGCGCCCCACCCGCGCCTCAACTCATACCCGGCCTCGCCTCAACTCACACCGAGGCGAGCAGGCACACCGTGACGAGCAAGCTCCAGACCATCTCCCCAAGACCAATCCTCATGGGAGTAAGAGCAAAGCCCCGCCGCTGCAACAGCGGCATCGCCCCCGCCCGAAGAGTCAGTGCGACCCACACAATCACGAGGACGAGGACGACGCTGCCCTTCATGAAAGCGATGGCAACGCCAATGAAGGACACGAGATGCCAGAGGATCGATCCAATGATCCAACGCATCTCCTTGCGGCCACGGATCAGGGAGCGCACCAGCGGAATCGTGCCAATGAAGTAGGCGCCGAGGATCGTGCCAAGAACCCACGCTTGAGTCAGATCGGGGGAAAGAGGGGCGATGAGGCCGCGTGCGGCTGCGACCGGAGTCATGAGCGCCGCCGCACCCACACTCGTCACCCGCGTGAGGATCGCCCGTTCCTTCCCGCGCACTACCTCAATCAAAGCGATGAGGGCGAGGGGCGCGAAATACGGGGCCCAAGCCAAGAATCCGGGCTGTACGACAAGGAGCGGAACACCGAAAAGAACGGTGAGGCCACACCAGGAGGCAAGGGCAGGACGCACAGCGCCCCGCCTGCGCTTGGGGCTCTTCCAATACAGTTCGAGGGCGTGGAAGGCGCCGAAAGCACTGAGCCAGGCGCTCATGAGGAGCAGATGAATGGGATGGGGTCCAGCTGCTCCGATCCCGAGCAGGGGAGGCAGAATCGCCATCGGCCAGGCGCCGTGCTGATCGGGGATCCAGCCCTTCTTCGTCAATGTGCGCCTCCGGCTGCGGGCCTTGCGGGCGGCGGGGGAAGAGGACGAAGAAACAGAAGGAATCGTCATAGTGATGACTCTACGTGGATGCGGGTGCGCGCTTGAAAGATGCGTCCGATGCGCGATAAAGGACTGGTCGCCCCGAAGAGCCCATGTGAGAATCGAACAATGACCATTGACCAGAACACGACGACTCTGTCCGCTTCAAGCGATTCGTCCTCGAAACGCGAGGACCGCTCGGCGAAAATCGCCGTCACTGTCTTCCCTTTGATCATCCTGGGGGCCCTCATCGGGGGGCTCCTCTTCCCCGCCCAGACCGCACCGCTCGTCAAGGGCGTGAACTATGCACTCATGGTCATTATGTTCGGCATGGGGCTGACTCTCACGCCCCCGGATTTTGGTGTGATCGCCCGTCGCCCCTGGCCGATTTTTGTGGGCGTCCTCGCGCAATACATCATCATGCCCCTCGCCGCTCTTGCCGTGACCTGGGCGTTCCGCTTGGACCCGGCGCTCGCGGTCGGTGTGATCCTCGTGGGCTGCGCTCCCGGTGGAACCGCTTCGAATGTGGTCGCCTACCTCGCGAAGGGCGATGTCGCCCTCTCGGTTGCGATGACTGCAGTGTCGACCCTGCTCTCGCCCCTCGTCACCCCGATCCTCACGAAGTACCTCGCCGGACAGTACATGCCGGTCGATGCGGTGGCGATGGCGAAGTCCATCATGATGATCGTCTTCATCCCGGTCGTCCTCGGCCTGCTGTTGCGCAGCTTCCTCCCCAAGCTCGTCGAAGTGATCCTCCCGGCCCTGCCGTGGATCTCCGTTTTCGGTATCTCCTATGCGGTGATCGCCCTAGTGGGTGCTTCATCTACGCGAATCCTCAGCGCTGGCCTCGTCGTCCTCGCGGTTGTCATTGTGCACAACGGCCTGGGCCTGGCTCTCGGCTACTTCGCTGCGAAGGGCCTCAAGGTCGGGGAGAAAGCCGCTCGTACAACCGCCATCGAGGTCGGCATGCAAAACTCCGGCCTCGCTGCGACCCTGGGTGCCACCTACTTCACTCCCGAGGCGGCAGTCCCGGGCGCGGTCTTCTCCGTGTGGCACAACGTCTCCGGTTCGGCCCTCGCGGCCTTCTTCCAACGCCGTTCGATCACCGACTGAAATTCTCAGGGAATTCCTAGCTTCAATCGATGGTCCTTGAAGGAGGGGCCATTAACTTTATTCCCATCACAAAGGAATACGGCGAACGGCCCACAAGGGGGCGTCAACGCCGAGGGATAGTTTTTGAGGAGACTCTTCGGAAGAACTCGCACTGTGTTGATGGGATGCATTCAGGGGCAGGCCACAAGGCCTGCCCCTGAATGTGTAAAGCGCGAGTTCAGTCGACTTGATCCATCTTGCGCGCCCACGCGGTACGGATCGGATTCGCATCGGCGACGAGCTGTGTGAAGCGTTCATCCGCGATGTCGATCACCTCGCCCAAAGCGAATCGGGCTTCACGGGCCTTCGAGGTCTCGACGCGCTTCCATGCGGAGGCGATGAGGTGTTCACGGTCGGCAAGGTTCGTGACGCATACGACGAGGGGACGGTGGAATTTCTCGCGATACGCCGCTGAAGCGGCTGTGAGATCCTCAAGCTCCTTGTCGTCGAATTCACCGAGTCCAAGGGCGGCAGTGTCCTGGTTCGCGCGCTCATCGCCCTTGCCCGCGGCAAGCTCGGCAATATCGGAGTAAGCGGCGATGAGGGCTTCCTGCTCTTCGAGCGAGGCGACGAGCACCTCGTCCTCAAAAGCGCGGCGAAGCTCAGTGGCATCCGCGAAGGGGCGCTGCTCCCAGGCGCGCTCCACGGGCCAGGTCGCGCCCTCGTACATCCCGGAGAAAGCCTGGATGAAGACATCGCGCTCCATGGCGTTGACCTCGTCAATGGACACGGCGCGACCGTCGACGAGCGCAACATCAGGGCCCTGCTGCTTGCCGAGGTGGAAGAACAAGAGGTTGAGGATGAAGGCGCTCAGAGCACCGATCGTGACGCCCGAGCCGAAGATGATTTGCAGCCAGGAGGGAACCATGGTCGCGATCTCAGGCTTGAGGGTGACGAGCATCGCGAGGCCCACGGAAGTCGAAACGATCACGGCGTTACGGTTGTCGCGCATATCCACTTTGCCGAGGGTTTGAATGCCGACGACCGCGACATTCGCGAACATCGCGAGGGAGGCGCCGCCGATCACGGGAGCGGGGATCGAGGCGACGATCGCACCGGCTTTCGGGAGCAGACCGAGGATAATCATGATGACTCCGGCCGCGGTGACGACCCAACGGGACTTGACTCGGGTGAGGCGCACGAGCCCGACGTTTTGCGCGAAACAGGTGTAGGGGAAGGAGTTGAGGACACCGCCCAGGAGGGTGGACAGGCCGTCCGCGCGAAGGGCCCTGGCCACGTGTTCCGGGGTGATGCGCTTGCCGACGACCTCCCCGGTGGCGAAGACATCGCCAGTGGTTTCAACAGCGGTGACGGCCATGACGATGAGCATTGAGATGATCGCCGCGACTGAGAACTTCGGCAGGCCGAAGAAGAAGGGGGAGGTGATGCCGACCCATGAGGACTGCGCGACATTACTGAAGGACGCATCCTTGAGGATGAAAGCGATGATCGTCATGACGACAAGGCCGAGGAGGACGGAGATCGTCGACATGAAGCCTTTGAAGATCTTCTGGATCGCGACGATGATCGCGAGGGTCCCCATTGCGTAGGCGAGGCCCTTCAAGGTCAGGGCCCCAAGGTCGGCGCCCTCGGGTGCGTAGCTCGCGAGGGAGACGATGTCGCCCGCAGACACTGCGATCAGGGTGATGCCCATGACCGTGAGGAGAGTGCCGGTGACGACCGGTGGGAAGAAACGCAAAAGCTTTGCGAAATAGGGGGCGATGAGGAAGGTTGCGAGACCAGCGGCGATGATTGAGCCGTACATGGTGGCAAGGCCGGTCTTCGGGTCGGCCCCCGCGGGGGTCGCTCCGATTCCGATCGCGATGAGAGGGGAGACTGCGGTGAAGGTGACTCCCTGGATGAGGGGGAGCTTCACGCCGATCTTCGGGCCCAGGCCCGCGGACTGGATGATCGTCGCGATACCACAGGTGAAAAGATCGGCGTTGATGAGGTGCACAAGGGTCTGCTCATCGAGGCCGAGGGCGGATGCGATGACGAGGGGAACGACGACGGCGCCCGCGTAGAAGGCGAGAACATGCTGGATACCGAGGATGGCGAGCTTGCCGGCGGGGGGCACCTGATCGACGGGATGACGGTGGTCGGGGGTGGTGGCCCCCGCGCTTCGTCCAAGAGCCATGAGATCTCCTGAAAGAGGTTGTGATGGGCACCTCAATCGTCTCCCCTTTGGACTGAAGATCTGTAATCGGGTGATGCATCTCGCAAAGAGTGCTCCGAAGAGCGGGGAGAAGGGGCGAAAAATCGTGAGATATCGGGAAAAACGCGCCCAGAACCTGACAATCCCGCGATGTTTTCGTAGTGTGTCCCTCGATGGCCGTCATAGTGATGGCTTTGTACGAAGGAATGAGGTTCCTCCATGTCCGTGAATCGCACTGAGCTTGTGGCCCAGATCGCTGAGCGCGCCAATCTGACCAAGGTTGAGGCGGATGCCGCCCTCGGCGCTTTCCAGGATGTTCTCGTCGAGTCCCTCGCCAAGGGTGAGGCCGTCAAGGTCACTGGTCTGTTCTCCGTCGAGCGCGTCGAGCGTGCCGCCCGCACCGGCCGCAACCCCCGCACCCGCGAAGAGATCCAGATCCCCGCGGGCTTCGGCGTGAAGCTCTCCGCAGGCTCCACCCTCAAGAAGGCCGTCGCCAAGAAGTGAATCGGCTCTGAGGCTTGAAGATCCGGGGGTGGACACTGAGCCCACCCCCGGATTCTTGTGTGCGAGGAAGACGCTCATGCTTCGGCCTACAATGGGGAGCATGCCTGACGCCCTCGATGAACCGACCCGACCGGGAGCCCCGACCTCCCCCGCAGGGCCCTCGACCCACTCCTCGACGGGACTGCTTGAACGGACCGAGGTCGAAAAAGAGAAAGCCCCGGGCGATGGTGACCGCTTCGCCCATTTCGTGCGCCGCGATAAGGCCAATTCTTCGATGGTGACGGGCCAACCGGTCGTCGCCTTGTGTGGAAAAGTGTGGATCCCCTCGCGGGATGCCTCGAAATATCCGGTGTGCCCGACGTGTAAGGAACTGCGGGATTCAATGGGACGCAATGGTCGCAACTGGCCCTTCTCGGATGGGGGATCGGGCAAGGGATCTTCGGGAGGCTCTGGACAGTGACTGCAGCGCAGGATCGACACTTCCCATCCCGCGCTTCCACAGCTCACCACCTGTCGCTCTCGTCCTCAAAGCGTGCCAGACGAGGCGCCGAGGGCGCTTTGCGCGCCTGGCAGGCTGCGGCTTTGCGTCAGTACATGAGCCAAGAGCCGCGTGATTTCCTTGCGGTCGCGACCCCCGGAGCGGGGAAGACAACTTTCGCTTTGAGGATCGCGCTTGAACTCATGGGCGCGGGGATCGTGGACAAGCTCACGGTCGTGTGTCCGACAGAGCATTTGAAGGGCCAGTGGGCGGATGCCGCAGCCCGGGTCGGCATTCACATCGACCCGGCCTTTACAAACTCTCAGGGCCGAGCCGGTTCCCACTACGACGGGGTTGCCGTCACATATGCGCAGGTCGCGGCGAATCCTCCGGTGCATGCGGCCAGGACCCGCGCCTATCCGACCCTCGTCATCCTCGACGAAATCCACCATGCGGGAGATGCCCTGTCCTGGGGTGATGGTGTGCGCGAGGCATTCACTGACGCCAAGCGCCGCCTGGCCCTGACGGGCACCCCCTTCCGCTCGGACACTTCGCCGATCCCCTTCGTCCGCTACGAGGAAGATGCTGATGGGATCCGCCGCTCGAAGGCGGACTTCACTTACGGATACGGCGACGCCCTACGAGAGAGCGTCGTCCGTCCGGTGCTCTTCATGTCGTATTCGGGGCAGATGTCCTGGCGGACGAGCTCGGGCGATGAGATGAGCGCCCGCTTGGGTGAGCCCCTCACCAAGGACATGATGAAGCAGGCGTGGAGGACCGCCCTCGACCCGAAAGGCGAGTGGATCCCGGCGGTTTTGCGTGCCGCCGATCTGCGCCTCGAGGAGGTGCGTCGACAGGTCCCGGACGCTGGCGGCTTGGTCATCGCATCGGATCAGACTCAGGCCCGCGCCTACGCCCGTCATCTGCGCGACATCACGGGACGTTCGGCGACGGTGGTTCTTTCCGATGACGCCGACGCTTCAGACCGCATTGATGCTTTCCGTGAAGGCGATGACAAGTGGATGGTCGCGGTCCGCATGGTGTCCGAGGGCGTGGACGTTCCGCGCCTGTGTGTGGGTGTGTATGCGACGAACACGTCGACTTCTTTGTTCTTCGCACAGGCGGTCGGTCGTTTTGTTCGTGTGCGTCGGCGCGGGGAGACTGCGACGGTGTTCATCCCCTCCGTCCTTCCCCTTTTGGATCTCGCCGGCCAGATGGAGCTCGAACGCGACCATGCTCTCGACCGGCCCAAGCCCGAGGGTGAGGATTCCATGTGGAATCCAGAAGATGCGATGGTGGCGGAGGCGAATCGTGAGGAGAAGGCTTCAGGTGAACTCCTCAAAGGCTTCGAAGTTCTCGGAGCGGACGCTGAGTTTGACGGGGTCCTCTTCGATGGGGCCGCCTGGGGCCAGGGCGCCGAGGTCGGCTCCGAAGAAGAGCAGGAGTACTTGGGCATCCCCGGGCTCTTGGATGCGGAACAGGTGACGACGCTGCTCAGGGCCCGCCAGGCCGAACAGGCGGCCTCTGCCCGCAAACAGAAGTCTGCGGCCCGTCAACGTGAAGCGAATTCAGGTATTTCCGATCACCGGGTCCGTGCGGCGAAGCGCAAAGAGCTTCAACACCTCGTGGCCTCCTGGTCGCGCCGCTCCGGTGACACTCACGCCATGGTGCACTCCCAGCTTCGGAACCGATGTGGGGGCCCCGAGATCGCGCAGGCCACCACTGAGCAGATCGAAGCGCGTATCGCTTTGCTGCGTCAGTGGTTCGTTGGCCGTAAATAGCGCGTCTTAGAGCGTGATGTAGCGGGTCGGGATTGCTGCATCTCCTTCGGAGAGCCTCCACGCCTGGTAGGGGAGCTCATTGCGTGAACGCACGTGGTGTGCCTGGGCTTTCTCCAAAGCGTCGGGGCCCCACAGTTCGGAGTGGATTTCACCGCCCGTGATGAGGGGGATCTGGAGGGGACGGGCGCCGATCTTCGCGAACTCCTTAGTGGCCGCCTCTTGAGAGTCGGTGACGATGAGGACCTCTTCGGCCGCGTAGCCTTCCTCGTCGAGGACACGGCCCGCGAACTTGCGTCCGCCGACGGTCGACTTCGATTCGGATTTCTTCGCGACGGGAATCTGGGCGCCGCTCGCATCCTCCCTTTGGACGAGCTTGTACACGAGGGCGGCGGTCGGCACACCCGATCCGGTGACGAGCTTCGTGCCGACCCCGTAGGAGTTGATCGGAGCGGCGCCGAGGGCAGCGATCGCGTACTCGTCGAGGTCGTTGGTCACGGTGATCTTCGTGCTCGTCGCCCCCAGGGCGTCGAGCTGACCGCGGACCTTGAAGGCCGAAGCGACGAGGTCTCCTGAGTCGAGGCGGACCGCGCCGAGCTCGCCCCCGGCTGCGCGCGCGGCTTCGACGGCGTTGATGACCCCCTGTTCGACGTCGTAGGTGTCGACGAGCAGGGTCGTATCCGGGCCGAGCAATGCGATCTGAGCGTCGAAGGCTTCGCGTTCGGAATCGTGGAGCAGAGTGAAGGAGTGGGCGGCAGTGCCGATGGCGCGCAGGCCGTAGCGTTTCGAGGCTTCCAGGTCGGAGGTTCCGGCGAAACCACCGATGATGGCGGCGCGAGCGGCGGAGACGGCGGCGCGCTCATGACCGCGCCGCGCCCCCATGTCCATGCAGGGGCGCCCATGGGCGGCGATCGTCATGCGCGAGGCTGCCGATGCGATCGCACAATCGTAGTTGAGGATCGACAAGAGCAGGGTCTCAAGCATTGTGCATTCGGCGAAGGTGCCGCGTACGGTCAGGAGGGGGGAGCCGGGGAAATAGCATTCGCCTTCCGCGTAGCCGAGCATATCTCCTGAGAAACGGAAATCTTTGAGATAGTCGAGGGCATCATCGGAGACGATTTTGTGTTCGTGGAGCCAATCGATTTGTTCGGGTTCGAATTCGAAACGCTCGAGGGCTTCGAGGATACGACCAATACCTGCGACGACACCGAAACGACGGGTGGCGGGAAGACGGCGTCCGAAGACTTCGAAGGTGGATGTCCTCCAAGCGGTCCCGGCTTTGAGGGCGGCGTCGAACATGGTGAGTTCGTACATGTCGGTGAGCAATGATGTGGAGATTGAAGCTGGCATATGCTCACGGTATCGCGATCGGGCGCGCTTGAAGTGGCGAAACTTCAGCGATCGTGAGATTCCTTGCCTAGTCTGGAACGTATGTCGAGTGTGACGATGATCCCGAAGGAGGATACGAGGACGATTCCCGCCCTGTCCGCCTCGTGGCACACCGTCGTCTGGGATGACCCGATCAACCTCATGGGCTATGTGACGAGCGTGTTTCAGCGACACTTCGGTTATTCGAGTGAAAAGGCGACGCGCCTCATGCTGGAGGTTCACGAGCGGGGTCGCGCCGTGGTGTCCACGGGAATGCGCGAGCGCATGGAGGCCGATGTCGTTGCCATGCACGGCTATGGTCTGCGCGCAACATTGGAAGCGGAAAGATGATCGGGATAATTCGGCGATGATTGGTCGTTTCAGATACGAGGACGGGGCGTATTGCGCGTGTATTGAGCCTCCATATTCGACCTTGATCGTTCGCCTCATGCGTGAGATCCTCGTCGTCCTTGATGAGCCTGCGGAGATGAATTCCTTCCTTTTGGCGGCAACGGATTTGGAGACGGGGCGAGAGGCCCCCGAAGAGCGCGCCTTGGAGTATTTACTTCCCGCGATGAGTCTGGATCCTGAGGATGCTTCGAGTTTGCGGGCTTTGACGGAGGATTTCCTTCGGGCGGAGAAGTCCTCACGCCTTCGCCAGGTCGCGGGAAGGATTGAACGCGCTGAGCGCAGTGAGTGCGCGGAGCTCGTGATCCCAGCCGATGAGGTGTGGGAGTGGCTTGCGGCGCTCAATGATGTTCGTCTCGGCTTGGCGGGGGAGTTGAAGCTCGAAACGGATGCGGATGTCGCAAGAATTGAGGAATTGGCTGGCCGCGCGCTTGATGGCAGCCGCGAGCAGGCGGCCTCGGTGTTCTATCTGATTCTCACCTGGTGGCAGGATTCACTGATTTCGGCGCTGAATTCTTCGGGGGTGCACGGCTAGGGTCGGGAAGCATGGAGAATGCGCCGATCGGTATTTTCGACTCCGGGCTCGGGGGTCTTACGGTTGCGCGCGCCATCATGGATAAACTCCCAGATGAGCAGATCCTCTATCTGGGGGATACGGCTCATACGCCTTATGGTCCAAGGCCGATCGCGGAGGTGCGCCGCTACACCCTCGCCTGCTTGGACGAGTTGGCCTCGCGCGGAGTGAAAGCCCTGGTCATCGCTTGCAATACTGCGACTGCGGCGGCCCTTTCGGATGCCCGCGAGAGGTATTGGATCGACGCGCACATCCCGGTGATCGAGGTCATCACCCCTGCTGCACGTCAGGCGGTCGCCACGACTCACAACCACAGGATCGGCGTGATCGGCACTTTCGCAACGATCCAATCCGAGGCGTATAAGAACGCTCTCGGCGCGGTTCCCGGGCTGACTGTCGTCCAGCAGGCGTGCCCGAGATTCGTTGAATTCGTTGAACGCGGAATCACCATGGGAGCTGAACTCGAAGCAGTGGCCCGCGAATACTTGCAGCCCTTGAAAGAGGCAGAGGTCGACACCTTGATCCTCGGGTGCACGCATTATCCGCTGCTCACCGGTGTGATCGGCCGGATCATGGGGGAGAGGGTCTCCCTCGTCACCTCTTCTGAGGCGACCGCGAATGTCGCCTACAACGAATTGATCGACCGGGGCCTCTTGCACGCCCCCTGGGCCCCAGGTCAAGGGCCCTCCCACGAGTTCCTCACCACCGGGGAGTCGGAGAACTTCCCGCGTTTGGCGCGCCGTTTCCTCGGTCCCGAGGTTGCTCGCGTTCAGGAGATCAGCGTCGACGCGGGGGCGCGAGCCTGATGCGCCTGACGATCATTGGAGCGACGGGGTCGATGTCGGGCCCCGTATCTCCGGCATCCTGCTATCTCGTCCAATGCCCTGGGCTTGATCCTCTTACCGGTGAGCTTCGGACCTGGTCGATCGTCCTGGAAATGGGGCCCGGTTCCTTCGGGGCCTTGTGGCGTCATATCGACCCTCGGCTGATCGACGCCCTTGTCCTTTCGCATACTCATGCCGATCACATGGGCGACATCATCTCTTTGCAGGTGTTCCGCCGTTGGGGGCCGGGCTCTGATCTTGAGCCGCTGCCTTTGGCGGGCCCGGTGGGTACTTTGGAGAGGATTCGCCAGATCGATGGGACGCGCCTGCCCGACACTTACGAGGGTGAGTTCGACATTCGCACTGTTCGTGCGGGGCAGAGTTATCGCATCGGACCGATGACTCTCACTCCCTTCCCGGGAATCCACACGGTGGAGTCTTTTGGGACGCGCATCGTGGGGCCTTCGGATTCTTCCCCTTCGGAGACCGTGTCGATGTTCTTCACCGGCGACACGGATGAGGCTCCGGCGATCCTCGAGGGGGCTCGGGGCGTGGATCTTTTACTCACGGAGGTCGGCTTCACCCGTGCGGATACGGTTCGTGGTATTCACATGGATGGTGTGCGCGCGGGCCGTTTGGCAGCGAGGGCCGGAGTTGCTCACCTTGTCGCGACGCATATTCAGCCGTGGACGGATCTGAAGGTCGTCGAAGCTGAATTGCGTGAGCACTGGGCCGGTCCCCTCGATTTTGCGATGTCTCAAAAGGTTTTCACAGTCGGACAGTGACTTCCTCCCAGCCAGGAGCGAGTGCGAACGGCTCTTCAGCCGGTGGCCTTGCGCCAGTCCTCGTGGTGTTGGGCGACCCAGGCGAATAATGCGGTGAGGACCTGTCCGGTTGCGCTGTTCTCCCGGTCCTCACCCTTGCGATGTCGCACGAGGATCCTTCTGAATCCGAATCCCGGGAGCCGGGTGATGCGCATGCCGTCCAGGGGGATTCCTCGTACCGCCATCGAAGGCAGAATTGTGGAGCCGCATCCGGCTCTGACGAGGGCGTGGGCGGCCTCGTAGTTGATGTATTCGTAGGGCACCCAATGCGCCTGGGGGATCGAGGAGGCGATCCTTTGCATCGCGTGATAGCCGATTGTCTGGGGGGCGAGCCGGAGCCACTGGACTTTCGCGAGATCGCGTTCGGTTTGCACGCGCGGGGCGTTCTCGGGGCTGAGGAGTACCCAGGGTTCGTCGATGAACGCGGTATCGGAAAAGCCCGTGGGTGGTGTGCCGGGCGCAGTGTCGCGTTCGAGCATGAGCAGGTCGATGCGGCCCGCTCTCAGGTCACCCATGCCATCGGCCTCATCTGTCTCTTTGATGTGCACTTCAACGCCGGGCAGGGTCGTGGAGAGTTCAGCGGTGAGGGGCAGGAGGACGGAGCGGATCACTGTTTGGAATGCGCCGATCCCGAGGGTGCCGGTGACTGCGCCACTCATGGGGCGAAGATCGTGGGCGATTTCGCTCAGCTCGTTTTCGATCCTTTGTGCACCGGCGACGAGGATGTGACCGGCGGGGGTGATGCGGGCGCCTTGAGGGGTGCGCTCCACGAGGGGCAGGCCGACTTCCTCTTCGAGTTTGCGGATCTGCTGGGAGACGGCCGAGGGGGTGAGGCCGAGGACATCGGCGGCGGCGACGACACCGCCGTGGCGGTGGACGGCGAGGAGGTGGGAGAGTCGGCGAGGATCGATGAGCACGGCGTTTCCTCAGTGAAGAAAAACTGAATCTTCATTGAAGAGTAATGCAATTGTGCTATAGGCGAGGGTAGTTCACACTGGAAGAGTCGCAGGCGGCGCACAGTGGGGCGCGCCGCGAACGCCTGCTGCGACACCCATGCACACTCAGGAGAATCCGATGTCGGCCACCATTCGTCGTCTCTTCGCCCGCCTTCACGCCTCCCTCACAAGAGAACGCCGCCAGCCCAGCGACGCCGTGCAGTTCTGCATGGACCGGCCCATCTACGGGGCCCTCGTCGCCCGCTGAAAGCAAGGAGAGCCCCACAGGGGAGCAGAGCCCCACAGGGGAGCTCACTTGCCTTTCAAGACCTCAATGATCGCCGGGAGCAGGGCGCGGAAGGCCTTGCCCCGGTGGCTGATCGCGTTCTTCTCCTCGGGACTGAGTTCAGCGCTCGTGCGCGAGTAGCCCTCGGGGACGAAGATCGGATCGTAGCCGAAACCGCCTTCGCCGCGGCGCTCTCTTATGAGGGTGCCCCGCACCTCGCCGCGTTCGACGAACTCACGCCCATCGGGCAGCACGAGAGCCGCAGCGGACACGAAAGCTGCGCCTCGATGCGCCGCGGGAACGTCCGCGAGCTGTGCGAGCAGCAGATCCAGGTTCGCCGCATCATCCCCATGAGCACCGCACCAACGCGCCGAGAAGATCCCAGGCGCTCCGCCCATGATGTCAACGCAGATCCCCGAGTCGTCGGCGAGCGCGGGCAGGCCTGTGAATTCAACGAGGGCGCGCGCTTTGATCAGCGAGTTCTCCTCGAAAGTGGCGCCATCCTCAAGGGGAGCGGGCGCATTGAAATCGGACATGCGCGCGATCGTTCCGGGCGCGTAGCCCTGCCACGCGGGGGCGAGAATCGCTTCGAGTTCGCTGATCTTGTGTGCATTCCCGGTCGCAAATACGAGGCGCGGTTTCAGACAGGACCGGGCCGAGTCCTCGCTCATCAGAGGGTGACCTTCTCCCCTGCGGGCGCCTGGAGGCAACGCTTTTGAAGATCTGCGAGCTGGGCGTTGCCGATCGAGGCGTAATCGAGGAGCTCAGCGAGCTCATCTCGGTTGAAGGGGGCATGTTCGGCCGTGCCCTGAACCTCGATGAAGTCGCCCGAACCGGTCTGGACGATGTTCATATCGGTCTGGGCCCGCACATCCTCCTCATAAGGAAGGTCGAGCATGACGGTGCCTTCGACAATGCCGACGGAGATCGCGGAAACGGAATCAGTGAGGACCTTGAGTCCCGGCTTCGCCGTGATGATCCCCTTCTCGCTGCCCCAGCGCACGGCCTCGGCGAGGGCGACATAGGCGCCGGTCACGGAAGCGGTGCGGGTGCCTCCGTCTGCGCGCAACACATCACAGTCGAGGACGATCGTGTTCTCGCCGAGCGCGGACACGTCGATGATCGCTCGAAGGGAACGGCCGATGAGTCGGGAGATCTCCTGGGTGCGTCCCGAGACCTTGCCCTTGATGGATTCGCGCTGGGAGCGTTCGGAGGTGGCGCGCGGGAGCATCGCATATTCGGCGGTCACCCAGCCTTCCCCGCTTCCCTTGCGCCAGCGCGGCACGCCCTCGGTGAGGGAGGCGACGCACAGGACGCGGGTGTTCCCGAACTCGACGAGGACGGATCCCTCTCCGGTGCCGGACCATCCGCGAGTCAAGGAAATGGGGCGGAGCTGATCGAATTCGCGCCCATCGGCGCGCTGAACTGTGGAAGTCATGGCCACCAGAGTAGCCGAGGGGGATAGCGTGGACGCATGAGTCTCTTCTTGCCCCTCGCCCGTGGAAGCGTCGATCCGATGGTGGCCTCGCGCGAGGGTTTCGACGCTCGAAGGGCCCTGGAGGAAGGGGCCGGAGTGTTCGCCGCAACAGATCGGGGTGCAATCCTCACCTGCGCCGATGGACCCGACTCTTCTGCTTTGCGTCTTATGCGCCTCGACTCGCGCCTCGCCCTTGAACTCATCGACGAGGGCGTGGGCGTGTATTTCCTGGGCCGATCGAGTGCGGGCGAAGTGGGGATTGGCCTGGGTCTGTCGACTGTGGGCACCCACGAGCGGGTGGGAGAACTCGCATCTCTTATGAGCGGGGAGCCCGCTTACTGGAGGCACCTGCGCTCTGCGGGGCATTGTCTATTGGGGGATGATCCGGCTTTCGCCCTGCCTTTGGTTTCCCTTGCCGCATGGCATGCGAGAGCAGGTTTTTGTGCGCGCTGCGGCCAGCCGGTCCGCTCGATTCAGGCGGGCTGGGCGAGCGAATGCTCGGGCTGCCACCACATTGAGTATCCGCGTCAGGACCCGGCAATCATCGTGCGTGTGGAAGACCGGGAAGGAAGGGTCCTTCTCGCGCATAACGCCGCGTGGCCCGAGGCTAGGCATTCCCTCATCGCGGGCTTTGTGGAGGGCGGGGAGACCCCCGAGAATGCTGTGATCCGCGAGGTCGAAGAAGAGGTCGGCTTGGAAGTCATGGCGCCCGAGTATCGTGCGACCCAGCCTTGGCCCTTCCCGCGTTCACAGATGATGGGATTCGTCGCGCAGCTCAGATCTGATGCTCCCCGCGAGCCCGAACCGGATGGCGTGGAGATCGATCAGGCTCGCTTCTACTCGCGTGAAGAGTTCGCTGCGGCGCTCCTATCGGGGCAGATCAGCGCCCCGGGGCCCGCATCAATCGCGCACGCGCTCCTCGTCGAATGGTTCGGCGGCCCCCTCCCGGCCTCGCCGATCGACGCCGGGCTGCGCTTATCGACCGGCGGGCTGCGCTCATCCACCGGCTGGTAGCGCCAGGATCGAAGATGAGGGCGGGTCGTGGGATGATCCGATCATGACGATTCTTCAGCCCGATGCACTGCTCGACGCTCTCGACCCCGATCAGCGGGCAGTCGCGCGCCAGGTCACGGGCCCCCTCGCCGTCCTCGCGGGCGCAGGAACGGGGAAGACCCGCGCGATCACCTACCGCATCGCCTACGGGAGCGCGATCGGCGCGTACCCGCCCGATTCCGTGCTCGCCGTGACTTTCACGCGCCGCGCCGCCTATGAGATGCGCCATCGTCTCGCCCAGCTCGGCGTCCCCCGCGCCCAGGCCCGCACCTTCCATTCGGCGGCCCTGCGGCAGCTTCAGCATTTCTGGCCGACGGTCATTGGCGGGCCCTTGCCGCAGATCGTGCCCCACAAGGCCTCTCTCGTCTCCTCGGCGGCTGCGCGCCTGGGGGTCGCCGCCGATAAGACCATGGTGCGTGACCTCGCCGCGGAAGTAGAGTGGGCGAAAGTCTCAATGGTCGATTCAGAGCATTATCTTGAGCGCGTGCGCTCCGGCCATGAGCCACCTGCAGGCATGAGCGGCGATGACATGGCCCGACTTCTCGAGGTGTACGAGGACGCGAAAGCAGAGCGCGGCGTCATTGATTTCGAGGATGTCCTCGTGATGACCTGCGCAATGCTGCAGGAACGTTCGGATGTCGCGGCGAAGGTGCGTTCGCAGTACCGGCATTTCGTCGTTGACGAGTTCCAGGACGTTTCGCTCCTGCAGCGCCGACTCCTCGACCTGTGGCTGGGGGATCGCCATGACGTGTGCGTCGTCGGCGACGTTGCGCAGACGATCTACTCCTTCGCGGGC
This sequence comes from Schaalia cardiffensis, assembly GCF_016405145.1. Taxonomy (GTDB): domain Bacteria; phylum Actinomycetota; class Actinomycetes; order Actinomycetales; family Actinomycetaceae; genus Pauljensenia; species Pauljensenia cardiffensis. Next base: position 127,168 of record NZ_JAEKIA010000007.1, read on the forward strand.
GCAGATCCTCGCCATCTCGTGGATTTCCCGAAGGCGCATAAGGGCGCGAGGGTCCTTGAACTGACGCGCGACTATCGTTCCACCCCGCAGATCGTGTCGATCGCGAACCGCTTGATGGCGGACGCGGGGCCTTCATCGGGGGCGGTGCGCTTGAAGTCCCAACGCCCCAGCGGGGCAGCCGTATCCTTCTCGACCTATGCGAGTGAGCGCGCCGAGGCTGAGGGCGTGGCAGATAAGATCGAAGCACTCATCACAGCAGGAACACAGCCCCATTCGATCGCGGTCCTGTTCCGCACGAACGGCCAGTCTCAGATTTTCGAGGAAGTCCTCGCCTCCCGGCGCATCCCTCTCGCCCTGAGGGGGACTGTCCCATTCTTCCAGCGCGAGGATGTGCGAAACGCCCTTCGCGTCTTATCGACTGCCGCCCATTTTCCGGTCAGTGAGGGTAGCGAGCTCGTCTCCCAGGTGAGTGCGCATTTGGAAGCTGTTGGGTGGAGTGATGAAGCCCCGAGCGGAGGGGCTGCGCAGGAGCGCTGGTCGAATCTGCGCGCAATCGTCTCCTGGGCCGAAGAATCGCAGGCCGAGGATCTTGCCGGCTTCATGGCCGAGCTTGAGGAGCGTGCCCAGTACCAGGTCGAACCCGATCAGCAGGGGGTGGAACTCGCAACCCTTCATGCGGCGAAGGGCTTGGAATGGGATGCGGTGTTCCTCGTGGGAGCCTCCGAGGGCTTGATCCCGATCTCCTATGCGAAGACCCCTGCAGCTCGGGAGGAAGAACGACGCCTCCTGTACGTCGGCATCACACGAGCACGGAACCTCCTCGACATTTCTTGGGCGAAGTCCAAAGGGCAGAACTCGCGCAGCGCGAACACCCGCACGAAACTACTCGAGGGCATATGGCCGAAGGAAAGTACTCGCCGATCCGCTCCCGCCCATGCCAGGGTGCCCGCGAAGGAGGCGGCCCGCCACTTCGAGGAGAACGCTTCTGCAGAAGAGCTCGCCCTCTTCGAATCGCTCAAGGCCTGGCGCAAGAAAGTCGCGGCCTTAGCGGGTCGTCCACCGTACGCGGTCTTCACGGATCAGACTCTTCGCGATATCGCACTGTCTCAGCCCGGCTCACGCGGGGAACTACTCGCAGTGAAGGGCATCGGCGAGGTCAAGGCAGAAATGTTCGGAGAAGCGGTTCTCGCCCTGGTCAGGGGCGAGGATGTTGAAGTCGGCCTCGACTAGGAGTTTGTGCCCGAGGCGGGCTTTCTTACAGATCCTTTCTTGCAGGTCCCTTTCTTGCGGGTCCCAGGTCTCCGGCGGCCCCGCATCCGCATTCTGGCCGGGGCCAGACGTATTCGACGCTTTTCGAGCCATCATTGAAGACTCGGACAATGGTGCCCGCGCGGGACTCATAGGGGTCGAGCCAGGAAATTTCGGGGAAGATTCGCTTGAGCTTGCCGCGCTTGTAGCCGATCGCTGCCAGGGCATCGAGCCCGAGAAGGGTTGCCACTTCGAGGGCATGGCGCGGCATTCTCGGCGAGCGTGCAGCCGCTGTGGGCATCGGCTCTTCAATTCGTGGAGCGCAGAGGAGATCAGCCGAGCAGAAGGGATCCTTCTCCTCGCGCTCAATCGACACGCAGCCCGCGCATGCGGAGTATCCCGGAAGGACCAGGGGCCCGACCTCGTAGCCCTCTTCGAGGCGGGTGAGTAGGAGATGAGGGATGTCCTCAATGAGGAGCGTGCGCGTCTTTTCGGGCTCATGGCCGCGTTCGGCGTTCACGAGGACACAATCAGGAATGGGGACTTTCTCAAGGAGTACTGGCGCGCCGATGCGCCCAAAGCGCCTGGCGAGTGCGCTGCTTAGGGGAGCTGCGAGCCATTCATCTCCGAGTTCTTCAGCCAGGGGTTTCGAGGTCGTCTGCCCAGCGATCTCAAGACAGATCTCAAAATGCGCGGCGCAGGCCTCCACGATGCGCAGTGCGAGAACACTGGGCTGTACGAGGCGAATCCCGAGGCGGGGGAGCGGGGCTGCGAGCAGTCCGGCGGCGAGCAGACGCGTTCGCACCCGGCCGGGCAGGAAGGGAAGTCCGTGGCCGCGGCCTTCACTTCTTCGCCCCAGCTCATCAAGTCCGAGGGCGTCGAGCTCCTCGAGTCCTGTGAATCCGAGGCTGCGGCCCGGGTCTGTGCCGATCTGACGGGCGCCGGGGCCTCGTCGAAGAACCGTGGGGGTGGTGCTCAGCCTCATGCGTGCCTCCTCATACGCCGAGCCCCTTCGGCTCGAGTTGATGTCTTCTCCTCGACGAGTATCGGCGGTGAAGAGGGCGCGTGGCGGCTATCCACAGCTTGAGCACAGCCGGATCAGATCACCCGGCCACGATCCGCGCTCCCAGGCTGCTCGGCGCAGATCCTGCAGCATTCTCCTTTCAAGGAACCCCTTCTGTCGGGGCATCTCTCTTAGTGCTCCTGGGGCGTGTCATCGCTTTGGGCAGAATCAGCGTCATCTTCTATACCCTCTTGTTGAGCCTCGTCCTCTGTGGGCTGGGCACAAGGATCTTCGAGGGAAGCCAAGCCCGCTTTCGCCAGAGTCTCTGCTTCCGGATCCACCTCAGGGGTGAGGCCCTCAGCCCAGCCCATTGTGCCGGCCAGGAGCGCATCGAGGGCGGCGTCGATATCAGCATCCTGCTCCAAGGCGGCCCTGCGGATCGTGAGGAAAGTGTCGGGAGAATCGAGTTCTGCAGCGCTCGGCACCATATCCGGGTGCGACCAGAGAGCATCGCGAGCTTCGGTTCCCTGTTCGGCCTCGACGAGGGTGAAAATCTTCGCAGCATCGCGGGCGCGGCGCGGACGCATCTTCAAACCGATGAGGGTACCGAGGACCTGCTCGGCGGGCCCGCCTGAGGCGCGGTGCCGACGCATCATTTCGCGGAGTTGATCCGCGTGCGGCAGATAGGGCGCGATCGCCTGGGCGGTGACGACCTCGACCCACCCCTCGATCAGCGCGAGGATCGTTTCGAGGCGCTCAAGGGCACGCTTCTGCTCGGCGGAGATGCTCAACTCGAAGACGCCGCCAGAGAGGGCCTGGTCGATGGATGAAGGATCGGAGAGGTCGACAAGACTCGCCGCATCCGTGATCGCGGTCATGTCGACCTCGATGTTCGCCGAGTAGCGCTCGACCGCGCGGATCAGGTCGCCCTCGAGCCAGGGGACGGAGGCGAAGAGGCGCCGATGCGCGCATTCACGGACGGCAACGAACTGGAGGACCTCATCGAAGGGAATGTCGAGCCCATCGCCGAAAGCCTCGATATTCGACACGACGAGCCCCGTTGTCGGCCCCTTCGCGAGGGGAATGCCCACATCCGTCGACCCCAGGGCTTCGGAGGCGAGGGCGGTCAGTGCGCGCCCAATCTGAGCGGCGAACATCATGGCTGAAAGCTTGGGCATCATGGAGCGCGTCTGGTCGATCATCTGCGCGAATCCGGACGGCAGATCCTCCTCGCCGATGGCTTCGGAGGGGAACTGCGAGCCGAGGGCTTCGCCGAGGGCGCGCGAAACATTCGCGGCGACCGGTTCGCAGATGCGTTTCCACGTGTCGAGGGTCGCGTCGACCCATTCACTTCGCGTCCACACCTTGCGTTCAACACTCCCGGGAGTGAAATCACTCGTCGTGTCGAGCCACAGGTCAGCGACCGTCATTGCGGTGCGCGCCCGATCCGCTTGCGCGGCGCTTGGGGCCGGATCTCCCTTGGTGTAGATCTGCTGGTGCGCAGAATCAGTGACGAGCCTCCAATTGACGGGGCCTGTCGTTGAGTCCATGAGGAATTGGAACTGGTTGGCAGCGGCCTTCATCGCCGCCGGATCGGAAAAGCCTTCCGGCAGTTGTGACAGGTCGAAGCCTTGAGCGCGCATCGCGCGGCTCGCCTCTTCGGCTGCTTCGTCTCCGAGGAGTTTGCGCAGGAAGTCATCGAAGGGGCTGGGGCCGGGGGTCTCGTCCTCGTTCATGCTTCCACGCTACTCGCTCAATGCGCATGCGGGCTGGATGATTCGTGGATGTGCGCTCTGAGCAAAAGTTCATTGCGCGGATTCGAGTGTTGCGCGCGAGAATGGGCCAGTGAGTGAACAGCCGTCGCCCCTGACACCCTCGACCCGGGAGCCTTCAACCTGGCTTTCTCGCTGGGACACTGCCAAGCCCTTGCAGATCCGGGTCCGGACTCTCCTTTCATGGGTGGTTGCGCTCGTGCTCGGCGCCGTCTTGTTCATTGTTCCCATGCCTTATGTCGTTGAGTCTCCGGGGCCGACTTTCGATGTGGGCGGCTCGTACAGGGGAAAGGAAATGCTCTCCGTTTCCGGTGTTGACCCTTCAAACGGCGGAGCACTCCACGTCGATGCCGCCCATGAGAAGGGCGATGGCAATGGGGAACTGAGGATGGTGACCGTCTCTGAGCAGGGCGGCCCCGGTAGGCGTTTGAACCTCGTGCAGCTCATCAATGCGAGTTTGTCCGAGACTTCGCAGCTCACTCCTTATTCCACGGCCTATCCGGATGGGGTGACGATGGATCAGGTCGATGCCGCACAGTCGTGGATGATGAAGTCTTCCCAGTCCAGTGCCGATGTTGCTGCTTTGGAAGCGCTCGGGTGGACGGTGCCCGCGACTACGACGATCCGCGGAGCCGCCGAGGGCAGCGACGCTGCCGAAAAAGTGCGCGATGGTGATGTTCTCCTGTCCATTACCGACGAGGCCGGGGTTGTTCATCCTGCGGATAGTGCCTCAATGGTGTTCCGCCTGGTGAAGCAGACTCCCGCCGGATCCGTTCTCGTTTTGCGCGTCATGCGCGATGGTGAACAAGTCGAGCTCGAAGTCGAGACGATCCCGGATGAGTCTCATCCTCAGGGCTCTCGCCTCGGCATCTATTTGGATGTGGCGCCCCGATTCCCCCTGGATGTTCAGGTGAATCTCGAATCGGTGGGCGGTCCCTCTGCGGGGCTCGTCTTCTCACTCGCGATTATCGACAAGCTCACGCCCGGGGATTTGACCGGGGGCCATGTCATCGCGGCGACGGGAACGATGTCCTATGACGGCGAGGTCGGGCCGATCGGCGGGATCGTCCAGAAGATGCACGGCGCGAAGCGCGATGGCGGCGAGTGGTTTCTCGCGCCCGCTCTAAACTGCGATGAGGTCGTGGGGAATGTCCCCGAAGGTTTGAGCGTCGTCGCCGTCACCACCTTGGGTGAGGCGCGCGAGGCCGTTGAGGCAATCGCAGCTGGTCAGACCGGAAAGCTTACGAGCTGCGAGAGCGTCGCGGGCGCTTCTTGAGCACTCGCCCGGGAATACTCGCTCCCGCGCTCACTCGCTCCTGGGCTCGTCGGGAGTGCCCTCCGTCTCGACAGTTCCTTCAGTATCGAGGGAGAGCAGCAAGGCCTCCACGAGGTTCGGCACAAGATTCGAGCCTTGCCCGACTTTGTCATCCGAATCGAAGGTTTTCGTGCGCAGCGCACACCAGGACTCGCCGCTGCGCAGCGCTCCGACGGCGAGGCGCACATCCGTCCTCGACGGGTGATTCGAAATGAACTTCAGCGCCTCCTCCGGATCTTCGGGGGCCTGCTCTTCGACCTCGGGCGGCACAACGAGGCGTTCCACCGTCAAAGCCGCGCCCTGGACCTGGGGCGGCCAAGCGAGGCGGGCGAGCATCTCCTCAAGTTCGTCCTCGGCGAGGTCCTCTTGCACGATCGCGGACAGGTGCTCCTCGGAACCATCCCACCCCTTGCGCACTTGCGCGGCGATGTCAGCGGGAAGGCCGGGCTGATCCAAGAGGGTGCGCGTCGCAACGAGGGCGTACAGGGAGGGCGCGTGGTCCCAGCCGAGCCGAGCCGCCGTCTTCTCAATATCAACCACCACATTCGCGAGGGCGATCTGGCGCGAGCTCGGCAGTGGGGAATCGCATGAGGAGTCGAGCGGGGAATCGGAGGAGTTCTCAATCGTCATGGGCCAATCGTCTCACGACGGGCGCTGGGCCAAGCGATCGGTAGGATGGCTTCATCATCGTCGACGCTGAGGAGCGACCTCGTGAGTGAATTCTCGATGCCCCGATTCGAGCCGGAAGAGCCGAGGCGATTCGAACCGCCGAAACCTCCGCGCCCACCTCGCTTCCCAAGGCGCCCTTCCGGGGGCGGCGAAGGACAGGGGAAGACCGAGCATCGAGGTTTTGGACCCGGTTCCATCACCATCGCGATCCTCATCGCGATCAGCCTTGTCGTCTATGCAGCCTCAAGCATTTGGACTGAGATTCTCTGGTTCCGGCAGATGCAGTCGACTCGCGTCCTGCTGACTCAGTGGTTCGCGCATGCGGGACTCTTCCTCATTGGCTTGGTGCTCGTCGCCGCCATGCTCATCCTCACTGTGAAGTACGCATATAAGCACCGCGCCGCCTCGACTCGAGGAGAAGCCTCCGCGAGCCTACGCGAATACCAGCGGGCCTTTGAACCGGTGCGTCGAGTGGGCTTTTGGGGTGCGGCCCTCTTCTTCGGCTTCACGAATGGTGCGAATCTGGCGACGGAGTGGCAGACGGTGCTCCAGTTCGTAAACCGCACCTCCTTCGGTAAGACGGACCCGCAGTTCGGTCTCGACATTTCCTTCTTCGTCTTCACCTTGCCGCTCCTGCAGCTGCTCGTCTCTTTCCTCCTGAAGATCACGGTCCTGTGCCTGATCGCCTCCCTGGTCGTCTCGTACCTGTACGGCACGATCCGCATGACGCCGCGTCCCCACGCGTCGAAGCCCGCGCGCCTTCAGGCGGGCCTCCTCACAGCTTTCGCCTCCCTGCTCATTGGCGCGAGGTATTGGCTGGGCCGATACGCGCTCCTCACACAGCGCGGCTCTTCAATTGACGGCGCTCTCTACTCCGACATCAAGGCGACTCTTCCTGCGCATTCGATCCTCGCCGTCATCTCGGTCCTCGTCGCGGTCCTTTTCGTCGTCGCGGCATTCAAGGGAACATGGCGCCTGCCCGTCATCGGTGTTTCCGTCACGATCGTGTCCGCCCTCGTCATTGGTGGAATGTACCCGGCGCTCATCCAGCAGTTCCGCGTCACCCCGAATGAGCGGGCCCTTGAATCGGAGTACATCCAGCACAATATCGACGCGACCCTGGAGGCTTATGGTCTCGCGGATTTGGAGTACACGAACTACGACGCAGCGACCACGGCTCAGCCGGGCCAGTTGCGCGAGGATTCAGAGTCGACCTCGCAGATCCGCCTCCTCGACCCGCAGGTCATCACGAGGACTGTTCAGCAGCTCCAACAGTCGCGCCCCTACTACGGTTTCGATTCTGGGATGAAGGTCGACCGTTACACGATCGGCGATGAGCGGCGCGACACCGTGATCGCGGTCCGTGAGATCAACCTTGCCGGATTGTCGGCCGAACAGCGGACCTGGGTGAATATGCACACGGTGTACACCCATGGTTACGGCGTTGTCGCCGCTTATGGCAACACGCTGACCCGTGACGGCTTGCCCTCGTATTGGGAGCAGTCGGTCCCCTCGGTCGGGGAGATGGGTGATTACGAGGAGCGTGTCTACTTCTCGCCGGATGCTCCCACTTATTCGATTGTGGGTGCGCCCGAGGGCAGTGAGCCGCAAGAACTCGACTACCCGGATGACAATGCGAACGGTGGCCAGGTTGCGACGACCTTCACCGGCGATGGCGGTCCGAGTGTGGGTAATGTGTGGAACAAGCTCTTGTACTCGATCAAGTTCGGCTCGACGGATATCTTCTTCTCTTCGCAGACGAACTCGGCCTCGCAGATCCTCTACAACCGTGATCCGCTGGACCGTGTCGCGAAGGTTGCGCCGTTCCTCACTCTTGAGCAGGAGGCCTACCCGGCGGTTGTGGATATGGATGATGATCCTGCGACGCCGAAGCGTCTCGTGTGGATTGTCGATGCCTACACGACGACGGATAACTACCCGTATTCGCAGCATGAGTCGCTCTCGGAGACGACCGTTGATTCACAATCTTCCGAGGTCGGGGAGTATGTGCGCAGCGAGTCCGTCAACTACATCCGTAACTCGGTGAAGGCCGTTGTTGACGCCTACGACGGTTCGGTCCACCTCTTCCAGTGGGATCAGGAGGACCCGATCCTTCAAACGTGGATGAAGATCTACCCCGAGCGGGTTGAACCGTTGAGCCAGATTTCCGGTGATCTCATGAGCCACATGCGTTACCCGGAGGATCTGTTCAAAGTGCAGCGCGAACTTCTCACCAGCTACCACGTGAAGAATGCGTCTGACTTCTACGCCGGTGGTGACCGTTGGCGACTGGCGGAAGAGACTTCCACGGTGGTGACGCCCTCTCCTGAGCTTAAGGGGACGGGAGCGCCCGCTTCTGCGCAGCCCCCGTACTACTTGACGATGCAGATGCCGACTCAGGAGACGGCGGAGTTCTCTTTGACCTCCGTGTTCGTGCCGGGCGGAGAGTCGAAGAGGGAAGCCATGGCGGGCTTCTTGGCGGTCGATTCGGAGACGGGCAATGAGGCCGGCAAGATCCGTGAGGGTTATGGAAAGCTCCGCCTTTTGGCCTTGCCGTCTTCGACCACGGTTCCTGGGCCTGGCCAGGTTCAGAACGCTTATGACTCGAATGAGACGATCGCCCGGCAGCTGAACCTGTTGAATCAGGCGGATTCGCAGGTCATTCGAGGTAATCTTTTGACCTTGCCCGTTGGTGGTGGTCTTCTTTACGTTCAGCCCGTTTACGTTCAGGGCACGGGCTCTGCTTCCTACCCGGTGTTGCGTTCTGTCCTGACGGCTTTCGGCAATCAGGTCGGTTTCGCTCCGACTCTGGAAGAGTCTTTGGATCAGACTTTCGGTGGCGATTCGCAGGCGACTGTGGCGGGAAGCGATGCCGCTTCCGGTGCTGAAGGTGCCAACGGGGGCGAGGGAGCCGAGGGCGGGGCCGCTGCTCCGTTGAGCGCGCAAGAAAAGCTCAGCCAGGCCTTGGCGAATGCTTCCGCAGCGATGCAGGCCGGGAAGAGTGCTCTAGCGAGTGGTGACTGGGCCGCTTATGGGGAGTCCCAGAAGGCGCTTGATGCGGCGCTGGAGGCGGCGCTCGCCGCTGAGGAAGAACGCTCCGGAGGCGCGGCTTCTTCTCCGGCAGGAAGTGGGACTTCTGGTGCGGGTTCTCCCGCAGGAAACGGAGCTTCCGGTTCAGGAAGTGGGACTCCTGGAACGGCAGCGCCTGCGTCCTGAGGTTCGGCGGTGGAGCGGCAATGCTGCGTCCTGAAGTCTGCGGACTGTGAGCCCGCAGAGAGAGGGAGCCTGCTTTCCGGAGACCCTGCCTGAAAGGTGAAGCCCGGCCCCGCATCGACATCGTTTCGGTGCGGGGCCGTTCCTTGCCATCGCGAGTCGGGGGGCGCCTGCCTGCGAGCTTGAGATGCCTGCCTGCGAGCCCGGGGACGGGTCCTTGGGAGCCTAGCCCGGCTGCCTGTGAGCGCAGCTTCCTGAGAACCTGGAATCCAGCCCTTGTCTCGCTCGTCCCTTCCCTTTCCCGTTCCTTCCTATTCCCACTTCGCGGGCAGAATCTGAGGCCTCACCATGACCAAGGTCACCGCTGTCAGTTTGAAGCTGACGAAGCGGAGGACTACAGTAGTAGTCACCGACGCGGGGTGGAGCAGTTCGGTAGCTCGCCGGGCTCATAACCCGGAGGTCGCAGGTTCAAATCCTGTCCCCGCTACTGAAGAACCCGGTATCTCACTGAGAAATCAATGAGATGTCGGGTTTTACCTTGCCTCGACGCTGCTGCGCACTCCTGGGGCACAGGACAAAACGTGTTGGTTTGCCCCCGGACTTTTCGGCTTTATGCTGCCCGCAAGTCGGTGTTGAAGTTGGCTGGATGAGCGTGTGGGGTGTGAATACCCCGAAGTGCCCTGTGTATGGGGCGAGTGATGACTCGGTATGCACGTTCGACTTTCGGCGCGCAACGGTGGCGGTGTTCGACGTGCAATGTCAGCCAGTTCGGCCGGATTGTTTCGTCGGTTCAGCAGTGCGAAAAGTTTGTGTCGTGGCTGCCGAGTACTCGCCGACGCGAGAGAGGCCTTGAAAATGCGATGCGGTGAGCGTGCTTTTTGGCTGTTGATGGTGTGGGTATGTGTCTGGTGGTGTGGTTATTTGTCTGTGGGGATGAGGTTGATTGTGGCTCTGAGGATTGTGATGGGGGTGGAGGTTTCTGTGCTGGTTAGGGCGTTGGCGAGGTAGGCGCTGCGCCCAGAAGGGTAGGTGATGGTCGCGTTCCATGTTGTTGTCAGGGTGATGATGCGCCCGGGTGATGTTTCGGTGTAGACGTGGTTGAGGGTCTGAACAGGATAGGGAGCGGAAGGATCGTCTGTTTCTAAGGTGGGGGAGCCGTCTCCGAAGTCGTAGGAGAAGTGTGAGGCTTCCAAAGCGATGGAGATTGCTTGGCCAAAGAGGCTGAGAGTGGTGTTTTGTGTGGGTGAGGTGACGTGCACGAGGGTGGGCAGTCCGACGAGGGCGTTTGTTTTGGGTTGCCAGGCAAGTCCCGCGCCGTTGATGGTGTGTTGGGCGTGGGCGTAGTTGATGATCTGGCGGGGGGAGAGGGACTCGACACTGGGCGCAGTGTTCGTGGTGGGGTCAGAGTCTGGGGTTTCGCCTGGTTCTGGGTGTTCGAGTCCGAGGATGATTCGGCATTGTTGAAGAAGAATCGGCCCATTCGCCGCGTGAGCGAGGCACTCTTCAAGAGCCCGATTCCACTCATCCGCAGAAGAAACATCCACCTCAACACCATCACCCACACTGAAAACAGGACCCTGCACAGCGGGGACGGAATCAGGCACAGGAGCTGGAACAGGGGTAGTGGAAAACGTATAAGTACCTTCAACGTAGATACTGTCATCTGAAGCAATAACAGAAAGATCGTGAGAATCCGCGGCATGGGCGGGTGCTGGGGACAAGACAAGCAAGACGAAGAGGGAGATCGCTCCTGAAAACCGATGGAGCCTATTCGGATTGTGCAGTTTCAACGTCTTTTCCTTCGCCTGCGACTACCTTCCAGGTGTTTCCGTCCCAATGAACGACCAGATAGAGTCGAGTCTCTTTCTGGCTCGGATGGTTCATAGTTTGAGATTCATAGACATCTGATTTACCTCGTTGAACGCGCATCGCAAGAACGTAGCACTCGGTGAGTTGCGCTGTTTCTAGGGAATTTGTATTGACGGGATAGTTGCCTTCGATCTGCATGACGGTGTACTTCACTCCGTGAGCCCAGCCGCCGTTGTCGTAAACGTCGTGGACTTGCTCGCTAATCACTCGGCAGTAGGTGCATCGTTCTTCTGAGAATTCGTCGAGGGGTGTGGTGTCGCCGCTTGCCCATGAGTAGTTGATGAGGTCGATGAAGTGTCTGGCCGCTTGCTCGGCCCCGGTTTCGTTGTACTGGAAGGCAATCTCGCTCATTGTTGGCACTGAGGGAGTGACGTGAGGTTTCCTGAGGGTGCCGTCCTCGTTGAGGATGTAGTCGCCCGACATTACGACTTCGGCGGACTGTGCGGCAGACCCTGACTGAGCGCCGCTAGGCGAAACCACTGAACACCCGGAGAGCATTGCGAGGCCGGAGAGGGCCAAGACGAGCGCAAGCACCCGGGCAGCATGGGATGAGCGTGTCATCTTTACACGCTAAAGCAGCCACCAGAGAAACTCCACCACTTGCCGCAACCTGTGGACAGAAACGAAAACTCGGACTCTCAGGCAGTTGCCGTGGACCTGTGGCTACTCGCTCCTCCAATTTGATGGTGTAGTCGCGGTGTAGGCGCGCGAGTGCACACGCTGCGCGGGCCAGCACCTTGCCCGATGGGGTGGCGATGACTTGCAGAAGCGCGCCTCCCTTCGAGATCCGAGGAGCACTCTTGTTGCAGATCAACTCCTGTCGAATGCATCTCTTGTCGCGTCTGACCTTTGTCGGAATAGCCTCTTAGGCTGACTAGGCCTTGAGTCCCTCTGTCCTCACCTGGAAACTTGAAATAACAGAATTATCCACATGTGTTGAAAAGTCATAGCGGATCAAGGAACCGCACCTTCCTTGGGGCGCTATACCGCTTTCGGGCAGATAACTTCGAATGGGCCTCTGCGGGGGAGAGAGGCAAGCTCTCTGCGACTGAAGTGGCGCGCCCATTCGGGCATAGTCGTGCTTGGAAGTTCGAGAAGATGAGTCTCTTCGGATGGGTGTGCTCCTCTCGCAATGAACCCATCCGCTGTTGCAATGCCACCTTTGGCACGGGGATACGTCATACCGCCCTTTGCACCCTCGGGTCTGGGTGCTGGACGCAGTTTTGCTCTGAACGTTGAGGGGGTTTCAGGGCTGGCATCCAAGTGAGGGGGCGATATTGACTGTGACCTGCTTTTCTTTTGGGAACCCGCCACATCTGTCTGAAGTTTCGCCGTCTTTGGAATCGCCTTCGTCTTCAATTCTGCGCGTTCTTCGAGGAGAGCCTTTTCGTGAGAAGCGAGGAGTCGTCGTGCGCGGCTGAGTTCTCGGGTTCGCGACGACTGAGCTGGGATCCACTTATTCGCTTTCCCGAGGAATGGGGGTGCCTTGACCTCGGGAACGCCGTCGTTCATCCGGATCTGCCAGGTCAGAGAGTCGAGGAATCGATGGTGGTACCAGCAGAGCAACACCCCGTTGTCGGTGTGCGTTGGGCCGCCGGCGGCGTGCTCGTGAACATGGTGAACTTCGCACCAGGTCGGACCAACGGTGCAACCGGGAATAATGCAGCCGCCATCTCGTGCGGCGATCGCACGACGCTGTTGAGGAGTGAAGACCCTCGCAGATGTGTCGAGTGAGAGGATTTTGCCTGTGGAGTTACTGTGAACTCTTTCGATCACTGCGTCGCAGGAAAGATGCAACGCAACATTCGAGGGGATTGTCGCAGCCGCGTGATACCACTTGCCTGCTGGAGCATTGTTCAAAGTGGCGGTCCCTCGCGGATTTTCGAGGTCTTCCTCGTTCATTGTGACGACGAGGGTCGGTGGGGCGCCGCCCAAAAGCGGCATTGAGGGGAGAGAGGCGGCTTTGAACAGTAATGAAGCGAAGGCGTCATGCAAGATCTGTGGGCCGCTTCGTCGTGCATTCGGGTGCTGGTCCGTCCCTGAGACATCTAGTCCTGAGACATCTAGGGGAGTGGAGAAGCCCGTCATACCTGAAGAATCATCGGAGGAAGCATGCCTGTTTTCGTCGCTGTTCGAGCCGGAGGCGAACTCGGCTTCTGTTGAGTGAACGACTGTCGAGTCACTTCCTGTGAACTCCATCAGTCCCGCGGAACTCTCAATGTCTCCACCTATTGAGGATGAAGAGTCCAAGAAGGCAGTGTCGCTCACGCGCGGGTTCGTTACGGCGTCGAGGAGTGTACGGAGTTGGGCTCCGACCTCGGGCAGGAGGTAGCCGTTGACCTTGACGAGACCATCTTTCGTTGGAGTGAGGGTGAAAGTGCGTTTGCTCTTTGCGTCAACTTCCTTCGGCAGCGTCCCGTCAGGGTCAAGCGCTTGCGCCCACAACGCAGCGACCTGCCGGACCGTGTCAGCGGGAAGAATCTGACGTTCCAATAGAGGGTCATGGTCAGCGAGGTTGTGAAGTTCCTCGACACTAAGGTCTGGAACTTCGTCCGTTGAGGGCGGAGTGATCCCCAATGCTGATGCCACAATCGCGCGTTCCGCAACATCGGCGAGGACGTGGCCCCGCGCCAGAGGAGTCATGGATGTGAGGATCGCATCTGCGGTGTCTTGACCGATCACTCCGGCTTCGCGGGCTGCTCGAACGAGAGGGCACGTGCCGGGGAGGGGTTCGCCACTGAGAGACTTTGGCGCGAACATGTCGCTTCCTGCCTTGAAGCGTCGTGAAATCGACGCTGAAGAGGCTCCTGTCAGTCGAGTCAGCAGGTCGTGCGGCGAGCGTGCACCCAGGCGGAGGTCCAAGCGCCCGTCCGGGTTCGTTGCTTGGCAGCGTGCCTTCAATTCGGATGCTGTTGCGCAGCGAGCTGCATCTACGACGGAGCCCAAGGACTCAATGATGCGAGTGAGGTCGACGAGGAGGTTGTCGTCGAGATCAGCTGTGCCGTTGTTTTGGAGGATTTCAGAAATGGACGCGCGAATCTGCTGAACCGACTGGCCCAGTGCGTGGATGCGCGTTCCTTCTGACATGTTCCTATTCTAGCAAAAATCGAACATATGTTCGATGGGTGAAGGGAGTAAAAGCCCAGGTCGGAGTATCTGTTTCCAAGTCGTTACTTTCTGAGGGTGAATTGTGGAAACAGAAAATCGGGCCCGCGAGATTGTGGATAATTCGCCGACTGTGGCTTCCCGTGTTTGGGGGCCTTTCTAGGGACGTGACCCACCCGAAGGGACGTGACCTATCCGACGAGACTTGGGGGCGTCGAACGAGTTACGGATAGTCGAATTCGCCCTCTCGACGCCTCCTTAGAATCAAGAGCATGGACGAGCAGAGATCTGCAGATCGCAGCAGAGGTTTTGAGCAAAACGCCGGCTCTGAGCAGAGTGCTGAGTTTGAACAAAGCATCGCGCCTGGGTGCAACGCTCAGCCTGAGCTCGATGCCCTTGTACACCTCGACGCTCTTGTATACCTCGACGCTCCTGTACACCCCGGCGCGCCGGTGCATCTCGACGCCCCAGGAGAGTTCTGCGCCTCGCCAGAGTTCAGCACTCCCTCAGACAAAAGCACGTTCTCACACAGCACCCCCTTAGCCAAGCCGCGCCCAGCGTCCTCGTTCACTCTCGGAAGACCTGCGCCCTCGTTCACCGTTGGAAGAAGCGTCCTCGTCCTCGTCACAGGGCTTAGCGCCGGGTTCCTCTCCGGGCTATTCGGCGTAGGGGGCGGAGTCCTCATCGTCCCCGCACTGACGCTGATCCTCGGGATGGACCAGAAGAGGGCGGCGGCGACTTCGCTGGTTGCGATCATCCCCACTGCTGCGGCGGGGTCGGTGTCCTACGCGATGAGCGGGAATGTTTCCCTCGTCGCGATGCTGATCCTCATTGCTGGGGCGCTCGTGGGCGCTCAGATCGGTGTCCTTCTTCTGCATCGACTGCCCGAGCGCATCCTCCCGTGGATATTCGTGGGATTCGTTGCTTTCGTCGTCATCTCGCAGCGCTTCCATGTCCCCATCCGTGATTCAGTTTTCGAGCTGGACTGGTACAAGGGCATTGTTTTGCTCATCGTCGGCCTCTTTTCGGGAATACTGTCCGGCCTGGTCGGAGTGGGAGGCGGGAGCGTCATCGTTCCCGGTATGGAGATTCTTGTCGGAGCGGGAGATTTGCTTGCGCGGGGAACATCGCTGCTCGTCATCATCCCGACCGCGATCTCGGGGACGATCACGAATTCGCGGCATGGAGTCGTGGATCTGAAATTGGGGCTGGTCCTCGGCGCAATCGCGGCGCTCGCTGCACCCGTTGGCACTTTCGCCGCAGCTCAGATCACTCCCGCGCTCGGTGAACTCCTCTTTTCCTGTTTCCTGGTGTTTGTCGGCGTGCAGACCCTCATGAAGGCTCGGAAGAAACCCGCCACAAAAGGGGAGTGAAGAAAGCCGCTAAGAGACCGGTCAGAGGGGAGAAACTTTGAGAGATAGGAAAACGACAGCGCTCTGCGCCCGCGTGAAATGAACGAGGACGAGGCGCGGGCGAGGCTGCGCATCGACGAGGACGGGGGTTGCGCGTCGACGAGGGCGGGGCTGCGCGTTGAAGGGGCCTCCGGGGCAGGGCGGGAGCCTGCGTGAGGAGAAGTCCTGCGATGAGTCTCGGGGCTGAAGGCGAGATTGCTTGACGAGAGTGCGTCTTAGTGTCGAATGAGTGTCGAAGGGGGCCTCCAGGGTGGGCGTTGGCCTGTGTGAAGGGCAGACTCACTCGACGTGAACTTGCCGAAGGGAGAGTGGTATTCCCATGCTCGCCGCGAGGAGCGCCCGCTGCGAAGTGTTGAGACCCGGACAGTGAGACATCCCCACGTTTGTCGCGAAGGAGTTTCTTGGAGAGGAGTTCGCCGAGCACGCGCCGACCTTCCCGCGGAATCCTTACGATATCTCCCGTGGAGTCCTTAGGGCATGTCAAGCGGAGCCCTCACGGCATGCCCTGCGGGGTTTTCGATCTCCTCAGGGAATCCTCACGCTCCCCACGGAGTCCTCACGCTCCCCACGGAATCCTTACGGCATCCCCGTGGAGGCCTTTCCCGAGCTCCGCTCAGTCCTTCACAATGTCAAGCCCGAGAGTCTTCGAGGCCTGTTCTACACCCCCGGCGTTCGTCACCTTCGTGAATCCGGCAGCCTTCATCGCCTCGAGCGCCAACCCGGAGCGTCGGCCTGAACGGCAGTAGAGCGTGTACTCGCCGTCTTTGTCGAGCTCACTGATCTTCTCGGCGAAGTCGGGGCCGTTGAAATCGATGTTCGTTGCTCCCTTGAGGTGGCCGTCAGCGAACTCTTCGGGGGTGCGCACGTCGATGAGCGTGCCGATCGCGGTATTCGCCTGCCCGGAAGACCCGGAAGAAACGGATGCGGAAGAGGAAGCGGAGGAAGCTGTCGACCCAGACTCACTCGGGGTGCTCGAACATGCGCTGAGAGCAGGAACGAGGGCGAGAGCGCCGAGGGTGGCGAAGAAGACGAGGGAGGGGCGGCGAGCGGTCATGAGTCTCCGATCTTTGACGGGTTCGTGCTGTCTTGACCGTCAGTGTGCCAGAGTTCGCCAAGAGTGTCCTGTTCGCACGTTTACTGCTCAAGCGCCACACTTGACGGGCTTGGGCGAGCGGGATCCCACGGCGCATGTCGTGTAGTGCGGGCCCACGCAGGGCAGGTCGTGTGAATGAGATCATACGGTGTGGGACTGATAAAACAGTGTGGCGCTCAACCAGTGCGGGCTGCGCAGCGTGGGCTCTAGGTTCAGGTTTTTCGACTCCACGTGGAGCGGGTTCGTGCCCTTCGAGTCCGCGCACTAAAAGCCGAGCCCGCGCTAGCGGTAATACGCGAGGATCGTAGGTGAGCTCATCGCTGACCAGCGTGCCGAGCTCATGTGCGCGGCAACTCGTGCGCTCTTCAGCTCGCACACACCTCAGCCCATACGCGCTGTAGTCTATGCGCGTGAGAATTAGAGAAGAAACCGGGCGTCCGCCTAAGGTGGAGCCCATTCGCCCTCGTCGTGGAGGATAACTGTGACATCGCTGAAGGTTCGCGTCCTCGCTGAAGCCGGAACACCTTTCTCCGGCTCGGCCTTCCCTTCGCCCCTCTATAGGATTCCCGCACTCACCCAGACGAAATCGGGTCGCATCATCGCGGCCTTCGATGTGCGCTCCGATTGGCGAGACCTTCCGGCGGAATTCGATATCGCCCTGCGGGTCTCCGACGATCTCGGGCACACCTGGAGCGAGCCTCGTGCCCTGCATTCTCATTCGAAGGGCTTCGGAGTGGGTGACGCCTCCCTCCTGACGGACCCGTTCACGGGCCGGGTCTTCTGCTGGCACGTCGGCTCTCACGGCGAGTCGTTCTTCTCCGCGAAGGCGGGCGGCCCCGGCCTCGAGCTATGGCTCTCCTACTCCGATGACGAGGGCGAGACGTGGACGCATCGTGACCTTTCTGAACTCCGCCCTGAGAATGTCGGAGGCATGTTCACCTCCTCGGGCAATGGCTCTGTCGGAGCAGATGGGACTCTGTATCAGCCCTTCGTGTGTCGCCTCGACGAGGAGAGCTACGCCTGTATCGCTGCTTCACGAGACCATGGCGAGACCTGGGTTCTGGGTGAGCTTGTCGGCCCGGATTGTGATGAGAACAAGGTGATCGAGGTCGGGAACACTGGGGTCGGTGCTAAAGGTTCGGGAGTTTGCTCTGCAGGAGTTCAGCTTGGCGAAGGTACGGGCAGGAAGACGCTTCTCATGCTTGCCCGTGCACGCCCGTGCGCGCGCCTCGCGCGTTCCATGGACGCAGGCCGCACCTTCACTGAGGCGCTGGCAGCCCCCGCCCTCGTCGATCCTTCGTGCAATGGAGGTATCGCCCGTCTTGGGAATCTTCTGGTCGTGAGCTTGCCGGATCATCCGAGCGAGCGAAGCGCGCTCAGTTTGCGGATCTCAGATGACGGGGGAGTGACGTGGAGTGAGGCGATCCTCGTTGACCCGGGTGCCGCAGCATATTCGGATCTGATTGCGCTGGCCGATGGGTCGCTCGCACTCGCCTGGGAGACTGACGATTACCAGCGGATCCTCTTTGCCCGAATCGAGGCGGAAGAGTTGGGAATCGAGGCCGGGACGGGCAGCTCTGAAGACGAGGGCGCACAACGTGGAGACGAGGACGCCTGGTGCGGGGATGAAGGCGTGCGAGGTGGAGATGAGGATGCCCGGGATGGAGGTACGGGTGCAGAGATCAGAAACGAGGGCGTGCAGGGCGGCGCTGAGGGTGCGTTGGGCAGTGGTGAGGGCAGGCAGAGCGCGGGTGCCCAGGGTGGATGTGGGGGTGTGCAGAGCGGAAATGAGGGGTCTAGGGGTGAAGATGTGACCCCGAGGCGCGCATCCGCTTATGGGTCGTCTACTTTCAGTGTCTCTTCCGAAGCCAAGGCTTCTGCTCACTCGGGTGTTGCTTGCGACGCTAAGGTCTTGTCTTTCTCCATGAAGAGGGCGTCGCTTCAGGCTCGTGGGGTGCCTGGTGCTTTCGCGAAGCCTCCGGTGATCACTGGTGAAAGTGTTTCCTTCCTCCAGAAGTAAGCGCGCTTCCCACTGCTTGTCGTGTGGGTATGTGTCTGGTCGTGTGGTGTGGTTATTTGTCTGCGGGGATGAGGCTGATTTTCGCTCTAAGGATTGTGATGGGGGTGGAGGTTTCTGTACTGGTTAGGGCGTTGGCGAGGTAGGCGCTGCGCCCAGAAGGGTAGGTGATGGTCGCATTCCATGTTGTTGTCAGGGTGATGATGCGCCCGGGTGAAGTTTGGGTGTAAATGTGGTTGAGGGTCTGAACAGGATAGGGAGCCGACGGGTCGGTGGTTTCTAAGGTGGGGGAGCCATCGCCAAAGTCGTAGGAGAAGTGCGAGGCTTCCAAAGCGATGGAGATTGCTTGGCCAAAAAGGCTCAGTGTGGCGTTTTGTGTGGGTGAGGTGACGTGCACGAGGGTGGGTAGTCCGACAAGAGCGTTTGTTTTGGGCTGCCAGGCAAGCCCCGCACCATTGATGGTGTGTTGGGCGTGCGCGTAGCTGATGATCTGACGAGGGGAGAGGGATTCAACACTGGGCGCAGTACTCGTGGCAGGGTCAGAGTCTGGGGTTTCGCTTGTTTGGGGGTGTTCGAGTCCGAGGATGATTCGGCATTGTTGAAGAAGGATCGGCCCATTCGCCGCGTGAGCGAGGCACTCTTCAACAGCCCGATTCCACTCATCCGCCGAAGAAACACCCACCTCAACACCATCACCCACACTGAAAACAGGACCCTGCACAGCGGGGGTGGAATCGGGTGCAGAAGCTGCTTGAACGGAGTTATCAGAAAACGTATAAGTGCCTCCAATAAGGATTGTGTCATTTGAAGTTGAATCTGAGAAAAAGAATCTATCGTCAGCAAGGGCGGGGCCCGCTGATAGGCAAAATAGAGGGGTTAGAAAGAGCGAGGCCATAAGACGCTGCGTCTTATTCGGATTGTGCGGTTTCAATGTCTTCTCCTCCTACTCCGCTCATTTTCCATTCGCTTCCGTCCCAATGAACTATCAGGATGAGGCGCCCTGTCCCTGCTGGAACATGCTCAAGGGTCGGAGGTTCATATCTGTCGGCCTTGCTTCTGTGCATGAGAAACGACATGACGTAGCAGTCGGTGAATTGTGCTGTTTCCGGAGAGTCTGTATTGACGGGATAGTTGCCTTCGACTTGGCTGACGGTGTACTTCAGTCCGTACGCCCAGCCGCCATTGTCATAGACGTCATGGACGCGTCCGCTGATTGTTTGGCAGTAGGTGCATCGTTCTTCTGAGAATTCGTCGAGGGCTGTGGTGTCGCCGCTCGCCCATGAGTAGTTGATGAGGTCGATGAAGTGTCTGGCCGCTTGCTCGGCCCCGGTTTCGTTGTACTGGAAGGCAATCTCGCTCATTGTTGGCACTGAGGGAGTGACGTGAGGTTTCCTGAGGGTGCCGTCCTCGTTGAGGATGTAGTCGCCCGACATTACGACTTCGGCGGACTGTGCGGCAGACCCTGACTGAGCGCCGCTAGGCGAAACCACTGAACACCCGGAGAGCATTGCGAGGCCGGAGAGGGCCAAGACGAGCGCAAGCACCCGGGCAGCATGGGATGAGCGTGTCATCTTTACACGCTAAAGCAGCCACCAGAGAAACTCCACCACTTGCC
>NZ_JAEKIA010000008.1 GCF_016405145.1 Schaalia cardiffensis
ACGGGCCCACACACTACGACAACGCCTACAGCCCCGACACCGGCTTCCACACCCGAAAAGGCTGGGCCGGACGCACATAACCCCCACGACACGCCCGAGCGATGCCACACTTTCCTGCCGGTAACCCTGATCTCGGGGTCGCAAGCGCTCAGCGAGTGGTAGGCGCGCGAAACGGCCCCGCGCAGGTTTTCACCAGACGCGGGGCCTCTTCTCTTCTTGTGGAGCTAAGGGGATTCGAACCCCTGACCTTCTCATTGCGAACGAGACGCGCTACCAACTGCGCCATAGCCCCAAGTACTCATCCAGCATAACACCACCCTCACGGCTTCGGTGAAATCGAAAACCCGCGAACTGGGTCACCCTCGCGAAGAGAAGTTGAGATAGGGGTGGCAAGCATTCATGTCAAGGGGTGGCGGGCATTGAGTCAAAGTCCCGCTCGCTAGATTCACGCTGGCAACGCAGATCGCGCCGATAGGCTCCGAGCACAGTGGGGCTCTTCCGGTGCTCATTCAGTAAGAACCGCGAGGGCGCAGGCATGCTGCGAACACCAATGGAGACCCCACGAAGGAACGGGGGAGTTTGCAGCGGCTCAATCGCCAGTCAGTGTCGAACGGAAGCGCCCACAAAAGGGGCAGGGACGCTTGTGCGCGACCTCGCCTCTTGCAGCGAAGAATCAGGAGTTCACAGCATCTTTCGGCTCAGATCATCCGATCATTTGTAGTTTCCTGTCAGCTTTCACGCAGCCCCTCGACTCGGGATGCCCGTTGAATCGCAGCTGGCCGCTGGCTCTCACGAAAACCCCTGCTCGCGCAGCTGAGCGACCCAATCGACGCTCAGTGTCGAATGGGTGCCGTTCAATGCTGAACGAGAGCTCCCACAAAAGGACGGGGGCACTCAGAAGCGGCCCCCTCCTTCATGGCAAAAGTTCAGCGACTCATTGTGCCCTGCGCGAGTCGAGAACGGAGTCCAAGTCGAGCGCGACCGCTTGATCCGCGACGACATCCTCCGTCGAAAGCGCGTTCGCCCCGGAGACGCTCGCCTGCAAAGGACGAGCCGGGACGCGAGCGTCAACCTTCGGGATGCCCCGAAGATCCGTGTCGGCGTGAACTGCGCGCCCCACGACTCGGCCGCGCATCGCATATGAGGGAGCTGGGATGGATTTCACCGACCACGTGCACCGTTCCACCGAAGCCGTCGCGGGAATCGGATCAGGGTCGCTTCCCCGCTCTTTCGCCTCGGCTTCCCGCTCTTCAGCCTCGACCTTGCTCACTTCAGCCGAAGCTTCGACGACCTCATCGGCACGGGTTTCTCGAGAGGGTGCGACCACAGCGATTGCCTCTGCTGGCCGCTCAATGACTTCGTTCGCGCGGGCCTCAACAGCTGCGCGAAGGAGTGCGAGAGCGGCAGAATCGCTCGGCGGTTCAGTCGCCGCTGCATCCTCATCCTCGTTTTCGCCTCTCGGAGCGGAGGACTTCTTCACGCGTCGCTCAGGAGCCTGGGTGCGCAGCTCGTTGAGGAGTTCAAGCTCAGCAGCGCCAATTTTCTCGGAATGGATCGCGGCGATTCGCGAAGCGACAAGGGAGGCTGTGAGCAGCGATGCCGGGATCAATGTCCACGCCCAGGAGATTGAAGCCGCAACGACCGCCCCAGCGACGATGAGGGTGAAGAAGGCAAGAATCGCAGATACGAGGAGGCGACGCCGACCGGCAGCGGCCTCGGCCGCGAGTCGCGCGGCTCGACGAGCACGCAGCCTGGCGATTTCTTTCACCGCCGCGCTGCCACGACGATCAACGCGAGTTGCGGAGTTCTTCGCGGAAGGCTGAGCCATGACGCCTCCATTCGTTTCGGGGAGAGTCCGTTTTCGTGCGAGAAGAGGTCCGGTGGATTTCCCGCACGCTTCGACTTCCCGAGGGTCGTTCGTCAGGAGTCTGAGGTGCTCGGAGAATCGGTCGTTCTCACGGTTCTGAGTGATCGCGGTACGACGGGCAACGAGCAGAGGAATCAAACCGAACAGCGCGAATACCGCTGCAACGATGATGACTCCACCTAACTCCACAGGGCCACGCTATGCGTTTTCTGTCCCCAGGAGGCGGTGGCACGCTCGCGTGTTGGCTGTCCCCATTCGCGCCACATTCACAATTGTCACACCAGCAACACAAGCCCCATTTCGGATCTCTCATAGGGCAGTTCGCAGCATGTACGGCTCAGCCCCGAGACTGCCCGTAGAGGCAACGACGAAGAGGAGCGCGGGCGCTCTTCCGACAAGCGGCAGAGATTGAAGCGAATGAAAGCCCAACCCCGAACGAACGGGAAGCAAGGAAGACGGAAAGAAAGCAACGGCCCTTCTTCCACCTCGTGTCTC
Organism: Schaalia cardiffensis; assembly: GCF_016405145.1. GTDB lineage: Bacteria > Actinomycetota > Actinomycetes > Actinomycetales > Actinomycetaceae > Pauljensenia > Pauljensenia cardiffensis. The sequence goes on from NZ_JAEKIA010000008.1 coordinate 2,363, forward strand.
TTCCACTTCATTTTGCCACCAGGGTTAGTCGTCCTCGTCACGCTGCACCAGGATCCGTCATCCTCGTCACGCCTCCACCAGGATCAGTCGTCCTCGGCAAGAATCCGCGAGCGCACGAGCCCGCCCTCGGGAAGCGATTCACGGTCGATCGAAAAGCAGAGGTGATCCGCCCACGCGCCGTTAATATGCATGAAACGAGGACGCAGCCCCTCTTCCCTCAAGCCAAGGCGCCGACACACTCCAAGGGATCGTTCGTTCTCGGGGCACACATCGACTTCAACACGATGAAGCCCGAGTTCCCCGATTACGAGATCAATGACCATCGCACTTCCAAGAGCTCCCAGTCCACGACCGACAAAGTCACGCGCGAGCCAATAGCCGAGCATCCCCTGTGACATCGCACCCCAGACCACGTTCGACACGGAGAACTGACCGGCAAGGACACCATCAACCTCGCACGCCAGAATGAGGGCTCGCCCGCGCTTTTGTTCTCGGTCGATTCTTCGCGCGTACTCCCCCAGGTCCGGGATGGGCTCATCGCTTTCGGGCGGCATGCTCGCTTCCCAACGGCGCAGCCATTGCGCATTGTCCTGCCTAAGGGCATCAATGCGGAAGTGATCCCTTCCCCAGGCCGGGCGGATAAGGACAGAGTCGATCCTCCGCGTTTCTCGGGACGAGGGCGACCCTTCTACTCCCAAGCGCGAGTCAACACGTTCTAAAGCTTCAGGAGGCATCGGCCTGGGGGCGTGCAAGAGTTTCTGCTCGAGAGGATCAAAGACCTCGAGGCGGAGCGCATCAAGAGGCCGCCCCCAGACTCGCGCGAAGGGACGCGCAAGGCAGTCAAGCTTCATCTCCACCTCCGAGTACAACACTTTCACAGGCCCATAGCCACATGACGCCAGGAAGGAAAGCTGATCCGAAGCGGGCGCGACGCCATGAACGAGCCCGCGCCCACGTGACACCAGGAAGGAAAGGGACGAGGCCGCTTCGTCGATGCCGACAATTCAGGCTCGCACTCTTTAGAGCACAGCATCCGGCGGCCTGACTGCTGCGCCTCACACAATGCCCACAAACACACTGCGTAAAAACGCGCGGCCCCCTCATTCGAGCACGAGGCATTGCAGCATGTCGCCGACACGCACATTCGTCGTCGCCTCAGGCACGACCGCGAGCGCGTTCGACTCGGCGAGCGCGGAGAGGAGAAGCGACGCGGGCGCCCCCATAACCTTCGCCTGATAGCCATTCCTCGGGTCACCGACGAGACGCACCCGAACGAACTCGCGCCGTCCTCTGGGTGAATACCAGGCGCGGTCGACCGCGGCCTTCACTGAAGGACGGGTCAGCTGCGTCCACCCCTGCATGTGACGCAGGGCCGGACGGACGAACACCTCGAAACACACCTGCGCGGACACCGGATCGCCGGGCAGGCAGAAGATCGGGATGCCCCCCTTGCCGTCCTCGTCCCCACCGACGGTGCCGACACCGAGGATGTGCCCGGGCCAGGCGGCGACACTATCGAAACGAACAGTGCCAAGGACGGAAAGGACCTCACGGACCGTGTCCCCTGAGCCGTAGGAGATACCCCCGGTCGTGAGGACCAAATCTGCACGTACGAGCTGGTCTTCAATGGTCTCGCGGAGCAGATGCGGTTCATCCGGGACGGCGGCAACCCGGAAAGTCTGCGCACCAGCATCGGCAACCGCAGTCGACAAGGCATGCCCATTCGCATCGAAAACGGTGCCCGGGCGGGCTTTCGAGCCTGGTTCAACGATCTCGTCGCCAATTGAGAGGATGACGATCCGTGGGCGCGGGTGGACGAGAACGCGCGAGCGGCCGACTCCAGCGAGGAGTGCGACTTGGCGTGCGCCGACCCGCGTGCCCTTGCGCAAGACGACCTCGCCGCGTTCAACGTCCTCAGCGCGACGACGAATGTTCTCACCAATGGCCGACTGGGTGCGCACACGCACCTTCGCGAGGCCACGATCCGTGAAGTCCAAGGCGATGACCGAGTCCGAGCCGGCGGGCATCGGCGCCCCCGAGGCAATGCGGATCGCAGAACCCGGGACGAGGGCGGCCGGGTTGACGTCTCCGGCGCGGATCTCCTCCGTGACGGGCAGCTCGACCTCCTCCTTGGGGCGAGCTCCCGCGAGGTCCTCGGATCGAACTGCGTAGCCGTCGCAGGCGGCGAGGTCGGCGACTGGCAGGTCAAAGGGCGCTTCAACGTCTTCTGCGAGGACGCAGGAGACAGCGTCGGCGAGTTGAACCTCCAGAGGGGGCTGCTGGCCGACTGCTGCGAGACAGTCCTGGTAGAAATCGGCGACGGTCCTCATTGAGCTCCATCCAATTCGTTCTTAAGGAAGGCGCGCAGCTCCGCGCCCAATTCCGGGTTCTCGAGGGCGAAGGCAATAGTCGCCTTGAGGTATCCGAGCTTGTCACCCGTGTCGAAGCGACGCTCGTCAATGACGACGCCGTACACGCCACCACCCTCTTCGGCGGGCAGATCAATCATCTTCGCGTAGCCGTCGGTGAGTTGGTACTCGTTATTCGCTCCCGGTTCGATGGTTTCGAGCGCGTCAAACACGGCGGCGTCCAAAACGTAGCGGCCAATGACGGCGTATTCGGACTTCACATCCTCCAGCTTCGGCTTCTCGACGACCTCGTCGATGCGCACGAGCGCGCCCTGAGCGAGCTGAACTCCCTCGGGAATGTCGATGGGGGTGCAGGCGACGGAGGCGTAGGCGGTCGCCTGCTCACGAGTGACTTTCGTGAGGGCGATGACGCTGCCGCCGAGGGCTGCGCGCACTTCGATCATGCGGCGCAGGAGCTGAGCGCCGGGCTCCATGAGGTCGTCGGGCAGCATGACGACGAAGGGCGCGTCTCCAACATGGGCCTTCGCCTGAAGGATCGCGTGGCCGAGCCCCAGCGGATGTCCTTGGCGGACCGAGTGAACGCCAGGCAGCTCCTGATATTCCTTGACGAGGGCGAGAAAAGTGTCCTTCCCGGCTTTTTCAAGCTCGGACTCCAGAGCGGGATCCGCATCGAAGTAGTCTTCGATTGACTGTTTTCCGGCGCGCGTGATGAAGAGAACATCTTCGAGGCCAGCATCGTGGAGCTCACGCATGATGTAGTCGATGGCGGGCCGGTCAACGATCGGCAGCATCTCCTTCGGGACTGCTTTCGTAACCGGGAGGAACCGCGTGCCGCGTCCTGCTGCTGGGATCACTGCGTGGGCGACGGGGGGCTTCTGCTCTGTCATGATGACCACACTAGCGAGGAGGAAGGAGAATCTGCGTGTGCGACGAGCGTAAACAGGCGATCCGTCAACAGGCCCGTTCGAAGCGACATGAGCGTCGAGAACACGAATTGGCAGCTCGCGGCCTTGAAACCGGGGCTGGTAAGGGGGCCTTCTCCCCTGCTGAAACGTTGCCCTGCGAGATTCACCCGGAGGGCCCTGCTCTGATGGAAGCCTGGAGGGGGCTCCTCCACTCCCTTCACCTGACCTATGCCGATCTTCTTCCCGCTTTGTTCCTGCCTACTCCTACAGAGCCCGATATTCGTCTGCTCTTCGGCACTGTTTCCCATTGTCTTGTGCCAGCCCTCGTCGGTAAGGACGGGTGTCGCTTACCTGATCCGGCGTGGGTGATGTGGGACGCGCCTTCCGTGGAGGCTCTGCCACGTCCGCTCGAGATCCTGGGTGCACCGATGCGCCCTGAGGTTCTGCGACAAGCAGATATTGTCCTCCTTCCCGCGCTCGCAGTCGACGAGGACGGGACTCGGATCGGTCAAGGCGGAGGATGGTACGACCGTGCGCTCCGACATGCGCGTCCGGGCGCGCCGATCGTCGCTGTGATCTTCGATGATGAGTGGAGCGCTCAGCCTCTGCCTCGTCTGTCTCATGACATCCCCGTTGACGCGGTTGTGACTCCCGGCGGGTTCAGGATTCTCACAAGCGATCTGTCCTCTGTTTGAGGGTTCGTCCTCGCGCTTGTCGGGGCCGGTTTTCTTTCGTGTCAGGCCCCTTCTTCGCGCGCCGATTCTCAGCGCTTCCTCATGTCATCCACAAGCTTGTGTTGCCTCCTGCCTGCTGTTGGGGGCCTTGCCATGAGGTGCTTCCCCGTGTCGTCCACAAGCTCCCATTACCCCTTTCACTATTCACAGCTGCACCGACACGCCCTCGTCGATCGGGCATGGGCATTCTTCAATGAGGCCATGCCTTCTTCTCTTCGCCGTCTCACACCCACTGTCCTGCTCGTCCTCGCCTTGGTCATGGCTCTTGGTGCTCTGATCATGGGAGTCCTGCCCGCTCGAGGCCATCATCCGGTCCTAGTCCTTTCACGCGACCTTTCGAAAGGAGATGCCTTCGGCCCCGAGGTCGTGCGAAACCTCGAGGTTTCCGATGAACTGTTTCCCGCAGACGCTCTCGCCCCGGGAACACCCCTGCCGGACAAATGGCCGTCCGAACCGGTGAAAGCGGGAACGATCCTGAGCGAATCTGTGCTTGCGGGCTCCGCTTTAGGCCGGGAATTGGCGCCGGATGAATCCCTCGTCACCCTCATGTTCGATCAGTCACGCCTGCCCCCTGTAGAAGCCGGTGACGTGGCGGATCTGTGGGCTCTTTCAGGGGAGTGTGATCAATCCGGCTGTGCTTCTCGAAGAGTCGCGACGAATGCTCGCATATCCTCGATTTCGGTCAAAGACGCCCCAGCTTGGGATTCGTCGACGAGTGTCCGCCTTGACCTGATCATCAAGTCAACGCAAGTCGAATCGCTGCTCGGATATTCCGGAGCTGGGGCACTCAGCCTCGCATTGAGTTCATCTCACAAGGGATAGCGGGGCATCCCGCTGAGGAGAACACAATGATTCAGGGTTTCAAGGAATTCATTTCGAAGGGCAATGTGCTCGATCTTGCCGTCGCTGTCATCATCGGTGCGAGCTTCACCCCGATCGTCAAGTCGGTCACCGATGTCATCATGGGCATCATCGGCGCCGTTGTCGGCCAGCCGAACTTCGATTCGGTCCTCCAGTTCTCAATCAACGGCTCGGATCCGATTCAGCCGGGAACCATTATCACCGCGATTGTGAACTTCCTTCTCGTGGCCTTCGCCCTCTATTTCGCGATCGTCGTGCCGATGAACGCGCTCAAGAAGCGCAGGGCCAAAGAAGAGGCCGAAAAGGTCGAGGAGGTCTCCAAGGAGGTCAAGCTCCTCGGCGAGATCCGCGATCTGCTCGCCGAGAAGAACTGATTCTTCTCAATGGAGTAACGCCCCGGGCGGCGCGACTCAAGGAGAGAGCCATAAGGGGCTTCGCACTGTCAGGTGCGGGGCCCCTTCGCATCGAAGGGGGAAGAGATTGAAAGGTCTTCTCGTATACGCGGGACCGAAGCACGTTGGACGGTGAATAGCGTGAGTGCGTGACTGGAGGAGCCCACGCGCACCGGCGGGGATCAGCGCCCGCCAACGTGAAGGTCGGCGGCCAGGTCAGGAGCCCACGCGCACCGGCGAGGACGAGGCGGAACCACGAAACCCCGTATCGCCTGCGCAGGGAATCCACGCGCACGGGCGGGGACGCGAGAATGCTCCTCGTGGTGCTCCCCGGTACAACACACGCGCATGCCGGATTCACAGGCTCCCAGCATCCGAATCACAGTGAGGGCGTTCGACTCATATTGGGAGCATCCGAGTCACGCTCCCGGCGTCCGAGTCACACGGGGAGTCTATGAATCATTCAGGTGCGGACTTGCGCGTGCGGGGGCACATTCTCCATGAGGCGCCGATCATTCGCCCCGTCCCCACGATCGGGTGAATCGCGCATTGAACCAGGACGAATATCTGCGTCCGTCACCCGGTCCTCCCAAGAGGGGGCGAGTCCCTTGTCAATCAGCTGCTGGTCAACATCTGATACGAAGGTGGCGACACGGCGGCGCCTCCCCCGCCTCGCACCTACACCCCGGCTCTGACCAGGGACAGCCCCGAGGGGGGCGGCTTCATCCTCGGAGTGAAGCTCCTCGCTCATCATTCCTCCGCCCGCTCAGCGCCCTCCGCGGCCCCGGCCTCGTCCCCTGTCTCCTTGGCGACAGTGGCCGCAGCTCCAGTCCTTCGCACGACATTGCCGAGAACCGCGTCGGATTGGAAACCCCTGCGTGTAATCCCCAGGGCCTCACGAAGCTCCTCAACGGTTTCCTCGCGACTTCGTTCAATTCCGTCCGAACGCACCCATTGCGCCATCTCGTCGAGCTGATCATCCGAATAGGCGGCCAGAGGAAGGCCGGAAGCAATCGCAGGACGCGGCCCCCGGTTGGAGGGCGGAGCCTGCTGGGTGATCACTTCGAGCATGCCAGTGTTGAACACATCGGCACGCTCTCGAGCGTCACTCGTAGCTGCAACAAGCTCATCAAGAGCCGTCTCCCCAGTCCCCTCCTCAGCATTCCAGGCAGCTGAATACTCTGCGGCTTCGCCCACAGCACCATCTTCGAGCCCTGGGTCGCCTACGCCGAGCGCAGCAGAAGACTTCCCCGCGAATTCGTCCCCATTCGCCCCTTCTAGGAAATACTCGGAGTCGGACTCGAAGTCGATGCTGTCAGGGACCTGAGTCGAGGGAACGAAGGGGCCGTTGATCTCATCAACCGCGTCAAGGACGAGCTCGACAATCGTGTCCGCCTCCTTCGCAGGATCAATGAAAACCGCCATAGACAAGGCTGTGTGGACTTTCCATCCTTGAGCCTCGAGCATCGCCGGCCACATCCGGTCCCGGACTCGCAAGGAGGGCTCTGTAACGTAAGCGTCGTCATCGGTGAGAACCGCGACGAGCAGACGGCCAGGAACCTCGGGGTGGCCGATCGCGAGGGGAATGCGCATCCCACCGGGAATGCCGATGTTCGGAACGACCTCCAGGCCCATGCCGTACAGGCGATCCGCCAGATCGACGAGAAGCCGATCCGGCTCCACTTCGAGGACGGGCCAGGCGCCGCTGCCCACACCGGATTGTCCCTCGGCGATCTCAAGGAGCTCGACGAGCATATGAGCCCCCTCGGCCTTCAGACGACTCCGGTCAATCTCACCGGCTCTGAGCGAGGACACGAGGATGAGATCACCGCGCACCGAGCGCAACACGTCCGACATGACTTTGACGCCCTCGGGAGTAGAGAACTCACCGAAATCGTGAACGACTCTTCCGTGCGGTGTCTTCGCAAAGCCAACGGCCACGATGATGCAGTCGCGAGCGAGTCCACGCGCTTCTGCTGGGTCCACAACAAGGAAAGGCTGAGCCGAGGTCGCGTCGAAGAAGTCACCCAAGCCAGGTTCGCTCGCCCTCGTCCTCATGATCGCGTGACGGATCCGCTCCGCGTGGCGCGCATTCAGAGCGATGACCGCCAAGGAACGCTCAGGCTGCTCAACCGCATGGGCGACGACGAGTTCCACGACCGCATCCACTTCCGCCGAGGTCGACTCGATCGCGTGAGAACCGGGGGCGGGCATTCCCGTGCCCTCGCACCACACGGCGGTGACCGGAGCAGAAGCGGCCGTCCAAGGAACCGGGACGCCCGTGTGGTCAACGCCGTGTCGCGCCAAGAGCAGGGCGACCTGATCGTTGAGGCGAGTCGGGGTCACATCCATCCGAGTCTTCGGCAGGACCGTCGTCAAAATCGTGGAAGCCCCCTCCTCGCTGCCCGCCGACAGGTCGGCGAGCACCACGACCTGTCGGGCGCGCGCAATGATCGGCACAAGCTCGGCGAGCGGCAAACCATCGATATCGTCGAGGATGAGCAGGTCCACATGGTGGCCCGGGCGGACGATCTTCGGGACGAGTGTCGGCACTGTGAAGACCACTGGCACGAGCAGACGCACGAGCGGCACCGAGGTCAACACCTCAAGTGCAGAATCGAAGCTGCTGCACAATTGCGCGATAGTTGTCTTCTGGTCTGGCCGGGTCGCCATTGCTTGCAGGCGCAGTCGGCGCAACTGGTCGAGGGCCTGTGGAGCCAATGATTGGACTTGGAGAGCATCCAAGGAACGCCCAGCGGCGAGAGCCTCTTCGAGGTGGGCCGGATCATAACCGCCGAGTTCCGGCTCGCTTGCCAGCATGAGGCCAAGGATCGACGCCCACCACGCGAGGTCCAGTTCTGAATCGATGAGTTTCGTTTTGACGTGGCGTTCCCGCAGATCATTGACGAGGGCGGAAAGGCCCGCCTCCGAGAGGTGTTTGAGGACCTCAACTCTCTTGGGCAGTTCCCGTGCGCCCTTGGGGTCCGCGTCGAGGGCTTCGAGCCTGTTCGTAAGATCCTCGATCGACATGCTGGTGAAGTCTCGGTGCACGGTGGAAAACGCCGGTGCGAGAGCCTTCAGATCTGCGAGGACAGATTCGGTGAGTTCGCGGGTCTCGTCGAGGCGCTGCGGGAGAATCGGCCAGCCCTCGTCAGCAGCGTAGGCGCGCCACGCATCGCGGTGTTCTTGGACTGTGATGAGTGCGGAATGCAAGTCCTCAATGTGCGTTCCGGGACGCACGAAATCTTGAGCACGTTTGACCAGGCGAACGCGCTCGGAGCGTTTCATGGAGATGCCGTGGGCGGTGCGCCACTGTTTCGGCGCGGTCGCGATCACCATGTCTGCGGCGGAGCGTTCGAAGACTTGGGGGAGGAAAATATCGAGCACGTCGCGCACGCCCTCGAACATGGCGAGTTGTTCTCGCCACTCGCTCAGTGTTGTCGCTTCAGCAATATCGGTTTCAGCGGCGACTGCTCTCATCTGGTGGTGGAGCTTGGGCAGTGTATCCTTCGCGAGGCGGTGGATACGTTCGAGGACATCGGGGACCTGCTCCTCAGAGCCAATGACGACCCCTTTCCACGCGGTGTGCGCGGCGGAACGGGAGAAGATCCCGAGTTCAGCAGCCTTATGGAGGAGCTCGCGCGCATATGCTCCCTGGTCAGCGGCGATCGCCAGGAGAATCTCTTCGCGCAAACGCACACGCGTCTTGGGAGCTGGATGCGCGGCAGTCAAGTCAGTGAGGACTTGCAGGGCGTTGTAGGCACTGACCCCGAAAACGCCGAAGGGACGGTGCAGGGAGCTTGTGTACGAGGACAGGCCTTCACGGACGTCGCGAAGACGTGTGCGCATTTCGTCGACTTCACGAGGATCCGTGACGGAGGTGGTGTCACTCAGTGCTGAACGCAAGAGCGCACGTAGTTCCTCACCGGAGGCGGTCGTCCCGTCAATGCGCGTCGCCACCTCCGCTAGGCCGAGTTCACGTAGGCGGTCTTCGGCGCGAGTTGTCCGTGAGGGGGAGCCGCCGATGTGAATGGTCTGACGGCCAGAGGCGGCTGCATCTGCGAGGATCGCGCCAACGAGGGCTGTATCGTCTGCACCGTGGGGGACGTCGACGACGAAGGAACGGCCTTCGGCGACCGCTTCAACGACGTCGAGCTGACGGGGGGTGAGATCACCGGCGCCGCGTTCGCGCCACGGATCGCGATCTTTCGGATCTGAAGCTTTGAGGGGCTTGAGGGTTTGAGTGCGTGCCTCTTCTTCTCCTGCAAGCGCCCGCACGATCGGGGAGGCGAGCAGATGCTCAGAATGTTCGTATTCGCGTTGGAGTTCTGAGGCGGGGTGTTCGAAAATCCCGAGCACGAGCTCGTCTCTGAGTTCAAAGCGGTCAAGGACGGATGCGCTCACGCGCAGTTCAGACAGGGCTCTGGAGGAGGAGAATCCATGCTGGGTGCTGGCCCTCGCAACGAGGTCCTCGGCTTCGATGTGCACTCCGCGTCTGGCGAGGGCGGAAGCCAGGAGCGGATCGAGGGCGTAGCCGGGCAGGAGGGTGATCGTGATATCCGCACCGTTCTCGCTGAGGCGCGCCGTGCGCAATAGGGCGGCTGAGGATTGGGCGCGTCCTGCTTCGAACCAGCGGGCGTGACCGATCGCCATGTGGATGATGCCGACACCGTGACGCGCGGTGAGTTCATGTGAACGCGCGATGATGGTCCGAGCCCGTTCGACTGCCCGCTGGTGGGATGCCGGCTCGCGGATGAGGAGTGACAGGCGCGTCGGATGATCCGTGTAGAGCTGGGCGAGACCACCCGGATGCGGCTGGTTCATGGTTAGACGCGGAGCATCTTCACCGTCGATGCGTGTCAGGCGCGCGAGTTGGTTCTTCCAGTCCCCAAGAGCGTCATCGAGCTTCGTGTGCGGAGCCGGTGCGACAGGCTCGACGGGGGTTGGGTCCGCTAACTCCGAAGATGTGTTCTTCGGATGACGTGAGAAGAAACCATTAGCCACGCTCTCACGCTACCGGGGGAAGCGTGAACCTCCCGGGAGGCGCACGCGTGATCTGTGGATCGCTGCCCAACTTCAAGTGAAGCTGAGAAGTTGACGCTCTCATGCAGGGGTCTGGGAGAACTTGCCGAGGAGGGGGCGGAGCCGAGACGGCGCCAGCCGTTTTCAGCTGGCGCCGTCCCTTATGTATCGGGCATCCCGGATTCTTCACCGGGTATTCCGAGGTTTCGGTGCCCCCGAGACGATTCGAACGTCCGACACCCGCTTTAGGAGAGCGGTGCTCTATCCCCTGAGCTACGAGGGCCCGCCCGGCGTTGCCGAGCCCGCTTACTCTATCAGTCCCAAGGATCGAGGGCGAAGCCCACTGTCACCCTTTCCCAAGACCGGTACATCCGCGTTCTTTTCGTGCTGATTACCAGTGCCGAGAGCTGAGGCGTGTGCTCCCCCGCATTTTCTCCACAGTCACGCTTTTCCCGGCATCTCAAAGCGCAGGGCGCGAAGAGCTTGCGCTCTTCGCGCCCTGCTGGGCTACGCGCTACTAGCGCCGTCCCCAGTCGGGTGCGGCCGCGGATTCGGCCTTACCGAGGTGATCGGAGGGGACGATCATGACGGGGCAGGTCGAGTGCGACAAAACCGTTTGCGATGTGGAGCCGAGCAGGACGCCTGCGAGTCCACCCCGCGACCTCGTGCCGACGACAACAAGGTCAACGGCCGTCGAGAACTCAATGAGGAGCGAAGCCGGGGCACCGTCGAGAGCGTGGCGCGCGACTTCCATCGTGCGCCCGTGAAGAGCCTGGTCGATGGCCTCTCCCATCCCCTTGCGTACATTGTCGAGCAGAGCCGAGTGATCGACATTCGGGGTCCACGCCATCATCGAGGTACCGCTCCCGATTGGGACTGCGGAAACCGCTGTGAGCCGCGCTCCCCAGCCCTCGGCCTCGTCGACGGCCTTACGCAGAGCCGAAGAGGGAACTTCAGAACCATCGACGCCGACGACGATGCGCTCAACCGGCATGAACTTCTTGCCCGCGGTGTAGCGCGGGACGACGACAACCGGGCATTGTGCGTGTGCGGGCAGCGCCGAGGACACGGTGCCCAGGAGGCGATCAGCGAAAGAGCCCCCACCTCGTGAGCCGACGACAACGAGGTCAACTTCACGGCTCATCTCAACGAGGACGCCCGCAGGGTCACCCGGTTCGATCGAGGAGGAGACTCGCACTTCTCCTCTGGATTTCGCTATCTCGACAGCTTCTTCAACGACCTGCTGTGCACCTCGCTTGAGCGCTTCGTCGTCGAGAACTGCGTAGCCGCCGTCGAGTGCCGCCGCAGAGTACGAGGCGAGAGCGTAGGTGCACAGAACATGAACCCGACCGCCGAATCGGATCGCCCTATCCGCTGCCCATTTGACGGCTGCGAGGCTCTCCTTTGAGCCGTCGACGCCGACGAGAGTGACTTCGGTGGAACCCATCATGGCCTCCTCGTGATGTATGTCACGACCATTGTGCCCCATGAGCCCGCTTTAGGGAACTGAACCAGGGTGGAAATACGTGAAGACCTGTGAAAACACGGGAGGCCGGATCATGTGATCCAGCCTCCCGTTCACGCCTGAGATTCAGATGCGGATGAAGGTTCCTCCGCCACGGACCGCGGAGACCCGAGAGAGGGTGCCAAAGTCGACGGCCTCAACCATCTGGCCGCCGCCAATGTAGATCGCCACATGGCCCGGGTAAGCAATGAGGTCGCCCGGCTGGGCTTCGGCTGCGGAAACACGAACTCCCATCGCGGCCTGACCGGAGGAGGAGTGCGGAAGAGTGATTCCAGCAGCCGCGTAAGCGAGCTTCGTCAGACCCGAGCAATCAACACCTGCAGGGCTTTCGCCGCCCCAGACGTAGGGAATGCCGGTAAGAGCAAGGGCTGCGGCGACAACATCGGCTCCTGCGGCGTTGTAACGGGCGGCTGCGCCCGAGTCGGCCGAGAGTTCAGGGCGGGCTTCAGAACGATCCGCAGCAGCGTCCTGCTGCGCTTGAGGAGCGGCTGCACTCGCGGGAGCTTCAGCGGTGGCGGTAATCTCTTCGGCGGTCCAAGCGATATCGGGGACCGAGACGGTGGTCGCCGTGGTCGTTGGCGCGGTCGTAGTGGTCGGCGCTGCCGCATCCTCGCCCGACTGGGCCGAACCGGGGGCCGCATGTGCCGCGCCACCGACAACAGCGGTGAGCGCAAGACCGGTCACTGAGGCGATAGCCGCCGGACGAACGGGGCTCATCGCGGTGAGAGTGTCCGCAATATCGGTGAGAGGCTGAAGCGGACGGCGGGCGCGCCTGTGTCGAGGCGCTGGCCTAACTGTAGTCACCTGGTATGCATCTCCTTCTTACCTGCGAGGTCAGCTGTCGGATTCGGGCAGGAGAGCCCGGCCTGAGAATTCAGGCTTCACCCCAAGGCCTTGCGGCCATAAGTGGTTCCCCCGTGTCGGACCTGTGATGCCGTTCTCTCAGGGTCCGACTTCGGTGTCTGAGAGACGGTTGGCTTATCAGCCGAGGTCCACTGTAAACCGCCCCACCCCCAAATGTCACGTATTCATAACGAGAATGTGAGCTACACCCAGACCGGATTCACAGCGTGTATTCAGCAGAATCTCAGCCAGCGAAGCTGGGAGAAAACCCTCACCCGCGCGGAGCACGGACGGGGGACACCCCGACCGGATGCACCCAGAGAAAACCCTCACCCGCGCGGAGCGCGCAAGCAACAGCGAAACTGTGCCGAAGGATACTTAGACCGTGACGAAGAGGTGCGCGGCCAATGCCATCGGGATCTTAAAGCCCTGCACATCGGCACCCTTTTCAAGGGAACGGAGACGGACGAAGTTTCCTTCAGCTGCAGCTTCAATCTGTGTACCCGGTTTCAGCTCACAAGCGGCGAAGTTCGCAATGATCCCCTTGTCCGCCTGGATCGGTTCCCCGATTCGAAGGAGGCGCAAGGCCTCGCCCTCGCGCGTTTTCACGGCGAGCTCAAGTGACTCGCCGGGGGTGGGCTGCGCAGAGCCGGGGATCGGGTTGCCATAAGGATCGGTCTTCGGATCTTTGAGGAGTGAGACGAGACGTTCCTCAACTGTGTCAGACATTACATGCTCCCACCGGCAGGCCTCCTCGTGGGCACACTCCCATTCCAATCCAATGACGTCGATGAGAAGACGTTCGGCGAGGCGGTGTTTACGCACGACCTCAGTAGCTTGGCGGCGCCCTTCTGGAGTGAGTTCGAGGCGCCGATCTCCCAGCACGTGCACAAGACCGTCGCGCTCCATACGATTCACCGTCTGAGAAACGGTCGGGCCAGAATGCTCAAGTCGTTCGACGATCCGCGCGCGCAAAGGCGTGACTCCATCCTCTTCCATCTCGAAGATGGTCTTGAGGTACATCTCGGTGGTGTCAATGAGGTCGCCCACTCCGACCCTCCCCTTCCGCTCTTGCCTCTCCTGTGTGCCTCAAGGATATGGTCTCGTGTCAGAATCCTCCCCCCCCAAGTGGGAAAATACGCGATTTTCCATTCATCGCACCTTCGTGCCCTGCGCCTATTTCGCTCAAGTCCCGGTACTGAAAACGCCGTGAACGGCAAGGCGACTAGGCTGAGCACATGGTGAATATCGCGCCCATTCCCGCCGACCTGCTCCCCAAGGACGGCCGTTTCGGTTCCGGCCCCTCCCGAATCCGCCCCGAGCAGATCGAGGCGCTGCGCGCTCCCCTGCTCATGGGAACCTCTCACCGCAAGGCCCCGGTCAAGTCCCTTGTCGCCTCGATCAGGGAAGGTTTGCGTTCTCTTTACGCCCTACCCGAGGGCTACGAGGTCGTCCTCGGTAATGGCGGCGCCTCAGCGTTCTGGGATGTCGCCGTCACTTCGCTCGTGCGTGAACGCGCAGCCTTCGGAGTTTTCGGCGAGTTCGGCTCCAAGTTCGCAACTGAAGTTGATCGGGCGCCTCATCTCGATGCTGCGATTCGCGTGAGTGCTGCGGCCGGGGCCCTGGCCCGTCTCAGCGGCACTGAGACGAACGAGGACGGGGCTTCGCCGGATGTTTTCGCCTACCCGCATCATGAGACTTCGACGGGTGTTCTCAGCCCGGTTGAGAGGATCGGCTGTGATGATGCACTGACTTTGGTGGACGCGACCTCCGTTGCGGGCGCAGCTCAGGTCGATGTTTCAGCGGCGGATGCCTATTACTTCTCGCCGCAAAAGGCTTTCGGCTCCGACGGGGGACTCTGGCTTGCTCTGCTCTCCCCTCAGGCGATGCAACGGGCAGAAGAACTCCACTGTGCTTCAGATCGTTGGATGCCGTCCTTCCTCGATCTTTCCTTTGCGGTGAAGAACTCTGTCAAGGACCAGACTCTGAATACTCCCGCGATCGCGACGCTCATCATGTTGGAGCAACAGATCACGTGGATGTTGGATGAAGGTGGCCTCGATGGCATGGAGGAGCGTTCTCGAGCGGCTTCTGAAGTGCTCTACCGTTGGGCGGATTCCTCGCCCTTGGTTCGGCCTTTCGTGTCCGAGCCTTCCCACCGCTCCCATGTCGTCGTGACCCTCGAATTCGACGAGTCCGTTGATACGAAGGCTCTCTCGGCGGCGCTGCGCGCGCAGGGGATCGTTGATGTGGATCCCTACCGAGGGGTCGGAGGCAAGCAGCTGCGCATTGGGACCTGGCCGACGACGCCGGTCTCGGATGTTGAGGCTCTGGTGGCGTGCCTCAATTGGCTCCTCGAGCACTCGGCGTAGTCGTCGACAAGTCCGCCAAGCTCGTCGACAAACCCTGAGCGGGGCCATCCCGTATGAGTCCAGTCGCTCTCCCTTTTTCAGATCACGTTTTTTACGAGGCGCGGGCCCGCGGGAGGTCACTCCCGCGGGCCCGCGTTTTCCGCTTCAGTAAGCGATCACTCAGCCGATCAAAGCTTCGATCGGACCGAGGAGGAAGTAGACGATGAACAGGATCGACACGAGCCACATGAGCAGGTGAACCCTCTTCGCCTCGCCCTTCGCAATGCGAATGAGCGTGTAAGTGACGAAGCCGACGCCGATGCCGACCGTGATCGAGTAGGCGAAAGGCATGAAAGCGATCGTAAGGAAGGCAGGGATCGCGATCTCAGCCTTCGACCAGTCGATGTCGGCAACCTGCATCATCATGAGGAATCCAACGAAGACGAGGGCCGTGGATGCGGCCTCGGTCGGAACGAGAGCGACGAGGGGCGAGAGGAAAGTCGAAGCGAGGAACAGCAGACCCGTCACAACCGAGGCAAGGCCGGTGCGCGCACCTTCTCCGACGCCCGCAGACGACTCGATGTAGGAGGTGTTCGAGGAGACGCCGCCGACGCCGCCTGCGATTGCCGCAAGGGAGTCGACGAGGAGGATTTCACGCGAACGCGGCGGGTTACCGTTCTCATCGAGGAGCTTCGCCTCACCGCCGATGGCGACCATGGTGCCCATCGTGTCGAAGAAATCGGCGAGCATGAGGGAGAAGATGAGAAGAACGACAGCGACCGGGCCGAGCTTGGAGAAGGCGCCGAACATATCGACCTGGAAGAGCGAGCCGAAACTCGGCAGGGAGACAACCGAACCGGAAAGCTCGGGGATGGTCTGACCCCAACCGGTCGGGTTCACGATCTCACCTGTTTCGTCCTTCATCGCCGAGACGTGGAAGATCGCTTGGAAGATCACCGCGAGAACGGTCGAGGACAGGAGGCCAATGAGGATGGCGCCTTTGACCTTACGGATGTAGAGAACAACCGTGAGAAGCAGGCCGAAGACGAAGACCAGGGCGGGAAGGCCGGCGAGGGAGCCGTTGATGCCGAGCTGGACGGGGGTGCCGCCGGGGCGGATGATGCCGGCGTTAATGAGGCCGACGAAGGCGATGAACAGGCCGATTCCGACGGAGATCGCAGTCTTAAGCTGACGCGGAACGGCTTTGAAAACGGCCTCACGGAAGCCGGTGAGGACGAGAATCGTGATGAGGATGCCCTCCCACACGATGAGGCCCATGGCCTCCTGGTAGCTCAGTCCATTGCCTCCGACGAGGGTGAATGCGACGACGGCGTTGAGGCCCATTCCCGCAGCGAGCGCCAAAGGGAAGTTCGCAACAAGGCCCATGAGGATCGTGACGATGCCCGCGACAAGGGCGGTTCCCGCAGCGATGTCGGAGAAGGCGAAGCCCGCTTCAGCTGGGAGGGTCGTCGAAAGGATGATCGGGTTCACGACGAGGATGTAGGCCATCGCGAAGAAGGTGACGAAACCGCCACGGACTTCCTGGGCGATGCTCGAGCCTCGTTCAGTGATGTGGAAGAAACGGTCGATGGTCGACGAGGACGCCGTCGCAGATGGGGATGCGGCGGTCTTCTTTTGTGTGCTCACGCGCTAATCGTGCCTTTTCGAGCCGAATCCGCGCAAAATTCGTGCGCCGCGACACACTTCACAGTGTAGGACCGTCTTCAGTTCGCCCCTGTTCGCTGAGAGGAGTGAGCTTCATTCGTCTCTCCGCCACTCGTACCCCCTCTCTATCCGATCTCCACGAAAGGGCTACGGAGCTTCGGAGCTTTACTCCTGTGGTGCTGGCCCCGCTTTGGGCATCGGTTCGCTCACGACAGCGGAATCGTCGACACGTGAGGGGCGCACAGTCCACACGCTTGCCTGCTTGGGCACATCCGTTTCCGAATGCGCGCCGCAGGTGTGGTCGAGGCTGACGACTCGCCCGTCGTCGGGTGCCCACTCGTTCGCACACACGCCGAACATCGTGCGCATCGAACCCGACATTTTCACGAGGAAACCGCAGGTTGAGCACGTGTTCTTCGGGGGGCGCCCCGGTTTGGGCCCCTGGTCGGACTTGTACCAGCGTGTCACAGCCGCTTGACGTCCCTCGTCAGAGAGGACGCGTTTACGTCCCAAACCAATTTCAGCGAACTGCGCAATATCTGGATCGTCGCCAACGGCCTCGAAGCTCTGCTCAAGGCGGGCGTCTTCCGCCTGGTAGGGCAAGGCGTCCTCGCGTGAGAGATCACCGGGGCGAAGCCGCTCCTCCCAGGGGACCCATTCGGGAGCGAGAAGCGCACCCTCGCAGGGGATCATATCGACTTCACACACGGTCGCCGTCCGCGAGCGCGCAACCCTGGCGAGGGTCACAGCCCACGCCCAGCCAACATAGCCCGGGTCACTCGAAGCGAACCAGTGGGTGCCGAGGCGCTCAGCATCCATTGTGAAGCCCAAGTGTTCACCAATAGGGCGCGGGTATGCGAGGGCTTCGGCGGATTGTCTCGCCACGTCAACAGCCTTGGCGAGAACCTGATCGATCTTCGGGGCTCGTGTCCGCACGGCCCGGGTGGCTTCCTTAGGCATCGAAATCATCCGCCACTGCGCGAAGAACCTTCGCGATGGCCCGTGAGTTCTCGGGGTACTTTCCGTTGCGCAAGGCGGTGGAGGAAGCGTCGAGGAGTTTAATGAGGTCCTCGACGACGGGGACCATCGCTTGGGGCTTGCGCCTGCGGGCCGCTGAAACAGAACGAGTCGGCGACAAGATTTTCACGGTCAGGGCCTGCGGGCCCTTGCGCCCATCGGCGACCCCGTATTCGACTCGAGTCCCCGGTTTGGGCGCCGCAGCCCCCTCGGGCAGCGCCGAGGCGTGGAGGAACACCTCGACGCCGTCATCGCCTCCGATGAAGCCAAAACCGCGCTCGGCATCGAAGAACTTCACCTTTCCAGTGGGCACTGCAACTCCTCAAGAAGACTATGGGGTCATGTTCAGACCTCCGCCCATTCTAGTGGGCGAGGCCGGGCTGTGCTTCTCGGCGGATACTCCTTCAGCCTGTCACTGAACTCTCGGCTCGCATGGTCGCAGGTCGGCTGGGGAGGGAAGGCTTTGGGATCCAGCTCCCTGTCACTGGAGTCTCGGCACGCATACTCGCAGGCGGGAGAGTAAACGAAGGGGCGAACCAAGGCCGATTGATCCGAACCCTCCCCTGTGGCGACTGCCGCACGAACACAGCATGCAGCACGGGCGCCGCAACAACACTGACACGAAGAGCTCCAGCTTGAGCGACGCCCGGCGAGGATCACAAAAAGTCGAAGGGGTTGAAGTCGTCGACATCAATGATGCGCAGCCTCGGCAAGGTCACTTGGAAGGCGTGTACGTCGTACTCGAGGTCAATGACCTTGAGGCCCTTTTCCTCCAGCTCATGCAAACCCGAGGCGAGGAACTCGCGGAAGCACATGACCGCGACATTGCGTCCCAGGTCGAGAAGATGCTCAACCTGGGGAACGAAGTCGGCATCATGGCTGGCCAAGATGACATCACCGGATTCAAGTTCCCCGATCGCCTCCATCGTGCGTTGGAGGCCGACGTCCACGACCTTCACATCCTCCGGTCCAGACAGGGGGATCACCGTGTAGTCCATTGCGGTCAGTGCCTGAACGAATCCCATTGGGAGGGCGCCGGAAGAACCATTGAGGAAGAACAGTCCTTTAGCTTCCTCGTCGAAAGCACGACGCGCGCCTTCGAGGACACGATCCCATCGGGGGCGCTCTTCAGGGCTGGGCCGACGCTCGAGCACCGACAGACCGAGGGTCGCATCGATGTTCTCACCATCAACGATCAAATAGGTTTTGCCATTAGATGAATACATTCCCATACCTCAACACTACGGCCCGAGCGCGAAAAAGGGGCACTCCCTGAACAAAAGTCAGAGAGTGCCCCGTGTGAGCGGACTCAGACGCTCACTTCACGTCCTCGTCAACCCAGTCGAAAGTACGGGTGACGGCCTTCTTCCAGAGGCGGTAGGTGCGGTCGCGCTCAGCCTTGTCCATGGACGGGCTCCAGCGCTTGCCTTCCTGCCAGTTCGCAACGACATCCTCGGTGCTGCTCCAGAATCCGACGGCAATGCCGGCCGCGTAGGCGACGCCGAGGGCGGTGGTCTCGGCAACAACGGGGCGGACCACGTCGCAGCCGGAGAGGTCGGCCTGGAACTGCATGAGCAGCTCGTCGTGCGTCATGCCGCCGTCGACCTTGAGCTCCTTGAGGGGCACTCCCGCATCGGCGTTCATCGCCTCGATGAGTTCAGCGGACTGGAATGCCGTTGACTCTTCGACCGCGCGCGCGATGTGGCCCTTGTTCACGTAGCGTGTGAGGCCCACGATCGCGCCGCGGGCATCATCGCGCCAGTAGGGTGCGAAGAGGCCGGAGAAAGCGGGGACGAAGTAGACGCCGCCATTGTCTTTGACCGACTCGGCGAGGGCGCCAATGTCCGAGGACTTGACGATCATGCCGAGGTTGTCGCGTAGCCACTGGACCAGGGAGCCTGCGACGGCGACAGAGCCTTCGAGGGCGTAGACCGGAGCCTCATCGCCGAGCTGGTAGAGGACGGTGGTGAGCAGGCCGTTCTTGGAGAAGACGGGCTCGGTGCCGGTGTTCATGAGGGTGAAGCAGCCGGTGCCGTAGGTGTTCTTCGTCGCACCCGGTTCGAAGCAGGCCTGGCCGAAGGTCGCGGCCTGCTGGTCGCCGAGGATGCCCGAGATCGGGACGCCTGCGAGGAGACCGTTCGAGCGGCCTTTACCGTAGATCGCGGCGGAGGGCTTGATCTCCGGGAGCATCGACATCGGGATGCCGAAGTCCTTGCAGATGTCCTCGCGCCACTTGAGCTCGCGAACGTCCATGAGGAGCGTACGAGAGGCGTTGGTGACGTCGGTGGCATGGACGCCGCCGTTCACGCCACCGGTGAGGTTCCACAGGACCCAGGTGTCCGGGGTACCGAAGAGGAGGTCTCCGGCCTCGGCGCGCTCGCGGGCGCCCTCGACATTGTCGAGGATCCACTTGACCTTCGTGGCCGAGGGGTAGGTCGAGATGTTCTCGCCGGTGATCTGACGGTAGCGCTCGGTGCCGAGCGGGTCGCCGGCAGCGATTTCGCGGGCGATGTCGCCGGTGCGCACATCCTGCCAGACGAGGGCGTTGTAGACGGGTTCGCCGGTGTTCTTGTCCCAGACGATGGTGGTTTCGCGCTGGTTGGTGATGCCGACTGCCACGAGATGCGAGGCGTTGATCTCAGCCTTTTGGAGGGCGGAGGCGACGACGGAGCGGACCGACTCCCAGATCTCAACCGGGTTATGCTCGACCCAACCCGGGTTCGGGAAGATCTGAGTGAATTCCTTCTGGCCGACGGCGACAATCTCGCCGGAGTGGTTGAAGATGATCGCACGGCTTGAGGTCGTGCCCTGGTCGATCGCGAGAACGAATTTCTCTTCAGACATGGACGAATTCCCTTCTGTCACTTCTTTGTGGTGAAGACGATTCCTAGTGGAATACGGGGCACGAAGGCCCCTGCTCCTCGTGTGTGTTATACGGAGCTGAAGATGGAGCTCGACGGCAAGCTCTTATAAGGATGGAGATGGAGGTGGGGTCCCGGAGGCGTCCGCCCGGGACCCCACCATCTCTGGATGCTCGGATCAGGCCAGGCCGGTAACGAAGGCGATGACGGTACCGACGATCGCGCCGATGGTCGGGCCGACAACGGGAACCCAGGAGTAGCCCCAGTCGGAGCCGCCCTTGCCCTTGATCGGGAGAATGGCGTGCGCGACACGCGGGCCGAGGTCACGAGCCGGGTTGATGGCGTATCCGGTCGGGCCGCCGAGGGAGTTACCGATCACGACGATGATGAGCGCGACACCGAGCGGGCCGATCGGCGCATGTTCGGCGGTGTAACCCGAAACCCAGATCCACAGGATGAGGACGGCGGTGCCGATGGCCTCCGTGAGGGTGTTCCAACCGTAGGAGCGGATCTCCGGGGCGGTCGAGAAGACGCCGAGCTTGAGGGCCGGGTCGAGGTCCTCATCGAAGTGCTGCTTGAAGGTCAACCAGCACAGGATCGCGCCAACGAAGGCTCCGAGGAACTGGGCGACGATGTAGACGACGACATTGGCGACGGTGACGGGGATACCGCCTTTGGAAACGAAGTCATTGAGCCCAACATCAGGGTTGAACATGTGGCCGACGACCTTCGCGATCGTCACGGCCGGGTTCAGGTGGCCGCCCGTGCCGTAAGCGACGTACACACCGGCGAGAACAGCGAGACCCCACCCCCAGTTGATGAGGAGCCAGCCTCCGTTACGCCCCTTCGACTTTGGAAGGAGGTTGGTGGCGACGACGCCACCACCGAGGAGGAGGAGGACTGCGGTCCCCATGAACTCCGACATGAAGATCTGAGGCATCGTCACCTCTTGCGGCGCCATGGGAAGAAGTGTTGCGAGCATTTTCCCTATCTTTCTCCAACGCTTCATCGCATTGGATCTTCGAACGGTGAGCCGTTCGACTATTCCGAGAGTGAGAGCGTTGAGCTTCACCTTCGCAGCTTTCGGCTCACCCGGATCCGGGAATTTCCTTTGAACCTTTGGGATTCATTGTGGAAAAACCGCTCTTTTTCCAAGCGGCACCTTCAGCCTGCGATCTCGATGAACGACAACGTTCTCACAAGGACGACAATAAGTATGACAGGCGATGCACATCGATTCGGACCATATGGCCAATTGTGCACACGATTTATCAATCTTTCGGTCATACGTGTCCGCTCCCAGCTCTACATATCCACGCCCTGCACATGCAGAGCCTGGCCATTGCACGCCTGTGCATGGCACACTAGGGCACGTGACGATTCGTGACGAGCAAGCCCATGAAGCCGCTTCCATGTACTACCTCCAAGGGCAAACCATGGAAACGATCGCCCGACACCTCGGAGTCTCCCGCTCCTCAGTCTCCCGTCTCCTGTCCTACGCGCGCGAGACCGGCCTCGTTCGTATTTCCGTCAGCGCGGCTCCCGGAAACAAGGGCACACTTTCAGGGCAGATCTCCGAGATTTTCGGCGTACAGACCTCCGTTGTCCCGGTTCATGACGTCCACACCGAAGTCAACCGCCTCCACAATGTTTCTCTTGTCGCCGCCGAACGCCTCATCGATATGCTCAAGCCGGGCGTCACCCTTGGCATCGCCTGGGGCAATACGACCTCAGAAATCACCCGTTGCATGCCTCGAGTGAATTTCCCCGGCTCCACTGTCGTCCAACTCAATGGAGCAGCCACCGCCACCGAATCAGGCATGCCCTACGCTGACGCGATCATTTCCCGCGCTGCTCGCGCAATCGGCGGGCGCATGGTCCACTTCCCCGTTCCCACCTTCTTCGACTACGCGGAAACGAAAGACGCCCTTTGGCGCGAGCGCTCCGTCCAGGCAGTCCTGAAAACCATTGAGGACTGCGATATCGCCCTCTTCGGTATCGGCTCCCTTTCCGCACGCCTCCCCTCGCATGTCTACTCAGGAGGATTCCTCGACACCGAAGAACTCGCCGCCGCCCAGCGCGACGGAGTCGTCGGCGATGTGTGCACCGTCCTGCTGCGCGAGGACGGCTCGACCGATATGGCATTGAACTCGCGCGCGTCTGGCCCCACCCCCGAGACCCTTCGCCGAATTCCCCGCCGCCTTTGCGTTGTTGCCGGCGCCTCGAAAGCCCTTCCCCTCCTAGGGGCTCTGCGAGCAAAAGTCATCACCGACCTCGTCCTCGATGATGGCGCCGCGCGCGAACTTCTCGAACTCGTCCGTTCTTGTGCAGTACAAGCGAAAGGCACCGGAAGGTGAGCATTCGTATTCGCGACGCGCGCCCCAAAGATGCGCGCCGCATCGCCGAACTCACCACCCCCTACGCGATGCGCCGCATCCTCTTACACAAAGAACTCATCGCCTACTTCGAGGACATCCAAGAGTTCGTCGTCGCGATTGACGAGGAAACGAACGCGCTCGTTGGCTGCGGCGCTCTGCACGTCATGTGGGATGATATCGCTGAGATTCGCACCCTCGCCGTCGCCCCCGAGTTCCTTCACAAGGGGATCGGCTCGGCGATTCTTGAAAGCCTCCTCGCACGCGCGCAAAAGCTCGGACTCCAACGGGTCTTCTGCCTCACCTTCGAAGTCGACTTCTTCGCGCGCCACGGCTTCTACGAAATCTCAGGTACTCCCGTCGGCGAAGACGCTTTCCTCGAAATGCTGCGTTCACATGACGACGGAGTGAAAGAGTTCCTCGACCTCGCTTCCTACAAGCCCAATACTTTGGGCAATACCCGGATGCTCCGCGACCTCGAGCACGCCCCACTCTCAAAGGCCACGAGCGATCACGGTATTCACAGCGTTCAGGTGCCTGCACACTCCTCGGGAGCCTGAGCGCTCCGCTCTCAACGAGGGCGAGGGGCCGTCGGTGGTGTACGCCCTCAGGTTCCTGAGCTCTCCCAACGCTGAACACTCCTCGGGCCCGGGGACGTTCCTTCGTCGCCCTAGTGAAGATGGACCGCGACCGGAACACTCCCCCGAGCCTCTGGACACTCCTAACGCTCCGGCCCCGGCCCCTTACCCGATAGGCACACTCCCCGGGCCTCTAGACACTCCTCCAGGTCCTGACATCCCTTGAGCTTCTGGACATTCTTCCAGCCCCTGACATCCCTTTGGCCCTTCAGACTCCCCTCAGGCCGTTCAAGTTCCCTCAGGTCAGTGAACACTCCCCTATTAATAGGAGTTCTTCACTCACCCGGTGCCGCCCACCAAAATCCCACCTGCCTATAGGGAGGACTTCGGGCCCACACTCAAGAGCGCCCATTGCCCGCGGCCTCGTCCTCACAAGGAAAGAAACCCGCGAGAGTCCTCTCCACCGCACACGTGAGAGCCCATTTCCCTAACTCTCTCCTCACGGATTTAGATCTTCCACTTGCTTCACAACTCCGTGGACGTAAGTCCCAAAACCGCAAGATTCTGCGGCTCTCAGAGCTTCACAACGGTTCAGGCTTGCGGGAAACCCCCCTTTGTTACGCTCCGAATCACCAACGAGCCGCAACGACAAGGACGCCCATGCGAATCGCACTCTTCGCCACCTGCGTCGGGGATCTCATGTTCCCACAAGCACCGCAGGCAACCGTTCACCTTCTCGAACGTCTCGGTCACGAAGTCGTCTTCCCCGAATCCCAAGGATGCTGCGGGCAGATGCACATCAACACCGGATACTTCCCCGAAGCCGTTCCCCTCATCAAGAACCATGTGAAGACCTTCGAGCCGGTGCTCGACGGCGAATGGGACGCGATCGTCGTCCCCTCGGGCTCATGCACGGGATCGCTGCGCCACCAGCCCGAAATGGTCGCCAAATCCGAGGGCATGCCCGGCATGGCTAAGCGCGCCTCGCAGATCGCAGAGAAGACCTACGACCTTTCAGAGCTTCTCGTCGACGTCCTCGGACTGACCGATGTGGGCGCATACTTCCCGCACCGCGTCACCTACCATCCGACCTGCCACTCAATGCGCATCGCCCGCGTCGGAGACCGCCCCTACCAGCTCCTCAAGGCCGTTGAGGGCATCACCCTCGTTGATCTTCCGGAAGCCGAGTCCTGCTGCGGTTTCGGCGGAACCTTCTCCATGAAGAACCACCAGACTTCCACGGCGATGCTCGCCGACAAGATGGCCAATGTGAAGTCCACAAAGGCCGAGATTCTCACCGCAGGCGACTACTCGTGCCTCATGCACATCGCCGGCGGTCTTTCGCGCCAGCGCGCCGGCATCCGCGCAATGCACCTCGCGGAAATCCTCGCGGGCACGAAGGACCAACCCTGGGAAGCAGACGAAACGACGACGAAGCTGGGGGCATGACATGGCACGCAAACATGTGAACCCGAAGTCCGACGTGACCTGGACACCCTCCGCGGACGCGCCGGAAGAACCGCTCAAGTGGGGCGAAGGCTTCCCCAAGGCCGCGGCAAAGACCCTGCGCAACACGCAGATGCGCCGCAACCTCACGCACGCGACAACCACGATCCGCAACAAGCGGGCCCTTCGCGTGTCCGAAACCCCGGACTGGGAGGAACTCCGCTTGGCGGGCTCCTCCATTAAGAACCGCGTCATGAGCCGTCTGCCCGAGCTCCTCGAAGAGATGGAGCGCAATGTCACCGCACGCGGCGGCATTGTCCACTGGGCGCGCGACGCAGCCGAGGCCAATGCCATCGCCTACCAGATCGCGGCCTCCAAGGGTGTTGACGAGGTCGTCAAAGTCAAGTCCATGGTCACCCAGGAGATCGGCCTCAACGAATACTTCGCTGAGCGCGGCATCTCCGCATGGGAGACCGACCTCGCGGAGATGATCGTTCAGCTCTCCGACGACATGCCGAGCCACATCGTCGTCCCCGCGATCCACCGCAACCGCTCCGAAGTTCGCGCCATTTTCAAGGCGCGCATGGGCGACGCCCCCGACAACCTCGGTGACGAGCCCGTTGAACTCGCTGCAGCGGCTCGCGCCCACCTGCGCAAGAAGTTCCTTTCGGCAAAGGTCGCGATCTCCGGGTCGAACATGATGATCGCCGAAAGCGGCACCCTCACCGTCTTCGAATCCGAAGGCAATGGCCGCATGTGCCTCACCCTCCCGGAAACCCTCATCTCGATCGTCGGCATTGAGAAGATGGTTCCCACCTTCCGTGACGCCGAGGTCATGGCTCAGCTGCTCCCCCGCTCCGCGACCGGTGAGCGCATGAACCCCTACACCTCCATGTGGACGGGCGTGACCCCGGGTGATGGCCCGCAGGAGTTCCACCTCATTCTGCTTGACAACGGCCGTTCCCGCGTTCTCGCCGACCCGATCGGCCGTCAGGCCCTGCACTGCATCCGCTGTGGTTCGTGCATGAATGTCTGCCCCGTGTACGAGCACGTCGGTGGCCACGCCTACCAGTCGGTCTACCCCGGCCCCATCGGTGCGATCCTCACGCCCCAGCTGCGCGGCGCTTTCGATCACAACGATCCGGCCTCGACCCTTCCCTTCGCGTCCTCGCTGTGCGGCGCCTGCTACGACGCCTGCCCGATGCGCATCAATATCCCCGAAGTGCTGGTCGAGCTGCGCCACCGCGCCGTCGAAGCTCAACGCGGCGGCATCCCGACCGTGTGGGATGTGGCGATGGGAGCCGCGAAGATCCCGATGTCCTCTGGCCCGCTCATGAAGGCCGCCGGCAAGCTCATGCCGCTCGGCCGGAAGATCGCGGGTTCGGATCGTCGCCTCGTGAATCTGCCCTGGCCTGCGACCGCGTGGTCGACTTCTCGAGACGTGCCCGCTCCGCCCTCGAAGACCTTCCGCCAGTGGATGGCCGAACACCAGAAGGAACAGGGCTGCACCGCTTGCTCGTGCACGCCCACCACCCGCATCGACGAAGAGGGGGCCCAGCTGTGAACGCCCGCGAAGAAATCCTGGCTACCCTGCGCACTGCGCGTGACGCTTCGCAGCCCGGCGCTCCGAAGGACGAGGTCGTCCGCGACTACATGTGTGAAACCGACGACGCTCCCGGTTCGCGCCCGGTGCTCGACTTCTTCATCGAGATGCTCGGGGACTACCACGTCGCCGTTCATGAGGTCACGGCCGATAAGATCCCCGCGACGATCGACAAGGTACTCAAGGAGAAGGAAGCGCCCTCCGTTGTCGTCCCCGCTGGTCTGGATGCCACTTGGCGTAAGGCCGCAGGCAAGGGGCGTACGCTGCACGTTGACTCCATTGAGAAACCCTGCACCAAGGAGGAGCTCGATCAGACTCTCGCGGTCGTGACCGCTTCGCGCACTGCGATCGCTCAGTCTGGGACGATCATCCTTGACGGCGAGCCGGATCAGGGCCGCAGGATTATCAGTCTCCTGCCGGATCTGCATCTGTGCGTCGTCAATGCATCGACCGTTCAGCCGACCGTCCCGCAAGCGGTCGCGATCGTCGGTGAGCATCCGACTCGTCCGATCACCTGGATCGCTGGCGGTTCAGCGACCTCGGACATTGAGCTTGTCCGCGTTGACGGCGTACACGGCCCCCGAACCCTGGTTGTGCTGTTGGTGACGGATCGCTGAGCCTTTCCATCTGATAGACGCTGGGGGCAGTCGGCATTGACCGACTGCCCCTTAAGCTGTGCCGGTTCTTCTTCGGGATGCTCAGGCTGTCCCCTTGTGCCTCGCTCCCACTCCTTTCCCCTGCTCCGGCCATATCTTGCCCTGTGCTCATGCTTCTTAGCTCATCCTTATCTTGAGCCTCGCCGAAGTGTTCTCAACAGGTCTCGTGTACGTCAACGTCTCACCTGTGGAAGGGAAAGGTGGGGGCGGGAGTGTTCTCAACAGGTCTCGTGTACGTCAACGTCTGGATTCGTGCAGGCCGAGGGCTACCGTGGAACCTTTTCAACAGGTCTTGCGCGTGGGCATTCTTCGGGGGCCGTGTGTGCACTTCCCTCGGCGGCACATGCCTGCACAAGCGCTCGTAGCGGGCCATCTCAGCGGACCATAGGTGCCCGAGCACTCTCAACAGCTCATGCGCGAGCGGATACCTTCAATGATCGTGTCAAGCTCGAAAGTGAATTGGAGGTCGGCGCTAGCCGGATCCTCAGGTGCAAAACCTGGGTATTCACCCTTGAGAAGAGCGCGGATGATCGGCAAATCTGTTCCGGCCTCACCCTCGAGGAGAGTTTTCACGCCATTGCCATGCAAGCCCTGTGGGCCCGAAGAATCGCACATCGTGTCCCTCTTGCCCGTGTGGGCGGCAAGATGCGCAACAAGACTGATGGAACGCAGTGCATCCGCTGAGCTCAAGCCCGCGTCGACAAGGGTCTCAAGGGCCTTCTCGATCGAGATCATATACCCCAGGGCCAGCCTCGAGTCGAACTCCAAGTAACGTGCAAGAGGGCCGATCGAAGCGACCGAAGCGCGCATCCCGGAGGCGAAGCCCCGCAGGAGGGATTCCCAGTCCCCCTCGGTCAATTCGGCGAGGACGTCAAGGCTCATGCTCGCTCGATCCAGTGCGATGAGCTGCATGAATTCACGCTTACCACCGACGTGGTAGTTCAATGCGGTCGGATCGACTCCGAGGATGTCTGCGACGGACTGCATTGTGACATCTTCCGGGGCGAGGGTGCGGGCGGCCTCGAGGATCTTATGCCGGTCGATTCTCGCGGGCCTGCCTTTTGAGCGTTTCTCTCCTCGCGACGCAGCTGTCTTCGTGGTCTTCGCCGCCATGCCGCCTCCCCGTTTCAGGTGTTCTCCCCATTCTAAGGGGCGTTTCTCCGGGAGCTGAAAAACCTGGCGGCCCAAGATGATCTCGGGCCGCCAGCACACTCGCGGGGTGTCCACCCCGCCCTCGTGAATGAAAACTCAGAGTTTCTTCACGAGCGGGAAGGTGATGGTCTCGCGAATCCCCTGACCGGTCAGAGCCATGAGGAGACGATCCAAGCCCATGCCCATGCCACCGGCGGGCGGCATGCCGTACTCCATTGCCATGAGGAAATCCTCGTCAAGGACCATCGCCTCAGGGTCACCGTTCGCCGCAGCGAGGGCCTGCGCTTCGAAACGCTGACGCTGGATCACGGGATCGACGAGCTCGGAGTAGGCGGTCGCCAACTCGAAGCCGCGCACATACAGATCCCACTTCTCGACGATCCCCTTCTTCAAACGGTGGCCGCGCGTGAGGGGACTGGAGTCCTCGGGGTAGTCGCGAACGAAGGTCGGCGCCCAGAGCTTGTCGCCGACGGCGGCCTCGAAGATGACCTCCGCGACCTTGCCCGGACCCCAGTGGTCGGCCACATCCTCGCCGAGTTCCTCAGCGATCTTCACGAGCTCCTCAAGGGGGGTGTCGACATTGAACTCGCGGCCAAGAGCCTCGGCGGTCGCGTCGAACATTGAGATCTCAGCCCAGGACCCGGAAAGATCGTAGAGGGAGCCATCGGACAGGGTGACAACCTCCGTGCCGAGGGCGTCGCGCGCAGCCTTCTGGACGAACTCGCGGGTGCGGCGGGCCATCGTGTCGTAGGAACCGTAGGCCTCGTAGGCTTCGAGCATCGTGAACTCGGGGCTGTGCGAAGAGTCCGCGCCCTCGTTGCGGAAGTTGCGGTTGATCTCGAAGACCTTGTCGATGCCGCCGACGACCGCGCGCTTGAGGAAGAGCTCGGGAGCGATCCTCAAGAAAAGATCCGTGTCGTAGGCGTTCATATGCGTCGAGAAGGGGCGGGCTGCGGCGCCGCCGTGCAGGTTCTGCAGCATCGGGGTTTCAATCTCGATGAATCCCGCCTCGTCGAAGTAGTCGCGCAGGGACTTCACGACTTTGGAGCGCGTGCGCACCATGTCGCGTGCCGCCGGTCGGACGATCATGTCGAGGTAGCGGCGCCGAACGCGCATGTCCTCGGACAAGGAGACCTCGGTGCCGTCCTCGGCGGTGTAGGTCTTAGGCAGTGGGCGGATCGACTTCGCGGCGATCTGCCATGCGGGCACCGGATCGCCCTCGCCAATACCGGGAGTGAAGAGCCCGGCGGGTGCGGTGCCGGGGCAGGCCAGGACAGAGAGTTCGCCGCGGCGCGAGGAGATCACGCGGCCGTGGATGAAAAGGTGATCGCCGAGGTCGACATCCGCCTTGTACTGTGCGAGGGACTCGACGCCCACTTCGGCGGCGGAGAGCATCACCTGGATACGATTGCCCTCACCGTCCATGAGGGTCGCGAAGCAGAGCTTGCCTCCATTGCGGGCGAGCATGACGCGACCGGCGATGCCGACCTCGTCCTGGGTTTCGTCACCGGCCTGAAGATGCGAGTACTTCTCGCGGATCTCGGCGATAGTGGAGGTGATTGCGAGGACGACCGGGTAGGCCTGGCGTCCGTCGGCGAGAAGGCGCGCGCGCTTCTCCTGACGAACCTTGACCTGCTCGGGAGTGTCATCGGCTTCAGGGGCGGGATTCTGGTTCACGTCAGTCACCTCACCATCGTAACCGTCCGAAGAGGTGGCTCTTCACCCACGTGAGGCTCTCCACGCGTGATGTCTCCCTCGCCGATCGCAAGCGCCTGAGGTCTTTCTTGTCCTGGTCGCTTGGTGCGCGTAATTGAGGAGGGGCCTTTGCCCCTCAAATACTCGTGGCGTCCGCCTGAAACTCTCTCCCCTCTTCGCGTGTCCGGAATGGGGGATATTCATCAAGCATGGCGAGAATGCTGCAGGTCTCCCTCAACCACGAGAGCGGAGCCGCTGGCGCGATGATGATCCACTGTTTGGGTGCCTCGCTCAACGACTCACGCGAAAAGAAGGCAGAGCCTTTCGCCTCCCTTTCTTCGTCTGCGTTATCGCCCGAGTAGAGAAGGCTGTTCAGCGGGACCCTGCGCGCAGACACAAGCCCATGACTGCGCCAGCGGACTGAGAAGGATTCGCCATCACCAATCCATCGAAGTAGCACAAGCACTACGAGAGGAACGAAGGACAGCATGGAAACTCTCTGCATCAGCGCAAAGGCGTGAGCAAGCCTGTTCCCCCGAAATTCTCAGCGATCTCCACAGAAACGCAGGCGGTTCTTTGCCCTCAACTTAACGACAATGAGAAAGATGCCGTTAAGCCCCATCAGGATCATCGTCGACAGGAAACACAAGAGAAGAATCATTGTATTCACCGTGGTCGACTGAACTTTCAGAAGAGCATGATTCATCCAGAGAATACCGACAGGCAACAGCGTTGCTCCCGAAATAATCGCGGAGCGCTCTACATGGAGAGCTGAAAAACCTTACCCCGATCACTCGCCATCGTGTTCTGCACCCACCATGTGAATCCGAGGAACTCTCGCCCATCGCGAATTCTCCTCATCGAGTTCCGCACTCGTGACGACCTCGCTCATATTCTCGCAGGCCGTTGCACACAAGCCCGATAGCTCAGTAGAGGCTCCGATGAGCCGAGTTGCGATCGCTTCGCTCACCTTGCCCGCTTCCATGCTCGGAGGAATCACACGGGAGGAATGAACAGTTCCACAGCGTCCGAATCCGGTTCCTTCTGAAAAACACCTGCCCCAAGGGGTCGGAAGTGAAGAGGCACAGTGCTCTCGCGGAGGGGACTCCAAGACCCTGGATCTCGGTCAGCTCCACTACAGAGGCACAGTAGTCTCCCGGAGGGAAGCCTCAACTGCCACCCGATTCTCAGGGCTTCCCCGCCGATTTCAGGCCGAGTTCTCGAGCTCGCTCGGAGTCCTCGGGCACGCGCCCCGCAGAATCTCCGGTCTCAATGATGCGATTGTGCTCGTCCACGAAAGCGACCGAGGGCTTCCACCCCCGCACCTGGGACTCGGGCACCTGACAGTACGCCATGATGATGACGAGGTCGTCAACGCTCACCAAATGCGCTGCAGCCCCGTTGAGCTGGACAACGCCAGAACCTCGGGGTCCTGCGATCGTGTAGGTCGACAGGCGCTTGCCATTGTCAATGTCCGCGATATCAACACGCTGACCCTCGACAATATTCGCGGCGTCGAGCAGATCTTCGTCGATCGTGACCGAGCCGACGTAGTGCAGGTCCGCGCCGGTGACCCGCGCCCGGTGGATCTTGCCCTGGATCATCGGACGCATGACTTCCATTCGCATCGCCTCAGCCACGCTCCACCTCCAAGATGACGGGAAGATTGTCAATGAGCCTGGTCGTCCCGACCTTCGCGGCGACGAGGAGGCGACACGCCCGCCCACCTTCCACCATGGTGGCGGGCCGGGCGTCCTTTTCAGTCACGAGGGCAACACCAGGCGTTCCAGCGAGAATGTCAAAGGTCCCATCGTCAACGAGGGCAATGTAGTCGACCTCGATCCCCCCGGTGGCCTCAAGGACCTTAAGGACTGCTGCGACAGCCTGCTCGGCGCTCGCACCATTGGCCGCAGCATCACGTCCGGCTTCGAGCCCTTTCGACAAGGATCGAGCGCGCACTCGCTCGTCCTCTAAGAGGTAGCGGTTACGGCTGGACAAGGCCACACCATCGGTGTCGCGAACGATCGGAACGCCTTCAACGCGGACAGGCACGTCCAATTGGGAGAAGACGTGGCGCAGTACCGCGAGCTGCTGCGCGTCCTTTTCCCCGAAGAGCGCAACGTCAGGGCGGACGAGTCCCATGACCTTCGTGCACACGAGGGCGACCCCAGCGAAGTGGGTGGGGCGGGTGGTGCCTTCAAGCACGTGCGCAATACGACCCGGGTCGATGCTGAGGTCAACCGGCTCGGGGTAGGCGTCCTCGGGGCCTGGCGCCCAGACAAGATCGGCACCGACGCTTTCAAGAGCCGCCATATCCGCGTCAAGGGTGCGCGGATAGGCATCGAAATCCTCTCCGGGGGCGAATTGAGTCGGGTTAACGAAGATCGTGACGACCACGTGGTCGCCGAGTTCTTTCGCGCGTTTGACGAGCTGCAGGTGTCCCTTGTGCAGGGCACCCATCGTCATGACGAGGGCGCGAGTCCCCTTCAAATCTGCGAGGGCGGCGGCGAGTTCTTCCCGCGTACGGGTGAGGACAGGTCGATGGGTCATGCCTCCATTGTCGCGCCCTGTAGCGCGTATTCCCACTGCGAAGAGAGTTTCTTTAACCACGCTGAACGTGAAATCAGGCGCACACCGGGGTCAGAGCTCTCCCCTTCGGGTTTCCGGTCAGGCCGCGCATGACGGTCGCTATTTCGCTTAAACCCCTTGCAACCAGCTGATGAGAGGGGGTCTGCGCTAGAAGAAGAGGAGTCATCAGGCACCCCTGGAAGCTGCCCAAGGGTCGGCATTCGGCGCCCTCGGCCAAAGGGCTTTCAGCCCTCCAGGAGCGCGCTCCGCACAGCGTCGGCATCCCGCTCGTTCAGGCGAGCTCGGCCGAGCAGCATCGTGATCGCATCACGAGCCCCGGCCTCGTAAGCATTGAGCGCATCATCGCTGAGGGCGGCGAGGGCTTTCACGTGCGAGCGCACGGCCTCGGCATCCGCCCTGGTGATGGGGGCGGCAATGGCAGCCTCCCCTTCACTGAGGGCAGCATCTGTGGTCTGTCCGAAGAGGGTGCCCGCGATAAGGGAGGGTTCTTCAATTCCTTGAGCCTTCAAGGCTTCGAAGGCTCGGATCACTGCCATTGCGATTCCGTTGACGCCGAGGGTGAGGGCGGCGTGCACTCCTGGGCGAGCGTCCTCTTCGATGATGATGGGTTCACCTCCCATTTCAACGACGAGCGCCTGCGCGATCGGGAGGAATGGGGCGGGCGCAGTCACCAGGAAGGGGGCTCCACTGAGTCGCTGCAGGTCGACGCTCCAGCCGGTGAAACGGATCGTCGGGTGGATCGCAACCGGAATCGCGCCTTGAGCTTGGGCAGGAGCGAGGATGCCGGTGCCGTAGGGGCCGGCGAGGTGAACGAGGATCGTCCCCATCTTCCAGGCGCCGAGTTCTGCCAAGCCCGCAACGAGAGGGGCGATCTGCTCATCGGGGAGGGCGAGGAGGACGAGTTCGGATTGTCCGACAAGCTCCTCGATGGAAAGGACTGGGACTCCGGGGAGGAAAGCATCGGCTCTTTCGATCGCGTCTGCTGATCGAGCGGCGACTCCGATGATCTCGTGTCCGGCGGCCCGCAGGGATGAAGCGATGATCGGGCCGGACTTGCCGACCCCGATGAGTCCGATCCCGAGGCGCCCAGAGTTCATGTGTGCTCCTCAGGGAAAGGGGGCTGCGCACTCGACGCCTGGGGCGGTGTCTCGGGGATTGGCCCTGCCTGCCCATTCGGAGGTAAAGGAGCGGGCTGCCCGTTCGGAGGGATCGGCGCGGGGTGCGCGATCTGCGGCTGAGTTGTGGCCTGTGGGAATGGCCCTGCCTGCCCAGCCGAGGGGAACGGGGTGGTGAGCCCGTTCAGCGCGGGCTGTCCACTCGGGGCCTGAGCCGCAGGCTGCCCGCCCTGGGGGTAGGGCATAGGCTGCCCGTTTTGGGGGTAGGGCATGGGCTGCCCACCTTGCGGATAGGGCATGAGGGGCGGGCTCTGCACTGCTGACGGAATCACCCCGGGCTGCGAATAGAGTCTGCTCTGACCGCCCGCCATCGACGAGGCGGATTGCGCTCCTGAAGGAAGCACTGCCCCGGCCTCGCCGATCACACCGGTGCGCCCCTCAAAGTCGAGACGCGACTGGACTCGTGAAAGCCAACGCTCGGGCGGCTCCTTCGTACGCCGAATCCGCGCTCGTTTTCGTACGCCCTCACTTAGCCCCACGGCGGCTGAGACATCGAGGTGACGCGCCCTGCAGGGGGTTGTACCTGGAACGATCTGCGCCTCCACATCAGCCAGGGAAAGGCGACGTTCAAGGGGCCCCTGAGTGAGTTTGAGGGACTGAACACGCTCAACGGGAATGACCGAGAGGTCCCAGCTCAACCATCCATCGCGGATGACGAGGCAGGTCTGAGTCAAAGCGACGGCGCGACGTTTCTTGACCAGCGGATCGAGAATCCTGGCTCGCGTGGAAACAGGGATGAAGCCGACACCTTCTCCCGTCCCATCGAGAGCGGCGCTCATGAAAGCCTGAGGGTCGGGTACGCCAAGGTCTCGTACGACGAGCCACAAAGCGAGCTCCGCATCCGCCCTCGTACCGACGGGGAGAAGCAGGTCTGTTGAAAAGCCCTTCTTGGTTTCCTCCTGGTTCTGCGCTGCGAAACCTGCCTGAGTGATCGTCACCCGATACCAGCCGACCCACCTCCACAGCAACGGGCGTTGGATACGAACCGCATGGATTCGGTTCGGAGGGATCGTCTGTGAACGAGTCTCAAGCAGGCCCGAACGTGTACGGATGCCATCGGGTGACACCGCTCCGGTGAAATTGAACTCGCCTGCGAAGCGCTTCCAGACTATCGCCCCCATGGCCAGCAGGATCGGGAGGAGACCGACAACCCCGGATAGGCCCCCAGCCCCGATCAGGGTAGTGAGAACGCCGACTCCGACGAGCACTGCGAGGAGGACGAGGACGCCGACGAAGACGCCGCTGGTGAGGATGAGGGAACCCAGGAGCCGTCCGCTCGGCACCTTGTACAGCACTCGTTCAGGGGCGGACGGGGCGAAACGGCGCGGAGTCATTCCCGCAGTCGCGCTGGGCGAAGACGCTCCCGCAGGTGGCAAGGGCGTTCCTTCTCCATAGCCTGCATTCGTACCCGGCACTGGGACGCCCGCCTTGCTGTGATGGGGGGCAAAACTCCCGGCCTGGGCCACCGTGGCATCGGAGAAAACTCCTGAAGCTCGCGCGAGGATTTCTGCGCGAAGATCCTCAAGCTCCTGGGTCTTCAAAAAGCCGAAAGCAACCTTCGATCCGGCCCCGCCCGCGACCTCAATGTCGATCGTGCCGAGCCCGAAGACACGCCCTAGGAGAGGATGTTGGATGTCAACACCTTGGATGCGTTCAAGGCGAGCCTGCTTCAAGGTCCGCAAAAGGATCCCGGAGCGGTAGTAGACGCCACTATCGGTGACCGCGAAGCGGGTGACCCGCCAGGACAAATACGAGATCAAACCGAGGATCAGCACAAGCCCTAAGAGCCCCCCGACTGCGATCAAGACGATGCGACCGGTACCGAGGGAATGCGCATAATCCGAAGACAGCGAATTGACGAACAGGTTCGTGTTCTGGAACAAGACGATCGCAAGGAGGATCGTCACCCCTTTCCATGCTTTGATCAGCGGGGAGAGCGGGTGCAGGCGGCGCCACTGTCCTTCGGCGATCGCTCCCTCAGTTGCGCGGATCTTGGGGGCCGCTCCCCCTCCGACGCTCACAGGCCCGCCAGTTCAGCAGAGCCGCGCTCAGCGAGCATGTCACGAAGACGCACCGCCTCATCAACGGGCACGCCATTCAAAGTCGCATCGGTGTGCGCCGAGGCGGTGTGGACTTTAATCTCCGCAATCCCGAACATGCGCGCGATCGGCCCCTCGGAGATCTCGATGTACTGAATCCGACCATAGGGGATCAGGGTGAGGCGACGGAACATGATGCCCTTACGAATGCAGAACTCATCCCCGGCGAGGGCGAAGGCCATCGCTTTGACCTGACGGGAGATGAACCACAGGTCCCAGACAGAGACGCACACGAAAACCGCGAACACGATCCAGAACAAGGGGGTCAGGAGGCGTGCAGCAACGACGGATGCGATGAGCACTGGGAGCAAGCCGAGCATCGAGGAGATGATTCGCACGAGCGCAAGCTTTTGAGATACCGGATGAAACTCGAGTCCTACCGGAGCCATGGGGTCGGTCATTGCGACGCCTTTCGAATACTGCCCAGATCGTGGGCTGTTTGCGAGCCTTTATCGTCTCACAGCGCCCATTATCGTCTCACAGCCTCGCTTCTTGGCGAGACAGCTCTTCGCCTCACCCACAGGACACACCCCCTTCCACCCAACTCCCAGCGAACATCCAGTTTCCTGGTCGAAGATGAACTCATGTCACGACAAAACTCCGAGGGCGAAGCCCGCCTCCTCGTCGTTGACGACGAGCCGAACATTCGCGACCTGCTCGCATCCTCCCTGCGTTTCGCCGGCTTCGAAGTGTCGACCGCCGCCGACGGACACTCCGCCTATCGTCAAGCAATGGACGAGTCCCCGGACCTCATCGTCCTCGACGTGATGCTTCCCGACATGGACGGTTTCACCGTGACGCGTCGCCTACGCGAAGCGGGCGTACAAATCCCCGTTCTCTTCCTCACCGCCCGTGATGACATGCGCGACAAGATCCAGGGGCTCACCGTCGGCGGAGACGATTATGTGACAAAACCCTTCGGCCTCGAAGAGGTTGTCGCCCGTATTCGCGCGATCCTGCGCCGCACTCTCGGGGCTGAAGAAGACGACGGCCTCTTGCGCGTCGGCGACCTCGTCATCGACGAAGACGCCCACGAAGTGACAAGGGCGGGGGTCTCCATTGACCTGTCGCCCACCGAATTCAAGCTCTTGCGTTACCTCGTCATCAATGAGCGGCGCGTCGTGTCAAAGATGCAGATCCTCGACCACGTGTGGGAATACGACTGGGATGGCGAAGCCGCGATCGTGGAATCCTATATCTCCTACCTGCGTCGCAAACTCGCCGTCGAAGGCGCCTCCGGGGAGCTCATCCACACGAAGCGCGGCGTCGGTTATATCCTGCGCGCCGAGGACTGACCGTGAGCAGTGGCCCACTCGCTTATCTTCGAGCGTTCTGGGAGCGTCGTCCTCTTTCCTCCCAGCTCGTCGGCCTCATTACGGCGCTCCTCGCCCTCGGCCTCATCATGTCGGGCACAGTCATGCTGGGCCTTTTGCAACGCCACCTCGTCTCCCAGATCGACGAACAGCTCAGAACCACCGCGCCCTCGGCACTGAGCGCGAACGATTTTGGAGCACAAAAGGGCATCTCCGTCTTCCCCACGCTCTTCTACATTCGCAGTACGCTGCCCGGAAGTGAGGACGCGGTTTACTACTATCCCGGCACGCTCAAAGTTTCCGGCACTCCGAAAATCCCCGAACTGCTCAGAGTCGGAGATGTTCCCGATACCGAGGATCAGATCACGAGGCCGGTGACAGTTGCTTCGAGTCGCTCGGGAGAGAATTGGCGTGCGATCGCTTTCCCGATCTACGCCGAGAAAACCCATGAGCCGATTGGCGTGATGACGGTCGCGCTTCCACTGACCGATGTGCAACGCACGATTCGCACGACAGCCGCCTACTTCATGATCGGTGGCCTCGTCATCGTCATGGTCGGAGCAACGATCGGCTCGTCCCTCGTGCGTCGTTCTCTGCTTCCTTTGCGAGAGATTGAATCGACGGCGGGGAAAATCGCCGCAGGTGACCTCACAAGGCGCGTCCCCTCCGCTCCCCCATCCACAGAGGTCGGGTCCCTCGCCCTGTCATTGAATGCGATGCTTACACAGGTTGAGCAGTCCTTTGAGGCGCGTCAGGCCTCCGAGAAGAAGATCCGGCGTTTCGTCTCGGATGCTTCGCATGAGCTCCGCACGCCACTCGCCGCGATTTCCGGGTATTGCGAACTCTATTCGATGGGCGGCGTGCCTTCGGAGCGCGTCGAGGAGGTCATGGGGCGTATTCAATCCGAATCGAAACGAATGGCGACCCTTGTCGAGGATCTGCTGACGCTGGCGCGGCTGGACGAAGGACGTCCCCTGGAGTTCAGGGACTTGGATCTCGTGAAATTGGCGGATAACGCGGTTTTCGACCTGCAGGCCTTGGATCCGACGAGGACGGTGCGCCTGTGCTCCCTCAATGGGCATCGCCCACCCATGACTGTGGTGGTGAGCGCCGACCGTGACCGGATCTCCCAGGTCTTCACGAATGCGATCGGCAATATTGTCCGCTACACGCCGGAAGGCTCTCCCGTTGAGATCGCCCTGGGACGAGTCGGGGGCGATGCGGTCGTCGAGATCCGAGATCACGGTCCCGGTATCGCCGATGCGGATCGAACTCGCGTGTTTGAGCGTTTCTACCGCTCTGATTCTTCCCGTGCTCGTGCCAGCGGAGGTTCGGGCCTCGGGCTCGCGATCGTCGCCTCCATCCTTGCTGCACATAAGGGCAATGCGAGTCTGACCAAGACGAAAGGCGGGGGGCTCACCCTCCGGATCGAGTTGCCGCTCACCCGCTCGGTCTCGTCTTCTTCGAGTGAAGCTTCCTCGACGCAGGATTGCGCGAGCTGCGAGCTTGCCTCCTCGGAAAACGCAGCGCCCACGCTTGCCTCCTCGGAAAACGCTTCGCCCGAGCCGAGCGGGCAGGATTCTCACTCAGCTGAATCTTCCGCGCTGGAAGGTCTGCCACCTGGAGCGTCCTCCCAAGGCTCTTCCTCTGACGAATCACCCTCTTCGGGCACGGCGAATCGCCCTCGGGAAAGCGTCGAAGCGCCGAAAACTGAGGATGGCGAAGAGCACACCACGGGGTGAGAATCGCCACCCGATATGGTGGTCCTCGTCGAAGTGGCTACGATTCTGGCCGTATTCCCGAATTCAGGAGAGAGTCGACTATGGGGGCAGAAGCGCCTCAATGGCTGTTCAGTTCTTTCACTGACACGATGCAGGAAATCGGTGCGAGTGCCTCTTTGGAGCGCCTCGACGCCGAGGCCCGCGACTTGGTTGCGCACTGGTCCGCTCCGGAGCGCCGCCTCCACAACACCCGCCATCTCATTGATGTCCTCGCGCACATCGACGAGCTCGCAGCGACCTCGCACGACCCCGATGTCCTGCGGGTTGCCGCCTGGTACCACGGTATTGCGCTGAACCGTTGCCTCTCGATCCGCGTTCAAGGCACTGACCCTGTGTCGGCTGAGAATCTGTGCGTGCACATCACGCGGACTCGTCTCTTGGAGCTCGGTGTCAGTGAAGACGTTATCGACAGGGTTGCCGAGCTCTTGTCCTACATTGCCCGCCACCGCGCGCCCCGCACGGACGTGGATGCACAGGTCCTCGTGGATGCCGACCTTGCGATGCTGGCTGTTTCCCCGCAGGAATACAAGAAATTCCGGGAGAACCTGCGCGCAGAGCTATCGGATGTTGAGGAGACCGAGTACCTTCGCGCTCGACGTGCCGTGGTCAAGCAGCTCCTGTCCTTCAATCCCCTCTACCAGTCTCCTCTTGGTGAAGCCTGGGATTCGGCGGCGCGAGCAAACCTTGAGGTTGAACTCGCGAAACTGGATTCTGCCCTGCGCGATTGTGCGGACGATTCTTCCGCAGACGAGGCTGAGCCTGAGACCGAGCCTTCCGGGTCCATCAACGATGAAGGGCGGACTGCGACGGGGACGATCATCATTAAGCGCCGTCAGTTGAAGAAGAAGGCGCCGGCGAGCCCGGACGAGTTCACTTCGACGGGTTTGCTTCCGAAGATCGCACCGGTTCCGGAGACTCAAGTGCTCTCTTCCGAGGAGGATTCCGCATCATCTTTGGAGATGGCGATCGAAGCACTCGATTTGCCTTCCACTCCTTCAAAGTGACAAGGCTTGTCTTCTCAGTGTCCTGAGATTTCGCTGCCCCGGTCCACAAGGATCGGGGCAGCTGTGTCTTTCCACAAGGCGAGGGCGGGGGCGAAGCGTACGTGAGCGCATCTTCATAGCCTGTCGTGCAAGCGCCGGAAAAGATCGGCGTATTCACACGGAAGGACAGGTCCTATGGCGATGTACACGATCGATTCGGCCCAGGTGAGCGCGAGTGCCGCCAGAGTCGGTCAAAGAAGCGCAGAGATCCGTTCCCAGGTCGAAGCCCTGATGGCTGACTTGTTGGCTCTGGAGGGTTCATGGACTGGGGTTGCGCAAGCGGGCTTCCAAGCGTGTATCACGGATTGGAGGGCTACTCAGGCCCAAGTCGAGGCCTCTTTGGATGCGATCGGCCTTCGTATGGGCGAGGCAGCGGCAGTGTATGAGGAAGCCGAGGCCCGCTCCGCTTCGCTCTTCGCCGGGTGATTCTTCGCCTTTGGTGCAGGCGCGGGGCCCTCCGCTCGGCCCTCACTGAAGATCCGCCTCCTGGATGCCTTCGCTGCAGGCGCGGGGAGCGCCCTCCAACGCCGCGAGGAACCAGCGGGTACCGAGCGCCTTCGCTGCAGGCGCGGGGAGCGCCCACTGGAGCGAGCTCCCCGCCGCCCCCTCCCCCAAGGCTCATGCAGGCGCATGGGGGCGCCCACTGGAGCGAGCTCGCCACCTCCCCCCTTCCCCCAAAGGCTCATGCAGGCGCGGGGGCCGCCCTCGTAAAGGACGACCCCCGCGCAACGAGGTGTCAACCAGCGCCTCGTGGCCGGTCGAGTAGAGGCTCGGCTCAGTACATTCCACCCATGCCGGCGTCTTCACCGCCAGCCGGAGCCGGGGGCTCGGGCTTGTCGGCAACGACAGCTTCGGTGGTGAGGAACATACCAGCGATCGACGCCGCGTTCTGCAGGGCGGAACGGGTGACCTTCACCGGGTCGGAAATGCCTTCCGCCATGAGGTCGCCGTACTCGCCGGTCGCAGCGTTAAGGCCGTAGCCCGCCTCCAGGGAGGAGACGCGGTCGACGACGACGCCACCTTCGAGGCCCGCGTTCTCAGCGATCTGCTTGAGCGGCGAGGACACGGCGATGCGAACGATGTTCACGCCCGTCGCCTCGTCGCCGACAAGGCCCTCGAGAGCCGGGAGTGCACGATCGGCGGCCTGGATGAGAGCGACGCCGCCACCGGCGACTAGGCCCTCTTCGGAAGCCGCACGAGCATTGCGGATCGCGTCCTCAATGCGGTGCTTGCGTTCCTTGAGCTCGACCTCGGTAGCAGCGCCGGACTTAATGACGGCGACGCCTCCGGCGAGCTTGGCGAGGCGTTCCTGGAGCTTCTCACGGTCGTAGTCGGAGTCGGTGTTCTCGATCTCCTGGCGGATCTGGCGGACGCGCCCGTCGATCATCTCCTTGTCGCCAGCACCCTCGACGATGGTGGTCTCGTCCTTGGAGACGACGACCTTACGGGCGCGGCCGAGCAGCTCAAGGTCGGCGTTCTCAAGGGAGAGGCCCACGGTCTCGGAGATGACCTGGCCTCCGGTGAGGATCGCCATGTCCTGCAGCATCGCCTTGCGACGGTCGCCGAAGCCCGGTGCCTTGACGGCGACGGACTTGAAGGTGCCGCGGATCTTGTTCACGACGAGGGTCGCGAGGGCTTCACCCTCGACATCCTCGGCGACGATGAGCAGGGGCTTGCCGGTCTGCATGACCTTCTCGAGGACGGGGACGATGTCCTTGACGTTCGAGATCTTGGAGTCCATGAGCAGGACGTAGGCGTCCTCAAGGACTGCTTCCTGACGCTCGGTGTCGGTGACGAAGTAAGCGGAGAGATAGCCCTTGTCGAAGCGCATGCCCTCGGTCGTCTCGAGGGTCGTGTCGAAGGAGTTGGTCTCTTCGACGGTGACGACGCCCTCTGCGCCGACCTTCTCGAAGGCCTGAGCGATGAGGGAGCCGATCTCGGTGTCATTGGCCGAAATGGAGGCGGTCGCGGCGATCTGCTCGGTTGTTTCGACCGGCTTGGCGTCCTCGTGGAGCTGGGCGACGATGGCGGTGACGGCCTGGTCGATGCCGCGCTTGAGGGCGATCGGGTTCGAGCCGGCGGCCACATTGCGCAGGCCCTCACGGACGAGCGCCTGAGCGAGGACGGTGGCGGTGGTGGTGCCGTCGCCTGCGACGTCGTCGGTCTTCTTCGCAACTTCCTTGACGAGTTCGGCGCCGATGCGCTCGAAGGGATCTTCGAGTTCGATCTCCTTGGCGACGGAGACGCCGTCCTTCGTGATCGTCGGAGCGCCCCACTTCTTGTCGAGGACGACATTGCGGCCCTTGGGACCGAGGGTGACCTTGACGGTGTCGGCGAGGAGGTTGAGGCCGCGCTCCATGCCGCGGCGTGCTTCCTCGTCGAAGTGGATGATCTTGGACATTCTGTCTGGTTCCTTCCGCGATGCGGATCAGGGGCGGTGCCCGCGACGGACGAGGAGCCTGTCTTCGACCCTGTGTCGTCGACCGACGCCTCTCACCGACCCGATGGTTTTGTCACTCTGCCTTGGCGAGTGCCAACGCCAAGTCTGGCACTCGACCCATGCGAGTGCAAGACGAGTGAGGGGTTCAGCCCTCGGCTGAGAGCAAAACTCGCAAGGCTCGGGCTGCTAAGGCAGGCCAGGTCCTCGGAGGTGCAATGCTATGCGAGCCACTCATGCAGAGCATGTGTTCGTTGAGGCACCAGTGCCACGCTCATGGGTCACTGCCCCACCCCGTGCACCACTGCACTACTTGTGCACCAGAAGCGCGGCGTGTCGTGCAGGCCCCTCTCCGAGCGGATCGAAATGCCTGCTCGCGCGCCAGATGCGCCGCCCGTGCGCCGCTGCTCTACCCGCGCACCACTGCCCTGCCCGTGCGTCGCTGCCCTGCTTGTGCGCCAGAAGCGCGGCGTGTCGTGAATGCCCTCGCCGAGGGGATCGAAATGCCTGCTCGCGCGCCAGATGCGGGTTCGCGCAGCCATTCCGACTCCGATATGCGGGTTCGCGCAGCCGATCCCCACTCACACATGCAAGCCCGCTCGAGCTGCGTTCTCTACTCCAGGTTTCCCCGCAATTGCGAGGCCCTACTCCAGGTTTCCCGGCAGCCCCGCTTCCGATTCCAGGTTTCCCGGCAGAAATGGCCGTCATAGGGCAGGAATACGACGGGAAACCTGGAATCCACACAGGAAGCGCCCAGGCCCCTCGCACCCAGAAGGGCAGCACGACCTGCGAAGACTGATAGAGGCTCGACCCAGGGCCCCACACAGAAGACCAACCCCCGACAAACACAGAGGTGGCCGCTCGGCTCATCCGAGCGGCCACCTCATCACGTCAAAGGCTCTCGCCTAACGAAGAACGCACCGGCGCATCCTCAGCGCAGAAGGACGACCACATCCGGATCACCCAGCCCAGTGGTGGTGCGGACATTATCAATGCCGAGGGTCTGACCAATGGCCTTTGCAGTCGCCTCGAGGTTCGGATCCTCGTAGTAGATGACGGTGATTTCGCTGGCCCAACCGTTCGCGTTCGCAGCAGTAGCACCAAGGAATCCCGCGTTCGCCAGATCAGAGACGCGAGCAGCGGCGAGACCGGCCTGGTTAGTGCCGTTAAGGACCGAAATCTTCACATTGTGGTCAACGATCGGCTCAGGCGGAGTGGACTGTGCCTGCTCGACGGGAGCGGGCTGCGGCTGAGGCTCTTCGGCGGACTCATTCTGGTCAGTTGACATGGGCTGAGAATCCGCAGACTGAGCTTGGTTGGCCGACTGGGCGGGCGTCGGGTTCGCGTTGTTATTCGACGTATCCCGATGGGTCAAGTAGCTGCTCGCTCCCCAGGCGAGCAATGGCACGATGACGAGAATCGCAAGGAAGGGCATGACTGCCTTCCAGCGCGAAGGCACGGGACGATGCATGCCGACTGGCATGTCTTCGCCGGCAAGGTCGAATTCATCACGGGGGTACTGAGAGCTCACGGTGCCAGATTAACCGTCGAAGCACACTTGCGCTCGCAGCTCCACTGGGCGAGCCCCGTCCTCGTCACTCACTCCCGGATGCAGCGCTTCGCCCCTCTACTTCGCAACAAGCCCACTGCGACGTTGTCTCCCTGTGTTCTATACTCCGCCACACCGACAGGGCGGAGCAATGTCGCTCACCTCGGTGTCTCCCTGTGTTCCATGCTTCGCCTTCCCCATCGCAGCAAGCCAGCGGAGAGTTTTCGCTCTCGCCTTCATGTCTTCGCTGCCCCGCCCTCGTCGTTGAACCCGAAGCGAAGGTGCCTTCCCCATTAGGCTGAAGGGGTGACTGATGTTTCCCCGAAGCCCCTATCCGCCCTCATTGACCCGGGGTGGGCGAAAGCCCTCGCGCCGGTTGAGCCGAAAATCCACGAACTCGGAGTGATGCTGCGCGCCGAAATCGCCCAGGGGCACAACTACCTTCCAGCGGGGACGGATGTCCTTCGGGCCTTCACCTACCCCTTTGAGCAGGTGAAAGTCCTCATCGTCGGTCAAGACCCCTATCCGACGCCGGGACACGCGATGGGATTAAGTTTCTCTGTTGCTCCAGGGGTTGCGATCCCGCGTTCACTGCAGAACATCTTCGCGGAATTGGAGTCGGATATTGGCGCGCCCCGCCCCTCCTCCGGTGATCTGCGGAAATGGTCGCGTGAGGGCGTGTGCCTTTTGAACAGGGTGTTGACGGTTCGACCTGGTGCTCCGGGCTCGCATCGCAGGCGCGGGTGGGAAGAGGTCACCGAGTGCGCGATCGACGCCCTCGTTCACCGCAGGGACGATGCGGGAAATCGTTTGCCGCTTGTTGCGATCCTGTGGGGAAAGGACGCTCAGACTCTGGAGCCTCGCCTCGAGGGAGTGCCGATCGTCAAGTCCTCCCACCCCTCCCCCATGTCCGCGC
The DNA here is from genome assembly GCF_016405145.1 of Schaalia cardiffensis. GTDB lineage: Bacteria > Actinomycetota > Actinomycetes > Actinomycetales > Actinomycetaceae > Pauljensenia > Pauljensenia cardiffensis. The sequence goes on from NZ_JAEKIA010000008.1 coordinate 47,315, forward strand.
GCTACGGTTTCTTCGGTTCCCGACCATTTTCGAGGGCGAATGCGCTGCTCGAATCCCAGGGAGCGAGCCCGGTCGATTGGGCCCTCTGAGCTGGATGAACCCTCGAGCCAGCTGGGCCCTCCGACCTGGCTGAGCGCTCTGAACCAGCTGGACCCTCTGGGCCGGCTGGGCCCTCTCGGCTGGCTGAGCGCTCTGAACCAGCTGGGCCCTCGAGACGGCTGGGCTCTCTGACCTGACTGGGCCCTCTGAGTCGGCATGCCTCCTCTCAGCTGACCGGCCCCCTTACAGTCCCTTGTTCCCTCGAGCCGATTCGCTTCTCTGAGTCGGATCTCTCCTCTGAGTCGGCTCTCTTCTCGGAATCGAGCGCCACTAAGAAGGAGAGCACGAAGCGCGGAAGAACAACACGAAGGCGACCCCAAGACGGCTATCGCGAGCACTGAAGGCAGCGCTTGGGGACGTCCTCACACGCTGGGATGCCAGGCCGAAGGGCACCTGAAGTCCAGGCTCGCGCCTCGACTCTGGACGGCTCGGACCGAGAAACTCAGGAGTCTTCCCCTCGCCTGAGAGTCGAGTCCTTCAACACGTTTAGCGTCCCAGCTGAAGGCGAGCCAGTCTCTCGCCCAAAAGAAGAAAAATGGATTCTAGGGGACTTCTCCGACACGTTTACCACCGCTAGTGGCAGCGACACCGACACCAATCTGGCCCTTCTGCCGCAAGGAGAGTTTCTCGGCACTCTTGCGCAGGAGATCGCGCGCTCTTGTTGCTCCGTGGCCCACAGATGCCTATGGGGCGCCGTTATGATACGGGTATCTCGTCGACACACTTTTCTTCCCTTGGAGGCTCGCATGGCTGTCTCAATCAGGCAGGCTTTCCGCCGCAGTGGAACCGTCATCGGACTCGTCCTCGCGCTCATTGCAACTCCAGGGGTCGCGCTGGCTGATTCTCTGGAGTCACCAACGCCTCGACCGTCAAGCTTCGAGCAACCGACTCCCCCGAATCCTGGGACCAGCAGCCCTCATGAGGACTCCCACCCCACAGCTCCTTCTACTTCCCTCCCCACAGCTCCTTCTATTTCTGGAGCAAGCAGCGAGGACGGGGCTGAGACGCAAGTGCCTGAGAATCCTCAATCCGGGAGCGGCTGGGTTGGCGAAGGTGCTCAGAGGCGCTACATCGACCCTGAAAGCGGCCTTGCCGTGACGAATAAAGTCCGCAAGATCGACGGCGTTGTTTACGCATTCAACGCGGAGGGCTTCATCGTTGATGGATGGTTCACGTCTCCTGAAGGCGAGCACTACTACTCAACACCTCAGGGGGTTCGTTTCGGCTGGTTCTCACTTAACTCGAAGTGGTACTACGGTGATCCGGCTGCGCTAGGTGCTCGAGTGCACGGCTGGCTCAACGAAGGTGGAGCCCGGTACTACTTGGCTCCCACTGGCGAGATGCTCACGGGGTGGCAGAACCTCGATTCCGACTGGTACTTCTTCGCTGCTTCAGGTGCGATGCGCACCGGTTGGCTCGCACAGGGCTCAACCTGGTACTACCTCAGCCCTTCCGGCGCCATGGCCACAGGATGGCAAGCCGTCGGCGGCTACTGGTACTACCTCTACTCCAGCGGAGCAATGGCGAGCGGCTGGCTCAATGACCAAGGCACCTGGTACTACCTGAACGGTTCAGGCGCAATGTACACCGGTTGGCTCGCACAGGGCTCAACCTGGTACTACCTCAAGGGCTCGGGAGCAATGGCAACCGATTGGGAGGGAATCGGCTGGAAGTGGAATCTCTTCGATCACTACTCCGGTGCGTGGATCACGGATCGGGCGAGTTTTCAGTACGACTGGGACCGCGCGAAGTCTTTGTACTCACCGACGAACTACCTGATCCTCGTCGACACTTCTGCCGTTCATTGCACGGGCTTCTACTGGCGCGACGGCACGTGGTGGCCGCAGCATGATTGGCCGTGCTCGGTCGGCGCCCCTTCGACTCCGACGATTACGGGGACCTACTCCATCGGTTCGCGCGGGCATTCCTTCGGCAACGGGTTTACCGCCTACTGGTGGACACAAATCTGGGGCGATTACCTCTTCCACTCGACCCTCTACTACCAGGGGACCCTCACGCCCCTCGATAGTCGTCTCGGCATGCACATCTCGCACGGCTGTATCCGCATGAGGTACGAGGACGCCTACTGGATCAACCACACGATCCCCTCGGGCACAACCGTCCACCTGTACTGAAGCCCCGCAACCGATGGATCTAGGTGCTCACAAACCGACGGATCTAGGTGCGAGTGAGCCTTTCGTTGGGCCTTTGCTCTTTCGACCTCTCCCCGATCCGGGAGGCGAGTCGGCCTTTTGGTGTGCCTCAGCTCTATCGATGTCCCCCGATCCGGGAGGCGAGTCGGCCTTCAGCCTTCATCACCTCTGAATACGCGTCAGTCCTGGATCCGGGGTGTTCACAAGGATCACTCACAGTTTTCGCTGAGAAGGCGAGACAGCACCTGGATCCGGAGTGCTCACAGAGACCACCTCGAACACAGCGTCCCTACTGTCCTTCACCCCTAGGTTCAAGCCCACCAATGATGAGATCCATCATCTCCTCGAGGCTGTGCTCCCAGTCCTTCGTCGCCTCCTTAGAGGAAAGGAGCTTCTCGAAGGCTGCTTCGACAATGGTCCTGAGGATAGAGATGTTGACTCGGCGCAATTCTCCGGCCTCCATCCCTCTAGCGAGAAACTCAATGATCGGTTCCCACCCACTTTGGAGTCTCTTGACAATGTGGCGATGAATCCTGGGATGTTCACTCAGAAACTCCGTGAAGCTGCTTGTCGCAACAGGCCCGTAACCTTCTGGCTGGACGATCATCACCAGGCGGACCTTTTCGACCGTCGTTAAATCCGGATCTGAGAGGATCTGCATCTTCGCGGCCTTGACCTTGTCGAACCACTGGTCGATCGCGGACAGAATCATCTCCTCCTTATCCTCGAAGAGGACGTAGAGGGTCTTCTTCGACATTTTGAGGTAGGTCGCCAGCTCACTCATCGTGAATGCTTTACCAGTCTCAGCCCATAGGTTGACGACTCCGTCGAGGCAACGCCTGCGTTGTTCTTCGCTCGACTTCTTCATTACCTTGATCTCCATTCAAAAACCCGACGATGCTTCCTAAGTTTCCTATGAGAGTTTCTTAGCAGAAAAACAGGGTCGCCATGAAACTCTATTCAGGGCAAGAGGCGTTCCCCGGTCAAAAGAATGTGCGCCGTGGCCCTTGTTCCGCAGCTCCTCTGTTCCTCGGTTGCTCCGTTCCTCTGTTCCTGCGTCGGTGACGACCCCACACATGATCTCAAGCCGCACACCAGACCCCACACCACGTCGAGATCACAACCAGGGTCAACACAAGTCCCCAACACCCCTGCCCACACACCCCACACACAATCTCAAGCCGCACACCAGACCCCACACCACGTCGAGATCACAACCAGGGTCAACACAAGCCGCCAACACCTCTGCCCACACACCCCACACATGATCTCGAGCGGCACAGCGAGCCCCGCACCAGATCGAGATCACAATCAGGGGGTACTGAACTGCCCACGCCCTGCCGTGATGCCCAGCTCATTGCGCGCCAAGGCCCAAAACACCATTGTCCCCACCCGCGACGTACCACGGCGCCCCAGCAACCCGACAACGCTTTCCTCCACACACGCCAACGCCCCCTGCACACAACAGAAAGCCCCACACACGCGACACCCACCCGCGACGTACCACGGCACCCCAGCAACCCGACATCGCTTTCCTCCACACACGCCAATACCCCGCACACAACACAAACCCCCGGACAGGCCACCCCTGCCCCTGCCACAACACAAACCCCCGGATAGGCCACCCCCTGCCCCTGCCACAACACAAGACCCCACACACCAGCCCTGCACGGCCGAGGGTGAGCACATCGACGGCCTTGGACCGAAAGCCCCCCACACGCCAATACCTCCGCGCACAGCAGAAAGCCCCGCGCCGACTTTCGTCGACACGGGGCCGTTTCTCAGTGGAGCCGCCTATCGGACTCGAACCGATGACCTGCTGTTTACAAGACAGCTGCTCTACCAACTGAGCTAAGGCGGCGCGCCAATAGTGTGCCATGGAGTCCGGGGCTCAGACGAATCCGCGAGCGCACGCGTCCGAGCCCCGAGAATCCAGGAGAGTGTTTACTCGGTCTTCAGGCTCATTGCCGCCCGCACAACGGACAGGAATTCTGCGGCATTTGAACCACTCAGAGGAATCTCGGTGGAGTGGTCTTTGACGAACTCGGGGGTGCCAAGATTTCCGCGCCCTTGAATCGGGGCGTCCCGCCATGCCTGGGTGGAGGCTTCGAGGTACTTTTCGACGACGTTGGGGGGGAGTTTTGCGACGACCTCATCGGAGATGCCCTGTTCCTTCGCGATCATCTTCACCTGCTCCCAGGACTTATCGAGGTCCTGGATGACCGTGCCCTTCCCGGAGTTGAACTGCGAGGCGAAATACGACAGGAGCGCATGGTGGAAGCTGATCCAGTGCTCGGGGTCTTCTTTGGCGATGATGAGCGAGGCCGAGGTCGCGGGGAGTTCATAGGCCATGCCGACCGTGGTGACGGGCTGGATTTCGAGGTTGTATTCGCCTCGTTCCGCCCCTTGGACGAGGTCGTGGCCGAGCGCAACGTCGATGTCTGCGCAGGCGTGGCAGGAGTAGTCGAAGTATTCGGTGAGGGTCGGGAGGGCTTCGTCCTTCTTGCCGACGCCGAGGTGGGAGTAGATGATCGGCTCGCCATTAGCGTATTCCCCGAGGGTTGTTGCCGGGTCGGCATCTATTGCCGCGTTCTTCTTGTTCACCTGGTTGCTGATGACGATCGCGACTGTCGCGATAACAGCGAGGACAACGATGAGGACGATCGAGATGATGATCATGCGGGTTCGACGATCGGCCTTTGCTTGGGCTTCACGCATTTGCTGCGCCTTCAAGCGGACCTCGTCCTGGGGCTTGTTGAGGGGCATGAGCCTCCCTTTCTTCGGTTCGATCGTCACCCTAGCGATGGTTCCTGGAGTTTGCTTTCAGGAGAGGCCTCCTGTGAGGAGGTACCAGGTGGTAATCACCACTCCTGCGCTGATCATTCCAGCGATGAAGCGCACCCACAAGGGGCCGAAAACCGCCTTGGAGAATCGGCTGGTGCCGTCTCGCAGGTCAATCGAGGTGGGCATCAGCCAGGTCAACACCAGAGTTGCCCACAGTGCAGCCCACAGTGAGGCGGCCCCATGGGGGTCTTGGATCAGAGGCTCGGCGCTGATCGGTATTCCTGGGTGGCTCATGAGTTTCGGCCATAGTCCCCAGTTCGGGTTTCCCATTGTCGAGGACGAGTAGGCCACCCATGAGAGGTAGGGGATGAGGGCTGCGAGTGTGAAGCCGAAGGCGAGTTCTGCGAGGACGCGCAGGAGCATGAGCGGCGAGGCGGCGATCATTGCTGCTGTGTCGGAGCTTTTCATTCCGCCGTTGCGGATTCGTCGCATTTCGCGTCGTCGGAGGTTCGCTCCTGTGAAGCTCACAAGGAAGAGGACGAGGGCGAGGGCGAAGGAACCTGTGGTTCCGAGGAGGATGGGGAGCAGTGCCAGCGGCATGAGGAGTGCGGGTCCGAGGATCCATGTTGTTTTCGGCAGAGCGGGGGTGTAGCCGGGCTCGTCTGCGTGCAGCCATGTGGGCTCTTCTTCGTCCTCGTTTTCGGGGTGATTGGCGCGTATGTCTGTTGGGAATCCTCTTCCACTATCTTCCAGGTCCCATGTGCGAGGTTGACCAATCGGGGCTTCTCCCCATCCGGGGAGGTGTTCGGGCGCGACTGGCGCCCATCCTGCGCCTTGTCTTAGCGTAGTGCTTGCCCCTCTAGGGGCTGTTGGCACGCCCCCGCTCAGCTGTCCAGCTACTGGCGCACCTGCGCCCAGGTGTCCCGGCATTGCGACTGCGCCCCCGGCAGCCTGTCCCGGTGTTACTACTGCGCCCCCAGCATTTTGCCCGGGCACTGGGGCAAAGGCTCCACCAAAGTGTCCCGGCACCCCCTGAGCCCAGTCCTGGGGGTGCCCTCCCAAAGCAGGATCCCATGTTCCTTGTGCTCCAGGTATAGGTCCCCACTGCCCGTTTGTGGGCCCCCACTGCCCGTTCGTCGCATCCGCCGGGAGCGCGCCTGCCTGCGAGAATCCTCGCCCACCTGGGGTATCTGCGCTTTGCCCTGCATCCCAGGCCTCAGCCTGTGACTGCTCGTGCGCCGACCCTTGAAGGGGCGTCGCACCTTGGGCTGGCATTGTGCGTGTCCGTCCGGGTGCATCATCGGTGGGCAGGACGCAAGTGGGTTCTGCTTTTGCGGCATACGCGGTCGGCCAATCGACGGCATCGAGATCAACCTCGTACGCGAAGTCGGCTGCCGAGTTGAAGGCGTCAATGATCTGACCTGGGGCGAAACGGACGGAGGGGTCCGGGGAGAGTCCCTGAGCGAGAGCCTGGGCGACCAGGGGATCAATTCCTTCAAGATCGGCTTGGCCGGTGAGGACGCGCATGGTGATGCCCTGCAGGTCTCCGCTGCCAAAAGGCGGACGACCGGTCGACGCGGAGAGCATGGTCGCGCACCACGCCCACCAGTCCGTCGCTTCGCTGGCTTCCTGGCCTCGAAGTAGTTCAGGTGCGGTGTATCCAGCGGTGCCGGAGACGAGGCCCGTGCGGGTCAGGTGCTCGTCCTCGTCGCTCATGGCGATGCCGAAGTCGATGAGGATGGGACCTTGAGTCGAGCAGATGATGTTTGAGGGTTTGATGTCGCGGTGGATCACGCGGGCGGCGTGGACTGCTTGGATGGTGTGGCGAATGTCCTCGCCGAGGACGGCGACGCTTCTCGCGTCGAGGGGACCTTCTTTGAGGACTGCGGCCAGGGTGGGCCCGGCGATGTATTCCGAAGCGATGAAGGGCTGGGAGGCTTCGGTCTCGATATCCACCACTCTCGCGACGGAATCGGAGCGGACCGAGTTCACTGTCGCGGCTTCACGTTCGAGGCGCCTGCGCGCAGCTTCAGAGGAGGCGAGGGCGGGGTGGAGAAGTTTCAAGGCGACCTGAGCGCCGCCTCCGTCCTCGGCGAGCCACACTGTTCCGGCGCCGCCCGAACCGAGGGAGCGCACCAGGGTGTAGCCCCCGAACTCCTCACCCGCATTCACGCTCCAAGCCTACAGGCGCCCGGCTTCACTCAGCCCGAGGGTGCTGCGAAGGGAGGGACTCCCAAGCAGCCGTGGCAACGCCGTCCGCCTCACTCAACCCGAGGGTGCTGGGAGGAAGGGGACTTCGAGATAGCCACGGTTGGCGCCCGATTTCACTCAGCCGGAGGGTGCTGCGAGAAAGAAGGGCCCTCTTTTGAAGGCGGGTCCTGTTCTGAAGGAGGGCTCTGCTCTGAAGGCGAGCCGAAAAGCCCGCACAAGCCACGGGAAAACCGGCAGGTGTGGGTTCTCACCGTCCTGCGCCGCAAAAGCCCCGCACAAGCCACGGGGAAAACCCTGCCCGCAAGCGATGGATCGAACTGCGCACGCAAGCAAATCGAACTGCGTACACAAATTACGGGAAGAACCCTGTACACGAGTGCACAGCAGTGATAGCGTGACAGAGGTTTTTCACATGAAAAGCCCCCGATCTTTTCGGCGGACAAAGTCAACCCACTCGGATCGTCCGGCACGTACCTGCCGGTGGGAAGGAATACTGATCATGGCTACGGTCACCTTTGAGAAGGCCACTCGCATCTACCCGGGCAATGACAAGCCCTCGGTCGACCAGCTCGACCTGAAAATCGAAGATGGCGAGTTCCTCGTCCTCGTCGGCCCCTCCGGCTGCGGAAAGTCCACGTCGCTGCGCATGCTCGCAGGTCTTGAGGACGTCAATGAGGGTCGCATCTTCATCGGCGATAAGGACGTCACCGACGTCCCCCCGAAGAACCGCGACATCGCGATGGTCTTCCAAAACTACGCCCTCTACCCGCACATGACGGTCCGCGACAACATGGGTTTCGCTCTGAAGATCGCGGGCACTCCGAAGGAAGAGATCGCCAAGCGCGTCGAAGAGGCCGCCCGCATTCTCGACCTCGAGCCCTACCTCGACCGCAAGCCGAAGGCCCTGTCCGGCGGTCAGCGTCAGCGCGTCGCGATGGGTCGCGCCATCGTCCGCAAGCCACAGGTCTTCCTCATGGATGAGCCGCTGTCGAACCTCGATGCGAAGCTGCGCGTCCAGACCCGCACCCAGATCGCGTCCCTGCAGCGCCAGCTCGGCGTCACCACCGTCTACGTCACCCACGACCAGACGGAGGCCCTCACCATGGGCGACCGCATCGCGGTCCTCAAGGACGGCCTGCTCCAGCAGGTCGGTTCTCCGCAGGAGATGTATGAGCGTCCGGCGAACGAATTCGTCGCGGGCTTCATCGGCTCTCCGGCGATGAACCTCGGCAAGTTCAAGGTTGAAGGCAGCACTGCGATCCTCGGCCCGGCCCGCATCCCGCTCTCCGCGGCCACGGTCAACGCGCTGACCGCCGAAGACAAGGGCATGATCACGATCGGATTCCGCCCCGAGGGCCTCGAGCTCGTCTCCGAAACCGAGGCGAACTCCATTCCGATCCAGGTCGACTTCGTTGAGGAGCTCGGCTCTGATGCCTTCGTTTACGGCCACCTCGCCGGCACGGACGGACAGGGCATCGGCTCGGCGGAAGAGGGCTCCTCGAAGCAGCTCATCGTCCGTGTGCCTCCGCGCACTGCTCCGGCTCGCGGTGGTGTCGTGTACACCCGCATTATCGCCGGTCAGCAGCATAACTTCTCCGCCTCGACCGGTATGCGTCTTCCGGAGTGACCCCCTGCGGTTTCGGCCCCGTCCCTGTTCTGGGGGCGGGGCCGTCCCGTCTTTCCACAGGTCTCGTCCTCGTCAGACAGCGGGAAGCGGGAAGCGGGCCAGTTTCTCGCTCACTTTCCTCAGCTGATGGGAGGCACTGGCAGTTTCGCTCTCGCCTCGTTAGCCAGTGAATAGCTTCACCCGTTTCTCTTTCCGCTGCTCGCCCGACAACTTCCCCAGCCAAGGCGACCCCCCAAGTCGAGTCGATGCCCCCAGCCAAGGCGACGCTCCAAGCCAAGGCGACGCTCCAAGTCGAGTCGATACCCCAAGCCAAGGCGATGCCTCCCCCGTGCGCGCTAGGAGGATTCACTCGACACACCGAGGCTTCACACGAGGTCGCAAGCCGTGCCCGGAGAAGATACAAGCGCGCCTGAGCGCACTCGATATGAAGGAATGACGCAATGCCCACAGATTTTGAGATCCAGGCGACGAATGTCGATCCGGCTCTGCTTGATCTGCCCTGGAACCTGCCCCTCGAAGAATGGCCGGACTCGCTCCTCGTCGCTCTCCCCAGAGGCATTTCACGACATGTCGTTCGTTTCGTCCAGCTCAACGAGCGCGTCGTCGCAGTCAAAGAGATCGGAGCACCGGTCGCCTGCCACGAATACGTGATGCTTCGCGACCTGTCGCGTTTGAACGCGCCCTCGGTGGTGCCCACTGCGGTGATCACGGGACGCACTGACGATAATGGTGAAGAGCTCAACGCGGTCCTCATCACCGAGCACTTGCAATTCTCCCTGCGCTATCGAGCGCTCTTCTCTCGGCATATGGCTCCTGATACAGCGACGAGACTCATTGATGCGCTCGCAGTCCTGCTGGTGCGTCTCCACCTTCTGGGCTTCTACTGGGGCGATGTTTCCCTGTCCAACGCCCTCTTCCGCCGCGATGCCGATTCTTTCAGTGCTTATCTCGTTGACGCGGAAACCGGAGAGCTGCATCCGAAGCTGACGTCCGGGCAGCGCGCCTACGATGTCGACATTGCGCGCACGAACATTATCGGTGAGCTCATGGATCTTCAGGCCGGGGCGTTCTTCCCCGAGGAGGTCGATCCGATCCATATCGGTGATCGGATTTGCTCACGTTACAAGACCCTTTGGAATGAGCTCACAGGCATTGAAATGATCGATGCCAGCCAGAAATGGAGGGTCGCTCAGAAGATCGAGCGCTTGAACGAGCTGGGCTTTGACGTCGGTGAGTTCAATATGTCCACTGTCGCTGGAACCTCCACTTTGAAGATCCAACCGAAGGTCGTTGACGCGGGCCATCATCACCGTAAGCTCATGCGTTTGACGGGGATGGATGTGGAAGAGAATCAGGCTCAGCGTCTCCTCAACGACATCTACGCTTTCCACACGGCTTCGGGGAGGCCGAATTCTTCTCTGGAGCTCAGCGCCCATGAATGGCTCAACACCGCGTTTGAGCCGGTCATCGCCGCGGTTCCGCCCGAGTTCGCGGGCAAGCTCGAACCGGCTCAGATCTACCACGAGTTCTTGGAGCACCGCTGGTATCTTGCCGAGAGCGCAGGCCATGACATTTCCCTGGATGAGGCGATCGCCTCGTACGTGGAGAATGTTCTTGCGGCGAAGCGCGATGAAGCTCTTTACATCATTTCGGAATCGGATGCTGAGAATCCCACCCCGGTCGCAAACCCCGATCTGTGGTGAGAGACTTTTCTTCAGTCGTCTGGAAGGAATGTGGAATGACCGCACTGCCCCGTGTGTTTGCGCACCGCGGTGCCAGCTCGCTCGCACCGGAGAACACGATTGCCGCTTTCTCGAAGGCGATGGAGGTCGGAGCCCGCTGGTTCGAGTTCGACGTCGACATCATTGCAGATGGGACCCTCATCGTCATTCATGACAATCGTTTGGATCGCACAACTAACGGCAAGGGCGGATATTACACGCACTCCTTCTCCGATATCCGCAGGCTTGACGCCGGTGCGTGGTTCTCCGACACCTACCGTTTCGAAAGGATTCCCGAGGCCGCGGACGCCATCTCCTTTGGCAACAAGCAACACATGGGAATGAACTTGGAGATCAAACCCTGCCAGGGCGGAACGCAATTGCGTGAGCGTCTCATCGAGGCCCTGGCGGTCGCGGTTGATTCTGTCCACGATAAGGATCGTTTCATCGTTTCCTCTTTCGACCACGAGCTTCTCGCAGCCTTCCATGAGGCTCGTCCGCAGATTTCGCTCGCTTGGCTCCTTGACTCCGAGAAGCAGTCAACTCTGGGCTGGCAAGAGGGCGCGTCGGCTCTCGGCTGCTCGGCGGTCCACCCCGATGCGAAGGGCCTGACGAAGGAGGAGGCCTGGAAGATCCGCGATTGCGGTTTCGATTGCAATGTGTGGACTGTGAACGACCTTGAGCAGGCGAAAGAACTCGCCTCCTGGGGCGTGACCGGTGTCTTCACCGACTACCCGCAGCTCTTCCCCGCTGAGGCGCTCGCCCTGTGAAGCCCACGCCCACTGGGCGGAGGCTTGAAGCAGACTAGGGGCTTGAAGCCGACTGGGACGCAACCCGGCGGAATTGGGCTGAGCCCACATCCTTTGAAGCCCAGACCCGCTGGAGCGCTCGTTGAGCTGCTCGCCTTGTGTTGCCGCATCGAGGGATGAAGAGTCCCGACTCGAATCGCTCGGGTCCATTTCATCATTAGCCCGTTCTCTTCTCTCGTTCTTTCTCTTTGAAGTCTTCCTCCCGCGCGCTCCTCTTTCCTTTCAGCGATGCACCCCGCACAACGAGCCCAGTGATTCTCTCCCTTAAGGTCTTTGCCCCGCGCCTTGTTTGTCTCCTCTAAGACCTTTGTTCCTTGCAGCGTCCTGCACCGTCTTTCTGCACGTATTCCTCCCACCCCTTCACGAAACTTTGCCCCTTCGTAATTGCAACTACGTCATGCCGTAGTTAGGCTTTCTTGTGAGACGCACGAGCAGCGTGCCGCTAACCAGGAAGGAACCATGAACCTCACAAGGATTCAGCGCCACCTCGACGAAAGCGGGGTCACCAACCCCGCCATCCGCTCATTCGTCGAAGAATGGGCGCAGCTCACCACGCCCGAAAGCATCGAGATCATCAGCGCCGAGGACGACGCCCGTCTCATCGCCGAAGCCCTCGACGCCGAGGAGATCTTCCCCGCGGGCCCCGGACGCTATTACACCCGCTCCCACCCCAAGGACACCGCCCGTTCAGAAGGACGTACCGTCGTCGCCACCGCCGACCCGGCGGACAAGGGCCTCTACAACAATTGGCGTCCCTCTAAGGAAGTGCTCGCCGCCCAACGCGAGCGCGTCGCGGGAGCCCTTGCCGGGAAGACCATGTACGTCATTCCTTATCTCATGGCCGTTCCGGGCTCTCCGCTTGCTCCTTTCGCAGCCGGAGTTCAACTGACCGACAATCGCGTCGTTGTCATGCAGATGATCCGCATGGCCCGCGTCGGACTGCACCTCTTCGACGATCTCGCCGATCCGTCTTTCTTCGTCCGCTCGGTCCACGTGACAGGAGACCTGGACGCCCTCGGCCAGGGAACAGATGAGGATCAGCGCCTCTTCGCAACAATCGCCGACCAGCGCCTCATCATCCACTACGGATCTTCATATGGGGGCAACGCCCTCCTCGGCAAGATCGCTCATAGCCTGCGCCAGTCCGCCTACGACGGATGGAAGTCCGGGAAGTTCCTCGCCGAGCAGTTCATGCTCCTCGGCATCGTCGATAAGCAGACGGGCCGCACTTATCATGTCTGCGGTGGATTCCCTTCGGCCTCCGGTAAGACGAACCTCGCGATGACCCTGCCGCCCGACGCCCTCGGTGAGCGCTACCGCGTGGAATTCTACGGCGACGACATCACCTGGCTTTGGGTCGGCGAGGACGGGCGCCTTTACGGGATGAACTCGGAGAACGGCGTTTTCGGGGTCGCGAAGGACACGAACGAGGCGACGAATCCCGCGGCCTTGTCGGCAATTCAGGACAACAGCGGCGTCCTGTTCACAAACGTCGCCTACAACGAGCGGACTCAGGAAGTGTGGTGGGAGGGGCGAACCCCAGAACCTCCGAGCGACCTCGAGGGCTGGCTCGATTGGACGGGCAAGGCGATCAGCGAGCGCAGTGAAGAGGACAAGGGGCTGGCGTGGGCACACCCGAACAGCCGCTTCGCGACCGCCCTCGACAATGTCACGACCGTAGCCCCGGACGCATCCTCCCCAATGGGCGTTCCGATCGACGCCGTCATCTTCGGCGGGCGCACTCGAGACCGAGAGCCCCTTATCCGCGCCATGAAAGATCTGGCGGAAGGGGTGTATGACGGCCTCACTCTCGGTGCAGAAGCAACTTTTGCCGCTGAAGGCGTTGAAGGACAGCTGCGTTACGACCCCATGTCGATGCGCCCCTTCATGTCCTATTCGGAAGGGGACTACGCCGCGCATTGGCTCAAGATCCTCGGCAATGTCACCCACGCTCCGATCTTCGCGCATGTCAACTGGTTCCAACGCGACCCTGAGGACGGACACTTCCTTTGGCCCGGATACCGCGATAACCTCCGCGCGCTCCTGTGGCTCATGGACTACCAGGAGGGGCGCGTCCAGGGAAGAAGAACACCCGTTGGCGTTGTTCCTAACGCTGATGAACTCAATCGGGAGGGGCTTGCCATTTCGGATGAGGACCTTGCTCGCCTGCTCACGATCGACGTTGAACGGTGGAGGCAGGAAATGGGCTTCAGGCGTGAGCATCTTGCTCAATTCACGAATCTGCCCGAAGAGATCGAGGCAGTTCATGAACGAATTGAAACTGAACTGAGGAACTGACCGGTCAGTCTCCACGGTATCCCGATCCAGCGGGTGGGCGGCTCAGCACGGACGGCCGTCCACCCGCTTCACCGTGTCATCGTTGTGATGTACTTCCGTTTTTCGTTTTGGAGTTGACGCTGCGAGCACCTGCTCTGCTTTCCTCGCCTCTGAGTTCATCTTGGCGCTCGCGCGATCCGTGACACCCCGTTTTTCAATCCGCATCGCAGCAGAATTGCCTTTCACGACTCGTGGCAGGCTCGTCTGAATCGCTTACAGCATTGCACATCCGCTCCGTTTCGCTTCTGTACCGCAGTCGGCGCCAGTTCTACGCCTTCTGGCTCTCAATAGTTCCAACCCAAATGGAGCGGGCGGCTGGCAATCCGAAAGACAACTCCTCGTCGGTTCCTTGAAGCTTGAGGGCAACAGCTTCCGAATAGGGCGATGCTTCACACAGGATCACCTCGGCTCCATATACGATCCCCTGCTCTGCGAGGAAGCGGACGAGCTCGGGATCGTCGTCGGCGATCCTTTCAATGCGCAGCACCTCGCCTTTCGAGGACGAGCGGGCGAACTCGGCAAGGGAGTGCGCACCGAGGGCGGGCAGGGAACCATCGGCGCGTGGAATCGGGTCGCCGTGCGGGTCCCGCTCGGGCTCGCCCAGGTGGGCATCAATCCGTTCAATGAGAAGGTCAGAAACGGCGTGCTCAAGGACCTCTGCTTCCTCGTGCACCTGATCTGCTCGATATCCCAGGGTCTCAACGAGGAAAGCTTCGATGAGGCGATGCCGACGCACCATTGCGATGGCAATGGCAAGCCCTTTATCCGTCAAGGCGACAGCGCCGTAGGGAGCATGGGCGAGGAAACCCTGGTCTGAGAGTTTACGGATCGCATCCGAGGCCGTCGATAGGCGCACCCCTACTTTGGCGGCGATGGTTGACGCTGTGACCGGTTCATCCGACCACTCCCCCAGCGTCCACACCGCCTTGAGGTAGTTCTGACTGCTCGCCGACAAGTGAGAGGAGACCATGCCCACAGGGTATCAACGCCCCCTTGTATATCCTGAGTCCGAGCACTGTTCACACAGCCTTTCAGCCTCCATGCTGTCGACTCTCTGCCCTTCTCGCCGACAGCGGGCATGAGACAGTCCTGGGAGGCCTCCACCTGTCCCGGGTTCTAGAACTCCCAGTCTTCGTCGCTCGTTTCCTCGGCTGTGCCGATGACATAGGAGGAGCCCGAGCCGGAGAAGAAGTCGTGGTTCTCGTCGGCACCGGGAGCTAAAGCGGCGAGGATCTCGGCTTTGACTTCCGTTTCCTCGGGAGCGAATCGTGCGGGGTATCCGAGGTTCATGAGCGCTTTGTTCGCGTTGTAGCGCACGAAGACGGCGACATCGTCCATCAGTCCGAGTGGATCGTAGAGCGCACCCGAATACTGCATTTCGAGCTCGTAGAGTTCCTCGAGGAGGGTGTAGGTGAAGTCGCGCATCTGTTTGTGTTTCTCTTCGGAACGCATCTCGAGGCCGCGCTGGTACTTGTAGCCCGAGTAGTAGCCGTGAACGGCTTTATCCCGCAGGATGAGGCGAATCATGTCGGCGGTGTTCATGAGTTTTGCCCGCACGGAGAAGTGGAGGGGGAGGTAGAAGCCCGCGTAGAGGAGCAGGGAGGACAAGAGGGTTGCGGAGACTTTGCGTTTGAGGGGGTCGTCTCCGTAATAGTGGCGCAGCACGGTTTTTGCTCTTCTTTGCAGCAGGTCGTTGTCGACTGCCCACTCGTAGGCGGCGTCAATTTCTTCACTGGAGCACAGGGTGGAGAAGATGGAGGAGTAGGAGCGTGCGTGGACGGCCTGCATGAAGGCGATGTTCGTGTAGACCGCTTCCTCATGTTCGGTTCGAGCGTCTTGGATCTGGCTGATTTCACCGACCGTCGCTTGAACGGTGTCGAGCATTGTCAGACCGGTGAAGACGCGCATAGTGAGGGTGCGTTCTTCCTGAGTCATCGCATGCCAGGAGGGAAGATCATTGGACAGTGGCACTTTCTCGGGGAGCCAGAAGTTGGATGTGAGCCGGTTCCACACCTCGTGGTCTTTCGGGTCATCGACACGATTCCAGTTGATGGGTCTGATGCGCGCCTCAGGGTCGCGTCGATAGCGGGGCGGCGTGATGGAGCGCTCGGTGATGGGAGTGCGGGGTGTTGATGTGGTCATGATGTCTTTCGTTACGTCGTTTTCGGGATCGTTCGTTCAGGGGCATTCATCGATGGGCATTCATCGACGAAGGTTCATTGGCGGAGGTACATTGGCGGGTGTTCATCTGCGGAGGTACATTGGCGGGGCGTTTGAGGTGTCATCGGCTTCGATTTCAGCCCAGAAGCGTTGGAGGCCAGCGTTCACGCGTTCAACATCGCGATCTGAACCGAGCAGTTCGAAACGATAGAGCTCTGGGACGTGGCATTTGGCGGCGATGATTGGCCCTGCGATGCAGTAGTGTTCTCCGAAATTGGTGTTGCCGCTTGTGATGACGCCGCGCAGTAGTGCACGGTTGTGGGGGTCGTTGAGGAAGATCGCCACTTGTTTGGGGATTGCTTGAGTTTTGTCCCCTCCCCCGTATGAGGGGACGATGAGGACATATGGACGGTTGACGCGCAGGCGTCCCTCGAGGCGCGGACGCAGGGGGATTCTCACTGCGGGGCGATCGAGCTTGTCAACGAAGCGTTTGGTGTTCTCTGAGACGGAGGAGAAGTAGACGAGGTCGGGGGATTCGTCGTAGCTGAGTTCGCGCACCGGGAGTTCAGCCCGCTTCGGTGATGTCATGAGGTTCTTTCGTCGTCCCAATCGGCGAGCGGTGAGTCCGGGTCGCCGCGCGGCGCTGAGATCGCACGCGCAGGCATCATTAAACCTCAATAAAGTTCGGCATGCCAAACTTTTTAGTTTGCCACCTCGAATCTTGGGGGCTTTGGGAAAGAAGAATGGAGGGATCCCCTACATAAGGGGACCCCTCCACTGAATCTCACAAAGCCTCGCGCTCCTCACAGCGCCTTACACTTCGACCTCTGTCGCTCTTTCACTCCTTGTCTTGGTGGCGACGACGCAGATAGCTCGACAGGGAGATCTCCGCGACCGAATCCACGAGCAGCAGAGCACCGATGAAGCCACCGCACTTGAGCCAGCGCGAGCGCGGCGCTTCACCACGAGCCGCCAGAGTGAGCAGAGCTGTTCCGACGATCGCCTCAGCGGAGGCGAGAGCGCGAACGAGCCCCGGCTTTTCCACAGCGACCGACTGGTAGGTGCTCCACAGGGGCTGTGCGCGCGATTCCGGGTCGCTCAACATGATGTCCACGCTCCGCCCGATCGCATTGGACACGCCTCGCGCAAAGTGGACTTTCGCGCCCTCGACCTCGGAAGCGGGAAGGGTCCCGAGGAGGAAATCAGCAAGCCCAGCGGGCAGACCCAGGGCCTTGACGACTCGCCGGACCGCGTCCTCGCCGAAAGACGTGGTGGATTCGATGAGGGCATCGAGGTCAGCGCCGGGCATGGCCTTCGCGATCGCTTCCAGGTCGGGGCGGTCGCTGACGAAGTCGAGGATCTCCTGGTCGAGTTCTCCAGAGGACTCGTGCGCACCCGCGATGAGGAGGGTCTTCATGCCCCAGTTGTGCGTGATGACGTGCTCGAGGTGATCATCGGTCACGAGGAAAACCTGGAACTCCTCGTCCTGGCGCGAAAGGGTGACCAGCGGAAGGTCACCGAAGTTCCACCCGGCCTTCTCCGGGGGGAGCTCGGCGAGCAGGGCGCGACGCCCTTCGGCAAGTTCGACACTGACGAGGTCGATGCCTTCCAGTGCGGCGAGAAGTGGGACCGAGGAAGCGGGGGTTCGCCCGATCTCAACGATCCTGGAGGAGGGCTCCTCCACATCAAGGTCGTCTTCATCCCAGTTGTCCGAAAGGGGGGATTCGCCCTCGGGGAGGTGATCGGCGGTCGCCGAGCCGATGCGCACCTCGCATTCGAAAAGGGCGGCGAGGGTTTCAGCGAGTTCTTCACTCGTCGGACCGGGCGCGACCTTCTTGTCTTTCACAAGTGCGACGTGCCCGTCGGTGAGCGCGACGTTCACGCCGAGAAGCTGCGGTGAGGAGGGGAACCACTCAAGTTGAGCGAGGACTCCCTGCTCGCGCAGTGCTGTCGCGACGAGGGCGGGGTCGATGTCCCGACCGATGATCATGCCTTCGATTCGAGTCCAGTCCTGTTCCATTCCGATTCACCCTTCTTCGTTGAGGTACTTCTAATCTCACCACGTTTGACGCCTTTTGTCCCTATGCCGATTTAAGCTTTGCGTCCGCTTTTGGTGAATCTTCCTTCCGTGGAGCTGAATGCGGATCGGGCGAGATCCAGGGCTACAGCAGTTCATCATGGCTTCCCGTGCGCGCGAGGACCAAAACGCCATCCTTGTTAAACGAGTAAAGGAGAAGCCAATCCGCTTGGATGTGCAACTCACGATAGGCGCTGAGGTTGCCGACGAGCTGGTGATCGCGGTGTTGCCGTAACCAATCGGTCTTGCGCTCTGCGACAGCGCGGATCGCGGTCTTGAGAGCACCCATGTCGTAATGCTTGCGTTTGAGGCGTTTGACGTCTCTGAGGAAGGCGGGCCGATAGAGGATCTCACGCATTGTCGATGATCGCGATCATTTCATCAAGGTCACCCACTGCGAGGGCAGGCTCGGCCTCGGCTTCACGCAACGCCCGCTCGTAGGGGAGAGCCCCTGGTTGGAAGGGGAGGCGCTGCTCGCGGACAACCTGTGTGAGAAACATGTTAATCGCCGTCGGCATGGGGATTCCCATGCGGTCCAGTGCCTCAGTTGCTTCTTGTTTCAGTTTTCGACTCGTTCGCACCTGAATACGAGTATCGAGCTTCATCAGATCTCCTTCGACACATAATGTGAGCCAATCGTACTCCATATGACACTATTGTCGCGATCGAACGTTACTGCACGCGCCTCTCGGATTCGAGTGGTATACCCTCAATATCCACTGTGCCTGACCATTCCTTACTCTTCCCTCACCACAACCCCCGGCACAGTCCCATGTCGTCAAGGGCGACGGCTGCTTCGAGGATTTCTGCGCACTCCGCACATGCTGCGCACACCGGGTAGCGTAGGTGTGTACGACATCGTCCCTTGAGTCGATGATCGAGTCGAGTTTGTGTCGTACGACAGTCGCCTTTCCCTCTCAGAAGAGCCACACGCAGTCTTCGTCTCCTCTGAGCAATCGTGGCGGATTCGAGGCGGAGTCTGTGTGTCAGCACCGTCATCACTGTTGAATCGACGCACCTACACGCCGTCGACCAACAAGGTTGCCGACCTCAACCAGCCCTGCCAGAACAAGTTGGCAAAGACAAGATCAAAGACCTTCCACCAAACCCGGGGATTAACCCCCTCGAGAAAGTGTCAAGTCCCGGAGTTATTCACATGCGTGAAGCAGGCATCCCCGCTCCCCTGTCACTCGAGTTCGGTGCCACCCCATTCGACGGCGGTGAATCCTTTTCGCAAAGGCGGAGCGGCGAACTCCTGCGGCATGGTCTTTGTCGAAGCATCTGCCTTGGAGAACACCATGAACACCCGGATGAAGGTATCAGGCACCTCCTCGCGCCCCTGCTCGTCGGTGAAGGAATAGCGCACCGCCGGAGCGTACTGATTCGTAGCGAAAGTGACCAGGGAATACGCGTTCTCCTGCATTCTCGGCGCCCAGAAGGTAATGAAATCCGCCGCCTCGCGATCACTCAGCCCCTGAGTAGCCAATGTGCGCTCCAAGAAAGACACGACTTCATCCCTCGCGACGACACTACCTTCCTTCTGCGACCAGGCGACCTTCACGCGCCCCTCCCAGAACAAGGAGGGGTATTCGCGCCCCCGCGCATCCCTGAGGGTGCCGTCGTGGTGAGCCGAAACCGACCACTCGCCCTGCGTCGCTCCGTCCTCTGCAAAAGGCGCTAGGACCGGGTACGAGGACGTCAACACGCCGTCAATGCTGATGCCCACCCGGAGCTGAAGATCATCCTGCGGATACAAGTAGAGCACCGGCTTATACGCGACCGGCTCCTCTTTCTCGGAAGCGCACGCCCCCAAGCCGAGGACACTCAAACCAAGAATGACGGCGATGAGAACGCGAAGACCTCTCATGAAACCCCCCGAAAACCCATCCGAAACGAATGATTGACGATTCGCCCGAAGCTTTGCGAAACACGAACCCCAAACCTTGGTGTCCCCTCGTTGGATCGCCACAAGAGCACGGGAGGAAAACGGGGTGGGGCCCGAAGGGAATCCCCCGGGCCCCACCCCATCAGATCCAGCTGACATCATCAGCCAAGACCTTCAGTCACGCGAGACTAATCAATGTCACGCGATACCGTTCAGCGGATCGACGACTCAGGCCATCTTCGTGCCGACCGAGCCGAGGCGCTGGCAGGCCTCGACAACGCGGGCAGCCATGCCGGCCTCGGCCGACTTGCCCCACGAGCGCGGGTCGTACATCTTCTTGTTGCCGACCTCGCCGTCAATCTTCAGCACACCGTCGTAGTTGCGGAACATGTGCTCCACGACGGGACGGGTGAAGGCGTACTGGGTGTCAGTGTCGACGTTCATCTTGATGACGCCGTTAGCGACCGCGAGGGCGATCTCATCGGCGGTGGAGCCGGAGCCGCCGTGCATGACCAGGTCGAAGGGACGGTTATCCTTCCAACCGATCTTCGCGGCGACCTCTTCCTGGATGGTGCCGAGGATCTCCGGGCGCAGCTTCACGTGGCCGGGCTTGTACACGCCGTGCACATTGCCGAAGGTGAGGGCGGTCAGGTAGCGGCCCTTCTCACCCATGCCGAGAGCCTCAACGGTCTTGAGGGCATCCTCGGTGGTGGTGTAGAGCTTCTCGTTGATCTCCCCGACAACACCATCTTCTTCGCCGCCGACGACACCGATCTCAACCTCGAGGATCGTGTTCGCCTTCACGGAGAGCTCAAGCATCTCCTTGGCGATTTCAAGGTTCTCATCGAGCGGCACGGCCGAACCGTCCCACATGTGGGACTGGAAGGTCGGGAGGCCACCCTTGGCGACCTGCTCGGCCTCGATCTCCATGAGGGGACGGATCCACGAGTCGATGTTCTGCTTGGCGCAGTGGTCCGTGTGCAGGGCGATGGTGACACCGTAGTTCTTCGCAACCTCAGTTGCGTAGGCGGCGAGAGCGAGGGAGCCGGTGACGCGGTTCTTGATCGTCGAGCCAGAGGCGTATTCGGCGCCGCCGACGGAGATCTGGATGATGCCATCGGACTCGGCCTCAGCGAAGCCCTGGATTGCTGCGGTAACGGTCTGCGAAGAGGTGATGTTGATCGCGGGGTAGGCGAACTTGCCTGCCTTCGCACGATTCAGCATTTCGGCGTAGACCTCAGGGGTTGCGATGGGCACAGGAGCCTCCTTATCAAATGACAGTTTCGTCACTGTCAATCCTCCCACATTCGACGAAGCTGGCGCGAGGAAGGAAGTCCCGACTACGTGCACATTTGACACTCGACCCCTGCAAGAGTGGCCAGCTCGGGAGCCCTACAGACTCACTCCTGTTCAGCGCTCAATGTCCGAGCGTGCTCCCACATGACGATCGCCGCCGCATGCCCCACATTCATCGAACGAGTCGAACCACGCTGCGAGATCTTCACCACACACTCACACAAGTCGATCATCTCCTCGCTGAGCCCATTCGACTCCTCCCCGAACACCAGGCACGCCCTACGCGGCAACTCAGTCGACTCCAAAGGAAGGGAACCTGGCACATTGTCCACACCCACGAGGACGAGGCCGCGACTCGTACACGAATCCGCGAGCGCCTGCGCACTATCCACATGGTCAACCTCGAGGTAGCGGTCCGTGACCATCGCTCCGCGACGATTCCAGCGGCGACGACCGACAATGTGCACGCGAGCGGCCCCCAGGGCGTTCGCGGTGCGCACAATCGACCCGATGTTGAAGTCATGCCCGAGGTTCTCGATCGCCACCTCGAAAGGCAAAGAACGTCGCTTGAGGTCCTCCCGGATCGCGTCCATCGTCCAGTAGCGGTAGCGGTCCTCCACGTTTCGCCGATCGCCGAGGGCGAGGAGCTCCGGGTCGTATCGAGGGTCCTCGGGCACTGGCCCCTCCCAGGGGCCCACTCCACAAGATGGCCCGCCCTCGTTCATGGGACCTAAGGGGATGGTCTCGTCACTCATATCGCTCACCGCGCCCACGATAGTGCCAATGGACGGGAGAAAATGACAGGATGGGGGCATGGCTCAGCTCCTGTCCAAGGACGAAATCATCGTCCGTCATATGCGAACCCACATTAAAGCGGTCCTCGGCAATATCATCGCCGAGATCCTCCTCCTGGCCGGTGGCATCCTCGCCACCGTCTACATGCCGCCAGAATGGGAGCCTTTCAGTCTCGCTTTCGTGTGGGCGATCGTCCTCGTCGCGACACTCCCCCTGTTCCTCGTGCCCGTTCTTCGTTGGGCGTCCTCCACTTACACGCTCACTTCGAAGCGTGTCATCACCCGCCATGGCATCCTCAACCGTCGTGGCCATGATCTTCCACTGTCGCGCATTTCTGATGTCGCCAGTGAGCGTGACCTCGTCGATCGGCTCTTCGGGTGCGGGACCCTCACCCTGCAAACCTCCTCCGACGACCCGCTGGTCCTGCATGACATTCCGAAGATCGACTATGTGCAGCTCGAGGTTTCTAACCTCTTGTTCAACGATGTGCAAGGCGCGGTGGATGCCGACCCCGAGTAGGCCTGACTGAAACACGAGTAGGACTAACTGAAGCACGTGAAGCAAAAGGCGGGCCCGCTGGTGTCTCAGTGTCACGAGCTCATCAGTTCTGCGTGAGAAGCTCATCAGTTCTGCCGAATGGGCGAGTCGCCTCGGAACCGTGAGTTCCTTCCTCATGGCGGGAACACAGATCGCTTCCAGCTCATCGCCTGGAGCGATGGGCCCCGGCCTTCTCGGCGCCGAGGCGGGAGGATTCATCGCAGGCGCACTCGAATCAGCGGGCTGATGTGGTTCTGGAGCCTCATTGCCGCTGGAAGCTACGGTGGCATTGAGTGTCGGCGGAGCACTGCCCGTCGGCGGAGCAGTAGTTGCGAGAGAAGGACATGAATCCCTGATTCCGCTACGAATGAGACGGAAGCTCATTGACGAGCCAACCCGTGACCTCGTTGATCTTCTGCGCCTAGAGAATCGTTGATAGCAAATCCCAGGCTCTGAATACCGGTCACCCGATCCTGCGCATTCATTCCTTCACAATCGGAGAAGAGCTGTGAGGATCAGGCGGACACCACGCTCGTGGACACGCGAAGAAGCAGGGCTCGCCCACGTCTTCGACTTGTGCCGAAATCCCAGATAACCATTCGCAGTGACAAGACCGACGAGTGTGACTTCACAGCCACGAGATTCACCACCGCGCCATGAGGTTCACTGACCCGTCCTCGTCCCCGACAATGCCCCGTCCTCGTCCCCGAAAAGACATGACGAATGCCCGTGTTTTCACCCACGAGCCGGTGACCGCGCATGCCCCGAGGCCTACGATGGAGATATGACGATAATGAACAACGCGCCCAAGCCCCTCGCTGAGATGCCTCCCGTGGCAGCCTGGCTGTCGGACATGGACGGCGTCCTCGTGAAGGAGAATCGCGCACTACCAGGAGCAAACGAGTTCCTTGACGCGCTTCGCCGCACGAACACTCCTTTCCTCGTTCTCACGAACAACTCTATCTTCACGAACCGGGACCTTTCCGCGCGCCTGGCGAACTCCGGCCTCGACGTTCCTGAAGAGAGCATCTGGACCTCCGCGAACGCAACCGCCGCTTTCCTCGCCCAACAGTCCCCCAGATCTACCGCCTACGTCATTGGCGAGGCCGGCCTGACCACCGCCCTTCACGGCGCGGGCTACGTCATGACCGAGCAGGACCCTGAATACGTTGTCCTCGGTGAGACCCGAACCTACGACTTCAACTCCCTGACCCGCGCGATCCGACTGATCGAAGGCGGAGCGAAGTTCATCGCGACGAACCCCGACGTGACCGGCCCTTCGGATGAGGGAACATTGCCTGCGACCGGTTCAATCGCGGCAATGATCACCGCGGCCACCGGCAAACGCCCCTACTTCGTCGGCAAACCGAACCCGGTGATGATCCGCGCCGGGCTCAACAAGATCGGCGCGCACTCCGAGCACACCGCAATGGTCGGTGACCGTATGGACACGGACATTCAGGCCGGAGTGGAAGCGGGCCTGCGCACCCACCTCGTCTTGTCCGGGTCCACGTCTCGCGAACAGATCAAGGACTACCCCTACCGCCCCTTCGGCGTCCACGAAGGGATCGGGGAGCTCGTTGAACTGGTCAAAGCGCACGTCGGCTGAGCGCACGTCGACTGAGCGCCCGCCTGCGCCGGGCGGGTCTGTGTTTGACTCGTTACGGAGTTCGGCTAGCGTGGATCCACCCTGCCTGGGTCGGGTGGATCTGCTCGTAGCCTCCACCCGGTGCATGCGCCCGCTAGGCTGGGAGCCATGACGAACGACTCTCATAAGGCACGCCTGTCCGCCCTCGTGAAGGACCTCGCGGTCATCCACGAAAAGGTCACCCTCGCCTCAGGACGCGAATCCGATTTCTACGTCGACATGCGCCGGGCGACCCTCCACCATGAGGCCGCTCCTCTCATCGGCCACGTCATGCTCGACCTTCTCGAAGAGGCAGGTTTCGCGCCCGGCGAAGACTACGTCGCCGTTGGTGGGCTCACAATGGGTGCAGACCCGGTTGCCGCAGCGATGCTGCACGCCGCCGCTTCACGCGGACTCAACCTCGATGCCTTCGTGGTGCGCAAGGCCGCGAAGGACCACGGGATGAAGCGCCGCATTGAAGGCCCGGACGTGAAAGGCAAGCGCGTCGTCGTCCTCGAAGACACCTCCACGACCGGCGGCTCCCCCCTTGAAGCCGCGAAAGCCCTCCAAGAAGCTGGGGCCGAGGTCGTTGCCGTCGCAGTCATCGTCGATCGTTCCACCGGAGCGAAAGAACGCATTGAAGCCGAGGGATTCCCCTACTTCCACGCGCTCGGCCTCGAGGATCTCGATCTGGCGTGAGACTGGTTTTCGACCTGGGGTGAGTCTGGCTCTCAAGTGTGAGTCCGGCTCCCAGGCGGAGGCAAGCCTGACTCTCAAGCCTGAGTCTGGCTCCAGGGGGATTTCTGAGCACAAAGGTCCTCGGCCCGCATAAAACGGGCCGAGGAGCTGCACTCAGACGCTTAGCCGACCCACTTGCCGTCGAGCATAAAAGTATGCGGCTGACCATCGATCACCTGTGTCGTACCCGCGAGCATCACACCCGATCCGGGCTGCAGGTAGTACCAGGAGTATCTCCACTGAATCCACCCGGTTCTCTTCACACCCGAGAGGTCATAGAAGCGCCATCCATCGGAGTGTTGAACCCATCCGGTCGCCATCTCACCAGTGGGCTGAAGGTAGTAGTCGGCCCCGTCAACCGTGATGGAGCCCGTCTGCATCACGCCGGTTTGCGGATCCAGGTAGTACCACATACCACGGTCTGAAACCCAACCGCGCACTCCGGCACCCGAAGCTGAATAGAAATGCCACCTATGAGCGTGGTGCACCCATCCGGTTGCCATCACACCATTGGGGTGAAGATAGTACTCTGCGCCGCCAGACATGATGGGTCCGGTGATCATTTCACCAGAGTCAGGATCCAAGTAGTACCAGATCCCCTCCTCGGTATGCCATCCTCCTAGGCGCTGCCCTGTCGCCGCTAGGCGGTACCAGCTCCCGTCCTCCTTGTACCAGCCTGTGCGGATGAAGCCAGAAGCGTCGAAGCAATACACATCGGCATCAATGGTGGCCCAGCGAGAGGTCAGGAATGTGCCATCCTGATTCCGGTACTTCCAACGCCCGTTGTCGACAACCCAGGTTCCATCCTCGACTTCCATCGGGTGTTGCGCGCTGCCCTGCTGCGGCCCAGCCTGCACTTCTTCTCCGACTACAGCATCATCAGCTACATCGTCATTAGCGGGGTTCGCGTTTTCCGGGCCGTTGACTGGAGCGAACGAGGATCTCGGCGCGTACTTGGCCTGGTGATCAGAAGACTGGGTAAGGTCCTCAGTCACTTCATCATCAGGATCCACAAGAGAGAACTTGCCTGAGGGTTCAAGGGAGCTTTGCGTCCATTCACCCTCTGGTGTTGAAGAATCCGCTGAAGGCGAGGCCATCGCCGTTCCAGCAAAAGAGGTCAGGGAGAATAGGGCAGTGCAGAGAACGGCGCCGGTAAAGGCGGAGTTCGGGAGGAGTTTCATCTACAGTCCTAGGGTCCTTATCGTTGGAGATGCGTGAATTACCTGCCCGACTGTACCAGTATTGAAAGATCTCACGCTGTGTAAGTGAGCCGAGCCTCACTGCCATTAATGGCACTCAATTAACAATGTCGACACTTCGATTTGAGACAGGTTCTCGTCCTCGCCGTTTCAGAAGGTTCCTCGAAGGCGACATTTATAAAGACTCGTGAGTGGCAGCACATAGGAGATTGAGGGCACTCTATACCACTTACACAAGCGACCCGCCACCGGCGATCATCCATTCCTTTAGGGGTTCACCCCTGACTCGTCGATACCCTAATACGCCACCCCAAGGACGAGCAGGTGATTCGGGATTGTGAAAATACGTGCCATTGGACGCAGAGTCACATCACCCAAATGTTGAGGATGACCATTGCAAAATTACACCACCCCAAGAAAGAAGCCCTCGCACAGAATTACTCCACCTCCGGGAAAGAGCCGACGTTAATCCTCACCCTGGAGCTACACGGGGATTGTTCATCGCGCGCGACACGCACCGTGACCACTATTCTTCTCCCGGCGACTGCGCCTCCTTGTATAAGGGTGGCGGCACCATAGCGAAGATATGGTGCCGCCAGCCAAAGGCTCTGACGAAAACGATGATCCGCGCTGCCGCAACCCCTAGTAGAGCCAGGCTCCTGAAGGGCTGAAGTAGTACCAGGTACCACCGATTTTCACCCAGCCGGTCGCCATCGCACCACCGGAATGGAAGTAGTACCAGGAACCGCCAAGCCACACCCACCCGGTCGCCATCGCACCACCGGAATGGAAGTAGTACCAGGAACCGCCAATCCACGCCCACCCGGTCGCCATCGCACCATTACCATGGAAGTAGTACCAGTTACCACCAATCCACGCCCACCCGGTGACCATCGCACCATTGGAGCCGAGGTAATACCACGTTCCGTCATACTCCTGGTGCCACCCGATGTGCATTCGAGTTGTTCCTTCTTGGAAGAAGTACCACTTGCCCCAGATGAGATGCCATCCTCTCGCGAGACTGGCATCGCCTGTCGTCCAGTACCAATATCCATCAACAAAGTGCCAGCCGGTGTAGGCGTTCCAGTTGTTATCGGTGAAGATCCAGTCGTGCACCGATTGGATCCATCGCCCTGTGCCATCCGCTGAGGGCACGCCGTTGGGATAGCTGTAATACGTATTGATGGCGTCCTGAGGAACGTTCACCGCAACAGTGGTCTCCGGATGCGGCTCCAAATCAATGATCTGCGCCTCTTGCCAGTAGAACATCGTTCCTGGGTAGTAGATCAGCGCTGAGCTCGTTGAAAACCAGTTGCCGTCGAGCGTGATGTCCTTTCTAAAGTCAATGGCCAAGCGGTATTGCCCCGAGGGGATTCCAGTCATTGTGACGTGCCCCGTAGACGGGTTGATCTTCTTCGAAGGGTGAGGAGCGCCCGGATACGAATGAACCGGGATGAGACTCGCATAGGCGTTTGCGAGCCACTGAGGATTCGTCCCCGCTGGGAGCTTCACCGTGACGCTCAACGTTCTAGTGGCCCTGCTGTCTTGCGCATCGGGCGATACGATCTCCTGCGGTGTCAGCGAAGGATCCTCAGATTGCACTGATTGCGCATCTAACTGATCCTCCCCGTCCACAGGCAGCATCTGCCCACCCGGCGTTGCGTTCGCCTGACTGGGAATAACCATGGCGACGACGACGAACAACAATATGGCGACTCGAAGGAGCGAGCGCCCAAACGAACGAGTAACAGCAGACATGACCACTCCTCACGCAAAAGCAGATCCCTTTATCACAGTACGCACTTACCAAGCAACTTACTAGATGCATCTCACATCCAGGAATGCGAAGAGTGTGTACCTTCGTGCTGTACACTCCGCGACGAACAGCTCGGAAGCGTCCAGTAGTACCTGTGAGGAGCGGAAACGGTTACATATGCGGGACGGTTCGCATGACGCGGCGCGTCGCCCAGCGCGGAGCGATTTTCATCGCTGCCATCGCAACCTTGAAAACCGGAGTCGGGGTGATGATGACCCTGGCACGGCGCACCGCGTCGAGAGCCTCTGCGCAGACCTGCTCGGGTGTTGCCATTGCCGATGCGGGCGCATGGGATACGTCGACGCCCGCGTTTTCAAAGAAAGCAGTCTTCACCGGTCCCGGACACACAACCGTGGCAGTGACGCCCGTACCTCGAAGCTCCTCCGACAAACCCTCAGTGAAAGCCACAACCCAGGCCTTGTGCGCCGAGTAGGTGCCCGCCCCCGTCCTCGATGCGACCGAAGCGACATTGAGGATCGCACCTCGTCCGCGAGCGCGCATCGCCCGAGCCGCATGGTGGCTGAGAATCATGACAGCGCGAACCATCACATCTAATCCGCCCAGCTCAGCAGCAAGATCATTGTCCGGGAAGGGCTTGCCGAGTCCGAAACCCGCGTTGTTCACGAGCAATCCGACCGGGGCTGTTTCTTGGTCGATGCGCGCCGCAACACGCTCGCAGTCTTCAAGCTTCGACAGGTCAGCGACGATCACTTCGGCTTTGACGTTCGCGATCTGGCGGAGACTATCAGCGAGCGCGTTGAGCAGCTTCTCTCGTCTCGCAACGAGGACGAGGTCGTGGCCTGCAGCGGCGAGTTGCCAGCAAAACTCCTCGCCGAGGCCGGAGGTCGCACCAGTGACAAGAGCAGTTCCCATGCAAGAAGGGTACGTCGCAGACCCCTTATGCGCCCTCCGATATGCGCCGACAGTTCCCATGCGAGAAGGGTGCGTCTCTCGCGGTTTTAGGACGCAACAAGGTCCTCTTGGCGAAGGATGGAAAAGCAGCGAAACACGTGAAATAGTAGGGGCGGATCTCAACAGGCTAAGAATTGGAACGCCAAGTGGAGTGGCGAGTGGAGTACCAAGTGGAGTTCCGGCCGGGGAAGCGAGTGGGACATGCAGGCTAGCGCGTTTGCAATCCACAGGCTGCGGCTATCCACAATTCTGGGACAGTGGTTTCCCTTCGATACAGCACGCCGACTACATTGACACGAGGAGATCCTGACACCAGGTGATCTGCAAATGGAAGGGGAAAGGCAATGGCCAATGGCGAGGACACCTCTCCCGAGAGGATTCAATCGCTTGAAGAACGGGTCGAAGCTCTTGTGACCCGAGTCGACGCCCTGCTGTGCCATCTGGAAGGCTCAGGAGCTACACTCTCGATTCCCAGCAGCGCGCGAGTTGATGTCCCATCCTCTGCTTCTCACTGCGCGATGAGCCATGCTGTTCCTCAGCCTTCATTCCAAGCTCCAATTACCCCACAGCCCTCAGCTTCGATTCACACTCAGGCTCCTGTTGCGGCCACTCCAGCTCAAGTCCCAATCCCCTCGACTCCGCTTCAAGCCCAGGCTCCACTTCCGGCCACTCCAGCTCAAGTCCCAATCCCCTCGACTCCGCTTCAAGCCCAGGCTCCACTTCCGGCCACCGCGCCGACTCTGGCTCCTGCGCCGGTCCGCACTCAATCTCCCCCTGTCCCACAATCTCCAGTAGCTCCTCGGGGACAGGGATCGCACCTCCCCAAGGGCCAAGTACCTCCGGCCGTCAAGGGCACGATGATGCCTTCACTGAAGGATGCGAGTTCCTCGCGCCTCATCGTCCTCCTCCTCTCAGGCCTCGCCGCGCTCCTCGTCATCCTTGCGGCAACCAGTTTGATCGCCCTCCTCTGGGACTCCATTCCGAACTGGGTGAAGGTCTTGACTCTTGGACTCGTTGCGATTGCTATGACCGCATCGGGAGCTCTTTGGCACAAACGGGAAGCGCACCCCAGCATTCCGCCGGCAACTCTGACGGGAATTGGCACCGGACTCGGTTATCTCACAGGAATTGGAGCGGCACTTCTCGAGGTTCTGCCGCCAATCGGGGCATTCCTCGTGCTGCTCGTCTGGACGATCGCAACCACCGCTTTGGCAACCCTCAGCAAGATGCCCTTCACCCTGATCGCAACCGCGATCGGCGGCGTTTTGACCCTATCCCTCCTGTACTCGCATGCACTCGGGCACCCCTCCCAGGCTCTCCTCGTCGAGGGGCTCATCCTCGCCTATTCCGCAGCTTGCCTCGTATCCTCGACGATCGCGTCCCGTCCACTCCACGGTGCTTTCAAGCGGTGGACCATTGCTTCTTCAGCGGCTGCCACCGTACCCGCGTTGCTCTTCGTTCCGGTCGAAGCCTCCTCCAAGCAGTCCTCCCTTGGCACATACATCATGAGCATCGCGTTGGCCGTCCTCGCCCTTGTAACCGTCGCCTTCCTCGTGCGCGAACCTGAACAGCGCGAATGGCAATGGGTATGGACCCTCGCCCCGCTCGTCGTCATCATCTCCTACCTTTCACTGACGAGCATTGCGGCAACTGAAGAAGAACGACTCTTCCTCTCCCTCGTTCATTTCCTTCTCTGCCTTGGTCTTATCGGCTTTGCCGCTACACCTAAACTCTCCGGCCCCGTCAAGGGGTTCGCCGAATACGCGCTGCTCGCCCCGCCGATCTTCTTTCCCCTCCTCGACGAGGTCGGTGTCGTGACCATCACGACCGCTTCCTACAAGACGCTAGTGGACTGCGCGGCTTGGTTCGTGATTCTTGCCTGCGCAGCACTTGCCACTCAACAGCGTTCTTCCTCTTTCCTCGTGATTCTCCCGATTGTCGCGCTCTATCGGAGCTTCGACTTCACGATGGAGACCTTCTCCGTAATCTTCATCATCCTCACCCTACTCATTGCGACGGTCCTCATCGACCGCGCCCTTAAAGCTCTCCCATGGCAGCGCGCCTTCGCCATGTGGCTCGGCATCTTCGGCCTCATCTTCAAGGTTCCTTGGGAGATCGTGTCTCAGATCCCCAAACACAGCACCTACAGGAATGCCCTCGAAGTCTCCGTCATCTTCCTTGTCTTCCTCGTGGTTGCTCTTCTCTTGATCCTCGGATTGGCGACCCCGAACATCGGTCCGGCCGATCTGTGGATGGGGCGACGACTCATCTTCTCCTCCACAGCTGGAGACAGTGCTGCGACTTCACGCACCACGAGCTTCTCCCCAGCTTCTCCTGCGCCCATGTCGGCGGCTCCTGCCACAGGATTCGGGCAACCTCCAGGGATGCCGAGACGCGAATCCGGGGGAGTTTTCGCTCCACTCAGCGTACTGATGACTCTGTTCTTCGTTTCGAGCGTGACATACATACTGCCTTTGATGCTTCTTAGCTCCGTCTGGAATTTCCTTTTCGGACTGCCCTCAGCATCCTCCACTCCGCTTGACCTTGTGGTTTCCCTCGGCATGCTGATTCTCGCGCTCGCCTTCGTCCTAGCGATGAAGTCCTACGCCACCCACTCGCTCTACGGGATCCTCATCCCCTTAGTCCTTGTCTCTGTCGTCTGGCAAGCATTCAATGTGATTCGAGCCCTCGACAATGCGCCGTGGGTCGCGACTCTCATGGTTCTGCTTGTTGGCGCTGCAGCCATCGTGTTGGGCTTCAGGTGGAAAGCACCGAATATGCGGCTCACTTCTCTGGTGATCGTCATCATTGCGGTCTTCAAACTCTCACTCATTGACACGGGCTTCAACGATTCGATTTCACGAGTCCTCTCCCTGCTCATTGCTGGCCTGATCTGTTTCGCCCTTTCCGTCCTCTATTCGAAGCTCAGCGCTAAGGCTCGGGCGAAAGAGACTCTCCCCTCGGAATATTTCGTCGCGCCAGGTTCTTAGGCCGTAGCGAGCGCTGCGATCCCACCAGGTGCGGCGAACATGCCGACTGCTGCGGGCATGCCAGGCGGAGCCGCAGTACCAGGCGCTGTGAGCATCCCGGATGCTGCGGCAGTAGTTGGCGCTGCGGCATGCCGGGCGCTGCGGCAGTAGTTGGCGCTGTGGTCCCACTAGGTGCAGCGCGCATGCCGAGTGCTGCAGCCGTACCAGGTGCAATGAATGCGCCCGCTCCCGTTCCTTCGTCCAAGACTGCGAATACGCCTTGGTCCACCTGCACCGGGCGCCACACCTGCACTGTGTCCTGTACCCCCTCCAACCACCTTGAACACATCGGCACCCGTACTCGCCCCAGGTACTTCGAACACACCAGGAGCCACACCCGCGCAAGGTTCTACACCCACGCAAGGCGCACACCCACGCAAGGCGAAGTTCCCCAAAGATAATGCGAGCTTTCCCGGCGCGCCAATAGATAGTGAGGGTCGATAGGGTTGAGGGATGAAGTTCGCAACCTGGAACGTTAACTCGATCCGTACTCGCGTCGACCGTGTCATTGCCTTCCTCGAACGCTCCGAGGTCGATGTGCTCGCAATGCAGGAAATCAAGTGCACACCCGAACAGTTCCCGATTGAGCCCTTCACCGCCGCCGGGTACGAAGTCGCAATCCACGGCCTCAATCAGTGGAATGGCGTGGCCATTGCCTCGCGACTGCCGATCGTGAAAGTCCAGGATCATTTCGCAGATCAACCAGGATTCGGCGAACCCAAAGTCGTGGAAGCGCGCGCCCTCGGCGTCACACTTCGAGGCGAGAACGAAAAGGAAACCTGCATCTGGAGCCTGTACGTGCCCAATGGGCGCGAACTTGACCACCCGCACTACGCGTACAAGCTCGACTGGTTGCGCAAGCTTCGAAGCGACGCGCAATCCTGGCTCGCCGCCGACCCGAAAGCCCGCATCGCAATGGTGGGCGATTGGAACGTCGCCCCTTTCGACGAGGACGTCTGGGATATGAGCGCATTCGATGGAGCGACCCACGTCTCCGAACCCGAACGACAAGCCTTCTTCGCCTTCGCTGAAGACGGGTGGACTGAAGTGACTCGTGATCGCGTCACGAACTACACCTTCTGGGACTACCAGCGCCTGCGTTTCCCGAAGAACGAGGGAATGCGCATCGACTTCGTGTACGCCTCCCCCGCCCTCGCTCCCTCAGTTTCTGCCGCGCAGATCGACCGTAACGAACGCAAAGGCAAGGGAGCTTCCGATCACGTTCCTGTGATCATCATCCTCAAGGATTGACCGCGATCCAAGGGCTGTGATTGTTGAGGCAAATTCAAGGCCAAGAAATGCACCCCGCCCCTGGACATGCGCCCGCGCCACCATGGCTGAAGGTGTCGATGGTCTTCAGCGCCCCCGCCCCTGGATATGGGTCCGCACCCTTGGACATGCGCCCCACCCTCGTCGAATCATCGATCAGAACTCCGGTTCCCACGTCAAACATGCCTGCGCGCCCGATCTTCAAACAGGCCCTCGACCTCGGCCAGGCCCGGCCCGGCCCAACCCAGGACATACGCCCCGTCCTCGTTCATGTACGAGGCTCGACGCAGGGCTCTTCCTTAGCGAAGGATGAGGGCGAGGAGCTCTTCGTTCATAGCGCTCCAATGCTCCTTATGCCAGGCACCGAATTTCTCTGTTCCGAGGAACGCGCAGGTCGCGCCATGTGTGCGGTCAACCCAGAGGAATGAGCCCGAGACTCCGAAATGCCCGACGGTGCCCGCGGGGAAGCTCGGCCCGGTCCAATGGGGGTTCTTGTTCCCCCTGATCTCGATGCCCAGTCCCCAGGGGCACGGAGCGTGACGCCCGTAGCCGGGCACCACGCCGGCGAGCTCCAGGAATTGAGGAGTCATGGCCTCTTGCGCGAGCTCGGGCGAAATCAGGGTCGGTTCCAGCATTTCGCGGCCGAGGATCAGCAAGTCTTCGACAGATGCCACGCCCGCCCACGCGGGTGAGTCCACGAGTTCGGCGGTCGTCATTCCCAGGGGTTCGAACACCGCTTCTTCGATCCAACGCTCGATCGGAGAACCGCTCGCCTCCTCGAGCACCTCTCCAAGGACCTCGAATCCCGCATTCGAATACACCCGGCGTTTAGCGACGCTGAACTGGGGTTCGCGCGATTCGTAGGGCAGGCCCGAGGCGTGTGCGAGCAGATGCCGGATTGTCGAGCCTTCCGGCCCAGCCGGATCATCGAGTGAGCACAATCCGCGTTCAACGGCCACCAGAGCCGACCATGCGGTACACAGTTTCGTCACCGACGCCAAAGGGTAGCGCTTCGAAAGATCTCCCTGCTCGTGAATGATTTTACCTCCAGCCCACAGGGCGAGTGCGTGAGGGAAGGGAATATCGATTGAGAGCGCCACTGTGGCTCCTTCCATGGGGCGTTGGCTCCATTCACGATAGCCGAGCGACCCGGCGAGTCCACGACAGGCGCCCCCGTGCCCGACGCTCCTGCCCGACAGATCCCGCACCCTTGTCCATCAGGGCCCCACGCTCGCCTGACCACGCACCCCCTGCCCACCACGCTCCCCCTCGCAAAAGGAGGCGATCACGACAAGTGGAGGGGATATAACCCCTCCACACACCGCCAAACCCTCCACACACAATCAAGGAACGAGAAAGGGGCCCAGCCGGGCGCGGATGACGCGCCTGACTGGGCCCGAGAGCACTACCCATCGGCCTCACTCAGCCCAAGGACTCCCCATCAGCCTCATTCAGCCCGAGCACTGCTCATCAGCCTCGCTCAGCCCAAACACTCTTCTTCAACCTCGCCCAGAGCAGCCTCCTCGGCAGCCTCGGCGGACTCGAAGACCTTCATGCACAGGCTATCGAGCTCGTCCGAAACATCGACGCGCACGGTCCTCCCATCCGCGATCTCCCCCGCGAGGAGCATCTTCGCGAGCCTGTCGCCGATCTCTTTTTGGATGACTCGACGCAGCGGACGCGCGCCGTAAGCCGGGTCGTAGCCGATCCGGGTGAGCCAACCGCGTGCGGGTTCGGAAACGAGCAGTCCGATCCTGCGGTCTTCGAGACGACGAGCAAGGTCGGCGACCATGAGGTCGACGATCCCGGACAGATCATCCGCAGACAAGGGGTCGAACATGACTGTCTCATCGAGTCGGTTGAGGAACTCCGGTTTGAAGGAGCGGCGCACGGCCTCCATCACGGCCCCTCGCCTCTCTTCCTCGTTCATCGTCTGATCCGCGAGGAACTGGGAGCCGAGATTCGAAGTGAGGATGAGGATCGTGTTCCTGAAGTCCACGGTGCGCCCCTGCCCATCGGTCAGTCGCCCATCGTCGAGGACCTGGAGGAGCACATCGAAAACCTCGGGGTCCGCCTTTTCAACCTCGTCCAGGAGGATCGCACAGTACGGACGACGCCGAACGGCCTCCGTGAGTTGGCCGCCCTGCTCATAGCCGACGTATCCCGGAGGGGCGCCGACGAGGCGAGCGACCGAGTGCTTCTCGGAGTACTCGGACATGTCGATGCGGACCATGGCCCGCTCATCGTCGAAGAGGAACTCCGCGAGAGCCTTCGCCAGTTCCGTCTTACCGACGCCGGTCGGACCGAGGAAGAGGAAGGAACCGGTCGGACGATTCGGGTCGGCGATTCCGGCGCGCGAACGACGCACAGCATCCGAAACCGCCTGAACCGCCTTCTTCTGGCCGATGAGTCGTTTCCCGATCTCCTCTTCCATGCGCAAGAGCTTGTCGGTCTCCGTTTGGAGGAGCTTACCCGTGGGGATCCCCGTCCAGGATTCGACGACCTCCGCGATCTCCGTCGGACCGACTTTCTCGGCGATCATCGGCTCAGCGGAATCCGTGTCAGCTTGTTCGGACGCGGCCTCGGCCTCGCTGATCTGGCGTTCAACCGCGGGGATCTCGCCGTTTTGGAGGCGCCCCGCCTCCTCCCAGCGGTTCTCACGGATCGCGAGTTCAAGCTGAGTGCGAAGCTCGTCAAGTTGGACGCGCAGCTCGCCGACGCGGTTGTGCCCGGCTTTTTCCGCCTCCCAACGGCCGGTGAGAGCCGTCAGGGTTTCCTGCTTGTCGGCAAGATCAGCGCGAAGCTTGTCGAGGCGCTCCTGCGTGGACTCGTCCTCGTGCTCGGGATCGGATTCTTCGAGGTAGGACTCTTCCATGCGCAGACGGTCGACCGCGCGGCGCAGCTCGTCGATCTCAACGGGGCTCGAATCGAGTTCCATGCGGAGCCTAGATGCTGCCTCGTCAATGAGGTCAATCGCCTTGTCGGGCAGTTGACGCCCGGTGATATAGCGGTCGGACAGGCTGGCAGCGGCGACGAGGGCGCCATCGGAGATCGTCACCTTGTGGTGGGCCTCGTACTTCGGGGCGATGCCGCGAAGGATCGCGACCGTGTCTTCAACGCTCGGTTCACCCACGAAGACCTGCTGGAAGCGCCGCTCGAGGGCGGGGTCTTTCTCAATGTTCTCCCGGTACTCGTCGAGGGTGGTGGCGCCGACCATGCGGAGCTCTCCTCGGGCGAGCATCGGCTTGAGCATGTTCCCCGCATCCATCGCCCCCTCGGAGCCGGCGCCTGCGCCGACGACCGTGTGGAGTTCGTCAATGAAGGTGATGATCTGCCCGTCAGAGCGCTGGATCTCCGCGAGGACTGCTTTGAGGCGCTCTTCGAATTCGCCCCGGTACTTCGCGCCGGCAACCATTGCGGGCAGGTCGAGGGCGATGAGGATCTTGTCCCGGAGGGATTCAGGGACGTCGCCTGCGACGATGCGCTGCGCGAGACCTTCCACGACTGCGGTCTTGCCGACACCGGGCTCGCCGATGAGAACAGGGTTGTTCTTCGTGCGGCGGCTCAGGACCTGGACGACTCGGCGAATCTCCGCATCACGGCCGATCACGGGGTCGAGCTTACCCTCGCGCGCCACCTCCGTCAGGTCGCGGCCGTACTTCTTGAGAGCCTCGAAAGAACCCTCGGGGTCGGCGGAGGTGATTGCTTCGGGGCGAAGACGTGCGAGGGCTTCGCTGAGCGCCTCCGGGGTTGCGCCTGCGCTTGAGAGGATCCTCCCGGCCTCGTCCTTCGAAGCGGCGAGGGCGATGAGGAGGTGCTCGGTCGACACGTAGGCGTCCCCGCCTTTGTCTGCGAGGCTGCGCGCCTGGTTCACGACATCAAGGAGGGCGCGTGCGGTCTGAGCTTGGGATGTGCTCGCTCCACTCGCCGAAGGGAGGGTGACGAGGGCGTTGCGGGTCCTCGCTCCGATTGCGCTTCGGTCTGCGCCGACGGCGTCAACGAGTGCGGTGGCGATGCCTTCCTTTTGTTCGAGGAGGGCTTCGAGCAGGTGAATTGGCATCACCTGGGGGTTGCCTGCGGCTTGGGCGGATTGGAGCGCGGAGGCGATCGCCTCCTGCGCCTTCGTGGTGAATTCCGTGGTCATGTGTCCTCCTTCGACGCGTGGCGTCGAGATGTGCTTAGCGGCCGAGAAGTCCTCGATCACGCTCTGCACTTCTCAACGCCCCCATAGTTGAGTCTATTCCACTCAACTTTGTGGCTCGTGTCTAGGGACCTTGTACCGGACCTCGGAACCACGTATGAAAACGGCTCGTACCACACCGCCACGGAGCAAAGGACCTTGAGCCGAAATCAGGTACGAGAAAGGCGGGGCAGCGAAAGAATCGCCACCCCGCCTCACCGATAGGACAGACCTTCCCTCAGGGATCAAAACTCCCTCAAGGATCAGGACTCCGAGGAGTCTCGGCCCTCATCATCCGATTCGGGCACACCAAGATGCTCGTTCAGTTCATCGAAGAACTCAAGGGTCGTTCCCAAAGCACAGCGGCACTGGGTGTAAAGCTGCTGATCAGTCATGCCCATCTCAACATCGAGATTCAACTCGGCGAGAGACTCAAGTTCCCCATTGACCTCGCGGAGGGCGCATGTTGGCCATAGATGGGTACGATGCCATTCCTCAATCCGGAACATGACCTCTTCGCGCTGGTCCTCACGCGGCGTTCCCTTCCAGAAACCCACGACGGACAAGACATCATGATGAGCGCCGACCATGCGGAAGTAGAAGTTGTGCCCGTTCCAGCGGCTCGCAATGTCCCCATCATCGTCAAGACTCCACTTCCACCCGAAAGAATCGAAGAGTAGGCCGAGGCGCTCAATGGTGACCGGGCGAACCGTGAAGTCGGTGAAGGTCGGGGCCTTGGGTTCCTCCTCAGAAGAGGCTGCTTCTCCCTCAGGGGCCTCGGGCTGCTGCTCCCCCACAGGGGCAGAGGAGTGCTCCGCGCCCATTGGGGCCTCGGGGTGTTGCTCCCCCACAGGGGCAGAGGAGTGCCCCGCGCCTATTGGGGCCGTGGGCTGCTGCTCCCCCACAGGGGCAGGGGAATGCTCCGCGCCCATTGGGGTCGCGGGCTGCTCGCGATGCTCATCGTCATCGCGTGAACGATCTCCTTCGCCAAAGCGATCGGAGAGCCAGGAGAAGATACCCATCAGAGTCCGAGCCTTTCGATCATTTTGTCAAAGAAATCTGTTGTCGTCGCGATCCCGCAATTGATCTGCTGCAAAAGCTGCGCGTCCGTCGCCCCGTACTCCCAGTGCACAGAGTTCTCCGCCTGAACGCGGATCTGACCGTCGTCTGTGATGCGGTATTCGCACTTGGGCCAGAACTTCCTCAGGTGCCAATCCATGAGGAAAGCACGAACCTCTTCCAAGCGATCAATCGAGATCTCGCGGTTCAAAACGCCGTAGACCTGGAAAACGTCCTTCTCGGGGCTGAGGAAGCGGAAGTAGAAGGTATGGAGATTCCACATTCCCCCCAGGTCTCCCTCGTTGTCGACAAACCAGCGCCAGCCTTGTGAGTCGAAGATTTTCTTCACGCGATCCTGCGTGATAGGGGTCGGATTCTGTTCCAGAACAGGATCCGACTGGGGTACGTCAACACCCGACACGTCGCTCATGAGCCCTCCGATCAGTTTTTCTAAGCATAGCGAGGCGGGCAGGTATTTCCGACCTGCCCAACCGGAGCAGAGCCTGAAGCTCCCACTCCGATCTCATCCTCAATAGCGTGCAAGTGCTGTCAGAATCACTTTCCTCTTCTGGTTCACCACGATGAGCCAGACGATACCTCCGACGGTGAGGAAGAGGCTGAGAACACCGACTCCCGTTCCCCAAGCGAAGCCGGAGAAGCCCGCGTTCATAATCGAATCCGCGTCAAGGCCCGAGAACGCCAGGAGATTGGAACTGCCCGATCCCACGCACTCGAGAACGTAATCACCCCGTTCGAGTTTCTGAGCAAAGAAGGTGTCATTTCCGACGAGCTCCATCCGATGCGTGCCGCCGCTGCCCTCGAGTGAGCAGGAAGTGACATTGCCGGCCTGACTGACAACCATGAGCGCACCGGAGTCGTCAACTGTGACCGTGTCTCCAGAGGCGACGGGGCTCATCCGGTCCATCATCGAAGTGAAGTCAATCCCACCGAGGATCCCTCCAACGAAAGCCAAGGGCGCGACGATCACGGCGCTGAGGATCCCGAAGACAATCAGGAGGATCGGGCCCACGCGACTGGGAACCTTGAGCACAGGGGCACCCGCATTCGGGAAGTAGCCGTTCTGGTGCGGGGCGGGTACAGCAGAGGGAAATTGCTGGCCATAGGAGGACCCCATTGCGCGCACGGCATCATCAGCGAGGAAGCGAAGGGGCAGGTCCGCACCCGACTGGGTTGCCTGAGAAGCGTTGTGTTCTGCGCCCTGATAGGTGTCGTGAGGCTGATGGGTGCCATAAGAGGGACCTTGCTCGGCCGGGATCTGGCCGTACTGGGGCCATGGAGTCGATGCCTGCGATGGGGCTTGCGAAGGTGTTCCCTGTGAGTGTTCAGACGAGCGCTGTCCGTATCGAGGCTCGTCATTCATCTGTGATGCCATGGTTCCTCCACATCGTGTTCAGTATCTTCAGGTTATCGAATAGCGCTGCCCAAGACCGCAGGACTTTCCCCTACTCCCCCCTGATTCCCCTCAGGGCGAAGCCCCACGCCAGCAGGCGAAGCCCCACGCCAGCACCACGAGGCGTGTTTATCCCCGAATCGACGAAGGCGAGCCGCTTGCCCCCTTCGTCATCGCCGAGAGCGAGCCCACGTGGCGTGCTGGCTTGCTTGGATACGTGTCGCCCGAGGGAACGCGGGTGGTGTGCGTGCTGGGCGGGCAGCACGAACGCTGCACGAGCCAGCTGAGGGAGCGCGGGTGAGGCGGTCATGCCGAGGACTTGCACGACAGCGACAACGATCCACCCGATGGAGCGCGTTCGGTGAACGAGCCACTAGGAGCGCAGATCGCGCATGATCCGCACACAGGAACGCAGAAACTGTAGGAGCCTTGTTGCGAGCGAGCAGCTCGAGAGCACGAGAGGACCTCTCAGACTCCGAGCGTCCCGAGGCGCTCGGCGCGAAGCGCGCCAACTCCCGGCACCTCCAAGGGCTCCAGCTCGAGGCCCGTCGCACGCGAAATCAGCAGGTCCGCAAGCTCAGGATTACGCGCAAGGCAAGGGCCATGCATATAGGTCGCAATAATCGATCCTTGAACAACCCCGTCGTAGGCGACGGGCGCAGGCTCGCAGCCTTCGGGGGTGCCATTTCCTGTGCCCTTCACAACGCGACCAAGGGGCTTCGCCTCCGGGCCGAGAACGGTTCCTCCGCCGTGGTTTTCAAAACCCGTCAATGTCTCTGTCAGGCCCTCGAGTATCGGCTCACTCACGAGTTCACCGATAGAACGCGAACCTTGAGGGTCGGTCGTAATATCCAAGACCCCAAGGCCTGCGACGCGTTGATCGCGCGCATCTCGATACCAATGGCCCAAGACCTGCAAGGAAGCGCAGATCGCAAGCAGGGGGCACCCCGCATCGAGGGCACGCAAGAGGCCAGGGTCTTCGCGCAACTTCCGCGCTGCAAGAGACTGGGCGGTGTCCTCGCCACCCCCAAGAGCGTAGATATCAAGGCTTTCGGGGATCGCGTCGAGCAGGCCGACCTTGACGACTTCGGCTGCGATGCCGCGCCGACGCGCCCGCTCCTTGAGCACGATCGCATTGCCCGTATCTCCGTAGGTGCCCAGGACCTCGGGCATGAGGACCCCGATCCGCAGGGTGGATTCGCTCATCACTTCCTCGCCTCCCTGGCATCGAGGATCGTCTTGAAATCTCGCAGAGCCGTGTAGTTGAGGAGCATCTCGACTCGTCCGGGCTCGCATGCGGCAAGCGCCTCCATCGGTGT
Source organism: Schaalia cardiffensis (assembly GCF_016405145.1). GTDB lineage: Bacteria > Actinomycetota > Actinomycetes > Actinomycetales > Actinomycetaceae > Pauljensenia > Pauljensenia cardiffensis. Next base: position 88,365 of record NZ_JAEKIA010000008.1, read on the forward strand.
TTTCACGAAGCTCGTGTGGATGTTCGCATATTCGAGGCGCACCGCCAGGTCGGCGCCGCGTTCACCGCAGGCCACGACACGAATAGGCTCCCCGTCCTCGTCGCTCGTTCGGGCGAGGGCGCCAAAGTCGACATCCCAGAGCCAGGACAGGTCCTGTCCATCAGGGATCTGGCCATTGACCCCGATGACGACCTGCTTCACCTCCGGGTCGATCATCGTCATCGTTTCCTGCCAACCCGCGGGGTTCTTCGCCAGCATAATGCGAGCCTGACGCCCATCGACCTCGTAAATGGAATACCGGCCCGCGACCTCGTGAACAGAGCAGATCGCATCGGCGGCGGCCTGCGGGGAGACTCCCAGGACCGCAGCGGCCGCGACCGCCTGCGCGGCGTTGGAAAGATTCGCTCGACCGGGCAGGGCAAGTGCAAGCTCGACACTCACTCCATCAGGACCATTGAGGCGAGCCTTCGGGGTGGAAGCGGAAAGATCAATGTCGTCGAGCCACCAGTCGGGGCGGGGGCGCTCGCACAACTCCGGCAGGGCGCCACCAGACTGGGCAGGGACGAGACGCCAGGTACCGTTCTCCCACAGCACTCGTCCGCCGCGAGGATAGGCGATGGAATCCGCGCCCCAACCCGCTCCCGCCGCAACCCACACGACCTTGGAAGAGGAGCAGGCCGCCGACACGATGAGCGGATCATCGCAGTTCGCGATGATGATGGCGTTCGGATGCTCTTCGACGGCCTGACGCAGGCGCAGCTCCACCGAGGAGATCTCGCCGACGCGATCAAGCTGGTCGCGAGACAGGTTGAGCAGGACAAGGACCTCGGGGTTCACCTCGCCCGCGACTGCGGGAAGATGCATCTCATCGACTTCAAGGGCCGCGAAGGGCGCGCGCGGGGCGTTCATCAAAGCGGTGATGACGCCGGAGGCCATATTGTCGCCGTTCGTGTTCGAAGCGACAGGACCGCGGGTTTCGAGGGCGGCGCGCACCATCCGGGTCGTCGTGGACTTCCCGTTCGTCCCGGAGACGATGACCGTATCCATTGGGGCGGCCAAATCGGCCATGATCCTCGGTGAGACGCGCATCGCGACCTCTCCGCCGATCATCCCTCCCGATCCTCGACCGAGGGCTCGGGAGGCCGCTCTCGCCGTTCGCCCTGCGGCGACAGCGAGTGCACTCCTCGGGGAGAGTCGAGGTCCAGGTCTTTGCGAAGTCATGCGGTAACACTAGCGCGAGCCGCAGCCCGTGACCGCAATGGCGCAGGTGAGAGCTACGGGCAAGCCCCCATATTCTGCGCGGCGGAGGCATTGCGAGCATTCAGCGTGAAAATGCGAGAAGTCGATGCTGCTCTGCCAGGCTTGCAAGAGAAGTTGCGCGACGGAAGGAGCTCGTTCCGCCCGGGGCTGATCCGCAGCTTGGCGAGCAGCAGATCAGGAATCCTTGCGCCGCCGGGCAAAGCGGTTTCCCGCGAACCGACACGCCAACCAGGCGACTCACCTCCGATTACACCCGACTCCAACAGCACACAAGGGCAGTGCGACACAGCAAAACCAGTCACAGATCAGGTGACCCCGTCAGGAGTCGCAACTCCCTATGGGTCGGCAGAGAGAAGAACGAGCAGCAACCAACACACCGTACAAGGCGAACAGCGAGGCGCAGCCGAAAAAGAGCGCTTGTATGGTGACACGCACTAAGAGCATTCCCCAGACCGCGTAAGAAATGAAGATCGCACCATACGAAATCAACGAGAGAAGACTGAAATACGCTGGCTCGTCCGACTCTTTTGCACGCGAAATGATTTGATCGGTCAGGAAGGGGGCGATTAACGAACCAGCCAACCCTAACATGAAGAACGCCAGGAAATAGGAGCACAACGATACTTGAGCCAGAAGAATAAAAGCGAATGCCAAAAGCAGAAGAACACCAGGATGAAACACCTTCACCTTCGACATTCTCGGAACCCTATAGAGACAGGCCGCACCCAGGGTGCCGCCCACCACAAACAATGCGACAGCAATACTGAAATTAATTGAGCCAAATCCATTCGCCGCAAAACTGCTCGGCAAAACGACATTTAAAACACCCGATAGAACCAACTCGATTATCACTATCTGCAGAATCGGAGTAATCGTCGAAAAACTGCCAAACAGACGACGAATCACCGGTCCAATCTCCAACTTCTCACGAACCGAAGAGACGTCCGCCGCACCGATTTCACAGAACGTCATCTTGAAGTATAGGCAGGTGGCAAGAGACGCTGTGAACAACAGGAGAGCGACCGCATTCTTCGACAGGTACGCCAGAGCAAATCCACCTGAAAGCGCCGCCAAGGCTAGCGACAAGTTGAGCGCCACCTGCATCAAAGCAAGGGCACTCAGATAGTTGTTATCCTGCGACAGACGGCGCAAAATCAGTGCCGAAGCGGGGATGAAGACCCCATCACTCAACGCAAATATTCCTAGCGCACCAAGCACAACATACGAGGGCGCTCGGAATTGCGCAGTAATGAGAATCAGTGAGAACGCTAGAAGCCGACCAAGGAGTCCAACATGAGCAGCACCTATCGGATTGCAGTGATGACTGACCATAGGAGAGAGCAGCAGCCCAAGAAGCCGGAGCAACGAGATGAAGGTCAATACAAGAGAAGCTGTCTCACCATTGAGATCGGAGAATAACAGCCAGCTGAGGCACACGAACAGAAATTGATCTACTGAAGTAACGGCGAGCCCGAAGGCGACCCACTTCCTAATCAACCGTCGCGCCACAACCTTCTCCCCACAGACGTTCCAATCCACACCACTGAAACTCAAATCCCGCCATTTTCCGTCTTTTAACTGGCCCCGACGCCCACTCCCCTCCTCCCTCCCTCCCAAAAAATCACGGAACAGCGAGGAATATTCGCACCCTCAGAGCCTCCGCAACTGTTTCAGCACACGATGCTGACGTCACACGTCGCAGCATTTCACGCTTGCAAGTCATCGAAACTGCAAATGGCTCCCTCAAACATGACACTCGCCGTCCGCCTGCGGGAATGCGCATAAGGTGCACCAGCGCCAAGGCGGGGCGGAATTTCCTGCTTCCACGTGTAAGAGTAACGCACAAGGATGAGGCGATGATCGTCATCTCCAGCTTCGAGATCATCGGTGTCTTGTTTGCCGAATACGCTTCCAAGGATGCGGATGGAGAGCCTCTGAGCCCAGTCCTATTGGGTGTCGCCCCAGAGCTAACACCCTTCACCTAAGAGCCACGAGCCACGAGCCACGAGCCACGAGCCACGAGCCACGAGCCACGAGCCACGAGCCAATGGTGCGCGTGCGGGGAGTGTTTCCGGATCGCGATCTCGAAGACGATAGTGCGAAGCGAGAAGCTATCGACACCTAGTCCGCTTAGTGAGGTCAACGTTCCTTACATCGTTGAAGGGTGGGATGACGAGGGTTGAATGACATGGGCACTCGATCGGGGTTGAAGATCTGTTTCCCCTTGGAGGGGTAATGGGCCAGCCACTGAACCAACACTGATCGCAACAGTGACACGTCAGCGGGGCACTCTGATCGGGCACGCGGATCACGATGGGGTTTCGATCTGCGGGGTCACAAGAGCATTCGGGGAAGCCGCAACGGTGCTCCCCTTATCAAGTCCGATCCGTCAACGAACACCACCCATCCTCGCCTGAGCAGAGTCCCCACCCTGACTTGAGCAGAGTCCAGTGGGCCCTCCCCCCGGGGGGTCAGAGAGTATAACTGCCAACAGCTAGCCGACCAACGCCAACAGCTAGTCGATGACCGCGACGCTTCCTTCGATCACTCGCACGCCTGCGGGTCCGGCTTCAATCACTGCGCGCACGCGCTGTTCAGGACGAAAGTGGAAAGGCGGGCGGAAAGGCCTCCAAAGAGCGAGTTCCCCTCTCCCACTCGAAGAACGCCTCGGAGCCCAGCTCCGCTCACCACGCCTCACCGGCAAGACTTCACCGCTGGGCGTCGCAGCGAAGACCCGGTCGCGCCGTTCCATGAGCTCCGCCAATCGCTCTTTCAGGGCAAGGTTCTCCTCCTCGAGACGTTCGACTGAGCGCTCAAGTTCGAGAATCCTCTGGATCCCCGCGAGGTTGATCCCCTCCTCCTGGCTCATGCGTTGAACATCGCGCAGACGCTGAATATCGCGCTTAGAGTAGCGCCGCCCTCGGCCCTTCGCCCTCGCAGGGATGACGAGGCCGAGGCGGTCGTACTGGCGCAGCGTCTGCGGGTGCATGCCCGCAAGCTCGGCCGCGACCGAAATGACGAAGGTCAAAGCCTCCTCAGCCCCGTTTCCCTGCGCCGCCATCGTCTAGGCCTTCGCCTTCGCGAGGAGCTCCGCCCTCGGGTCCGAGTCCTCAAGAGTCGCGATAAAGCCTTCGAGCGCTGCCTTTTGAGTGTCGGAAAGGTCTTTGGGGACGGCGACTCGCACCTCGATGAGGAGGTCACCCTTCGTCTTCGAGGTTTCGACGCCGCGGCCCCGGACACGAAGGACAGCGCCCGATTGGGTTCCGGCGGGAACCTTCACCGTGACAGAAGAACCATCGAGGAGGGGAACCTCAATCTTCGCTCCGAGGGTCGCTTCGGCGAAGGTCACGGGCAAGACGATGCGCAGATTGTCGTGGTCTCGAGTGAACACGGGATGGGTGCCCACGTGGATCGTGATGACGAGATCGCCCGGTGCTCCGCCGTTGACGCCGGGACGGCCTTTCTTGCGCAGACGGATCTTTTGGCCATCCTTCACACCCTTGGGCAGACGAACCTTCTGCTTGGAACCGTCGATCGACATGATGACCTCGGTTCCGGCGAGGGCTTCGCGGAAAGTGATGCTCGTTGAAGCGTGACGATCCTCGCCCTTACGAGGACGTGGCGTCTGCGCGCCCGCGAAGGGGGAGCCTGCAAAGCCGCTTCGACCGGGATCGAAGCCTCCCCCTCCGAACCCCTGAGCTCCGGCGAAAGACTGGCCCGCTCCGAAGAGCCCACCGAGAATGTCACCGAAATCGGCTCCGCCGCCGAAGTTCACGCGAGTGCCCCCACCCGTGAAAGCACCACCGAAAAGGTCGGAAAGGTCGGGGCCTCCAGCGCCACCCGCGCTGAAACGAGCCCCGCCGCTGGCCATGGAACGAATAGCGTCGTATTTGCGACGCTGTTCCTTATTCGACAGCACCGAATAGGCTTCGCCGATCTCTTTGAAGCGCGTTTCGGCCTTCTCGTCGCCGGGGTTCTTGTCCGGATGCCACGTGCGGGCAAGCTTGCGGTAGGCCTTCTTAATGGCCGCGTCGTCAGCGTCCTTCGAGACGCCGAGGACCTTGTAGAAGTCCTTGTTGAACCATTCTTGTTCACTCACCGCACGTCACCTCCTTCTCGGTTTTTGCCCGGGCGTTCCGGGCGTTCGCGGGCGGGTAATTATTGGGGTGGTCACTCAGGGTTGTCCACCATGACCTTGGCCGCGCGCAGGACCCTCTCAGCGCGGCGGTAGCCGGGCTGGAGGACCTTCGCAATGATGGGGCGGTCGACCTCGGGATTCGTGTTCGCGAGGAGTGCCTCGTGGAACGCGGGATCGAAGTCCTCATCTTCTTGGCCGAAACGCTCCAGAGAGAAACGCTGGCCGAGAACAGATTCGAGCTTGCTCGCGATGGAAGCGAAGGGGCCGTCATCGAGGTCGCCGTGAGCGCGCGCGGCATCAATGTCATCAAGGACGCCGATGAGCGCTTCAAGGACCTCAGATTGACCGGATTCTCGGTGTCCGGACGCCGCTTCCTTAGAGCGGCGCACGTAGTTCGAGTACTCCTGATTGAGGTTGTACAGATCCGCATGCGCGCGAGCGAGCTGATCTTCCAATTCGGCGATCTTCGCGAGGGCCTTTGCAAGGTCCGAGTCTCCGAGTTCTTCTTCGAAGGCACTCATATCGAGCTCTTCGCCCGGAGTGCTCACGCTTGAGGTGTCGGCCTCGGCGCTGGCGACAGAGCCGGTGGAGGCTGACTCAGCGGCCTGCGGCTCGTCGCTCAGGGCTGAGGACTCGGCGGCGGGTTCAGCGTTCGGCGCGGCGGGCTCGGCGCTCGTGGCGCCCTCGCCCTGGCCCGCAGGGGCCGACGTCATCTCGTCGGCCCCTGCAGCCTCGTCCTTCGAATCGGGCTCTTCGCCCAGGTTCTGAGGATCGATCACTTGGACTCGTCCTCATCCACGATCTCCGCGTCGATGACATCGTCATCGCCCGCCGAGGACGCCTCAGCCTGCTCGCCCTTCGCCTCAGCGGCCTGCTGGGCGGCGTAGACCTCTTCGCCGATCTTCATGGCCGAGGCGTTGAGCGTGTCGAGCGCGGACTTCACGGCCTCGATGTCTTCACCCTTCAGGGCCTCCTTCACGGCGTCGACATCAGCCTGGACTGCAGTGCGCGTACCCTCAGTCACCTTGTCCGCTTCATCCTTGAGGAGCTTTTCGATCGAGTAGACGACCTGCTCAGCCTGGTTGCGGGTGTCAGCCTCCTCGCGGCGCTTCTTGTCCTCAGCGGCGTGCTCCTCCGCCTCCTTCACCATGCGGTCGATGTCCTCCTTGGGCAGGGCCGAGCCGCCTGTGATGGTGACGGACTGCTCCTTGCCGGTGCCGCGGTCCTTCGCCGAGACGTGAACAATGCCGTTCGCGTCAATGTCGAAGGTGACCTCGATCTGCGGGACGCCTCGGGGGGCCGGGGCGATGCCGGACAGCTCGAAGGTACCCAGGAGCTTGTTGTCATGGGCGAACTCGCGCTCACCCTGGTAGACCTGGATGAGTACGGAGGGCTGGCCGTCCTCTGCGGTCGAGAAGACCTCGGAGGCCTTCGTCGGGATCGCGGTGTTGCGGTCGATGAGCTTGGTCATGATGCCACCCTTGGTCTCAATGCCAAGAGAGAGCGGAGTGACGTCGATGAGGAGGACGTCCTTACGGTCACCCTGGATGACGCCAGCCTGGAGGGCAGCACCAATGGCGACGACCTCATCGGGGTTCACGCCCTTGTTCGGTTCGCGACCACCGGTGAGCTCCTTGACGACCTCGGTCACGGCCGGCATACGGGTCGAGCCGCCGACGAGGACGACGTGGTCGATTTCGGATGTGGAGATCGAGGCGTCGCGGATGACGTCCTTGAAGGGCTTCTTCGTGCGCTCGAGCAGGTCGGAGGTCATTTCTTCGAACTTCGCGCGGGTGAGGGTCTCATCGAGGTGAATCGGACCATCGGCCGTCATCGACAGGTACTGCAGAGAGATGTTCGTCGAGGTCGAGGAGGAGAGTTCCTTCTTCGCCTGCTCGGCGGCCTCCTTCAGGCGCTGCAAAGCGACGGCGTCCTTCGACAGGTCGGCACCGGTCTTGGCCTTGACCTGGGCGATGAGCCAGTCGACGATGCGCTGATCCCAGTCATCGCCACCGAGTCGGTTATCGCCAGCGGTGGCGCGAACCTGAATGGTGGAGAAGCCATCCTCGTCCTTGCCGATCTCGAGGAGGGACACGTCGAAGGTGCCGCCACCAAGGTCGAACACGAGGATGAGCTCGTCTTCCTTGCCCTTTTCGAGGCCGTAGGCGAGGGCCGCGGCCGTCGGCTCGTTGACGATGCGCTGGACGTTAAGGCCCGCGATCTGACCGGCATCCTTCGTGGCCTGGCGCTGGGCGTCGTTGAAGTAGGCGGGGACGGTAATGACCGCATCGGTGACGGGCTCGCCGAGGAAGGCCTCTGCATCGGCCTTGAGCTTGGAGAGGATGCGGGCCGAGATCTCCTGGGCCGTGTATTCCTTGTCGTCGATGGTGATCTTCCAGTCGGTGCCCATATGACGCTTGACGGAGGAGATCGTGCGGGCGACGTTCGTGACGGCCTGGCGCTTGGCGATTCCGCCGACGAGAACCTCGCCGGTCTTGGAGAAGGCGACAACGGAGGGCGTGGTGCGCACACCTTCCGCGTTGGCGATGATGGTGGGTTCGCCGCCTTCAAGGACGGCGATTGCAGAGTTCGTGGTGCCGAGGTCAATGCCGACTGCTCGTGCCATGGTGTTTCCTTCCTTCCGGTCGGAGCGAGTGTCCCGACCTAGGGTTTCTGACGTTCTACAGACTCACTTGAGTCCCTTGGGCTCAACTTTAGAACAGGAGAATCGCGGGCGCAACACGACGCGACTCACATTGAGTCACATGTACTCAACTCTCGTGTCGGCGCACACAACGGCCCAACAACGTCATAGACGCATCACGGATCACCGCCAGAACACGCTCCGCTCGACGCCCAGCAGCGGCTGACTCGTGCGGAGCACGCCGTCGTACGCCCCGACTGGATCGCGCCGTTATCCGCCTGCAACGACACGGTCTATCCGCGTGACCATTCGTGCACCCCCTCCACCTCCTTGAGTAGGCACGTCCGTCACGAGCAATGACAACACCCGGGGCGCCCACAGCCCACATGACATCACCCACACCTTCACTGCAGTCGTCCAAGGCAACGAACGCCGTCTTATCGTCGTTCCATCAGACACCGCCCCCCGCTGTTGCTTCGCCATCACGGGGAGCGGTTTTCTTTCTGTATCGTGGGGAGATGACCGCGCCATCGTTCCCCAAACACTCTCGCACTGACGCTGAGTTGTTGGATCTGATGATCGCTCGCGGACTGCTCATTATTGACCGTTCACGCGCCCTGCAAGACCTCCAGACCTACGGCTATCACCGTCTCGGCGGTTACAGATACCCCTTCCGCCTTCTTCCGACAAGTGAACAGGATCCTCGTCAGCGCAAGTACCGTTCCGATGATTTCATCAAGGGCGCCGCGCACGAGGGCATGCTTAAGGACAGGGTCCGTTCCTCCGGCCCTCGACCAGACGATCGCCCCCAACGAGACGCGCACATCCAGCAGACGCGTTGTTCGACGCATCCAGGACGAAGCGTGTTTCGCACTGGTCGCACCGAAGTCGGTGGACGGCTCAAGGCGCTGAGCCTTGGCACCGGGCGGGGCGTCGTTGCCTCTCCCAGCGTCAGATAACCCCAACGACAGTAGTCGATACGTCTCTTTCGATTTCGATTTTCCTGATCATCCCTTCGATCATCGGACGAGCCACGTGCATCTGTGGCGGCCTCATGAGACGATCGGGCCATGCAGTGCGAACACTGGGACCGGGGCGCATGCCGCTCCTGCCGTTACCTCGACGTCCCCTACGGCGAACAAGTCGCCGCCAAGTCTGAAACGGCGGCCGAGGCCCTCGCCCTCGTCCCCACCGCCGCGGGCGTCCATTGGCTCTCACCGAGGCGATCCGCGCCCACGGCATTCCGCACCAGTGCGAAACTCGTCGTCGGTGGGACCCGTCGGCGCCCCACCCTCGGCATCCTCGGGCCGGATCGGCGCGGCGTCGACCTTCCGGGCTGGCCCATCCAGCATCCTGCGATCAACCGGGCCACGCCCGCACTCAAGCGCTTCATCCGCTCGCTCGACCTCATCCCCTACGATGTTCCGACCAAGAACGGGGAGCTCAAGTACATCCTCCTCACCGTCGGAGCCGATGACGCACTCATGTGCCGCTTCGTACTGCGCACCCGCGACCGCGTCACCGACATCCGCCTCGCCCTGCCCGACCTCGTAGCCCTCGTCCCGAACCTCGCCCTCGTCACGGCGAATATCCACCCCGCTCATGAGGCGCTCATCGAGGGCCCCGATGAGATCATCCTGTCCAAGCGCCGGATGCTGCCGATCCGCGCGGGCGACCTCGATCTCGCCCTCGGGCCGGGCTCCTTCATCCAGACGAACGCCGCCGTGGCCGGCGATCTGTACCGCCAGGCCGCCGACTGGGCGGCTCTCCCCCTCGCATCGGGCGATGCGCCGCAGACACTGTGGGACCTGTACTGCGGCATTGGAGGGTTCGCCCTTCACGCCGCGAACGCTGGCATCCCCCGAGTCACCGGCGTCGAGGTGTCGGAACGGGCGATCGCCTCTGCGATCCGCTCGGCATCACAGGCGGGACTGTCCCGCACCGCTGCGCGCTTCATCGCAGCGGATGCAACCGCGTGGGCTGCTCAGCAAGACCCCGCCACGGCGCCCGACGTCCTCATCGTCAATCCGCCCAGGCGCGGGATCGGGGACGCCCTCGCCCAGTGGGTCAACGAGCACGCAGGCGAGCGCGTCATCTACTCGTCGTGCAATCCGACAAGCCTCGCCCGGGATCTGGAGGCCATGCCCGCCTACCGGTGCGTCGAAGCGCGCCTATTCGACATGTTCCACCATACCGACCACGTCGAGGTCGCGGTGCTGTTGCGCCGCACCCCCTCCTGAGCCGTGCGGCCGCTGCGCGTCGGCCCCGACCGCCCCTTCATGAGTCGCGCTCTTTGAGTCGGCGCATGCGCTCCCACTGTGCGAGGCCGTCGCGCACCGCATGCTCATACCCGTTGTCCGTCGGCTCGTAGAGGCGGCGCCGCGCGACGCCGTCGGGGAAGTAATCCGCGCCCGAGAAGCCGTCCTCAAGGTCGGGATCGTATTGGTATCCCGCACCGTACCCGAGGTCCTTCATAAGGCGGGTCGGCGCGTTGAGGATGTGCGCGGGCGGCATGAGCGACCCGGTCTCCTTCGCCAGTTTCCACGCCCTGTTGAATCCCCGGTACACGCTGATTGACTTGGGTGCACTCGCCAGATAGACGACGGCCTGGGCGATGGCGATCTCCCCCTCGGGGGAGCCGAGCCTCTCATAGGACTCCCAGGCGGACAGCGCCACGGACAGCGCATTCGGATCCGCCATGCCCACATCCTCACAGGCGAAACGGATGAGTCGGCGCGCCACGTACAAGGGGTCCTCACCTCCCAGCAGCATTCGCGACAGCCAATAGAGGGAGGCGTCCGGGTCCGATCCCCGCATCGACTTGTGGAGCGCCGAAATGAGGTTGTAATGCTCGTCGCTCGACTTGTCGTACAGGGGCGCCCGCGAGGCGACCAGATGGGCGAGGCCCTCCGCGTCGAGGGGTTCGCCCCTCGGTCCCAGTGCATCGACCTGTTCGACGAGGCCGAGCAGGTAGCGCCCATCCCCGTCACTCATGGCGATCATGGCGGCGCGTGCTCCCTCGGTCAGCGGCAGTGGCCGTCCGATGAGGCCCTCCGCCCTGTCCATGAGCTCTGCGAGAGCGGCGCCGTCGAGGCGGTGGAGCACCATGACGTGGCAGCGCGACAAGAGCGCGCCGACGAGTTCGAAGGAGGGGTTCTCGGTGGTCGCGCCGACGAGGACGACCGTGCCGTCCTCGACATAGGGCAGGAAAGAATCCTGTTGGGCGCGGTTGAAGCGGTGGATTTCGTCGACGAAGAGCAGCGTGCCCTGACCGATCTGCCTGCGCTTGGAGGCAGCAGCAAAGACCCCGCGCAGGTCCGCCACCCCAGAGAAGGTGGCGGAGACCTGTTCGAAGACGAGGCCGGTCTTGCCGGCGAGCAGTCGGGCGATCGTCGTCTTGCCGCATCCGGGCGGCCCCCACAAGATGATCGACGAGATCCGCCCCGCGTGAACCATTCGCCCGAGCGGGGCGTCGGCTGAAAGCAGGTGGTCCTGCCCGACGACCTCGTCGAGGCTGCGCGGACGCAACCGGTCCGCGAGGGGACGGGTCGTGTCGTCGAATCCGCCGTCCTCAGCCGCCGAATCGAAAAGGGAGGGACCCTCCGGAATCGTCATGGCGCCCGCACCTCCGCCAAGAACGGCGGTCGGGTCGCGCGCCGCATCATCCGAATGCGCACACGGCGGCGCAATCCCTGGTGGTGCGCGAGGGCGCCTCGATACATGCGTCCATCTTATGCGTGGGATCTGCGAGCCGCACGCGACGGCGGGCGCCCGCATTGAGGCGTCATCGGACGATCGCGGGACGGCCGCCGAGGGGCGCCCATCCTCGAAATGTCACAGCTCGTCCATAGGTCCGCCACACGGCGGCGACAGCGCAGCACGGTTACCTGAAGACATGACCATGATGCGACGCTCTGCCTCTCCCGCTCCGCTACTCGCCCGGGAGACCGGCCTCATGAGGCGTTTGGGCACCCAGGTCCGCTACATCGCGTCGTCTCTGTCCTCCACCGGAGTCGACTACCTCATGCTCCTCATCCTCAATGCGACGATCGGCGGCCTCTTCGCCCCTGTCATCATTGCGAGAACCGCATCCTGCACGATGAACTACCTCATCAACCGGCGTGTCTTCAGGGCGCGCGGCGGCCTCATCGCGACCGCGGCGCGCTACTACGCATGGGGGGCGGTGATCATGCTGCTCGCCTACGCCTCACTCACGACCCTCACGAACACGGGAGTGCCCCTGTGGGCCGCATCGATCGGGGCGAACTCGTCCCTCTTCGCACTCAACTACCTCGGCCAGTCCTACCTGGTCTTCGGCACCGTCGAGGCGCTGCGCTGCGATGCTTCCCGCCTCGGCTCGCGCGTCGCCGGTCTGCTCGCCTCCGGGCGCGCGCGCCTCGCGGCCGCGGCATGAAGCGGGCGGCGGCGAGGACGGCGCCCCGCCCTCGCTCTAGGCCCGCCTGCGGGAGGCGAACACGCCCCCGGCGACGGCCGCGGCACCGGCGATGGCGAGGACGAGGAGAAGCCCGCCGGCCCCGGTGATCGGCAGCGCGCCCACGATGCCGGCACGAGGAGAGGCCGGTGCATCGGATGCGGCGTCGCGTCCCGTCACGGAGACGACGAGTTCGCTCGTCACCACCCGCCCGTCGGCGAATGAGACGGTCACGGGGATCCGGACTGCGGTCGTCGCATGATCGGCCGGCACCGTCCAGCGGATGACGCCCGTGGTCGCATCGATCACCGCATCACGCGGAGCCGACTCCCCCAGGGTGAACGATGTCCCCTCGGGCAGGGTGACGGCCTTGCCCGACTCGTCGCGCACGATCGGAGTCGCACTCGCCTCGTCGCCCGCCGTCACTGCGACCGGCTCGTAGGAGACGCCGAGGGGCGCGATGGGTCCGGGGGCATTCGCCTCGTCGACGAGGACGGCGACGGTTCTGGCGGGAACCGTCACGGTGCCCGTCGCATCGTCCCAGGTCGTCGTCTTCACCACGGGGTCGGAGCCGGAGGCCTGGACGGGGCTGAGGACGAAGTGGCGGCCCGCCTGCCCGTCGACTGCCTGTGTGAGCGGCTCCTTCGAGGCGTTGAAGACGACGAGGACGCCGTTGAGATTCGGATCGACGCTCGTCACCGCCCGATTCCCTGCGTCCGTGGACGCACCGCTTGGGGCGTTGTCGTCAATGAGCATGAGGAAAGTGCCCGGCGCCTGGTCGGGACCGGAGTTCGGGAAGGAAACCTTCTCCTTGATGAGCCGGGTGGATCCGAGTGAGAACAACGGTGTCGACTTGCGCAGGCGCAGAAGGTCCAGGGCTTGCGCCTTCGCTGCAGCGATATCATCCGCGCCGGGTTTGAGGGAGGGGTCCTCCAACAGCGGCCTCATGATCGGCCAGTGCTCCTGATTCGTCGACGCGACTGGCAGGCCGTGTCCGAAACCGTTGTCGCTGCCCGTCCAGTCGATGGCATTGAAGTGGTCGCCCGAGTTGTAGGAGTCCCGGTCGAGCGACTTCGAGCGGAGCCTTTCAGTGCCCGCCGCCCAGAACGAGGGGGATTGTCCGAGGGCGACGGTCGCCAGCGACACCGTGTTCATGCGGATCCGGTCGCTCATCGGCGTCGACGAGGGCAGTTTGTAGGTCAGCAGATCGAAGAGCGTCTCATTGTCGTGGGCGTCCACGTAATTGACGCTCTCCGCGGGATCTGAGGCATAGCCCGCGGACAGGGAGTTGTAGTCGATCTGGCTGCCGAGTTTCACGCTCCCGTCGTAAGTCGTCAGCGCGTAATCCTTGAGATTGCCGGCCACGCCGAGTTTCACCAGGTCGGTCCGGTGCATGAGGTCGGCGAGCTGTTCCTCGGCGCCCCTCGTGTCCAAGCCGTTGGGATCGGTGACCGCGCCGGAGCCGAAGCCCTGGAAGACCCGGTGGTCCGCGTCGAAGGGGCCGCCGCCGTGGACTGCGTCGCGCAGCCGGTCATTGAATGCGCCGATCTGCGTGCCGTCGAGCTGTCCCTGGGTCGCCTGCGTGAACAGGGCGTTGTTTGCGACTTCGCCGAAGTTCCATCCCTCGCCGTACAGGTAGAGGCTCGATCCGTCGACACCGTCCCTTTCGAGGGTGAGTTCGGCGAGCGCCTCCTTCGCCCGGATCATAGTGTCGCGGGAATGGTGACCCATGAGGTCGAAGCGGAACCCGTCGACCCGGTAGGCGCGCGCCCACAGGACGAGGGAATCGATCATGAGGTCTTCGCTCATGAGGTTCTCGGTCGCAATATTGGAGCAGCATGTGGAGGTGGTGATCGCTCCGGTCGCATCGAGGCGGTGGTAGTAGCCCGGGACGATCCGGTCGAGCACTGCCTTGGGGTCCTGCCCCGCTGCGGCCGTATGGTTGTAGACCTCGTCGAGGACGACCTGCAGGCCGACGGAGTGCAGAGCGCCGACCATGTCCCGGAACTCCGCGATCCTTGCCCCTCCGTCCTGGTGACCGTCGGCCGCATAGGAGCCCTCCGGGGTCATCCAGTGGAACGGGTCGTATCCCCAGTTGAAGGCGTCTCGATCCGCGACCGCCGCGACCGCCGCCTGCTGGTCCTCGGCCGCGGGACCCGCATCCGGGATCGTCGGAATCGCTTGATCCGCACGTCTCTCGGGGATGGTGGAGATGTCGAAGGTCGGCAGCAGGTGAACGGTGTCGATGCCCGCTTCGGCGAGTTCCGCAAGCGCCCTCATGCCCGTCGAGTCCGAGACGGTGAATGCCCCGTAGGTGCCGCGCAGCGCGGCGGGCACGGACTCGTCTTTCGCGGAGAAGTCGCGGACGTGCAGTTCATAGATCGCCCGAGAGGCGTCATTGTGGACCCGAGGGGACGGGGTACGGGCCCACTGCTCGGGCATGATCGCCGGGTTCATGAGGTCGATGGCGACCGACCTCGTCGAGTCGGCGGTCAGGGCGATCGAATAGGGGTCGGTGACGGTGTTCGTCTCCACCTTCCCGGTCGCCGGGACGTAGACCTCCACCTCCCACAGGTACTGCGCACCCGCGGTGATGGCCCCGTCCGCATTGTCCACGACCCAGCGCCCGTCGGGGCCCAGGCGTGCGGGTGTGCGGCGGGCGTCCTCGTCGATCTGGGGAACGGAGCCGGTGTCATCGCCACTGTTCCAACTCAGCAGCGTCACACTCTTCGCGGTCGGCGCCCACAGCGCGAAGGAGGGCCTGGACCCCGTCCACGTCACGCCGAGTTCCGCAGTGCGTGCATCGTCGGAGTACAGGGCGTCGAGGACGGGCGCGATCTGCACTCCGGTGAATGCGAAGGGGGCGGAGTGAGCGGTGGCGAGAACGCGGACCTGGCCGGTGAGGGCCCGCTTCACGGCGTCGACGCCGAAGCCGTCCGGGATGCGCAGTCCGATGTAGCCCTTGAGGTTCGGTCGGAGGTCGGTCGCCTCCTTCGGCAGGTCTGCGGTAATTGTCAGCGGCGTCGATTCTCCTCCCGCGACTGCTCCGTCGATGATCTCCGCACCGCCGTTGCCCGCGGTGACGAGGGAGAAGCCGATACCGGCTTCTCCCGAGACCACCTGATCTGCGGTCACGCCCTTGGGGAGCATCGACGTCGGCCATGCGAGCGTTGTCGCATCTACCCAGTAGACGGCTTGTTGTCCGGTTCCCATGAGGGGAGCGTCGGCGACGTCGATGTCGAGGAGGTGCGTTGCCATGGTGTAGGTGAATGTCACTGTCTTGTCGGATGTCACAGAGAAGGAGTAGTTCGGACCGTCTTCGACCCCGTCGACGCCGTAGTTCTCCGTCCAGGAGCGGTTATGGGCGACTTTGACGAGGTAGTTGCCCATAGGCAGCTTATTCGTTGAGTAGGTCCATGTCCCGTCCCCATTGGGCGCCATGAGTGGTGCGAGGCAGTCGGGCGCCCAATTGCCGCCGTTGTCCCCTCGCGTGCACCCCAGTGGCGCTTGGAGAGTTCCGGAGAGTGTGATGACAGGGCCGTCCGCGGTATTCCACACCCGATGGGTTGCGGGGTCGTAGAAGAAAGTGACGGGACCGGCCTCGTCCAGCGAGTAGGTGATGTTGTCTCCGCCGGGGACTCCGTTGGCGCCGTAGCTCTCGTCCCACGTCCCGCCGATCGCGACCTTGTACTGCCATTGGCCTCGCGGCAGGTCGAA
This sequence comes from Schaalia cardiffensis, assembly GCF_016405145.1. Taxonomy (GTDB): domain Bacteria; phylum Actinomycetota; class Actinomycetes; order Actinomycetales; family Actinomycetaceae; genus Pauljensenia; species Pauljensenia cardiffensis. The sequence continues at coordinate 104,556 of NZ_JAEKIA010000008.1, forward strand.
GGTTGCGGTGTAGATGCCCGTCTCGGGATCTTTGATGAGGGCGGCCCTGTCGCATTCGGGTTGCCATTCGCCCGAGCACCCCATGGCGGGGTTGTGGGAGCCTGGGATGGTGACGAGGGCGTCGCCGTCTCCGTCGTAAGCGCCTGTGAGGGCGTTCGTCAGGGTCACCGTCGTCGGTGCGACGGTCGGGGCGGCGACGGTCGGGGCGGCGGCACCGGGGATCAGGAGTCCGGCGCTGACGAGGGCGGCTAGGAGAAGCCGCAGGCGGGTCATTATTCGCGGGGCGTGTGAGGGACTCACGAAGACTCCTTCGTCTTGTGCAGCAAGTTACTGAAACTGCATATCACAACGTACTCCGTGCCACCCCTCACGTAAAGACCCCGGTCCATTCGCTGGACCGGCACCACGCGCGATCAGGGGCGGACACAACTCGTCGTCCATACGCTGCGCGGCGCTTGGACCGCGACTCGTACGCCCCGCGGTATCCGAAGCGGAACGGCATCGGTAGACTCTCCTCATGACTCGGACGCCGCGCTTCTCATTGGACGGGATCGTCGAGCGCGACGCACTCGCAGCCGCCCCCTTCCTCCTCGGCGCAACCCTGAGCGTTCTCGGCCCGACCACGGCCGTGTCCGTCCGCCTTACCGAGGTCGAGGCCTACCTGGGCGAGCACGACCCCGGATCGCACGCCTTCCGCGGGCGTACCGCTCGGAACTCGTCAATGTTCGAAGCCGGGGGCCGCATCTACGTCTACTCCATTTACGGCATGCACCATTGCGCGAACATCGTATGCGGGCCCGCCGGGTCGGCCTCGGCGGTCCTCTTACGCGCCGGAGAGGTCACCCGGGGGGTCGAGGCGGCCAGGGCCCGCAGGCCGAGGGCCCAGCGCGACACCGACCTCGCGCGAGGACCGGCGAGGCTGTGCACCGCCCTCGGACTGACTCGCGAGGACGACGGGGCGCTGCTGGGCGAGGCAGGCGGCCGCGCCCGCCTCGTCCTGCCGGAGGAACCGGTCGCGCCGGCCATGATCCGCCGGGGCCCGAGGACGGGCGTCACCGGCCCCGGCGGGGACGGCGACGCCTACCCGTGGCGCTTCTGGATCGACGGCGACCCGACGGTCTCCGCCTACCGGGCCGCCCCTCGACGGACTTCATGAGCCGGACCGGCGCGCGGGGTCCAACCCGCACCAGCCGACGCTTGCACGCCCGAGTCTCCCATGACGACCCATTCCCATTCGGCGCTCACCCCGCGACGGTGCGCCCACCGGCGAAGCGCCTCCTCGTTGACGCACTCCGTCCCGGCGATGAGGATCGCAGTCGACAGGACCTCCGCCATGACTCCGCTCGCGCACAAAACGCTCGCCTGGCGCCGCGCCGACGTCGGCGCGGCGCCCGTCCTCGGGTCGACAATCCGATGGGATGGCGGGCAGGACGCTCCGCCTGGAATCCCGGACGTCGACAGTGCCCCTCCTCGCAGGGGCACCGACCCCGCCCAGTCGTCCGCTCCCCCGACGGTGTCGCGCAATCCGATCCGCCAGGGCGCGCCGCTCGTCCTCGTCCCCCATGCGGCGAGCGATGAGGTTCCAGCGGAGACGAGGACTCCCCCGGCTCCCATGTCGACCGCGAGGTCGCGCAGACGGTCCGCCGTCTCCCCCTTCGCTACTCCGCCGAGGTCGACCCTGGGGTGCGCGCTGTCGCTGCTCGCAATGAGGCGCCACTGGCCGATGTCATTGCGCTCGAGGCGCGACGGCGAGCACGCCCGGAGGGCTCTCGCCCGTTCCCGTTCGTCCGGCGCGAGCGTCGCAGGGTCTCCCGACCCGAGTGCGCGCCCGCCGCCCGCACCCTCCCACAGTGCAGCGAAGGCGCCGATGAGCGGTGTGAACACTCCGCCGGTCGCCTCCGACAGGGCGAGGGCATCGACAAGGAGGCGATCCGTCGACGCGTCGACATCCGTCCACCCCTGTGAGGCGTTGAGTCGCGATACATCGGAGGAATCACGGAAGACGGACCAGAGCTGCTCATGGGCGTCGACGAGGGAGCAGGCGGCCTCGGTGATTGCCCGCAGGTCCCCGCCGTGGCCGACGAGGTCGAATCGGGTGCCCATCGCGGGGAAGGAAACCCTCCAGGTTGGCAAGCCGCTGACGCTGAAATCGACCGTCGCGCCCCATCCCGTGGCACTGAGCGACGACGGGAGTCTCACCGATCCGCCCCGCCGAGGTCCTTGTCCAACCCCTCATCCCGCATCGAGTCGGACAGTCCGGGGATGTCGACCCGGTTTGCCGCAGCATCATTGTCAACCCCCTGGGCTGCGGAAATGGCACGGATCGCGGCCTGCATGAACTGGGAGTGCGCGACGGTCGCACCGGAAATCACGTCGACCGCATTCGGGTCGTCCGTTTCCGTCAGTCGCCGGGAGTATTCCTCGAAGGAGTCCACTGCCGCCTGCGCCCTGGCGTAGTACTCCTCGTTGAAGACCTCCCCCGCGGAGTTCAGCTCCACACTCGAAAGATACGGGGAAGAACAAGTCAGAGAGAGTGAGGGACCGGGGCGGTGGGTACGAAGGGAGCAAGTCAGGCAGTCCCAGGACTCGTTCGTGAAGAGCAGAGGGCGCGCGGACATAAGGAAGCAAGAACGCGTGGGCAGCAGAGTTCGACGACGAGCGCCGAGGTCGAATGGACACAACTTCGAGATCCGAGGCGCAAAATCAAGACTTCAGACACAAAAGCGGGACTTCAGACACAAGGGTCGACCTTTAGAGAGTCACATCAGAAAACTTTGCATATTTGTCAATCCAGACTCGAAATGTACACATTTCCATCAGAAAAACCACTTCCTTTACCAATACTTTCCAAACCCTGAGTGAGCTGCACACAAACTCCCCTACCATCGGAAGGGGAAAATGATTCTTATTCGCCTTTTCTGCTACCCTATTAGGGCCTCCAGAAGCCGGAGCATTCCCATCAATTCAACGGAGACTTGATGTTGAACATACGAAAAGTGATCGGCACAGCCCTGGCCGGTCTTGTCACCCTGGGAATGGCGGGCACTGCAATCGCCGACCCCACTCCCGACCAGACATACGCAATCCCCGCCGCAATCCCGGCCTCGGACGTCGAGAAAGTCGCCACCTGGCAGGACATGAAGTTCGCCATGTTCATCCACTGGGGCGTCTACTCGCACTACGCAGGCTGGTACAAGGGGCAAAAGCAAGAAGTCGGCTACCCCGAGCAGATCAAGGCATGGGGGCACCAACAAACCTGGGATAGTCGCATCCCCTTGTCGGGAATCCCCCGCGAGGAGTACCTCGCTACCGCCCAAACCTTCGATGCTCCCAACTTCGATCCCACCGCCTGGTGTCAGCAAGCCAAAGACACCGGCATGAGAATGCTGCTCATCACCTCCAAACACCATGACGGCTTCGCCATGTGGGATACGGCGACAACCGACTACAACTTCACCAAGCAGTCCCCCTCCCACCGCGATCCCATCCTGGAACTATCACAGGCCTGCAGTCAGGTCGGTATCAAGTTCGGTCTCTACTTCTCCAACATCGACTGGGAGAAACAGCCCGAGAATCCGTGGAGGAATGACAACACCCTCAACGAAGAGGGCTACATGGAGTACGTCCATGCCCAGCTCCAAGAACTACTCGGCGGCAAGTACGGCGAGATTGCCGAGCTCTGGTACGACATGGGTAAGCCCAACCCCGAGCAATCCGACAAGATGCGCCAATGGGCGCACGAGCTGCAGCCGAACATCATGATCAACTCGCGTGTGGGCAATGATCGCGCCGACTTCGAAGTCGGCTGGGACAATGAGCTTCAAAGCGAACAGACCCAGGGCCCCTGGGAGTCCGCCGTCTCCATCTTCCCCAAGTGCTGGGGCTACTGCGAGTGGGACAACGTCAACGCGCAGTACCTAGACACCGGGTACCCGGACTACCCCGAGTGGGATCATGTCACTAATGTCGATAACCAGACCTGGCTGCGTACAGACCCGAACGGAGTGGCCAAGAAGACTCGTGAGACGCTGAGGAACCTCTTCGACACTGCCGCACTCGGAGGCCAGCTCCTCTTCAACGTCGGCCCGAAGTTCGATGGCTCCTACAACCAGTGGGACGCCTCCGTCCTCAAGGCCATTGGTGAGTGGAACACCACTCACCCTGGTGTTCTCACGAACTCACGTCCCACCTACTTCCCCATCGAAGAATGGGGCAAGACCATGGTTGACGACTCCCATATCTACTTGGGCGTCGAGAAGTGGGAAGAGGGCAAGACCATCACTCTCAGGGGCGCAGGCGCCAACTCGATCGAGTCCGTCACCCTGGATGGTACCGATCAGGCCCTTTCCTACACTGTTGAGGGCAATGACCTTGCCATCACGCTGCCCGCCACACCCGACGACCTCCTGCCCGTCATCGCGGTGAAGACCACCACGGCTCCCGTTTACGTGCCCGTGGGCCTGACCACCGTCACACAAGCAGAGGCCACAATCGGAAGCGAACACCTCGAGATGTTCAAGGCGCCGACTCCGAAGACTGGTGAAACTCAGGTCATCGCCTCACTCACCTCTGGGGACAAGCGCGCCGAAGGCGTCTCGCTCCGCTTCGACACAACAGGCTTCACTGACGGCTACGCCAAGTACAAGGTCACCGTCGGCGATCAGAAGATCGGAGGGTTGACAACTGCGGATCTTACTGCGGGCGTTGGTCCCTTCACCCTCGAGGCGGGACGCACCTACCGGGCGACCCTGTCCTACGACGACCCCTACTACGCATTGAAAGGCTTCGGGAAGGGAACGAAAGTCACCTCAGTCACGGTCAGCGCACAAACCGTGAAGGAGCCTGCGTCGATCAGCTTGGATCTCCTTTCCGTCACCCCGGGCGAGAAGGCTACTGTCACCGGGAAGAACTTCACGCCTGGTGCCACCATTCTGCTCACCTTGCACTCGGATCCGGTCGACCTCGGGACCGCGAAGGTGGCTGCGGATGGAACCTTCACCGCTGAGGTCACCATCCCCTCGGATACGCCCATTGGCGACCACCAGCTGATCGCCCTCGACGCTGCGAGCGGCGAGTCCGTCAGTATCCCGCTGGCCGTGGCGGCGCCCGCTCCGTCCAATCCGCCCGCTGCCGAGCCAGGTCCCCAATCAGGGACCCAGCCCTCCAACGACGGGTCCTCTTCCACAGGTCTCCTCGCCCGCACGGGTTCGAGCGCACTGCCGGTCCTCTTCGGGGCCGCACTGGCCGCAGGAGCTGGAACCCTCTTGCTGCTGCGCAAGCGCACAGCCCGCTCCTGAGCACGAGCTCCCGTTCGGGGCCGCCGCACCACCTCACAGTGGGCGGCGGCCCCGAGCCTTGTCCATTTCACTCAAAGAGTTGGTCGAATGCATCGTTGAGTGAGCCAAGCCACGTGAGGATTCGCAGCGCATTGCGAGCAGCGTGACCTCAGGCGCATCTTCGCTATAGCCCTTCACAGCTACGAAAACAGTGTTACCGTCGTTTTATCAGACACCGCTCCCCGCTGTTGCTCAGCCATCACGGGGGCGGTTTTCTTTCTGTCATCGGAAAAGACATGGGTTAAAGGACACCTCGTGTTGGTCTGACTGGGACTTTTCGTTGTGCTGGTGCGGGAAGGTCTGGGTTTTAGTTGGTGGCGGCCAACTATGAGGGTGGACAGAATGTGTTGGTCTGATCGGGGTTT
>NZ_JAEKIA010000009.1 GCF_016405145.1 Schaalia cardiffensis
GCTCAGAGCTCCGCCGAGGATACTGATCAAAGCGCTTCGCAGATCGGCAACTGTCGAATCATTCCACTGAGCGGAGTCAGTCCAGACACTCTCGAAGAGTTCTGCGAACTCTTCCCTGAGACAAAAACTCTACCGAACGATGTTCTTCTAGAAGAGCTCACTAAAGAAGTCGAGGACGCCGAGACAATGGGCATAACGCCCGAGGAGTACTTCAGAAATGCCATTGAGGCGGTTCGCATGAACGACGAGGCCATGCGGAGGGCCGTAGAAGAAGCGAGCGGCGAAGCCTCCGTTCAATCACAGTGAATGGACTCCACGATGACCATTCCGCGAACTCCTGAACTCGTACCTTCCCGGATATCTTCGTCGTCTTCTCCGAAGATTCGACAGTATTAAACAAAAGTTCCTCATCCCACTGATTGAGAGGTCCAAGGATGAACCGCACGCTCTTCAAAACAATAGTAGTGCTCACCCTTTCCCTTCTCAGCATTATCGGCACTACTCCGCCAACGAGCGCTAACGATCGGGACTTGGTAGACAAACTTATCGAAGTTTATCCCTCATTGAAAGAAGTGCCCGCAGATGAGATTCTTAGCGATTTTAAGAATCAGGCCGAGGAAGCTGGCCTGCCCCCCGATCAATTCCTAGCACAAATCATTGAAGCAACTCGCCTCAACGACGAGGCAATGCGCCAATCAACCGGCAGACAAGCACCCAGCGATTCAGGCGATACCCGGACACGCGCAGCGTACCCCAACCTTCCGGATTCCTATTACAAGGGCGACATCTATATCAGCCCCTCGACTCATGTTTTCAATCACGGGCATACCGGAATCTACGGCGACACCTACTGGGTCGTCGAGGCAAGCGGTCCCAACACCCTCAGCAATTGGCATTACACGAATGAAATCGCAGGGCCATCCGGCACGAAACTCTTCGAAACAACATTGAGCCAGCACGCTCAGAACCTCGCCGCCGACTACGCCTATACGTCCTTAAGAGGATACCCCTACCCAACAGTTCCGGCGAGCAGGCGAAACCTTCATCCAAACACCCTCACATGCTCTCAGCTCGTCTGGCTCGCCTATCTGCGAACCACCGGAGTCGATCTCGACGGGAGCGAATCCATTCCGGGATTTATCTTTCCCTACGATATCGAAAAATCCCCCTATACGAAACAGAACTGGGAAGTGCAATAGAGGTTGTAAGAAATGACGAGGAACACACGCGCCCTTCTCCCCCTTCTCATCCTGAGTACTCTCGGCCTCGCTAGCGCCTGCACGCCCCTGTTTTCCGCGAGTGATCCGGACGCCCCTCAAAGCTCGTCGGCAGACGGAGCCGAGGCATCGATCACCGCTTCTGAGGAGGATTTCGCCCTCGACGATGCGGTTCTCGCCATCCAGCTCAGCGGCAGGGTCACTCCCCTTTACGGCGAGGGGTCGAAAGGCTACCTCGCCCTCGTGAATGAGAAGGGTGCGGCGCGCGTTCGCGAAACGGGGATCATGGAGTACGCGACTCCGCTGTGGACCGAGGACGGCCTGTACTTCGGCATGCCCGATCACGAAGGGTTCATCGACGACTCGGGCCTCCATCTCCAAGAGCGCCGCCATCAGTACCACGAACTCGATCGCTACCCCCACCCGCACGACGGCGGTTACACGACCTTCTACAACCAAGGGGGAAATGGCACCGACTTCATCCAATATCTCGTCCACGGCGACTCCGAAGGATTCACAGGAGTCGAGGCGCCCGGAGTATTCACCAACTTCGGCTCCTGCGACGGCCGCTTCTTCATGATCGGCGAAACATCGTGGGCACCCTCCCTCAGGGACGAGGCGATTGCACACCTTTCTCCGGACATCGTTGCAGACGAGGGGGCGCACTACCAGTTCCTCGCCGAGCTCCTCCCCTCAGACCCCGATGAACCCGTAAGAGTACTCGCGAGCGCCCCCCTGGACGAGCAGAGCTTCAGCGGCTCGAAGCACATCGCCTGCCGGGAGAATCAGGTCTACTTCCCCGGCTTCCGGCGCCTTGAGGCGCATCCGGCGCCCGAGGAGAGGGACAAGCGGAAGCAGGGCTCTCCCGCGTTCATCGTCTGGAACCTCACCGACGGAACACGCTCCGTCGTACCGTGGGTTGATGAAGCTGGGGTCCCCATCAGCCTGCGAGCCGATGACCTCACGAATCCCGAATTCCTCCAAGACGGCAAGACCGCCTATGTCGTCCTCTTCGACGGCAGAGGATTCGTTGTCGATCTGGACAGCGCCATCGCCCGCCAGGCGTTCACGGCGACGAACACCGGCCCCGACTTCTGGCCACAGAGCTTCCATTTGACGAGGAACTACGCCTACGCCCTCGACTACGGGGAGGATCCCGGTCAGGTTCTGGAACTCGCCCGCTACGACTGGGCGAAAGGACGCAAGGAGAGCCTCCTCACCATCGACTCCCTCGGCCCGCATCGGGAGGAATCCGTCGTTGAAGGAATCGCTGTGAACCCGTCGTGGCTGAGCACGATTGAAGACTGACTCCTTCGATTCTCGCATGTTCGCCGCTGCATCCCGCTTCGTCCCCGCAGCGCGATGGGCTCGCCGCTGATCCGCTCAAGACTCCGGCCTCGCAGGCCGAGACTCAGGCAGCCGGGGCACACTTCCGGAACTGAGCGCAATGCCACTCGGCGGAATGGCGTCCAGTCTGCTCCCGGGGTAAGGCCCTTCCTCGCAATTCAGGATCGAATAAGGCGCAATCGGGACTTACATCGCTGACGTATACCGGCCTGAATGCGCAGATTCATGCGACTCTCGCGGTTCACGAAGGCGAAAATGGGTCATTAGTCCCAACTTCTGCTTTCTGTGGATATACTTGGACCTGCGGCGGTCAGGAAGCCGACGCAGATTCCTAAGAACCGAGGTGCACACAACCATGGCACGTGTCGTTGTACTCGGCGCCGGTGTCGCAGGCCATACAGCCGCCCAACACCTGCGTCGAATGCTCTCCAAGCAGCACGAAGTCGTCGTCATCAGTCCCAACTCCCAATGGAATTGGATCCCTTCGAATATTTGGGTCGGAACGGGCCGAATGGACAAGTCAAAGGTCCTCTTCCCGCTCCGCCCCGTCTACGACAAGAAGGGCATCATCTTCCACCAGGCAAAGGCCTTCGAAATCTACCCGGAGGGCCGGGGCGAAGACGAAACCCCCGTCGTCAAGATCGAATACACCGATCCGAGTAAGGCCGGCACCACCGACTTCATCGCTTACGACTACCTCATCAACGCAACAGGCCCGAAGCTCAACTTCGATGCCACCCCCGGCCTCGGCCCGGACAATGGCGGCAACTCGCTGTCCGTGTGCACCGCCGATCACGCGGATGAGACTCAAAAGGAACTGAAGAAGATTATCGAGGCCGCCAAGGCGGGCAAGCCTCAGCGCCTCGTCATCGGCACCGGCCACGGCACCTGCACCTGTCAGGGCGCCGCCTTCGAATACGCCTTCAATGTCGAGTTCGAACTTCGCGAAGCCGGTGTGCGCGACCTGTGCGAGGTCGTCTACATCACCAACGAATACGAGCTCGGTGACTTCGGCGTCGGAGGAATGCGTTTCAAGCAGAACGGCTTCATGACGACTTCCCAGCTGTGGACCGAATCCCTGTTCCGCGAACGCGGCGTCAAAGCCATTTCCGGTGCTGCCGTCAAGCGAGTCAACAAGGGCAGCCTCGTCTACGAGACCCTCGACGGAAGCGAGCACGAACTCGACTTCGACTTCGCGATGCTCCTCCCACCATTCTCGGGCCATCCCTTCAAGGCTTTCGCCAAGGACGGATCGGATATTACGAGCACGATCTTCGCCCCCTCCGGCTTCATGAAGGTCGATGCCGACTACTCCGGTAAGGCCTACGAAGACTGGGATGCCGAAGACTGGCCCAAGACCTACCAGAACCCCACCTACGACAATCTCTTCGCAGCGGGCATCTCCTTCGCGCCGCCGCACCAGATCTCGAAGCCCCGTTCAACCCCGAACGGCACCCCGGTCGCCCCGGCTCCGCCGCGCACGGGTCAGCCCTCCGGCACCATTGGCCGCACGGTTGCTGAAACCATCGTCGACCACATCAAGGGCAAGAACAAGCCAGCGAAGCGCGCATCGATGACCGAAATGGGCGCCTCATGTGTCGCATCGACCGGTGCGAGTCTTATGAGCGGTTCCGCAGCCGCGATGATCATGTACCCGATCGTGCCCGATGAGAAGAAGTATCCTCTGACAGGACGCCACCCCTATCACACCCGTGGTGAGATCGGCCTCTTCGGTCACTGGATCAAGTTCATGCTCCACTACCTGTTCATTCACAAGGCCAAAGGCCGCATCGGCTGGACCCTGATCCCCGAGTGATCCTGTTTCCCAAAGGAGAAGATCGATGAGTGATAAGCCTTCAGTCGAAGAGCTCGATCCGGAGCAGCAGACACGGATTCAGCGCGCGCCCCTGCCGACGCCCGCAACGCTGCGTCATCGCCGCAATAAGATCTACCAGCTGGGCAAGTTCATTGTCATGAACCTGCGCATCATGGATATCGTCTTGCGCGAAAAGCTCGCGAAGTAGACCGCGACTCGAAGAGGGGGAGGCCCAGGCCTCCCCCTCTTTCCTTATTCGCTCTTCCACCGTCAGGCACTCCCCTGTACTCGCACACGCCCGGAGGCGAAGAACGCACATGAGCGCATCACGAATGATCAGGCGAGAGTCCCCATCGGATCCCACGCCGGCAAGACTAGGGGCTCGGAGGTCACAGCGGGCCTGAGCTCATCTGGCAGCTCACTGATCTTCACGACGACCTCAAAGACGTATTCGCTGAACCAGGCGTCATCCATGGTGAAGAACCCCTTCTCCCCCACGTCCTCGCCCCAGGAATTCTCAACGCGCCAACGGCGCGGGTGCCCGTCCTCGTCGATATCGACTCCGGTGAAGAGCATGGCGTGATTCATCGCGGACTCGCCACTGAGGACGCGCTGCTCCTTCGTTGTCTTCAAGTCGACGCCGAAGAGTCCCGAATAGTCGTGCAGCTCCTCGACGAGCAGACCAAGATCGCGCTCGGACTGCTGGGAAACATCCGCGCCGAACCAGACCGGCTCACCTCGGGCGATCATCCGCGAGGCGATCTTCTTGATCGTCGCCATCTCGGTATTGATGTAGCGGATCTGTCGCCCTCCGATGACATTGCCCAGATGCTCGACCGTGAGCGCCTGCCCTTTGGCGTGTGCGCGACGAGGATCATCCACGAGGCACACGTATTCGCTCAGGTCAACACCGACATAACGATCAAAGAACTCCTTCGGGGTCACGGTCCCGTCACGGTGGAATTCTCCCGCATCATCGCGCCACTCCCAGTCGAAGGAACGCGGAGGCTCCCCCAGGCAGATCACGAGGATGCGCCACACGGCATCGAGGACCGTGGAGATCAAGGCCTCGACCTCTTCTGGCGAGGCGCCGGAGGCGAGGAGCTCGCGCACCTCGAGGGCGCTGCGGCGCAGCAAAACCTGCAGGCGTGTATTCATCCGAGAAGTATTCGAAGAGGACTGTGTCTCAGGCATCGCCTCCTTGGGGACCAGCCCGTGCTTCTGGTAGAGAGAGACCGCCATATCCCACTGGCCGCCGTCACCTAAAACCTCCGATAAGAGGAATTGCACGAGGCGAGAATCCACAGGCTCGGAGGCGCATGCGACCATGTCCCTGAGGAAATAGTTCGCGCGCTCCAATTTGTCGAAGAACAACACATAGTTCTGGGAGAACTCGAAGTCTTTCACCCCAATGCGCTCGCGCGTCGTATCGCGCAAAAGATTGAGTGAAGAGAACAGCCAGCAGCGTCCCGACTTCTTCTGCGAGGTCGCCTTCCACTGATCGAGGCGATGGGACATCACAGTGGGCGTTCCCACTACTTTCGCACGGTCAAGGCAAGCCGCATCAATCCCGGCATTGGTCACCGCATTGCGTGCGATACGGCTCGCCTCATCACCGGTGCTCGCAAAGAGCGCGTCGAGACGAGCAGAGTCTAGTTCATCGATCAGAGCCATTGAGTCAGCACAGTCCTTCCGTACACGAGTACCCTTGTGGGGTTCTCCCCGATGCTACCTGCCGTGCGTGCCAGGCGGTGAGTGGGCCTCGAGCGCCCTAAAATGGGGCGCTGAGAAGTTTTACCGATGAAGGAGTCCCCATGAGCACGCGCAGCGCATCCGGCCGTGAGATCGTTCTTGAATCCGGCGATTATCGGGCCAGGATCGTCACCGTCGGTGCTGGCCTGGCGGGATTGTCGCTCGCGGGCCACGATCTCGTCATTCCCCACAGTGTTGAGGAGATCCCTGCGGGTCATCTGGGCAAAATGCTCCTCCCCTGGCCCAATCGCATCGCGGATTCCACCTATGAGTGGAATGGGGCGCGTTACGAGGTCGATCGCACTGAGCGTTCAACGGGGGCTGCTCTCCACGGCCTCATGTCCTGGGTGGAGTGGGACATCGTTCACGCGGATCAGGACTCTGCGACCCTCGGGGCTTTCCTTGCGCCCCGTAAGGGCTATCCCTGGGCGCTCGAAACCTGGGTCACCTATGCGCTGAACGCGGATTCGGGTCTGAGCGTCAGCGTGCACACGAAGAACATTGGGACTCAGGCCGCCCCTTACGGGGTCTCCTCCCACCCGTATGTGACTCTCAACGGGGCCCCTAATGATTCTTATGAGCTCTCTATTCCTGCCACGAGCATCCTCGAGGTCGACGAGAAGCTCACCCCCGTGGGCAAACGCCCGGTCGCTGAAATGGGACGCGATTTCACTCGGCCGCGCATTCTTGGCGATTTAACCATTGATCATGCCTTCACTGATTTGCCTGAAGGCGAATGGACTGTGACGATCCGCGACCCAGAAAGCGGCATGAGTGTTGCTTTGAGTTCTGATGCGAAGTGGGTGCAGGTTTACACGGCGGAGGTCCTGGATCGCGAGGGCATTGCGGTGGAGCCGATGACCTGCCCGCCGAACGCCTTCAACTCTCATGAGGATCTCATTGTGCTTGAGCCCGGGCACTCGCATACTTTGACCTTCTCAATCAGGGGTTCTTTGTCCTGATCTTCGTATGCTCCTCCTGGTCCCCATTGCTGGGGCTTCTTGTACTGGGGCTTGTTGAACAGCGGGGCTTTCGGGTGGCACCCCTGCATCTGAAAGCAGGCTCCACTCGTGCACCTGGACGCGGGTTTCGAAGCCTCGAAACCCGCGCTCAGAGGCGATTGAGGGCCGCGCTCAGCAAGGTCAGGCACACTGCGCCCGCAGTCGATGAGCGTAAAACATTACGACCAAGGCCGATGAGCTCGGCCCCCGCCTGCTCAAAGGCTGAAGTCTCCTCCGGGCAGATCCCGCCCTCGGGTCCCACGATGATCCAGATCTGGCTGCCAGGCTCGCATTCGGCGAGAGGATGAGCCCGCAAATGCTCGCTCAGCGTCGCGATTGCTTCTTCATGACAGATGAAGGCGCGTCCGCCCTGGCAGATGAGCGTCTCAATACCTTGAAGGAGTCCTCGGCTGTCGACCACGTCCTCGACGAGGGGAACCCAGGCGCGACGAGCCTGCTTGGCTGCGGCACGCACCGTGTTCTCCCACTTCGCCCGCCCCTTCTTCGCCTTCGGTCCCGCCCAACGCACGATCGTACGATCCGATTGCCAAGGGATGACACCGTCAATGCCGATCTCCGTGCAGATCTCAATCGCCTGTTCATCGCGTCCGCCCTTGGCCAGGGCTTGAACGAGGACGAGTCGGACGCGGGGGGCCTCTTCGTACTCGAGGGAGAGGAGACGACAATCGAGTCCCTGTTTATCAGCCGAGACGACTTCGCACAGGGCTCGGGTTCCGCGTCCGTCGACCAGATCAAGACCCTCGCCCTCACGGATCCGACGAACTGTCGCCGCGTGTCGTCCCTCCTCAGCTCCGAGGCGCAACACCTCGCCAGGCTGAGCCTGCGAAAGCTCGCTGACAGGATCGCTGAAGTAGAAGACGGGCCTGGTCACTGTCCGGCGAACTTCTCTTTGAGTTTTTCAAACATCGAGTGATCGCGACGCTGGGGTTCAACCCTTCCTTCTTTGCGCAGCGCCGCGAGTTCTTCGAGGAGTTCACGCGAACGCGCATCCAGTTTCTTCGGGATCTCCACTTCAATGTGAACGTGGAGATTACCGCGTCCGGGACGTTGGAGGCGTCCGACGCCGAGCTCTTTGAGAATGATCTCTTCACCGGGCTGAGTGCCCGCGGGGATCGTCACCGTGCGTTCCCCGTCGAATGTCGACAAAATAAAGTCGGTACCAAGAGCGGCCGTGGTCATCGGGATTGTGGTCCACATGTGCAAGTCATCCCCGCGGCGCACGAACACCTCATCTGTGAGTTCACGAATCTCCAGGTAGAGGTCTCCTTGTGGACCGCCGCCAGGACCGACCTCGGCCTTATTGGGAACCCTGATCCGCGTGCCCTCGGTGACGCCGGCGGGAATGTCGATCGGATAGCTCCGGTGTGAACGAACTCGTCCCTGACCGGCGCATTCCTGGCATGGGGAAGAGATGACCGTGCCATAGCCCCCGCAGGCCCCGCAGGCAGCGCGTGACTGCATCTGGCCGAACATCGTATTGGAGATCCGCGTGACCGTGCCCGAACCGCCGCAGTTCGAGCAGGTGACCGGCTGAGTGCCCTCGGCGCACATCGAACCATGACAGGTCTCGCATTCGATGTAGGTGGCGAAAGAGACTGTCTTTTGAGTGCCGAAAACCGCTTCCTTCAAGGTGATGTCCACGCCGATGAGCTGATCGGCTCCGCGCCTGCGTCGCGGGGCCGGTCCGGAGGAGGCGCCGGAAAAGCCTGAGAACATCGCATCGAAGAAGTCGGAAAAACCACCCGCGCCTTGGAAGGGGGAGGCGCCACCACGAAGTGCATCCGCACCTCCTGCATCGTAGAGACGACGCTTCTCCGGGTCGGAGAGGGCCTCATAGGCGATGGACAGCTCCTTGAAGGCCTCCTCAGATTCCGGTCCCGCATAGTCGGGATGGAGTTGGCGAGCCTTCTTGCGGTACGCCTTTTTAATCTCGTCCTGACTCGCGTCGCGGGTAACACCGAGGATCTCGTAGTAGTCGTTCACCAGGATTCGTTCCTTGCTTGGATCGGGTTGAAGAGGGCGGGGTGTGCCGAATGTGGAGGGGTGGGGCTCATCGGTCGAGGAAACGCGTGAGATAAGCGGCCACGGCCCTTACGGCGGACATCGTGCGAGCGTAGTCCATTCGTGTTGGTCCAACGATGCCGAGGTGAGCGAGTCCATCCCCTGATTGTCCGAAGGAACGATAAGTTCCTGCGACCACGCTCGCCTCAATGAGGGCGTCATGCGGGTTCTCTGTTCCGATCGACACGTGGATGTCATCGTCGGCTCCGAGCTCGGCGAAGAGCCTCATGAGGACGACTTGTTCTTCGAGGGCGTCCAGCAGGGGCGCGATGTCTCGAAAATCAATCGCCCCGCGGGCCAGGTTCGACATTCCGGCGATCGCGATCCTCGATTCGCCCGTCGCCTGGAGCAGGTCCACGAGGGCAGTGCACACGGCCTCTGCGATCATGCGCTGCGCAGGAGGGCACGCTGATAGGGCCTCGTCGATGCGGGGCAGGATCTCCTCGGCGGAGCGTCCCTCCCACAGGGCGTTGAGTTGTTCACGCAGGAGGGTGATCGTCTCTGGTGCGAGCGGAGCGGGGAACTCAAGTATGCGTTCTTCGACGTGTCCGCTCAGGGTGACGACAATGACGAGCAGGCGCGGACCGAGGTCGACGAGTTCACACCTGCGCAGGCGTTCACGGATGAGTGTTGGATATTCGACGACTGCGACCTGACGTGTGACCTGTGCGAGGAGGCGCACGGTCTTCGCGACGACCTCGTCAATATCGCAAGAGTCCGTGAGGAAGGATTCGACCGCGTTACGCTCTGGCCCGCTCATTGGTTTGACGGAGGCCAAAGAGTCGACGAATACGCGGTAGCCCTTATCGGTGGGGACTCTGCCTGCGCTCGTATGCGGCTGGTAGATGAGGCCTGCCTCCTCAAGGAGAGCCATGTCGTTGCGGATCGTCGCAGAAGAGACCCCGATGTCGTGCTGCTGGGCGATGACTTTGGAGCCGACGGGTTCGCGCGTGTGAACGTACTCGGAGACGATCGCACACAGCACGTCGAGCCTGCGATCATCGCTCATGGGCTTCCTCCTTCGCGCTCCCGGGCGGGCATTCTCAAGGCCCTGGCACTCATCACTTCCGAGTGCCAATAATACTCCTGCCCCGCAGCTTCGGCCCCAGGGCTCAGGAAAGACCCGGGGCGGTCACGAAGTCGATGAGCTCCTCAACTCTTCCAAGGAGCGCTGGCTCAAGGTCCTTGTAGTTGCGCACCCTCGATAAGATCCGCTTCCAGCCCATGGCGATATCCGCCTGGTTCTCGTGGGGCCAGCCGAGTGCTTCAAGCGTCCCGTGTTTGATATCGATTCCCCGTTCAATCTGCGGCCAGGCCTCCAAGCCGAGACGAGAGGGTTTCACCGCCTGCCAAATATCCACATAGGGGTGGCCGAGGACGAGAACGCCCTCCCGCCAGCGCCGAGTCACAGCCTCGGCGATTCGTGATTCTTTCGATCCGGGGACCAGATGGTCAACGAGGACGCCAGCACGAACCCGATCATTCGGGCCGAAAACTTCAAGGACCTCTTCGAGCTTGTCGACGCCTTCGAGGAGTTGAACGACAACACCCGCTTCTGCGAGGTCATCACCCCACACATGCTGAACGAGTTCGGCGTCATGACGTCCCTCAACCCAGATCCTGGAGGCCCTGGCGACTCTGGCAGCCGACTTAGGAGCCGCGATCGAACCGGAGTTGGTCAGTGCCCGCCCCCTCGCAGTGGTGAGCCCGGAGGCATTCTTCGCCTGTTCCATTGGTGTGGGACGAGGCGGGAGGGCAATGATGGGGCGCCCCTCGAGCCAGAACCCCGCACCCAAGGGGAAAGAACGAGTCCGCCCCCTGCGGTCTTCGAGTTCGACCAGGTGTACTCCCCCGGATTTTTCCACGCGGACGACCGCGCCCACCCATGAGCTCGCCACGTCCTCGAGCACCATTCCCACTTCGAGGTGCACCCGGGTCGAACGTGGGCGGATCGCATTCGGCCCCTCACGGTGGGGGTCATTGCTCAACACATCAGAGCCGTAGGGGTCGAAGAAGTCGGAAACCACCCAGACACTGTAGCGGCCTTGGCGCCCTCTAGCCCGAAAGCCGAAAGGAAACTCCCGGCTCCCCTGGTGGGGAGCCGGGAGGCGCGAGGACTATACGATGACGACCCCCGCGATCAGTGGGCTTTCGCCTTCGAGCGCATGTCCTTGTACAGGTACGTGGCGGCCGCGACGAAGAGGATCGTGCCGATCCACTGTGCCGGGGTCGCAAAGGATTCGCCGAAGAGCGCGAGCGGCGTGTCCTTGCCGGAGAAGCCGACGATGCCCGCATAGACGACGCCCCAGAGGGACTCGCCGACGATGAGGCCCGTCGCGACGAGAGTGCCCATGCGCTTGGCCTTCTCCGGATCTGCCTGGCGCTCGGCCCATTGGTCGTGCAGGAGGCCCAGGAGTGCGCCGATCGGGATCACAATGGTGATCGCCATTGGCAGGTACATGCCCATGCCGACGGCAAGACCGGGCAGGGAGAGTCTCTTCGTGGCGCGTTTGAGGACCTCATCGATGATGATGACTATCATGCCGATGAGAGCGCCGGTCCCGAGGAGGCCCCAGTTGAGGTCGCCGCCGAAGACGCCCTTGATGAGGTCGGAGATCAGGGACGCCTGAGGGGCGGCGAGAGCGTTCTGCCCCGCACCGGGAGCGCCCTGGAAGCCGAAGGCCCTGTGCATGAGGTTGAGGACCGGCGGGATGATGATCGCACCGAAGCCGACACCGATGATGAGGGCGAGCTGCTGCTTCCAGGGGGTTGCCCCGACGAGCTGCCCGGTCTTGAGATCCTGCAGGTTGTCATTCGAGATCGTCGCAATGCCGAAGACGAGCGCCGCGGTGAAGAGCGTGTACGCCACGAGGACGGAGAGCTCATCGCCGGTGATCGTGCCGTGAACGGCCTTCACCACGAGGGCCGCAGCGATGGCCACGAGGATGCCGACACCGGAGATCGGAGAGTTCGATGCGCCAATCAGACCAGCCATGTATCCACAGACCGAGGCGACTGCGAGGCCTGTGATGAGAATGAAAAGAATCGACACGAGGACGAGCCCGATCCAATGGTGCACGAGTGGAGTGTCCTTGAGGAACAGCCACAGCAGCACTCCGATCGGAAGCATGGACCCGATCGTCACGCCGATGACGACTTTGCCGGACAGATCCTGCTCACTGAGGGGGAGGACCTCTCCGGAAGCGCGCTTCGAGGAGGAGGCGAGAGAGTCGCGGATCCCGCCGATGATCGGGGCGAGGAGCTTGAGGAGCGTCCACACGGCCGCGACGGCGATCGCTCCGGCGCCGATGAGGCGAACCTCGGAACGGAAGATCGTTGAGACGAGTTCAGACGCACTCGCGGGGTCGCCCACCAGGCCCCAGCTGCGCATCGGGAGGAGCACGCCGTAGGAAATGAGCAGGCCGACGATCATGGCGATGCCGACAGCGATGCCAACGAGGTGGCCGACACCCAGGAGAGCGAAGGACAAGGATGCGGAAGCCATGGTGCCGCCGGCGCCGACTGTGAAGACGGTGCCGATCTCAGTGCCCACGGCCTTGGCAGAGCCAAGGATCGCGAATCCCGAGGAGGTGACTGCGCCCTTGATGATCGCAAGGAGACCCCGACGCGACTCCTCCTCACCCTCAGTGGAGTCGCCGACTCGCAGAACTTCGGCTGCGGCGACGCCCTCGGGGTATGGCAGATCGGAGTGGGTGACGAGGGCCCTGCGCAGGGGGATCGAGTACATGACGCCGAGGACTCCGCCCAAGGCGATCACGGCGACGGACTGCCAGTACGGGAAGCCCTGCCACCAGCCGATCATGACGAGACCGGGGAGGACGAAGATGATCGCGGATAGCGTTCCCGCCGCAGAAGCGATGGTCTGGACGATGTTGTTCTCTTGGACGCTGTGGTCCTTGAAGTAGCGGAGAATCGCCATCGAGATGACGGCCGCCGGGATCGAGGTCGCGAAGGTCAGGCCGGCCTTGAGGCCGAGGTAGACATTCGCGGCTGTGAAGATGATGGTGATCATGCCGCCGATGACGATTCCGCGAATCGTCAACTCCCTGATGGAGACTCCGGTCGACTCTGTTTGTGGACAAGACATTGATGGCTCTCTTCTTGTGAACTATCCCGAAAAAGCCTACACCGGCTGGGAAGAACCCTCTTCAAGGGCCGCTGGGGGCAAGCTACGATGCGGCCTCACGACAAGGCCGACGCAGCTCTGAACGGCGCCTATCGGCGAGACGCCCCGTCGGCGAGACGTCCCCTGTCCGCGATGTCGACAGGGCCGTGAGGTGCCGCCTTTAGAACCCCATGAGTCGACGCGTCACTGCGTCCGCGAGGAGCCTTCCGCGAAGGGTGAGGACGATCCGAGAGTCCAGCACCGCCTTCTTCTCGATCAGTCCTTCGGCGCTCAAATCGTCGATGACCTGCGGATTGGGGACATCCGCGATCGCGAGCCCCTCAGCGGTGCGCACGGCGAGCATGACTTTCTCGAGACTGCGCGAATCAGCGTCGAGGATCTCCCCGGCGGCTGCCGGACTCATGCCCGCCGATACTCTGCTCGCATAGGCTCGGGGATGTTTAAGGTTCCACCAGCGGTAGCGGCCCACATGAGAATGGGCTCCAGGACCCAGACCCCACCAGTCACAGTCCCTCCAATAGGCAAGATTGTGCTTCGAGGCGTAACGAAGCTCGCTCGCTACCATGTCGTCCTCACCGCGCTGGGCTCTGGCGAAGTTGGAGATCTCGTACCAGCGGTATCCGGCTTGAGCGAGCATGGCATCCGCAAGCTCGTATTTCGCGGCCTCCTCATCAGAGTCGGGCTCGGGTATGGCGCCGCGGGAAAGCATGCGCCCCATCTTCGTTCCCTCTTCAATGACGAGGGCGTAGGCGCTGATGTGATCGGGCGACAATCCGATCGCCACCTCGACGGAGCATCTCCAATCCTCAAGACTCTCCCCCGGCGCCCCATAAATGAGGTCGAGGGAAACATCAAGGCCCGTATCCTTCGCCGCCTCAACGACGATCGGCACACGCTCGGGATCATGCGTTCGATCGAGGGTCGCTAAAACGGAGGGCACGGCGGATTGCATGCCGAAAGACACTCGCGTCACCCCGGCGGCGCGAAGTTCTTCAAGACCTTGAGCGTCAATCGAATCCGGGTTCGCCTCAACGGTAACCTCCGCGTCTTCAGCGATTCCGAAAGTGGAACGCAGATGGTCGAGGATCCGGGCGAGCTCACTACTTGCCAATAATGTCGGCGTTCCCCCGCCGAGGAACACCGTTGACGCCGCTCGTGGCGCCCATCCGGCATCGGCGAGGATCCGGGTGGCGAGCCGGGCCTCGGCGAGGATCGAGGGCGCGTAGTCACCGGGGGCGGCGCCCGGGCCAAACCCGGTCGTGTAGGTGTTGAAATCGCAGTAGCCGCAACGCACCGAACAGAAGGGGACGTGGACGTACAGGCTCAGGGGCCGACACGAGTCCCTTTCAGCCAGGGCGGCCTCGAGGCTCCCGTCTTCTGGCCAAGCGCTCCCCTCCGGCGAAGCGGGGCTCACTCATCCTCCGAAGAGGCGCCTTCACGTGGAAGCCTCACGGCGACGAGGTCGTGGGCTCTTCGCCCAGCATCAATTCCCCGGGTCTCGAAGTGCGTTTCGACACGACCCGAGAAGCGTGGCGCGAATCCGCCGCGCAAGGGTTCGGGGTCATTCGGGTCGGGGCGTTCGCCCTCGTAGGGATTCTCGAAAAGCTCACACCCTTCGATCACGTCACGCATCTGCCAGGCGTAATCATCCCAGTCGGTCGCCAAACGCCACAGTCCCCCATCTTCGAGGACGCGCGCAACCTCGGGCGCGAAATCAGCGGAGACGAGACGGCGCTTGTGGTGGCGGGCCTTGCGCCAAGGGTCGGGGAAGAAGGTCCATACCTCCTGGGCGATGGCCTCGTCGAAAACGATCGGCAGGGCCAGCTGGGCATCGGCCTCGACGACTCGAATGTTCTCCACCCCCGCTCCGACGGCCTTCGAGATGAGCTTCGCAATGCCGGGGAGCCAGACTTCGAAGGCGAGGTAGTCGCGATCCGGGTGAGTGCGGGCCGCCTCAACGATCTGTTCTCCCGTACCCGAACCGATTTCAATGGTCAGCGGAGATCGGCGGCCGAACAGCTTCTCGGGGTCGAAGTGCACGGAATCGGCGACAGTCGTATAGCCCAGGCCGCGCTCGACCTCAATGACATAGTGCGAAGCGTGCTCATCCCAGGTGCGTTGAAGATTCGCAGGAAGCTCACGGCTGCGGCGGGTGAAGGACTTCGTTCGCGCGAGGAAGACCTCACCTGCCTTCGCCCCACCGGAACGCAAAGAAGCTCGCTCGGACACGCCCTTCACTTCTTCCCGCTCGGAACATCAGAAGTGAGGGCCGCAATGAAGGCCTCCTGAGGGACATCGACACGCCCGATCGACTTCATGCGCTTCTTGCCCTCCTTCTGCTTCTCCAAGAGCTTGCGCTTACGGGAGATGTCGCCGCCGTAGCACTTGGCGAGCATGTCCTTGCGCAGGGCTTTGATGGTTTCTCTGGCGATCACGCGCGCCCCCACCGCAGCCTGAACGGGGATCTCGAACTGCTGCCTGGGGATGAGTTCCTTCAGGCGCTTCGTCATCTTCTGACCGTAGCCGTAGGCCGCGTCCTTGTGGACGATCGCGCTGAAAGCATCGACGCGCTCACCATTCAAGAGGATGTCGACCTTCACAAGATCAGCGACCTGTTCCCCATTCTCCTGGTAGTCCAAGGAAGCGTATCCGCGGGTCCTCGACTTCAACTGGTCGAAGAAGTCGAACACGATCTCCGCCATCGGAATCGAATAATGGAGCTCGACGCGCTCTTCGGACAGGTAGTCCATGCCCTTCATCGTGCCGCGGCGCTCTTGGCACAGTTCCATGACTGTGCCGGTAAAATCCGTTGGAGTGAGGATCGTGGCGTCCACGAGGGGCTCACGCACCTCTGAAATCTTGCCCTCCGGGAAAGCCGAGGGGTTCTCGACGCGGATCTCCTCGCCGTCTTCTGCTTTCACCGTGTACACGACGTTCGGCGCGGTCGCGATCAGGTCGAGGCCGAACTCGCGTCCGAGGCGCTCGCGGATGATCTCCAGGTGCAGCAGTCCGAGGAAGCCGCAGCGGAAGCCGAAGCCCAGGGCCGCAGAGGATTCCGGTTCGAAAGTGAGGGCCGCATCATTGAGCTGGAGGCGTTCGAGGGCGTCACGCAGGTTCGGGAAGTCGGTACCGTCAACCGGGTAAATGCCGGAGAAGACCATCGGTTTGGGGTCTTGGTAGCCTGCGAGGGGTTCTTGCGCTCCGGCGATGTGGGAGGTGATGGTGTCGCCGACCCTGGATTGGCGCACGTCCTTCACACCGGTGATGAGGTATCCGACCTCGCCTGCGGCGATGCCCTCAGCGGGGGTGGGTTCTGGGGAGATGACGCCGATTTCCAGCAGCTCGTGGCTTGCCATCGTCGACATCATCTTGACTCGCTGGCGTGTGGAGAGACGACCGTCGACGACTCGGACGTAGGTGACGACGCCGCGGTAGGTGTCGTAGACGGAGTCGAAGATCATTGCGCGGGTCGGGGCATCCGGGTTTCCCGTGGGGGCGGGCACGACCTCGACGATGCGGTCGAGAAGTTCGCAGACGCCTTCGCCGGTCTTGCCCGAAACTTTGAGGACTTCGTCCTCCTCGCAACCAATGAGGGCAGCGACCTCGGCCGCGTATTTCTCGGGCTGGGCGCCGGGAAGGTCGATCTTGTTGAGGACCGGGATGATCGCCAGGTCGTTCTCCATTGCGAGATACAGGTTCGCGAGGGTTTGCGCCTCGATACCTTGAGCGGCGTCGATGAGGAGGACAGCTCCTTCACAGGCCGCAAGGGAACGGGAGACCTCGTAGGTGAAGTCGACGTGCCCGGGTGTGTCGATCATGTTGAGCGCGTAGGCTTCATCACCGAGCGCCCAAGGCATGCGCACGGCCTGGGATTTGATCGTGATTCCGCGTTCACGCTCAATGTCCATGCGGTCAAGGTATTGGGCGCGCATGTCGCGCTGTTCAACGACCCCGGTGAGTTGGAGCATGCGGTCCGCGAGCGTCGATTTGCCGTGATCGATATGCGCGATGATGCAGAAGTTTCGGATGCGGCTCTGCTCGGTGTGAGCAGGTCGAATCGACTCAACTTGAGTGGGCGTAGGGATCGGCACATCAACCTCCATCGAATTAGCCTCTCCATCGTCCCATCATCCCCGCTACCGGCGCCAACTGCCTTGGGGCGAAGTCGGGCACATCCGGGGCCTTGACGCCCCTCCAGGCCTCGACTCCCCTCCGAGCCCCCGACTCCCCTCCAGGCCTCGACTCCTCTCCAGACACTGGCTTCCCTCCGAGCCCCCGACTCCCATTCGAGTCCCGATTCCTCTCCGGCCTCCGACTCCTGTCTATCTGCGTGCTGCTCCCATCAGGACACTATCCCGTCTTCTTCCCCGCTTCGCCCGGCACCGCGAATGCGCACGCTCTTGCGCACCGCCTCTTCGCCGAGTAGCAAAGCAAAACCCTCCAGATCCAGAGCATCGAACTCCGGGGGTGGATCGGAGATGAAGCGCTCAGCAACTTCTTTCACCATCTCCTCATCCTCGAGGTCGAGGGCTGCCGCTAAAAGGAGGGAGAAGATCTGGACGCTGCGCGGATGGTGGCGCCCCAGAAGGCGCGTACTGAGCTCTCCGAGTTCCTTCCATTCCTCTACCGCCCCTTCCTCGTCCCCAAGGAGGAAACGCAGGCGCGCAATTTCAGTGCGGATCCTCAAGACCCTCGGATCCTCTCCGCCCCATAGGCGCTTCGCCTCTTCGAGCAGGGAATCGAATATCACTTTGGCCTCCCCGTAGTGGCCGGCCAATTCCAGTACTTCGGCGAGGTTGTCGCGAACCGTCATGAGCAGGACGTCATCGGCGGGCAGTATTCTCGCCATGTCGACGATGAGCTCGCGGTAGAGCATGCTCGCACCTTCGAAGTCTCCTGAGGCTTTGAGGGGCATCGCGGAGTTCACCCTCACTGCCCATGCCAGTTCTGAATCCGCTCCGAGCGCGCGGCTCACGTCCTCGAGTAGAGCGGGGAATCGCCGTGCGGCAAGGCGGTCGTAGCCGACCTCGCACATCCAGTAGAGCTCGGAGTTGCGCGCCATCAGCACTGCTTGTGAAGTCTCCCCCAGCGTCCTCGATCCCCATTGAACAGCGCGCGACGCGAATTTCTTGCAGTCCATTGGTCGTTCCAGCTGTGAGCTCCACTCGACGAGGAGGCGATAGAAAGCCATACGAGCGAGGGGCTCCTCGCTTTCCTCAAGCTCGTCGAGAAGAACCCGGCCGAGTTGAAGTGCACCCTCGAGGTCTCCTTTCGAAGCAAGGTCGAGCGCCATTTCAATCCCCGCCTGCTCCGGGCTGATCCGAGGGGCGGAGGTTTCTTCCTGGTCTTGTGTTGTGGCGGCATTCGTGGGCGATCCCGTCTTCATGCTCATGCTCATTCCTCTTCGCCAAGCGCCCAGGGCGCTGTATGTCTGTGCCGTGACTCCACTGTCCGTGGATTCATCTGTCTCGTCGAGGCAGGGAGCTCGAAGCTGTGGATAGGCGAGGCGCCCGGCGCTTCTGTGGATCGGCTACAGCCGCTTTCGCACCTGAGAGCTGTGGCCCCATCACCGGGAACGCGACTCGTCCCCGACGTGAAGACAGGAGAATGTACGAGGCGTGAAGTGAGCGCATTCACGCGCCGCGAGCCTTCAGTGATTAGCATGCGCGTCTGCGACGCTGGTAATCTTGTTAGTCGGACTCCCAGCCCGGTCGGGCAGGGGGTCTGGTCTGAACCGTTTGCGGATGTCCCCACGTCCCGGTCCCGGTTCTGACACAGCCCTCACCGACCCAGCATTTTCAATCTGTCAAGGAGTTTTCCCACCGTGGCAAACATCAAGTCCCAGATCAAGAGGATCCGCACCAACGAGAAGCGCCGCCTGCGCAACCAGTCTGTGAAGTCCGAGCTCAAGACGCTCGTTCGCAAGACCCGCGAGGCCGTCGAGGCCGGCGATAAGGAAGCAGCGGTTGAGTGCCTCAAGGCCGCTTCCCGCAAGCTCGACAAGGCCGTCTCGAAGGGTGTCATCCACAAGAACCAGGCCGCGAACCGCAAGTCCAAGCTTGCTCGACGCGTCTCCAAGCTCGGCTGAATCCAGCCTCTTGTGCTAGGCGGGCCGCCCCGAGCGGGGCGGCCCGCCTGCGTTATCAGCACTCTCCAGCTCTTGCCGTGTAGGGCGGTTCGCGTCCCGGCTCTCGCCTGGGGCACCAGCACCCTACAAGGCCCAGCGTCCTTCAACGCCCAGCGCCACTCAAGGTCTCGAGTGAAGACGGCACAGGGTGATGACGGCCTTTTCAACAGCCCGCTGAGGATCCTTCGACGCGCCCTTCAGCTCCTCATCAGCCAAGGCCAATGTCTTGATCGCCCCGGCGAGGGAAGGGTCGCTCCACCCGCGCAGCTCGCGCCTCGCACGATCAATCTGCCAGGGGGCCATGCCAAGCCTTTTGCCCGTCCCCGATGCCGATACCTTCGCCATAGCGCGAATCTTCATCGCGATGGCCGCGACAATCGGAATCCCCTCGACACCTGTCGCAAAAGCGTGACGCAGCAACGTGAGGGCCCTCGCCGCATCGCCCGCGATCACGGCATCCGCGACATCAAAACCACTCGCTTCAATCCGACCGGCGTGATAGCGGCGTACATCTTCCACTGTCACGTTTCCCTCGACATCTGTGAGGAGCTGATTGACCGCCGCCATCATTGAACGCAAATCAGATCCGAGCGCGTCAACGATCGCCTGCATCGCGTCCGCGTTCATCCTGCGATGAGCGCTGCGGACTTCCTCTTTGATGAGCTCAAGCTTGTCGCGGTCATTCTTGATCTCCTCGGCCGCAATAACGGGGAATCCGGCTTTCGCGATCGCTTCGACGACTTTTTTACCCGCAGCATTGCCGCCCGGGTGGATGGCGATGATCCACACATCGGGCGCCGGAGAGGACACATACTCAAGGAGGTCATCAGCCAGGGCGCCCGACATCTGTTCAAGCTCGGGAATGAGAATGAGGCGCGCTTCGCCGAAGAGCGAAGGGGAAGTGAGGACGTCCAGGTGACCGGCCTGATAGCTCGAGGCCTGCACATCGCTACGCTCCAGATTCGGGTCTTGTTCATAGGCCTGAGCGCGCAGCGTGGCCATAGCCCGGTCGATGAGCAGGCCCTCCTTGCCTTTGATGAGGACCACCGGCGCGAGCTCGACTGGGACGGGAGTCTTCTTCCCTCTAGGTGCCGCCATGAAATCCCTTCCCTCGAATGCGACCTCAAGTGTCGCACGTCCCCCAGGCATTACGCGCCCCTACTCGAAGCGAGCGCAAGATCAGGACACCAACGCCCAAAACCAGTGCGATCAGCACCACCCCGATCAGGTCCTTCGGCTCGCTCCTCGCCCCTGGGAGGGAGGAGAAGACGAGCGCGACCTTCGCGATCCAGGCGGTCGCATAAGAGGCGAGGAGAGCCAGGACCTTTCCGGCCTGGAGCGAAAAAGGAGCGGCAAGCGCAGCGCTCAGGGAGAGGAGAGTCGCTGGCGCGACAGCGGGAGCCGCGGCAATATTCGCCGCGAGGGAATAGACGGGGAGGGCCGGGTCGAGCAGGAGCAGGATCGGAATCGTCATGATCTGACACCAAGCCGACACGCACACGAGTTCAAAGAGTCGATTGAAGAAGCGCCCTACTCGGCCCTCGATTTTCAGGTGTTTCTTGCCCCATCTCCGGCAGGCCGCAGCGGGAACGAGCACTCCAAAGGTCGCGCAAACGGACAAGGCGAAGCCGAAATCTCTGGCCGCCCAGGGGTCGAGGAGCACAATGACGAGGACTGTCAGGCTCAGTGCGGCAAGGCCCTGTCCTCCGCGCGACAGAGCCTGTCCGAGGATTCCCGCTGTGCTTGTCACGGCGGCTCGCATGACCGCCGGAGTTGGGCCGACCACCATGACGAGGAGGACAAGGACCGTGAGCGCGCCGAGGATTCTTGCGCGTCGGCTCCTGGGCAGGAGGAGTGGGACACTTGAGAGAACGATTGCCATGTGCGAGCCCGACACTGCGGTCAAATGACTCAAACTGGACGCACGGAATGCCTCTTCCAGTTTTTCACTCATTGCCCGGTCATTGCCGATCGCCATTCCTGGGACGAGGGCTCGGCCCTGTTCGTCGAGCCCTTCGACAGCCCTTTCGAGGTGGAGACGGAATCGCCTCGTGATGCCCACATAACCACCTGGTCTTTCCAGAAGAACCGGAGTCGTACTCATGCTCCCCGCATAGGGCAGGGCGCCAGGGAAAGTGGGATCGATGAGGCCTCTGACTCTCACGATGTCACCGTAGTAGAGCTCGTGTCCGCCTTGTATTCGGAGCATGAGGCGCACAGGAGGCGAAGGGAGTTCCTCTTTCCCGACGCTGAGGACCGTGATATTCACGTGTTCTTTCCTCGCCCCGAAAGAGCCGTGTGAGATCTTGGGGTCTGCGTCGACGCGGCCATTCAGGGTGATGAGAGCTCCCCTTGTAGCCGCCTCATTCGCCTCGCACGATTGGAGGGAGGCACGGGCGAGTCCACCGACCGCGAGCGCCGCCAAGCCAGCCGCTGCGAGAGCGAGGAGGGCGCTTCTGATGGAACCTGCGGGTGTGAGCTGGTGGCGTCCTCCTACTCGGGGTGTGGAGCACAGGGAATGAGTCGAAGCGGCTGCGACGATGAACAAGCCGAGCATGAGGAGGTTATGAGCCCCTCCCCACGACCTGGACACCGCCCACCAGGTGCACGCCCATGTCGTCAAGGCTGCGGGGAACAGGCGCCAATCCAACATGATCGGGATGGCCTCGTGCTCGGTGGAGCTCATTGGCACACTCCTTCACGCAGGCGCGCCAGCAGGGCCGGTCCGATCCCGGGGACGGCGTCCAAGTCTTCGACCGATTCGAAGGGGCCGGAGGATTCGCGAAAGGAGATGATCCTTTGGGCGAGCTTCGGCCCGATCCCATCGAGGGTTTCGAAAGCCGCGGCATCGGCGGTTCTGATGTCCACGCACGAAGAGGCGGAGGCGCCCTGGGGATGGGCAAAGGCCTGCGTTCCTTCGAGTCCATTCGCCCCCAGATCCCCGATTGTGGGGATGAGGATTTGTTCCCCGTCGTTCACCGGCCGCGCCAAGTTCACGGCGTCGAGGTTCGCCTCGTGCAGGGCTCCTCCGGCGGCGTTGAGGGCGTCAATGACCCGGGAGCCTGCGGGCACTTGCACGACGCCCGGGTCTTTGACCGCCCCGGCGACGTGAACGATGAGAAGAGCGCCGCCCTTGTTGCCGCCACTTGGAAAGGATGATGGGGAGCCGGAAGCTCCTGGGCTTTCCTTCCCATCCTCATCTGGATCTTTCTTCATTCCGGCTCCCCCGTACTCCTCGTCCATGAGGAGGGCTCTCTGCCCGTTTTCTGGCTCTTGCCTTGAGTCGCTCGCCGAATCGATGGCGTGCGCGTTGCCCGGCATTTGTGCGCGCACGATGCCGAAAACTGCGAGCACAAGGAGGAGAAGGACGAGGACAAGGGCAGATAAAGGCGAAGGGAGGAGCCTGATGACACGTTCTGGGCGTTCGCGCGAGGCACTTTCCTTCGCGCTGTAGACCGCGCGGGTCAAGCGTTTCAGCCGTAGCCTCCTCAGAAGGTCCATGCCGTGACGCTAGGGGGTGTTTCCTTCAGCTTCACCTGAAGTCATCTGTCGTTGTGGATCGGGGATTTCGACCTCCTGCGTATGTGGACGGTAGTGTCCTGCGCTCTTGGATTCTGTCTGGGGGAGCGCACATGACGCTTCCTCCCCCTACGATGTTCACAACGGTGCGAAGATGCCCGGGGAAAGGGACGCAATGAGCGAGAACATCGACGATCTCAAGGCTCAACTCGCCGAGGCCGAGGCCCGGGCGAGACAAGCGGAAGCCGAAGCGGCGCATGCGCAGGCGGAGGCGCTGCGCCTCAAACTCGAAGCTGTCAGCGCTGCAGGGTCCGATTCGCTTGGTGAGCCCGATCCGGCGGACGCACAGTCCTCCCCACAAGAACCTTCCCCACAAGCCCCCTGTCAAGGACACTCATCCGCAGAAGACTCCTCACCACAAGAGGCTTCCTCATCGGATTCTTCTCCCTCGTCCTCGGCTTTCATTGATGAGATCCGCCGAGCCTACGATTTCTCCACCCCCTCGATCACGATCGGTACTCTTCTCGACGGTACGACGCGCGTTGTCGGCACGACCACGAAGATGCCCCTTTCCATGTTCAACCGTCACCTCCTAGTCGCCGGAGCGACTGGGACGGGCAAGACCCGCACTCTTCAACTCCTCAGTGAAGGCCTATCCGCAGCGGGCTCTTCAGTCCTTCTATGCGATGTGAAGGGCGATTTGAGCGGCCTCGCCGAGAAGGGCGCCTCCTCCGAAAAACTCCTCGCCCGCACCGCAGCGAATGGTCAAGACTGGACCCCCGACTCCTTCCCTATCGATCTGCTCACCCTCGGTGATGCGAAAAACCAATTCACGGGCATTCCGATTCGTACAAGCCTCAGCGATTTCGGCCCCCTCCTCCTGGCGCGAGCACTCGGCCTCAATTCCACGCAGGAACAGGCCCTCCAGCTCATCTTCGCCTGGGCCGACAAAGAACAACTCGAACTCATCGACCTTCCGGATCTGCGCACAGTCATCTCCTTCCTCACCTCCGAGGAAGGAGCCCCCGAGTTTGCGAACATCGGCGGAGTCTCGAAGGCCACCACGGGTGTCATCCTTAGGGCTCTGACGGTCCTCGAATCTCAAGGGGCCGAACAATTCTTCGGCGCTCCCAGCTTCGACACCCATGATCTCCTCCGCCTCTCCCCCGAGGGCCGAGGCGTGATCTCTCTACTCGACGTCGGAGACATCTCCCAGCGTCCCGCATTAGTGTCCGCACTCATCATGTGGCTCCTCGCCGACCTGTACTCCACACTTCCCGAGGTCGGTGACCTCGAGCTCCCGCGCCTCGTGTTCTTCTTCGACGAAGCCCACCTCCTCTTCGCGGATGCGACGAAAGAGTTCATCCGCCAAGTCGTTCAAACCGTGCGCCTCATCCGTTCAAAAGGAGTTGGCGTCGTCTTCGTGACTCAAACCCCGAAGGACATTCCCGCCGATGTCCTCGCCCAAATCTCTTCGCGGATCCAGCACGGGCTTCGCGCACTCACCCCCGATGAGCACAAGCGCCTCAAAGCGAGTGTTCAGACCTTCCCGAACACCTCCCTCGATCTTGCGGAGATCCTGACGAACCTCGGCACCGGTCAAGCGGTCGTCACGGTTCTCAACGAGCACGGCACACCGACCCCCGTGTCTCCGACCTCCATGTGGGCGCCCGCCTCCCTCATGGGTCCGGCCTCTGCACAGACCCTGGCCCTGACCCTCTCCGCTTCCCCGATCGCTTCGAAGTACTCGACCGCAGTGAATCCCGATTCTGCGCAAGAAAAGCTCATGCAGCGCATGGAAGAGGCCGAGGCTGAAAAGGCTCGACTCGAAGCTGAGAAGCGAGAACTCCTCGAGGCCGAGAAAGCAGCGGCGATGCAGGCGAAGCAAGAGGAGAAGGAGCGAGCCGCCCTCGAACGGGCTCTCGCCAAGGAGAAGGAACGGGCTGAACGGGCCGAGGAGCGGGCCCGCGAGAAGGCGGAGGCCGAAAGGCAACGCAAGGCCGAGCGTCGTGCGAAGCAGGTTGAATCCGTGATCGGCCAAGTGCTTCGGACTGCGGGCTCGGAGATCACCCGTTCCGTTTTCGGGACTCGTCGCCGCTAAAGTCTCCGCCAGTTCCGCTCGTGGACGCCTGTGCGCCACCGAGCATGCACGTACTAGGGTGTGTCCGAGCTCTCATATCGCTCCCTCAACCAGGAAGGACCCCATCATGCGCATCGGATTCATCGGTTCAGGTGCCATGGTCGCCGCCATCGCCAGAGGTGGCGTCGCAGCCGGAATGAACGCTTCGGACTTCCTCTTCACCGACGCTCACGGGGTCCACGCTCCCGCGCTCGCAGCCGAGCTCGGCGCAAGCGTCGCCTCCTCCAATGGTTCCCTCGCCCACCAAGTCGACATCCTCATCCTCGGCGTGAAACCCCATGTGCAAAGCGCGGTCATCAAGATGATCGCGCATATCGTCCGCGAGCGCCCCGAAATGTGCGTCGTTTCCCTCGCCGCCGGACGCACCGTGGAGTCGATCGCGAAGGACTTCGGCGCGGCCGTACCGATCATCCGCGTTATGCCGAACGTGAACGCGCAGATCGGCCGCTCGATGAGCGCGATCTGCTCCTTAGGCGCATCCGAGGAGCAGGTGGCTGCGGTCGAGGCTCTCATGAACAAGGTGGGTCGTTCGATCCGTATTGAGGAGAAGGACTTCCCTGCTTTCCAGGCCCTCGCAGGATGCTCTCCCGCGTGGGTCTTCCAGATCATCGAGGCCTTAGCCAGGGCGGGGGTGAAGCACGGTTTGACGAAGGAGGTCTCCGTTGCAATCGCCGCTCAGGCACTCGCGGGCTCGGCCGAGCTCGTCCTCGAGGCCTCCGAGCAGGGCACGGTTCCCTCCGAGCTCATCGATAGGGTCTGCTCACCCGGGGGCACGACGATCGCGGGGCTGCTCGCCGCTGAAGCGCAGGGCATGTCGACGTGCCTGATCAGCGCCGTCGAAGCTGCGATCGCGCGCGACGCCGAGATCTCCACCCGCACAAGATAGGCGCGTAGGCGGCTTCGCCGGAACCCCTGCGTCACGCAGACGGTCGAGGTCGTCCGAGCCTTCCCCTAAGCCTGAGGATCCGGGGCCCCTTCACGCCTCGAGCCTCCTGACACTGTCCGCCCACATCGGCGCCTGAGCTGGAGTGACATCCCTTTTTCCTTCCTCTTTTTGCTAGTCCCCTTTTTCCTTGCCACCGATGCCGCCCTCGTGAGGATTGACGCGGCATCAGCCTTTGGCCCAGGGCATCTCGGACGATTAAGCTTGGCAGGTACATGTCCACGACTCGGATGGAGAATACAGACTATGGGCGAGCGTCCCGACACCACTGCGACCTCAGTTCCCGCCCCGAAGGTGCCCGAGCGCGTCGGCGCTGAAGGCCTTGAAGCCAAATGGGGCAAGACCTGGGAGGAAGACGGCGTCTACGCCTTCGATCGCACCGCGGTCCGCGAACAGGTCTACTCGATCGACACTCCCCCGCCGACGGTCTCGGGCTCCCTCCACGTCGGCCACGTGTTCTCCTACACGCACACCGACGTCGTCGCCCGCTTCCAGCGCATGACCGGTAAGGCCGTCTTCTACCCGATGGGCTGGGACGACAACGGCCTGCCAACGGAACGCCGCGTGCAGAACTACTACGGTGTGCGCGTCGACCCGACCCTGCCCTACGTTGAGGATTTCGTTCCCCCGCACGAGGGCGGTGAGGGCAAGTCCATCAAGGCGCGTGACCAGCAGCCGATCTCCCGCAAGAACTTCGTGGAGCTGTGTGAACGCCTCACCGTCGAGGACGAGGCGCAATTCGAGGCCCTGTGGCGCTACCTGGGGCTTTCAGTCGATTGGAAGCAGAACTACCAGACCATCGGTAAGCGCGCCCGCAAGATCGCCCAGGCCGCGTTCCTGCGCAACCTCGAACGCGGGGAGGCCTACCAGTCCGAAGCTCCGGGCCTGTGGGACATCACCTTCCAGACGGCGGTCGCCCAGGCCGAGCTCGAATCCCGCGAGTACCCGGGCTTTTATCATCGTCTCGCCTTCCACCTGTGCGATGCGGATGCGGGTGCGAAAGCATCGGCCCTTGGAGCTCCGATCGAGAACGGCCAGGACGTCTGCATCGAAACGACCCGCCCTGAGCTTCTCGCCGCCTGCGTCGCCCTCGTCGCCCACCCGGATGACGAGCGTTACAAGCCGCTCTTCGGCACGAAGGTCGCCTCGCCCGTGTACGGTGTGGAGGTTCCCGTCTTGGCCCACCCCGCAGCTGAAATGGACAAGGGCGCGGGCATCGCCATGTGCTGCACCTTCGGCGACACCACCGACATCGACTGGTGGCGCGATCTTGAGCTGCCTTTGCGCGCGATCTTGCGCAAGGATGGGCGCATCCAGGCTGAGACTCCCGAGTGGATCGTCTCCGACGGCGGGCGCGAGGCTTTCGCCGAGATTGCGGGCAAGACAACCTTCAGTGCCCGCGAGGCCGTGGTCGCCCGTTTGAGGGAGTCTGGTGAATTGCGCGGCGAACCGGTGAAAACCGTGCGTCAGACGAATTTCTTCGAGAAGGGCGATAAGCCCCTTGAGATCGTGACCTCTCGCCAGTGGTATATCCGCAATGGCGGTAAGCCCTGGACGAATCCGGCTTCTAGGCTGGACCTCAACGAGGAGCTGGTGGGCCGTGGCCGCGACCTGAAGTTCCACCCGGATTTCATGCGGGTCCGCTACGAGAACTGGGTGACGGGCCTGAATAACGACTGGCTCGTGTCCAGGCAGCGTTTCTTCGGCGTTCCTTTCCCGCTGTGGTACGAGGTCGATGAGAACGGCGAGGTCGACTATTCGAAGGTCATCACTCCTCGTGAAGACGCCCTCCCGGTTGATCCTTCGACCGATGCACCCGCCGGTTACTCCGAAGAGCAGCGCGGCAAGGCTGGCGGCTTCGTCGGAGAGCTCGACATCATGGACACCTGGGCGACCTCGTCCCTGTCCCCTGAGTTGGCCTGCGGTTGGCTTCATGACGAGGACCTGTTCGAACGGACCTACCCGATGGATCTGCGTCCTCAGGGTCAAGACATTATCCGCACCTGGCTTTTTTCCACGGTCGTGCGCGCGAACCTTGAGTTCGAGGCTCTTCCGTGGCAGCACGCGGGCATCTCCGGGTGGATCCTCGATCCTGACCATAAGAAGATGAGCAAGTCGAAGGGCAATGTCGTCACGCCGATGGGCCTGCTCGAGAAGTACGGTTCGGACGCGGTGCGTTATTGGGCGGCTTCAGCCAGGCTCGGCCTTGATGCGACCTTCGATGAGGCACAGATGAAGATCGGCCGTCGCCTTGCGATCAAGGTCTTCAACGCTTCGAAGTTCGCTTTGACGATGGGCGGGGAGAACACGGCTCTTGATCTTGATCCGGCTCGGATCTCGTTGGAGTTGGATCGTTCGGTGATCGCCGAGCTGCGTCGTGTTATTTCGGTGGCGAGCGATGCTCTGGCCGCTTACGATCATTCGCGCGCTTTGGAGGTCACGGAGTCTTTCTTCTGGACTTTCTGTGATGACTATTTGGAGCTCGTGAAGGAGCGCGCCTACAACCGCGATGGCAAGTGGGCCGAGGACGAGGCCGTTTCAGCCAGGACCGTGCTCGCGATTGTCATTGACACGGTGATCCGCCTGCTCGCCCCCTTCTTGCCCTATGTGACGGAAGAGGTCTGGTCGTGGTATCGCCCCGGCTCGATCCATCGTGCTCCGTGGCCGACGCTTGAGGGGCTCGAGGACGTGGCCGGTGACCCGGAGGTGCTGCGCGCCGCATCCGCAGCACTTATTGCGCTGCGCCGAGTGAAGTCGGAGGCGAAGGTGTCTCCTCGTACGCCTTTCCTCAAGGTCAGCCTTGAGGTGCCACAGGCTTCGAAGGCGGCGATCGAGGGGGTTCTCGCGGATCTCAGCGCCGCGTCGAAGGTCGAGGGGTCCTTTGAGCTTGTCTCCTACGAGGCGGCCGAAGATGGCGAGGCTGAAACTCGCGTCGTCTCCTTCGAACTCGGCGAGGCTCCGGCCAAGCGCAAGAAGGCCTGATCCTTGTGATCCCGACCAGTGGGCATCGGCATTCGCCGGTGCCCACTTGGCGTCATTGGTGCTTCGAGGAGCGCTGGCTCTCACACGTCGCAAGCTCGCCCGTATAGCTTTGTATAGCCCTGTATAACAAAACCCTATACAGGGTTATACGAAGCTATAATCAGTGCATGGACGCGTCATCGAATCCTTACACCCCCGGCTCTGGCCGCCCGCCCGTTGAGCTGGTCGGCCGTAACGAGGATCTTAAGCTCTTCTCTTCACTCATCACCCGAAGCGCCCGTAGTCTTGGCCCCGATCAGCCGATTCTCCTCCTCGGATTGCGCGGCGTCGGCAAGACGGTGCTGCTCAACCGTATGCTTCAGGAGGCAGAGAACGCGGACTGGGTTGCAGTGAAGTTTGAAGCCAGTCCGGGAACAGCCGGGGCCACCACGGCGCGCCAGATCCTCATCCAGGGATTGAACGCCGCATCTTTCGCCCGATCCGCACAGGCATCCACATCGCGCGTCCGTCAGATGCTCGCCACGATCACATCTTTCAACATCTCCCTCGGGCTCACCGATGTGTCCTTCGGCGTTGCCCGAGACCCCGGTCGGGCGTCGACGAGCAACTATGAACTCAATCTACTCGACGCCGTCATCGACACCGCAGAGGTCCTCCGCGACGAAAACAAGGGAATCGCGTTTTTCATCGACGAACTCCAAGACCTCGACCCCGGTCTGCTTGCAGCTCTGCTCTCGTGCCAGCACGAGTGCAGCCAACGTGCACTGCCTTTCTACATCATTGGAGCGGGACTACCGAATCTTCCCAAGATCCTCGCAGAAACGAAGTCCTACGCGGAGAGGATGTTCAATGTTCGTATTATCGATTCCCTCAACGCCGAAGAGACCCGTGCGGCATTCCTCGGCCCCGCACACGCCATGGATGCAGAATTCGACGATATAGCTCTCGGAATCCTTGCCAAGGCCTCCCAAGGCTACCCCTACTTCATCCAGGAGCTCGGCTCCGCCATGTGGAGGGTCGCCGAGGGTTCTCCTTTCACCGTGCACGACGCCCGTAACGCTCTTCTTCTCGGTTTCGCACAGCTCGACTCGGGTTTCTTTCCGGCCCGTTGGGATCGGGCGACGCCCGCAGAACGGAATTACCTATCGGCGATGGTATTCGACGGCCCTCAGCCCTCGACAACTTCTTCCATTGCCGAGCGCTTGGGCAAGAAGGTGCAGTCTCTCGGGCCCATCCGGGCCTCTCTCATCTCCAAGGGTCTCATCTACTCACCCGAGCTCGGCAGAGTCGCTTTCACAGTCCCTGGCTTCCACGATTTCATCCAACGCCGCACGACCCTCGCCGAATAGAGTTCTTCTCGTCTTCCGTCCACCTCAGCGCTACTACGACAAAACCCCTCTTTCCCAGCGCAGCATCTCAGGCCCGCTGTCCTTAGTGGTGGCTGGAGCGAAGCTGATCGTGCCCTTTGAGGCATCCGATCCTCCTTCCTCATCATCTTCTCTTCCCCCTTATCCAAGCCGACACACGGTTTAGGCTGGATGCACTCCCCTCATGCACACCCGGATAGGAGCTCCGATGACCCCAGATGAAAATCCCGTCGAGGAGGACCTCGCTCAGGACGCCGAACTCGCAGAAGAGGGCGCGACGAACGCCCTCGAATGGCATGCTCCGACCCTCGTGCGCATCGACGACTCAACGACAATTCCTTTCCTCCTCAAGCAAAGAGTGCAGCGTTCAGCTCCTCGTCCCCTGATCCTGCGAAAACTTGGCATGGGCGATGCATGGCGGCCCCTGAGTGCCCGAGGTTTTTACGAGGAAGTCCAACAGGTCGCGGCCGGGCTCATCGCACGAGGATTAGCGCCAGGTCAAAGAATCGCGATCATGAGCCGCACCCGCTACGAGTGGACTCTCCTGGACTTCGCATCCTGGAGCGCGGGTTTGATCCCGGTGCCCATCTACGAGACGAGTTCAATCGAGCAAGTCACCCATGTCCTCTCCGATGCCGAAGTCGACCTGGTCATCACCGAGACCGTGTCAATGGCGGAGATCGTGCGCGCCGCCGCTGAGCGGAGCGGCCGCCACCGCGTCACCGTTCTCTCCCTCGACTCCGAAGCGATTGAGACCCTCATCGCAGAGGGCGCGGGCATTCCCCGCACTCAAGTCACGGCGCGCACTGATGCCCTGAGGAAAGACGATATCGCCACGATCGTGTACACCTCGGGAACGACCGGCACCCCTAAGGGCACCGTGCTCACCCACGAGAACTTCACGAACCTGTGCCTCAACGCCCACGCGTGGATGCCGGAAATCGCAGCGGGGAAGGACTCGCGCCTCTTGCTCTTCCTTCCCCTCGCGCATGTGTTTGCCCGTTTCTTACAGGTTTTCCAAATCAGCGGTAACGGGGTTTTGGCCCATGTTCCGAATATTAAGAACCTGCTGCCCGACCTCGCGTCCTTTAAGCCTTCCTACCTGCTGGTGGTGCCTCGCGTCTTGGAGAAGATCTACAACTCGGCTGACGCTAAAGCCTCGAAAGGCGCGAGGAAAACAATCTTCCGCTGGGCGGCCCATGTGGCGATTGAATACTCCAAGGCCTTGGACACCGCTGAGGGGCCCTCGCGTTCGCTGCGAGCCCAGCGTGCTCTGGCGGACAAACTCGTCTACCAGAATATTGTGAAACTGGTGGGCGGTAACGCGCGCTACATCGTGTCGGGCGGCGCTCCCTTGGCGACCTGGCTCGGCCACTTCTACCGGGGGTTGGGCATCCCCGTCTTGGAGGGCTACGGTCTGACGGAAACAGTGGGGCCGGTGTCGGTCAATACCCCCAGTCTGTCGAAGATCGGGACCGTGGGCCCCGCATTGCCGCCTATGTCCTTCAAGATTTCCGACGAGGGCGAGATTCTCCTCAAAGGTCCCTCTGTTTTCCATGGCTACAATAACGACCCCGAGGCGAGCGCTGCTTGCTTCACCGAAGATGGATGGTTCAAGACAGGAGACTTGGGTTCTTTGGATCGTGACGGTTATGTGCGGATCACGGGGCGTGCGAAGGAGATCATCGTGACCGCTGGGGGCAAGAACGTCGCCCCGGCCCTCTTGGAGAACCCGATGCGTTCTCATCCTTTGATTTCGCAGGTCCTCGTTGTCGGCGATCAGCGGCCCTTCGTGTCGGCGATCATCACCCTTGATGCGGAAATGCTTCCCGTGTGGTTGGAGTCTCACGGCCTGCCTCCCATGAGTGTTGCCGATGCGAGGACGAACGTCGAAGTTCTTGCCTCCTTGCAAAAGGCTGTGGACTCTGCGAACGCTCATGTGTCCCGCGCCGAGTCGATCCGTAAGTTCACGGTCCTCGCATCGGATTTCACCGAGGCGAATGGGATGCTCACTCCCTCTTTGAAAGTCAAACGCGGTGAGGCGGTGCAGCGTCTCACCCCCATCATTGATGAGCTCTACGGCGGCCCTGTTCAGGCATGAGTTCCCTGTACAAGCCCGAGTTTCCCTCCGCACTTGAGTCACCTTTGCAAGCCTGAGTCCCACGCAAGCCTGAGCCCCCGATTACGGGAGCGAAAGCTGGTGACCGCACCCTGGGGCGCAGGATGCTGGCAGCATGCAGTTGGGCCCGCCGACCATATGGTCGGCGGGCCCAACTGTTCGCGTGAATACCCCTTCCAGGGCTGGATGCGCCTTTTGAGCTGAGCTCCTACTGGGCGTTGAGCGCCGCGGTCGGAGGGGTACGCGAGGCGCGAACCGCCGGGTAGAGACCCGCGACAGCGCCAATGAGCATCGTGACCGACAGGCCCGCGACGACGACATACCACGGCAGGGTGAAGGGCCAGCCGTTAGCGACACTCATGCCGAGCGTGACGCCAATGCCGAGCACGCACCCGGCGGCTCCGCCCAAGAAGGCCAGCAGAAGTGCTTCGGCGAGGAACTGGATGAGGATATGACCGCGCATAGCGCCCAGAGAGCGCCTTAAGCCGATCTCCCTTCGTCTCTCCAGCACCGAGATAATCATCGTGTTCGCCACGCCAATGCCACCGACCAGCAGAGCAATCGAACCGACTCCGACCAGCAGAGCAGTGAAGGTCTGATCTGCCGCGTTCTTGGCCGCGAGGGCGTCAGAGGGGCGCGAAACCTCGACCGAAGTCGGATTCTTCGGGCTGAGGGTGGGGCCCAGCAGGGCACGCACGTCCTCGACCTTGTCCTCGGCCGAACGCTCGTAGACCGTGGTCGGCTCACCCTTGTAGTCGAACTGCTGTTTCGCAATTTCCGTGCCGATCAGCGCGGCATTATCCAGTTCGGGTGCAAGGGTCACGGGGTCGAGGATGCCGATGACCGTGAAGGATGTGTTGCCGATCCAGACCTGGGTGCCCGGATTGACGACGCCGAGCAGCTGAGCGGCTCTGGCTCCCAGAACCGTCGCAGGATAGCCGGCTGTGGCGTCATTGAGCCACGTGCCCTTTGCGACCGAACCGGCGACAACGTCAAGCAGGGACTGTTCGGCAGCCATGGTGATCGTACCGCCCGTCGCGTTCTTGTCGACGAGGCGGGAACGGTAGACCGACACTCCCGAAAGCGTGGAGGTGGAGGTCGCCTTCTCAACGCCATCAATCAGGCGGGTTCGTCCGACTGCGTCACTGGGCAGCTTCGTGGACACACCAGACAGGTCGTTACCGGCCTGAGCGGTGAGCATATTGGTGCCCAGTGCACGCAACTGTTCGGCGAGCTGCGCCTGGCTGGATGTGGAAACGCCGATGACGCCCACCATGGCGGCGATACCGATGGCGATCCCCAGTGCGGAGAGAATCGCGCGCGTCGGACGGGCGCGGATCCCGGTTCCACCCAGGCGCGCCACGTCAGACCAACGCAGTTTTGAATGCATATTCATGGAGTGCTCAGACATGGGCCACCTCTTTGGCGGCGGAATCGTGAACGATGCGCCCATCCTTGATGGCGATCTGTCGGGGCAGCTGCAAGGCGAGATCGTTGTCGTGAGTGATGACGACGATGGTGGTGCCCTGTTCGTGGAGCTCATGGAGCAGCTCTACGATGGACGCACCCGACACGGAGTCGAGGTTGCCCGTGGGCTCGTCTGCCAGCAGCAGCGGCGGATCGCCGACAACAGCGCGGGCGATGGCAACGCGCTGACGCTCGCCGCCCGACATCTGATGGGGCTTGTGATAGAGGCGGTGGGACAGTCCAACGCGAATGAGAGCAGCTTCAGCTTTCTGTCGTCTTTCAGCGCGTGGTACCCCGAGGTAGAGAAGGCCGTCGGCGACGTTATCGATCGCGTTCATGCCTTCAGAGAGGTGGAACTGCTGGAAGACGAAGCCGATGAGGTGAGCGCGCAGAGCCGACAACTTGCGGTCCGAGAGCCGCGAGACGTCGATCCCATCGATCTCAACCGTGCCCGAGGTGGGACGGTCGAGGGTCCCGATGAGGTTGAGCAAGGTGGACTTGCCCGACCCCGACGGGCCGACGATCGCGACGAATTCCCCCCGCTCGATTGCGAGGCTGACCCCGGCGCAGGCCGCCACGGGCGGTTCGCCATAGGTGCGGCGCACGTCATGCAGTGACAGGATTCGGCTCATCGGTCGGGCACCACCACGCGCTGGTTCTCAGACAGCTCGTCGCTGGTCACTTCGACACGGTCCCCGGCGAAGAGGCCAGTTGTCACCGGCACCTTGCGCGTGGTGTTGTCATCATTCACCACCTCGACTCCGAACTGGTCGGGAGTGAGGGCGATGAGGGCACTCAAGGGCACCGACAAAACGTTTTCGCGCTTTTCGCTGATGAGTCCGAGAGTCACTGAAGCCTCTTGCAGGTTCTTCGTCGCCTCCGGGTCGTCGGGCGTCACAGTGATCGGGATAATCCGTTCCTTTTCGGAACTCGAGTCCTGCGAAGAATCAGAGTTCTTCTGGTCACCCGCAGCGGACTTATCCGTCGGAGGCTCCACAGCGGAGATCGTCCCCGTGGTCGTCTCCCCGCCGGGCAGGCGGATCTTGACGCTATTGCCCACCACACCGAGCTTCTGGTCGGAAAGCTTGAGGTTGGCGCTGATAATCTGGCGCGTGCTTGAGACATTGAACAGGTCCGTCTCGGCATTCGCGCGATCCCCGACGCGAGCGATCATGGTCCCCACGCGCAGGTCCTCAGGTGCGAAGACCACGCGGCCCAGCGGCAGGATGCCGTTCTGGACGAGGTCGTTGTCTTTCTGCCACTTTTGGATCGCGGAACGTGTGAGCCAGTCGTAGTGAGAATTCGGTTCCCCAGTGAAGTAGCCGAGCTGTTGGAGCGCGGTTTCCAGCTGGGTGACATCCTCACCGTTACTCATATCGGGTTCGAAGGTGCGCCATGCAGGAGTGTTGCCGTGCATGAGGTAGCTGGGTTCGTCACCGATCTGGTGGATCATGTCGCCCTGTGTCAGGGTCGTGCCGGGGGTTGGCAGCTTCGTGACGACGCCTTCAAAGGCGCCGCGGAACTTGTAGCGGTCTGCGTAGTGCAGGGTCCCGACTGCCGTGGTCTCGCCTTCAAGGGTGCCGCGCGTGACGACATCAGTGGAGCCCGTGAAGACGTTCCCTTCTGATTCGTTCTTCTCAGCGGCGGAGAAGGTGCCGAGGGCGGCAGCCGTTCCCACTCCGACGAGCCCTAATGCCAGAACAATGGTGGCGCCGATGATCACCTTGCGGCGCTTACGCGCGGGTTTCGTGTCTGTTGACTCCGCGGTCATTTGGTTTGCGCCCCCTGGTTGCTGAAGCACTTCTGCAGGGCATCGGAGGGGATGTCCTTCACATTCAGGCCCTTGCCGACCTCGGGATCTGCGACGTCGTAGCCGAGGTCGCGCAGGCATTCAGCGCCCTTGACGAGCTGTTCTTGAGCCGCGGGATCCTTGGTGAGGTCGTTCTCCTCGCCGAGGGCGGGGCCGACCTTCTGCTGACACTCGTTGATCGCATCGTTGAAGGCGTCGGAGGTGTCGTTGAGGTTGTCTGCGGTCAGACCGGTGTCCGGCACATCGAAGCCCTTGTCGCGCATGCACTGGGCAAAGATGAGGGTCGCGTCCTC
Organism: Schaalia cardiffensis; assembly: GCF_016405145.1. GTDB lineage: Bacteria > Actinomycetota > Actinomycetes > Actinomycetales > Actinomycetaceae > Pauljensenia > Pauljensenia cardiffensis. The sequence continues at coordinate 36,130 of NZ_JAEKIA010000009.1, forward strand.
TGCGGATTTGACGGTGCTCGAGGCGTTGGCACCGGGCTTGTCGCCCGAGGCATTGGAAGAGCAGGCGCCGAGAAGGCCCATGGTGAGTGCCAGGCCGGCAGCGACAAGGATGTGGCCGGATCGGTGATTCTTCATGTGAAGACTCCTTGTATTTTTCGGTGTCAGTGCGGCGGGTCCCGCTCGCTGTCTGACATTTAAGGGAGCTTTTCTGGGAGTTTCCTCGAAGGAAGCAGCAACTCAGCCAAGAATGCGCAAAATGTGAAGGACGCTACCCTAAAGCGAGAGGATCAGCGCCTAAGAGCACAGGATGCTGTCCCCCGCCCTACAGAGAGAATGAGGCCAGGCCCTACAGAGAGAATGAGGCCAGCGCAGATCATGCCCGCCTTGGCTTTACTCGCCGCTCTCGTACTCGGCTTTGATGTCCTCGTGGTGGCGGATGACTTCGGTAATCATGAAGGCGAGGAATTTCTGAGCAAAATCAGGGTCGAGACCAGATTGTTCGGCGAGGGCCCGCAGGCGGGCAACCTGACGAGCCTCACGGGCAGGATCAGCGGGCGGCAGTTCGTTGAGGGCTTTAATGTGGCCGACACGCTGAGTGCAGCGGAAGCGTTCAGCGAGGATATGGACGAGGGCCGCGTCAATATTGTCAATCGTTTGGCGCGCAGCGGCGAGCTCTGGGGGGATGTCAAGACCAGCAGGATCCGCAGGCCCATGATTGACACGATTCGCTTCGTGCCCCGACTCACTCATGGCTTCTCCCCCGTTCATTTCCCCGCCCCTCAAGCGGAGCGAATGTCGTCGCCTCGCTGCGCGTAGAGTTCAGGCTCCCCTGTTCCCTCAACATACTCGCGGGTGATGACGACACGTGCGACGTCGTCTCGGCTGGGAAGCTCAAACATGAGGTCCGACAGGGTCTGTTCCATGATCGAGGACAGGCCACGCGCCCCTGTCTTGCGTTCATTGGCGAGGGCGGCAATGGCGAGCAGCGCCTCATGAGTGAACTCCAAGTCGATCCCGTCGAGTTCGAAGAGGTGCTGGTACTGGCGCAGCAAAGAGTTCTTGGGTTCTGTCAGCACCTTCACGAGGTCTTCCTCGGCGAGTTCCTTCGTGGAGGTCAGGACGGGGAGACGACCGATGAATTCGGGAATCATGCCGAACTTATGGAGGTCTTCCGGGGTGATCGCCTCGTACAGGTCCCCCATCTCCGCTTTCGATTTCAAATCGGAACCGAAACCTGTGGATCGCTGCCCGATGCGGGCTTTCACGATGTCTTCAATGCCTGCGAAGGCGCCGGCGGCGATGAAGAGGATCCCGGAGGTGTCGATTTCAAGGAATTGCTGGTGGGGGTGTTTTCGCCCGCCCTGCGGGGGCACTGAGGCGACCGTCCCTTCAATGATCTTGAGGAGGGCCTGCTGGACGCCCTCGCCAGAGACATCCCGGGTGATGGAGGCGTTCTCGCCTTTGCGCCCGATCTTGTCGATCTCATCGACGTAGATGATGCCGCGCTCGGCTTTCTTAATGTCGCCGTCGGCCTCTTGGATGAGGCGTAGGAGGATGTTCTCAACGTCTTCGCCGACGTATCCGGCTTCTGTGAGGGCAGTCGCGTCGACGATCACGAAGGGGACGTGCAAGAGCCTGGCGAGGCTGCGCGCAAGGTGCGTCTTTCCGGTGCCCGTTGGGCCCAGGAGGAGGATATTCGACTTGGTGCCGAGCATGTCCTCCTCATTACCGGCCTCGCGCGAGCGAACCCGCTTGTAGTGGTTGTACACGGCAACAGAGAGTGCACGTTTGGCTCTGTCTTGGCCGATCACCCACGAATCGAGGAACTCCTTGACTTCGCGGGGCGTGGGCAGGGGGGTTGAGGAGGTCTCAGTGGACTTTTCGCCGAGTTCTTCTTCGATGATCTCGTTGCACAGCTCAATGCACTCGTCGCAGATGTAGACACCGGAACCGCCGATGAGCTTGCGAACCTGCTTCTGGCTCTTCCCGCAGAAGGAGCATTTGAGTAGTTCAGCTCCGTCGGTCAATCGAGCCACGGCTGGCCTCCCACTATTTCGGGGCGCCCACGATGGTGGGCACACGCTTCACAGTTTCAGCCTAATTGAGGCCTCCATGTGACGCCATTCGCCACACTGAGCACCCCGTAATCGAATAAGTGTTGGGGGTCCCAGCATCCGATGATGCTGTGACCCCCAAAGCGATTCTCGGTATTACTCGCCCTTGCGGGAGGCGAGGACCTGATCGATCAGACCGTATTCCTTCGCCTGAGCGGCAGTGAGGATCTTGTCGCGCTCAATATCGCGGCGAATCTGCTCAACCGGTGTGCCCGAATGCTTGGCGAGAGTCTCCTCCAACCACAGGCGCATCCGATCGATCTCATCAGCGACGATCTGAATATCGGAGGCCTGCCCTTGCACGCCTTCCATCGCAGGCTGGTGGATGAGGACACGAGCGTTGGGCAGTGCGAGGCGCTTGCCGGGCGAACCTGCGGCGAGCAGCACTGCGGCAGCGGAAGCGGCCTGCCCCAGGCACACGGTCTGGACCTGCGGCTTGATGTACTGCATCGTGTCGTAGATCGCAGTCAGAGCGGTGAAGGAACCGCCGGGACTGTTGATGTACATCGTGATGAGGGAATCGGGGTCCTGCGACTCTAAGACGAGGAGCTGCGCCATGACATCATCGGCGGATGCGTCATCGACCTGGACGCCGAGGAAGACGATGCGATCCTCGAAAAGCTTGGCATAGGGGTCTTGACGCTTATAGCCGTAGGCGGTGCGTTCTTCGAAGCTCGGCAGGACGTAGCGAGACTGCGGCATGGTGCGGGCGATGCCCTCGAAATACGGGGTGGTGCTCATCACTTCGCTCCTTCTTCAACGCGGTGACCGATCTCCTGCGGGGTCTCGATGACGCGGTCGACGAAACCGTATTCGAGGGCCTCGCGCGCGCTGAACCAGTGATCGCGATCCGCATCCACTTCGATCTGTTCGACGGACTTGCCGGTGCGCTGCGCGGTGATCTCCGCCAGTTCCTTCTTCATCTTGAGGATGAGGTCGGCATTGATGCGGATTTCGGTTGCGGAACCCCCCGCCCCACCGAGGGGCTGGTGGAGGAGGACGCGAGTGTGCGGCGTGATATAGCGTTTGCCGGGTGTTCCTGCGGTGAGGAGGAACTGCCCCATTGAGGCCGCAAGACCCATCCCGACGGTGACCACATCGGGCTTGATGTACTGCATCGTGTCGTAGATCGCCATGCCCGCTGTGACGGAGCCGCCGGGGCTGTTGATGTACAAGTAGATGTCACGCTCGGCGTCTTCGGCTGCCAGGAGAAGCATCTGCGCGCAGATCGCATTCGCGTTCTCGTCGCGCACTTCTCCTCCGAGCCAAATGATGCGCTCTTTCAAGAGTCGCTGGTAGACGGAGTCGGAAAGGTTCGCCATTGAATCGGCGCCTCCCCTGGCCATCTGCGCGTCGCTCACGTGCTCCTCCTCTATTCGATGGATCCTCTTATCGGATCCTGCTGGCATCCAAGCTACCGCTTGTGGATCGTTGGGCGCGGCCCGCGCGCCCTCTTTTCGCTGTCGGCGCATCCGAAGCTCGAGGGCGAGTGGCCAGGTGACGAGTGTGGGCCGACATCACCTAAGGATGTCGGCCCACACTCTCACAGTTGAGAAGCTCACTCCTCGACGGAGGTCTCTTCCCCATCTGCGGCTTCGACGTTTGTCTCCTCAAGCGTCTCAGCTTCAAAAGCCTCCTCTGCGGTGTCACCGAGGAAGGCGGACAGGTCAACGTCATTGCCTTCAGAGTCCTTGACGCTCACGAGACGCAGGACCTCGATGAGGGCCTTCGCGCGTCCGAGGTCGGCGATGACGGCCGACATCTGCTGCGGTGAGGAGAAGAGCTGGTTGATGTCAACGCCGAAGTTCTGCGACATCTGGATCGCGTAGTCGATGAGCTCTTGCTGTGAAACCTGGACGTCGAGCTTCTTGGCGATCGCCTCGGAGAGGAGCTCGGAGCGCATCTCCTTCTCAATGGCCGCGCGGGTCTCCTTCTTCTCCTTCGGCTTCGCGTCCTCGCCAAGGCGGTGGCTGAGCTCGTGCTCAACGACCGATTCGGGCAGGAGGATCTCAACCTTGTCGAGCAGGTGGTCGAGGAGGTTGTCGCGAGCCTGGAGGGCCTGCTGGGAGGACTTCGAGGAGGCGGCCTGGGTCTTGAGGTCTTCCATGAGTTCGTCCATCGTGTCGAACTCGGAGACCATCTGAGCGAAGTCGTCGTCGGCCTTGGGCAGTTCGCGGGCCTTGACGTTCTTTACCGTGATGGTGACATCGGCCTCTTCGCCTTCGTGTTCGCCGCCCTTGAGGGTGGAGACGAAGGTGACGACGTCATCGGCCTTGGTGCCGCGCAGGGCTTTGTCCTGGCCGTCGAGCATCGTGCCCGAACCGATCTCGTAGGAAACCTCGGAGACGGAGTCGACTTCTTCGCCGTTGACGGTGGCGATCATGTCGATCGTCGCGTAGTCGCCGGTCTTCGCCTTACGGGTGATGGTCTTGAGGGTCGCGAAGCGTCCGCGCAGCTCGTCGAGTTCGGCTGTGACGTCCTCTTCGGTGACCTCGGTGGAGTCGACGGTGATGACGGTGTTCTCGTCGAATTCGGGCAGCTCGAAGTCCGGGACGACGGCGACCTCGGCGGTGAAGATCAGTTGGCCGCCCTGTTCGCCGGTGGTGTTCGGGATCTCGGTAACCTCAACCTCGGGCTGAGCCATGGGGCGAAGTCCCTGCTCGGCGACGGCGTCCGAGTAGTGGCCCGGAAGGACTTCGTTCACGACCTGCTCGATGACGGCGGCGCGGCCGAAACGCTGGTCGATGATGCGGGCCGGCACCTTGCCCTTGCGAAAGCCGGGGATGGAGACCTGCTCGGCGATATCCTTGTAGGCCTTGGCCATCTCGGAGGACATCTCCTCGTAGGGGACCTCAACGGTGAGGCGGACCTTGGTGGGCTCGAGAGTCTCAACGGTGCTCTTCACGTGCGTGCACTCCAAAACGTTTACGGGTATGGGGCGCCCGAAAGGGCGCATGACAACTCGGCCAGTCTACGACAGGCGGCGGGCGGTGTCGCCGTCGCAGGCGCCTCAGGGCTGTAATGCAGCCGATTCCACTCGTCGTCGTACCCTTTTGCCCGCCCCGCCTACGAAACTCCCCCACCAGGCAGTGACGCAAGGCACACTTGTGTCATGGCTGCGACACGTCTGACTTTCCTCGGAGGAGCTGGCACGGTCACCGGCTCGAAGTACCTCATCGACCTCGACACTCCCTCAGGTCCCAGGAGAATCCTCATCGATTGCGGCATGTTCCAGGGGCAGAAGAAACTTCGCCTGCTCAACTGGTCCAGATTCCCCGTTCCGCCCTCGTCGATCAGCGATGTTCTCCTCACCCACGCACACATGGACCACACGGGGTATCTGCCCAGGCTCGTGAAAGAGGGCTTCAATGGCGCGATCTGGGGGACGGACTCAACCCTCGCGCTGACCGAGATCATTTTGCGCGACTCTGCTTTCTTGCAGGAACGCGACGCGGACTTCGCGAACGCTCACGGCTTCTCACGCCATGCGAACGCGCAGCCCCTCTATCGAATCGGGGATGTTGAGCGTACCCTCCCCATGTTCCGCACGATCGAGTTTGCTCGTCCCCTCGACCTCGGGGACGGTATGGAAGCGACTTGGACGAGGGCGGGGCACATCCTCGGCTCGGGCTCGATCCGCCTGTCGACCCCGGACGGTTCGATCCTCTTCTCGGGCGATCTGGGGCGCGCCACCCATCCGGTCTTGCGTCAGAGGGAGATCCCTGAAGGCGCGGACCTGCTTCTCGTCGAGTCGACGTACGGTGACCGTGAACATCCTGATCCTGTAGGTCCCGCCCACGAAGCCTTTGCGGAGGCGATCCGTTCCACTGTGGATTTAGGCGGCAGCATCCTCATACCGGCCTTCGCCGTGGATCGCACGGAAGTGGTCCTGCTCGCCTTGGATGAGATGTTGCGCGAGGGGCGCATCCCGGATGTGCCCGTGTTCGTCGATTCGCCGATGGCTTTGTCTTCCCTGGAGATCTATCGGGCGCGAAGCCAGGCCGATGAGCTTTGCGAGGAGGCGGGGGGATTGCGTTTGTCCCACCTGGATCTGCATGAAGTACGAAGCGTGAACGAATCGAAGGCGCTCAACACTTTCGGCAGGCCGACGATCATTATTTCCGCATCCGGCATGGCGACCGGGGGCCGAGTCTTGCATCATCTCGAGCGCATGCTGCCCGGGGAGAACAATTGCGTCATCCTCACTGGTTATCAGGCGATCGGGACGCGAGGACGCTCGCTCCTTGATGGTGCGACTTCTGTGAAGATGCACGGAATGGAGGTGGCGGTGCGCTGCCGGGTCGTGCGAGACGAGGAGTTCTCAGTGCATGCGGATGCTTCTGAGTTGCTCGATTGGGTGGGGGCCCTCAAGCCCGCTCCCCGGCAGGTTTTCTGCGTTCACGGCGAGGACGACTCGACGAAGGCGCTCGCGAAGCTTCTGGGCGAGAAGCTTTCGCTGGCGGCGATTCCTGCCAGGGCGAATCAGAGTATTGACGTGCGAGCCACGATCTCCAAGGCGAATCTGCCGGCGTGAGCCTCTGCACTATCCGTATGCGAGCCTCTGCGCTATCCGCCTGTGAGCCTCTGCACTATCCGTATGGGCCGAGCGTTCTCCTCACCCCAGCTTTGAGCAGTCGCGAGCTTCAGCATTCCTTTCCTGAAGGCGATCATCATGTGTACCCTGAGCAGGGACGCCACTACTAAGGTCACCCTTGCCTCCTCGCCTTTGAGGGGGGCCACGGAGTGGCAGAAGGAAGGCATTCATCTCCCATGAGCCACTCTCACGCTCACTCTCACTCTCACTCCTCCGCGCATCGCGGACGCCTCATCTTGACGCTCATCATCACGACGACAATTCTCATTGCCGAGGTCATCGGGGCGTATTGGACTTCATCACTGGCCCTTCTCGCCGACGCCGGGCACATGCTCACCGATGTCGCCGGACTCGCCATCGCTGTGACCGCGGCCTCGCTCATTGAAAAACCCGCAACCTCGGAGCACACCTGGGGGCTGCGCAGAGCCGAAGTCCTCGCGGCGGGAGCACAAGCCACTGTTCTGCTCGGAGTCGGCACCTTCGCCTTCATTGAGGGCATCGAACGGCTCATCACCCCGCGCCCGATCGCCTCAGTCGGGCTCCTGGTCTTCGGCATCGTGGGCCTGGTAGGCAATGTCGCGTCAATCCTTATCCTTGCGAGTGGGCGCGGCGCGAACCTCAATATGCGCGCCGCTTTCCTCGAGGTCGTCAACGATGCCCTCGGTTCGGTCGCAGTCATTGCCTCCGCCGCCATCATCGCCTTGACCGGCTGGACCCGCGCAGACGCAATCGCCGGTATGCTCATCGCTGCCTTCATCGTTCCCAGGGCGATCACAATCATCCGTGAAGCAGGCTCGATCCTCATGGAATCGACCCCCAAGGGCCTCGACCTGTCGGAGGTTCACGAGCATCTGTCCTCAGTCCCCCATGTTCTCGACGTTCACGATCTGCACGCTTACGAGATCGCCACGGGCCTTCCCGTCTTGACCGCACACATCGTCCTCGCTGATGAGTGCTTCGCCGATGGGCACGCCACCACTCTTCTCCACCAGTTCCAAGACTGCGTCGCCGAGCATTTCCCCGTGTCGATCGAGCATTCGACCTTCCAACTCGAGTCCCGCACGCATGCCGAACACGAGATTTCAAGCTGCAAACACTGATTCTTCTTCGCCGTTGCTCTTCTCCGTCGATTCTCTTCCCCACTCAAGGCGCGAGCACTCATCGCCTTTCTCAGGTTGCGTTCGTCTCTTCCCGGTGACCCTGCGGCTCGCATCTCGCAGTGCACTGACTAGTCGCATCGGATACGCGAGAAAGCCCCAGAACCTCTGGAAATGAGGTTCTGGGGCTTGTGAGAAGTCGGGGTGACAGGATTTGAACCTGCGACATCCTGCTCCCAAAGCAGGCGCGCTACCAAACTGCGCCACACCCCGTGACAGAGCCTGTACGAGCTCTTCGCTTCCTAGATCATAAGGGGCCGAAGCGGATAATTCGCAATCGAGCGCTTTGCCGGTTAAGATTGTGCCTGCACGCCTCGTGCGTTGCGGATGTAGCTCAATGGTAGAGCCTCTGCCTTCCAAGCAGATCACGCGGGTTCGATTCCCGTCATCCGCTCCAGGAAGCCCCGGAATCCTCGAGATTCCGGGGCTTTTCACGTCAAATGAGCTTCTTGCTTGCGACTCCCCCGGTCTTCACTGATTGAGCCATGTGAGTGGCACGAGCGCTCCGAAGCTTCTCTCTGATGTCTTGAGGAAGGCAGCGGCTCGATTCAAGTCAGCGGCAGGTGAGCGGCAAGTCCGGATCAACACTGCATTCCCCACGATTCACGATCCGAAGTACCTCTCTTAGACGCACAAGCGCGATCGATATCGGCGGAGGTCCCGCATTGAGGCGAGGGCCCTCGCGCCAGGGCTAGTGCCCTCCTCAGACCTAGATGATGGACATGAGGCTCTCAACAAGGTCACCCATGCCCTCGCCGACTCCTCGAGTGGTTGAACGGGTTGTCCCCGCTTCCTTCCAATGCTCCAGCAGTGTGCTCTTGGCACGCTCGAGCTCCTCCACAGCATCGTTCTTCATCTTCACTAAGAAGGCGCTCCCAGCACCTCCGAGGAGTGTGGCCACCCCGGTGACGATCGCTTGAACCGAGTGCCCCAAAGTGGCAAGGAGTATCCCCACTATCAAGGCCATAGCTGTGGCGGTGCCAACGGCGTAGAGGAGGTTCCAGAATCGTCTCGCATTGCGCGAAGCCCGTTGTACTTCACTCAATGCGATGGCCACAGGAATGGGGGTTTCAGACGTGGGTGTCATTGCTCTCGCACCTCGCCACATGTGATTCGGCGCCCTTGCGAGGCTGGACCTTCGTAGCAGGATGCCCCGCCAAGAGCCTTCGAATGAGTCTACCCGACCCCACCTTCACAGACGGTGCTTCGGACCTTCATAGACGATGCTTCAGGAGCAGCGCCTCAATGATCGCTGGAGTGTGTCGTCCACCTCGCACTATTCCGCTGCCAAGCACTTGATCGACAGCTCGGCGGGACGATAATCCAGTGTTCGAAGAGGCGCCAGCTCCTCAAGCTCTTTTCGTGCACCTATCGGCCCGTGGCACACGGGGCTCGTCAGAGCTTGCCCCTAAAACGTCAAGCCCCAGGTTTTATAGAGGGTGTTTCATCTGGTTTTCACCAACTTGTGCTGGTGCCTGTGGTTGTGGCTGGGGCGCTTGTTCGGAGGTCGCGCAGGCTCGCTCAGACGCGGCGTCCGCGCTTGAACGCCAACGCCACAGTGCCGACTGCGGTCAGCAGGAGTGCGGCACCGAGTGGGCCAACGCTCATCGCACCGGTCCTGGCCAGTCTCCCAGAGTTCTTGGCGCTCTTGGTCACCGGCTTAGTCGGATTGGCATCCGACGCGGCGGGGGGAGTCGCATCGCTGGGTGCTGTGGAGGCGCTGGATGATCCGTTCGAGGCCGGGGCCGGGGCCTTGGTGGTGATGCGGAAGGAGGGTGCCGCCACGGGCTTGTCGTCCACGGTGATCTCCGGGGTGTAGACGGCCTCCTTGCCGTTGGCATCGGGGGCCTGACGGGTGACAGAGACGCTTGCTCGCCATGTCCCCTCGCCGTCCACCTTCCCGGTCACGGCCAGGCCGTCGGCAGTGACCACAGGCTCAACGCTAGGGGCTTCCGGGGCCGCCGGCGCGGGCTGCGTCTGAGAGCCCAAGGTCCAGGCGGCCAGGTTCTCCCCTCCGAAATCCCCACGACGGAACGCGGTGAGCCGCGCTCCGCTTTCGGGGACCGTGCAGGTCACGGTCGTCTGCTCACCCGGGTGAAGTTTTTGTTCCTCGGGAGAGCACGTTCCGCCAGGCAGTTCGTTCCCCGAGGCGTCAGTGATGTGGAAGCGCATGTCCGCGGGGTGGGCGAACAAGCCGTTGCCGTTCTCAATAAGCAGCGAGACCCTATGCGGCGAGGTCGGTGAAACCTGAGAGGGGATGGTGATCTCGTAGGTTCTCGTGACCGTGGCGCTTGGGTCGACGTCCAGGGCGTCGGGCGGCGAGTCTAGTAGGCCGACCTGCGGGGTGCTCCAGACTGTGTCAGGTCCAGGCTGGTCAGTCGTATAGGAGGCGGAGAGACTGCCGAAGGAGTTCGGACCTGCACACTGGAATCCCAGACCGGTACACGCTAAGGGCGGCTGATCCGCAGCGAGCGCGGTGGCAGACGAGAGGAAGACACCTCCGACCACTGTGGCGGCGGTGACCGCAGACACAGCGAATGGACGACGGAATTTCATGGGGAACCTCGTTCTGGAGAATAGGACACACAACAAAGTGAGGACAGCCTAACCGAGTTTCAGCTGTGACGGTAATACGGAACCGGAGGAGTTCTGGTGCAGGTTGTGGTGACACTAGGGATGAGAGCTTTGTGGAGTTCCCTTCGACCGAAACTGGCCACTCCCGAACGGTTGCGCACAATGCATCCAGCAAGGTCGCCTGGCATACAAAAAGGGCTTTGAACAGGCGCATCTCATGCAATGCGGAGTGCCTTTTCGTGTGGGACCCGATCGCATAGCCGACGATCCAATTGGAGAACACGTCCCAAGCAGTGCAACGCAAAACCCCCGGAATGCAGGCTTCCGGGGGTCTTATCTGGGGTGGCTGACGGGACTCGAACCCGCGACGTCCTGGACCACAACCAGGTGCTCTACCAACTGAACTACAGCCACCATCGATGCGCTTCACACGCAACGAAGGGAACTCTAGCAAAGAATGCGCGCCACGCGAAATCCAGGAGGATCAGGGGCAAGTGGCATCCGGCACGTCACTAGTTCCCCCCCGCTCCACGACAAGGAAAACCTCAACGCAGAAAACGGGGCGCGCCCCGTAAGGGACGCGCCCTGCCCAGCTTCCAACGTCTACGCCCAACCCAGCTCGTGGAGGGCCTCGTCGTCGATTCCGAAATAGTGTCCGACCTCGTGGATCACGGTGATGCGGACTTCTTTGGCGACTTCCTCCTCCGTTTCGCACATCGCCAGAGTCGGCTTGCGGAACACAAGGATCCTGTCAGGCAGAACACCCACATAATCACATCGTTGCGTCAAAGCAACGCCGTCATACACGCCGAGAGTATCGGGCTCCATATCGGCAGGCGGCTCGTCCTCGACGAAGATCGCGACATTGTCCAGGCGATCCCAGAACTCATCGGGGATCTCCTCAAGAGCCTCAGCGACGAGATCCTCGAAAGCCTGGGGGCTCATTTCAACAGGCACGCTCAGCCAGACTCCTCATCACCAGTGGGCGCGCACGGAGATCGCGTCAGCAAAATTGCCGAGCGCTTCAGGAGTTGCCGCAAGGTAGAGGTCGGCATCGACGAGCGACACCTCCATCACCCGGAAGGAACCCTCGTCATCGGGCACAATGTCAACACGGTTGAAGAGGAACTGCTCGTCGCGTCCAATGCGCTCACGAACATACGCGTGCAGGACCCGACGAATCCGCTCGCCCCACTGCCAGGCAATGTGATCAGCGGCTTCCGCAGTGACCACAGCCTCGTGCATAGTGGGTTCGGTGATCGTCGCAGGGTGGAGGACCGCTCGCTTCTCAACGGCGTGGGACACCAGACCATTGAAGAACACGAGCGAAATCTCACCGTGCGTATCGATCTCTTCGAGATAACGCTGAAGCATGACAGTACGTCCCGCGCCCAGGAGCTGCTGAACCTGAGCAATAGCGGCCTGGCGCTGCGCCGTCGATACGGTCGTGTACCGGCCAATGTCCCGCACGCCTGAAGACACCGCCGGTTTGACGATGAACTCGCCGGAAGCCGGGAAGCGCGTGTGGATCTGATGCTTCGACAGATTCTGCTCCGGTTCCAGCCACGCCGTCGGGATCGTGGGAAGACCGCGCTTTTCAAGGGAACGCAAGTAGGTCTTGTGGGTGTTCCACTCGAGAATATCCGGATGGTTCAAGATCCTTGGGACCTTCTTGGTCCACTCAAGGAAAGCCTGACGCTGGAGAGGATAGTCCGACACCGAACGGACAATGACTGTTCCAGCGTCCGTCCAATCAACATCCGGGTCATTCCAGATCTTGATGCTCGGGTCGCAGCCGCGTTCAGCGAGCGCGTCGAGTAGGCCTTCCTCGCCGTGGTACAGATTCGACATTGCGGAGGAAGTTGCAAGAGTAACTTTTGGCTTCGTTGTCATACGTTCAAAGATACCCGGCATTCCTCATCGCCGAGGACGCGATGACTGTCCCTTCGGGGCCGAAGTCCCATGAGTTCGGTCCCATTCAGTCTGCGCCCCACAGACCCCAGGGGCTCAGCGAAGACCGAGGTCGCGTTCAAGAGCCTGCTCAAGAAGCGCGTCGATCAGGGCTGCATAGCCCATTCCTGCCGCTTTCCACATCTGCGGATACATCGAGATCGGAGTGAAACCGGGCATTGTGTTGACCTCGTTAATGATGACCGTGCCCGCTTCCTCGTCGTGGAAGAAGTCCACCCGGGCAAGCCCCTCGCATTCGAGGGCTTCGAATGCTTTCGCTGCGGTCCAACGGATTTGCGCCTCGAACTCGGGAGCAACCTTCGCCGGGCAGACCAGGCCGATCGCTTCGGTGTCGATGTACTTGAGTTCGTAGTCGTAAAACTCGCCTTCAGGGACCTCGATCTCACCCAATGGAGCGGTCCTCGGACGCATTCCAGTGCCCCCAAGGACGCCGCATTCGATCTCGCGCCCCGAAATCGCCGCCTCCACGATGACACGCGGATCCGAGTTCTGCGCTTCCTTAATCGCCGTCGCCAAACCCTGAGGGGAATCGACTCGGGTAATGCCGATCGAGGAGCCCGCCCGGCAAGGTTTAACGAACACCGGGTAGCCGAGTTCCCCTACGCGCCTCGCGCACTCCTCAGGGTCATCCTCCCAGTCCATCGGGGTGATGAGCTCCCAGGTTCCGACATCAATGCCCGCAGCTGCCAGGACAGTCTTCGTCAGATGCTTGTCCATTGAAATCGCGCTCGAGGTGACGCCGCAGCCGACGTAGTGCACATTCGCCATCTCGAACAGGCCCTGGATTGTTCCATCCTCACCGTAGGGTCCGTGCAGGAGTGGGAAAACCACATCCACATGCCCCAAGTCGCGCACATTCGCAACCTTCGATTCGGGGGACGCGGGATCGCCCTCGTAGGTGACTTCCAGGAGAGAACCAGAGCCGGGAGCAAGGACGACTCTCGAGGCGCCCGCTTGAACCGATTGTCCGCGCCCCTCGCGAAACTCCAAGAGTGAGGGGTTGTCTTCGACGAGGACCCATTCGCCCTCGTGGGTGATGCCGACGGGAAGAACATCCCATTTCGTCCGATCAATGGCCTTGAGGATTCCGGCTGCCGTCGCGCACGAGACCTCGTGCTCGCCCGAACGACCGCCGAACACGATGAGGACGCGACGCTTGGAGGTTTGAGTCATGGGCACCAGGGTATCGCCCAGGAAGTCTCCTCCCCCACTCGAGGGGCCGCGCGCCTTAGACCAGAGTCAGCGCCGTCCCCTCAAGACCGCAGTTCACACCACTTCAAGCAGGGCCAACCCGCGTTAAGTATCGCCTCGAAGGAGCATGTCTAAACGAGTTCGATCCTCCATCCGTCCATCTTCTGCGGACGCGAGAGGAGCATCTGCCCCATCTGCTCGATGGAAGCCCCATCTCGGACGACTGATACGACGGCACTGATGATCGGCACGTCCACGTTCAAAGACTTCGCGAGGGCGAGGATCGGTTCTGCTGAACGGGCACCCTCAACGACGCCGGGAGAAAGGGCGATCGCCTCTTCGACGCTCATCCCCTGACCAACCCGGTGGCCGAAAGAGAAGTTGCGTGACAGGCGCGAGGAGCAGGTCGCCATGAGATCCCCCACTCCCGCGAGCCCCGAAAAAGTCTGGGGGTCCGCGCCCAGCGCAGTTCCCAGGCGAGTGATTTCCGCAAGACCTCGGGTGATGAGGGTCGCCCTCGTGTTCACGCCAAAGCCCATGCCTTCTGCGGCGCCGATCGCGACGGCGATGACATTCTTCGCAGCTCCCGCGATCTCTGAGCCGATGACATCGGTCGACACATAGGGACGGAAGTAGGAGGTGTGGCAGCTTTTCGCGAGGGAACTCGCAAGCTCAAGATTCGTCGAGGCGATGACGGTTGCCGTGGGGTTGTGCTCGGCGATCTCGCGCGAAAGATTGGGGCCGGAGAGGATGGCGATCCTCGATTCATCGGCTCCACTCGCTTGAGCGATGATCTCGTCCACGCGTAACAGGCTCTCGAGTTCGAGCCCCTTGGCAAGAGAAAGGAAGACCGCATCCTCAGCGAGGTGGTCGCGAGCGGACTCGAGGGTGGGACGGACCGCAGCGACCGGCACGGCCACGACGATCATCTGCGAGCCCTCGACGGCCTGAGCGATGTCGCTGGTCGCGCTGATCCGCTCCGATAGTTCAATTCCTGGCAGGTAGCTCGCGTTCTCACCGGAGTTAATGAACTCAACGACGTCCGCGTTGCGACCCCACATCGAGACCTCTAGTCCCGCATCGGCGAGAATCTGGGCGAAAGTCGTTCCCCAGGCTCCGGTGCCCAGGACTGTGGCGCGCGAGTAGGCACGTTCATCACTCATGTGTGAGAGCCTACCTGTAGTCCTCGCCTCACAGTGCTCAAGGAGTCAGTAGTGTCTCGTCCTTTCATCTCTGCCCCGCTTCTCATTGCTTCGCTGCTCGTCCTCGGAGCTTGCCAGGCGACTCCAGGCGAGCAGTCCTCCTCGCAGGCTCCCCAATCCGCTCACAGCACCCCTGCACCTCACGCGCAGTCCTCTTCCCAGTCCTCGGCTCTTCCCTCCACTCAAGACCCCGCAGAAACCCAAGCCCTCTCAGCGATCAACGGCGAGCAGTGGGTCACCTCCCTTGAGCCTCTCATGGCTCAGGTGGGCGAGGCGCCCATGGTCTTCCATGATCTACGTCTAGGCGATCACGAGGGCTTTTACCGGGTCGTCGTCGAATTCAGCGGCGAAGGCGTCCCCGGATACTTCCAATCCTGGACGGATGCTCCTGTCGAACTGGGCCGAGGCCGACCGCTTCCTGTCGCAGGTGACGCATTCCTCGACCTCGCGATCACGGGCACAGCGATGCCCTCAAGCGATGAACTCAACGCCGAGTATTACGCGGGCGAGCGCAATCTTGAGCTCGGGCCCCTTGATGTTCGCGAGGATGGGACCTTCGAAGACACGACGCATATCGTGATCGGCATGGACCAGGCGAGGAAGTTCCAGATCGGCTTTTTGAAGAACCCGACTCGAATGGTCATTGACATTCAAAAGTGAAGCGCTGAGGTGGAGCTCTGGGAGAAGGGGAGCCTGAATTCAAGGCACCCCCCGTGCGGGCCAACCTCAAGACCCCAGTCGGCCCAAGATCCGAGTGGCTCAGCTCCTCTTCCTCTTCGCGGCCTTCTTCGCCTTCTTCGCCCTCTGCTTCTGCTCGTCTTCCCACCAGGGGCCGGCCTTCGTGTAGGCCTTCCAGATCCGCTCCGGAGCTTTCGCCCCGCGAAGGTCCTCAACACCCGCAGTAACGGCATCGCGGATCCGCGTGGTGAGTTCTTCGACGGCCTCGTGGTCCTTCGAGCCGGCTTCCGAGATGAGATCGTCCATCTTCACAGGGGGCATGAAGGTGTAAGAGACCTTCTGGCCAGGGCGCATATCGGGCACTGAGGCGAAACGATCCATAATGTCCTGCGGCCCCCACTGTGCAACCGGGATGACGGGCACACCCGTGTCGAGTGCGAGGCGAGCGGCACCCGTCTTGAAGGACATCGGCCACATATCCGGTTCTTGGGTGTGAGTCCCCTCAGGCCAAATGCACACGACCTCACCACTGTTCAAGGCTCGGGTCGCAGGAAGGAGAGCCTGGGATGGGTTCTTCTCCCGATCAACGGGGATCAATCCCATACCGTTGATGATCTTGCCGAAGACGGGCACGCCGAACATGGACTTCTTCGCAAGGAAACGCACGGGGACACCCCGTTTCATGAAATACCAGCAGACGCACAGCGGATCCACATCCGACAAGTGGTTGAACACGAGCAGATAGGGACCCTTTTCTGGGATGTTCTCAGTTCCCGTGGCCCTGATCTTCACCCAAGGAGTCATGATCGGCGTCAAAACGGCTTGAGCGAAGCGATAGAAACCCGTGATTGAACTCGTCATGGCCTTGAGTCTAGCGAGGAGCGCCGCTCAGACGAGAACGTCCACCGCATGGGGCGCGCCGATCACCGTGAAGGGGATGTCGGCAACTCGATCGCCGTCGGCCATCGCGGTCATGCCACGAGGCTCGAGGATCTCCACTTCTTTAACACGTTCAACCTCAATGACCTCGTGTCCTTCGGCTCGCCCCACGACCACACCTGCGAGCACCGGGACCGCTTGCCGAAGAGGAAGGGCCCCAACGTGGCACAGCTCGATCCGCCCATCGTGCAGGTCGGATTCGGGCACGAGGCGGATACCTCCACCGAAACAACCCGAGTTCGACACCGAGGTGATCCACCCTGTGAATTCGCGTTCGACTCCGTCCACCATCGCGAGAATCCTTGAGGGACGATAAGAGGCGAGTGCGCCAAAAGCCCCGTAGCCGTAAGCGAGGGGCCCAGAGATGAGGAAAGAGTCGTTCGCGAGGATATTCGCCCTCGCATCCAAACCCAAGGACACCAAACCCAGGACGAGGGTCGTGCGCCCGTCCTCGCTCTTCACCCACATCCCATCGAGGGGCTTGAGGCGTAAGGCCAGTTCCTGATCCGATTGTGATGAGCGAAAACCGAGTTCTGCCAGTGAGCGGGCGCGTTGCATCGGGTCGTGACCGATGCCGAGGGCCCGACACAAGTCGTTCCCGCGTCCGCCGGGGATCGGCGCGAAGGGCAGGCCCGCTTCGTGGCATCCACGGGCGATGGCCGAAAGGAAACCGTCTCCACCTAGTCCTGCGACGACTGAGGTTTCGGATGCGGCCGCCAGGGCCACGGGATCATCACTCGCGGTCGTCACAGATACGCGCACGGACCACCCTCCGGCGCGAAGGGCGCGCACAACATTGGGGCCGACTGCGACGGAGCGTCCTCCTGCGGACATGGAAGAGACGAGGACGTGGATGCTCCTGCCCTCTTGACGCACAGGACTCGAAACGCGCTCCTCGGGCTTGTCTTCGTGACGGATGGCGCTCATGCGTCGAGGTATCCGACGCGAGCATCCAGCTGCTTGAGCTTCGTCGTGAAATGCTCATAGCCCCGGGAGATGACGTCAATGCCGGAGACCGTGGATGTTCCCTCGGCGGCGAGCGCCGCGATGAGATGGGAGAATCCGCCGCGCAAATCCGGGACCGTGATGTCTGCGGCGTGCAAAGGCGTCGGACCGGAGATCACCGCAGAGTGGAAGAAGTTGCGCTGTCCGAAACGGCAGGGGGTGCCGCCCAAGCATTCGCGGTAGACCTGGATATTCGCACCCATCTTGCGCAGGGCCTTAGTGAAGCCGAAACGATTCTCGTACACGGTTTCATGAACGATCGACAGACCCCTCGCCTGCGTGAGGGCGACAACGAGGGGCTGCTGCCAGTCGGTCATGAAGCCCGGGTGCACCGCAGTTTCGAGGGCGATCGAGTTGAGCTCACCGCCCGGGTGGTAGAAGCGGATCCCCTCGGAGTCAATATCGAAGGCACCACCGACCTTGCGGTAGGTGTTGAGGAAAGTCGTCATATCGGGCTGGTGGGCGCCGCGCACATAAATATCGCCGCGAGTCGCGAGGGCCGCAGCCCCCCAGGATGCGGCTTCAATCCGATCGGGAAGGGCATTGTGGCGGTATCCGTGAAGAGTCGAGACCCCTTCAATGCGGATCGTCCGATCGGTGTCGACCGAGATGATCGCACCCATCTTCTGCAAAACGTTAATGAGATCCATGATCTCCGGCTCAACGGCAGCACCCTTCAAAATCGTGATGCCCTCAACGCGAACAGCAGTGAGGAGGGTCTGCTCGGTCGCGCCAACGGAGGGGAAGGGAAGCTCGATCAGGGCACCGCGAAGTCCTTCAGCGGGTTTGCGGATACGTACACCATCAGGACGCTTCTCCACGACCGCGCCGAAACGGCGCAAAGTGTCAAGGTGGAAGTCGATCGGGCGACCGCCGATATTACAGCCCCCCAGCTCGGGGATGAAAGCCTCCCCGAGCTGGTGGAGCAGAGGTCCGCAAAAGAGGATCGGAATGCGCGATGCCCCGCCAAGGGAGTCAATATCCGAACGCGAAGCGATCTTCACATTCCTCGGGTCGAGCGTCATCACGCCGGATGTCTGGTCGAAGTTCACCTCAACGCCGTGCAGGCGCAGAAGATCAGAGACGACGTCGACATCACGGATGAGGGGGACGTTGGACAGTTGAGAGAGGCCATCGCCGAGAAGGGCCGCAACCATCGCCTTCGGGACGAAGTTCTTGGCCCCACGGACTGTGATGGTTCCCTGGAGGGGGTAGCCGCCTTCAACGCGCAGCACGGAGGGCATGGTCATCGTCTCCTCGATCTGTCCTTTAGAACTGTGCACAACTCTAGGACAGGACGCGCTTCGAGCGCTCACCTCGGGACGTTCACTCCCCCACATGTGCGCCTATTCAGGGCCTTCATCCTCGTCTTTCACTCGCGTTTGACCGAGCAGCAGGTCCTTCCTCCACTTGCGTGAAGACTCGGCTTATACGCAGAGTCTCCCGCCACAAGAGCCTCCCCTTCCTCCACTTGCGTGAAGACTCGGCACACCAAGATTCACAGGACGCGCGGAGACGACCTCTTCTTTTGGCAAGTACTTCGCCGGAAGCGTTGTCGGTTTGAAGTCAGGACGTTTTGCTTCGTAGGCGCAGATCGCGTCCTCGTCGCGAAGGGTCAAGGCGATGTCGTCGAGGCCCTCCAAGAGGCACCAGCGCGCATAGTCGTCGATCTCGAAGGACGCGGTGACGGGACCTGCGGTGACGGTCTTAGCCTCAAGGGACACTGTCACTTCGGTGCCCGGTTCGTTCTCGAGGACTTTCCACAGGGAATCGCAGTCCTCCTGGGTGATGACCCCGGCGACAAGACCCTGCTTGCCCGCGTTGCCACGGAAGATGTCCGCGAACTTCGGGGAGAGGACGACGCGGAAGCCATAGTCCTTCAGGGCCCAGACCGCGTGCTCACGAGAAGAACCGGTCCCGAAGTCGGGGCCTGCGATGAGGACGGAGCCCGAGCGGTAGGCGTCTTGATTGAGGACGAAGTTCGGGTCGTTCCTCCAGGCAGCGAAGAGCGCATCTTCGAAGCCCGTGCGGGTAATGCGCTTGAGGTAGACCGCGGGGATGATCTGGTCGGTGTCGACGTTCGAACGGCGGAGCGGGACTCCGATGCCGGTGTGAGTCGTGAACTTGTCCATGAGTGTTCTCCTTCCGCGCCAGTCTTAGAGGTCCGCCGGGCTCGACAAGGTTCCGCGCACCGCTGTGGCGGCGGCGACCAGTGGCGACACGAGGTGGGTGCGCCCGCCCTTGCCCTGTCGGCCCTCGAAGTTACGGTTCGAGGTCGAGGCGGAGCGTTCGCCGGGGCTGAGCGTGTCGGGGTTCATTCCCAGGCACATCGAACAGCCCGCATTACGCCATTCGGCTCCGAACTCCGTGAAGACCCTGTCGAGTCCTTCGGCTTCGGCCTGCAGGCGGACTCGGGCGGAACCGGGCACGACGAGCATTCGGATGGAGTCGGCTTTCTTGCGTCCCTTGATAATGGCCGCTGCGGCCCGCAGGTCCTCGATGCGCCCGTTCGTGCACGAGCCGAGGAAGACCGTGTCGATGCGGATATCGCGCATCGCAGTGCCGGCTTTCAAAGCCATGTATTCCAGGGCCCTTTCGGCGGCGAGACGCTGTGATTCATCACTAAAGTCCTTGGGGTCAGGCACCTTCGAGGAGAGGGGAACACCTTGGCCTGGGTTGGTGCCCCAGGTGACGAAGGGTTCGATGTCGGCCGCTTCGAGGATGACCTCGGCGTCGAAGACGGCGTCCTCATCGGAGGGAAGGGTCTTCCAGTATTCGACGGCGCGCTCCCATTCCTCGCCCTCGGGTGCGTGCGGACGGTCTTTGAGGTATTCGAAGGTCGTTTCGTCGGGGGCGACCATTCCGGCTCGGGCACCGGCCTCGATCGACATATTGCACACCGTCATGCGCCCCTCCATGGAGAGTTCGCGGATCGCTTGTCCCCGGTATTCGAGGACGTAGCCCTGCCCCCCACCGGTTCCGATCTTCGCGATGACGGCAAGGATGATGTCTTTCGCGGTCGAACCTTGAGGCAGAGAGCCGTTCACGGTGATCGCCATCGTCTTGAAGGGGGCGAGCGGCAGGGTCTGGGTCGCGAGGACGTGTTCAACCTGGCTGGTCCCAATGCCGAAAGCGAGGGCTCCGAAGGCGCCGTGTGTGGAGGTGTGCGAGTCGCCGCAGACGATCGTCATGCCGGGCTGCGTCAGTCCGAGCTGCGGGCCGACGACGTGCACGATTCCCTGGTCGGCGTCGCCGAGGGAGTGCAGGCGGATCCCGAATTCCTTCGCGTTGTGGCGAAGAGTGTGGATCTGCAGGCGGCTCGTCTCGTCGGCGATCGGCAGGTCGATGTCGAGGGTCGGAGTGTTGTGGTCCTCGGTGGCGATCGTCAGCTCCGGGCGGCGGACCTTGCGGCCTGCGAGCCTGAGCCCTTCGAAGGCTTGGGGGCTCGTCACCTCGTGGACAAGGTGGAGGTCGATGTAGAGCAGGTCGGGGGCTCCGCCCTCGCCCTGCTTCACGATGTGGTCGCGCCACACCTTCTCTGCCATTGTGCCGGTCACGCTTCCTCCTTGGTCCGGGCATTTCGCGTTTGTTCCGCGCCTCGCGCGAAGAACTGCGAGTGGGGGAAGTGGAGTCGTCGGGTGCGATTCGTTCTTCCCCATTGATATTCATCGTCTGCCGTTCCACTATTCGAAGACTTGAAGTCTCACCGTTTGAGATGGCAGACTGTGGAGCATGGAGGACTCGACAACGAGCGGAGTCGGTGTTCTGGACAAGGCGGCGCTGGTTCTCGGCGCCTTGGAGGCGGGTCCCGCCACCTTGGCCCAACTGGTTTCCGCGACAGGTTTGGCACGCCCGACCGCCCACCGTCTTGCGGTGGCCCTCGAGTATCACCGCATGGTCGCCCGAGACATGCAGGGACGCTTCGTTCTGGGCCCGCGCCTCCAAGAGCTCGCCTCTTCGGCAGGCGAGGATCGTCTTCTTGCTGCTTCTATGCCCGTGCTCCAGGCGCTGCGCGACCACACGAAGGAGTCTTCGCAGCTCTTCCGCCGTCAGGGCGACTACCGGGTGTGCGTCGCCGCTTCGGAACGTGAGATGGGGCTTCGCGACTCGATCCCAGTCGGTGCAACCCTTTCGATGGCTGCCGGTTCTGCGGCTCAGGTGCTTCTCGCCTGGGAGGAGCCTGATCGCCTGCACCGGGGCCTGTATGGAGCGTCCTTCAACGCGACGATGCTCTCACAGGTTCGCCGCCGAGGCTGGGCGCAGTCCGTCGGAGAACGCGAACCCGGGGTCGCCTCCGTGTCCGCTCCTGTGCGCGGCCCCTCCGGTCGTGTTCTTGCTGCTTTGTCGATCTCGGGCCCGATTGAGCGCATGGGCCGCCAGCCCGGTCGCCAGCATGGTCCTTCGGTCGTCGCCGCGGCGAATCGTCTTTCCGATTTCCTGCGCAGCGTCGAAGACTCGGATCTGTAGGCTCATCTTTATTTGAAGCGCTGAGCCCGCGAGGTCGGCGCTGCCTCACACCCCACCCTGCGGCCCCTGCAAGCCCCCCGCCGGGCTGAGCGCCGCCCACAAGTCGGACATTAGGCGCACGCAAGTCGGACGATTCGTACTTTGACCTGGGGTTTCTTCAAGGATCCACGGCATAGCGTTCGACTTGTGGACTGGCAACCGAAGGCCAAGCACCAGACAGCCCGACGAGAAACAAGAGAAGCGGAAGCCCAACTGGGCTTCCGCTTCATTCGTACCCCCAACCGGATTTGAACCGGTGTTAACGCCGTGAGAGGGCGTCGTCCTAGGCCGCTAGACGATGGGGGCCTTGATTCCTAAGAACGTGATTTCAGGATCAGAATCTCAGGATCAGTGTTACCGGCGAACCGGTTCCGTACCCCCAACCGGATTTGAACCGGTGTTAACGCCGTGAGAGGGCGTCGTCCTAGGCCGCTAGACGATGGGGGCCTTGTCGCAAGCTGAACTTGCGATCGCTGGGGTACCAGGACTCGAACCTAGAATGGCTGAACCAGAATCAGCTGTGTTGCCAATTACACCATACCCCAATGGGTATCACCCCCAGCCCCATGGAGCCGGTGGCGACAAGAGAAGAGAATAGCCGAGCCCTTCCTCCAACACCAAATCAATGAAGCGTGCTCCCACTCACGTTCGCAGCTCACGGCACTGTCGCAGCTCACGTCGGGTTCGCAGCTCGGCTTCGCTGCGCCAACTCAGATTCACAGCACGAAGTCACGTTCACAGCACCTTCGCAGCTCTGCTCACGTTCACAACTCAACTCCTGCTCACGGTCACGGTCACGCTCACGTTCACAACTCCCACTCACGCTCACGGTCAGGCTCAGGCTCAGGCTCAGGCTCAGGCTCAGGGGAGTATCGCTGCGTTTACGCGGCATATGCACTGCGGGCGCGGCCCGAAGGTCGCGCCCGCAGCTGGGAGAATCTCAAAACCTCAGCCCAGCCGAACCAGGAGCTGATCGATGCGCCTGAGGACCTCTTCGCGACCGAGGATCGCCATCGAATCAACGACCGGCAGGGACACATTCGTGCCGGTCATCGCCACGAAAAGGGGACCGAAGGCAAAGCGGGGCTTGACACCCATCTCCTCGACGAGCTTCGCATCGAGGGCGGGCTTGCTCGCCGCAGCACTGAAATCCTCAATCCCCTCAAGAACCTCGCGCGCGGCCCTGAGGACCTCGTGAGCGTTCTCTTTGAGCTTCGAAAGAGCCTTCTCGTTGTATTCAATCGACTCGGCGCCGGTGAAGAGGAAACGCATGAGGGGCCCGACCTCGCCGAGAAGCTGAATACGGGTCTGCGCGAGCGGAGCCGCCTGGTCGAGGATCGTCTTCTCGTCCTCGCCAAGCTCTTCATAGCTTTGAGCCGAGACGAGACCATCGCGCTGGAGGAAGGGCACGAGCCGCCTCTTGAAGTCCTCGCCGTCGAGACGACGGATGTGCTCGGCGTTGATCGCGACGCACTTCTTGTAGTCGAAACGAGCCGGATTCGGGTTGACCTGCTCAATGTCGAAGGCTTGAGCAAGTTCACTCATCGTGAAGATGTCGCGGTCGGGCGCGATCGACCATCCCAGGAGGGCGAGGTAGTTGTTGAGGCCCTCGGGAATCATCCCGGCTTCCTTGTGCAAAAGGAGGTTCGATTCGGGATCACGCTTGGAGAGTTTCTTGTTGCCCTCCCCCATCACGTAGGGGAGGTGGCCGAAGCGCGGCATGAACTTGGCGACGCCGATCGCTTCGAGGGCGCGGTACAAGACGATCTGACGCGGAGTCGAGGACAGGAGGTCCTCACCGCGCAGAACATGGGTGATCTCCATCAGAGCGTCGTCAACCGGGTTGACCAGAGTGTAGAGGGGGTGGCCGTTTGCGCGGACGATGACGTAGTCGGGGACGGAGCCCGCTTTGAAGGTGATTTCACCACGAATGAGGTCAGTGAAGGTGATGTCCTCATCGGGCATGCGCATGCGCAAAACGGGCTTGCGACCTTCGGCTTTGAAAGCGGCGATCTGCTCTTCACTGAGTGTGCGGTCGAAGCCGTCGTAGCCGAGCTTCGGGTCTTCACCCTTCGCACGGTGACGTTCTTCGATCTCTTCCGGGGTCGAGTAGGACTCGTAGGCGTAACCGGCTTCGAGGAGGCGCGCGGCGACCTGGGCGTAAATGTCCATTCTCTCGGACTGACGGTAGGGGGCGTGCGCCCCGCCCTTGTCCACGCCCTCATCCCAGTCGAGGCCGAGCCACTTGAGGGAGTCGAGGATCTGGTCGAAGGATTCTTGGGAGTCTCGGGCCGCATCGGTGTCTTCGATGCGGAAAACGAAGGTTCCGCCCGTGTGACGCGCGTATGCCCAGTTGAACAGGCAGGTTCGCACCATACCCACGTGGGGGGTACCGGTCGGGGACGGGCAGAATCGAACGCGCACTTCGGCGCCGGAGGCTGTCGTTTCACTCATGATGGGCCGATTCTACTCCGGGAAACGCCTCTTCCTTCCCCGCTATTGCCTTCATCGGCTTGGAAGAAAGGGGGTGTTCCAAGAGATGAGGACGGGTCCTCCTAAGGAAAGACGAGGGCGAGGCCGCTTCCGGGAAAGACGAGGGCGGGGTCGGTCCTGAGAACCGAAGATGAGCGGCGTAGCCTGTTGAGGGATCGCCCGCACAGGATTCTGAGCGCCCACAAGCGAGGTTCATTCATGATTCAGACCTTCACCCCCGAACAATTGCGCCGCACTGGTTCCCTGAAGTGGAGCGGCATCACGAGTTCAACGGGCGCGCCGACGATCGGGGCGTGGGTCGCGGAAATGGATTTCGGCACCTCTCCTCGTCTTGAGGAAGTGATGATCTCGGCGATCCGCAATGGCCTCCTGGGCTATCAGCCGAAGTGGCTCGCCCCAAGACTCGCCGAGGCAACCACTGTTTTCCAGGCACAGCGCTTCGGCTGGCAGATCGCACCAGAACAGGTCCGTCTTGTCGAATCCGTCCTCTCATCGCTCCGGAGTGTGATCACACACTTCCTGCAACCCCAAGCTCCCGTGATCGTCCCAACTCCGGCCTACATGCCCTTCCTCACGATCCCGAAAGCCCTGGGCCATCCGGTGATCAAGGTTCCCTCCCTCCATGGTGAAGCCGCAGGCCAGCGGGGCTGGATGCTTGATCTTGAGGGGATTCGAGCTGGCTTGGAGGCCGGTGCGGGCCTCATGATCTTGTGTAATCCGTGGAATCCTGTCGGCCGCGTGTTCTCCGTCGAAGAACTCACTGAGCTTCATAAACTCCTCGCCGGGTACGAGGTACTTGTCTTCTCCGATGAAATCCACTCCCCTCTCGTCCTCGCGGATGTTCCCTTCGTGTCATATGCGAGCCTTGGCGCGGACTTCGCGGCGCATACTGTGACCGCGACGGCGGCCTCCAAAGGCTGGAATATCGCGGGCCTGCCCTCCGCGCAGCTGATCGTGCCTGATGAGAGGCTTCGCGAGCGTTGGGATCGGGTCGGCGCGGAGCTCCAATTCGGGGCGTCCACAATCGGCACTCTCGCGACGATCGCGGCTTATCGTGAAACAGATCCCTGGCAGGATGAAGTTCGCCGCTACATTGATCTCAATATGGAGGCCGTCGAGCAGGCGATCGCGAACTCCCCCATCGATTTCACCCGCCCGGAGGGCGGTTATCTCAGTTGGTGGGGTTTTGAGGGGCTCGGCCTCGGTGATAATCCTTCGGCAAAGATTCGCGAGCTTGCGGGAATCGCGGTGAATGAGGGCGCGAGCCTTGGCGCGGACTATTCGCAGTGGGCTCGTTTCAACTTCGCGTGTTCGCATGAGGTGACCGCCGAGATCATTGAGCGGATGCTCAACCTCATCCAAGGGGCCTCGTTGGCGTGAGCGCATCCCTTTGAGGGGTGAAGAGGATCGGCTCGAGCTGTTCATCAGGGTGAGGGACGGCGTGGCGCGGCAAAGAACCGCAGGTCTTCGTGCCAACAGCGAAGCAGCGCAACAACAGCTAGTAGCAGCCAAAACCGCTGCACCACAGCGAAAAGCAGCCGAGCGCCGAGGGGCGAGGCCAGCGCTTCCACGCTTCACCTCGCCCCTCGCCACCGGGGTGGAACTCTCCTCCCGGAGTATTCATCGGCGAATGACCGGGTTCGTGAGCCGACCGATCTCGGGGATCTCGAAGGAAACGGTGTCGCCTGCTTCGATCGGGCCGGACACTCCCGGGCAGCCCGTGGTGATGACATCTCCGGGGAGCAGGGTGAACAGGGTCGAACAGTAGGCGACGAGTTCGCGCACCGTGTGCAGCATGTACGCGGTCGAGCCGGTTGTGTGCGCATCGCCGACACTGCCGGAGATCACAAGGTTTTGCACATCAAGCTCGGGGTCCACCACGATCCAAGGGCCGAGCGGACAGGCAGTGTCGAAGGACTTGCCTTTAAGCCAGGGGCCGCCGTCCATTGCGTCGCGGGCGGTGACATCGTTGCACAGGGTGTAGCCGAGGATCACCTGGTCGACCTCGTCGAGGGGCACGTCTTTCGCGAGGGACTTGATGACGACAGCGAGTTCGCCCTCGTAGATCACATCCTGGCTCCACTTGGGCAAGACGATCGGATCGTCCGGGCCAATGACCGAAGTGTTCGTTTTCATGAAGATCGGGGGCATCGTCTCAGGTTCGGGCGAGCCTGGGGCGCGGACCTCCTCGCCGAAGTTCGTGCCGATGCCGATGACTTTCGAACGGGGGATCACAGGTGAGAGGAGGCGAACCTCTTCAAGTTCGACAATGCGTCCATCGGGTTCGATCTCGCTGAAGAGGGGGTCGCCCTTGAGGACGACGACGCGGCTGGATCCCTCTTCGAGGGCGCCGTAGCGGGGTGATTCACCATCAGAAAAGCGCACGATTCTCATGGGATTAGCCTATTCCTTCGTGGGGTGTGTGCATCGACGAAGCGCCCTCGAACCCACAATTTGTCGGACAAGTGGGGTGGCTTGTCTCCTCTTCAAGGGCTCAACGTCCCGGTACTCCACCCCTGCACTGTATCAACGCCCGGGGTTCGAAGAGACTGGAGTGTTCGCGCTCGGCCACAAGTGCCACGGCATCAAGGTCGCAGAATCCAGCAAGACCACCCACAACGATCCCCCCCTTCACAAAGACCCCGTTGCAACCACCACGAGAACCTGGCAAGCTCCGCGAGCGCCCCGCTCAGAAGCATCACCCCTCTTCTGTCCAGGAGTCTGTGGGGACATCGTTGACCGAGGCTGGCTGCCAGGTGCGCGTGTTATCCCCTCCACGAGTCCGTGGGCACATCACCAGGCAAAAGCGGGTTGTCCACGCCGCTGAAGACGGGCTCTGCCACTTTCTCACGACGCTGGCGCTCATAATCGCGCAAAGCACCACGCCCCCACTTCGACAAGCTCAGGAGCGCCACGAGGTTCGTCACCGTCATGACGGCCATCGCGATATCAACCGTGTTCCACACCAGGTCCAGGGACGCCAGGGCGCCGAGAACCACCGACAACACCGAGACGACGCGGACACTCCACACCGCCCACTTCGTGTTGCTCACGAAGGTCATATTCGTTTCGGAATAGACATAGGCCGCGATGATCGAAGAGTAAGCGAGAACAAAGATCAGGATCGCCATCGGCATGATCGTCCATGCGCCGAGTTCATGGGCGACGGCAAGTGAGGTGAGGTTCGCTGGATTCGCTCCTTGGGCGCCCCAGACCTCCGGGCCTGCGATGAGGATGACGAAGGCGGTGGCGGTGCATACGACGATCGTGTCAATGAAGACCCCGAGCGATTGAATGAGTCCCTGCGTCACTGGGTGCGACACGGTCGCGGTCGCAGCCGCGTTCGGCGCGGTCCCCTGGCCGGCTTCATTGGAGAAGAGTCCGCGTTTCGTACCGTTGATGAGGGCGGCGAAGATTCCGCCTCCTAGTCCACCCACGATGGGAGCGGGAGCTGCGGCCCCTCGGATGATCTGGGCAAGGACCGCGCCGAACTGGTCGATGTTCATGACGACAATGATCGCGACCATGATCACGTAGATCGTCGCCATGATCGGTGCCATCCATTCGGTGACGCGGGCGACTGTGCGGATCCCACCGAAAATCACCATCGCGGAAAACACGAAGAGGAGCGCGGCAATAATGAGCTGCGCCTGCGAGAGCCCCCAGAGCGCTGGATCGTCCCCTGCATCGCCGAGGGCGGAGAGCACAGTGCCGGCGATCGCATTCGACTGAACCGAGGTGATGACAAAAGCACAGGTCACGACGGTGATGATTGCGAATACCGTGGCGAGTGCCTTGTTCTTCATTCCCAGAGAGATGTAGTAGGCGGGGCCGCCGCGAAAAGAGCCATCTGCGACACGGACTTTGAATACCTGCGCGAGGGTCGCTTCGAAGAAGGCGGTCGCCATGCCGACGAGGGCAACGATCCACATCCAGAAGATCGCGCCCGGCCCGCCCATAAGCAGGGCAGCGGCCACGCCGAAAACATTGCCGACACCGACTCGCGCGGCGAGGGAGATCGTGAAGGCCTGGAAGGAGGAGATACCTCCCCTTGCTCCTTGACGCGAGCCCGTGACCGCGCGGATCATGCTCGGGAAATGACGGAGTTGAACGGCGCGGGATGTGATCGTGAGGAAGAGGCCAGTCCCGACGAGAAGCCAGACCGTCACATGCAATGTGAGCCAGTCCGCGACCACCAGGATTTGGTTCGCGAGATCTTCCACGCCGCACTCCTTTCTCCTCCACCGATGCGGTGGTTCGTCAATAGGACCTGATCAGGCTCCCATAAGTGCGAAAAGGAGCTTGTCAAGGGTCAGCACGTGGGACTCGAGGGGCGAGGATCAGGAAAGCCCCACGGCTTGCACGGATAATGAGGATATGACGGCTCCCCTCAATGACCTCCTCGACGAGCTCGAGGACGATGGCTCTCTTGACGACATCGACGCCCTCTATGAGGCCTTCACTTCGTGGGCTGAATCGAATGGGAGGCCGTTGTATCCGCATCAGGACGAGTCCCTCATGCAGATCCTCGACGGCAAGCACGTGATCGCAGCGACTCCGACGGGGTCGGGCAAGTCGATGATCGCCCTCGCCGCCCACTTCGTGTCAATGGCGCAGGGTGGACGCAGCTACTACACCGCGCCTCTCAAAGCCCTGGTGTCGGAGAAGTTCTTCGACCTCGTCGCCCTTTTCGGCGCAAAGAACGTCGGAATGATCACCGGTGACTTCTCCTTGAACGTTGATGCCCCCATCATTTGCTGCACTGCTGAAATCCTCGCGAATCAGGCTCTTCACGACGGCCCCTCCTTGGATGCGGACATGATCGTCATGGACGAGTTCCACTTCTATGGGGATCCTCAGCGCGGCTGGGCCTGGCAGCTTCCCCTACTGGAGTTGAGCGAACCGCAGTTCATCGCGATGTCGGCAACCCTTGGCGACACGAGCACCTTCGAAAAGGCGTGGAAGGAACGCACCGGACGCGAGGTCGGAGTCGTTGACGACGCGAAACGCCCCGTCCCCTTAGAGTTCGAGTACGTCGTCGATCGTCTGGAAGACACGGTCGAGCGTCTTTTAAAAGAGGGCCGTTGGCCGGTCTACATCGTTCACTTCGCACAAAAGGATGCTGTGACGACGGCGCAGTCCTTCGACAAACGAAAGCTCATCGACAAGGAGAAGCGAGAGAAGATCGCAGCGGAACTGCGCTCAGTGTCTTTCGGCCGAGGTTTCGGCCAAACTTTAAAATCCCTGCTCTCCCAGGGGATCGGCGTTCATCATGCGGGGATGCTCCCGCGCTATCGTCGCCTCGTGGAGCGCCTCGCCCAGCAGGGGCTCTTGCCGATTGTGTGCGGCACTGACACTCTCGGAGTCGGAATCAATGTGCCGATCCGTACTGTCCTCATCACCTCCCTCGTGAAGTTCGACGGGAAGAGGATGCGTCATCTTTCTGCCAGGGAGTTCCACCAGATCGCAGGGCGCGCGGGCCGCGCCGGTTTTGACACGATCGGTTTCGTCAGGGTCCTCGCTCCTGAGCACGAGGTCGAGGCCGCCCGCGAGCGCGCCCGTTTGACCGCCGCTCAGGAGGCCGCGAGGGATGCACGGGATCTGAAGAAGGCGAAGAAGAAGGCCCAGAAGAAACGCAAGGGCCCTGCGGATGGGACGATCTCGTGGACGAAGGGAACTTATGAGCGTCTCCTCTCCGAGTCGCCAGAGCGTTTGCGTTCACAATTCGCCTTCACTCATTCGATGGTGCTCAACGTGCTCGCGGGCGCGCAGAAGGCTCAGAGGGACCCGGGTGAGCATCTTGTCTTCCTCGCTCGCCATAATGATGATCCCCCGAGCGAGGTGAATCCTCATCTGCGTCGTCTGGGCGAGATCTACTCCTCGATGAGGGTCGCCGGAGTGGTCGAGCATGTTTCCACTGAGCAGGCTGTGCGCGATGGTCGCCCTCGTCTGCGCGCCGCTGGGGATCTGCCCGATGAGTTCGCCCTCAATCAGCCCCTCTCACCCTTCGCTCTCGCTGCGATGGATCTGCTCGACCCTGAGTCCCCCGATTTCGCCCTCGATGTTGTGTCCGTCATCGAGTCTGTTTTAGAAGATCCTCGTCCTTTGCTTTTCGCACAGCAGTCTGCTGCCAAGGGCGCGGCCGTGGCCGCGATGAAAGCCGAGGGCATGGAATACGAGGAGAGGATGGAGGCTTTGGAGGAGGTGAGCTGGCCGCGTCCACTTGAAGAGTTGTTGAGCGGTGCCTTTGCGAGTTATGTGAAGGCGAATCCTTGGGTTGGAGCGCTCGAGCTCTCCCCCAAGTCCGTGGTGCGTGAAATGGTGGAGAACGCCATGACCTTCACGGAGCTCGTGTCCCGCTACGATCTCGGGCGTTCTGAGGGCGTGATCTTGCGCTACCTCTCCGACGCTTATCGGGCGATGCGCCAGATTATCCCGGATTCTGCGATGACGCAGGAGGTCCAGGCGATTATCGAGTGGCTCCACGCTTTGATCCGGGCTGTCGACTCGTCCCTCTTGGACGAGTGGGAGGCGCTCGCCGAGGGCCGTGAGATGACGCCTGATTCGCAGACCGTTGGCACGGAGTTCGCTTTCGGCGCTAACGAGGACGGGAGTGTCGCTTTCAGTGCGAACCTTCATGCGCTGCGCACCACCGTCCGCAAGGCTCTCTTCCACCATGTCGAGCTCATGAGTCGCGACGCGGTGGAGGCTTTGGCCCGTGAGGATTCGGATTCGGCTTGGGATGAGGCTCGCTGGGATGATGCGCTCGCCCGCTATTGGGCGGAGTACGACTGGATCGGTATTGATCAGGCGGCTCGTTCGGCCAGTATGTGCGTGATTAATGAGGAGCCGAACGCCGCGGATCTTGCCGCTGCAGGAGACGAGGAGGCCGCGGAGCATGCCACGCCGGGCCGCTTTTGGCTCGCCACTCAGACCCTCGCTGATCCTAAGGGCGATGGGGACTGGAGGATTACGGCTCTGGTCGATTTGGATGAGTCCGATCGGCGCGGTGGCCTCGCCCTGAGGCTCCTCGACGTCGGGCCGAGGTGATCCACGGATGATCGTCCCAAGGTTCCGCTCCTACGACGTGCGAGAACTCGAGAGCGTCACACCCCTATTCCGCGAGGAGCGTTGCGGGATCTACATCTTCGAGTTTTCGAACGGCGACCGTTACGTCGGATAGGCGAAGGATGTGACGAGGCGCTTCGCACAGCACCGGCACGGCGGCAAACACCACCCTCCGTGGCCGGACATCGTCAGTCTCGAGACGTGCAATCGACTCTCACATGACACGCAAGTCTTACATGTAGAACATTGGAGAGGTAGCCTTGCCTTATGGCTGCCGCCCCCCTCTCCCTCGAAGCAACGATCTCTTTGCGCACGCTCAACCAGCATTCGGGGCGAATCGTCCACGCAGTCGTCGACTCCGGCCGCGCCGTTACTATCACCGACCGAGGTCGCCCCGTCGCGCGCCTCGTGCCCCTTGACACGGACGAAACCCCTCTTGAAAGACTCGTGCGCGAGGGGAAGGTCAGAGTGCCGACACGACAGGGGCATTTTGTTCCGACAGTGCACCCCTTGCCCGAGGGAGTCAGCTTAGAGAGCCTCCTCGCTGAGGATCGTGAGGAACTGTCGTGATCTATCTCGACACGTCCTTCGTCGGCCTTATCTTCCTCAACCAGGAACATGCCCAGGAAGCGAACCAGATCCTCCATGATCTCGGGAAGGACAACTTTTTTGCCTCATCCAGACTCCTTGAAGTCGAACTGATTCGTTTGATGCGCAGAAACGGGCTTGCACTTGATGATGTCAATGAATACCTCCGCGAGCTCTACCTGCTCCCCATCGACGATGCTGTCGTTGAACGCGCTTGTACCCTCACAGGATCATTAAAGTCTCTTGATGCGATTCATCTTGCGACGGCCTTGACCATTGATTCTCCTCGAGATCCTGTCACTTTCTTAACGCACGATGCGAGGCTCCTTGCCGAGGCGAAGCGACTGGGCCTCAATATGCTCCCCCTCACTGGGGACGTCTGTTGATCAGCTGAGCGGGTCGAAGGAAAGAAGGACCCATCGGTGGGAAGATCTTCATTTCTAGGAGAAGGACTGTAGATTCTCGCCCCCTCAGCAAGTTCAGCGAGCCCGAAGTAGCAGAGGCGAACTCATGTGCCTTTGCGATGCGTAGAGCGCACCTTTTCTTGAGGTGACAGATACGATCACACTATGTCCCAGATCACACCAAGGCCTCGTCTCCGTCTTCCGCGCGGCAGTGGTCTTGCGTTCATCTGCGCCCTCATCCTCTCCTGCGTCCTCATGGTCATCTACGCCCTGCCGCTGGCGCCCGGGGGTCCGATCGACGCTCTGTCTCAATTCGATCAATCCGCCGCTTCTCCTCAGTCTTCCGATTCGCAGACTCAAGACAAACCTCAGCCTTTTAAGCCCCGCACTCTGTCCGTCGTGATGAGTGGAGACCTCCTCTGGCACTCGGGACTGTGGGACTCCGCCGCCCAGGTCGCCTACGAAACAGGTCGCGGCCCCTACGACTTTTCCGTCCTCTTCGGCCCTATCCGCTCGACCATCGAAAGCGCAGATCTTGCGATCTGTCACGAGGAAGTGCCCCTCGCCCCCGAAGGTGTAGAACCGAGCGGCTATCCCGTTTTCGCAGCCCCTCAGGAAGTGGCCGCAGCCATCGCCGAAACCGGGTGGGACCTGTGCACGACCTCTTCGAACCATTCACTCGATCAAGGATTCGGCGGCATTGAGACGACTCTGCGCAAGTTCGACGAGGTCGGGATTCTTCACACAGGGACCTTCCGCTCTCCCGAAGAGCGCTCCACCCCGACGATCTACACGAGCCAAGAAGGGGTGCGGATCGGGGTCGTGTCCGGCACCTATTCAACGAATGGGATTCCCCTTCCCGAGGGGCAGGAATGGTCGGTCGCTTTCCTCGACGTGGAGGACATGATCTCAAGGGCGCAGGCCGCACGAGAGGCGGGCGCAGACATCGTGCTCGCAGCCGTCCACGGGGGCGAAGAGTATGTTGCCGAGCCGAACGCCCAGCAGCTTGAGGTCGCCGAGGCTCTCACGGCCAGTGATGCGATTGACCTCGTGTACGGGCACCACGTTCACGTCGTCCAGCCATGGTCCATTGTCAATGGGAAGTGGGTCGTCTACGGCCTGGGGAACATGGTGGCGACGCCACCCTTCGAGTATCGGCGTTCGCACGAGGGCGTGACCGCCCGTTTCGTCTTCACGCAGTCCCCTGAGGGTGGATTCGTTGTGACGCGTGCTCAGTACATTCCGACGCTCATCGATTCCTATTGGGCGGGTGAGCGTCCAGTCCTTTGCCCTGTCCTCGCGGCTCTCGCTTCGGGCGAGGGCGTCACCTCCGACCTTGAGATTGCACGGATCGTGACCCACGATACGGTGTTCTCCCTCGGGGTGCCTGAGGTCCCTGCCCTCGGACCCGAGGGCGATGCCCCAAGTTTCGACGCGCAGGGCGAGCCGATCCCTGCGGCTGGTCTTGAAGAGGGGTGAGGGCGCTGAGCGCCACTCCTCCTTGCTAGCACCAAGTTCAAGGCCCCAATCAGGCCTCAATCACCACGATCGCCCCTAAGTTCTCCATTCTTTTCTTCTGCTCTGCTCTCTTCTCGCCCAGCAGCGAGGTCTTCGTCCAATCAGATGATCGCCTTGGGATCTGTGACGACCATCTTCCCGAAGGGGAAGCAGGTGATCGGAATCATCTTGATATTCGCGATTGCAACGGGGATGCCGATGATCGTGATCGACTGGGCCAGAGCCGTCATGACGTGACCGAGTGCGAGCCATAGGCCCGCGACGAAAAACCAGACGATGTTCATGAGCGCTGAGCCCACACCCGCGTTCGGCATGTCGACGACGCGCTTACCGAAAGGCCAGAGCACGTAGCTCGCGATCCTGAAGGATGCGATACCCGCAGGGATCGTCACGATGAAGATGCAGGCAATGATCCCGAAGAACATGTAGCCGAGCCAGAGCCACACCCCTCCGAAGAGGAACCAGATGATGTTGAGCAGGGTGCGCATTTCGTCCTCCTTATCGAAGCCTGAGTGACACTCACCAGAGCCTTCAATTATTCTCCACTTCTTGCGAAAGCACATGAGGCGTGTCCCTGAGTGATCCCTGATTCTGCTCAGAGGCCTTCGCCTCGAGTACGCGCGGACTGCGACGAACGAGGACGGGGCCCAGACATATGAAGGCGCGGAGGGGCATCCCTTTACGGCTCCTCCACCGCGCGGAGCCTCTCCCCAGCGCGAAGCATCTCCCCCGCGCAGAGCATCCGGCACTCCAGCCTGATATCTAGACGATCAGCACCCGCCCCCTCTGTAATCCTCTGTCTTCGCCCGGAGGCCCCCACCTCCGCCGGGGCGGGGTTCAAGGGCACGGGCACAGGCATGGGCACCGCGTTCTAGGATCATCCCATGAGCATCCGCAGCGGAATCGAACAGGCCCTGGCACGTATTGAAAACGCCCGAGACAAAGCGGGCAGGCCAGATTCGGTGAAACTCGAACTCGCAGTGAAGACGAGAACCCCCGAGGAATGCTACGAAGCCGCCCGCGTCCTTTCCGAATTGGGCCGTCCGATTCTGCTCGGCCACAATCGCGTCCAGGAGGCTCGAAACACCGTCGCAGCGATCCGACAGGTCGAAGGAGCTGAGCTCCACCTGATCGGCCCTTTGCAGTCGAACAAGATCAATCACGCGCTGGGATGCGTGGATGTGATCGAATCAGTGGATTGTCCCGTCCTCGTTGAGAAGATCAATGCTCGAGCCAATCGGGAAGTCCCCATCTTCCTCGAAGTGAATGTCTCCGGGGAAGAGACCAAGCACGGGTGCCACCCCAGCGAGGTGGATGCCCTCGTCGATGCAGCGCTCGGAGCCGAACACCTCAGGCTCTGCGGCTTCATGACCGTCGGTTTGAACTCGCCCATTGAAAAGGATGTTCGCGCTGCCTACGCTCTGCTGCGTTCGATTTGCGAGCGAACCGAAGCTGCGACCGGGTTGCGCGGCCTCGAACTCTCCATGGGGATGTCTGCAGATCTCGAATGGGCGATCGCGGAGGGGGCGAGCATCGTGAGGATCGGCACCGCAGTGTTCGGCGAGCGTCGGCCTCGCGTTTGAGCACCGCCGAACACTCAGGAAGCTCCGCCCTCGCGGCTCACCGAGGCCGCCCAAGCCGATCAGGGAATCCGGTGCGTCCACTCCTTGGTCGCGAACTTCGTGACACAGCGCTCCTCGGCCTTTGCAAGATCCGCTTCCGTGATCTCACCGGGGGTCGCGCGGTACTTCTGCGTGAAATGGTCGTAAAACGCTTTGAGGATCGTCTCTCGGGGAAGGCCCGTCTGTGAACGCATGGGGTCAACGCGTTTGACTGCGCTACGCGTCCCCTTATCGCGGATCTTCTCCATGCCGATGCGCAAGACCTCGTTCATCTTCTCCGCATCAATGTCGTAGGCCATCGTCACATGGTGAACCATGTAGCCATTCGACCAGCGTTTTTGAGCGGCGCCGCCGATCTTGCCGGCCTCGGAAGCGATGTCGTTGAGGGGCACGTACTTCGCTTTGATTCCGACCTTCTCCAAGACCTCCATGACCCATTGATCGAGGAAGGGATAGGACTGTTCGAAGCTCATCCCCTCGACGAGGGCGGTCGGGACGACCAGCGAGTAGGTGATGCAATTCCCAGGCTCCATGAACATGGCTCCGCCACCCGTGACTCGGCGCGACACCAAGATACCGTGTCGTTGCGCCCCTTCGGGTTGAATTTCGTTCTGGTAGGACTGGAAGGAGCCGATGACGACCTGCGGGCCGTTCCATTCCCACAATCGCATGAAGGGCTTGCGTCTTCCGGCTGCGACATCCTCAACCAAGGTCTCGTCCAAGGCGACATTGACCATCGGGTCAACGACTGGACCGTGGATGACCTCGAAATCGATGTCCTCCCAGCTCAAGGCATGCCCGAGGGCGCGTCTCACCGCAACGCCCACAGCTGCGGGGGTGATGCCCATGAGCATGTCATCGGCTTCGAGCGAGGCTTCGACGAGCTCCGCGATCTCTTTCGCAGAAGCGGAGGCGCACACCCCTTCCAGGGCCTGCGTCATCCGTGTCAGAGCACTATCGGGGTCGAGGAAGAAATCACCCGAGAGCGTCACATCGACGAGGGCGTCCTGGTCGACTTCGAGGTCGACGACAACGAGTTTTCCTCCGGGAACCTTGTATTCACCATGCATGGTGATGATTCTCCCTCATCACAGCACAAACGCACGAGTTGAGGGGCGTCTCCCCTTCTTTTCCTTCATCACTACTCCCTGCACGCGTCATTGATTCTCGTATGCGCCGCTGATCCCTTCCGTGGGGCGCTGATTCCTGCACCCCCTGGGCCTCCCGCACGATCGGCTGAACCCGAATCGCGCCAGGCACATCCTTGTGGCAATCTTCCTTTTCCACCGGGTGCGTTCTCACTGCCCATCTGCGAAGAGGCGCGCGAGCCTCACTCCCGCCGACAAGGCCGTGTTCTCGCTGCCCGGGAAAGAGGCCTCGCCATCCTATTCAATGAGCAAAGAGTCCGCTCCTATTCAATGAGTAAGGAGTCCGCTCCCGAACGCAGCAGGCCCCACCAGTAGGCTTCGAAAAGAGCCTCCCAGGACGCTTCGATGACATCGGTACCAATACCGACAGTCCACCAGGAGCGATGACCATCACTCATCTCAATGAGTACTCGGATCGTCGCGTCGGTTCCGGCGCGCTCCTCGTCAAGGATACGCACCTTGAAATCAGCGAGTTCAAAGTCCGCACACACGGGGTAGTCGCGAGTCATGACATGACGAAGAGCCCGGTCGAGGGCGTTCACCGGACCATTGCCCTCAGCAGTTCGGATATGGCGCCGATCCGTGTGGATCTTCACCGTCGCTTCGGACTGGGCGAAAGGCTCGCCCTTAACCTCGGTGATCTCCTGCGACATGACTTTCCAGGACTCGACCCTCAAGAAACGCGGGAGGCGCCCGAGCTCGTTCAAGGCAAGTAGTTCGAAGGAGGCGTCAGCCGCGTCATAGGTGTAGCCCGCAGCCTCGCGTTCC
Source organism: Schaalia cardiffensis (assembly GCF_016405145.1). Classification (GTDB taxonomy): domain Bacteria; phylum Actinomycetota; class Actinomycetes; order Actinomycetales; family Actinomycetaceae; genus Pauljensenia; species Pauljensenia cardiffensis. Next base: position 73,670 of record NZ_JAEKIA010000009.1, read on the forward strand.
TTCACCTTCACGGCAATACGAGCCGCAGCATTGGGAAGCGACTCCAAATCAATGCCGAGCTCTTCGGCTTTGAGTTCGATCGAGGACTTTCCGGCCATTTCAGAAACGAGCATCCTCATGCCGTTGCCAACAGTGGCCGGATCGATGTGCTGGTAAAGGTCAGGATCGACGCGGATCGCTGAGGCGTGCAAACCGGCCTTATGCGCGAAAGCGGAATCGCCAACATATGGTTCACGCGGGAAGGGGGCGATGTTGACGAGCTCCGATATACGCCGCGACACCGATTCAAGTTTCGCCAGCGATTCTTCAGGAATCACGTCAAATCCACACTTAAGCTGCAGGTTCGCAGCACAGGTCAAAAGATTCGCATTCCCGGTCCGCTCCCCGTAACCATTGACGGTTCCTTGAATCTGACGAGCTCCAGCCTCGACCGCCGCAATCGTATTCGCGACCGCACACCCCGTGTCGTTATGCGCATGAATACCGAGGACGACGCCCGTACACCCGGCGTCATCGAGGATTGCTCGCGCGCGCCTCATCGCCTGTGAAACCTGAGAAGGAAGGCTGCCGCCATTCGTGTCGCACAGGATCACCGCAACCGCTCCGGCGAGCGCCGCCTCCATCATCACGGACATACCGTAGTCCGGATCGTAAGCAAGCCCGTCGAAGAAATGCTCGAGGTCCACCATCACATCAATCCCCTCCTCGGAAAGGAATGCGACAGTGTCGCGCACCATGCGCAGGCCCTCGTCCTCGCTGGTGCGCAGAGCCCTCTTAACGTGGCGGACATCAGACTTCGCGACAAGGGTGATGATCTGCGCGCCCGAGTCAAGGAGGGCCCGCACTTGCCGGTCCTCAGCTGCCGCGACTCCCGGCCTCGTCGTCGCACCGAAGGCGACCAGGCGCGCGTGACGCATCCGGATGGAGCGGGCGCGTTCGAAGAAGACGGTGTCCTTCGGGATCGCCCCCGGCCAGCCGCCCTCAATGAAGTCGGCTCCAAGATCGTCAAGGATCGGCAGGGCGGCGAGCTTATCGGCGACTGATAGGGAGATCCCCTCCTGCTGGGCGCCGTCGCGAAGGGTCGTGTCGTAAAGTGCGACGTGTTCGGGCATGTTCGTTCCTGTCGACGAAGAACTCAAAGGAAGAAGAACTCAGAAGAGTCCGAGTAGGGCTTTGATGTGCCGGGCCTTATCGGAGCACGCGCGACACGTCTCGTGCGGCGCCCTTCGATGCGGACATCGCGGTGGCCGCGTAAAGCTGGAGCGCCGGAGAGACGAGGCGGTCTCGACTCTTCGGGGTCCAGGGGTGTTCACGCGATTCTTCACGGGCCCGACGAGCTTCGATCTCCTCTTCGGGCACGTCAAGGAGCAAGAGTCCTTCGTTCACGTCGATGATGATCCGGTCGCCGTCCTCAACGAGACCGATGAGGCCGCCGTCAGCGGCTTCGGGGGAGATGTGGCCCACGGAGATTCCCGAGGTCCCACCCGAGAAGCGGCCGTCGGTGATGAGTGCGCAGGCTTTGCCGAGCCCTCGTCCCTTAATGAAGGAGGTCGGGTAGAGCATCTCCTGCATGCCCGGGCCCCCTGCAGGCCCCTCATAACGGATGACAACAACATCTCCGGCCTGGACGGTCTTGTCGAGGATCTTCTCGATCGCTTCTTCTTGGGATTCCATGACGCGGGCTCGGCCCTCGAAGTGGAAGAGGGAGGGGTCGATGCCCGCGGCCTTGATGATCGCGCCCTCGGGGGCGAGGTTGCCGGAAAGGACGCTGAGGCCGCCCTTCGCGGTGTAGGCGTGTTCAATGTCGCGCACGCAGCCCTGTACTTCATCCAGGTCGAGTTCGCTCCACTGGTTCGAGGTTGAGAAGGGCTCGGTGGTGCGCACATTACCGGGAGCGGCTTTCCACAATGCGATGGCCTTGTCAGACACGCTCTGAGATTTCGGGTCCCATTCCCCCAACCATTGGGAGAGCGAGGGCGAGTGGATCGTGTGGACCTTGTGGGAGAGGAAGCCGCCTCGGTCGAGTTCACCGAGGATTCGGGGAATCCCTCCGGCCCGGTGGACGTCCTCCATGTGGTAGTCGTTGTGGTTCGGTGCGACCTTCGACAGGCAGGGGACGCTGCGGCCGAGTTCGGCGATGTCCTCCAGGTCGAAGTCGACTCCGCCTTCGTGTGCGACGGCGAGCAAGTGGAGGACCGTATTGGATGAGCCGCCCATCGCCATGTCGAGGGTCATCGCATTGCGGAAGGCCTCCACGCTCGCAATGGAACGGGGTAGGACCGAGTCGTCTTCCTCCTCGTAGTAGCGCCTGCACAGGTCGACAATGAGTTCGCCGGCTCGCACGAACAGATCGCGGCGTGCGACCTGGGTCGCGAGGGTTGAGCCATTGCCCGGCAGGGACAGGCCGAGCGCTTCGGTCAGGCAGTTCATGGAGTTTGCGGTGAACATTCCCGAGCAGGAGCCGCAGGTCGGGCAGGCGAGCTTCTCGATGGCGAGGAGTTCTTCATCGGAGACCGAATCATTGGCCGTCGCGTTCATGACGGTAACGAGGTTGCCGTGACCGCTGTGCGCGGGGCCGATAATCGCGGAAGGATCAATGTTCTTCCCGGCCTCCATCGGGCCTCCCGACACGAAGACAACCGGGATGTTCAAGCGCATCGCGGCGATGAGCATTCCGGGAGTGATCTTGTCGCAGTTCGAAATGCAGACCATCGCGTCTGCGCAGTGGGCGTTCACCATGTATTCGACGGAGTCCGCGATGAGTTCGCGCGAGGGCAGGGAGTAGAGCATCCCGCCGTGGCCCATTGCGATGCCGTCATCGACCGCAATCGTGTTCATCTCCTTGGCGACTCCTCCCGCCGCGCTAATCGCATCGGACACGAGTTTGCCGATATTGCGCAGGTGGACGTGGCCAGGGACGAATTCGGTGAAGGAGTTGACGACGGCGATGATCGGTTTGCCGAAATCCTCGTCGCCCATGCCTGTTGCCCGCCAGAGGGAACGGGCGCCCGCCATATTGCGGCCGTGGGTCGATGTGGCGGAACGGAGCTGGCGGCTCATGGGATTCTCCTTCATTCGGGTGCTGGCTTCAGCCTAGGAGTCGCGCTTACCCCGAACCTGCGAAGACCGCACGCTGGACGTCTGCAGGGCATTCGTTCACACCAATCGGTACATCCACCCGAAGGGGTCTTGCGCGTAGCCCATTTGAATGTCGGTGAGCTGCTTGTGGATCCGCTTCGTGGTCTCGCCGACCGGGAGTTCCACGTCGAAGTCGTCGTTCGCGAGGCGAGTGATCGGAGTGACGACCGCCGCCGTGCCGCAGGCGAAAACCTCCGCGACATCGCCCGAGCGGATTCCCGCAACCAGCTCATCGAGAGCGATCATCTCTTCACGCACGGGTGTGCCTTGAGAGCGCAGCATCTTGCAGATCGCAGAGCGGGTGCCGCCTTCGAGGATGACGCCTGTGAGCTCGGGGGTGCGGACAGTGCCATCAGCCATGACGACGAACATGTTCATACCGCCGAGTTCTTCAAGGTATTTCTCCTCGTATGTGTCAAGGAAGCAGACCTGGGAGAAGCCTTTCTCGGCCGCCTGCAGCTGCGGCATGAGGGAGGCCGCATAATTCCCGCCGCACTTAGCAGAACCCGTGCCTCCGGGGCCCGCCCGGTGGTAGCCCTTCACAACCCAGATCGCAACGCCGGTGAAGCCGGAGGTGAAGTAGGGGCCCGAAGGGGAGCCGATGACGTAGTAGTCGACGACACTGGAAGCGTGAACGCCCAGGAACTCCTCAGAAGCGAAGAGAAGAGGGCGCAGGTAGAGGCTTGTGCCGTCTCCTGTGGGGACCCATTTCTCATCGGCGCGGACGTAGTCGACGAGGGAGGCGAGGAAATCATCGCGATCAACCTTCGGCAGGGCGAGACGTGAAGCCGAATGGTTGAGGCGCGCAGCGTTGTAGCCGGGGCGGAAAGTCCAAATGGAGCCGTCGGCGTGACGGTAGGCCTTAATGCCTTCGAAGACGCTTTGTGAGTAGTGTAGGACGGCCGCACCGGGGGTGAGGGCGAGTGGGCCGTAGGGGATGATTCCTCGCTCGCTCCAGCCTTCTTCCTTCGTCCAGCGCATGTGCGCCATGTGATCGGTGAACTTGTTGCCGAAGGTGAGTTCGGACATGACCTGTTCATAGTCGGCTTGGGAGGCCGGATTCTCATTCGGGGTCAGGGGGAATCGGCCTGCGAGTTCCTCAGCGGTGGAGATCTCCAGCTCGGAAAGAGCTTCGAGTTCTGTCGGGACGTGCATTGTCGACATGGGTGCTCCTAGGAATCGATTGCCTCCAGCATATTGCCGTAATGCGCCCCTCCCGCCCGGGTTCCGTCATGTGACCCCTGGGCGGGAGGCGGGAAAAGAGAACTCCGAGTGGATCTGCCGGCTCAGTTGAGGGCTGCGACGAGGGCGTCGCCGATCTGCGAAGTCGAGCGCAAGAGCGGAACCCCTGTGGCTGCTGCCTGGGCTCGCGCCGCCATATCGGATTCAATGGCGGCCTCGATCTTTGTGGCGAGGTCGGCGCGTCCGATGTGATCGAGGAGGAGCGCAACGGAGGCGATCGTGGCGGTCGGATCGGCTTTACCCTGTCCCGCGATATCGGGGGCGGAGCCGTGGACGGGTTCGAACATTGAGGGGAAGGCCCCCTCTGGGTTGATATTGCCGGAGGCGGAGAGCCCAATGCCACCGGTGACGGCCCCGGCCTCGTCGGTGAGGATATCGCCGAAGAGATTGTCGGTGACGATGACGTCGAAACGCTGCGGGTCGCTCACCATATAGATCGTGGCGGCATCGACGTGACAGTAGTCGACGCGAACCTCGGGGTACTCGGCTCCGAGGGCTTCAACGGTACGGCGCCACAGGTGCCCGGCGTTGACGAGGACATTGTGTTTATGCACGAGGGTCAGGTGCTTCGCGGGCCTGGCGTTCGCTTTCTCGAAGGCAAAGCGGACAAGGCGCTCAACACCGAAAGCCGTGTTGACTGACACTTCGGTCGCGATCTCCTGGGGGGTGCCGACGCGGACGGCTCCCCCGTTGCCGCAGTAGAGGCCTTCAGTGCCTTCACGCACGACGATGAAGTCAATCCCTTCGGGGGCCACGAGGGGGCTGGGCACTCCTTCATAGTGCTTCGAGGGACGCAGATTCACGTAGTGGTCGAGGGCGAAGCGGAGCTTGAGGAGTAGGCCGCGTTCGAGCACGCCGGAGGGGACCGAGGGGTCTCCGACTGCTCCCAGCAGGATCGCGTCATGCGTTTTGATCGCCTCGAGGTCATCTTCTGTGAGGGTGTCGCCGGTGCGGTGCCAACGATCCGCGCCTAAGTCGAAGCTCGTGGTTTCGAGGGTGATGTCGGAGCCTTCGAGGACGGCGCCCAAGACTTTGAGGCCTTCGGGCACGACCTCCTTGCCGATGCCGTCGCCAGGGATCACTGCAAGCTTGAGAGTCGTCATGACTCTAATTGTCAGCAAGCGCGCCTCCCCCTTCAGGCTCGTCCGCCCACTGGTCGCCGTCCTCGAATCATCCACGAGCTGTGGGGAGGGCGTCCCTGCGTTCCAAGGCTCCCCGCTTTGACGCCCTTGTGCCTCGAGGTCCTTGCGTTTCAGGAGAGCTTCATTACGCGACTGGGCGGTGCGGCAGCTCAAAACTGCCGCACCGCCCAGTAACAAGCGGAAGACGAGATCAGCGGGCGGCGGAGCCGTCGGTGTAATCAGTGTCAACCGAGGTCCAACCGAAAGCCTTGCGGAGCTTTTGACCGGTCTTCTCGATCGGATGATTCTCACCCTCAGCGCGCAAAGCCTTGAACTCGAGGCCACCATTGTCCTGGTCGGCGATGAAACGCTTCGCGAAGGTCCCGTCTTGAATATCGGCGAGAACCTCCTTCATCGCTTCCTTCACCTGCGGGCCAATAACACGCGGGCCGGACACATAGTCGCCGTATTCGGCGGTGTCGGAGCACGACCAGCGCTGCTTCGTCAGACCACCCTCGTTGATGAGGTCAACAATGAGTTTGAGTTCGTGGCAGACCTCGAAGTAGGCCATCTCAGGCATGTACCCGGCCTCGGTGAGGGTCTCGTAGCCGTACTGGATGAGGCGCGAAACGCCGCCACACAGGACCGCCTGCTCGCCGAAGAGATCAGTTTCGGTCTCCTCGGTGAAGGTCGTTTCGATGACGCCGGCGCGAGTCGCACCAATGCCCTTCGCGTAGGACAGGGCGAGGGCGAGCGCCTGACCTGAGGCGTCCTGCTCAACGCAGACGAGGGCGGGAACGCCTCGGCCGTCTTGGAACTGGCGGCGCACTGTGTGGCCGGGGCCCTTGGGGGCGACCATGCAGATGTCGTGTCCCTTCTCGGGCACGATGTAGCCGTAGCGGATGTTGAAGCCGTGGGAGAAGAACAGGGCCGCGTCGGGCTTGAGGTTCGGGGCGATCTGCTCGGCGTAGACGAAGCGCTGCACCTGGTCGGGGACCAGGATCATGACGACATCGCCTTCCTTGACGGCTTCGGGGACGTCCTTCACTTCAAGGCCGGCGGCCTCGGCCTTCTCCCAGGAGGAGGAGCCGGGACGAAGACCGACCACCACATCGACGCCCGAATCCTTGAGGTTGAGGGCGTGAGCGTGACCCTGCGAGCCATAGCCGATGATGGCGACCTTCTTGGACTGGATGATCGACAGATCAGCGCCATCGTCGTAGATGATCTCGGTCATTGTCATTTCTCCTTCAGTTGATCCGTGATCGAACGCGATCCGCGGCCGATGGCCACGGCGCCCGATTGGACGATTTCAGTGACGCCGAAAGGCTCAAGTGAATGCAAGAGGGCTTCCAGCTTGGAAAGGGAGCCAATGGATTCGATGACGACCGTTTCGGTCTGCACATCGACCACGTGGGCTCGGAATAGGTCGACCACCTGCAAGACGCTCGTGCGACGGGTTTCGTCGGCGCGCACCTTCAAGAGGATGAGGCGGCGTTCCACCTTCTCCTCCGGATCGAGTTCGACGATCTTCATGACGTTGACCAGCTTGTTGAGCTGTTTTGTCACCTGTTCGAAGGGGGCTTCATCGACCTCGACGATGATCGTCATCCTCGAGATCTCGGGGTGTTCCGTCTCCCCCACGGCGAGGGACTTGATGTTGAAGCCGCGGCGCGCGAAGAGTGCGGCAACCCTCATGAGGACGCCGGGCTTGTTCTCCACGAGAACGGAAAGCGTATGCATCTCAGCCATTTCTCAGTCCTCCAGGTCCCAATCGGGAGCCATGTCCCGTGCGTAGCGGATTTCATCGTTTGACACGCCTGCGGCGACCATCGGCCACACCATCGACTCTTTGGAGACGCGGAAGTCGATAAGGACCGGCCGGTCGTTAATGGACATCGCCCATTCGATCGCTTCGTCGACCTCGTCGATGGAGCGCACGGTTCTCGCTGCCATCCCGTAGGCGGTGGCGAGCATTTCGAAGTTCGGGATCTGCTCGCCGTCATCGGGGTTGAGGGTCGTGTGCGAGTAGCGCTGCCCATAGAAGAGGTTCTGCCACTGACGCACCATGCCGAGCACGGAGTTGTTGATGAGGCAGACCTTGATCGGGATCTTGTTGATCGAGCAGGTTGCGAGCTCCTGATTCGTCATCTGGAAGGAGCCGTCTCCGTCGATCGCCCACACGACTGTGTCAGGTTTGGCGACTTTCGCGCCCATGGCCGCCGGAATGCAATAGCCCATGGTGCCCAGTCCACACGAGGACAGGAAGTGACGCGGCTCTTCGTAGGAGATGAACTGCGAGGCCCACATCTGGTGCTGTCCGACACCGGTCACGTAGATCGCCTCAGGTCCGACGATCTTCGACAGCTTCCCCAAAACCTCCTGCGGGGCCATCATCCCGTCCTCCGGGTCGACCCATCCGAGCGGATATTCCTCTTTCAGGCGCTCAAGGTAGGCCCACCACTGCGAAATATCCGCCGCTTTCCGTTTCTTCTTCAAGGCGGTGATCTCAGTGACGAGGGCGGGGATCGCTTCAGCGAGATCACCGACGATCGGCACATCGGCGTAGCGGTTCTTCGAGATTTCAGCGGCGTCAATGTCGACGTGTACGACCTTCGCTCCTGTGGCGAAGGAGTCGAGTCGACCGGTGACGCGGTCATCGAAACGCGCCCCGAGGGCGATGACGAGGTCGGCCCTTTGCAGGGCGCCCACTGCGGGGACGGTGCCGTGCATTCCGGGCATACCGAGGTTGCGCCGATCCGAGTCGGGGAAGGCGCCCCTGGCGGTCAGGGTCGTGACGACTGGTGCGTTCGTCGCATCGACGAGGCGCGCGAGATCCTGAGAAGCATTCGCGCGGATCACGCCACCGCCGACGTAGAACACGGGGGCTTTCGCTGAGAGGATCGCTTCAGCGGCTGCGCGGACCTGCTTCTTGTGGGGTTTAGCGGGCAGCTTGAAGCCCGGAAGGTCAATGGCCGGTGGCCAGGAGAATTCGAGGGACTCAGTCTGAGCGGAGCGGGTCACATCCACGAGGACCGGACCGGGGCGCCCCGAAGAGGCAATGATGAAGGCTTCTGCGATCCGGGAGGGAATGTCCTTCGGATCGGTGACGAGGAAGGAGTGCTTCGCGAGGGGCATCGCCGCGCCGACAATGTCGGCCTCTTGGAAGGCGTCCGTTCCTATGAAGGAGGCGCCGACCTGGCCGGAGATGACGACCATGGGGACGGAGTCCATGTTCGCGTCGGCGATCGCAGTCAAGGTGTTCGTCGCGCCCGGCCCCGAGGTGACGATCGCGCACCCGACTTTTCCGCTTGCCAGAGCGTAGCCCTCGGCTGCGTGAGCGGCTCCTTGTTCGTGGCGCACGAGGATGTGGTGGAGTTTCGAACTCATCAGGGGGTCGTAGGTCGGGAGGATGGCTCCGCCGGGCATGCCGAAAACATCGCTCACGCCAAGAGCCTCCAGGCTCGCGACGATCGCTTGAGCGCCGCTCATCGTCTGTGTTGCCGCAGTGTCCTTCACTGTGTGGTCCTCTCGTTTCATCGGTGGATCTCATGAAAAAATCCCCAGCGGCCTTTGCCTTGGGGATTGGGCGTGCGATCCATCCGTTTTCACACAGCAGGAACCGCACGCCCGGGTACGAGGACCAGGACGCGAATTCCGAGCGCGTGAATGTTGAGCACGTCTCTACCGTAGAGCGCGCCCGGGCGCTCGCTTGAGACGTCTCACACTTCGGAACCATATTCCTTCTTACTCTTGGGACGATGGACCGACGGGAAGAATCGTGATCCGCGAGATAATGCACCCGAGTCCTCAACGACACACGACATCGGAGTTCAAGACTGTGGAAACAGTGTTCTCGCTTCTGGCCGATCAGCCAGTCCTCTTTCTCTTCCTCCTTATCGGCGTCGGCATGGCCTTCGGTCATGTCAAGGTCAAGGGAATCGGCCTCGGAGCTGCCGCAGTTCTCTTCCTCGCGATCGCACTCGCTGCCTGGGCTCAGGCCTACGGCATTGAGCTCGTCGTGACGAAGCAGCTCGGTACCCTGGGCCTGACCCTCTTCACCTTCGCGATCGGCATCAACTCCGGCGCCTCCTTCTTCCATAACCTGAAGACCGCAACCGGCCCGATCCTCGCGGTGGTCCTCTTGTACGTTCTCACCGCGACCACCGGCCTCTTCGTCGGCAAAGCGATGGGCATGGATATCGCCTTAATCTCCGGTACCTTCGCCGGTGCCGTCACGAACACTCCTGCTCTCAATGCCGCGGGTGAAGCGTCCGGTGATCTCGCCACTGCGACCGTCGGTTATTCCATCGCCTACCTCTTCGGCGTTATCGGCATGCTCATCGCCTCAATGGCGGCCCTCGCTTACGGCAAGAACGACCGCGACCAGCCATCGCCTCTTGCGAACCGGACGATCCGTGTTGAGCGCGACGATCATCCTTTCGTCGGCGATATCTACCAAAAGCTCGGTTCGAAGGTCACTTTCTCTCGTTTGCGCCGTGGAGAAACCGGCCCGATCACCCGCCCCTCCATGTCGGACACCCTCGATCAGGGCGACCTCGTGACCGTTGTCGGGCCTCGTGAACTCGTTGCACGCGCCGCCACAGAACTCGGCCACGCCTCCTCTCACTCGCTCATGCAGGACCGTAGCTACCTCGATTTCCGTCGCGTCACCGTCTCGGATCCGAAGGTCGCCGGTCGGACCATTGCCGACCTGGATTTCGCCACTCAGTTCTCGGGCACTATTTCGCGTGTGCGCCGTGGTGACGTCGATATGGTCGCCGAGCCCGGCTTGGTCCTCCAGCAGGGCGACCGAGTCCGCGTTGTCGCTCCGACCTCGAAAATGGAAGCGATCACGAAGTTCTTCGGTGACTCCGCTCGTGGGCTTTCCGATCTCAACCCCATTGCACTTGGCTTGGGCATGGCTCTTGGCATCGCGATTGGTGAGCTGCCGATCCTCACTCCCTCGGGCGAGTACTTCTCGATCGGCTCTGCTGCGGGCACCCTGATCGTCGGTCTGATTTTCGGCCGACTGGGCCGCATTGGACCGATTGTGACGGCTCTTCCTTTCACTGCGAGCCAAGTGCTCTCTGAGCTCGGGCTTCTGGTCTTCCTCGCGCAGGCCGGCGCGAATGCGGGCGGACAGATCGCCCATGCCTTCACCTCTGGCGCGTGGATCAAGATTGCAGTGCTCGGCTTCATCATGACGACGATCATGGCGGTCGGCATTTACGTGACGATGCGTTGGATCTTCAAGATGGGTGGCACGCAGCTTTCAGGTCTGCTCGGCGGCGCTCAGACTCAGCCTGCGGTTCTTGCCTTCGCGAATGGTCGTACGAACTCCGATCCGCGAGTCGCCCTCGGTTATGCGCTCATCTACCCGATTGCGATGGTCGGCAAGATCCTTGTCGCCCAGATTCTCGGCGGTATGTGAGGCGCGCCCTTCGGGTTCCTATGCGGGGAGGTGCTCAGTGCTGTGGCTTCAGTACTGAGCACCTCCCTCGTATTTGTGCTCTTGGGTCTTTTCTTACTGACGCTTTTCTGGCGCTTTCTGTGCTCCTTTGCGCGCTGGTGTGTGCTTCGGTCCTCCTTGGCGCTTCGACCTGCGCTCGTGTGTACCCCCGGGGCTGAGCAATTCTCAACTGCCGCTTTGTCTTTGCCCAGTAAAACTCTTGGGACTATATCCGCGGGCGTTGACCGGCGCGTCCGAGAATATGCCCTGCCCTGATACACAGGGTCCTCGGCCTCGTCCTCTGCCCGCTGAGGCAAAGCACCCCCGTCCTCGCCCTCTGGGGCACAGTGGTCGTCCTCGTCCTTCCCAACTTGCTCAGGGCTCGAGCAGGGAGAAACTATTCGAGGGGCTCGAGGGCGGGAACACCCACCATCGGGGCTTCTTGGAGCCAATTGCGATCAGTGAGCATGCGGGCGACTGCAAGCCCAATCCCGATGCCGACGATTGTGAAGATAACGGTGAACAGAGCCGTCAGAGCCTCGATCATCTGGCCGTTGTTGAGATAGGTGAGAGAGCGATACAGGGGCACGCCCGGGATCATAATGACGACGGCAGGTACCGACAGGGTTACTCGAGAAAAACGAGTCTTCGAGGCCGCGAAGGTTGCGAGTAGACCCGCAGCTAAAGCGGCAAGACCAACCGCTGCAGGCACCTGCATATGAGCTTCATTGACGAGGAGGAGACGAGCCGTGTTGATGAGGGCGCCAATCGTGGCAGCTACCGCGGCGACCTTCAGGGGCGAGTTGAACAGCAACGCGAAACCGAAGGCCGCGACAAAACTTGTCAGGGCCCTGAGGATGTACAAGAGCCACAGCGGCAGCACATAGGAGTACTCCGGGGTCACGGACCAGTGGAAGAGGGTCGAGACCGTCCATGTCGCAACTCCCGCTGAGACCAAGAGCATAAAGACATAGGTCAAGCGGGCAATCCCCCCTTGGAAGTCGTGGCGCACCAGGTCGATGATGCCTGTGACCAGCGGGAAGCCGGGGACGAGGAAGAGGAGCGCAGAAATGAAGCCCGCCTGGTGTGTGGGTTCGAGGCCGAGGAACTGCTGAGCAGGAGCAACGAGGAGGATGTAGATGAAGGCTGCTAGGCCTCCACAGGCCATCCAGACACCGAAGTGATTCATCCGCCGATGCAGCATCTGTCGGCGCATCGCCTGACCAAAAAAGGCCGCGACGGCAACCGCCGAACACTCCACCCATCCACCGGAGTTCAAGAAGGAGAAGGCGGCGCAAGCAAGGCCAGAGGCTGCGGCGTTTAAGAACCAGTCGTAGAGAGGCTTTGCCTTTTCGATCTCGTCGAGGGAGCGTGCGACATCCTCTGCGAGGACCGTCCTGCCCTTGAGTGAGGCGACGAGATTGTTCAAACGGTCGATACGATCTGCGTTGACCCCCATGGTCCTTTGCTCGGCGAGCCCCGTGCGGAAAGTCCCGTTCGCATATGAGGTTGCAATGATCTCTGTATAGGTGACCTGCGCACGGTGTTCTGAGATTCCTACCGCATGGGCGAGAGTCGCCATTGATGCTTTGACACGATACGCACTTGCGCCCGAGGCGAGGAGCATCTGACCAAGTCTGAGTACGACTTGTGATTGATGGGCAAGACGGTCATGAGCTTCCCGAAGGGCCTCATGAGGGTCTGCGACGTTGTGAAGCAGTTGCGGCGAGTGCGGATCTGCATCGGCCAAGGCAGGAGCTAAAGCCGACTCTGATGAATTCTGCGATTCGGTCATAGAGTCCAGTGTTTCACCTTGGAGCTAAGAAACTGGGCGACGTAGGACTTGATTGCTGTGTTTGGTGCGCCACTCGTTGTCGTTGGAGATTGGGTTTGTGCGTGTGTGTGTGGTGATCCGGGTTTGCACCCGGTTGTGTGTTGGCGTGTCTGGTGCACCACTTGCAGACATTGGTGTGTGTGAAAGAGGGGTGGGGGGGGGAGCATCGGGAAGCAAGGAACACGAACGTGTTCCCTCCTTCCAAAGGCTCTACCCCCCACCCCCTTTTTTGTGGTGTGGTTGCGGCGGTTTCCTACTCTCCCACACCCTGTCGGGTGCAGTACCATCGGCGTTGTTGGGCTTAGCTTCCGGGTTCGGAATGTTGC